>CAZVBQ010000014.1:5389-89886 GCA_964625575.1 uncultured Ignavibacteriaceae bacterium | reverse complement strand
CTCAGTCGGTAGAGCAAAGGACTGAAAATCCTTGTGTCGGCGGTTCGATTCCGTCCCTGCCCACTTTAGGCCACGTTACCGACCGTGGCCTTCTTTTTTTGGATGCCGAAATGGCGGAATTGGCAGACGCGCCGGACTCAAAATCCGGTCTGGCTCAAACCAGGTGCCGGTTCGACCCCGGCTTTCGGCACCAACTTATCACCCTACTCCCACACTCGAATCTGCTTTAACTTGTAAGTTTCAATCCTATTATTCCCGCGATTATCAGAAACGCGGAGATCAGTCTGCCTGTAGTGGCTGCATCCTTGAAGAATACAATCCCTATCAGAAACGTACCCGCGGCACCTACTCCTGTCCAGATGGCATAGGCTGTCCCAATCGGAATCTGCCTCTGCGCGAGCCACAGAAAAAATCCGCTACCTGCCATGCTTATTACAGACATTCCGATCCAGAAATATTTTTGCAATCCTTCCCCGTTTGTTTGCGATAGCTTAAAACCAAGCGGCCAGCCGACTTCAAGCAATCCAGCAATTATAAGATATATCCACTCCATTCTTTTTCTTAAGTTCCTTTTATTTTATGATAAACAAGTATTCAAGATTCATTTTTCTTAGAGTATTTTTAACTATTTTTGTTTTTTTTTTGTTTACATTATTGGAAATTATTTCCGGCGCAAATTTAGGAAAAAAATCGAATTTAAACCTCTGCTCACAGAGATAAACCCGGTTTAGTTCAATTAACACGAGGAACTTTAGATGTTCAGAAAACCGCTTTATATTCTCCTCTCCGGCATCATACTTACTGCCATTTCGATGGCACAAACACGGGTTGAGATGTCGCTTGAGGATTGCATAAAATATGGGCTTGAAAACAACAAAAACATTAAAATTGCCTCTGAAAAGGTAAAAGCAAGCAGGTTAAAAAGAGAGGAAGTTAATACTACAGGCTTACCCTCCCTCTCCCTTCAGGCAGGTTACACAAGGTTGAGTGAGGTTGACCCCTTCACCATCACACTCCCTTTTGGACCTACCACCCAGTCTTTTACAGTTTCACCGAGCATCCTTAACAACTATTCAGCCAAACTTACTCTTACGCAGCCATTGTTTACCGGCTTCAAGATCGACCTGAACAAAGATCTTTCTGATCAATCGATCCAAGCTGGACTTTACGATCTGGAGGCCGAGAAGAGCAAGTTGAGGTACAGCATCGCGAACGCGTATTGGTCACTCTACAAAGTTGTTGAAGGTAAAAAAGTGTTACAGGAGTATATTAAAACCATTGAACTCCACCTTAAGGATATCAACAATTTTTACAAACAGGGCCTTGTTACCGTTAACGAAGTTTTGAAGCTTGAAGTGCAGCTCTCATCCACAAAGGTTCAACTGCTTGAGACGGAAAACGGTATCGAAATGGCACGATTGAACCTGCTCAACACTCTTGACCTTCCGATGAACACGGACTTTCAGATCAAGCCTTCCACTGTTGAGTCCAACGATTCTTCAGCTGTAACGCTCGAGGAGATTAACAACACAGCGCTCAACACCCGTCCAGAGTTGAAAGCGATGGCTGTGAGAATCAACTCACGTGAAACTGCCATCGACCTGACAAGATCAGCGTGGTATCCCGATATTTACTTGGTGGGCAATTACACTTACTCAAGACCAAATCAAAGGATAGTGCCTACCAAGGATGAATTTAATGGAACCTGGGATATGTCGCTCTCCCTTTCATACACGCTTTGGAACTGGAATGCCACTTCGTACCGCACACAACAAGCGGAATCGGAACTTTCTCAGACCAATTATCAGTATCAAATGATGAAGGATGGTGTTCTCATCGAGGTTAAACAGGCTTATTTGAACCTTGAAGCAAACAGAAGCCGGATAAAACTCGCGGCAAACACTGTGAAGCAGGCTGAAGAAAGCTACAGGGTCAGCTATAACCTTTTTCAACAAGGACTTATTAAAAATTCAGACTTGATAGATGCCGAAGTGGCACTTTTTGAAGCAAAAATTAAACTTGTTACCGCAACTTCCGATCTCAGGAACGCGGAAGCATTACTTAACAAAGCAATTGGAAATTAATCAGGAACCCAGAGAATCAAAATGACCAAGAAGATCATTTACATACTGATTGTAGTCGGTATTATAGCAGCCGTCACTTTTATATTGTTGAACAACAAGGAGAAGATGGCACAAAAAGTTCAGACAAAGAAAATGTCAACCGTGCCGGTTTCTGTTGTTGAAGCAAAATTTGAAACAATCGACAAGAAACTGACCCAGGTTGGAACCGTTTTTGCCGACAAGGAAGTGGCAGTGGTTTCGGAGGCCCCGGGGCTTATCCGCTCTGTCATGTGCGATGTCGGTGACTTCGTTAAAGCGGGTCAAATACTCTTCAAAGTTGACGACGAATTAAAGATCGCCAACCTGAAATTGAGAGAAGCCGACTTTGAGAATTCAAAAAAGAACCTCGACAGGTATGAGGCGCTGTACAAGGAAGGCTCGGCCACCGAAGCACAACTTGATGCTTACCGTCTCGCCTACAAATCGGCGGATGCACAGTTAACCATCGCGAAGAGGCAACTTGAAGACACCAGGATAAAAGCACCATTCAGCGGAATAGTTACCGCGAGAATGGTTAACCTCGGAAGCAACGTAAGTGCCGGAACCGTGGTTGTGAATCTTGTTGATGTCGGAAGCCTGCGGGTAAAGTTAAGCATCACAGAAAAAGATGTGTTCTCACTTAAAAACGGTGACCGGGCGATTGTGACTTCTGATGTTTTCGCCGGCACAAAATTCGATGCAAGAATCAAATCGATCGGTGTCAAAGGCGACGAGACTCACAGCTTCCCTATCGAGCTGGTTATTACCAATAACCGCAACCTGAAAGCAGGGATGAATGTGGAGGTAGAATTCGACAAACAGATCAACCGTAAATCGATCGTGATACCACGAATAGCCCTGATAGGAAGCACTACCGAAGCAGAGGTTTTCATCGTCGAAAACAATACCGCGAAGCTCCGGAAAGTAACCACAGGTACTGAAAGCGGAACAAACATTGAAATTCTTTCCGGACTGAGTGAGGGCGACAAAATTGTTACCTCGGGTCAGGTTAACCTTAAAGATGGTACTCCGGTATCAATAGTTAAAAATTGACGGGAACCAAGAATGACAATTACTGAATTATCGATTAAGCGGCCATCGCTTATTATTGTAATGTTCACGGTGCTTATTCTGTTGGGGCTTTTCAGTTTCCGCCAGTTAAGCTATGAGTTGCTGCCAAAGATCAGCCCTCCTGTTATCGTTATCGTCACAACTTATCCGGGTGCTTCACCTGATGAAGTTGAAACCTCGGTTACCAAGATCATTGAGGATGCCGTTTCGGGGCAGGATCAGGTTTCTGCTGTTAACGCCACTTCTTCTGAGAACGTCTCTCTTGTTGTGGTAGAGTTTGAACAATCCGCCAATATCGATTTCGCCCTGCAGGACGCTCAGCGGAGAGTGAATCAGGTTATAGCACGCTTGCCTGACGATGTTGATCCTCCCACTCTACTTAAGATCGCTCTTGATGAGATCCCGATCCTTCGAATTGGTGCCACAAGCAACCTCCCCTCAAACGAGTTCAGAACATTTCTTAACGATTTCGTTAAGCCCGCGCTCGCGCAGGTTAAGGGTGTGGCACAGATCAACTTCATCGGCGGCGATGAGCGTGAAATAAAAATTCTCTTGAATGAGGAAAAACTTAAAAGTTACAATCTTTCAATCGGAACTGTAGCCGCGTTGATCAAGGCGGCAAATCTCGACTTCCCTGCCGGCGCGATAAAGGACAAGGACGCACAGTTCGTTGTACGCGTGGCCGGTAAATTCCGGAATATCGACAATGTCAGGGATGTCGTTCTGATCAGAAACGCGAATGGTTCTGATATACTTTTGCGTGATGTCGCGGACGTTGTCGACGGCACGAAAGAATTTTATCAGCAATCAAGAATCAATGGCCTCCCCTCAGTGGGTGTCCAGATACAGAAACAATCCGATGCCAACGCTGTTGAAGTGGCACAGAAAAGCAAGCAGACCCTTCTGGATCTCGAAAAACAGTACGCGAAATACAACCTGAAGTTCGATGTGGCTCAGGATGGATCTTTATTTACCATCAACGCTGCAGAAGCCGTGAAGGTGGACCTTGCAATTGCCGTTTTTCTGGTTGCACTGGTTATGCTGCTGTTCCTCCACTCGGTGAGGAACTCATTCATTGTGTTGGTTGCCATACCATCTTCTCTGATCTCAACTTTCATTGCAATCTATGCCTTCGGATTCACTCTGAACCTGATGACCTTGCTCGCCCTGTCGCTTGTTGTGGGTATTCTTGTGGATGACTCGATCGTTGTTCTCGAGAATATTTATCACCACCTTGAGAAAGGAGAAGAGAGCAGGGTTGCCGCCCTCAAAGGAAGAAATGAGATTGGTTTCGCGGCCCTTTCAATCACCATGGTGGATGTGGCAGTGTTCCTCCCTCTCGCGCTTGTAACAGGTATTGTTGGTAACATCCTCCGGCAATTCTCGCTTGTCGTGGTGGTTTCAACATTGATGAGTCTATTGGTCTCATTTACCATCACACCCATGCTTGCTTCCCGTTTCTCGAAAGTGGAACGGCTTTCAAATTCAACGTTGATCGGTAAATTTGTGAATGGCTTTGAGCGGGCTTTCAAGAGATTGACAGGCGACTATATCACTCTGCTGAAGTGGGGCTTGAATCATAAAATTGCGGTTTTTGGAATCACGACGTTACTGCTTCTTGGTTCACTTTCGCTCGTGCCATTGGGTTTCATTGGTGCCGAGTTCATGACCGTTGCAGATCGTGGTGAATTCTCCGTGGTGGTCGAATACCCGGCATCTACAAGTATCAATGAAACAAACCAGCGTTCAATGGAGTTGGAAAAATTGATCGCCGCGATCCCCGAGGTCAATCGCGTGATCGCTTCTGTTGGTGTTGCGGCAGAGGGAATGCTCGGACAGAGCAGTAACAACATCACTTCTGTTGATGTGGCTCTCGTTCCTAAAAATGAACGCCAAAGGTCTACTGATGAGATAACCGAAGAGATAAGGCAAAAACTTATGCAGTATCCCGGTTTGAAGGCTCGCGTAAGTCCGATCGGTATTTTCGGAACGGCGAATCAGACACCGATTCAGATGGCTGTTTCAGGTACCGATCTCGATAGCGTCAGAGTTGCCGCGAACATCCTCGCCGATATCATCAAAACTGTTCCCGGCACGGCGGATGTCCGTCTCTCCTCGGAAGAGGGAAAAAGAGAGATCGCTGTCAAGGTTGACAGAAGACAGATGGCAAGTTTCGGTCTTACACTCGCTGAAGTTGCCCAAACTCTCAGAATTGCCTTCACCGGTGACAACACCACCAAGTTCAGAGACGGCAGAAATGAGTTCGATATCAGAATAATACTGGATGATTACTCCAGAAACAAAACCGCGTCTCTTGAAGAACTTATCTTCACTTCTAAAACCGGAAAACCTGTTAAACTCAAGCAGTTCGCAACGCTTGAATCAACCACGGGTCCAACTAAACTGACACGAATGGACAGGAGCAACGCGCTTTATGTTTATTCACAGGCTGTTGGAAGGCCAACCGGTTCAATTGCACAGGATATCGATCTTAAACGTGCAAAGGCACACTTCCCTGCCGGTACCGAAATCAAATATCTGGGTGACGTGAAGATGCAGGGCGAGTCATTCTCAAGCATGTTCCTTGCTCTGGCAGCCGCGATCCTGTTTGTTTATCTGATCATGGTCGCCCTTTACGATAACTGGGTCTATCCGTTTGTTGTACTTTTCTCGATCCCGGTGGCGATGGTTGGAGCGCTGCTTGCATTGGCTATGACAATGAAAGCCCTCTCAATTTTCTCCATGCTCGGCATTGTAATGCTTGTGGGACTTGTGGCCAAGAACGCGATCCTGCTCGTCGACAGGGCAAATCAGATGAAACTCGAACAGGGAGTTACGATCAGAGAGGCACTGACCGAAGCAGGTACTTCGAGGTTGCGTCCTATCGTAATGACCACACTTACCATGATCATGGGTATGTTCCCGATCGCCCTTTCTTCGAGCGATGGCTCCGAATGGAAATCAGGCCTCGCTTGGGGTATTATCGGAGGTTTAACAAGCTCGCTTTTGTTAACATTGGTACTTGTACCTGTTGTTTATGAGCTGGTTGAGTCTGCAAGAGTTAAAATATTGGCACGGTTCCACCGGTCCAAATAAAGCTCTCAATATTGTACAAAAAAAAGAGGCTGCCCGGATTGGGCAGCCTCTTTTTTTTATCAGGAATTCTTCTTCCTGTTCTCAATTATGTAGTAGATCACCGGAAGTAACATCAATGTAGCGAGTGTGGAGGTGACCAAACCACCAATCACCACTGTGGCGAGTGGACGCTGCACTTCCGATCCCGGTCCCGTATTGAAAGCCATCGGTATAAAACCAAAACTTGCCACTAATGCAGTCATGAGTACAGGGCGTAGACGATCTGCAGTGCCCTCAATAACTGCCTGACGCAGATCGGGAATCTTCTCCTTGACATGATTCAAATGTTCCAGAAGCACAATTCCGTTCAGCACAGCCACACCAAACAAGGCGACGAATCCGATGCTCGCTGAGATGGAAAGATACAATCCCCTCACCAGTAACAGGAGTATTCCGCCTGAAAGCGCGTAAGGTAAATTCATAAAGATCAATCCGGCATATTTCATTTTGCCGAACATAAGATAGAGCAAGCCAATGATAATCAGTATTGCCAGCGGCACTACAACCAAAAGGTGATTCATTGCCCGCTGTTGATCCTCAAAGGAACCACCATACTGGAGGAAATATCCGGCGGGAATTTCAACATTCTCTCCAATCCTTGATTTTAGCTCACTTACATAAGAACCGATATCCCTTCCGGCCAGATTGACTCCAACTATCACCCTTCTCCAGCCATTCTCTCTCGCTATCTCGCGTGGACCTTCCTGACTGGCAATTTTTGCAACTTCCTTTAATGGAATGTTACCCCCGGAAGGCAATTGCACCGGGATGTTGCCAATATCATCAAATGAATGCCTGAAGTCTTCACGAAGTCTGACCACAATATCAAACCGTTTTTGTCCCTCATAGACAGAACCGGCAGTATTGCCGCCAATTCCTGTTTCGATAACCTGTTGCACATCGTCAACATTCAATCCATATTTCGAGATCGCTTCCCTGTCGATCTCAATGGTCAGGTATGGCTGGCCGGATGGTTTTTCAACGTAATAGTTATCGGTACCCTCGATATCAGGAATAATTGAAGCAATATTCTCAGCGACACTCGACAATTTATCGAGATCATCGCCGTAAATCTTCACAGCGAGGTCTGATTTCACCCCCGAGGTCAGCTCGTCAACGCGCATCGCGATCGGTTGGGTGAAGTTGAACGAAAGTCCCGGTTCCTTTTCAAGAAATGGTCTTATCTGATCTTGAATCTTCTCCTTGGTCATCCCGTCACGCCATTCACTCACAGGTTTAAGCACCACCCACACATCAGTTTGGTGAACACCCATCCAATCGTTCGCAAGATCGGAGCGGCCCGTCTTGGGAACAACCGTTTTTACCTCCGGAATGTTTGTCATTATATACTTCGCGAGCTCATTGGCACGATCCATCGACTCTTTCAATGTCACACTCGGCATCCGGACCTCTTCGATCAGTATCGAACCCTCGTCTAGTTCGGGCAAAAATTCAGTTCCCAGGAAAGGAACGATCGCTATCGACGCGATGATGACAATTGTTGAGATACCGAGAACCAGGGCTTTTTTATCAAGATGCAGCTCGAGTTGCTTTTTGTAGACAGGTTTAAGCCATTCGATCAAATAGTTACGTCTAACTTTTACACCTTTCCTGAATACAATTGCTGAAACCGCGGGAACGTACACCAAAGCCAATATAAGCGAGCCAAAAACTGCTGTGGCCACCGTTATTGCCATCGGTCTGAACAATATCCCTTCGGTACCGGAAAAAGTGGCGATCGGCACATAAACCATCAGGATTATCAATACACCAAAGAAGATCGGCCGTGCCACTTCGTGAGCCGCCTCCCTTAGAATTTTTTGTTTGTCGCCATCCCTGTTCGCCTGAAGCTTGGTAACAAGGTTTTCAACCATTACCACCGACCCATCGACGACCATTCCAAAATCGATCGCTCCCAAACTCATAAGATTGGCAGCAAGCCCAAATTCTCTCATTCCTATGAAGGCGAAAAGCATTGAAAATGGAATTACAGACGCAACGATCAAAGCGCCTTTTATTTCACCCAAAAGCAAAAGAAGAACCGCGATGACGAAAAAGCCACCTTCGAGAAGATTGGTGAAAATGGTGGAAGTGGTTCTGTCAACAAGATCCGACTGATCATAGAACTTCTCTACCACAACCCCCTTGGGAAGATTCTGATTCACCGAGGCTATTCGTTCCTCGATCTGTGAAATTACTTCTCTCCCGTTACCACCTCTGAGCATCATAATGATTCCAGTAACCACTTCCCCTTTTCCATCCTTGGTTACCCCGCCTTGCCTTAACTGCTCGGTTATCCTTACATCAGCAACATCACCGATCGAAACAGAACGATCAGCGAATTTCTTTACGATGATCTTTGAAATGTCATCCGCGTTCTTTATTTGCCCGTAACCCCTTATGATGTACTGCTCACGGTTATGTTCAAGGTAGTTTCCGCCTGAAACGCTGTTATTATTCGCTATCGCGTCCTGAATATCCTTGAACCCGATGTCGTAACTCCTTAATTTTCCGGGAGTGACAACCACTTCGTACTGTTTTACGTAACCTCCGAACGAATTAATCTCGGTAACACCCTTCACGGTTTTTAGTTGGGGGGCTATCATCCAGTCCTGAATCGTTCTTAGTTCAGTAAGTGAGTAACCCTCACCTTTTACCACGTACTGGTAGATCTCACCCAGCGCTGTGGATATTGGTCCAAGATTGGGAGTCGATACACCCGGTGGAAGTTGATCAAGCACACTCTGCAACCGCTGGGAAACCATCTGGCGCGCAAAATATATATCCTGATCTTCCTCAAACTCGATTATCACAGCTGAGAGCCCAAACTGGGAAATCGATCTAACCTGTTTTACTCCGGGTAAACCATTCATCGCGGTTTCAATCGGGTAACTGACCAATTTCTCCACGTCGTAGGGTGAATATCTACCCGATTTTGTAATTACAAGTACCTGAACAGGTGTAACATCCGGCAGTGAATTGATCGGCAAGTGAGTAAGTGAATACCACCCGCCAATCGCCATCATCAGCATTAGACTGAGAGCAACGAATTTCTGCCGTAAACTAAGGTCAATTATGGCTTTAAGCATTCCGGTTCATTCTCCCCCTTCTCCACCCTGCGACAGGGCTTTCAGGTCGAAAACATTGCTCACCGCTATTTCTTCCCCTTCATTCAATCCTTCTTTCAGAATGATCATCTTCTCAGTCGATCTTTCAATTCTGACCGGTCTCAAAATAAAAGTCCGGGCACTTTTCTTCACAAAAACATAGGGTTCTTCACCTTGATATATCACTGCTTCAACGGGTACTCCGATAACCGGCTGTTCAGTTCCAGTGGATATTTCCATCCTCAGTATCAATCCCGGTTTAGGCCACTCCTTCTTTGTGGGCAAGATCGAATTAATTGTGATAGCCTTGTTAACCTGATCCAACGCAGGATTTATATTGGTGATTCTTCCTTCAAGCGAATTTTCAGGTTCATCACGCGAGTAGACAATAAATTTGTCACCCGTGCTCACTGATTTGAGATCTTCAGGCGCGACAAATCCTCTTATCTGAACCCTCGCAAGATCAACCACTGTCAACAGATTCTGATAGGAGGTGACAGCCTGACCGGGATCGATCAGATCTTCATTTATCACACCCGACATGGGACTGTAAATCTTAAGAACGGGATCTTTGATATTTGTGGAAGTGTAGCCCTCAATTTCTTTTTCAAGTACACCCACCGATCTCAGCCGTGCTTTTGAAGCTGCCAGCGCGGCAACAGAACGTTCATAATCAGCCTTGATCTCTTCGAGCCTGCTTTCCGTGCTGATCCCCTTCTCTTTAAGCTGAATGTTTCTTTCGAGACGGCTCGTTTGGAAAGTAAACTCCGATTTTGATTTAATATACTCTGCGATAAGATCCGCGAATTCAAGACTCTCGAGTTCACACACCACCTCTCCTTTTCTGACCCGGTCACCTTCGTTTTTGTAAACTCGGGAGATGCGTCCACTTATAGGTGAACTCACTCTTGAGATGTTTGTGGGTGCGGGCAAAACGGTGGCCGGTACCACGAGCGTGTAGGCAAGAGCCTTTTTCTCGATCTTTGCAACCTTGATCTTCAAAAGAGATTCCTGTTCAGCGGTTAATGTGATCTCTTTGTACTTTCTCGCTGCATCTTTCTTAACCGGCTTCTTATCTGTTTTCTCTTCAGAGCAGCCGTTCAGCAGAATTGTCATGAGAATCAGTCCAATAAGTAATTGTAATTTTTTCATTCTTCACTCTGTATTCACTCGTTATATAAAAACTCTTTTGTTGAAAATTTCTCCAATTCAATCAATCTGAAATGGTACTCAAGCAGGTAGTTGTAATAGTTCTGTGAGCTTGTAAGGTAGGTTCGCTGAGCTTCAAGCAAGTTCAGGAAGTCGATTTCTCCAAGTTTGTAGCCTTCTGTCGTCAGATCGAGCAATTCTTTACTGTCGCGAAGTATTCCATTGGCGTAACGATCAAGGTTTTGTTTGGCAGCCTCATAGCCGTGCCATGCTATCTCAACTTCTTTTTTCATAAGAAGCAATTCCTCGCGATAACTTTCCCTGGCACCTGAAAGTTTTGCCTCAGCCTCCTCAATTATGCCGTTTTGGTTGCCGGTGAACCACAGCGGTACCGTGAATCCAATTTCAAACCCGATCGTTTTAAATCCCGTCCCGATGTTTTGCCCGAATAGATTAAGTTTAATTCCGGGGTAGAATGTCTGCTTCGCTGCTGCAACCTCTTTTGCCGACGCGTCAATCAGTTTCATCTTTGAAAGAACTCCCGGCATTTCGTAAAATGTTGAGAGAATTTCATCCTGTGAAATAGTAACAGGCCGGTATATTAAACTGTCGGGGAAATAAATGGAATACTTCTGACCTTCTGTCTCCAAACCTATAAGATTAAAAAGCGAATACCGCGCGTTATGAACTGCAAACTGCGCTTCGGAGATCAAGTTGGATGCCTCTTCCATGTTGATCTTTGCCTTTAAGAGATCGAGACGTGTTGCCTCTCCGGAATTAAACTTTTCCTGAACCACAGTGTGCACTTTTGACACGATACCGTATTCATTTCTTGAAAAATTCAATTTTTCCAGACCAAGTTGCAACTCAGCGTATTTCTTTTTAACTTCTTCCCTTAGTTGGAGTTCGCTGTTCCGGTATTGAAGTTCAAGTGCTTCGATCCTGCTGGAAGCTGCAGCATTAGATTCTGCTGTTACACCCGGAAACCTGATCTCCTGTGATATCCCCAGCCGTTGTTCGCTGTAGTCTGATAATGATGGGTCACCAATTCCTTCCCTCGCGTATGAGATCACCGGATCAGCCAAACCGCTGTTCGCCTTTCTCGCGCCGTTCATAGCGAGTATTTCAGAACGCAACTGCCGTAAACCAGGGTGATGACCTGTCGCGTATTTTATCGCGTCACGTATGGTGAGTGTGTCTACAGAAAAGGAATTTTCTTCCTTTTGACCGTAAATATCCGGTATAACGAAAGAAAGGATAAGAAGTAAAATGATGGATAGAATTTTCACGAATTATTTAGATTTAGTTTATATACAAATAACATATTACATTTTTATACATATCCAAAAATAAGTATTTTGCCCTTAAAATCCACAAATTGTCTAAAAGAAACAAAAAAAGCCGCGGATGACACGGCTTTTTAGACTAAATTCTTGAGGTGCAGAATGATCAGGCAGTAAGGCTTACTTCCTTTTCTTCTTCTTTCACCTCTTCTTTTCTGACTTTCTCACCGTGATATTTATGCGTCCGGAAAATCATGTACCCGGCGAACGCTAGAATGGTAACTATTGCTGTCATGCCACCCATCGCGATAATGAGTGCAAAGATAAATGAGATCATCAGTGCTATAACCGCCGTCAGGAACCAGCCGCCAACCACTGTAAGCACACCACTCACACGATTGACAACATTATCTTTCTCCCATGCCCGGTCGGAAAGGGATGTTCCCATAGCCACGATAAATGTAACGAATGTGGTTGAGAGGGGAAGTTTTAGTGAAGTACCGAATGAGATGAGACTGGAACTGATCACAAGATTAATGGAAGCCCTGAGAAGATCAAATGCCGGTAATTTTCCGTCATATCCCGGTTGAGGATTGTATTTCGAAGTATCAAAGCGGGAATTGATCCAGTTCCTGACAAAAACCGGTGACACTACTTTAACCATATCAAGAAGGAAATAGTTGAAGTTAACCACGTTCTTGGCGATGATCGATTTCTTGAATTTCTCCTTCCCTTTCCCCTGCCGGGCGAGATTCACTTCCGTTTTTGTAACGGTATTCGACTTCTTGGAAAACCATATGGTTCCGATCATGACAAATCCCGAAAACAAAAGGATCACAAATGGCACCGAACCTTGCTCAAGCAAGGCATTCATCATCGTCCCCGAAGGATCTCCATCGAAGGTGACACTTCTGAACGCCTGAAATCCAGCCAGTGGAACTCCGATAAAGTTTACCAGATCGTTAGCGGAAAATGAAAACGCCAGCGCGAACGTACCTGCAAGAACTATGGGCTTGAAGATATTTATTTTAACAATGTTATTTAAAATCACAAAAACCACGAACCACGCACCGAGAGAGTATAACAGACTTTCAACTTTGTGCTCCGTGATCCATATGGCAAAGTTCTGATGTTCGAAGACTGAACCCTTGAGGCCTTTAGTAAAAAGAAAATAGGTGATTAAAGTGAACGATACTGAACCGAAGATGGCACCGTAGCGTTTCATTTTCTCTTTATAGTCAAAAGTGAAGATCATGCGAACAATGAACTGAATGGTAACCGCCGCGGTAAAGGAAATCACCACAGAGAGAAAGATGCCGCTTATGATCACAAAAGCACGGTCGGTATTTATGTAAGTCATTACAGTCTCCATCCCGCCAGAAGAGGTAAGCGCGTCGAATGTCGCTGTACCTAATGCAGCGCCAAGCAAGCCAAATACAAGCGAGACTGAGGTTGAGGTGGGAAGGCCAAAAGTGTTGTAGAGATCAAGAAGGAGCACATCAGTAAACATAACCGCGACAAACAGACCCATTATCTGCGCGAATGTGAACATCTCAGGGTGGAAAAGACCCTTCCTTGCCACTTCCATCATTCCACTGGAAAATAATGCACCACCGAGTACACCAAGGCTGGCAACAATCAGGATTACATGACGGGGAGCAACCTTGGAACCGATCCCTGAGTTTAAGAAATTTACCGCGTCGTTGGCAACGCCAAAGATGAGGTCGGAAATAGCCAAAATAAAAAGAACAGCTACAATAATCAGGTAGTATGTTTCCATCAAACTCTCAATTGTGAGGAAAATGCCAAGAAATTATATCTTGACGCGTAAAACTACAAAATCAAGCCGCCGTTTTTTTAATTGACCATGTTAAGAAATTGTTAAATCAGGATCAGATCCTCGCCCCCGGACGGTATCCCCTGTAAGGAAGTGATGACTGAATTGAAATGAATGCTTTCGGGTCGATCATTTCAACAAGCTTCATCAGTCCCTTCTGCTTTTTTCTGTCGATCACGGAAATAAGCATGTTAATATTTCCTGTCAATCCTACCGCGGGAAGGATTGTTACACCAAATGCTGAAGAGCGAAGCTCAGCGGCTATCTCTTCCGATTTTTCCAAAGAAATGATGCTGACCTGAATAAACCCAAGTCCAATTTTTTGCTCAAACCAAATGCCTACAATATTTCCCAAACCATATCCGGTGGCATATCCGAGTATCATCCATGGATTATCGTTAAGGTAGGTAAAGATCTGACTTACAGCGATCACCCAGATTGCAGCCTCAAAAAAACCAACAAGACCCGCCAGGTACTTTTTTCCCTGCACGACCAAAATTGTCCTTAAAGTACCAAAACTGACGTCACAAATTCTTAACAGACCAACTATTATCGGTCCAAAAAATCCTTCAAACATGAGTAATCCGCTTAATTTTCAAATTTACCGTCAATATAATCCCCAATCTCCCTCTTCAAAATATTTGTGAAGCACCGGATCTTTAAGTGTATTAACCTTAATTGTCCCGGCAATTGATGCAGGTTGTTTCCCAAAAGAGACAAGCCCAGGAAGAACTGCCGAGGTCAGCCATCTGGTTCTTGATTCGTCTATCTTCAAACTCAACAATCTTGCAAGCAGTGACTCCCGGTTGAGTTCAGGGGATCCGATTATGTAACCCCATTCCCCCATTGTCGGGACGTGATTTCTCACGCGCAGGGTATTGAACCCTGATACCTGCATAGTGGTATCAATTGAAGAAAAAGCCTTGTAAGCAAAGTAAGGACTTCCCGCCTGGGTAATAAATATACCATCATTCGAGAGGTGCCTCTTAACTATTATGTAAAATTCTTCAGAATATAGCCTGGCAAGATCAGAGTTCCGCGGATCAGGGAAATCAGCGATGATAACGTCATAAATTTCCCGGCTGTCTTCAAGGTAATTGAAGGCATCCATGTTGACAACCTTGACTTTCGGATTAAAAAGAGAGCTGTCATTTATTCCTGTAAGTATCTCATTCTCTTTGGCAATACGTGTCATCGCGGGGTCAATATCGACCAGGGTGACACTTCCCGCGTCGTTGAACTTCAATACTTCCCTGGCCGCGCATCCGTCACCTCCCCCCATTATCAATATTTTGTTCCGGCTTCCGGCGAGGTACAACGGTATCTGCACCAATGGTTCATGATACATCGCTTCATCGTATGTACTGAATTGAACGCTGTTGTTCAAGTAGAGCCAATGGTAGTCTTTCCACTTCGTTAAAACGATCTTTTGATACCTCGATTGTTCCTCAAATACAATCTGGTCAAGGTACTTCATCTGTTCGGAAAACTTTATAATTGGTTTCGCGAAGACGGCACCGGAAACTAAAAGCAGGATAACCCCTGAAATGATGATGTTCATTCTGAGTTTGGAGTATTTGAACTTATCCCGCAGGTAAAAATACAGCGCCAGTGCCACTGAAAAATTTATCGTTCCAAGAATGAAAGGCGTGTAAGTCAGACCGATTAAAGGTAAACCGACAAAAGCGAAAAATACACCGCCAACAAGACTACCGTAATAATCTTTTTCGAGCACATTGGCGATGTTCACCCTCAGTTCCTCGAACTCTTCATTCAGCCGGGTCACTATAGGGATCTCAAGACCTATCAACAAACCTATAAATATGGCAAGGGTGTAGATCACTATACCGCGGAACTCCGGGAAAGCGGAAAGTGAATAAACTGTTATCGCGGAAAAAGAAGTGGCGATCGAAAGTGTGAACTCTATGAGGATAAATTTTTCGAGCAGATTCGTCCTTATATACTTGCTCAGGCTGCTTCCCGCGCCCATTGAGAAGAGCATCAGGGAGACTATTAGCGTCCACTGAACAACTGAGTCACCCAGGAAATATGCCGCGAGCGTGGATAAAATATACTCGGCGACAATTCCGGAAAGCCCTGTCGCGAAAAGACATATCTTAAGGAGGTTTGATCTCTTCACTAACCTATAATGCCCACACTATCAAAAGGGCGGAACCAATATAGACGAATCCCTCGATAAGGCCGGCTCCAGTGTTTGGGACGGTTTGCCCGGCTACCTCATAGCTCAATCGCTTTCCCGGAAGTATAAGTTTATCCGTGAATATCCTCAACAAGGGAAGTAAAACGATGCCGATGACAAGATTGAGTGCTATATCCACGCCAAAGTTTTCCCATCCGGGGAAATCTCCGAACATCGCCTGATTTATGATGATCGAAATTGCTATAAGAATACCCGCGAAACCCAACCCGGCAGCAACGTTATCCTTCTCGATCTCCTTCAAATAGTCATACGGTGTGATAAACTGGTACAGAAATGAAAAGAGTATCAAAGCGACCTGACCAATTCCCCAAAACGCGAGCGCGGTTAAAACGCTTCCGCCTTGGCCTGATACCGCACTCGAAACTACGAGACCTGTCGCGATCGAAGACGCGCCGAGTACAACTGCTGTACCGGAATTACGGTCGGTAATGATCTCTTTTGGAGCATCAATACCTCGGAGAATGAACCAGTCATTAAGATACCCGGCAACGTTGAGGAGCAGGATTGAGAGTATTCCGTAAATGCCGATATCAACAAGATCTTCAACCAGTCCGGCCGAAGGACCCCAGAAGACCCCACCGATTGAAATGATAACACCGGCGAAATAACTGGCATAAACAATGGCAAATGAAAAATTATCCTTCTCAATCAATTCATCTTTCACTTTATACTTGTAGTTGAAAAGTCTGAAAGAGAATATCGCGATCAGAAGCAGAACAAGGCAGGCGGCAAAATAAACCGCGGCATTTAATAAATGATCAATCAGCATGTCATTTCCCTCCAAATCCACCACGTGAACGGACATTAGGTGTACCACGTCCTGTTGAACGTGACACCTTGTTGTTTACTTTCTCTTTGAAACTTTGCGAGCCGCTTTTTATCTTGCCGAGTTTCTCATTAAATGTTGCCGGTCGGGTTTTCGAGGTGTACGAACCATAAGTCCCATACTTGTATCCTCCACCGATATCCCTGCCATAGTACGGTTTTCTATACCTGTAATTCCTGTTGAAGTCATCATAATCACCCCGGTAAATTGATCCTGATGCAAGATTCAGCATCGAACTTAAGAACATATACTGACCGTAGAACTGCCAGAAGGAGCCGCCGGAACCATTCACCCAGTGCCCGTATTGAGGATTACCGACATAATTATTGTAACCCGCGGGTGAGGCAGATTTAACCACTTTTCCATCTTTACCTTTTGAGGCAATTTCCATGCCGAGGTAATTCTCGTTCTCCCAGAAAAATTCTTCGCTTACATCGATCCAATCGGTGACCTGTTCTTTTATCTTGACACTGTCAAATTGACGGATTATCTGGTATTGGTGTTTGTAGTCTTTGAAAAATATCCCATCCACATCCATGTCGTTCAGAATGATCGAGTACATGGGCACCTTTTCGGTGTTGAGTTTGGTGATCAGGTCATCAACTGGTGTTTTTTGATACTCTTTGCCGCATCCCTGAAGGAGAACGAGCGCAAAAGCAAGAAGTAATATTTTTTTCATTTCAAACTTCCGGGGAAAATGTTGCTGATCTCACTTTCATCAAAAACCCTTCCAATACTGGCTTCGAAATCGTCATCACCCCACTGTTCGAGGGTCAGAAGGTACCGCCCCGTTTCATCACGATAATCCCATGAAATGAAAGGTTCCCAGGTATTCCCGGAAATGTCGCGGAAATTCCCTGCACTTTCACTTTTCCTGAAAAATGTCCTTCCTCCGAAGTCTATTGTCCGTCTTGGTTTTTCATTTTCAGTAATTTCGTCCACGAGACCACGGTCAATGCTGTCTATCGAAATCTCCTTCATCACGGTGACCTCAATTTCATCATCTTCTTCGACGTGCAGGTATGCAACTGAATCAGCGGATTTTATTTGAAATTCGAGTGTAAAAAACTCGTCGCCCCAGTCGTATTCAAACTCTTTGGTGACTTCCCAGCTTTTACCCTCCAGATCGAGAACGAAACCTTTCCTAAGATCGGTAACTTTCAGATCGGTCGGATCAAACTGTGGTTGCTCAGGTTCATTTTTCTTTTTCTTAAACCAGCCAAACATACCGGAATCCTGTATTAAAAATGAGGGGGCACCCCTTATAAGAGCACCCCGTGACAAACTGTTAAGGTTTTTTTAACTTGTTTTTAAGATCTTCAAGCAAGAGATCTCCCTGCAGGTCAGTGGATTCGAGCGCTTTATCGATCTTGGTGTTGAGACCTTCATTTATGCCCTCCATTTCAGCGTAAGCCTGGGCAAGGGTTTCATCAGCCTCGACCTTCTGTTTCATCCTTTCAAGCATGGCGATAGTACTGTCGGCATCAATTCCTGAAAGCTGCTTGTTAACCTTTTTCATTGACTCGGCAGTTTTAGCCCGCGCCTTCAGAGTGATCAGATCGTTTTCTTGTTGCTGAATTGTCCGTTTCAACTTTTCGATCTGTCCCTGAAGTTTATTGATCATCTCATTCTGCTTATCAAGATTGATCGTGGCTTCGGTCGATTTTTTGACACTGTCTTCCTTCTGAAGAAGTGCTTCCTTCGCCAGTTTCTCAGCCTCTTCAGGTGCCATCTGTCCGTTCTCAGCTCTCTGTAGCAGAAGTACGGCTTTTCTCTCCCACTCAACCGCTCTCTCAGAGTAGAGGTTTTTGTCCCTCTCCATTTTAATTGCCTGAGCTTTAACTTCAGCAAAAGCCTGCATTGCCTGGGAAAGGTTCCCTTTCAGATCCCGGATCGCCTGCTCTGACATCTTTATCGGATCTTCAAGTTTATCAACTACATTGTGGGCCTCGGCTTGCCCGATTTTAAATAATCTTTTGAACAGGCTCATAAATCCTCCTATTTGCAAATTTCAATGAGAAAATCAGTGTGTTCAGCCATTGCCAGATGAATAGCGGAAATGGTACCTTCGACTTCATTTTCGTCCAGATTCTCTATCTGGAGGGTATCCCTGAATAATAAATTATTCTGGACTTCCTCAAGTACGAATGCTCCGTGGACAAGTTTTCTATTGATCTGAAGCAGCTTTTTATACACCACGGCCTCATCTTTCTTTACTCTGCCAATGTACTGCTCGAATATCAAAAGTGGTGTTTCGCAATCGATAATGAGATTTGATATCCCTTTATCGTAGTCGTCCACAATAACGATCTCCTCTTCCGGTATCTCCCTTGAGATATGGTACCCAAGGTTAACCAGATAAGATTTCACGAGTTCAAATTTTGAAGACATATTTATTTCCTCTTTGATTTTATTTTGAACGAAATATAACCATATTTCTGCTAAATTACCGGAGTTATTTGATTATTTTTCCGGCAAAATGATAAACGGTTTCAATTAACCATGATGAAAAAATTCTCTTTGATATTCGAACTCTGCAAATGCGCGAATAACGACCTGACTGATAACAGGATGCTGGAGGATCAGTTTATTAAATTGTTACATAGCGCCGGATTCACACCGGTCTCCACACAAAAACACGAATTTCAGCCGCAGGGATTGACTTTTGCCGCGATTCTGACAGAGTCGCACGCCGTTCTTCACTCCTGGCCCGAGGAATCCAGACTCTCTATTGATATCTATACCTGCTCTTATCCCGAGAAACTTGAGAAATTCATCGGCCTTGCTTTGGATGAGTTCAAACCCGGGAAATACTTCTTTAAGGTTATCGACCGTAACAAAGCAGTCGATATCTGAGTGTAATAATTATTTTAGCTTGCCTTCCAATATCTCTTTCAGAAGATTGTCAGACCCCTCTTCAAGAAGATCGATTACATAGTGAAAAGCCTCCGGTCCGTCATAATAAGGATCAGGTACTTCAGTCACTTTCTCTGAGAGGACAAAGTCGGTCATCATTCTGACTTTCCCGGTGAATTCGCCGGAGCGATCAAGTGAAAGAATATTCCTGTAGTTCGAGCGGTCCATCGCAAGAATCAGATCATACTCTTTCAAATCGGTTTTTGAGAGTTGACGTGCCCTGTGAGGTGAAATATCGTATCCCCTTTCACGGCAATGCTTTATCATTCTCTTATCAGCGGTCTCTCCAATATGATAACCGGCAGTTCCCGCTGAGTCAACCTCAAAATTATCTTCAAGTCCCGCTTCTCTTATTTTCTTTGTGAATACTCCTTCACCTGCAGGAGATCTGCAGATGTTCCCTAAACAAACAAAAAGTATCTTCATTTTCACTCAATAATTTATTTAATCTACAGTGACAAAAATAACCCCGGGGAAAGCAACTTAAAAGGTTATTTGGAAGTATCCCCTCTTTCGTGAGGAAAATCGTTAAATTTAAAATTAATTAAAAATAAATTTCGGATGATTATGTCTTATAGATCTGTTTCTGTTAAAGAACTTCTTACCGCTGGTGAAAAATTTGAAGGAGAAAAACTGTCACTGACCGGATGGGTCAGAACCTCCCGCTCATCAAAGAATTTCGGATTTATTGAACTGAACGACGGCACAAGCTTCAAAAACCTGCAAGTGGTTTTTGAAGACTCTTTGAGCAATTTTGAAGAGATCGAAAAAGTATCAATCGGATCATCCCTTGAAGTTAAAGGTGAATGGGTTCGTTCTGTTGGTGACAAACAACCATTTGAATTAAAAGCCACTGAGATAAAATTGATCGGGTTCGCGTCACTCGACAATCCTATCCAGAAGAAGCGGCATTCGTTTGAATTTCTCCGCACCATTTCTCACTTGCGCCCGAGAACAAACACATATATGGCGACCTTCAGAGTTCGCTCAATCGTTTCCCACGCTATACATAAATTCTTCCAGGAGCGTGGCTTTGTCTATGTTCACACTCCCATCATTACCAGCACCGATGCTGAGGGAGCCGGCGAAATGTTCCGGGTTACCACACTGGATATGAACAATCTTCCGAAAACAGGTGACGGTCAGATCGATTACTCGCAGGAGCTTTTCGGTAAACCTTCTTTTCTTACTGTATCCGGGCAGTTGGCTGTAGAGGCATTCTGTTTCGCGTTCAGAAATGTTTATACATTCGGACCCACTTTCCGGGCTGAAAACTCAAACACGGCGCGACACGCGAATGAGTTTTGGATGATTGAACCGGAGATCGCCTTCGCTGATCTTAATGATGATATGGCGCTCGCGCAGGACATGATGAAGTATGTACTCAATGAGGTGATGACACTCGCTCCCGATGAGCTTGAGTTTTTCAACAAATTTGTTGATAACGAACTTCTTGCAAGACTCGACAATGTGGTAAACTCTGATTTCGCCACGATAACATATACCGAAGCCATCGAATATCTGAAAAAATCGGGGCAACAATTCGAGTATCCGGTTGATTGGGGTGAGAATCTTCAGACTGAACATGAAAGATACCTCACTGAAGCCATATTCAAGAAACCGGTTTTTGTTATCGATTACCCGAAAGACATTAAGGCTTTCTATATGAAGCTGAATAGCGATAACAAAACAGTTCGCGCTATGGATCTGCTCGTACCCGGTGTTGGAGAAATAATCGGTGGAAGCCAAAGGGAAGAAAACTATGAAGTGCTCCATCAAAAAATGCTTGAGGTTGGTATTGTTCCTGAAGAATACGAGTGGTACCAGGATATAAGAAAGTTTGGTACCTTCCCCCACGCCGGATTTGGTCTCGGCTTGGAACGGGCGGTAATGTACCTCACCGGAATGAAAAATATCCGTGACGTTATACCGTACCCCAGAACTCCTAACAATCTGTTATTTTAGAAATTATGGCGGTTAAATTCACAATGATTTAACCGCTTTTTTCTTTTTTTTTACACTTCGATTAAATTATCTTGCTTAAACAATTAAAAAGATTAAGATGGAAAAAAGCCTAAACCGGATATTCGTACTTCTCCTCTGCTTCGCGGTTGTTCTGATGTTCTACCTCCTCTCCGCGTTTTCAGCGATCGTCATTCCGCTTACTTTCGCCTTCCTCGCGGCTACCATGTTTCAGCCGATCACCATCTACCTGAGAAGTAAAAAAGTACCTTTTTACCTGATCATTCCTTCTATTTCAATTATTACTCTTGGCATCCTGTTCCTGATGTATCTGATCATTTCTTCCACAGTGGGACAGATAAGCGCTCAGAGCGGGGATTTCGCGCAGGTGCTAATCTCCCGGTTTGATGGAATATTGACAGGACTTGAAAAGTTTGTGAATGAGCGCTTCCACGCCAAAATGGACATCGAAAAAGAACTCACCGGGATGCTCTCCACTGAATTCGTCTCCTCCACGGCCAAGGGACTTGTCAGTTCATTCACATCTTTCACTAACAGCTTCTTTTGGTTTTCAATCTACTTTGTTGTGTTTCTTTTCGCGCTGCCAAACTATAAGAGGTACTTAAGGTACGTGGCGGGAGGGCAAAATCTGGAATTGACCACGAGCGCCTACATCACTATTCAAAAATTCATATACACCTATGCCAATATCAAGCTATTTATAAACCTGATCGTTGGTATTCTGGTTTACACAATATGTATAATTTTTGGAATCAAATTCGCGTTCCTTTGGGGATTTGTAGCATTCCTCCTTCACTTCATACCTTTTGTCGGAGCGATAATCTCGGTACTTTTTCCATCTTTAATGTCCCTGATCCAGTTCGATAATCTTGTCATCCCGGGAATTGTATTTGTTCTGCTTTCAACCGTACAGATGGGAATGGGAAATGTGGTCGAACCTATTCTGATGGGTAACAAGTTAAGGCTTAACACCATAACTGCAATGTTCGGGCTTGTCTTTTGGGGTTCGATGTGGGGTGTCAGTGGTCTCTTCCTTGGTATACCAATGCTGGTGGTATTCAAAGTAATGCTCGAGCAATTCCCTGAAACTGCTTTGTTTGGTAGAATAATGGGATTCCCTGAAGACAAGGAAGGCAACAGGGTTAGAAGTTGGGATCCCACAACCATCATCACGAAACGTTTCAAAACCCCTCCCCCGTCTGAAACTAAAGACAAGGAATAAGGGTTATTCAATTATCATTAACACATTGGAGAAAAAAAATGGCAGATATCACATTAGGCGGCAACAAAGTAAGCACCATCGGGAATCTCCCAGCTGTTGGTACAAACGCTCCGGAATTTACTTTGGTTAAAGATGACCTCTCGGAAATTAAACTTGGCGATCTCAAAGGCAAGAAGGTTCTTTTAAACATCTTCCCGAGTCTCGATACAGCTGTTTGCTCAACATCGATCCGCAAGTTCAATGAAAGAGCTTCATCAGTTGATAACACCGTCGTTCTCAGTGTTTCCCTCGATCTTCCTTTCGCGCACAAAAGATTCTGCACTACCGAAGGTCTCGATAAGGTTCACGGCGTAAGTGGATTCAAAGGATCATCCTTTGGAGCTGACTATGGTGTTACCATGGTTGACGGAAAGTTCGCGGGACTCTATTCAAGAGCGGTTGTTGTTTTGAACGAGGACGGTAGAGTTGTTTACACTGAACAGGTACCCGAGATCGCTCAGGAGCCAAACTATGATGCCGCACTCGACGCGTTAAAGTAAAACTTGCTAAATAAGTGTAAAAGGACCGGCACTTCACCGGTCTTTTTTTATGTTTTCATATCAATGATGTCATGTCCTTTATAGATAGATCAATCCGTTAATTTTACTTTCAAATTCCATCTCACTAGGTCAATTTGGTTAGATTCATAAAATTTGCGTGATTATGATCAAATAAATACCGGGCAAACATACCTAGCCCCTCAAAATGCACTTGACAAATTTCTCGAAAAGTGTTAATTTAGCACTCGCAATTTATGAGTGCTAATAACAAATGTTTATTAAACATAACGGAGGTTAAAAATGGCAATGAATCTTCAACCCCTCGCAGACAGGGTTATAATCAAGCCACAGGAAGCTGAAGAAGTTACAAAAAGTGGTCTCTATCTTCCTGACACTGCAAAGGAAAAACCGATCGAAGGCTTAGTGGTGGCTGCTGGTCCGGGCAAAGTTACCGAAGACGGTAAGACCGTACCGATGTCAGTTAAAGTGGATGACAAAGTTCTCTATGGCAAATATTCAGGCACAGAGGTTACCATTGAAGGAACCCAGTATCTGATCATGCGTGAGAGCGACATATTTGCAATCATTAAGTAATTAAATCAGAAGGATATTAAAATGGCTTCAAAATTAATTGAATTTGATGTTGACGCGCGTTCCAAACTGAAAAAAGGTGTGGATCAGCTCGCAAATACAGTAAAAGTAACCCTTGGCCCCAAGGGAAGAAATGTTATCCTTGAGAAGAAATTCGGCGCTCCCCTCGTAACCAAAGACGGTGTGTCAGTTGCGAAAGAGATCGAACTCGAAGACGCGATTGAGAACATGGGCGCTCAGATGGTTAAAGAAGTTGCTTCAAAAACCAGTGATGTTGCCGGTGACGGAACAACCACCGCTACAGTTCTTGCTCAGGCGATCTTCAAAGAAGGTCTTAAGAACGTAACCGCCGGTGCCAACCCAATGGATCTGAAGCGTGGTATCGACCTCGCGGTAACAAAAGTTGTTGAGTACCTCAAATCGATCTCGAAACCGATCGAAACCAGCGAAGAGATCGCCCAGGTTGGTACAATCTCCGCAAACAACGAAAAATGGATTGGCGAAAGAATTGCCGAAGCCATGAACAAGGTTGGAAAAGAAGGTGTTATCACCGTTGAAGAGGCCAAAGGTACTGAATCAGTACTCGATGTTGTTGAAGGTATGCAGTTCGACCGCGGATATCTTTCACCATATTTCATTACCGACGCTGACTCAATGGAAGCAGTTCTCGAAGATCCTTTCATCCTGATCTACGACAAGAAGATCTCCGCTATGAAAGACCTTCTCCCAATCCTCGAGAAGACAGTTCAGCAGGGTCGTCCGCTCCTCATCATCGCTGAAGATGTTGAAGGCGAAGCTCTTGCAACCCTCGTGGTTAACAAACTCAGAGGAACCCTTCGTGTCGCGGCTGTTAAAGCTCCCGGATTTGGTGACAGAAGAAAAGCGATGCTCGAAGATATCGCGATCCTTACCAACGGTCAGGTTATCAGCGAAGAAAAAGGCTACAAACTTGAAAACGCTCAGCTTGGTTACCTCGGAACCGCTAAAAAAGTGGTTATCGACAAAGACAACACTACCATTGTTGAAGGTAAAGGCGAAGATGGCGAGATCAAGAAAAGAATTAACGAGATCAAAGCCCAGATCGAGAAAACCACTTCTGACTATGACAGAGAGAAACTCCAGGAAAGACTCGCCAAGCTTTCAGGCGGTGTAGCTGTTCTGAAGATCGGTGCTTCTACCGAGATCGAAATGAAAGAGATCAAAGCCAGAGTTGAAGATGCCCTCCACGCGACCCGCGCGGCCGTTGAAGAAGGTATCGTTCCAGGTGGTGGTGTTGCTTTCATCAGAGCCATCAACGCTCTCGCTGACCTCAAAGGGGCCAACGAAGATCAGACCACAGGTATCGACATTGTAAAGAGATCACTCGAAGAACCACTTCGTCAGATCGTTTTCAATGCCGGTCTCGAAGGCTCTGTTGTAGTTAACAATGTAAAAGCTAAAGATGGTAACTACGGCTTTAACGCCGCTACTGAAACATACGAAGACCTCATTAAAGCAGGCGTGATCGATCCTACCAAGGTTTCGAGAACCGCTCTTGAGAACGCCGCGTCAGTTTCAGGTCTTCTCCTCACAACTGAAGCAGTTGTTTATGAGAAGAAAGAAAAAGAAGCTGCCCCAATGATGCCTCCCGGAGGCATGGGCGGAATGGACTATTAATAGTCTCCCCTTTTCTAAAAGAGCCCCTGCAGCGATGCCGGGGCTTTTTTATTGTTGCTGATTCATTCTTTTCTTTTATTTTTATGCCAAATGAAGTATCTTTTTATTTCAATTTAGCAAGTTTCCGGAATCCAACAGAATAACCTAATGAACCAGGTACTCACCACAAAAGACATACAGGAATTAAAGAACCAGATCGAATCGAATCTAAAATCCGGCGACTTCTCCGCGGCACGATCAGTCGCGGGAAAATTGATCGATCTCCTTCCAAATGACCCTGAAGCCAACTACCTGCTTGCCTTGGCATGTCTCGATAATTTTGAAGTGGCCGATGCTCTTGAGTACGCGAATATCGCTGTTAAACTGGCTGAACGGGATCCGAATGCCCGTTTTTTTAGGGGTAAGGTCCAGTACAGGATGGGTTTGTATGAATCCGCCCTTGTGGATTTTGACTATGTAATTAATCTTTCGGCTGAGTACGGCGCCAGGGCACTCGAGTACAAAACTTCATGCCTCGCTGCTCTCGGTAAATATCAGGATGCTCTCAGAAATTTTGATACGGCGTTCAACGTGGACGCGACACTTCCGGTTAGAAAACCGAAGCTGAGGGAATGGCTCAAAAACCTCGCGGGACAGAAATCTTCTTTCCTCTCGAAATTGCTTGCGCCCGCCGGTGATTATCTCTCAGACGCGAGCGAAGCGATCAAATATGAAGAGGCATGGTATGCGGAATATGCCATAAAGAAGGTCATGGAAGAAGACAGCGATCAAGAGCGGGTAAATAAAGCCAAGCTTCTGATGCTTGAACTTTTTTTCAGTCAGTTCAAGCTCGTACCCGCAAAAAACCTGCTAAAGGAACTTCATCCCCTCTTCCCCGGTAACCCACTCCTTATTGAAATTGCTGTTAAAATCGAAGCAATTGAAGGCAAGATCGCCACTTCAAACATGCGTGAGGAGGAAGAGATAGTTCAAACACCTCCACCCCCCGCCATATTTGATTCAGCACCTCCGGCAATGCCTCCCTCGCGACCTGATCCTAAAGGCGTGATCGACCTGTCGCCGGGTTCCAGGAAGGAAGAGAAACCTGCTGACCCTAAAAAAGAATCTCCAAAAGTGAATTCGCCGAACGCCGGAAAAAGAACAGATTTCGAGATTCAAAAAGGAACCAAATTCAGAGGATATTACGCCCGGACTTTCGATCTCACGGAGCAAATGAACACGGGCAGAAAGTATTATGTGCACCAGTTCAATGCCCCTACCACAGGTTTGATTGCTGTTGAACTTATCATCAGTAATCCATACTTCAACAACTCCGATGTTGCCGTCAACGGTCAGGCGCTGTGGTTCCTGAATGATAAACAGATCGGAGAAAGCAATTTTGAGCTCCAGATCGAAAGTGAATGGAGCAATGTTGCAGTGGTACAGAGTTGGGGCACGGGGAATCCCGGCTTTTGGCAGACCGGTCAAGGCGCCGTCGAGATATATCTGAACAAGCAGCTTGTATGTAAAAAATATTTTATCCTTGGCTTTTCCGTGATCTACGACCTCGAACACTACGACGTTAACGAGATTGAGGAAATGGAAGCCGCCGGAATCGAATCAGGTGATTCAGAGGGACTCTCTGTCGACAAGGTATTGGCTGACCTCGATGGATTTATCGGGCTTGGCTCTGTTAAGCAGACAATGCGCGATTTTGTTGATTATCTCAACTTTATTCAGGAACGTAAAAAGCTCGGTCTCAAAACAAAAGAGGGACTTTCGGTGAACTCAGTGTTCCTCGGAAATCCGGGAACCGGTAAAACCACAGTTGCCAGAATTGTCGGCGATATATTCAAGGCGATGGGCATCCTCTCAAAAGGTCATATTGTTGAAGTTGACAGGGCAACACTTGTCGGACAATATGTAGGTGAAACGGCGCAGAAAACTGAAAAAGTTATAGAAGATTCAATGGGCGGTATACTCTTTATTGATGAAGCGTATACACTCGTGAAAAAAGGAGGTACAGGGCAAGACTTCGGTCAGGAAGCCATTGATACTCTTCTGAAAAGAATGGAAGACAAAGCTGGCGAATTTGTTACGATCGTGGCCGGGTATCCGAATGAAATGAATGACTTTCTGGAATCCAACCCCGGCATGAAGTCTCGTTTCACCCAGTTTTTTAATTTTGAGGATTACACTCCTGACGAAATGATCCAGATATTCGAAATGATGGCGAAGAAAGAGGATTATAACCTTTCTGAAGGCGCGATCACTATTCTCCACAAGGAATTTACGAACCTCTACCGCAACCGGGACAAAACTTTTGGGAATGGCCGTTTAGTAAGAAACACTTACGACGATGCCAAAATGAGGTTAAGCAAAAGGTACCTGAAACTCCCTCCCGGAATGCGGACACCAGCAGCCCTGACCACGTTTGAACCTGAGGATATTGCCGCAGTTTTCAAAAAAGATGAAGGTAAAACTTTCGAGGTAGGGATCAATGAGGAGAAACTGAAGGAGTCCCTTGACAAGTTGAATGGTCTGATGGGTCTTAATCTCGTTAAGAAAGAGATCAACGAACTGGTTAAGATCGCGAGATTTTATTTTGAGCGGGGCGAAAATCTTCAGAACAAATTTTCTGATCACATCATTTTCCTCGGAAATCCCGGAACCGGCAAAACCACCGTCGCGAGAATCTTCAGCGACATATATTCCGCTCTCGGAATTCTCCCCAAAGGGCATCTTGTTGAAACTGACCGGCAGACTCTCGTGTCGAGCTATGTTGGTCAGACTGCCGCTAAAACCACTGAAGTTATAAACCAGTCGATCGGCGGTACACTATTCATAGATGAAGCCTATACCCTTGTAAAAGCAGGAGATAATTCAGGCAGTGACTTCGGAAAAGAAGCCATCGATACACTTCTGAAAAGAATGGAAGACGATCGCGGAAAGTTCATCGTAATTGCAGCCGGATATACCGAGGATATGGAGAAGTTCCTCGACAGTAATGCCGGACTTAAATCAAGATTCACAAAATTTATTCTGTTTGAAGATTACACTCCCGATGAGCTTGTAAGCATAGCCGTGAATATTTTCAAGTCGAAAGACCTGAAAATGTCGGACGACACCAAACTGAAACTGCGTGGATATTTCAACGAGCGCTACCGTCAGCGTGACAAGACATTTTCAAACGCGAGAATGGTAAGAAATATAGCTGAGGCCGCGGTCAAACGGCACTTGTTGAGATTGGTAGAGATACCGAATGATGAGTTAACAGAAGAGGTTTCCGCCACGATCACCGTTGAAGACATATCCGAACTTTCTCCCGCGCACGAAAAGAAACATGTAAGAGTTGAGGGTGACGCCAAACTGTTGGAGCAGCACTTGAAGGAACTGGAGTCGCTCACCGGCCTTTCGGAAGTTAAGAAAGCCACAGAAAAGCTTATCAGTTCACTTAAAATAGCGAAGTTGCGTGAAGAGCGTGGACTCAAAGTGATAAAGAAGAACCTTCACGTGGTGTTCATGGGTAACCCCGGTACGGGAAAAACCACTGTGGCAAGGTTACTCAGCAAGATATACAAGGAGCTTGGACTACTGGAAAAAGGCCATCTTATCGAGGTTGACAGGTCTTCACTCGTCGCGGGGTATCAAGGACAGACCGCGCAAAAAACCGATGATGTTATCAAGAAGGCTCTTGGCGGAACACTTTTTATAGATGAAGCTTATACCCTCTCACGTGGCGCGAACGATTTCGGTCAGGAAGCGATTGATACACTTCTGAAAAGGATGGAAGATTATTCTGATCAGTTGGTTGTTATTGTCGCTGGATATCCGAATGAGATGAGAAACTTTCTGGATTCCAACCCCGGGTTACAGAGCAGGTTCACCAACTTCTTTATGTTTGAAGATTACACTCCCGAGGAGATGCTCGAGATAACCAAAGTTCTAAGTGAAAAAAGTGGTTACAAGCTTGACGATGCCGCCTTCGCGCATCTTACAGAGGTATTCAGGGGCATCTATGACAACAGGGATCAGAATTTCGGAAATGCCAGAACTGTCAGGAATGTACTCTACAAAGCAATCGGTAATCAGGAAGAAAGGATCCTAACGTTGAGTAATTTAAGCGATGAAGATCTCGTGAAAATTACGATCGACGATGTGCAAAACCTCGAACTCTAAAGCTACTTAACCCTCTTCAGCGGCTGCCTGTTCAATAAGTTTGTGAGACAGTTCCCTGCCAAGATAGCCATCTATCACTGCGTGTAATATATACAGTATCGGGGTGAGGAAGATGGCTACAGAAAGTTTGTAGATATAGTTTACAACCCCGATGGCGAGGACCAGCTCCAGACTCCAGTTAGCTCCGAAGTAAAACGCGATAAACAGCACTACAAAACTGTCGATGAACTGCGAAATAAGTGTTGAACCGGTTGCCCTTGCCCATATCCACTTATTCCCCGTGTGTTTTCTTACCCACTGGAAAACCGTAACATCCACGAGCTGCCCCACCAGAAAAGCGATAAGCGAACCGATAATGATCCAAAGTCCCTGTCCAAATATCGCGTTGAAAGCGTGATCCATGTTCACCACGCCGGCGGTTGTATTTCTGGTAACCCAAAAATCAGCAGGAACAAGTCCGATCGAAAAATAAACCATCAAGTAAGCATAAGCGATCATTCCGGCAGAAATGAAAGAAAGAAGCTTTACACCACCCCTGCCGAAGTACTCGTTTATTATATCTGTAAAAATGAACACTACCGGCCACAAAAGCACGCCCGCTGTCAAATTGAAGGAGAGGTTTTCCTGTCCAAAAATTGAAATCGAGGCAGGTGGGATGCCCAGGGTTTGCTCAAGAGAGAATATTTTCACACCAACAAACTCGGCAAGAACTGCATTTGATACGAAGAACATCCCCAAAAACAGAAAAAGTAGATTTTGTTTTTCTTTCATGCAAAGATCCCGGTTAAAAATTTGATTATTGCTCGTAAAAGGCTTTTACGTAGAACTCGATCTCATCAACAAGTTTCTCGTTGATGGTAAATGTTACATATTCGGCAAAATTGTTAAGAATTATAAGTCCGTTGATACCGGCATCCTTTTGCTCAAGACTGACTATCTGCCGGCTGACATTCTTGTTCAGGATCGATATCTGATCATAAATATCAATGAGATTGTGCATCTCCCAGTCAGGTTCCTGTCCTTTTTTAAATCTGATATATTGTGAAAGCAGGTAAAGTGAGAAAACTCTTGTCTGTGTCTCATCCAATGTAGCGAAAGGAAGATGCGTGTAAAGCATCGGTTTTAGTTTCCCCATTATCGGGCAGCCGCTTGAGGGCATCAGGATACCGATCAGACTGCTTATTCCCGACTGAAGAGCAGTGCGTTTCTGAAACTTTCTTGTGATAGTTTCAACCTCCACATCAACGATCTCATACGAATTAAAATTGTTGAACTCCAGTATAACACGATACAAATTCTGTGCCACGGGGCAGTATCTGTGCTTTGCTTTATCAAGGGGACAATGTGGACAGGCGAAATTTTCGAGCAATGCCCACTCGATCTCCAATTTCTCATCCGGACCGTTTATTATACTGAGATCACTTTTCCTAAGATAAACCGCAAATTCCTTTACTTCATTCGGGAGGTTAAATCGGTATTTGAAGTAAAGTGTATCTTCGTTGCTCATATTTGGAGAAATATTTTTTCAGTGAAATTACAATATACTTCAAGGGAGGGATAAAAAAAAGGAACCTTACGCCATGCTATTAAAAAATTGGTATAAATACAAAAAAAACGGCAGTTGGCTGCCGTTTTCATGTTAAGATCACTCCTAAACTATTGTCTTTTAATTTTCAAACTATTCACTCCCCCATCCACTTTGATCAGATAATAGTCACCTGTTCCGGTGAAATTATCGGAGTAGATATTGTTGTTCTTCTCATAAAAGCCTTTCGGAAGTTTTGTATCACTCAACGCCATCGTGTTGTTCATCTGGATCTGGGCATTTTTTGGCACGATCAATTCAATACTGCTTGCCCCGCTCTGTATCGCAATTTCACTTCCACCCGGAGCAGGCATGGGAAGTACGATCTTTGTTGAACTTGCGCCCATCTCCACGTCGAGCTTCTTGAACAAAAGTCCCGCGATATCCATCTCGAAGCTGGAAGCACCAATATTGAACTCAAGATTTTCGTAGAGAGGTTTCGGGTTCAAATTCAGTTCAACGAGGTTAGCGTAACTGGTGTCTTTCATGTCAATGTTAAATTCCGCCATTTCAACATTGAGATCGGCTTTTCCATCCGCGATATAATTTGTCACGCTGAATTTGCGGTTGCTTCTGTCGGTTTTCAATGTCATCAGACTCGTATCCGAACTGGTGACAACGTAAGATCCGGCACCGGCATCAAAATTGAGTTTGACGAATTTGATCGTTGTGTCATAAGGCTCCGACTTCACAGAGATCAGATCATGCCGTGCGTGTTTTACCTTTACGTTTGAGAATATCGATTTTGGCAGCTCATATATTGAAGTGGTGATCCCAAGAACAATGAATGCCAGGGCGAATCCTGAAACTCCCGCAATCAAATTCCTTACTATCTGGTTTTTCGTAAGGTATATCACACCCGCCGCGATCAACAACACGGGCCAGAATTTCCGCACTTCAGGGATTGAAAAATCGATATCCGCGAAATTCTTCAAGAGCAGAAGTGCTCCCAATCCGAGGAAGAACACTCCCCAGAATATTTTGCCGGGTTTCATCTTAGTCTCCATAAGGTCACCTCTTTCCGCTAACTATGATCCAAATACCGAGTAAAACCAGCAGCACCGGAAATGCATCTGTAACTTGAAAATCCGGGATAAAGTTGTGCATTCCGAAAAGCACCCCGGCGATTATGAGCGATACACCCAGAATGATTGAGTACTTGCCTCTCTTCTCATCCCTTAAGGGCTCAGCCGCCATTGCACCCGGAACAGCACTTTCTGAAAACACTTCAGGGTTCAGAACCTGCTCCGGAATTATTATCATGCCGACTATGTAGAGCACCACACCAATTCCGTTGAAAAGTGTGAGAGCGATGAAAGCAAACCTGACAACCACCGGATCAACGTCGAAGTATTCAGCGATTCCGCCTGCGACTCCACCGATCATTCTCTCTTTTCGCGATCTGTAAATTCTCTTTTCCATTTCTGACTCCTGATTGTTTACGATGCAAAACTAATCCAGGGAAGCCCTCACTTCAATCTTTTAGTGATAGATGGCGAATTTAACCGATAAGCGATGTTTCAGGCTGATGTGGTAACACCCTCTCTCGCCATTTTTTTATCAGGAAGAAGAACCGCCCGTTCAGCATCAAGGATGATGCCACGAGACTTATCGAAAGTCCGTACCACACACCTTCAGTCCCCAATCCGAGTGGAAAACCGAACAGATACGCCGTTGGCAACCCAATGATCCAATAAGCGATAAAGGTTATCACTGTGGGGATCCTGACCTCTTTGATACCTCGCAGGATACCCAGCTCCACCGCCTGGGTTCCGTCAAATATTTGAAAGAAGGCAGCGATGAGCAGCAACTTGGGAGCGATCTCAACCACTTCCTTGTCGGATGTGTAGAGAAACGGCAATTCTGCACGAAACAGGATCAGCATGACCCCTGAGAATACCATAAAACCCACTCCAAGTGCCAGGGCTGAGGCACCCGCTCGCTTAACCTCTGCAATATCAAGTGCTCCGAGCGCGTTACCAACCCGTATAGTTCCCGCTGTTGAAACACCAAGGCATACAAGATATGTTGTCGCGGCAACGTTCATCGCTATCTGATGCGAGGCGAGATCATCCTTGCCTATCCAGCCAACCATGAATGCAGCGGCTGAAAAACACCCAACCTCGAAGAAATACTGGAATCCACTTGGCACTCCGATCCGCAGTATCTCTTTCCCGTAATGATCCAACCCCTTGAACGGGAAAATCTTCAAACCAAATCTCTTAAATTCCCGGCTTCGGTGCACAAAATATGCCAAGGCGACAAACATGAATATCCTGGAACCAAGTGTCGCTATTCCCGCCCCATCCAGTCCGAGCGCGGGCGCGCCAAGATTTCCATAGATCAACACCCAATTAAAAACAAAATTCACAAGATTTGCTAGCAGTGTGATCACCATTGCAGGTCGGGTGAAAGACAGTCCTTCAATGAACTGCTTGTAGCAGGCAAAAACGAGCATCGGTGGAAGTGAAAACGCGAGTATCCGGGTATAACTTATCGCCAATTCGGTAACTTCCTTCGGCTGGTCAAGATAACGTATGACATCAACCCCGAAATAGATAAAGATTCCAAGAACAATTGATGAGATCAGACTAACCCAGAATCCCTGACGGAACACCTTCGCGGGTGTATCGTTATCTGCCGAGCCGACAGCTATCGCGACAAGTGGAGTAAGGGCGTAAACTATCCCCAACCCTATCACGGTGATTATGAAGAAAAACCCCTGGCTGATCGAGGATGCCGCAAGTGGCGCGTCACCAACCCTGCCAACCATGGCAGAGTCGACCACGCCCATCATGGTTATTCCGACCTGACCGATAACAACCGGTGTGGCGAGTGATAGTGTTTCTTTTAAGTGGGTTCTGATTCTCATTAAATTTAACTTAAATGGTCTGCAAATGTACGAAATGGAACTGTTTCGAATGGTGGCGATGTGAGAATTCCTTCAGTTTGTTTGATCACCGGAATAAATGCACCGGCTGTAAATTTCAGTTGAAAAAATGAACTTTATCCCTTTAAAATCTGTAAATTATTGTATACGATTTATCTTTTTTATGTCCGGTCCGGAAGTTAGTGTTTTCATTTTATTTGATTCCGCTTGCTTCCGTATTGGTGTATTACTGAATATTTTTTGTTTAAATCCGGATTAAAATTCGAAAGGATTCATATGAGCGACAATCACAACGGGGCGGGTAAATGTCCGTTCCCACATGGCGCTGCCATGAGTGCCTCCGGCACCCAAAACCAGGATTGGTGGCCCAACAGGTTAAAACTGAGCATGCTCAGGCAACATTCCTCACTCTCCAACCCGATGGACCCCGGTTTCAAATACAAGGAAGAGTTTAAGAAGCTTGATTATGACGCGCTAAAGAAAGATCTTACTGCACTGATGACTGATTCACAGGACTGGTGGCCGGCCGATTTCGGTCACTATGGTCCACTCTTTATCCGCATGTCATGGCACGCCGCCGGAACTTACAGAACCTCTGACGGAAGAGGTGGTGCCTCAGGTGGTTTCCAGAGATTTGCCCCATTGAACAGTTGGCCCGATAATACAAACCTCGATAAGGCCCGCAGACTTCTTTGGCCCATCAAAGAAAAGTATGGTAACAAGATTTCATGGGCTGACCTCCTTGTACTTGCGGGAAATGTTGCCTTGGAATCGATGGGTTTCAAAACCTTCGGGTTTGGCGCGGGTCGCGAAGATCGCTGGGAACCCGATGAGAGCATCTATTGGGGTACAGAAACCACTTGGCTATCAGATGAAAAACGTTATTCAGGAAAAAGAGACCTCGAGAATCCTCTTGCAGCGGTTCAGATGGGTCTTATCTACGTGAATCCTGAAGGACCGGGCGGTAATCCCGACCCTGCCGCGGCTGCTCACGATATACGTGATACTTTCGCCAGAATGGCGATGAATGACGAAGAAACTGTTGCACTTATAGCCGGTGGACACACCTTCGGCAAAACTCACGGCGCGGCGAGTGCTGCTCACGTGGGAGCTGAACCGGAAGCTGCTGATATTTCGGCACAAGGTCTTGGCTGGCACAGCACTTACGCGAGTGGAAAAGGTGGCGACACCATCACTTCAGGTATCGAAGTAACCTGGACCACAACCCCCGCGAAGTGGGGACATGATTTCTTCAAACACCTTTTTGAGTATGAGTGGGAGCTCACAAAAAGCCCTGCCGGCGCTCATCAGTGGGTTGCCAAGAACGCGGAGCCATCAATTCCTGACGCGCACGATCCATCAAAGAAACATCTTCCTACGATGCTCACCACCGATCTTTCACTGAGATTCGATCCTGAATATGAGAAGATCTCGAGAAGATTTTATGAGAACCCCGATCAGTTTGCTGACGCTTTCGCGCGCGCTTGGTTCAAACTTCTCCATCGTGACATGGGACCTAAAGCTTGCTACATCGGACCGGAAGTACCTTCTGAAGACCTTATCTGGCAGGATCCCGTTCCGGCAGTTGATCATGCACTGATCGACTCAACTGACATCGAGAATCTTAAGGTTAAGATCCTTGGCTCAGGACTCTCGGTTTCAGAACTCGTTACCACGGCATGGGCTTCAGCAGCTTCTTTCCGCGGTTCTGATAAAAGAGGCGGTGCCAATGGTGCCCGGATCAGACTTGAGCCACAGAAAAACTGGGCAGTGAACAACCCTGAAAGACTTTCAAAAGTGCTTGCAGTTCTTGAGACTATTCAGTCAGAATTTAATTCTTCTGCCAAAGGCGGAAAGAAGGTTTCAGTTGCTGACTTGATCGTTCTTGCAGGCTGCGTGGCTATTGAAAAGGCAGCAAAAGATGCCGGTCACGATGTAGCAGTTCCTTTCACCCCAGGAAGAACTGACGCGACACAGGATCAGACGGATGCAAAGGCATTCAACGAATTACAGCCGTTTGCCGATGGTTTCCGCAATTACCTCCAGGCACCGGCTACCGTGCCCTCCGAGCACTTGCTGATAGATAAGGCGCAGTTACTTACCCTGACTGCTCCTGAAATGACCGTGCTTGTGGGCGGTCTTCGCGCTCTCAACGCGAATTACGACGGTTCAGCGACCGGTATTTTCACTGATCGCCCCGGTGTACTTACCAACGACTTCTTTGTAAACATTCTGAAAATGGATACCATCTGGACTCCTGCTGATGACGCGAAAGAGAAGTTCGAGGGACGTGATTCCAAAACAGGCAAAGTTAAATGGACTGCGTCACGTGTTGATCTCGTGTTTGGTTCAAACTCTGAATTGAGAGCTGTTGCCGAGGTTTATGCCTCCTCCGACGGTAAAGAGAAATTCGTAAGGGATTTCGTTGCCGCTTGGGACAAGGTAATGAACCTTGACAGATTTGACCTTGCATGATCTGCTAAACCACAATAAATAGTTATTCAAAAGGCTGTCTGAAAATGGCAGCCTTTTTTACTCAAATTACCCAAATTCTAAACATCCTCTTTTTGTCGTTAAAATGATACTTCTTATATTTGGAGTCTTCTTTGGAAATATTATTCTCGAAGAAATCGATGGAGAGATGGCAGAGTGGTTGAATGCGGCAGTCTCGAAAACTGTTGTGGGCTCCGGCTCACCGGGAGTTCGAATCTCCCTCTCTCCGCAAGGGTTTACCGAAAGGTAACAACGGAAAGGTGCTAGAGTGGTTGAATAGGCTCGCCTGGAAAGCGTGTGTACTTTTACCGGTACCGCGGGTTCGAATCCCGCCCTTTCCGCTTAGTCCCGTCCCTGTTTCAGGGGCGGGATTTTTTTTATTTAAAAAGATTCATAATTTCCACTTCTGAATTCATTCATTTTATTTTCAGGAGTTATCGATGTCGTACACGATCCGGAAAGCACTCCCAAAAGAACTTTCAATTTTCCTCGACTGGGCCGAAAAAGAGGGCTGGAACCCCGGTCTTCATGATGCCCGTCCCTTTCTCTTCACCGACCCCGAAGGGTTTCTCGTTGGTGAGCTCGATGGCGAAGTGATCGCGGTTAAATCAGCCGTAAGATATAACGACGAGTTCGGATTTATGGGTTTCTATATCGTCAGACCTGAATTCAGGGGCAAGGGCTTCGGTTACCGGATCTGGAAAGCCGGATTTGACAGGTTAAAAGGCATCCCTTCCGGCATGGACGGGGTTGTCGCTCAGCAACACAATTACGTTAAATCAGGATATGAGTTCGCCTACAGGCAGCTCAGATTCGAAGGGATGGATATGATTCCAAAGAAATCCTTTGAACTCTCAGCAATCACTGAGGCTGACATGTGCAACATCCTCGACTATGACAAATCCATTTTTCCTGCCACCCGCGGCGCCTTTTTGAAGGAGTGGCTTTTCATGCCCGACAGTTATTCGCTTAAAGCAGGTGATGGAATAAACCTGAGAGGTTACGGAACCATCCGGCTTTGCAGAAATGGTGGCTTTAAGGTTGGGCCGCTGTTTGCTGATGATCCTGAAACAGCGAGAACACTCTTTTTACAGTTAATCGATTATGCTGAAGGAAAACACGTATATCTCGACGTATCCGGGGTTAACAGTGCTGCTATGGAGCTCGCTGACTCGCAAGGAATGAAATTTGTGTTTGAAACTGCCCGGATGTACGCGGGTGGTAACCCGGAGCGGAGACGGGAAAAAATATTTGGAGTTACCACTTTTGAGTTGGGGTAAACAACTACCTTCTGGTAAATAATTTGAAGGAGAGTTTCCGGGTTTTTGTTCCTGAGTTATCATTAAGGATCACTTGGAAACTCCTCTTGCTGTCTTTAATATATGTTATCTTATTGGGATAGTCATGTGATTTATTCTCAAAAACCGCCACTGAATCATTCAAGAGGGTGTTTTTGAAATACACAGGCTTCTTGTTCTCCGGCACATCAGCAATATAACAGAGTTCACCCTTCTCCCACCGGATAGAGAGTTTTTCAGTCACTTTCTTGTTCTCTGATTTCTGATAGTAGCCTTCACCCTCGAGAAGTGAATCCTGTTTAATCTGCCATGTTTCAATATGCTCCACTCCCGCGGATACACGCGACCACTTCCCTTTTAGCCAGTGAAGTTGCTTGATTGACGGGGCTTTTCCCTGTTCGACAGACGAGGCACCGAAGCCGCTTATTAAGACGAGAAGAAGAAGCAATAATTTGATACTTTGCAAACTCTATTCCATTGAGTGGAGGGCTATTTTATTCCCTTCCGAATCGAGGAAGATGGCCATATATCCGTACTCAGGTGTGATCTGTCTCTTCGGGAGGAGTACGACTCCACCGGCGTCACTTACACGCTTAAGCATTACATTAAGATCGGGGTTCGCGTTCAGATAGACAAGGGTTCCATCAGCAGAAGGGACATAATCAGGTCCACTGTTCAGTGAACCCGAAACTGATTCCTGATCATCAGCCGGCAGAAATGCCATTTCATGTGGGCCCATTGACATTATTGCCAGTTCTGTGCCGAAAAGTTCTCCATAGAATTTAGCGGCTCTCTTCATGTCTTTAACCGGGATTTCAAACCAGTTCACAATATTTGCCATTTTACCTCCAACGATGGAATGTGATCAATAGAATTTTATTTTTAATCCGGCCATCAAGCCAAGGTCTGAACCTTCATCACCAAGATAATTGAATACGGCCGTTCCTTCAAGATCGAGTTGACCGGTAAGTGGGTATATGTACCCCCCTCCCATCATGACTCCAAACTTTTCAACCTGGTTGTTGGTTCTTGTTTCCTGATTCCAACCCGATATGTTTTGAACCACAAGGGCTTTCCGGGCGAAAGTGTTTACCGAAAGCCCCAAAAGACCGAAATAATTTTTCTTTGAATGTATCTTGATTCCGGTTCCAAATTCACCTGTATCAAAATAAGTTGTGTATTTGGTTGTACCAAAAGATGATTCTTTACCCCAATAGTGGAGATAGCCGGCTTGAAGAAACCATGACACTGTTGAACTGATGTTTACTTCATATTTAATGTGCGCGCCGACGCCAAATGAAGACCGGTTTCGCCACGGGCCTGTTGGCAGATTGCCACTGACACTTAAAGCTAAAGATTTTTCCTTTTTTTGATCCGGTTTTGACTGAGAGTAAGATGTGGAGCCAAGTAATAAAGCGATTAAAACGACTGTATTCAGATATTTCAAAAAAGCCACGCCATAGTTTTTAGATTTTACACATTGCAATGTAAATTTTTTTTTGTTTTTTTGCGAGTCAAAAATCCAAATCTTCTGCCAGAAATTGAGGTTTCATGTTAGAATTCTTAACAAACGGCCTGATAAATCTTAAAAATCCGGCCATCCTCTTCTTCATTTTGGGGCTTACAGTTGCTCTTATCCGGTCCGAATTAAAGATCCCGGAACCTATCATCAAAATGTTCTCCTACTACTTGATGGCTTCAATAGGCTTTAAGGGAGGCTATGAAATTTCCAAAACCGGTTTCAATGGTGATCTTGTAACTTCCGCTCTCCTGGCTGTTGGATTTGCAGCGCTCATACCTGTGATGGCATTTTTCATCCTGAAAATCCTGGTGAAGCTTGACGCGATAAACGCCGGGGCGATCGCTTCACACTACGGTTCAGTGAGCGTGGTAACTTTTGTCACCACCATTTCATACCTTGAAAGAACAGGGCATCATTATGGCGGATTCATGGTAGGTGTAATGGCTTTGATGGAATTTCCGGCAATCCTGATCGGAATCGGACTCGCGATTTACTATGCATCTCAGGCAACAGGTCGCAGGTCTCTCCGCTCAATCCTGCACGAATCGATAACAAACGAAAGTGTTATTCTCCTCCTTGGAAGCTTGATCATCGGAATGATCACAGGCGAAAAAGGGCACATCCTGACCAAACCTTTCTTTATCGATCCCTTCCAGGGAGTGCTAACCTTTTTCTTGCTTGATATGGGAATTGTCGCCGGTAGAAGACTCCACGAATTCGGTAAAGTTGGAATTCAACTAACCCTGTTTGCGATCCTCTTCCCTGTATTCAATGGCTTGACCGCTTCGTTTCTCGCGACCCTTTTCGGACTTGAGACCGGAAACGCGGTTCTGATCGGGGTTCTGGCCGCCAGCTCATCCTACATCGCCGCGCCTGCAGCGGTGAGGATCGTGCTTCCCGAGGCTAATCCATCGCTTTATCTGACTTCTTCCCTGGCGATCACATTTCCGTTTAATATCATTTTTGGAATTCCGCTCTATTTTTCGGCTGCCAACTGGTTTTCATCATTCCTGGGCTAAATAAAGTTTACCTCGGCTGACATTTTGATGCCGAATTTCTCGTACACGTCGTTAATTATAGCGCCGGCAAGCTCCACAATTTCCTTGCCGGTGGCTCCTCCGTAGTTTACAAGTACGAGTGAGTGTTTCTCGTAGACGCCACAGTTACCCTGCCTTTTCCCCTTCCATCCTGAAAGTTCGATCAGTTTTGCGGCGGATATCTTTATCTTGCCTTCCCTGGTTTTAAATCCTTCGATTCCCGGTGAAAGCCTTTGCAGGATGAAAAATGATTCCTCACTTATCTCAGGGTTTTTGAAGAAACTTCCGGCATTTCCCAAGATTGCCGGATCAGGAAGTTTTTCTGTTCTTAACTTTATTATCGCGTCCCTTACCTCTTTTAACCCGGGTTTCGAGTTCTCATCTTTGAAGATCAGCTCCCTGACTCCCTTGTAAGCAATATTGAGTTTGGGATTTTTTTTCAACTTCAATCTGACTCCCGATATCAAGGTTTTTCCTCGAAGTCCATTTTTGAAGATACTATCACGGTAGCTAAAATTACATTCTTCATTTACAACATCCCTGAATTTCATCTCATCAAAAAGCCATACACGGGCTGAGAGGAAAGTATCCTTCAGTTCCTGTCCATAGGCACCTATATTTTGAATTGGCGCTGCCCCCACAGTTCCGGGAATAAGTGACATGTTCTCAATCCCCCCGAGGCCATTTTCAACTGTAAACGCAACAAGGTCATCCCACAACTCACCCGCCGCGCATTCAATTATTGCATGTTCCGCGTTTTCATCAATTATTTCAATACCCTTGGTCTGTACGTGCAAAACCGCCTTATTCAATTTTGGCACGGTGAAAAGCATATTGCTTCCTCCACCCAGTACCAGAAAGCCGAGACGGTTTTTTTCGACGTACCTGACCGCCTCGGTAAGCTCGTCTTCTTCAGTTATTTTTAGATAGTGTGCGGCAACAGAATCAACCCCAAATGTATTCAGTTCAATAAGTGAACGATTCTTTTTAATATTCATTAATTTTCCGGCTACATTCAAATGAAACAGAAACAAAAAACCATTAAATTACACTACTAAATTACTAAGTTTCAGAACCAAATTAACTGCATGGAAACAATTCAACTTTTTCTTCTGCTGGCAGTCTTCATCGCCTTCGTAATTTTGATGTTCAGACGAATGATTCCGGCACTTCTGGCTCTCCCTGTTCTCGCCTTCTTTATCCCAGTGATTTCAGGTGTAAATATTGTGGACGTTTTCACTCTTGTACTTGGAAATGGTGCCACACGCCTCTCAGAGGCCTATACAATCGCGATATTCGGCAGCATGCTCTCGATAATGATGCAGAAAACCGGTGTTGCCGAAAGTTTCATCAAAACAGGTGCCGAGCTCTCGGGTGATAAACCATGGGCGATTTCAATGATGATGCTTGTGCTTATCTCACTTCTTTTCACTACTTTGGGCGGTCTCGGTGCCATCATCATGGTATCAACTGTGGCTTTGCCGATACTCGCATCGGTGGGAGTGGGCCCGGTTACCACAGTGGGAATTTTTCTTACGGGGCTCAGCATTGGCGGCATTATGAATGTCGGTAACTGGGCGGTATACACTCAGGTCTTGAAATTGGAGACCGGTGAGGTTCAGTCATTCGCCCTGGTGATGTTGGCCGTGATGTTCATTATCTCGATGCTTTATATAACCATTCAATTGTATCGCGATGGTCATGATGTCAATTTCATCAGAATAGGAATGATCTCCGGGATACTTTTTGCAATGATGGCCGCAGGTTATTTTGGATGGAGTGTTCTACCGATAGAACTCAGAGATTCGACCGGAGCTGCACTTGCTTCAGTGCCAACAATTCTTAAGTATCTCGTTGGTGGAAGTATTGCCTTGTTGGTGTTTCTTAATCTTGTCCGGATTGTGAAAGATGGAGTGAGCGAGAAAACCAATTTTACGGCCTATTTCATCCCGGTTATTCCGCTTGTGCTGATCCTTGTATTCAATATCAATTTCATAGCCGCTTTTATCGCTGGGCTGGGTTACGGCTACATTTCAACATACAGAAAAAACTCGTTGAATATCTTGATCAGGTCAGTGCTTGATGGTGGAGCGGTTGTAATGCCTGCCGTGGCTCTGATGCTGGGTATCGGTATGCTTCTGAACGCGGTAATGGGACCGCCCCAAGCGCTGATGCAAAATTATAGTGAGGGCTGGCCGGTGCTCCTTCTGCTTAAACCCGTGCTTGAGGCAATAAAACCTGAATCCGCTGCGGGCTATATACTTCTGTTCAGCATGGCGGCACCTCTTGCCCTGTATCGTGGGCCGCTGAATGTCTGGGGAATGGGTTACGGAATTGCAGCTATCTTCCTCGCCGGGGGCATGCCCGCCGGCGCGATCATGGGACTTCTGATGTCTGTTGGACAGATCCAGGGGATAAGCGATCCAACAAATACTCAGAATGTCTGGCTCGCGAACGAAATGAAAATAGACGTGCAGAAAATAATGTGGAACACCCTCCCCTACACATGGGGCGCGGCAATTCTCGGATTAGTGGCAGCCGCCCTTATATTTTATTGAGAGTGAACTATGAATGAACTTAGAAAAATAAAGATCGGTATTGATGTCGGTGGAACATTTACGCACGCCGTGGCGGTTGACATTGCCGATTACTCGATCGTCGGTAAATCGTGCGTTCCAACCACCCACAAGGCCACTGAGGGGGTTGCAAGGGGCGTGGTCGACTCAATGCTGCAATTGTTGGAATCAGCCGGTATAAAATCTGAAGAGGTTATACTGATAGCCCACTCAACCACGCAGGCAACAAACGCGCTTCTTGAGGGTGATGTCGCGGTTGTTGGTGTGGTAGGGATGGCGAAAGGATTTGAGGCACTTCTCGCGAAGAAGGAGTGTGATCCAAAGAACATTGAGCTTTCACCGGGTAAATTCCTTCAAACCCGCTTCAGGTTTATCGATGTAGGCAAAGCGGGATGGCAGAAGTCAGTTCCCCGCCTGATCAAGGAAATGGTAGATGAGGGGGCTCAGGTAATTGTTGTTACCGAGGCATTCGGTGTGGATGACTCATCAAATGAGGAATTCGTCGCTTCCGTCTCCACCGGTATGGGTTTACTGACAACAACCGCCAGCAGTATAACAAAACTTTACGGATTGAGAGTAAGAACCCGCACTGCCGTGATCAACGCGAGCATGATGCCCAAAATGCTTGAAACGGCGAATATGACCGAAAAGGCGGTCCGTGAAAGCGGGATAAATGCCCCTCTAATGGTGATGCGCTCGGATGGTGGAATCATGGACATCAACGAAATGAGAAAGCGTCCCATTCTCACCATGCTCTCAGGTCCGGCCGCGGGAGTGGCCGCGGCGTTGAAATATGTAAAGATCTCTGATGGAATTTTCCTTGAAGTGGGTGGAACATCAACCGATATCAGTGTGATAAAGAACGGTAAACCGCAAGTAAAAACCGCTCAAATTGGTGGTAACCGCCTTTTTGTGAGAACTCTTGACGTAAGAACGCTTGGAATTGCAGGAGGTTCGGTTCCCCGCTTCTCCGATGGGCATTTCACGGACGTGGGACCAAGATCAGCACACATCGCGGGACTTCATTACGCCGCCTTCGCGAATGATCTTGATTTTACGGGTGGCTCAATTGAGCCGGTAACACCGTTAAAAGGTGACCCGCCTGACTATTTCAGCATTAAGTTACCCGGTCATCAGGAAAATTATACGATCACTCCGACAGAATGCTCATACAGGCTCGGACTTGTCAAGGCTGTCGGACATGGCGGCGCGGACAAAAAATCCCTCGATTCCCTTTTTACCTTGCTCGAAAAATTGACCGGAAAACAAGGAGACGAGATCGCGAAGGAAATTCTTACCCTTTCTGCAGAGAAGATAAAACCGGTGATCAAGCAGTTGAGCCGGGAGTATAAACTCGACGAATCTCTCATTGAGTTTGTGGGTGGTGGCGGTGGTGCCTCGGCACTTGTACCGTTCAGTGCCGGACATACAGGTGTACCACACAAGATAGCCGAAAACTGCGAAGTGATCTCAGCGATCGGGGCGGCGCTCGGAATAATCCGCGATTCGGTCGAAAGAAACATCATAAACCCATCTGAAAATGATATTCTGGCTATCAGACAGGAGGCTTTTGAGTCTGTCGTAAAAATGGGTGCCAATCCCGGTTCGGTCGAGGTGACCATTGAAATTGATAACCAGAACAAGAAAGTGATCGCCACCGCTCTCGGCTCAGGTGAGTTACGCACAAAAGATTTGGGAATAACAACCCTTTCACCGGTAGAAATACATGAAACCGCCGCCAAGGCATTCAGACAACCGAAAAGCGAAGTTGAGTTCATAGCAACCACCGGTTCACTATTTACCTATTCTGCCTCACATAAAAAATCAAAGTTCTTCGGGCTGATAAAAGAAAAGGTTGACGGGGTAAAAGTTATTGATGATGAGGGAACAGTCAGGCTGCAAATGAACGGAGCAACTGCCCATAAGTGTACCGCGGCGACAATAAAGTCGAAGATCAGCTCAATTATAGCGGATATGACAACATACGGTGATGCCGGCGCATTGATCCCGGGAATCTTTGTGATCGCGGGTCCCAAGATAATTGATCTAAGTGGCTTGCTTTATGAATCCCAGCTTCTTTCTATTGCAGAGATAGAACTTAAAAACATACGCCAGGATTCTGAATGTATAATTATCGCGGAAGAAAAGAAATGAGTGATCTGTTCAACAAAATTAAAGGCGGGCTTATAGTCTCATGTCAGTCAGAGGGTGATGACCCTTTCAACACACCCGGCGGCGTAACGCTTTTCGCCAAGGCCGCGGAAATGGCGGGAGCGGCAGCAATTCGCTCTCAAGGGCTTGCCAAGATCAGAAGGATAATGCGTGATGTCCACCTACCAGTGATTGGGCTCCTTAAAGGGAAATTCCCCGATGGAACAGTTAAGATTACCGGATCGTTTCGACAGGTTAAACAATTACGGGATCTCGGATGCGATATTATCGCGGTTGATGGAACATTCAGACTCAGGGAAGGTCTCACCGGTCCCGGGTTTATTTCCGCGATCAAGGATAGATACCCCGGAACCGTGATCATGGCGGACATTGCAACTTATGACGAAGGTGTGGCATGTTGGAAAGCAGGGGCTGATTGTTTATCGACCACTCTTAGTGGTTACACTCCTGAGACCGGCCACCTCCCGAAACATGAACCTGATTTCGAGCTTCTCAAGAATCTCGCGGAAGATTGTGATATCCCTGTGATTGCTGAAGGAAAGATCAAATCACCGGAGGAGGCTGCCGAAATGATCAGATTGGGTGCTTTCGCGGTTGTGGTCGGTACCGTGATAACCAGGCCAAGGGTGGTAATGGGATGGTACAGGGAGGCAATTGAAAAAGTGGCCCGCGATTAAATCGCAGGCCACTTAAAAAATTTCAGACTATTTTTTACCGGTTTTTCCGGAATCCATATCTTCGATGAGGTTAGCGAGGATGTGGCCCGATTCTTCGAGAAGCGGATCTTCAACCACGAGAGTTTCTTTAACCACTTTTCCATCTTTATCCAATTCGATGGATCCTTTTTTTGCTCTCTCGTTTTTCCTTGCTTCTTCTTCCTTCTTTTTCTCTTCCTGTTCCTGCTTCCTCTTTTCAAGGTTCAACGAGAACACTTTTTCATTTCTGCGTTTTTTTGATTTTTCGAGATCCTGTATGAAATACTGATACTCCGGATTTTTCGCGGTTCGTTGGTCGTGTTTTTCACTTAACTCTTTGAAGTTTGAAGTGATGCCGCTGATCGACTGATATGATGTGGCTGCTATCTTGTCCCAAGGAAGAGCCGTCGGATAGCTGCTTTCCCCTGTCTCGGATGGGTCAAAAGCTGACGGGAACGAGATATCGGGTATCACGCCTTTGTGCTGCGTGCTGCCACCTGAGATACGGTAGAACTTAGCGATCGTAAGTGTTAACTGCCCAAGTTTTGAACCTCCGGAAACTTTATCAAGATCGATCAGATTCTGAACGGTACCTTTACCAAATGACTGTTCGCCAAGAATGACCCCTCTACCGTAATCCTGAATCGCTGCCGCGTAAATCTCACTCGCCGAGGCACTTCCCGAGTTGATCAGAACAGCCAACGGGCCATCCCAAGCTATTGAAGGATCGTTGTCCCGGTTAACTTTCACCGAACCATCTGATTCCCTTACCTGAACCACAGCGCCGGTTTTTATGAACAAGCCGGTAAGTTCGATGGCCTCAAGCAATGAGCCGCCACCGTTGTTTCTGAGGTCCATTACTATTCCGCTTACCCCTTCTGCTTTTAAGGTGTCAATAATTTTCCTCACATCATTTGATGTACTCTTGAAATCCTTTTCACCTTTTCTTTTACCTTCAAAATCGAGGTAGAAAGAAGGTACATCTATCACGCCGATTTTGTAAGATCTGCCATCCTCGTTTATTTCGATAAGCTTTTTCTTCGCGGACTGTTCTTCTATCTTGATCTTTTCTCTTACAAGTTTAATCTCTTTCGGGATCGCGTTCGCCCCGTCTTTCTTCTTCAAAATACTAAGCCTGACGGTGGTACCTTTGGCACCGCGGATGAGCTGAACCGCGTCATCAGTTCGCCAACCCACAATATCCACCATTTCACCATCATCACCTTGACCAACTGCAATTATCCTGTCACCATCATCGAGCAGACCGCTCTTTGAGGCAGGTCCACCGGGGACAACTCTCACAATGGTTACATAATCATTTTCTGATGTAAGGGTCGCGCCAATTCCCTCGAGCGACTGTGCCATGCTGATATTGAAATCCTGCGACGTTTTGGGTGACATATACGATGAGTGAGGATCGATCGACTCCATCACTGATGCCATATAAATCTGGAAGACGTCATCGGCACGGTACTGATTCAATGCTTTCTGAAGATTTTTGTATCTTTTCTCAAGCACTTCGCGGGCATCTTTTTCTTCCTTTCCGCCAAGAATCAACCCGATAAGATCAAATTTTAATCTTTTGAGCCACAGATCATCGAGTTCCTTTTCATTCTTCGCGTAGGGTGCCTTCTCACGGTCGAGATTTACTTCTTCATTTTTAGTTAGGTCGACCGGAGCGGAAAGAACTTTTAAAGCGTAAGATATTCTGTTGTTCATTCTGTCCCGGTAACGGTTGAAAATCTCAAACGGAGGCTCAAGATTGCCGGTGCTCATGTTCTGATCGAGCACGAATTTAAATTCCTGAAACTGATCAATGTCCGACTGAAGGAAGTACATCCTCTGGAAGTCGAGCCCTTTCAGATAATCATTTAATATCCAGGCTGAAAGGCTGTCGTTAAACTCCTTGGGGCTGTAATGGTATTTTTCAATAAACATCGAAACAAGCTGCATTGCGGAAGAATGCCGTTCCTCCGGAACGAGGGTTTTGTTCGTATCAACTGTCGCTCCCTGTGAGCACACAGTAGCATTAAAAGAAAATACGAAAAGGAATACTACTGCCACAAAAAGAGGTGTTCTCATAAATTTCCTGAGTCTGTTGATCAATCTTTGGTCCAAATCTTTTTATCAAAAACGCAATATAAGAAATTGAATAACCGTTATTTATTCTAAAAATAACCCATTTCTCCATTAAACGTTTATTGCTCTCATTTGTTCCCTGGAGCAACCGGTTTGATCAATTAATTACGTATTTTACAATATCGAAGAATTTTTTTTATGATAACAATTCGAGATATGATTCAATGAATGAGAGATTACCTGAAAAATTAGAACTGAGGGAGCTGTTTCCACCTTCTGATCACGCTGAATGGAAGCGAACCGCGGAAGTTGACCTGAAAGGCGTCCCCTTTGAAAAGAAACTTGTCACAAAAACGTATGAAGGTATCGACCTTCAACCCCTTTATACCCGCGAACACCTTGAAAAACTCCCACTGAATGAACAATTTCCCGGACTCGTGAATTACCTCCGGGGGGCCACAGCCGCGGGAAATTCCAACGGTTCCTGGTTGATCGCGCAGAGCCTTTCCCACCCTTATGCCGAGAATTTCAACAAGTTGCTTATTGATGCACTTAACAAGGGGCAAAACGCCATCTTCCTGCCACTTGATGTTACCGCGAGACTCGGACTCGACGCGGATTACGGGAAAGTTGGTGAAACCGGCAAGGATGGAGTTTCAATCTCCGGAATTGGCAGTCTTTCGAGGGCACTTAATGGCGTGGATATTAAAGCCTGTCCCTTCTTTGTGAACGCGGGAGCTTCACCTGTGGCATTTTTATCCATCTTCTCCGCCTGGTTGAAAAATGAGGGCATTTCACTCTCTGATATTTCAGGAGCTGTATACGCGGATCCGGTTTCAACACTTTTCGAAACCGGGAGACTCACGTTAAGTTTTGATGAAGTCTATGGCCAAACAGCCAGCTCGATTTCATTCTTGAACGGAATAAATTCCGCGATCAAGGTTGCCGGTGTTGATGCGGCTGCCTACTCCGGGAACGGGGCATCCGCTGTTCAGGAGCTTGGCATCGCGATCGCTTCCGCCTCCGAAATGATCCTGCGAGGTAAAATGCACGGTTTGGAACCCGGTCTGATCGCATCTTCGCTCTTTTTCCGGTTTGGGATAAGTACCAACCTGTTTATGGAAATTGCAAAATTCAGAGCCGCAAGACTGGTTTTTGCTGAGCTTCTCGATCAATTTGGCGTTGACAAGAGTACCCCGCTTTTCATGGCTGCACGAACAACTCCGTATTATCATTCAACAATTGATCCATACGTGAACATGCTCAGAGTTACCACTCAGGCTTTTTCAGCCGTGAGCGGTGGTGTAAATGTGATCGAGACACTTCCTTTTGATCATTTATTCAGCGAAGGCGATGAGTTCTCAAACAGGATCGCGCGAAACACTCAACTTATCCTCAGTGAAGAATCTCACCTGGATCATGTCACAGATCCTGCCGGAGGTTCATATTATGTTGAAACCCTGACTTACGAACTCGCGGAAAAAGCGTGGGATTACTTCATGGAAATCGAATCCACCGGCGGTGTGGTTGCTTCCCTGTTGTCAGGCAAAATACAAAATGATATAAAAGCTGTCGCTGAAAAAAGAGTAAAAGATGTTGCCACACGACGTTCGGTTATGGTTGGAGTCAATCAGTACGCGAACGTTAAGGAAGTGATTAAAAAACAGTCGAAACCTGATCCAAAAGAGGTACATGATAAACGGGCTGAATGGCTGCAAAGGTTGCGGGTATTAGGCTCTTCGGGTCACCACGACGCGATTCTCGTCGATCTCGAAAAAGTAAAGAACGAAACGGACTTCATTACAAGATTTGAACTCTCGGTTGATCTTGCCTCAAAAGGTGCCACCCTTGGTGAAATTTTCAGCCATCTTAAATCGGGTTCTGAGATTGTCGAGTGCCCGCTTGCACAGGTTGAAAGACCAGCGCTGCAATTTGAGTATTTGAGGCTCAGAGCCTCGGCATACAAGGATCGAACCGGTTCGGCTCCAAAGCTGTATCTCTTTAGCATGGGTACAGTAAAACAGCACAAGGCACGAGCTGATTTTTCGCGCGGGTTCTTTGAGGCCGGCGGATTTGAAGTTATAACTGGCTCACCAGCCATTTCGATCACCGATGGGGTCACAGGCGCTGTTGCATCCGGTGCGAAAGTATTCGTGCTTTGCTCGACCGACGAGACATACCCCGAACTTGTACCTGCCTTCGTAAAGGAGATCAAGACTGCAGTTCCTGATGCCCTCTGTATTCTCGCCGGGTATCCAAAGGATCAGGTGGAAGACCACAAAAGATCAGGCATTGATAACTTCATATTCCTCGGAGCCGATGTAGTGGCTGTTATATCTTCAATTTTTGATAAAACGGGAGTTGAAAAATGAAAAGACCCGAATTTAAATCACCAAAGTTTAAAGCCCCCGAGTTCCAGGATTCGTATCTGAAATGGAAAGAAACCTTTCTCAATGAAACGGGCAAAAATCCTGAGGATGTTGTTTGGAACACAATGGAACAGATCCCCGTTAAAACCCTCTACACAAGAGATGACGTAAAGGATGCCGGACACCTCGATTACGTGGCCGGAATTCCCCCGTTTTTGAGAGGACCTTATGCCACAATGTACGTTCAACGGCCATGGACGGTGAGGCAATACGCGGGGTTCTCAACAGCAGAAGAAAGTAACGCCTTCTACCGGAGAAATCTTGCAGCGGGTCAGATGGGGCTCTCGGTCGCGTTCGATCTTGCCACCCACCGTGGTTATGATTCTGATCACCCAAGAGTGATCGGAGATGTCGGTAAAGCCGGAGTGGCTATCGATTCCATCGAGGACATGAAAATTCTTTTTGATTCGATCCCGCTCGACAAGATGTCAGTTTCGATGACGATGAACGGTGCTGTGCTACCTGTTATGGCGTTTTATATCGTTGCGGCCGAGGAGCAAGGTGTACCCCACGAACTCCTGAGTGGAACCATCCAGAATGATATTCTTAAAGAATACATGGTGAGGAACACCTATATTTACCCCCCTGCCATGTCTATGAGGATAATAGCCGATATCTTCCGCTACACTTCGAAGGAGATGCCCAAGTTCAACAGTATTAGCATCTCCGGCTATCACATGCAGGAAGCCGGCGCCACTGCCGATCTTGAAATGGCTTACACCCTGGCAGATGGACTTGAATATGTAAGAACCGGAATTAAATCGGGTATGGATATCGACTCATTCGCTCCCCGCCTCTCTTTCTTTTGGGCACAGGGAATGAACTACTTCATGGAAGTGGCAAAAATGAGAGCCGCCCGCCTGATTTGGGCAAGGCTGATCAGAATGTTTGATCCTAAAAATCCAAAATCGATGTCACTCCGTACTCACTCTCAAACCTCCGGATGGAGCCTTACCGAGCAAGACCCGTTTAACAACGTAATCCGCACATGCATCGAGGCTCTTGCTGCTTCACTGGGTCACACTCAATCATTGCACACAAATTCCTTGGATGAAGCAATAGCCCTCCCCACGGATTTCTCCGCGAGGATCGCGAGAAATACTCAACTTTTCCTTCAGGATGAAACCGGTATCTGTAAGGTGATCGATCCCTGGGGTGGCTCATACTACCTGGAAGCCCTGACAAGGGCACTTGCTGACAGGGCCTGGGAACACATCCTTGAAGTGGAGTCATACGGCGGAATGACGAAGGCCATCGAGGCCGGCATCCCCAAATTGCGGATTGAAGAAGCATCCGCAAGAAGACAGGCACGTATCGACAGCGGCACGGAAACCATACTTGGGGTTAACAAGTACAGACCGGAAAAAGCAGAAGCAATTGAAATACTTGAGGTTGATAATACTGCCGTGAGAATTTCCCAGCTTAAACGGCTTCAGGAAGTTAAAAGCAAGAGAAATGAAGGCAGGGTTGAGGAAACACTGGCAGCGCTTACCCGGGCAGCTGAATCCGGCGACGGAAATCTTCTGGAGCTTTCAGTTGATGCGGCAAGAGCCCGTGCAACCCTCGGCGAAATATCAATGGCCATCGAAAAAATTTGCGGCAGGTTCCAGGCTCAAACCAGAACTGTTGCCGGAGTCTATTCAAAGGAGTACTCAATGAGCAACAACGACCCCGTACACGCTGTCAGAAAAATGACCGATGAGTTCGCCTCCATTGCCGGAAGGCGGCCCAGAATCATGATTGCAAAGATGGGGCAGGATGGCCATGACAGAGGTGCCAAGGTAGTTGCAACAGCCTATGCCGATATGGGATTTGATGTTGATATGGGGCCACTCTTCCAAACTCCCGAGGAGACGGCACGGCAGGCAGTTGAGAACGATGTCCACTGCGTGGGTATGAGTTCACTCGCTGCCGGACACAAAACGTTGCTACCAAAGCTTATTGAGGAACTGCATAGACTTGGCCGTGAAGATATAATAGTTATTGTTGGTGGCGTTATACCACAACAGGATTATGAATATCTTTACGAACATGGTGCCTTTGCCATTTTTGGACCCGGAACCAAAATTCCGGAGGCCGCTCAGAAGATAATGGAAGAGGTTCTTAAACGGTTCAGCGAATAAGCCGGATTGATGTTTGGCTGTGTCGTTTGAATCATTGTCCATTTATCAATGTTTAAACGATACAGCCTATTTTTATAGAGATTATGAACGAAAACGAAAAAAGATCATACAAGCCTGATTGGACACCCGAAAACCATGGCGATGAATTTGCCATCCGGGTGGTAAAAGGTGTCGATGAAAAATTCAATCCCGCACCTGTACGTCATTTTAAGAAGAAAGCATTCACGAATGAAGAATTGGTTGAAGGTGTGATCGCGAACGATCGTAATCGCCTCGCGAAGACGATCACACTGATTGAAAGCACTTCGATTCACCATCAGACGAGAGCAAAGGAAATTCTTGCTTCGCTCCTCCCCTTTTCAGGAAAATCTGTGAGAATTGGTATCAGCGGCGTTCCCGGAGCGGGTAAAAGCACTCTGATCGAGTCGCTTGGAATGTATCTTACAGGGCTCGGACATAAAGTCGCTGTCTTAACTGTTGACCCTTCAAGCTCGATCAGTAACGGGAGTATCCTCGGTGATAAAACACGGATGGAAAATCTTTCGAGAAATCCTGCTTGTTTTATAAGACCATCAGCTTCCGGAGGAACCCTCGGGGGTGTGGCCCGTAAAACCAGGGAGGCAATAACCGTTTGCGAGGCAGCCGGATATGATGTCATTCTCGTCGAAACAGTCGGAGTCGGGCAAAGCGAGATCACCGTCAGATCCATGGTCGATTTCTTCCTCCTTGTTCTAATACCCGGAGGTGGCGATGAACTTCAGGGAATGAAAAAGGGAGTGATGGAAATATGCGACGCGATCTTGATAAATAAAGCCGATGGTGAGAATTTTAGGAAAGCCCAAATGGCAAAAGCGGAGTATTCGGCTGCCCTTCACTACCTTTATCCTTCAACTGAAGGATGGGAATCGAAAGCATACACCGCGTCAGCATTGTCAGGGGAAGGAATCCCGGAACTTTGGTCTGTAGTTGAGGATTTCACCTTGAAGACGAAAGCATCAGGTGTCTTTGAGAAGAGAAGAAGAAGTCAGAACGTTGAGTGGGTCGAATTCATGATAAAAGATTATCTATACGACTCATTTTTCAGAAATACCGAAATATCGCATAAGTTCGGAGAAATGAAAGAGAAACTTTTGAATGGAGAGATCATACCTTCCACAGCCTTTGATTCCCTGAAAGAAAGCTGGTTGAAAAAACACCGGGAGTGATCAACTCTCAATAAAGTTCATTATTCCTCTTACTCCTGCAATCGCGTCAGGGCCACTGAAAACAAGGTGACCGGATCCTTCAAGTTCGATTTTATCATACTTTAATCCCTTAGTGTCAAGGAATTCGAACATCCTGTCATTCTCTACAGTGTTATCTTTCTTCCCGGTCAGAATGAGAGTCTTGCCTGCCCTGATCTGTTCATACGCAATTTTATCTTGAAGTCTCCAGAGTGCTTCAATCGACTTTACCGGTATCACATCATAGGCAAATCTCGGATCAGGGTTATGCACCGTGGCAGATTCCGGTCTACCCCCTTTTTTCACATAAGGATTAAAAAGTTTTAACAACCACGAAAATGGACTGTCTATAAGCAACCTCTTGCTGAAAACATGTTTCCGCTTTGCTAAAAGATATGGTGCCGTAAGTATCAGTTTATCAACTTTCCGTTTAGAGGCGATATGACAGGCGAGTAAAGCGCCCATCGAATTGCCAACCACGATTATCTCATCGCAGTTAGCTGAAAATATATCATACGCAATAATAGCGTCACGCATCCAGTCCTGTTCCCTGACAGCCGAAAGGAGATGAACATCCTCGAGGCCAAATCCGGTTAAAACCGGAGTAAAGAAGGGTACCCCTTCAAGCTGCAACATTTCTGTGAGTGACCGGAGTTCCCTTGGCGTTGAAGAAAAGCCATGAATAAGCAACACTCCCTTTTTCCTTCGGACAGGTTCGAACATTACTGAAGTCTGTCCTTCAAAGGTGCCTTCATCAGGGAGATGCTTGAACACACGAAACATCGAGTATGAGTCGAGCAATCGCCTCAGATGGTAGTACCTGAAGGAGACAAAAAGAAGTTTGAGCGCGACCACCGTCGCGAGTATATAACGCTGATACTGAACCGTAACGATAAGAAGCACTATCAGCACCACTTCCAGTATCAGCCAACCGGTCAATTTTTTCTTTTTATCCGACAACTATTTCTGCCTATATTTATACAATCAGAAAAAACACAATTTTAAATTTACACAATCATATGAATATCGTAACACACCGTTTCCGTGGCTTTAGTGAGTTTGAGAATACTTTCACCGGATTCAAGAATGCATTAGAGTCAGGTGTCAAGTATTTTGAGTTTGATGTACGTCTCACATCTGATAACGTGCCGATAATAAATCACGACAGATATTTCAAACCCTACACAAACCGGAAGATCGATATTGTAACCTCCACTTTAGATGAACTGATGAAGTCAGTGAACAATTCCTCACCGGACACAGGGATCATGACACTAAGTGAAGCCCTTGATCTGTTTAAAAGCAAAATGAGAGCTGAAAGCAGGATTTTTATAGATATCAAGGATTATGGAGAAGAGAACCAGATACTCAATGAGATAAAGATCAGGGCACTGGAAGAAAACGTGATAATCGTTTCTTGGCTCCCTGAAGTTTTGTTTGCCGTGCATAACCTTGAGCCGGAAATACCACTCTGCTTCAGTCACAATTTCATTAAATCTAAGCTGCTTTTCAATATGATGAAGCGGATTTCCAACACTGACCCAATTAGCAGCCTTACCCGCCGAATGGCTTCAATCATTAAACTAAACTTCGCGGATGAATTGAATAATATTAAATTCTTTTTTGAAGACTACAATGGGAGGGAAACTCAACCCGCGAAGTTCATATCTGACAAGCGCGATTTTGAACATACCTTGAATGGAGCCATAGAAGGACGTCTGCTCGAGATCATCGATTATTCTAAAGGATTTGTCTGCATACAATACCGGATGCTTGACCAACGGTATGCCGGACTGTATGAACTCCCCCCAAGTGTGATACCGTATTCGCTAAATAACCGTGAGAGCATCCGGCGACTTCCGGGAAACCTGTGCTACCCCTTCATTCTCAGCGACAACCCGGAGATGGTCAGCAGGTACTGATCACTGGATCGATATTTTAATATCAAGACCGGCTTCATTTCTAGTGGTTGGTGGGATTCGAGCCGCTCCTTCTGGTGTGGTGCTCGATCTCTTATAAAACAATGCAAGGGTAACCCTGGAACTTATCACATATTTAACACGCGGTTCGATGGTTGTAGTGGTCGTACCATTCTGGGGAATCCCCTCTTCAGTAAACCTTTCCATGTCAAACTGCACAGTAGAGTTTTTGGTACTCGTATATGAGAAACTGAACTCAATATCGTTCTTAAGCGCCAATCCAAAGAGTGGTATTTCAAAGCCTGACTTTGCATAGTTAAGGGTAATTCCGATATCGCGATTCAAATTCTCCGTGATATTTTTTGTGGATGTTCCCAAATCGTACGAGGTTCTGGTATTGTACTGTACCCTGCCGGTAAAGTTGCCACCCCAAAGATTATTGAACGTAATATTCAAACCGAGAAGTGGAGCGAAACTGTAGTTGATCCTCTGAGTCTGAACAACTTTGTTCCCGTCGGGTGTGATCTTCCATCCTTCGGTGTATTCCGAGGAGTATGAATGATCAATAGAAACCCTTTTCGCGAATCCCTGGAAAATACCCAGTTTCTCCAGACCATCCCATGAAAGTCGCCAATTCGGTCTTGGTATGTAGTTGGTAAACTCGCTCAATGGACCGAGACTCGCGAGAAGCGGCATCGACTCAAAACCTTTAACGAAAGCTGAGGAAAGATTAGCTGCCGGATCGGATGCACTCCTGTCATACAACTCATCAACTCGCTTTATACCACTCTTAAAGATCGAGAGGAACAATACGGGAGGCATTGTAAAAAATGATCTTGTTGTGTTTCCCGTGGAAGACATGTTCTGAATGAAAAGTTCACCATTCCCGTCACTCTGCATGGTGGTGGATTTATTTATTGACCAGCCGACTTTCCATGAAAGATCTATTTTAGCACCTTCCCAAAGCGGTTTGGAGGTGCGGATATCGATGTTGTTCCTTTCAGAATAATTATCCGTTAAGTTCGCGTTTGCGGCACGAGGACCCACGTTATGATCAAGACCAAGAATAAACAATCTTCCCGGCCCCTCTTCCGAGCTTTGTTTCAAGCCCCAGAAATTTTTAAATCCGTTTCCGAAACCCCGGATGCCGTTGGCAGAAACATTTACATCGTTTGAAAAATCCAATGTGATATTGTCATAATCGAAGATCAAAATCCTTAAGCCGTTCTTCAACAATCCCCAAAGATTGGTTAGAATTGATGGCTTTTTAACAACCGGCACTGTGTCTGCAGGTGCTAAAGTGCTATCCTTACCGGCGAAATGCCCGTCTTTAGGTGCTTCATCTTTTTTCTCACCCGTTTCGTCAATATCGCGACTACGGGTACGCGGTTTTGGTGAAGTCGTCTGTGGCTGGTTGTTCTGTGCAGCAGGTGCTTCTTCGAAGAGAGGCGCGGTAAGAGCCTTCAGACGAAGTCTTATCCCGAAGCTTGTTCTGTTCTGGAAACCTGCACTTCTACCTACCTGCGCCTGACGGAAGTCGTTGTTCCATCCGAACCTTACATTGTAACCGGCTGTGACCTGGAAATATTCATTGATCCTGCCGAATGAAGGAAGGCGTGGTGATGTCTTGAAATCAAGGCTTTGGTTATAACGGAAATCCTGACCGAAGAACTGTCCGCTCAAAATATCACCCCAAATCGCGCTCTCCGGTCTGGGATTGTTAAACTGATCTGTTTCAAGATATGTGAGCGATGAAGCGAAATCTGCCTGATAAGCGATTGAAAGGTTTATAAGCGCCTTTTCAGTTACTTTCCAGTTAAAATTGAAGCCACGGTTCGCGGTGAAATCCCTTGAAACTGTCTCCTGCGAAAGGGCTTGACCAATAGCCCTCGTTTGTGTAAGGGTAAAAGATCTTCTCGCGGAAATGTTCCAGGTAATGTTTTGAGGAACAAAGAATATTTTCGCGTCTTTGTAATCAGTAAAAATCGCCAACGGTTGTCCGATATATGGAATCTTCGCGGGCTCAAAGAAATAATCGGGACTTAGCGTGATACCGTAATTGATGCTCGCGTTCCATAACCAGTTCTCCGATGATAGTGTGGTCGGATTTCGACTGAACGAACTGTTGTAGTTAAAATTATATGTCAGATTGTTAAAGATGTCGCGAATAACCCAAAAATCGGAAGGTATCTTTATCTGAACGTTCGCGACAGTCCACGTATCGGAAACATTCACAGTCTGAGCATCACTCACAATCTGCTGCGCCACTTGCTCAGCCTGAACGGGATCAACGCCCTGCTGAATCAGTTTTTCCTTCTGAATCTTCGCTGCCTCAGAAACCTTAATGTCAGTTCCCGGGAGGTAAAGAGGGTCACCAACTGATTCTGTTCGCGAATAATTAACACGCAAATTACTTCCGGGCAGGGGCACCGGTAAAAGTTTCATAACATCAAGATCGGCCGAAACGCCCCAGTTCCGACTCTCCACCCTGCTTCCGAACCGGTCGGCCAACCTGTGGAAATATGGATCAGTCTGACTCACGTTCGCGTTGACGGTTAGAATATCCGCGAATTTAATGGATGCAGAAGCGGTATACGCCCATCCGGGAGTGTTGTCTGCCCCGACCACCCTGAGCTCGTTCACCCATACCTCACCTGAAATATTGGCGAACGGATATGTGTTTTTTATACCCACACTCAGGAATTTAACCGAAGTGAGGGTCGCGTTTCCTTTGACTATGTAATAATGCCCGGGTTTACCTTCCACGGGTAACCGGTAAATAACATTGGCACTATCCCTCGCCTGCTTGATTGCAGTAAGCTGGCTGAAGAGGATACTGATCTCCTGCCAACCCGACTGAACTGGTTGCCTGTACTCATAATAGTTATTCGTATCGGTACCAAACCTGAAGTAAAACTCCGAAGAGAACACTCCTTGCTGGTATTGGTAAGCCACCGCGCCCGGTGCCTGACTTGAATCGCCATGAATGAAGAGTTTCATTTCGGAGTAATTAAACACATCAAGGGGTCTGAAAAGGTATTTTATCGCTTCCCTGCTCTGGTCAGGCGGAAGTCCTCTCAAGATCAGATCAAGTGATTGCTCATTCCGGTAGATCTCCTGATCCGGCCGGCTTCTGTCCCTTTCACGGGCGACACCTCCCGGTGAAAAATAGTTCGGGTTGTCTTCGATGTTAACAACAGAAACCGACAGAAGTGTATCAGTCTCGATCGCTCTTCTCCACTGGTTACCCACGAGGTTGAAATCTGCAAGCCTGATCGCCACAAGATCATTGGCACCGGTAACGAACATTCGGATATACTCTACAAGCGTGAAGCTGGGTTTTCCGATTTCCATCTTGTAATCTTTTAGCGGGATTCTTACAAGATACCAGCCGGCATTGTTACCACCACCTTTAATGTAAGGGTTTTTCTCGGCACTTGTATCGATAGGTATCTCATATCTGAAATATGAATTTGCCTGATCAAGTACACCATTCCTGTTAAGATCTTCGGTATCAGGAACACGACCGATATCGGTTAACTGCGCGTTTCCTTCAGTGCCGTTGATATTAAAATAGTTGTAGATATTGAATACACCCGAGTTGTTGAAACTGAAATTGTCATTACTTGGGTCATTTTTCTGGCTGTTAAATACCGTCCGCTCGGCGGCATCAAAATATCCATCAAGACCTGTGTCTTCACCTTCATCAATAAGTTCGTTCTGTGGTGGTCTGTCTTCTGAATCAAGCCGGTTATTGGGAATCACATCTTCAGATATCTTCCCAAGATCGATGTATATCTTCGAATTAACCGGGGCAGTTCTGATGTTCATCCAAAATTCAATAAACTCTATGTTCTCATCAACAAGATTGTTCGCGGTCGATGAAAGTGTTTTCATCATACCACCCCACGATTTTGTGGGATCGAGGAAATTCGGTTCGTAATTGTATGAACCCGCGGTATCGGGCTGGAAAACATAATCGAGAACTGTTATATGCTCTTCACCACGTACCGTCGACCTGTTAGGCCAAATATCGGTTACAATTACATCCGATGGTAAAACGTTGAACCACCACGATTTCCCTTTATACTTCATCTTTTCGATTCTGCTCAATCCCGAAAGCGAAGGGAGACTGTCAGGTACCGAAAGATCTTTCCACGCGCCGTATGTTATACCCACAGGGATTGTACGTTTAGCGCCTTCAAAGTCATCAATGTACGCGATCGATTTACCACCGTCACTCTCAATCGTACTTTTCTTTGTGTTGGGATCGGGACTCATGTAAGCCGCTTCACCGGTGAATGAGAAAGTCGACATTTCTTTTGTGGAAAAGATATTGTCAACCAGATCTGTAAGAAATGGAAGATCGTGAGAGGTCTGGAAATCGAGACCGAGGATAAAGTTGCTGAGCGGTTCCTCACCAATTCTGACTTTATCAGACAGTGTCTGCTGCGACAATGTGAGCGCGGAGAAACCAAGTTTGGTTTTCTTTGATATGTCAAGCACGCCTCTTGCACCAAACAGGGTTTTGGAGGCAAGCTGGAAGAGATCGTTCTCTTCGTATGTTATACGGAGTTTGGCACCGGGTACGAGAGCCGCGGCATTTCTGATCGTAACCTGCCCGATGTTGTAGTCAACCACGTAATCGGAACCGGGACTTAACTGCCTGCCATCCAGATATACCTTCACCGAGTTCTCGACGACGTTGAAGCCAAGCTGATACGTCGATGAAGCCTCACCGGAGAATTTACCGGTAAGTAACCATTTATCTTTAATTTTATCCTGCTTCGCGAAAGTCAACGACTGATCATAAACCGCGAGATACTTGATGGAGTCACTTCTCGGTATAGTGCTTGGCAAATTTCGACCAAAAGGCTGAAGTGTCGGGAATATAACTTCACCCGTTTCAGCCAGAATTGTAATACCCGCTTTGAAGTCAAATTTACCATCCGGAGGGGGCAGTTTATTTGGACCCACAAGATCAAGCCCAAGGGCGTTCAGTAAACGGATATCACCGAGAACAGACTGGGGATCACCACCATCTACTTCGTATTTAATATCAAACTCAAAGCCTTCCTCTTTTACATTTCTTCCACCCATCGCGTAGATGTTTTTCAGAAGCAACTTCCAGGCTGTTCCGAGAGTTGGCTGGAGGAATTGTGGCTTGACCAATTTCAGCACAAGGCGCCTGGTGGTATCAGCTTGTGCATTGGTTTGGTCAAGAAATTCACCATAAAAAAGATCGTCCGTGGCACTGGCAGAATTTACGTTCTCGGTTCTAAAGGCCACCGCGATGATATCCTGATCCTGAACATTGGTCTTGAATGAGAGATAACCCGTTTCCCTGTGGATAATGTAATCGACGCCTTCAGTAAGCTTTACGAATCTTCCTTTTACCACCTGCCCTGGCACTTCTTCAACATCAACCCTTCGGTAATTATCGGGATAACTTTGACCCTGGAAGATCGGAGGTAAGGTAATATACGCGTTCGCGGATCTCTCATTCGGATCCTTAAGCGTCTGGTTTATTGATTTCCAAACCTCGATATCTTTTACAAAATACTGTTGAACTATCTCCGGAGTCGGGTTGGCGTAATACCTGTAGAAGAGGTTCAACTGGGCTGAAGTGTCAGCGTACAGAGTATCAAGGAAATAGTGATTAATCGAGTAGTCATAGGCTCTTTTCGTGAAATCCTGTGAAATGGTTCCACCACCAAGATCCTTCTCTTTAACTTCCGCTTTTTTCTGCGAAACAAGCGCGGTCAGTGTGAACGGACCCATTTTAAAGTTGGCTTTTACACCAAATAGCGCTTCCGAACCACCTACCAGACCCGATGTCTGGAGAGAAACGTTACCGGCTTCCACGCTCTGTACAATTTCATCTTCATAACCTGTGTATTTGATCTTGAGCTGGTTCTCGTATTCGAACGTCCTCTCGGTATTCCAGTCTGCGTTGATGTTCAGCTTGTCGCCTATGGTACCACTTACATTTATCTGAACCTGCTGTTTGAAATCCGGTTCATTTCTCGTGTTTCCAAGAAGTGATGCCGTAACACCTTCGGTCGACTCGTTTCTCCAAGCTGCCCTGATATCTACCGCCCCGCCTATCCTCAAACTGATGACCGGTGGTCCAAAAATACTCAACACTCCGACACTCGGAAGCGGGATCTCAAAATCCGTTATATCTTTCAGAAGATCGGAGAGGCCCTTTTTCGTCTCTTTAAGTTCGTACTTGTAGCCGAGCTCCTGCCAAAGCGCGTCGTTCCTGTTCTCAATTGCCATCTGTAGATATTGATCGAAGGGCACCCGGAATGTGTACCTGTAAGGCATGTTCCCGAGATATTCGATTATATTTACGAAGCCTCCGGCAGAATCAATTTCAACTACCCTTTTGTAATTTGACGGTGTAGCGAAAAAGGATGATTTCTTTATGGTATTGAAGGAGGTGTAGGGTACATCATCCCTGATGACCTTAAAGTGTTTCAATCTTGCCGTGGAATCCAACGCGAGTGAATCAATTTTCACTGTGTCGCGTTTCGAAGTGTCCTTAATTGCGATTGAATCTTTGTGAGAGAGCGAGTCACCTTTCTTGTCGATCGTGTCTTTCGGCATCAGATCGAAAAGAAGGTCATTCAGCGGGATCACTGCCGTGGAGGGCTTCAGAACCGGTTTGTGAACAGTCTTCGAGGGCTGTTTTTTTTCAGCGGCAGGTTTTTCAAAACGTTTAAAGTACCCGTCGATCAGCTCCTTAGGTAGATAGAACCGCGATGTAGACGGAACACTTGAGTCTCTAAGCACAAAACCGGTAGCAATAGAGAAGAAAATAACCGTAACAAAGTAGATCTTCAATAGTTTGACGACGCCGCTTCGCAGTGATTCGACTCTTTTAATGTCGGGTAATCCAAAAGTTGTGAATGATGGTAGAAATGTCTACAGGAACTCAAAAATATTGTTAAAGCGATGTAAATCTAAAAAAAAACGCTCTATTTCAATATGTAATAATTTTTGAACTATCTGAATAAGAGGGTGTGCAAATCCCTTGAGTCGGTCTTTTCAGACATGATATCAGCGTCACCACTTTCAGTTATAACGAGTGCTGTAAGCTTGTTTCCGTTGGCGGCGCCGGTATCTATATAGTACACCATACTCTCCTTGTAAAACTTGATTGCCGGCACCGGAGTGTGACCGACTATCTGAATCTTACCAACATTAAGCAACTTTGTTCTGTTCCAAAGCAGACCATTTTCACTGTCGATATTTTCGATCGCCATTTTCTCGAGCATTTTTGAGTCAAGTTCACCATTGTCCTTTAAAACAGACAGCCACTGAATTCCCACCCCCGCGTGAGAGAGAAGATGGGAACCAAGGTCATAGAACAGAGGCACCCCTGCAATAAAATCAAGATGCGCCATCAGTCTGGCAGGATTTTTCGAATAATCGAAGAGTGTTTTCTCCGACGCGTTGTATCGCCACAACTTGCCTGCCGGACTGTTTTCATCGGTAAAGTAGGAAAAGAACATCCGGTCGTGGTTACCCAAAACAGGATGAATTTCATTCTCGATCACGAAATCGATCGTCTGGGGGGAATTGTTGCCACGGTCGATCAGATCGCCCGTGGCATATATATCTATATCTCCGTAAACTTCCTTGACCTTGCGAACAAGCAACTCCAAGGTATGAACACAGCCATGAATATCACCAATTACAGCGAACATGTTCCTCAGATGTAATTTACTGATCTTGCGTAAGCTTCAAGTTCATCTCTGAAAGCGGGATCGGAGATCGAGATCAAAGCTCTCACCCTCTCGCTGACCGTTTTGCCCCAAAGCTGTGCAACACCGTATTCTGTCACAACATAATGAACATCTGCCCTGTTGGTTACCACACCGGCACCGGGCTTTAACTGTTTTGTGATCCTTGATATCGTGCCATTCTTTGTTGTAGCAGGCAAAGCTATTATCGGTTTGCCTCCTTCAGACCTTGTGGCACCGCGGATGAAATCGACCTGACCACCAAAGCCACTGTACAAACGGGGACCTATTGAGTCGGAACATACCTGTCCGGTAATGTCTACTTCCAACGCGGAATTTATGGCTACCATCTTCCGGTTCCGGGCAATAACAAAAGGATCGTTTACATATTCCTGTGGATGAAATTCGATCATCGGGTTGTTGTCGATGAAATCATATAGTTTCTTGGTTCCGAGAACGAATCCGGCGATGATCTTACCGTCATGCAACCCTTTTTTGGAATTGGTGACAATTCCCCTCTCCACCAGATCAATAATGCCATCGCTGAAGGTTTCAGTATGCAGACCAAGATCTCTTTTGTCACCGAGATACTTGAGGACGTTATCAGGAATAACTCCGATACCAAGCTGGAGCGTCGAGCCGTTTTCGATCATACCGGCAATGTTCATACCAATTTGCTCATAAGCGCGCGCCATTTCGGGGCTGAGTTCTTTTGCTCCCTGTGGGAGTTCAAGGATATCTTCCTCGATTTCAACGATATAATCTATTCTGCTGATGTGTATGAAGCTGTCACCAAGGGCACGGGGCATGTTCGGATTAACCTGGGCGATGATGATATCAGCGTTTTCAGCAGCGGTTTTAATGATACCAACCTCAACACCGTAGCTGCAAAAGCCGTGTTCATCCGGAGGCGAAAGATGCAAAAGGGCAACATTTATTTTTAATTCGCCTTTTTTTACGAGTAAAGGAAACTCATAGAGATAGAGCGGCATAAAATCAGCACGTCCTTCACCAACAGCAACACGCGCTTCACCACCCATAAAAAATGATCTGTGGTTGAAGTGTTCGCGCATTCCGGGACGAAGGTATGGCAATTCACCCACCGAAAGCGCGTGTAATAGCTGCACATCCCTTAGTTCGTCTTTTCTTTGAACGAGGGCATCAATCAATGCCCTTGGGAACGCGCAATTGGAGTGCACCGCAACGTTGTCACCGGATTTGATAACACTGACCGCTTCTTCCGCTGTAACAACCTTGTTCTTGTAGTTCTTCAGCATCGAAGCCGGCAGATTGGTTTTGATTTTTATTTCTTCAGTCATATTCATTGCCTAATTATTCGAAAAGATATGGATACGTCTGAACTCGACGTTGAAGGTTTCAGCAATTGTCTCGTTAGCGCAGTATCCTGCCATTGTACATACCCCTTTTGTCAGACCGTGGTCGTTCATCAACGCATTGTTGATGCCATGGTCGGCTATCGCCTGAATATAGGGAAGCGCGGCGTTGGTCAAACCAAAACTTGCTGTTCTGGCCACAAGTGCGGTAATGTTTGGGACGCAATAATGAATTACATTGTGCATAATGTATGTGGGACTGGAAAGACTGGTGGGTCTGCTTGTGGCTATGCACCCTCCCTGATCGATCGACACATCAATTATGACACTTCCTTTTTTCATGGTTTTCACCATTTCTTCAGTGACAAGGTTGGGGGTTTTCTCCCCTTTTATCATCACCGCGCCGATAAGGACATCGGCAAACTTGACACCCCTGCTGATCGTGTATGGATTTGCGACCACTGTGGTTATCTGCTTGTTAAACATTTTTTCAAGACGGCGAAGTCTGTGAATGTCTTTATCCAAAACGATCACCTGAGCGCCCCTTCCAATGGCTGCCTGCGCGGCGACAGTTCCAACCACTCCGGCTCCAAGGATCACAACGGCCGCGGGTGCAACCCCGGGTATGCCACCCAGAAGAACCCCCCGGGATATTTCATTTGTTGATTCCAGAAGGTTCTCAGCTGCCTGCACTGCAAGTTGTCCCGCGATCTCACTCATTGAGTGCAGCACGGGCAATCCGGCTTCATCTTCAATCAGTTCAAGACCAACAGAAATTATTTTTTTCTCGAGAAAAGTCGCAATTACCTTTTTGCTGACAACCGCAAGATTCAGGAATGAGATGATTATCTGATCTTCCTGAAGGTATTTTAACTCTTCCTCAGCTACACGGCTCACCTTTACGATAATTTCCGACCGGGTGAATAGCTCCTCGGCTGTGTAAACTATCTTTGCTCCCACTTGCTTGTATTGCTCATCAGAGAAGTGGCTTCCTTCACCTGCACCAGATTGCAAGTAAACCGTATGCCCGCCCCTTACCAAGGCATCCACTCCCGCTGGGGCAAGGGAAACTCTTTTTTCTTCATTTCTATATTCTTTTGGTATTCCTATTCTCATCGTATATCCGGACTTGGTTGTTACTGGATTTGTTCGAGCGATCTGTCGAGATCCTTGATTATGTCATCAGGGTTCTCAATTCCGACTGCCAGACGTATACCCCCGGGATGAATGCCGTGCCCGAGAAGCTCATCAGCCGGGATAACAGAATGTGTCATCGTTGCCGGATGTTCTATCAGGGTGCGCGTCAGTCCGAGGCTTACCGCCAAAGTTAAAGTATACGCGTTTTTCGCCGCGTAATTCATCAGTTTTCTCGCCTTCTCTTTTTGCTCTTCAAGGGTATCCCCTTTTACTACAAAGAAAAGCAGGCTTCCGGGAGCAAAATTACCTTTGAAATCGGTCATTTGCCTCCGGGCAAGTTCATAGTTCTTCGATCCCGGTAAACCGGGGTAATTAACAAATTCCACCTTGGGATGTGCTTCGAGGAACCGTGCGATCTTCATTGCATTCTCAGTCTGTCTGCTGATCCTGAGGTGAAGCGTCGCGAGCCCGTATGTAAGTATGGTCCAGGCAGCCTTCGACGAAAGCACGGCGCCGAAATCCTTTCGGTAAAGCAATAAAATATCCTGAAATTGTTTTGGACCTATCACCGCGCCTCCCATGTCTGTGCCAAACCCGCTGATACCTTTTGTCAGTGAGTGCACTGTAAAATGGGCGCCGAGTTCAATAGGCCTTTGGCAGAAAGGTGTCGCGAATGTATTATCAACCACAATGTGAATGTGATCCTTTTCATCGCGCCTTCCGTTCTCTTCATCAACTATTTTCCTGATCGCGGAGATATCAATAAGATCAAGATTCGGATTTCCGGGGGTCTCAAAATATATTACTCTCGTCGCGGGGGTAATCTGGTTTACCAATTCTTCATGAGCGGTGAGATCCATTGAAACATACTTGATGTTCAACCTTGGATACCAGTTCTTGAAGAGTGAAAAGGTACAGCCGTAAAGTGTGCGGTGCGCGATCATTTCATCACCGGATTTCAACAGAATCCCAAGCACTCCGGAGATCGCTCCCATTCCTGTGGCGAAGGTTACCGCCATCTCCCCTTTTTCAATAAATTGAAGATTCTCTTCCAACAATTCCTTGTTAGGCTCTCCGAGCCTGTCGTAAATGTAAATCGGATCGATATCTGAGCGGAGAACCGCCGGATTGGCGAATTCCATGAATCCTTCGGCTCCTCTTTCAACAGAGTCGAGCCGGAAGATCACCGATGAAGAAAGCGGTGACACCACGTGATGTGAGTAGTCCCACTTTTTGCTTATGTTCTTGCCATAGATAAGATGCGTCTCGGCTGAATAACCCGACTCATCCAGCGTTTTCAGCCTGTCATTTTCAGAGTCCATTGGACCTCCTTTTATACCTATAGTTATTATGTAAACTTACAAAAAAGGGACGAGATATTAAAGTTTTTTTATATTTCGGCATGTCACCATCAAATTTTTTTCTGATTTATCTGCTGCTGCTGGTCATCACTCCTTCGGTTTTGCTTTCTCAATCAAGCTCAACAGGGAAAAACGTTGTCAGTTTAACCAAATACATTACATGTTCGGAATCTTTCAATCCACCGCACAAAGGATCAGATATTGATCTGGTGGATTCGATCTACTTTAACGCGCTCCGGATCACCGGCGGTGACATTTCTTCCGCCCTTGCCGCGTGTACCTGGACCTGTCTCCCCGTCCGTTCGGCAACCATTGTTTCCCCGGTATTCGGCACTCGATTCATCATCCCGTTCTTTTCAGCCGGAGATTCGATTTGCCGTGAGAAAAACAGAAGGCTTCCGGTATACCTGTTCGATGATTCTCCCCGTTCGGCTTCAGGCGATATTGACAAGCTCGCTCACTTCTTTGGCACGGCATATATCGAGTTCAACAGTTTCATCCCCGGGGTGACAGAATTTTTCGGTTGGTTCATTGAAGTATTTGAACAAACTTTTAAACTCGACTCAAAAATTTCGTACCGTGACATAAAAGTTAATTCACTTGGGATTAAATTTGGGAATGGATTAAAGAAAAAAAATGATCTTTTACCATCCCAATTTCTGAAACTCTACAATTCCAAAAATAAATAGATAATGCCAAGAATTTTAATTGTTGATGACGAACCCGGCATAAGGGAGAGTATCGCGATGATACTCGAGTATGAAGGATACGAAACAGGCGAAGCTGAAACCGGGGAAAAGGGTCTGGCCCTGATCACGGAGCAAAAATTTGATGCCGTGCTTCTCGATATAAACATGCCCGGTATCGATGGTTTTGAAACCCTCAGGAGAATAAAAGAGATCGATAAACACCTGAACGTGGTGATCATCTCTGCCTACGGTAATATTGAGAACGCGATCAAGGCAACAAAAACAGGTGCTTTCGACTTCCTGGAAAAACCGGTAGACCGTGACAAACTCCTGATCACAGTAAGGAACGCCTCAGAACAGGCGATCCTGAAAAAAGAATTTGAAACGATCAAAAAGGAGATTGAAACCCCGTCCCCGATCCTCGGGAACTCAAAACAAATAAAGGCCATTCTGGATATCATCGCCAAAGTTGCGCCCACCGATGCCCGGGTATTGATACTCGGTGAGAATGGCACCGGAAAGGAGCTGGTTGCAAGAGCCATCCACACCAACTCACCAAGGTCATCTTTCCCCTTCGTGGAGGTTAACTGTGCCGCCATACCGAACGAGTTGATCGAGTCGGAATTGTTCGGGCATGAGAAGGGATCCTTTACCGGAGCACTGAACCAAAGAACCGGAAAATTCGAACTCGCCGACAAAGGAACACTCTTTCTCGATGAGATCGGTGACATGAGTTTGCAGGCACAAGCAAAGGTTCTGAGAGCGATAGAAGACGGAATGATAGAACGCGTTGGTGGATCAAAGAAGATACCCGTCGAGGTGAGAATCGTTTCCGCCACTAACAGGGACCTGGTCGAAATGATCTCGAAGGGTGAGTTCAGAGAAGACCTTTACCACAGACTCAACGTGATACCAATAAAAGTTCCACCGCTGCGCGAGAGAACAGAAGACATCCCCTTGCTCGTAAATCATTTCGCGAGTGAGATCGCCAGGAAACACAAGAAACTGGTGCCCTCATTCTCAGAAGATGCGCTATCGCTTCTTAAAAAGTTAAAATGGACGGGAAATGTCAGGGAGCTGAGAAACATCATCGAACGGATCATCATCCTCGTAAATTCGCATACGATAAAGCTTAATGACATTGATTTTCTTCTTCCTGTTGAAAAAGTATCGATCGATGATCTGATCTCGGAGAGCAGTTCATTTCAGGATTTCAAAGACAGGGCGGAAAAAGCTTACATACTGAGACAACTTGAGATGAATGGCTGGAATATCAGTAAAACCGCCGAGGATCTTGATATTCAAAGAAGCCACCTCTACAACAAATTGAAAAAATACGGAATAGAAAAAGGAGACTAAAATGGGCGAGACCATTTTTTCCAAGATCATACGGAAGGAAATTCCCGCGGCGATTGTGTATGAAACAGAATCCATTCTGGCATTCAAAGACATCAACCCGCAAGCCCCGGTTCATATTCTGATAATCCCCAAAAAAGAGATCGACCGGATCCACAATTTTGATCCATCCTCAGAGCCTGCGTTGTTAGTTGACTTGTTCACGGCTGCCAAAAAGATTGCAACTGAGCTCGGTATTTCTGAAAAAGGTTACAGGCTGGTGATAAACAACGGGGATGACGGAGGCCAGGAAGTGCAGCACCTCCATATGCACCTCCTCGGCGGCAGAAAAATGACATGGCCTCCGGGTTGATCACCCGGCATCGATCTCCACGGTCTCAATAAACTTTTTTAAGGATGATCTTTTCAGAAGGATCGAAAATCACACTGTCGGCACCGGGTTTAACATTAAATCTGAATGTCTCACCATTATCTGAATTAAATCCGGTGAATAATTCCGAAGAGCCATCCTTGTATTTTACCTCAAGTTCAAACGAGGATCTATAATAGAGCCTCTCCCAGTCCTCCTGTATGAAAGTAGCCTCAAGAATGTCAGTACCGTTCTCTTCCAGAAACCGGAATCTGTTCGCGTATACCGGATGACCGGGATTCTTTAGCCACTGGTCAAAGAACCAATTATAATCTTTACCGGTAACTTCATTTGTTATCCTGGCAAAATCTGATGTTTTAGCGTTTCCGAACAGGAGTGTGGGGTCGGTCGTGTACCGCTTGAGTATCTTCAGAAAATTATCCTTCCCCACTTCTTCTCTCAGCATATAGATCACGCAGGCTGCCTTTTTATATATCAGCGCGGGGTTGTAGAACTCCTCACCCCGTGGCAGGTCAGTATTCCATTTCGACTCTGAAATCGCTTCCTGCGGGTTGGCGATAAAATAATAATTAACAAAATCCCTCATCACGGCCCGGTATTGGTCATCTTCGGGTTTGGTCCATTGCTCAACCCAAAAGGCCTCCATGTACTCCGCGAATCCCTCATTAAGCCATATATCTTCCCAATCAGCGGGTGTTATCAGGTCACCAAACCATTGGTGAGCGAACTCATGAACAGCCAGAAGATCATACCAGCACCCCGAACAAAGAGTGATAAAACTCTGGTTCTCCATTCCTCCATAAGGAAAGTCGGAAGTAAGGGTTGCGAATGATATTTTCTCGAAAGGATATGCCCCGAAGTGATCCTCGAAAAAATCGAGCATTATGGGAATCACTTCAAGAATGTAATTTACATCCCTTTCATTCTCCTTTTTCCTCCAGTAAAGTTCCACGGGGATATCGCGACCTGAGATCTTCGAGTGGACATTGCTCTTCTTTACTTTGTAGTCGGAAGATGCAGAGAAAACCATCTGATATGTCGCCATTGGATGAACACTGCGCCATGTCCATTTTTTCCCACCGGTAGAATCCTTGACGTCATCAAGCAGCCCAACCGCACCTACTGTCACATTCGCCGGCACCAATACAGATATTGAAAAAAGGGCTTTATCGGAGGGGTGGTCATTGCATGGAAACCAGTCTCTCGCTTCCACTGGCGCGTTGTTTGTAAAAACCGAGCCGGAAGAGACGAACAGACCTTCATCGTTTGCACCGGAATGCCTGTAATTTAAGACGAGTGTAAGTGAGTCACCTGCTTTAGCATCAGTGGGCAATTTTAAGAAGAGCCTGCCACCTTCATGTTTTACAAGCTCACAGCCCGAGACCTTAAGGGGAATAATTGTCGACTGCGTCGCGTGCAGTTTGACAATTCTGTCATTCCCGATTGAACGAAGTACCAACCGTATGGTTTCAATTCCTTCGAAAGCCCTTTGGTTTTTTTTCGTAAAATTATCCACCAGACCTAGTTCGAGGTGATAAGATATCACATCTATGGTTGTATCCGGAGCGACAATGGATTGAGCCCCCACGTTGGAAATTGAGGCGGCAGCTAATATTGTGAGCAGTATCGAGTTTAAAAATCTCATCGGATCAGACGATCTCCCCGATCAACAACGCTTTTTCATTGAGGGAATTGGAGATCGCGATGGCTTCATTAACTTTTTCCCGCGGCACAATGGCAACCAGCCCTATGCCAAGATTAAAGACGTGCCTCATCTCTTCGACTGAAATTTGCCCGGTCGTCCTGATCAACTCAAATATAAGCGGAATCTCCCACGACTGCCATTCAATATTCAGTTCTAAACCTTTTGGCATTACCCGGGTGGTATTCCCCACTATACCTCCGCCCGTTATGTGAGAAAGTCCCGTTACCACATTTGCCTCGTGGAGTGCGCGTATCAGCTTTAGATAAGAACGGTGAACGTTAAGAAGCGCGTCGCCAAGCCTGCCCCCGAGTTCATCGATATACTCCTTCGGACCATATTTGCTAAATAACACTTTCCGTGCCAGGGAGTATCCGTTGGTGTGTAAACCGGATGAATGGAACCCCAAAAGTTGATCTCCTTTTTTAATACCGGAACCATTGATCACCCTCTCCTTTTCAACCACGCCGACGATCGTACCGGACATGTCATACTCCCCTTCTGAATAGAGACCTGGCATTTCTGCGGTTTCACCTCCAATGAGCGCGCATCCGTTTTCAATGCATCCCCGGGTGAATCCTTCCACGATCTTCTCGGCAACACTTGGGTCAAGTTTGCCAAAGGCCATGTAATCGAGGAAATAAAGCGGTTCAGCTCCACATACTGCAATGTCGTTAACACAGTGGTTTACAAGGTCGTGCCCTACGGTGTCGTGTTTGTCAAGGGCAAACGCTACCTTCAGTTTAGTACCGACACCATCAACGCTTGAGACAAGCACCGGCTTTTTGTATTTCTTAGTATCCAGCTCGAAGAATGAGCCGAACAATCCTATATCACTTAGAACATTCTTCCCAAAGGTTGATCTTGCCAGTGTCTTTATTCTTCTAACTGTTTCATCGCCCGCCTCGATGCTAACGCCGGCTTTTTCATAGGTCTCGCTCACTCTGTCTCCGTGGATCTTGGAATCTGAAAAAACTAAATTCTTACAACTATAATTTAAAGATTTAGTATTTTTAATCTGAGGAAATTCAGAAAACTTTATGAGGAAAAAGAAATGACTCTGAGAAACAGGGTGCTGATGTTGGTATTATCACTATTTTTATTGGGAACCGGCCACACACAGACGTTTGATGTCATACCTCAAACATCTCACGTTAATGGAACTAAAACAGCTGTTTTTTCTCCTGACGGCAGCCACCTCGTCACTTCAGGTTTCGACTGTCTTATTAAAGTTCGCAGATATCCTTCCGGTGAAGTGATCAACCAGATCAAAACCGCCCCCGGCATTGTCAACTCGATATCATTTATCTCTACGTCCGAGATCGTAACAGGCGATTCAAAAGGAATTGTGGCGGTTTATAATATTTTTACCGGCAAAAAGCTCCTTTCACATAAAATTTCATTCCGCCAGATCAATTCAGTTATTTATGACTCCACTTCGAGGCTCTATTGGTGTTCTGGATTCGGAGGTTTACTCACAGGAGTGGAGTCCGATTCATTATTTATCCACCACATTGCCAGAAATTTCACTGCTGATGTTAATGTGGCTGATATCTCACGTGACGGGTCAATGCTCTTTCTCGGTTCAACTTCCGGGATGGTCTATCGTTTTGACACCTTCAGCAGGATTATCGTCGATTCCGTGCAGGCATACGACAGCGATGTATCGGGTATCAGAACGCTTCCGGGAAGCAAATCGATAATCACCGCTTCCCACTCAGGAGAGATCAGGCGTTACGACTACGATGGTAACACTTTCAAACAGGCATTCATACTTAAGCCCGAACCGGCATCACTGATCACTTCCCTCTCCATTTCACCATCGGGTGGATCAGGTGTGATATCCACTTTCGATAATACGATCATGGTTTTCGACCCCGGATCAGGCAAGGTCGTAAAAACATTCCCCGCCCATGAATATATGATAGCGGGTACTGTCTTCAGAACAGAGAATGAACTGCTCAGTTTTTCATTCGGGCACCGTTCTTTCATTTGGGACATCAGTAAAACCAACGAACCTGTACGATCGTTCGACGGTATCTCCGGAACCGTGAATAAAATTGCCCCGGGTAAAAAGTGGCTTGTCTACAGTCAGGAAGACGGCTCTGTGTTTGCCACGGATCTTGCTAATAATTTGGCAACAAAAAGCATCCTCCGCAGCCTTGTCCCCGTCACCTCAATCTCACTTGATGATGAAAGTGGACGCGTGGCTATAGGTACTGCTGACGGAAACCTCTATCTGCTCGACCTTCAGAGTTCGGAAATACTTTATCAGGAGCAATTCGGTTCAAGAGAAATAATGGCAACAGCGCTAAACAAGAATTTATTGGTGGTTTGTGGTGGCGACAGAAAAGCAAGAATCATCAATATCCCTCTTAAATCGGGCAGTACTTCGATTGTCCAGTCACCTGTAACGGGCTTGTTCACATCTGCCGCGTTGTCACCAGATAATGATCTTGTGGCAGTCGGTACGAGCGAAGGAGTTATTTATTATCTTGATCCGGCAAATGGAAGCAAAGTCAGTACTTTGTCGGCTCACACAAAAGCTGTCAATTCAATGGGTTTTAACGGAAACGGGAAGTTTTTTGTTTCTGCCTCGGCCGATCAGACAGTGAGGTTTTGGTCGACTGATGAAATATTAAACTTTAAGACGCTCTCAAATGAGTTGGGGTATCTCTCAGGTGCTCTGTTCTTTGAGGGGGAACAGGCAATAGCAGTTGGCGAAGGTGGCACAATAATTTACACGGGTAATAAGAACAGCCCTCTGATCACACCCGAGCAAAATGATATTTCAGTGGAATACCCCGGAAGATTGGGAAATGAACATTTTGCCGCATTGGCCGGTTCAGGTCAGATAATAGTCTGGAGTCTGAAAACCGGAACCCGGGAGTATGTTCTAATGCCCGGCGAAGAAGGGTTCGAAGTACTCAACATCCGGGCAAAGACACTCTACACCAATTCGGGAAAGGTGCCGTTTCTTTTCCCGGATGCTGACAATAAAGGAACAATTTCAGAACCCGCGATTAAACCACTTAAAGACCTAAAAGTGGAATTCTAATCGTTCAAGTGAGCCGCGGCGGCCTCGATCGAATCGAATCTTGAAAGAATTGAAGCGTACCCGGTAATCGAAAAGAGTTTTTCGATGGTTTCGTTTACGTTACAGAACGCGACACTTCCACCCGCGCCACTCATCTTCTGGACTGTAACTATTATAGCCCGCAGTCCGGCACTGTTAATGAAATGCAGCGAGGAAAGGTCGAGTATCAGTTTTTTTTCGCCGGATTCAACGATTTTGTTAAGATGTCCGTTCAGGTTATCATAGTCTTGCAAGTCGCATCTGCCTGCAAGCTCAATAACTGATATTCCGTTCCTCTCCGTCTTGTTAATTTCCATACGGAAACTCCTGATTAATCGATCAAATTAAATATGGCAAGGTAGCCGGTTATGTCAAAAATCTTTTTGGTTGTCTCATTCAGTTTTGCAATATAAAGTTCAATTCCGGTGGAGGCCGAGAGTTTGTGGGCTTTCATGAAAACTCTTAAACCCGCGCTTGAAATAAATGTAAGTCCTTCGCAGTTAACGATGATCTTCTTCGGGTTTTCATCAAAGGCTGCCGTGATCTCTGCTTCCAGGGTCTCCTGAAATGTAATATCGAGCCTGCCATCGAGAAGAAGTTCAATTGTATCGCCGGTTGTTGTCTTTTTAATTTCCATTATTAACTCCAGATTTGGTTTTAGTTATCATTAAAATGTTCTTGTCGTTCTCCCTGACGTAACTGACCTCATTCATCAATTTTTTTACGATGAATATCCCCAATCCACCGATTTCCCGCTCTTCTACAGGAATAGACAGATCAGGATCAGCCTTTGCCAATGGATCGAATGGTACCCCGCTGTCGATGAAACGGATCTCGATCGTTGATCCGTCAAATTGAATGTTAATATCAATTACCCCCGTCGAACCATCAGGATACGCGTAATAAACTATGTTTGAAAGTATCTCGTCAAGGGCGATCAGTATGTCGTAAATTTCCTTCTGCTCAAACCCTGCTTCAGTCGAGATCTGTTCAACAAGGTCAGCCACTCCGACTGTTTCTTCTATCCGGTTATTGATCGAGATGTTTCGTGTTATCTTCATTTTTTAGAATAGGTTGAATTAAGTTCTTTGATCTGATCAATTAATTGCTTAACTGATACCGACTCACCCTCCATCACACTTACAGGATTTCCGTTAACAAGCAGTACCACTTTCGGCGGAGCTGATGAAAGATGAGGATAAAACTTTTGAGGGGTAAGTATTGAATAATTTACGCTACCCCCGGATTTTGAGAAAAATGGTTCCACCTGATCATCTGAACCCAAAAACAGATAGTACCTGGGCGCAGTGATCAAATTGTTAGTATTTGCATTAAGTTCAGTTGCAAGCGCAAGGCAGTGATCGCAATCAAGACTTAAAAACGCGATCAATTTGATCCCGGTGTCACATCCCGGCACGAGTGTTGAGTAAACTGAAACCACCGGTGGATACTTCTCATTCAACGAAGGTTTCGTTGTTACTTTTTTAAGAGTGTCCGGCTTCACTATTTCGCCTGTCGTTAAAGCCAAAGAGGTGTCTGCTTTTACCTTAACGTTCAATTCACCCCCTGCTCCCGTGTTTACAGGCGGAGTGAGTTTGGCAGGAATTTTCACCTCTTCATAATGCTTCACCGGCACCGCGACCAAAAGCAGCAGCAAAACCACCACGTATCCTGCCCCTATGTGAGCATAACTGTATTTTGCCTCCGGACCTGTCAGATACAGCAAATAACCGGCAATTCCAATGAAAACCAGATTTTTTATTATAGACGCGATTCCTGACATTGGCAGAATTTCACCAAAACAGCCACAGTTATCACCTCCCGCGCCACTCAACTCAAGGTAGACAAGATAGACTGTGAAAGCGATAAGAATTACCAGGGCTCCCGGGAGTGTAAAGCGCCTTAACTTTATATTAAACAAAAACAGAAGACCCAAGAGCAGTTCAAACCCAATTAGTATACGGGAAAGATATGGCACAAGATCCCAGGTGAGTACCCCCTGCTGAACGGTTACAGCCTCAAATGCTTCTATCGGGAAGAGTTTGCTGCCTCCTGAAAATAGAAACATCAAGCCCATGAATACCCGGAGGATTGTTCTAATCTCTTTTTGTGTCATGCTTCAAATGATCATATTCAATTCTGTTATCCTCAAATTTAACAATTTTCCACCTGTTTTCAACCTGCTTTCTTATTCTGAACTGATAAATTAATATTTTTACTGATTAAATATTTTCCAATACGATGAGCATCTCAATCTTTATCCTTCTGACAGCCCTCAATCTATTGATCTTTTTCGTTTACTATCTTATATGGTACCGTAAAAATCACGGGTCAGATACTCTTGTCACGGGGAATTCCTCACCCGAATCTGACACATCAAATATTCAGGAGAGAGATCCGCTAAAGTCAGGCATCGGCAGTGAGTTGCTGGTATCTTTGTTCAAAAGAACATCATTGGGTTTGATTTTGTTCGACGACGCAGGCAGGATTTTAGCGGTAAATGAGCGGGCGGTTGAAATACTTGAACTGCCGGAAGATGGCTCCCCTTCCACATTTAATGAACTGGAGAGTTTGTTCCCTGAAATTTTCAACTCCGGTCAGACAAACGAGAAGAATTTCTCAACACAAAACAGTTTTCAAGCCGAGCTTGTCCGGGGATACAATACCAGGTATCTTAGAGTGAACTATTTCTGGCACCGTTCTTCGAGCAGTAATAATTCTCTCGTTATTCAGATCAATGATTATACGAATTTCAAATTGTTCGAACTGGATCTTGTTAAAGCCAAGGAAGAAGCCAACGCGCTGAATCGAATGAAATCGATTTTCCTTGCAAATATGAGCCACGAGATACGGACTCCTATGAATGGTATTATCGGCTTTTCCTCACTTCTGAAGGAGGATTTGGAAGATCCTGACAAGGTCGAAATGGCTGAGAGGGTTTACGGCAGTGCCATCAGGCTGATGGAGATACTTGAAGCCGTTCTTGATCTCTCAAAACTTGAGGCTGAACATGTGATCCCCGAGAAGAGGGATCTTGATCTGAAACAAGTCCTCTGGCAAATTTATTACGAGTTCAACGATCTCACCGCGCGGAAAGGATTGGAGTTCAAACTCCTGCTTCCCGATGAAGCCGTGCACCTGTTGATCGACGAAGGAATATTGATCAAGATTTTGCGACAATTACTCTCAAACGCGCTCAAGTTTACATCAAAGGGGCAAATTGAGCTGGCGATGGCTGTTGAACACCAAAAAACGCAAAGAATTATAACACTCGCTGTCCAAGACTCCGGAATTGGTATTTCACTTCATGATCAACAGATGATTTTTGATGATTTCAGACAGGTTTCCGAGGGAGCGGGACGAAATTATGAAGGAATTGGTATAGGCCTCAGCATTGTAAAAAGATTATGTGAAATGATTGATGCCCGGATCACTATTAAAAGTACTCCGGGGAAGGGTTCCCGTTTTAATATTAAACTGACAGACAAAATCAACATATGATAAAAAAGTTTCTTCCTGATCCCGCGTATACGGGTCAGATACTCAAACTTGCTCTTCCGGTAATTGCAGGGTTGTCAACTCAAATGTTACTCTCACTCGTGGATACAGCCATGGTGGGCCGCTTGGATAATCCCGAATACACACTCGCAGCGATGGGCCTCGGTCTTCTTGCCACTTGGGCAGTCGTGAGCATCTGCTCTTCCCTGTCCACAGGCACGCATGTTCTTGTTGCGAGAAGGTACGGCGAAAAAGATTATAATGCCATCAGCGCGGTGGTATTCAATTCGCTGCTGCTTACTTTCTTATTGGGTACGCTTCTTGCCTTCATCGGGTGGGAGACCGCACTTCCGATCTCTAATCTTCTTTCAAAAGATGACAAAGTTGCGGGTTATGCAGCTGAATATATGCAATGGCGCTACCTCGGACTCCCCTTCTTTATGATCACGGTATCATTCCGCGGATTCTTCTTCGGAACCGGGAACACCAAGATTTTCATGTTTTCCGCGATATTGATCAATCTGCTTAACATTATTTTTAACTACATGTTCATATTCGGCAAGTTTGGTGCCCCTGAAATGGGAATTGGTGGAGCTTCTTTTGCTTCTTCACTTGCGACCATGGTCGATGCGATCTACTATTTCACTGTTTTCCTGGGGTTTAAAAAATATCGCGTAGTTTACCGTTTCGGCAAGAACCTCAAAATTATCCCGGGGATAATTTCAACAATTCTCCGGCTCTCAATCCCGGTGTCTTTCCAGAATGTATTTATCCTTATCGGCTTTCTCTCATTCGTGGCTATAACAGGACTCTTGGGTATAACACAACAGGCAGCTTCTCAAGCAATAATTTCGACACTTTTCATCTCCTTTCTTCCTTCAAATGGTTTTGGAGTTGCCGCGCAAACCCTGATCGGAAATTCGATGGGAAAGGAAAATATTGTTGAAGCTAAAAAATTCGGATATGAAACTGCAAAACTTGCATCTGTCTATACGCTTTCACTCGCGGTGATTTTCATCTTTTTCCCCGAAGCACTACTGATCATTACAACCAATGAAAGAAGTGTTATTGAAGCAGCGATTCCCGCAATAAGATTTGCGGGAGTGGCACAGATATTCTTCGGAGCCGGCGTGGTTCTTGCCTATGGTTTACAATCAGTCGGGAAAACCACGTTCGTAATGTTTATTGAAGTGGTGACGAATCTGATGATCCTGGTACCGATGTCTTATTTGATAGGGGTTTATTGGGGGTTTGGTCTTCAGGGGGCCTGGTTCGCGTTGATCCTTTATACCACAACCTATCTTGCACTGATGTTCATGAAATTCTATAAAGGGAAGTGGCACCTGCTGAAGAAGCTTTAGTCTTCTCTCAGAAATGGTGTTATGGAAGTGATCCCTATGAAAAAAAGACCGACTGCCAAGAACGGAAACCTGACACCCAAAAGTGTGACAAGGTTCCCTGACAAGAATGAGCCTAATATTACGCCAAGTGTTTGTGAACTTGACGCGAGTGAGAGCAATCCTCCCCGGTTGCTCTCGGTTGATCTTGAAGATATCTTTGTGAAAAGCACCGGTACTATTATTCCGTAACTTAACCCAAGCGCTGTTCTTACGGGGATCAACCAGAAAAGGTCTGTAATAAAGGGGTGAAGAACGTACATTAGCCCTGTACCAAGGGAAGCGAATCCCAACGCCTTCTTAAGACTGATAGAGTCAACAAGCTTTCCAAAGAAGGCGGAGCTCAGCGTCGAAAAGATTCCGATTATACTGTATAATGCACCGGCTGCAAAGGCAAGTGAAAAGTCCGTGGGAAGCGGGAAACTTTCTACATATAACACAAAAATCGGACGTAAAACAGAAATTCCGAGAGAGGTAAGCATTATCAGAAGGGTTGTACCGAGGAGAATCCGGTCGCTTCTCATAAACTTAAGATTTTCTTTTACCTGCTTTGAAGCATTTACCGCAACCTCACTTTTGCTCTCGTCAACAAACATCATCACCACTAATGCCAGAACCCCTAAAATTAGCCCGACACTCAAGAACACACCCCTGAATCCCGTTACCTCCGAAATCAGTCCACCGATGATCGGACCCACCACAACACCTCCGTTGCTCGCGGATTGAAGCAGGCTTATGGCATAACCATTCTTTTCTTTCGGTGCTATTGATGTTATCAGTGACATTGCCGCGACGTTAAACCCGCTTAGAGTCCCTTGGAACAATCTTATTGCGAGTAACCAATATACATTAGGTACGAAGTAGACAAGGACCTGAGCGAGTGCCAGGCCAAACAAGGCTCTTACTGCCATAAGTTTTCTGCCACTCTTGTCACCTACAACACCCCACACGGGTTGAGCGAGGAAGAAAGTTACGAAAGGACTGCCATACACAAGACCGCTCCAGATGGCGATCTCATGAGTGTCGGATATTCCAAGTTCTCTGATGAAAAGAGGAAGGAAGGGTATAAGCGCGCTCATACCCCCCATAGCGAAGAACTGACAGAAAAGGAGTATGATCAGTGACCGCTTCCAGTTTTTCCTTTCGGCATCAACAAAACGGGAACTGATCATTCCTTCCAACCCATTACCAGCGTTAAACCCCGCGCAATATCTCGGTGAGCATCTCTTCTATTCCGCCAAAACGGCTTTCATAGTCAATCTGGCTCCGTCTGATAACTTCGTGGGCCTCTTCTTTCCCATAAACATGGGTAATCTCTGTTTTGGCTTTCGAGGAACCCGGAATATCTTTGTAAGTCAGGAAGTAGTGCCTCAACCGCTCGATGAGGGAAGGAGGACACTGGTGAATATCGGTCATGTTCCCGAATATCGCGTCGCCTTTCATTACGGCGATTATCTTGTCATCTGCTTCCTCGCCGTCGAGCATTCGCAATCCGCCGATAGGTATGGCTTCAAGTATAATGCCACCCATGGTCAGCGATTTTTCTGCCAGCACGCAGATATCAAGAGGATCGCCATCGCCAACAACTCCCTTTTTTCCGGTCTTCTCGGCACAATATTCTGCCACGTGTTCAGCGCAGAATGTCTGCGGGATCAGCCCGTACATCGAAGGACTTACATTGGAAAACCGTTGTGGTCTGTCCACCTTTAAATAACCTGTTTGCTTGTCAATCTCGTACTTAACGGTATCGGTGGGAACGATCTCAATAAATACCGTCACTTTATCAGGCGCGTTGTCACCTATTGGTATTCCGTGCCACGGATGGGGTTTGAAAAGCAGACCCATCATCTTCCAAATGGGGTCTATTTTCTCATCTATCATTTAATAACCTCCCGGTAAATAGTTTTATTTTTGGTCAAACATTGTCTGATCCATCGGCTTGAAACCGGCAGGTATCTCGAATATGGTCTTGTCAACACTCATTTTCTCAACGTTTTTCACTTCGAGCATCACCACTTCCTTACCATCTCTGTTTTCAGTGACAAGAACCGGGAACTGGTCGGAAAGTTCTTTCAAATCTCCGAGGGCCCCCATAGGACCTTCACCATTGTTGTCAAATTTGAAGAGAAAGAAACCTCCGAGCTCTTTGGTGAACCAGGCTGTTGTTTTCTCTTTATCGCCGGTGTTGAGGAAGTATTTTGTACATAGCATGCCGTTGATTGTTTTTGTTTCGCCGGTGTTTACGATCGAAGATTCGACCTTGGCAAGGGAGTCATTTTTTACGCCGGGACCGTCAAATGGAATGGCAACGTACATCTTCATTGGATGAAGAACCATGTACATTGTATTTTCTTTCATGATCAGTGAGAGGTCCATGCCCTCCTCCTGAACAACAAAAGCACCCTGAGTGCCGTCGGTATAGTACTCAAGCGACTTTGCTTCACCACTTTTATCATCCTGCATTGACAAGGTGACTTTCCCCTGGAATGGCTGGGCGAAGGCTGAAAAAGAAAATAATACGAGTGCTATTAGAAGTGATGACTTGAATTTGAGCATCTTTGTTCCTCTCGGTCTTGTTTGATTAAATACTTAAAATAAATTTATTTGTTTCTAAAAATAACGACCACCCTTGTCAAATAAAAGTCAAATAACTCCTTTATTCCCTCTAAAAACTGATAACAGAATGATTTGTGTTATTTTGCACATTACGAATCCGGTAATTTTTATCTGTAACCGTATAATCCATAACGGAGATATCCATGAAAAGAATATTTGTCTATTCCGTAATCGCGTTTCTGCCCTTCTCCCTTCTTGCACAAAACCTTGATGAAGTTCTGCAGAAACACTTCAAATCAATTAATCAGGAGAAGCTCTCGTCTGTCAGCTCCTTGCAGGTAAAAGGTAAACTCTCTCAGATGGGTCAGCAAATGCCATTCAAAATGACCCAGCTCCGCCCACTTAAGTTCAGACTCGATATTACATTCCAAGGACTTACCATTTCCCAGGCTTATGACGGCGCGAAAGGCTGGTCAGTTAACCCTTTCATGGGCGATGATGAAGCTAAAGAGATCCCCGCTTCAGGAGTGAAAAACCTTAAAGTTCAAGCCGACATGGATGGTGCCCTGTTCAACTGGAATGAAAAGGGATACACTGCTGAACTTTTACAGAACGAAAAAGTTGAAGGCATCGAATCTCATGTCATCCTTCTAAAGGACACGGACGGTGATGAATTCAAAATATTCATTGATACCGAAACTTCCCTTATACTAAAACAGACCTATAAGGTCGATACCCAACAAGGGCCAATGACCCTGGAGATTTATCCCTCTGATTACAGGGATGTTGAGGGGATGAAAGTCGCTTTTGCAATTGAAACCAAAGCTGATGGTCAGACAGTATATTCCATGAAATATGATACTGTCGAACTTAATCCCAAAGTTGATGATTCTTACTTCGCGATGCCGAAATAAGTTTCCGGTTTTCTAAAAATAAGTCCGCACTCTAAAGCTGACACCGACCTGGTCTTCAGCGATGGTGCGGGCTTTTTCTATATCCACTTCGGGGATCCCCACGACTGATAACACCACATTGGGAACAAAGTCTTTCGCTTTTCGCGCAAAATCGAGCATTTCATCGTACATCTTTTCATCCACGCGCATCAGCTCCGCGTAGCTTTTTGAGTCGGTTGCGTTCAGACTGATCGAGACAGTATCGATCAGCCCCTTCATTTCCGGGGTGATGTCCCTGTGGTTGATCATATTCCCGTGACCGTTGGTGTTGATCCGGGTCTTGCCACCGTTCTCCTTAACGAAGCCCGCCAGGGTTTTCACCACATCCCACCTGATCGTCGGTTCACCGTATCCGCAAAAAACTATCTCGGAATATTTCAACGGAGCGCCAATTGCGTCAATGTACTGTTGGGGCTCCGGTTCGTTATTTTTATCCATCCCAAGGTTATATCCCGCAATGAAGGGAAAATCCTTCCTTCCACAGAAAACGCAATCAGCATTACACCTGTTGGTAACGTTTACGTAGAGTGCTGTCCCGATCGGATAGACAATTGAAGTGGCGGGAGGATTACCGGTCTTGAAGAATCTCCAGGCATTAAAAGCGGTTATTCTCGCTATATCATCAACGGTGAGGTGGTGCTGCTTCGCCAGTTCTTCGGCTATATATTGCACGTTGGCAGGCTCATTCCTTTTTCCGCGATGCGGAACGGGAGTCATGAACGGGGAATCTGTCTCCAGAAGCAGATGCTCGGGATGTACCCGGGCAGCCAGTTTGCGAAGGTCTTCGAGTTTCTTAAAAGTGATGTTTCCTGTGAATGAGATCATGTGCCCCATTCGTACATACTCAAGCGCGTGCTCAACCGGAGCGTTGAAGCAATGGAACTGCGCGCGTAATCCATTGGGGGTGTATTCCCTGATGATCTCCATCATGTCGTCATCAGAATCACGGTTGTGAACAATCACGGGAAGGTCAAGTTTGATTGCCAATTCTATCTGGTCACGGAATGCTTCGTGCTGTTTCTGCTTTGGTGAGTAGTCGTAATAATAGTCGAGCCCGATCTCTCCTATCGCGACAATCTTGTCGTTGTTCTTGACGGTTTCCTCAAGGAGAGGGATCCACTCTTTCGTCCATTCTTTACTGTCGAGTGGGTGGACACCGACAGTTCCATAGATCATATCATATTTTTTGGTAAGTTCCACCACTTTGGCGGAACTGGCAAGATCTGTAGCTGGAACAATTATCTTCTCAACCCCTGCCTCGATCGCCCGGGCGATCACTTCATCAATGTCATCTGCATAATCGGGATAAAAGAGGTGGGCGTGTGTATCTGTAAGGTTTTTCATGCTATAATTTCCATAATTCAATACTCAAACTTACGAAATTTTATACCCCCTCCCACCCCGCTTCCCTACCTCTCTCAAGTTCTGAAGTTCTCGAGTTCTGAGGTTCTCAAGTTCTCCACGCGCCTTGGCGCACTGA
>CAZVBQ010000014.1:0-5289 GCA_964625575.1 uncultured Ignavibacteriaceae bacterium | reverse complement strand
TATTTGGCGTATGTTTCGGGGAAAAGCACCGCCTCGAAAGTGTCGGTCAGGTCTTCAAGCGAGAGGAACTTCATCGCCTTGCCGTCCTTTGTTTTTATCCTTTTCGCCGTCATGAACCACCCGATCATTTTCACCGTTTTTCCGTGCATTTTGGGTATATCGGCGGCCGTGGTGATCGTGGGATCGTTGATCCACCCCTCATAGAAATTGAGCGGGTGGCGCGTTACCATATAGTCGAACGCCTCCATTTCCGCGAGGCACTTCTCCTCGACCGAATAATCAACCCCGCTAATCACATTGTTTTCAAGCTCAAGTTCCTCATCCGCGAAGAGGCTCTCCTGAAGTGTATCGAGTATCCGCCGGTGCTTCACGTAGATGTCGAGCTGCCTGAGGAGGTCGGGTCTGCCGGTTCCGAACGAGTCCATCGCACCGCACTTTATCAGGTGGGCTGTCTCCTCGAACCCCGCGCGGGTGCGTACAAGAAAATCCTTAAGCGAAGTGTAGTCGCCGTTCTCCTCCCTCTCTTCCAGCACCTCTTCCGCTGTGTTCCTCTTCAGGTTCTTTATCGCCTGCAGACCGATCCTGAGCTCGCCGCCACTTCCCGTGTACTCATAAGAGCTTTTGTTAACGCACGGAAGAAGTATCTTAAGCCCCAGCCGCCGTGCCTCCTGAATGTAAACCGCCGCCGAGTAGTAACCGCCGCCGTTGCTCAGCACGCTCGACATGAACTCCGCCGGGTGATGCGCCTTAAGGTAAGCCACCTGAAACGAAAGGAGGGCGAAAGAAGCGCTGTGCGCCTTGCAGAATGAATAGCCCGCGAACGATTTTATCTGCCGCCAAAGTTCGCGGGCGACATAAGGTTTCAGTCCGCGGAACTCGCACGACTCAAAAAACCTTCCCTCGATCTTCTCCATGGCGGTCTTGCTTCTCAGTTTCCCGCTCATGGCGCGACGGAGGAGGTCGGCTTCCTCAAGCGAGAGCCCCGCGATGTGGTGCGCCACTTTTATCACATCCTCCTGATAGATCATCACGCCGTAGGTTTCGCCGAGAATCTTCTCCATTTCAGGGATAAGGTATTTGCGCCGCTTCGGGTCGCGGTGCCGCGCGATAAACTCCTGCATCATTCCGCTCTCGGCAACCCCGGGCCTTATCACCGAGCTTGCCGCTGTGAGCATCTCGAATGTGTCAACATCCAGACGGGTAAGCAGCGACCTCATCCCCGGCGACTCGATGTAAAAGCAGCCGATCGTCCGTCCCCGCTTTATTATGTCGAGCGTTTTCGGATCCTTAAAGAGGAAGTCGTAGTCGAAAATGTCAAAGTCTATCCCTGCCGCTTTCCGTGGTATCGGGCGGTGCAGAGAGAGTATCTTTGTCCCCGGCTGCGTCGGCAACCGGTAATTCGTCATGTCAAACATGTTTTCGTTTTTTATTCTTTCACAGGAAGAATAGAAGCATAGAAGGAATAAAAGAGTTCTTCAAGGTTTCTGAACATTTCCGTACATGCCATTTATTCCTTAACTCCTCACACAAAATACCATACATTTGTATGGTAAAATAGGAAATTATCGAAGGAATGTCAAGAGAAAAAGAGATTATTTTAGTGGATTGGGGTTTAGCTAAAGCAAGATAAAATGCTTATATTTCAAACAAAAAACGAGTGGCTTATGAAAACTGTAGATGCGATAAAATTAAAAGAAGAGATCATCCAAAAGACATCCAAAGAATACCTGTTGGACCGGGAAGGTTACCTGAAAAAACTGGAAGAGATACGGAAGAAATACTCAACTCCGGCTAAAAAACGGATCAACTGAATCAATTAACTGCCAACTTTCCCATTGTCTCCCGCAGCACGCCGAGGGAGCGCTGTGAGAGAAGATCGATCTTTATAAGCCCCAGGTCTTCAACGGGGTACATGTCGGGCTGGGTGATGATGATCCCCAATCCCTTGTTGCTTGCGAACTCGAGCGCTACATAGTCGGTTATCGGCCGCGGGGTGATAACGATACCCCCGGGGTGAATGCTCAAGTGCCGCGGAAATGATGCCAGCCGCGAAGCGATCGAAATTACACTCTTCCACGGCTCACCCTCGAACCTTAAAGAGCGCGCCTCCGGGAACATGGTGGAAATGTTGGGGAGGTTCCGGGCATCGGTCCATGGGATGAACTTGCTGTACTGCGATATCTCGCTCTCCGCCACACCGAAAACTTTCGCCGTCTCCCTGAAAGCCGACCTTGCTCTGAAAGTAACCGTGGTCGAGATCATCGCCACCTTGTCGTAACCGTATTTCTCGAAGACATACTTTACTATCTCATCCCTCTCCCGCCACGAAAAATCGAGATCAACATCGGGTGGACTCATCCTTCCCCTGTTCAGAAACCTTTCGAAGTAGAGGCCGTACTTGATCGGATCCACTTCCGTGAAGCCGAGGCAGTATGAAACCAGACTGTTCGCCGCCGACCCCCTCCCGAGGAGCATCATGCCGCGCCGCTTCGCCTCCCGCACTATGTCCCACACCACGAGAAAATAATCGGGAAATCCGAGTTCGTTTATCACTTCAAGCTCGTATCTCAGACGGTTTATCGCCGTTTCGGTTATGGTGTGGTACCTCATCTCCAGTCCCTTGAAGGCGAGCTTCCAGAGGTATGAAAAAGAGGGTTCGTTGTTGGGAGTCGGGAAAACAGGGAACTTCGTCTTCCCCATCTCGGGATCAACATTACAACTGTCGATTATGTGATTCAGGTTTTGCAGCGCGCCCGGTATCTTCTTCCACTCCCGCGACACTTCCGCGTACTCCCTGAAATAAAAAGCCTCCGGTTCCGCTTCATCATCCCGCAGCGTGCCGAGTGTTTTCCGCAACCTGATCGCCGTTACCGTCTTGTTCAGTATGTGGTCTTCCCTGTCGAGGAAATAAACGGGCGAAGTGGGCACATACCTGTAGCCATTGGCAACGCAGAACTCGTAAACCTCCCTTGATACCTTTTTCGTGGCGGAAGTGACGGGCAATTCACCAAAAACATTATGCCTGTTCCCCGCCGTTTTAAGAAGCCTTATTGAAGGCGTGATCACAAACAGCCCCCTCAATTCCCCTTTGATCAGGTCTTCAAGCGTGAAATTTTCCTTCAACTTCCGGGCGGTTATCACCCTGCAAAGGTTCGAGTACCCCTCACGCGTCGCCGCCAGAAGGATAACATACTCTCTCTCATCACCGGGATCGTCGATGTACGCGCCCAATATTGGCTTTATCCCCGCCTCCGTCGCTTTTTTGTAGAACTGTATCAGTCCATACATTCCGTTCCGGTCAGTCAGTGCCAGAGCCCGCAAGCCATAACTCTTCGCCCGGCCGATCAGGTCGTCAATCGATACCGCTCCCTGCAGCAGGGAATAATTACTGTGAACATGCAACATTTTCTAAATCACCGGGCGTTACAAAATACCATACATTTGTATGGTAATTTGCAAAAAATTTAGCTCAATGTCAAGAGATTTTTAGGTTCAGTGGCGAGTAGTGAGTGGCGAGTAGCGAGGAATTGGATTAAACCGCAGAGGACGCGAAGAGCGCAAAGGGGTTATTAAACCACAGAGCACACCGAGCGCACTGAGGAGGTGGTAACTACTATTGAATCCGCGAAAATCAGTCTGATCAGCGTGTATCCGCGTCCAAAAAAATCCGTGAAATCAGTGTTAAATCCGTGGAATCCGCGTAACTTTAAAAACTTCACTCCGCCGCAGGCGGATCACAGCTCACAGTTCACACTTCCTCTCCCCCCTTCCCAAGATTTATCGCCTCAAACCCGTATTTGCCTCTGATCTTGTTGATGGCAGACATCATCTTTTCCCGTTTATTCTCGTCTGTTTCGAAGAGTGACTGCTCCTCGTGGTACTCGACCAGACTGCTCATCCCCACCCCGATCAGCCTGACGCCGACCCGGCGGGTGTAGGCTTTTCTGAAGAGGTCAACGGCGGTTTCATACACGAAGCGATCATCCATGGTGGGGGTCACCTGGCGGGCGCGTGTGATAGTGGAGAAATCGGCATATCTAAGCTTAATGTGGATGTTGGTAGCCATGCTTTTTTCGTCACGGAGTTGCTGGCAGATCTTGGCTACAAGCCGGAACATTATCGCTTCGATCTCCGCGGGAGATGAAATGTCGGCTTTAAATGTTTGTTCACTCGAGATGCTTTTCCGCTCCCAATGTTCGGTGAGGTACTCAGTTCCCTTGCCGTTGCACTTTTCCCAGATGTCGAGTCCCCCTTTGCCGAAAACCGACGCGAAATACTCGGCGGGCATCCGCGCGATATCTCCCAGCGTGTAGATCCCCCTTGCGTGCAGCTCTTTGATGAAGACCTTTCCCACACCCGGCATCACTTCCGCGGGAAGTGGAGCGAGAAACTCCTTCTCACACCCTTTGGGTACATAAGTTATCCCCCGGGGTTTATTGAAGTCGGAACATATCTTGGCTATAGTCTTGTTGCTCCCGATCCCGATCGAGCCGGGCAACTTCAACTTTTCCCATATTTCATCCAGAATCCTCTCCGCGAGAAGCATGAAATTTCCGTAGATCAGTTCAGTTCCGGTGAAATCCATGTAGAATTCATCCACCGATGCCTGCTGAAGTGCCGGCGGGTATTTCTCAAGTATCTCCTTCACCATGTTTGAGTATCTGCTGTACTCACCGTGACTCCCCCTCACAAATATCGCCTCTGGACAAAGTTTGTAAGCCCGCCCCGACGGCATTCCTGAACGGACACCGAACACCCGTGTCTCGTATGAACAGGCAGCCACCACTCCCCGCCCGCCCGGCTGACCACCTACTATCACCGGTTTGCCGTTCAGAGAGGGATCAATTATCCTCTCAACGGAAACAAAAAAGGTATCAAGATCGAGATGAAATATTACTGACACGATAGTACTCCTGAACTACAGCACCTCGGAATCACGGTTGAGTTTTCCAGTAATTCTGAGGTGCCAAGGCCGTTAGCTATCCCAAAGTTCCGGTTCTGTAACAGGTGAAAACCCCCTCAGCACCGGGAAGTAATTCCCCATCTGTGGTGGCACCTCGAGCCGGGAATTAGACTCGAGATAATGGATCAGTTCAAAAGCGTTCGCGGGGGCGTTTCCAACGGGGTGATTGTTGAAGATTACAAAAACTTCTTTAAGGTGCTCTAATGACTTCTTTATCAATTGCGCCAATTCTGCTATTTCACCCGGTGAATAAAGATACCTGTATCTCTCATTCTGCTGTTCGTAGCTTTGCTCTTTTCCGAAGTTGGAGATAGAATCGAGCCATC
>CAZVBQ010000013.1:83273-91312 GCA_964625575.1 uncultured Ignavibacteriaceae bacterium | reverse complement strand
CACTGTTGAAATAGAAATAACATATATCTTATTTTAATCCTCCGGCACTTCGTTGTGTCCGGAGGATTTTTATTACTCCCGGGTACCGAAGCACCGAAGTACCGAAGTACTGAAGTACGGAAGTACCGAAGTACTGAAGTACGGAAGTACCGAAGTTCTCAAATATCAAATGTTCTTGGAGTTCAGATTTTCGTATATTTAAAGTTCGAATATTTCAGATTAGGCATTGGAACAGGCAAAAATAAAAATCATTGTAAGAAACCGCAAGGCGCACTTCGAGTACACGATAGTGCAGTCGTTCGAAGCGGGGATCGTGCTGCAAGGTACAGAAGTTAAATCGCTTCGTGCCGGCAAGTGCAATCTTACAGATGGTTTTGTTGAGATCATCAATGGTGAGGCCTGGCTCAAGAGTGTTCATATCTCTGAATACTCGCAAGGAAACATAAACAATCACGATCCGTTCCGTGACAGGAAACTGTTGCTTAACGCGATCGAGATTAAAAAACTTAACCAACGTGTTAAGGAAAAAGGGTACACTATCGTACCACTTTCTCTCTACTTGAAGAACGGCAAAGTGAAGGTCGAGATCGCTCTGGCAAAAGGTAAAAAACTGTATGACAAGCGGGAAGCAATCGCAAAGAAGGACATGGAGAGAGAAAGCAGAAGAAAAGAATCATAGCAACGGTCTTGTAATTAATTCAAACAGGAAGGAGAAAAAGGTGTTCGTACCTTCTCGTATCTTTTTCACAAAAGGCGTCGGCAGACATAAAGATTATCTCGCTTCTTTCGAGCTTGCACTCCGTGGTGCAGGTATCGAAATGTGCAACTTGGTTACTGTTAGCAGTATATTTCCCCCGGACTGCAAGAGGATCTCAAAAGAAGAGGGCCTTAAATATCTTAAACCCGGTCAGATCACTTTCTGCGTAATGGCCCGTAACCAGACAAATGAGCCCAACCGACTCATAGCTTCATCAATTGGCGTTGCCATCCCTGCTGATAAAAGCCTTTACGGTTACCTCTCCGAGCATCACCCGTATGGTGAACCAGAGAAGGTGGCCGGTGAGTACGCTGAAGACCTCGCCGCGACCATGCTCGCGACAACTCTGGGTATCGACTTCAATCCTGAAGTTGACTGGAGCGAGAGGGAAAACATCTATAAAATGTCGGGCAAAATCGTCCGTTCTTTCAATGTTACTCAATCAGCCGAGGGGCACAAGAATGGTCTTTGGACCACTGTTGTCGCGGCTGCAATTCTCCTGCCTTAAGATCTGTATTTGAATGTCCGGTGGCTTTTCAGGTCACCGGATTTTTTTTAGTGATCAAAAAAGGAGGTCCATGGCTCCATATCTCATATATATATTATCGATAATGAGTTCACTGAACTCAGCACCACCCGGGGAAAATTTCTTTTCGTTACACAAGAATTATCTTGCGAATGTGTACAAACTGCCCAGTGGTGTCGTAATTGGGGAGGAGTACAAAATTCCTGAGCACAGTTCTGACAAGGCTACCGTAACCGGATTGCTCTCTTTGGCAGCGAACTATTTAGGGTATCCTTATGTCTGGGGCGGAACCACCGAGAGGGGGTTCGACTGTTCAGGGTTCATGTACTTTTTATTTAATAAGATCGGAAAACCTATCCCGAGAATGCCTGCTGATCAGTGCCTGCTTGGCCCTGATATCCCCTATTCCAAGATCGAACCGGGTGATCTTATTTTCTTCAAGAGCGGAAATGTTAACTCCAACTGGATCGGACATGTTGGAATGGCTTACGACAGGGACGCGAACGGAAATATAAGATTTATTCACGCGGAAGGGAAAAAGACAGGCGTGGTGATAACACTCCTCGAAAACCAGTATTATAAAAAACGCTTTTTAAGAGCAACCAGAATTCTTAAATAACCGGAACACAAATGAAAAAACTGATGAATAGACTCTCATCGATAATGATCCTCTCGATCATTGCCGTTTCGTTTACCTTTGCCGCGTGCAACAAGGGCGCGACTGCGAACGATAAAACACCGGCAAACGTCGAGCAGAAAGAGGATTCTGCCAAAACCATAAACAAGAGCGGATCTGGAGCAGAAGCATACGATCCGGCGAAGTTCAAATCAACTTACGACGATATGGCAAAGTTTTTTGCCGGTATCGAGGTTGATTCAACAAGCGAATTCGCGCAGCTCTTCAAGTCGAAAGCATGGAAAGACCACGCGAAAAGTTTTGATTCCAAATGGCAGGGCCTTGAGAAAAAACGCCTGGAACCGATCCGCAAATGGGCGGCAGAAGAACTCAAGGATATTTCACCGGACACAAAGACCCTGTTCTATCCTTTCGGTGGTCCTGATTTTCTGTTCGCGAACACTTTCTTTCCGTCATTCGAGAATTACGTATTGATCGGCCTCGAACCTGTAGGGCAGTTACCTGACCTGAACAAGCTGAAACCAACCGTTCTCAGTAATTATCTTACAAGTCTTCAGGGCTCACTTAGAACCCTTGTAACCGGCGGGTTCTTTAAAACCATTGACATGGCATCCGACTTCCTCCCCGGAAGAGTTAACGGCACTGTACCGGTTCTCCTCGTGTTCCTTGCTAAAACCGGTCACAAAGTGCTTGATATCGAATACATTAAGATGGATAAAACAGGCAAACTTACCTACGAGAAATCTGATCTTACTGAAAAGAAGCAGCAGACCAAGTATGACGGTGTAATGATCAAGTTTACCGATGCTGACGCAAAAGTTGTAAAAAAGCTTTACTTCTTCAGCACCAACCTTGCTGATGACGGTTTCCCGAAGAAACCTGATTTTCAGGAATTTGTTAAATCAATGGGACCTTTTGCTTCTATGGCAAAAGCCGCTTCATATCTGATGCACATGGGTAACTTCAGCGGTGTACGTGATTTCATTACTAAAGAATCGAAATACATGCTTCAGGAAGACAGTGGTATTCCTGTAAAATACTTCAAATCAGATAATTGGGAGAAGAGATTCTATGGAGTGTATACCGCGCCAATTCCGATGTTCGCCGGCAGGGTACAGGGTGACCTTCAGGCAGAGTATCGCAAAAAAGACCAGGTAAAACCGTTGCCTTTCGGTATCGGTTACTACTGGGAGCAGGGCCTCAGCAATCTTATGTTCGCCTTGAAGAAGAAGTAATTTTTAACGACTACTCGCAATATTTCTTCAGGGAGTCAGCCGCGGAAGTGGCACCCGATTTTAGAGCCTGTTCAAACAATGAGCAGGCTTCTTTTTTATTACCTGACTGTAACTGAATACTTCCAAGCGTGATGAGTGCCTTCTGATCGCTTGATTTCTTCGCGAGGGCGTTCTCAATGTAAATTTTTGCCGTGGCGAAATCGCCTTTCAGAAAGTAAGCCTCCCCAAAATAGCTTTGAAGTTCTTCAAAGTCAGGTCTCAATTTCTGTACTTTTTCGAGCTCGGTGACAGCCTCACCTGGCATTTTCATTTTTAAGTAGTAAGCTGCCTTGTGAATCGGCACTATCGGATTTGCCGGATCTGTTTTTTCCCCCTTCATGTAGTTCTCGAGGGCCTTTTTTGAATCACCTTGCTCAAAGTAGAGGTTTCCCAGAAGAACAAAAGCATCGGTCTTCACCGGATCGATTTCGAGCACCCGCTTAAAATCTTTTTCGGCTTCAGCGTATTTTTTCATCCCCTGATACGAAAGCCCTCTAAGCATCCATGCTGAAGTGTCTTTATCGTCAATCTCGAGCACCTTGTCGAAAAATGCCGCGGCGCTCTGATACTTGCCGTCGGAAAGCTTGTCAAATCCCTCTGACCTGAGACTCACAATGGCTTCCTGATCCTCTTTTACCGATTTTTGGTAGAAGTGGTAGATAACGTATACTTGTACAAGCGCGGCAATAAATAAAAAAGTGGCGAGGTTTCTGTTCTTCTTCATTTCTCTTTTTGTAAGTTTTCAGGAGTAAAATTAAAAAATGTGAAATCAAATATATACGAGTGGCACCATGCGATCAATAATCCAGGTTACATTATTCCTTATTTTAATCTCCACGCTGACAGTTTACGCGCAGAATGATCCGAACGGTATTGCCGGATTCCGCGCGGGACTTGCGAAAGAACTGAAGCAGAACTTGGCTTCCTACGGTCTTTCACCCTTTACGAAAGTTGACACGGTCTACATAAATGACAAGGATGAGCTGGTTATCGGGCTCAACCGCCGTGCTTCCGGCAAGGTGATACGGGAGGAAAATGTTGCCGAAATCACCCGGAAATTCGTGGAGTACAAAGACCTTAACGGATTTGCCGGCAAGGGCTTACGGATATTTATGGGGGCATTTGAACTTCCGGAAATGGTGCCAAACTACTACAGGATCGATATGGATCGTGATCTGAAACGGATGCCGCTCAACAAGGAACTGACACGCGTGGTGACTCATGACGACCGTCCGTTCAAAATCGATGAAGGGCTTGAGGGCCGAAACATCGTGGTCTGGAATTCGCATGGATGGTACTACAGCCACGAGGACGACAGATGGCAATGGCAGAGGGCAAGGCTTTGGGGCTCGGTTGAAGATCTGCTCACCTCATCAATGGTCATACCTTATCTGGTTCCGATGCTCGAGAACGCGGGTGCCGGCGTGTACCTTCCGAGAGAGAGGGACATACAAATGAACTCCGCTGTTGTTGATCCCGAACCCGGGAACGGTGGCGCGGGTGTTGAGAATTTCTCAAAGTGGGAAACCGGAGGCAAGGGATTTCTTCACGTTGCCGCAGGATATGATGCTAACGTGAATCCTTTTTTACTTGGAGCATTTCTTAAAAAGAACGCTTCCAAAGAAGAAAAAGCCCCCCTCACATATATTCCTGAGATACCTGAAACCGGTGAGTATGCCGTCTATGTCTCTTACGGTAAAGATGCTCAGGGGAAGAATGTTCCCGATGCCAAATACATCGTTCGTCATGCCGGAGGCACCACTTCCTTTACAGTTGATCAGACAAGAGGGTGGGGTACATGGATTTATCTTGGTACGTTCAGTTTCTTAAAAGGGAAAGATGCCTTAAAAGGCGCGGTTACGGTGTCAGACAAGAGTGCTTTCGCCGGGGTTGTAACTTCTGACGCTGTAAGGTTTGGTGGCGGAAAGGGTGTGGTTAAAAGAGCGGGAAAAACGAGCGGACGACCAAAGTTCGCTGAAGGCGCGAGGTATTATCTCCAATATACCGGCGCTCCTGACACACTTGTGTACAGTTTGCAAAAAGATATAGATGACTACGTTGACGACTATAAATCACGCGGTGAGTATGTTAATTGGTTGAACGGCGCCCCGGCCGGTCCAAACAAGCTGAAAGACCTCGAGGGGCTTCGTATCCCGGTCGATCTTTCAATGGCATGGCATACTGACGCGGGCATTCTCGGTGGGGATTCAACCATCGGAACACTTTTGATCTACAGTTCTGCTGGTGTCGACTCAACTTATTTCCCGGGTGGTCGCTCGAGAATGGCGAACCGCGATCTTGCTGATATCGTTCAGACTCAGATAGCAAGTGATATTTCTAAATTGTTTGACAGGAAGTGGACCCGCCGAGAGATGTGGGACGCGAACTACGCTGAGGCGGTGCGTCCGAACGTTCCGGCAATACTTCTGGAACTTCTTTCCCATCAAAATTTTGCCGAAATGAAGTTTTTCTGGCAACCTCGATTCAGATTCGCCGTAGCGCGCGCTATATACAAGGGAATGGTGAGGTTCCTGGGTTCGATGCATGGAAATGATTACACTTTCCAACCCTTGCCGGTTTCTCATTTTGGTGTAAAACTTGATGGTAATAATGCCGTCCTTACATGGCAGCCTGAGAATGATCCCCTTGAGTCAAACGCCAAACCCTCGGGGTATGTGGTTTACAGGAGGATTGGCAATGGGGGATTTGATAACGGCAGATTCACGCAAACCGCGAGTTTTACCGATAAAAACATTCCCGTTGGTCAGGTGGTGAGTTACAAGGTGACTGCTGTTAACCCGGGTGGTGAGAGTTTTCCTTCAGAAATTCTCGCGGCCGGTGCAGGGAAGGATACTAAAAAGGAAGTGTTGATCGTAAATGCCTTCGACCGGCTTGATGCTCCCGCCACGATCATCGAAAAGGGGTATGAAGGATTTGCCTTCGGTGTTGACGAAGGTGTGCAGTATGGCAAGGATATGGCTTACATCGGTGAGCAGGTCGACTTTAACAGATCATCGGAATTTATCTCAAATGACGCTCCCGGTTTTGGAGCATCAAGGTCAAACCTTGAGGGTACAGTGATCGCGGGTAACACATTCGATTATGCCGCGGTTCACGGTGAGGCCTTGCTTGGCCTGGGTGTTTCATTCAGCAGCGTTTCGGATGAGCTTTTCGAGGATCCGCAGTTTAACGCGGATCAGTATAAAATGATAGATGTGATCGGAGGCGAGGAAAAACTGAGCGTGACAAAATTGGGGCTTGAACCTGTTGTTACCGAAAATTATCGTCTTTTTACGCCAGGAATGGTGAAAAAACTGGAATCATATCTCTCCGGTGGTAAAGCATTGTTTATCAGCGGGGCATATGTCGGAACAGAACTTGAGATTGATTCCATAACCTCGAAATTTGGAACGAACGTTCTGAAGGTTAAACTGGGAACGAAGTTCGCCACTACAGGAGGCGATCTTTTTACCACGGGAAAGATGGCTGAAGCGGGCACCCAAAGGTTTACTTTCAACACGGATCACTCCGAAAAGATCTACCGCGTCGAAGCACCACAGGCGGTTAACCCTGAGAAAGACGGCGAGACCCTGGCAAGGTATAGCGAGAACACCAATTCCGCGGTTGTTGGCTACAGGGGTAGTCACCGTTCAGTAGTGGCAGGTTTCCCCTTTGAAACTCTCCTCGATCCCGCGAAAAGGGAAGAATTTATGAGGCTCGTTCTTCAGTATTTGGGGATTTAGGGTTTGGTATTTGGTCCGCTGTGGCGGATTGGGGTTTGGGATTTGGTCCGCTGTGGCGGATTGGGGCAGGGAGTGTTGTATACCATGACCTCACTTGCGCCATGTCACAGGAATTAATAAGGCTGCCGGAGATTGATCCGGCAGCCTTCTTGTTTACTTCATATCATTTGGCGCGATTGGCGCGGGAACCACGTTCTTTACAGGTTTCGTGGTTTTCAGGTACGCGAAAACTGCTTTTAGATCTTCATCAGTCATGTTAGCGTAAGATGGCCATGGCATGGGGGGAAGAAGGGGACGGGTATTGTCGAGCCCTTTATACTTCCCTTCGCGCATCGCTTTAACGAACTGTTCCTCTGTCCAGTTACCAATTCCGGTGGCATCAGATGTGATGTTAGCCGCGAAGGATACACCCCAAGGTCCAACAGCAGCGGTGTTCATGGGGTGAAACAGCATCCATGATTTTAACACACCTTTGTCAATGGGACCGATCGGGACATTAGCCGGGTGACCTGAAAAACGGAGACCCGGATCGGGCTCAGGCCCTTTTGCTCCGAAAATTTTTGGACTGTGGCAGTCATCGCATCCGGCAACAGATACGAGATACTGTCCTCTTTTTACCAGATACTCCTGTGAAGTCTGCTTCGTTTCTGTCTTTGGTTTCTCCTCTTTTACTTTGCACCCTGTAATTGCAACCGTTGCGATCACCGCAAGGGTCAGCAGCGAATAAAGAGTTCTTTTCATATTTATCTCACCTGACTTTCTCAATTGAGAAAGGTTCTGTTGGTTGATGATGATGATTAAATTTATCTGGAGTTCAACCTGTTTTGAATTCACCAAAATGGCCGAACCCACAACCGGCGATTCCCGTAATTCGCGCATTTAATTTACAAAAGTCCAAAGAATAATAACAAGTTCACAGATCACATTGATGTGCTGTGCTAATAATAATTGAACGGAATTATAGAATGATGAGTGTGGTCTGTTCGCGCGGGAGGGATAAAAAAAGAGGCTGCCACTTTCATGACAGCCTCTTATTAAAGTACCTTCAGCCTTCAGCCTTCAGCCTTCAGCCTTCAGCCTTCAGCCTTCAGCCTTCAGCCTT
>CAZVBQ010000013.1:59254-83173 GCA_964625575.1 uncultured Ignavibacteriaceae bacterium | reverse complement strand
AGCCTTCAGCCTTCAGCCTTCAGCCTTCAGCCTTCAGCCTTCAGCCTTCAGCCTTTAGCCTTCAGCCTTTAGCCTTCAGCCATAACAATTACTTGTTAAGGATCATCTTCTTAACTGATGAGTAGGTACCTGACTCAAGTCTGTAGATGTAAACACCTGAAGCAAGTTTCGAAGCATCGAAAGAAACTTCGTAGCTGCCGGCTTTCTGCATCTGTGAGACGAGGGTCTTGATCTTCTCACCAAGCATGTTGTAAACCGTCATGGTTACCATACCATCAACAGGGATGGAGTATTTGATAATGGTTGACGGGTTGAACGGATTGGGATAGTTCTGATCAAGAGCAAATACTGCAGGTGAACCAACCTCAATCTCAACTTCGTTTGTGTATTTGAAAGTACCGTCGAAATCGATCTGTTTCAGTCTGTAGGTGTATTTACCGGTTTCAAGTGATTTATCAGTGAACGAGTAGGCGCTTGGTTCAAGCGAATTTCCGCGGCCGTTAACAAATCCCGCGTTAACAAACTGGCCATTACCGGCTTTTCTTTCAACCTGGAAGCCCTGGTTGTTAAGTTCGGTAGCAGTGGTCCAGGTAAGGAACACGTTATTGTTCTGAGTTTCAGCGTTGAAAGAAGTCAATTCAACAGGAACATTTCCGCCACCCTGCATGAGCAGGTTCGCTGCGTTCGAGACAAGTTTCGCGGCGACCGTCTGATTCGTCATCGAACCGATCGCGTACATCATGAAGATATTTCTGATGTTGGTCGGATCGTTTGTTGGCGAATAGAGCAGAGTACCCGCGGTATCAGGATAGGTTGGTACCCATCCGCTCACTTTGTAGATACCCGGTTTATTCGGGAGCACCCTCATCGCGTCACGGTAGCCATAGGTGGTACCTGAGAAAGCGAGAGAATCAGGAATAAAGTTAGGAATCGTGAAAATAGGATGCCCTGGGTTGATCTTCTTCAACACTGCGGATGAAACGTCAGAAACCCATGATGAGCACTGAAGAACATTCTCACGGAAATATACGTCTTTTTCACCGGTTGTGGCTCTGTAAATCCAGCCAACTTCACCACCTTCAACTATCGTCTTGCCACCACGGAGGGTATAGTTAACAATCGCGGTTCTCTTCTGAAGATTGTCAAACATCGCCGCGGTTTTAGCGCCTGATGAAAGAACAACCACATCGTAGTTGTTGAGAACGGTTGTATCGAATGTGGCAAACGATACGTTATCAACAAGGTAGCCTTCCTGGGTGAGTGTGGTGGCGAAAAGATTCGCTGAAACACCGAGAGGTGTTGATCTGTCGCCCATGCCTTTTTCATTGCTTCTTTCAGCCATGGTAACATCATCATCAAGAACGAGAACAACACCGAGAGTGTTGATCAGCTTGAACTGTGAGTACCCTGTCGCCGGAAGGTATACAGTGTTGTAGTTGGTTGAGTTGTCAACAGCTTTTATCCGGTACTGAACCGAATCACCAACATGGATCTGATTGGTGTCGATGTTGAAGAATGCTTCGTAGGTCGAACCTGTAGTGTTAGTCAGCGTGAAAGTCCTTGGAGTCGCGTTGTTTACTGTGTATTCAACGGTTACACTTCTAACACCGAGGTTATCTGTAACGTTGGCAGAAACTTTCGCGGGCCATCTGACCTTCGCGATATCTCTTAAGAATGTGTGATTGACAACGGGAAGTGTCTGATCAGGCACAAACTTGAATGAGTTGAAGCCGGTTGAAGACGGGTGATATCCCAGGTTGTGGGCATTACTTGCATCTTTACCAACTATTCTGTAATAGAGTGTGTCACCAAGAGCGATCTGTGTGGTGTCAACGTTGAACTGACCCGAGAACGAATTGGCGGTTCCCGGTGTGAGGTAGAATTTCCTCATTGTGCCGTTGTACTTGATCTTGTAAACAACGTATGCACTGTCGATGCCGATATTATCGGTGATCGTTGCATTGATGGTTGCAGGCCAGGTTTCCCTGTACTGGTCGCCGAGCACAGAGTGAGTAACAACCGGCAACTCTGTGTCTGTTGCTACAACAAAGCTAAGCTTGTTTGTCGGCGCGCCTGAAGGGAAGGTTGAGTAACCACCGGTATTGTCAGCCGCATAGATGTAATAATTGTAGGTTCCTGGCTGGCCGTTTCCGGGGATGGAAGCAGTCCAGTTGTTACCTGAAGAGTTTGTCATCACGAGTGAATCGGTGATCTGACCTGAAGTGCCTCTGCCCCAATAAACTTTTACGCCATTTGTAGCGAGAGGGATGGTTGACTCTACCGTAGCGTTAACAACGTAAGGTCCGTTCAGGTTTTCTGTGTTGCCAAGGGCGGTGTGTGTGATGGTAGGACCAAATGTGGCCTTGCCAACCCAACCCTGATAAACGTTGGTTCTGTCGTCAGCCCAGTATGCCCAGACAGTGTTGTCTTTCGCGGTAATACCAATATAGTCACCCTGGTATCCACCAGCGAGACCGCTGATCGGTTTTGGTTTGAACTTGGAATCCGAGATCTTGATATTCTCGAAGGTCTGACCCATATCAACTGAACGTCCGATGTAAACGGTTGCCGAGTCATTGCTCATGTCACGGCTGTCATACCATACAGCGTAAACGCTTCCGGTGGTTGGATCAACTGACATCCATGGATAGTATTGATCTTTTCCATTGTTAAGGGCATCGTTGTTAACTCTAACCGGTGTTGACCAAGTGGCACCACCATCGGTTGATTTGATCATAACGATATCAGGATCACTGCCTGCAGGGGCAACGCCCTTCTGAGGCCATGTGATGTAGATGTTTCCTCTTCCCGGACCGTTGGATCTGTCAACAGCCATTGAAGGGAATGAAGAAACCCTTATCGAAGTGGTTTTCAGGTTACCACGGATACCAAAGTTGGCAGCCTGGTAGGCTTTGATCGCGGGAGCCCATGTAACACCACCATCGGTTGATTTAGCGAAACCGATCGCGTCTTCACCGTACTGGCCGGCTGCCCAGTTGTCATAAACAGCAAAAGTCGCGTAAACTTCACCGTTAGGCCCGGTAGCAAGGTTAACACCCTGGCAGTGGCTGCCGGCGTTAAGGTTACCGGATATGTTTTTAGGTGTGCTCCAGCTTGTGCCGTTGTTGGTTGAGTAGACCAACTGAATGTCGTTCTCATCCGGGCTTCCGGTGAGGAATGCAGTCCATGCATCATAAAGTCTGTTTGCATAGGGGCTGCCGGGCACTTTATCGGCTGTCATGTGGTTCTTATCAAGAAGGTCGGCCGAACTTGAGGGAGCGGCGCCTGCCTGGGAAGTTGTCCAGTTGGCACCGTTGTTGGAGGATGAAGCCACACCCTGTCCACCATTGTTGTGGATGTAGCCGACGTGCATGTAACCGTTCGGAGCGATAACTGAAACAGGGTCACCTGAATTGGTGCCGTATGGAGGGTTATCCCATCCGGTCCAGTTGGTTCCACCATTGGTGGTCAGGTATGTACCTGTTCCATAAAGAGTACCTACGGTACTGCCTGACCAAGAGGTCGAGTTCGCTGTAAGCAGCAGGATGTTCATGTTCTGCGGATGCACATCGATACTTACTTCAGACTGGGTCGAGTTTGTAGTCGGGAACGGTCTGAAGTTCGGGTAAAGAGTTGCTTCCGCGCCGTTAACACGTTGATACCTGTTAACATTTGGGGCAGGGATGTAAATAAAAGAATTATCCCCGGCCGCTGTCGAGAAGTTCTGATCCACTGTAAGTTTCGACCAGTACTTCGTATAATCCCTTACCGGATCACCTTCGGACTTTTGTGCAAAGACCATCCCGGTGAGAAAAAGGAAAAGGAGTGAAGCGCGTAGAAATGCCATTTATATAGGCTCCTTTGTGTGAATAAATGAATTGAAATGTAATTTAAAATACAAAAAAAAATCCACAAATTATAAACCAATTGAGAACTCGAGTGCGCCGCGGCGCATTGAGAACCAGAGAACTTCAGAACTTTCCCAAAGGGATTCCTTCGGAACAGAACTTCAGAACTTCAGTTATCACCGATTGTTTATGGACAAGACACTCATAACTCATAACTCATCGCTCATAACTCATAACTGACCACTAACCACTAATTTAGTATCTTTGTGTAAATAAATACCGGATTTTAGAAATGAATATCAGCTTTACAGAGATTCCAGGCCAGTCGCCGCTCTATCTTGACTATCTCTATAACTTCAAGAAAGTGGCAAAATATTATGTAAAAGACTTCCGTAATGAAGCGATCTATGAAGCTCACTTCAAAGATGTGCTGTCAAAGTACCCGTCTGACCGTAAACAGGTGACGCAGACCATTAAAAACCAGTATCTGAACAAGCGGATATCGGCCAAAACTTCACAAAACATCAAACTTCTTGAAGATAAAAATTGTCTCGCCATCGTTACCGGGCAGCAACTCGGTCTGGCAGGTGGACCTCTCTACACTATCTATAAAACCCTCTCAGCGATAAAACTCGCCACACATCTAAGCGAAAAGTACCCCGGTTTTCATTTTGTTCCTGTCTTCTGGCTCGCGGGTGATGATCATGATTTTGAGGAGATATCTTCGATAAATGTTCTTAGCGGGGAGAACAAAGTTGAAAATATTGCTTACCGCACCGAGGATGACCCCGAAAGGGAGGCCGGAAGTGTCGGCGGAATGCGTCTTGAAAAAGAGATTGAAGATTTTATCTCACAGATGGAGAATTCGGTCAGAAACACCGAGTTCACCAACGATGTAATTGCGTTTCTTTCCTCGATCTATCAAAGAGGGAAGACGATAGCGGAATCATTCAGTGAAATGATGTTCAAATTTTTTGACAAGTACGGGCTTGTTATTTTTAATCCGCAGGCGACCGATGTAAAAAGGTTGCTCCTGCCCGTATTCAGAAATGAACTTGAAAATTACAGGACTCACGCTACCAAACTCATTCAGGTAAGCGCGGGCCTCGATGAAGAGTATCACGCCCAGGTAAAGATAAGGCCCATAAATCTATTCGTGAACAACGAAAACGGGCGTTATCTCCTCGATCCGCTCGAGAACAATGAATTCAGACTTAAACGTAAAAAGGTTAAATTCACCAAGGAAGAGCTTTCCCAGTTGCTCGAGAGTTCACCGGAGATGTTCAGTCCCAATGTTATTCTTCGCCCAATCTGCCAGGATCACCTCTTTCCGACTGCCTTTTATGTGGGTGGACCGGCGGAAATAGCATATTTCGCGCAGATCATTCAGATGTATAAAATGTTCAATCTTGCCACCCCGATAGCCTGGCCGAGGATCAGCGCCACAATCGTGGAGAAAAGCGTGCAGACCCTGGTACAGAAATATGGTATCACCGTCAACGATTTCTTCGAGCTGAAAGGTGAGATATTCAACAAGGTGGCTTCAATGATATCGGAGTATGATATCGACGGAAAATTTGAAGTGGCGGAGAACAAACTCTCAAATATCTTCGAAGACCTGAAAGAGTACCTCGCCGGGATCGATAAAACATTGGTAGACCCCGCGGAAAAGAACCGGCAGAGAACGGTTCAGTACCTCACTGAACTGAAAGGGAAGGCTGAGGCAGCCCGGATACGGAAGCATGAAACAACCATGAACCAGCTTCAGAAGAGTTATACAATGATCCTCCCTAATGACAACTTGCAGGAAAGGGAGTTAAACTACTTCTACTTCGCGAACAAATACGGTCTTGGATTTTATGAGTATCTCATGGAAAAACTTGACGGAATGAACTTCGACCACCAAGTGGTGATGCTGTAGTGCATGCTAAAGGAAATCTGACCGCCGTTCTCTTTTTTATAACGGTGGTTTTTGTAACGCAGGTAACTACCCTCAGGGCACAACAGGAGCCCGGCAGACTTTACAAGTTCCACCTCGAGAATGCCCCCTTCCCTGAAGAGGGGAGGGCGAATGGCTTCAACGGTGTGCCTTATTCCGGGCATTACGATGACAACACTGTTGCTGTTTATGTACCCCCCGGTTACAAAGATAATGGAAGTATCGATTTTGTTTTCTACTTCCATGGCTGGTATAACACAGTGGATGGAGTGTTATCGGGGTTCAGGATGCTCGATCAGTTCCTCGAGGCGCGGAAAAATGCAATTCTAGTGATCCCCGAGGGTCCCAAAAACGCGGCCGACTCATACTACGGGAAACTTGAGCAGGAAAACGGCTTCCTTGATCTTATGATGGAGATACTTGACTCGCTCAAGGGAAGAAAAGAGATAAAGGAAACGATCCCCGGGAAGATCGTGATTGCCTGCCACTCGGGAGGGGTGAGGGTTCTCTCGAAGATCCTGCGTCAGGGCGGGGTGACACATCAGATCAGGGATGTCTATCTCTTCGATGCAACCTATGGTTATATCGACGAATACCTCGACTGGCTGATGACCTTCGAAGGTAAACTTATAAGCATCTGGACCGATGGCTCCGGCACGAGGGACGGCACGATGAGGATGCTTCAGCGCCTGCAAGACGGAGGCATTCCCCACCTGAACACTGATGAAGAAAAACTTACGAACGATGATCTCGTTTATAACAGGATAGTGATTATCAAAACCCCTCTCACACATAGTGATCTGGTGTATCTTACAGGTAACTTCACGAGATTTTTGAAGACAAGCATGCTCGACCTGCTTGAAATAAAGTGATCGCCCCGCCCGCCGGTCCATCGTATTATATATTTTAGTATATTGCCTGCCGGTTCAGGCTGATTAGGCAATTCCCCTTCATAGCCACATTTCCCACCCCTTCAGCCGCGAATCCTGATTAATTGTCATCATCATTATTTTTTTAATCGGAGTAAAACAATGAAAAGAGCATTTGACTTAAAAGTCGCGTCAATTTCCACGGTTGTCGGCGTGATTCTCGTCATGCTAATGGTCTGGCTAACGGGTAACGATTTCAGCGCGCCCGTTTTTCCATTTATGGCGATCCTGGCTGCCTACATAATTGCCGGGATGGTTACCGCATTGGTTTCAAAGGGGGATACAATAGCAGAGCCGGGGGTTGCATCCGTGATAACCGGTCTCCTCACTTACTTCTTCATCACTTCCATGGATTTCCGCGCCTTTTCAAAACTTCCCGTGGATGTGCTGCGAGTTAATATCATTCTTCTTACTCTGAACGGCATTCTTCTTTCGATAGTTGGCGCGTGGGCGGGTGAGAAATTTCAGCTCACCTTTGAGAAGGAGGGTGACGGCAAGGAACCCATAGTTGAGTGGGCATGGATAGCAGCCGGTACAATTTTCGGTGTTACAGTGAGCATTTTTCTTTCTCACTTGATCATTAAACTTTTCGGACTGAACTTCTCACCTCTTTACATCAGTCTCGCCATAGGTATTTTCATCACCGGTTGGATCGTCGGGCTCCGTTCACCGGGCGACACACTTCCCGAGGCGGGAATTGCCGGCGTTCTTACAGCAATACTGAATCTTGACATTTTCAAGTTCACGCTTGACCCTGACACCACTTCGCTTACTACCATCGCCGTGCTGGGTTCGGTGCTCCTCGGTCTTGTGGCAGGATTGATCGGTGGGGCTGCGGGTGAAAGAATGCAGGAAGCAGAAGAAGCTTGACCAACAAAGACATTCTCTCTTTCCTGAGGGATCTTTCAGCCAATAATTCGAAAGAATGGATGGATGAGAACCGGGGAAGGTACAATGATGTAAGAAATTTTTGGTTCAGTGAGATCGAGGAACTTCTCGCCAGGCTAGCCGTGCACGATGAGAGTCTGTTTACGGTCGCCCCGAAAGATACCGTTCACAGGATCAACAACAACCGGAGGTTTCAGCCGGATCTTCCTTTGTACAAGGACAATTTTACCTTCACCCCTTATCTTAAAATGGCACCGGCTTCGTTTCATCTTTCAATAAGTCCAACTGAATCGTTCACCGGAGGGGGACTCTACCGTCCCCCGGCTGACGTGCTCGCGAAGGTAAGAAGTGCCATCGACATTTATGGAGATGAATTGCACTCGATCGTTACTGACCCCGGACTTGTCGAGTTCTATGGCGGACTTGATATGGAAGAACCGGCCCTCACGGGTGCTCCGAAAGGTTTCAGCCGTGACCACCCCCACATCAAATATCTGCGGATGAAGAGCTTCATCTCGATCAGGTACCTCGATGAGGCTGTTATATGCGGAGATGGTTTGTTCGATCTTGTTGAGGAAGCATTTGTGAAGGTAAAACCCCTGATCGACTTTCTGAACAGGGCGATAGTCACCTGAACACCGGGGGATAACCGGGCAAATTTTGAAATTTTCTCAGGGATTGTTATTTTTTAAAGGAAAAGAGATTTTTATCTTTCAATTGGAGTAATATGCCGGATTCCAGATCAGTGGATTTTTCGTACAGAGAGTTGATAGAGGTACTCGAGAGGGTCGAAGACGGTGTGGTTGCCTTCGACAGGGATCTCAACTATGTCTATGTTAATGAAGCGGGGGGTAAACTTCTTCGACGCTCACCTCCGGATCTTATCGGCAAAAGCTTCTGGAAGGAGTACCCCGAAGCCCGTGGCACAAAGTTTGCCGACGCGTATTTGAGGGCTTTGGAAACAAACAAACCTGTAACCGTAACTGATTATTTCGAACCATTGGAACGTTGGTTCGCTAATAGAATATTTCCCTCCGAAACCGGCCTCACAGTCCTGTTTTATGAAACCACCGGCAACCGGGAAGTTCAAGAATCACTCCATGAAAGCGAAAAATACTTAAAAACAATACTTGATAACCTCCCCGTGGGAGTGGCTGTCAATTCTGCTTTCCCGACAGTTGAGTTCGTCTACATGAACAAACTCTTCCCTGAATTTTACTGCACCACGCGTGAAAAATTGAAAGACCCCGATTCATTTTGGGACGCTGTTTATGAAGATCCCGTTTTCAGGGAGGAGATCAAGCAGCGGGTTCTGAACGATATCGCGACGGGTGATACTGAAAGAATGCAATGGTACGAAGTGCCAATCACCCGTGATGGGGTGGTGCAAAAATACATTTCTGCGAACGGGATACCCCTGCCCGATCTAAACCTTGTGGTTTCTGTTGTCACGGACGAAACAGCCCGCGTTAAAAACCAGAGAACCCTGAGAAATATCGAAGAAAAGAACAGGGAAAGGCTTGAACAAATTGTAGAAGAGAGAACTGCTCAATTGGTTGCTTCAAATAACGAACTTGAAGCATTCAGTTATTCTGTGTCTCATGATCTCAGGGCGCCACTCAGGGCGATCACAGGTTTTACTCGCATATTAAGTGAGGATCATGCCGGCGATCTGAATGAAGATGGGAGGCGGATATGCGGAATCATTTCGGAGAATGCCACGAAAATGGGACAACTGATCGATGACCTGCTGAACTTCTCCCGTATTTCCCGTAAGGACATGAGCATCTCCCGGATTGACATGGGAGCGATGGTCAACTCGGTTTACCATGAAGTCACTACTCAAGAGCAAAGAGATAAAATCACTTTTATGGATGATGTGCCTCACGAAAGTGATGCCGACCCCAATATGATGAGACTCGTGTGGTCAAATCTGATCTCTAACGCTGTTAAATTCTCATCTAAAAAAGAAAAACCTGTGATCTCTGTCTGGTCAGACAGGGAAAATGATGAGATCAAATACTACATCCGCGACAATGGCGCGGGTTTTGACATGAAGTATAAAGAGAAATTGTTCGGGGTGTTTCAGCGATTGCATGCCGCGCACGAGTTTGATGGAACCGGCGTAGGGCTTGCTTTGGTGCAGCGCATAATTCACAAGCACGGGGGTACAATTGATGCAGTAAGCGAGCCGGGAATGGGAGCAACATTCATTTTTTCTCTCCCAAAAATTGGTGGTGGGTATATTTAACAAGGAGAAATATGGAAAAATATTTAAAGTCGGATGTCTTACTGGTTGAAGACAATCCATACGACGCGGAATTGACCCTAAGGGCACTTAAGAAGCAAGGGTTGGCGAACGAGATTTTTGTCGCTGCGGATGGTGAGGAGGCGCTCGACTTCCTTTTCTGCAGAGGGCAGTTCTCCGGCCGAGACCGGCTCTCCCCGGTAAGAGTGGTGCTTCTTGACCTTAAATTACCAAAGATTAGCGGACTCGAAGTACTCAAGGAAGTGAAATCGAATCCGGTTACGGCAAAAATACCGGTGGTTATTCTTACTTCTTCCCGCGAAGATCCTGATATTAACAAAGCATACGAACTGGGCGCGAACAGTTATGTAGTAAAGCCTGTGGATTTTGAAGAATTCATAAAAGCTGTTCAGCGTACAGGTCTGTTTTGGTTATTGGTCAATGAAACAGAGAGAAGGTGATGAAAGCAGGAATGAAATTGGTGAAGTTGTTAATACTCGAGGATCTGCCAACCGATGTGGAACTGGCAAAACGGGAGATATACAGGGTATTACCTGAATGTGAGATATTTGTAACGGATAATGAGCCGGGATTTGTTGCTGCTATCAGGGATTTCAAACCTGATGTTGTGATCTCAGATTACCGTCTTCCCGGATATGATGGACTCACAGCCTTAAAGTATGTTCTTAAGAATTCCCGTTTCACTCCCGTGATCATTCTGACCGGTTCAATGAACGAGGATACCGCGGTTGCATGCATGAAAGCGGGCGCGGTAGACTATGTTATAAAAGAACACATCAGAAAACTTGGACCCGCGATCCAGGCTGCCCTGAAACACAGATTGCTGTTGATAGAGAAAGATGAATCGTCAAAAAAGCTCGCCAAGAGCGAAACCCGGTTCAGAAATATCTTCCATACACATTCAGCAGTTAAATTAATAATTGATCCGATTGATGGTGCCATTCTTGACGCGAATATGGCAGCAGCCAAATTTTACGGATGGAGCATTGATGAGCTTAGATCAATGAAGATAGGTGAGATAAATTCGCTTCCCGCGGCAGATGTGATCCGGAATTTGAATCTCGCTATCAATAATATGAAGTCGCATTTTGCGTATAAACACAGAAAAGCCGACGGCACAATTGTTGACGTTGAGACTTTCACCAGCCGGGTTCAGTTTGATGATAAAGTTGTTCTGCATTCAATAATTCATGATGTCACGGAGAAAAAGCGGGCTGAACAACGTTTAAGGCTTTTAAGCCACGCGGTCGAACAGAGTCCCGCTTGTATCGTGATAACTAATCCTGAGGGCGAGATTGAGTACGTAAATCATGCTTTTACCCGGCAATCCGGTTATTCGCTTGAAGAATTGAGGGGAAAAGATACAGGAGTATTCTCGTCAGGACTTGATGGACCGGAACTCACCGAACAGTTATGGGCGACCATCCGTAGCGGAAAAAACTGGCTGGGTCAACGCAGACACCGGACAAAGAGCGGTGATATCTTTTGGGAGAATTTAATGATCGCGCCAATGACTGATGCTTCCGGAAATATAGAGCACTTTGTTGGTTTTAGTGAAGATATTTCGGAAAAGGTGAACATGTTCGAGGAAGTTGTTGCTGCCAAAGAGAAAGCCGAGGAAATGGTTAAAGCCAGATCAGATTTTCTTGCAGCGATGAGCCATGAGCTTCGAACCCCTTTTATCGGCATAATGGGTTTCGCTGAGATTCTGAAGGAAGAACTTGAACTCCCTGATCACAGGGAAATGGCGGAACGGATACTTGATTCATCAGAAAGATTAAAAAGGACGTTGACAGGCATCCTCCGGATAACCGAGCTCGAGAATGTCGAGTCACTGTTTCATCCATCCCCGGTAAATCTCGCGGAATTGATCGAAGAAAAAGTTGCACTATTTGAAAGAAAGATAGAAGACAAAAATCTAACGCTGATGATCGAAGTGGAACCGGTGAGAAATTCATACTTGATTGACAGGGTATGTTATGATGATATTATCGTGCATCTGCTCTCAAACGCGATCACCTACACTCTCTCCGGTGTGATAAAAATTGAAGCCAATGAGATCGATACCGCTGACGGGAAAATGGTGACCATCAAGTTTGTGGATACCGGCATCGGGATACCGCAAGACAGGTTATCATTGATCTTCGAGGAGTTCCGGCAGGTGAGCGAAGGGCACTCCAGAAGTTACGAGGGCACGGGGCTTGGCCTCTCTATTGTAAAAAAGACCGTCGAAATTCTAGGCGGCACCATTACAGTGAAGAGCACACCCGGCGAGGGTTCTGACTTCACTGTAACGATCCCGGTGGTTACTGCTTAAGCTCCAGTTCAGAACCAAGTCTTATATCTTCTGAGGAAGCCCCGATCATGATATCGAACATTCCGGGTTCAGCCACGAACTTGAGCTCTTCATTGTAAAATGAGAGCTTTTTTGAGTTAATGGTGAAAGTAATGGTTTTGCTTTCACCAGGTTTCAATGAAATTTTAGCGAAGTCTTTCAGCTCCTTTACGGGTCGCACAAGAGTAGCAAACCTGTCGCGGATGTAAAGTTGCACCACTTCTTCACCTTCCACCTTGCCGCTGTTTTTCACTTTGAAAGAGCATGTCACATTATCATTACCGCTCATAACCGCTTTCGACATCTCAAGGTCGCTGTACTCAAATGTGGTGTAGCTGAGTCCGTAACCGAACGGGTACGCGGGAGTCTGCTGCAGATCTGTGTAACCGGTCCGGAAGTCCCGTGAAGGGCCGTCATCGGGTGAAGGTCTTCCCGTGCTGAAGTGGTTGTAATAGATGGGTACCTGCCCGACAGAGCGGGGAAATGTGGTTGTAAGTTTTGCCGAAGGGTTGTAATCACCGAAAAGAACGTCGGCAATGGCATTGCCGGCTTCACTTCCCAGGAACCAGGTGACAAGAAGCGCGTCAGCCTTGTCCGCTATTTTATCGAAAACCAGGGGTCTTCCGGTGCTCAGGAGAACAATAACCGGCTTGCCCAGACTGAAAATCTTTTCCGCCATTTCCTGCTGAACACCCGGTATGGTAATGTCTGAACGGCTTTGTGCCTCACCGCTGAGGCCGGAGTCTTCCCCTATCGAAAGCACCACGATATCGGCTTCTTTGGCTTTTGCAATAGCTTCATCAAATTCTGACTTGTCACCGGAGCGGGTGGAACAGCCTCTCGCGTAGAGGATATTCTCTTTCCCGGCTCTTGCCTGCAAGCCTTCAAGCTGAGTTACCACATCGCTGTTGTCATCCCACCAAACCGACCAGCCGCCGAGCATGTCAGCTTCAACGTTTGCAAGAGGTCCTATCAGGGCGATCTTTTTTCCCGGCCTAAGTGGCAGGGTGTTTTTTTCGTTTTTCAGCATCACTATGCTTTTCCGTGCCATATCACGTGTCGCGACCCTGTGATCAGGGTTCGTGAGGGCTTCTTTTTCCCTCTTTTCGTCGCAGAATCTGTAGGGGTCATCAAAAAGTCCGAGTGTAAATTTCATCCGGAGGATACGCCTTACGGCATCATCCACCACGGCGACGGGAACCTGACCACTTTTTACAAGGTCAACAAGTGAACTCCGGTAGCAACCTGAAGCCATATCCATGTCGCTTCCGGCGAGAATCGCGAGACGGGCTGCTTCCCTCTGGTCGGCGGCATATCCATGAGGGATCATTTCACCGATCGAGCCCCAGTCACTGACCACAAACCCCTGAAAATTCCACTCACCTTTTAGCACCGTTCTCTGAAGGAACTTGCTCGCCGATGCGGGGATTCCGTTAAGATCGTTAAAGCTGTTCATATAGGTGGCGCATCCCGCTTCGGCCGCGGCTTTGAACGGTTCAAGGTATATCTCGCGGAGCGTTCTCTCGCTCATGTCGGTTGAATTGTAGTCCCTTCCCCCAATCGCGGCGCCATAGGCGGCAAAATGTTTCGCGCACGCCATTACGGCATCGAGCGAGCCTAACCCCTTCCCTTGGAATCCTCTTACCCTTGCCGCGGCGATCAGTGAACCGAGGTAAGTGTCTTCTCCGGCTCCTTCCATTATCCTTCCCCAGCGGGGATCACGGGCGATGTCAACCATTGGGGCGAACGTCCAGTGAATACCCGACGAAGCGGCTTCGTAAGCGGCAATTCGTGCCGATCTTTCTATCGCTGGCAGGTCCCAGCTCGTAGATTCAGCAAGCGGTATCGGGAATGTGGTTTTGTATCCGTGAATCACGTCGAGCGCGAACAACAACGGGATTTTCAGGCGGCTTTTCATCGCGAGCTCCTGCATCGCGCGAAGTTTTGCCGCTCCGCGGATGTTCAGGATCGAGCCGGCATTTCCCGTTTCGATCTCCTTGTTTTTATCAACATCGGGCGAAGAAGGACCTGTATCCCACGACATCGGGAGCTGATTAAGCTGTCCGACCTTTTCCTCAAGAGTCATTATCAAGAGGAGGGAGTCGATCTTGTGTTCATAATTTTTTGATTGGGCGAAGGTCTGCCCCTGAAAGAGGAGGATAAGTCCGGCTAAACCGGTTAAAATGAAAGCGCGCATTTGCTGTCCGTTAAGACTTGTTGAAATCGTGATCAAAGCAGGGAAGTGTCATCCTCCCGGGGTGTATTTAATTACTTCAGCCCTTTCAATGGTAATAAGTCCGCCGCATTTTGCCTCTGTGAAGATGCCATCGACGATCGGGAGAAACTTTTCGATCTTTTCCGCGTCATCCACTATCTCGATGATAAGAGGGAGGTCTTCCGAAAGACGGAGTATTTTCGAAGTGTGAATCCTGCTCTTACCGCCGTAACCCATTATCCCTTTGAACACCGTCGCCCCTGCCAACCCTTCTTCACGTGCTTTCATGACGATCTTCTCGTAAACGGGTACCAGGTGGTGCTTGTCTGACTCACCGACAAAAATCCGGAGCAGTTTTGCTTCTTTTGGTAGTTGCATTTTATGCTTCCTTGCCCGCGGTTAAAACGTACGCGAGATATGTAGCCGCCAGAGTAAGAGCAACACTGGCAACAATGTTTACGGCAGCCAACAAGAATTCGGAGTTCTTCAGCAGGTTAACTGTCTCAAGTGAGAAAGTGGAAAATGTTGTGAATCCACCGCAGAATCCCACGGTAAGGAGAAGCCGCGCTTCCGGTGAGAGGAGCCCGCGGTCATCAAGCCCAAAGATAATTAGACCGATGATGAAACTTCCGGTAAAATTGACGGTGAGGGTTCCGAAAGGGAAGAATACCGGCAACCATTTATAGACGTAATTTGAAAGCCAGTATCTTAGCATGCCGCCCGCCGCGGATCCGAGGGCAACAAACAGGTAACTTGTCATTATGAGTTTTGTCTCAAAAACTTTTACTGAAAAAAATCAGTGACAGTTTAGTAAATTTACTTAATTAATGCTATAATATATGCAATTTAACCTCTACATCGCAACACTCTTCATTTCGTTTCTCGTTTCCGCGATCCTCTCGTTCATAGTTTTCCATCGAAAGGGCTCTGTCAGAGGCGGCAACTATTTCTTTGTCATGATTCTCGGTGTTACGATGTGGTCACTCGGAGGTGCCTTCGAGCAATCGGTCACCACCATAGAGGCAAAAAAATGGTGGTCGGTATTCACCTACACCGCCATTCCCGTTATTCCATACGTGTTTCTTGCCTTCGTGTTGCGGCTTACTCACGCTTCAGATACTGTGAGAAAATTATCCCGGCTTGCGGTTATGACCATTCCTCCTGTCATCTTTCTAACCGCGTTAACCAACGATTTCCATCATTGGTTGTGGTCTTCCATCCAGCTGGTCAATAGTGGTGGCGGGGTAACCGGGGTTTACGGGCAGGGTCCTGCCTTTCATCTGGTGGTACTGGTAATTTATGGCTCCACCGTATTTACTGTTTACAATCTTGTAAGGGGAGTGTTCCTCTTTACGGGAATATTCAGAAAACAGTTGCTTGTACTCCTATACTCGCAAATGATCTCAATAGCTGTTAACGCGATGTATGTCTTCGACGCGAGTCTCTTCGGGTACGCTGATCCCACTCCGGTCGCGTTCACAATCACCGGACTGCTGATATCGTATGGAATTTTCCGCTATTCACTTCTTGAGCTTGTGCCCGCGGCACGAAACATTCTTTTCGACAACCTCGACGGAGGCGTGCTTGTTTTCAACAGTGAGATGAAAATAATCGACTATAACCGTACCATTGTAAAGTTTTTCGGAAAGGATAGTCTGACAGGTAAAGACCTGCGGGTAGAGTTTGCCGACATCCCGGAATTAGTAGCTACATGTGAAGACAATATATCTTCGTGGGGGGAATTCCGGCACGGTGAAAGGTTTTACAGGGTTAACTCCATCGAAATAAACGAAGAACGTCTGGCATCGGAAGGAAAGCTGATCAGCATTTCCGATGTAACCGCGCTGAAAAAAAACGAGGAGATGCTCCTCGCCAATAGAAACGAACTCAGCGAATTGAACTCAGCGAAAGACAAACTCTTCTCGATCATCGCCCACGATCTTAAAAACCCCTTCTTCGGTATTATCGGCCTCTCCGACATGGTGATAGAAGATTACGATGAGATGGCTGAAGACGAGAAAAAGGAGATGATAAGAGAGATCAACCAGTCGGCAAAAGACACTTACAGGATGCTCGAGAACCTTCTCGAGTGGGCAAGGCAACAAACGGGTTCTGTTGCTTTTGATCCCGTTACTTTTAATCTGAATGAGTTGATCAGTCAAACCATTGAAGGTCTTCGTACGCAGGCATTGCTCAAACATATCAAACTTGAGACAGACCTTGCTCCCGAGCTGATGATTTACGCGGATCAGAACATGATACGAACCGTTTTACGCAATCTTGTTACAAACGCCATTAAGTTCACAAATGCCGGTGGCGAGATTGACGTGGCAGCCGAACTCGCGGGTGACAAGGCTCTTGTTTCGATAAAAGATGATGGAGTTGGCATTTCAGAAGGGGACAGCGCTCGCCTCTTCAGGATCGATACCACCGTACGCAGTCTGGGAACCATGGGTGAGAAAGGTACGGGACTCGGCCTGATACTCTGCCATGAGTTCATTCAGAAGAACGGTGGCATTATTAAAGTTAGAAAGAACGCGGGTGCAGGCACAACATTCTGGTTCACTCTCCCCGCCGTTGAACAGGATCAATAAACCGCCCCTCATTTAACCTCGCCGCGGTTATATTCGCCCAAGCAGCTTAATCAATCCGTAATTATTTTCGCGTAAAGACTTTAAGGAGATAATGAGTAAGACTTCAATTCTATTCTGTATACTACTGCTTTCTGCTGTAACAAACGCGCAATGGCTGAAACTCGATCTTGACGCCCCGGGAGGCGTGTACTCGCTTTGGAGCTCGGGCGATTCTCTTTTTGCGGGTCACGACAGCGTATTCTACTACTCGTTCGATTCAGGTGAGAACTGGGAAAGATCAACCCGGGTGCCGGGATTGGAGTATGGTATCACGGCAATCAGGCCTTATAACGGATGGATTTACATCGGAACTTCGGCCAAGGGGGTGTTCCGCACATCCAACCTTGGCGCTTCATGGGAGCCTTATTCTGAGGGCCTCGCGCCGGGTGCCGCCACTGAAATAACCGGCATCACGCTTCGTGATGACACCCTTTATATCTCAACAATGGGCGCGGGGGTATATAGCCGCTCTCCCGGCAAGCAATCTGCATGGACTGAATTTAATGTCGACCTCCCGTTTTCAACGTCATGGAACGTTAACACGATTGAAAACTTTGACGGCGATCTTTATGCTGGCGCGGGAGTGAACTGCCTCTACTATGTTAACAAGAAGAACACCGGCAACTGGCAGTACGTCCAGTTCGACAGTTTCAACGGTGAAATGAACGGAGTTAACAGTTTCGGGAAATCGGAAGGGAAGCTGATCGCTGCAGCCAATCAGGGAATCTATACTTCTGCTGACGGAGGCACAACCTGGACGGGACACCGCTTCGGTATCGGACTTATTGAATCGGGCAAAGTTATAACCAACGGTAAAAAGATCGTTGTGCTTCTCTCGAAGTCTTCACGGTTTTACATCTATTACTCGACTGATGACGGTGTGACCTGGTGGAGGGATGACATGCAAACGGGCGCGACAGCGCTCTCCATGGCGATTACGGGAGGCAGGATCTGGACGGGGCGCTTCGAAGGATTCTACTATAAACCTGACGCGATCACCTCGATTGGGGATGGCGAAAATGAGCCCGCCACTTCAAAACCTGCATCAATTGCCCTTTTCCCCAATCCGGCAAACCGTGATGGAAAATTGTCGGTTAAATTCTCAGGGATCGATGCCGGCCAGGTAACAATTGAACTTTTCAACAGCATGGGGGAAAAAGTGAAGCCCTCACTTTTTAGCTACAATCTAAAAAGTGAAGGCTTGATCGAAATTGAAACCGCGGGTTTGGCACCCGGGGTCTATATTATCAGACTTTCAGAAGGCGACAGAACAACCACCGGGAAGTTTCTTCTTCTGCGATAACACCAATTTCATTCTTAGAAAGCTTTCAGGTTGTACGTGAAAGTAAGCATGAAATACTGCTTCAGCACCTGAGTGGTTTTATTCTCGATATAGATGTCAGTTGCCGTTCTGATGAAACTCTTGTTCTGATCAAGTATGTCGAAAACATCGAGCCTTAGCTCTGCACTGTTGTCCTTGAGGAACTTGACGCCTATTCCGGCATTCCAGAGTGAATACGTCATGTCGCCACCGTTGGCTATGCCCGAGGTTTTGTAGATCGCGTAATCTGTTCTGATAAAGAAAAGATCAAAAACGTTAACGAAGAGGTTGGCAGCACCTGAGTATACCCAATATTCATCATCCGACTGGGGCAGCACTTCGTTTTTTGAGATATAATATGAGGGCGAGTAAGTCAGCTTAAAATCAATATCCTCCGAAATATTGCTCGCTATCGTAATTCCCTGGTTGAACGAGAGTATCTTCGAGTCGGATGTGATGAACTGGTACTCGGAAGGTATAATCTGATATCCCAAACCAAAACTGAGGGAAATGTTGCTCATCAGAAAACCCACCGGAAGACCTCCGCTCATCATCGCGCGGAAGTTGTTGCTTTTATCAAAATTTTTCGAATAAGAGAACTGTGAACCCCTCTTCAGGATCACACCGTTCGCGATCAATGTATCTGCCGGGGCAGTAAACGAAGAGTTGCCGACGTAGTCGTTCACCAATTGCCAGTAACCCATTATAAAGAAGTTCGCGCCCGTGGTTTTGTCGGTGGTGATATACTGCATCGACATTCTGTTCGCGTACTCCGCTTTAAGTTCGGGGTTCCCCGCCCTGATAAAGAGGGGATTTGTAACGTCATAATAATTCTGCAACTGTGTTATTGAAGGGGCGTTAACGTTCGTATTATAGAATAACCTGAAATTTTGTGAATCAGAAATTTTATAATTGAACCTGAGAGAAGGAAGAAGATTGTAAAAATTCTTTTCCGTTTTCAGGGTATAGGGGAAAGTCTGGTCACCCATTAATTGCGCGATCTGGTAATTTACACCGATGTTCAACGAAATGGCATCACTTCTTAATCTGTAAGCGAGTCCCGCCCGGTAGGTGTAATAGTCGTTATCGTACTTGTTGGTGGAGATTGAGTCGAGTAGATCGTACGACGCGGTCAGGCTGTTGAAATTCAGGGTCTGTTTATCGCTGAAATTGTTATTCAGCCCCGCGCTTATAGATGCCTGTAGCTGTCCGTTGCTTCCGGCAGGTTCAGTGTAGACGATATTTCCCGAGTAACTGTACCCTTTGATAACATCATCACCTTTTTGGTTGATAGTGTCAATGGAAAGCAGTGAGCCTGATCCGCCACCAAAGGTGTTAAGAGAAAACTGGTTACGGTCAACAGTGCGGTTGCTTAAGCCATTATTGAAAGTGAAAGAGAGGCTTCTTCCCGGAGTTGCAAACCTCATCCGGTAGATCAGTTCGTTGTTAAAGTTAAACCCGTTTCCTTCATTTCCCGTTCTGCTGTCGGTCGAGTTGATCCTTCCTGACTGTCCGAATGTGCTTATACCGTTATAGATGCTCCCAATGCTGTTTTTCTGCGCGCTGAAAGAAGGTGTAACAACCAGGATGTTCATGGTATCGATGTTCCACTCAAATCTGAAGTTCATCCGGTGATTATAGTTATCAGAATTCGAAGAGGAGGTCTCATTGTACATCTGATCACCCGCCGAGGTGGGGTAATAGTCCCTGTTGATTATCTGGTCGTTGTAATTGTTTGAATAATTGAAGAAATAGCTCCCGGTGAGAACTGCCGCTCTGCCCCAGTTTTCCTGGTAGTTCATTCCGATCGAGTAAGTCTTTGTTCTTCCTTCAAGAGCGCCGATGAGGAAGTTGTTGGCCGAGCCTCCTGGTCCTCGCCAGCCACCCTGACCACCGCCCCTCCCCTGGAAACCATCCCGCTGACCGCCCCTGCCGCCACTTCCCTGGGTGATGCCGAGCAGATCCTGCTGAGAGAAATTCTGCTGGTTGATGTTGTTGCCGAGTCCGAGGATGCTGAACCTGCGCCCCTCACCGAAGAAGTTGATAACGCCGCCACTTTGGAATTTTTCCGTGGAGCCGATGCCTCCATAAAGTTTGCCAAACTGCCCCTGTCTCCTGTCCCTGCGCGTGACAATGTTGATGGTTTTTTCTGTCTGTCCATCGTCAAAACCTGTAAACCTTGCCTGATCGCTCATTTTGTCAAAAATTTCGATTTTCTCGATCAGATCGGCGGGAAGGTTTTTAAGTGTGACCGTGGGGTCGTCGCCGAAGAACGGCTGTCCGTCAACCAACACTTTTTTTACTTCCTCACCTTGTGCTTTCAGCGTGCCCTGCTCATTCTGAACGCCTGGGAGTTTGGTCACAAGGTCTTCCGCCGTGGCATCGGGGTTGGTTTTGTACCCCTTGGCAGTGAAACTGAGAGTGTCTTCACTTTGTGAAGAGGGGATCGCGACACCCGTGATATCAACCTCTTTCATCTGAACTGATGATCTTTTAAGCTTTATTTTACCGAGATCCGTACCCTGATCGTTCCGTCTGAACCTGACGCTGTCACCATAATCGAGATAGCCCATAAAAGTGATCTTCAGGAAGAATCTGCCGGGGGTCTGGAGTTTAAATTCAAAACTGCCGTCGGCAGTTGAAAGCATATTCAGGGTTTTCTCGCCGGGTCGCGAGGGTATGAGTGAAATGCTTGCCCCGGGGAGTGAGGAGCCGTCAAGGGAGTCGACAACCACCCCTTTTACATAAAAAGTCTGGGGGAAGCTGACGAATGAGAGAATCGCGCCAAGAAAAAGGATGAGGCTTATATTTTTCATTTTACTTCCATGTCCGTTAAAAACATCTGTTTCACATAGACAAATATAAGCCCCAAAAAGTTTAACCTGTTAAGAACTTCAGTACATCAGTACTTCTGCACTTCAGTACTTCTGCACTTCAGTACTTCAGTACTTCTGCACATAATACTTCGATGCCGATGCTCAGAATAACCGCATAACCGCAGTACCGAAGTTCTGTAGTACCGCAGTTCCGAAGTTCTGCAGTACCGCAGTACCGCAGTTCCGAAGTACTTATTGCAGTTTGAACATAACCGGCAGCGCGACCTTTACTTTCACTTTTTTTCCTTTTACTTCGCCGGGGATCCATTTGGTTGAAGTGAGGGCTTTAAGCGCGGCTTCATCGCAGCCCGAACCGATCCCTTTTTCAACTTTGGTCTTTATCACGTTACCTTTTTCATCGATTACACCGGAAACAACAACCATCCCTTCGAGGCCCTTGTTCATTGCTTCTTCGGGGTAAACCACGAGTTTCATTATCGCTTCCATGCCGCCTACCGGTTCGGGCATTTTGTCGGCTTCAACGTAAATCGAGTCGGTGGGTGACTCAACATCGAGTTTTACCGCTGCCTTCTTGTCGGGTGTGAGCTTCGTTTTCACCACCATTTCGTTTTGAGCAAATGTTGCTCCCGCGAGAATGATAACTGCTATCAACAACTTTTTCATTTTGTTTCTCCATTGGATTATTTGTAAAATTCTATTGATTCACGCTGTTATGTGTTGGCTTCACCACGATCGTGGGGTAGGCGTTGAACATCATCTTAATGGTCTGATCCTGCTCTTTCACCTTCGAACTCAGGTCATCCAGCCCGGAACGGTACGCGCGCAGTTCCATAAAAAGAACTAAGGCGATAACCGCGAGAACGATCGAAAAAGCGTAGCCGAGCGAGGGCAGCAAATGCCACTTCGGGGTGGATGGTGCTTCCTTCGCTTTAGGTGAGACCGACCGCAATATCCTTTCATCGAGGTCATCGGGGAAATCCTCACCCGTTGAAGCAATGGCGCTTTTCAGTTCGTTGATCGACCTGAACATCTCCCGTGCCTCCGCGTCGGTGGCGAGAAGGTTAAAGAGCACGGCTTCATTTTTTTTATCGAGTTCGCCGTCAAACCAGGCGTTTATCATCTCATTTATTTCATTTTTCATCTTATCATCTCACTGATCTATCTTTTTAGAAAGGATCTTTATCAATTTTTGCCGTGCCGAATAGAGCCGGCTTTTCACGAGGGCGGGCTCGATTTCACAGATGGCGGCAATCTCGTCGTAAGAAAGTCCGCTGTATTCCTTTAGCAGCACCACCTCCCTCTGTTCATCCGGAAGTGTCGCTATGGCAGCGAGCACCACTTCCTTTGTTTCATTAATTATGAACCGGCTTTCACCGTCGATTCCGCCGGGGATCTGAAGATCGCCGATATCCGCGGCTTCAACCCGTGCTTGATCCCGCTTTATTCCACGGAAACGGGAGTAGACTTCATTCCGGGTCGCTTTATAGAGCCAGAAAAGCACGGCGGAATTGCTGCGTATCTCACTCATGTGCTTCCAAAAGCGGATGAAAACGGTCTGTACAATATCATCAGCAAGCATCCGGTCGCCCGTCATTCTGAGGGCAAAGTTGTACAACTTCTTTTTGTACCGGTTGTAGCTGAGCGTGAAGTCGATCAATTCATTCATAAAAATTTATTTCCTTATACTAAAGATGCTCAATCCGCGGAAAAGTTGGAAGCGGGCAGAACTTCGGTACTTCGGTACTTCGGTAGTTCGGAACTACGGTACTTCAGTACTTCAGAACTCGAGAACTTGAGAACCTCAGAACTTGAGCAGGGGAGGCGAATTTCGTTTTTGTTTTGGAATTGAGTAATTTATTCCGGGAGATATGGAATTTTATGCGGTGCTTGAAGTGGATTCATAGTGGCGGAGAAAACACCCGGTCTCTTTGCGGTGATTTCCTGTCACCAAAGGAAGCGAAATGAAACATTTTATCTTTGTATTTATAACCCTGCTCTTCCTTGGAACGTCTTCCCGGGCACAAGAGCCTTTGGAGAAGAAAAATTTTGCTTACGCGGGAATTGGGACAATGAGTCTGCCGGAAGCGGCATACAAATTTATTGATGTGTGGATCACCGCGCTTTCTGCCGGTTACACGACGTCAGATACCAGAAGCACCCTTCCCGCCCTTACAGCGGGTTATCACATTTATTCGAGTGAGCGGTTCTCATTCGGCGCGTCGATAACATTTGAAGTGCTGCGGACCGATATTATGTACGGTTCCCGTTTCGCGGGGACAAACGAGGCTTCTTTCATTTCTCCCATGGCTGAAGGACGCTTTGAATATGTCAGCAGCGAAACCTTCGGCATGTATCTGGAATACGGATTAGGTGTCTGTTTCCTCTCAAAAACAGCGAAATACGATCAGAAAAATGATTCCGCGAGCAAAACCATATTGTCAGCACAGTTCACTCCCGTCGGATTGAGGTTCGGAAACAAGTTCCGTGTCAACCTCGGTATCGGCTCGGGAATGAAAGGACTTTTTATGGCATCAATGGGAATGAGGTTTTAAAGACCCGAAGACCCAAAGACCCAAAGACCCGGAGACCCAAAGACCCAAAGACCCGGAGACCCGGAGACCCGGAGACCCGAAGACCCGAAGACCCAAAGACCCAAAGACCCGGAGTAATAAGTCACGGAGTGTCGGGCGGGCAACGGGCAACGG
>CAZVBQ010000013.1:34472-59154 GCA_964625575.1 uncultured Ignavibacteriaceae bacterium | reverse complement strand
ACCCAAAGACCCGGAGTAATAAGTCACGGAGTGTCGGGCGGGCAACGGGCAACGGACAACAAAAAGAAAATATACTATGAAAAAGACGGTAATTTTATTCGCAATAATTTTTTTAAGCACTGTGCATGGTCAGTGGTTTCCCGTGAACCCGGGATTCTATCCATACCTGGATATTCAACAGGGGACGATCCACGCTGATGAAAATGTGATAATGGTTCCCACAGCGCAAGCCAGGATACTCAAGTCGTTTGACAAGGGGAAGACATGGATGGTTGACGAGTTCAGGAACACGCATTCATCACAACGTATAACAGGGATGGGGAGCACCAAAATCTCTTTCGGCTTTTACGGTTATTATGGTTATTTTGGCATGAAAACCACAAACAACGGGGGGCAGTGGAGCATTAACACTGACATGTTCTCAACCATAGGTTACGTCCAGGATGCAGAATCTGCCCGTGAGGATGAGTTCATAGCACTTATGAAAACCGAGGTACGGCGTAAACCGTTGAATGCCTCAACATGGCAGCCTGTACCTTTTCCCCTTGATACGGGCGAAATTCTAATGAATGTTGCATGTTTCAAGAATCAGAACGACTATTTCATTCTCACCTCAAAAAATGAAGTGCATCATTCTTCCGATCAGGGTGCCACCTTCAATCAAGTGGTTACATTTCCCCGGACAGTAAGGTTTATTGAAGCGGTGGGCAACGGCTTCCTTGTCGCTTTCGTTTCCGATTCAACCGGCAATATGCTCCACCGTTCGCTGAATAAAGGAATAACATGGGACTCGATACCTGTGTCTCTGAATTTCCGGCAATTAAGAATGTACACTCTTGCTTTCGGCTTCGGCTTCGACGAATCGAACAATGTTTACTACACAAATGACAGCATGAAGACCTGGCAAGCCGCCAATTCCCCAAAACTTAAGGAGACCGCCATCATTAAGAATATGGAAGCGATCGGATTTGACATGAACAACATGCCGTGGTTCACGTCTGATGGCGGTGTTACCTGGGAGCCAAGAAATGGTATTGAGATCAGTGACATCCGGGGTTTGGCGATCCTCTCGCAGAATGAAATGTTTGCCGTCAGACGCGGTGGTAAAATCTACCGGTCAGGGGATCACGGCTACAATTGGGAGGCAATTCAGGATTCGATAGCGCGTAAGGTCGAATATATCGTCAAGGAGAGTGACAACGCTTTTGTGATTGTGAACGAAATAGCCGAATTCTACCGTTTCCAGCAGTCACCAAGGTCGATCACTAAAATTTCATTTCCTGCCGGCATCAGTTTTCCCGTTCTCTTTCCATACGATACGACCTGGGTTATAGCGGACAAGTCGGCAAAGCTCCGGATCTCCACTGACAGGGGTGCATCATGGTATATTAGCACCCTGCCTGCTGCCCGAAACACAAATTTCATCCATGTGTGGGGAAGTAATATTTATCTGGGGCAGGATTCCGGTTACTATATGCGATCGAGCGATCTTGGTCTCACATGGATGCAAAAGAGGGTAAGTACAGTCGCGGGTGACAATATCCTGGGTATCGTGGGTCATGGTGACACGATTTTTATAGCGCTAAGCGCGAGCAGCAGGCGTTATACCGAAGATGGAAATTCGTGGACCGTTGTTGGTGGTCCGGTAAAGAAATTTTTCTATTGTGAGCCAAACCACTGGTATGTTTACACCAACATTCTTCCACCGGGAACCCAGGTACTGTCAACTACTAATTTTGGGCGAGACTGGATTGAGGATGAACCACTGCCATGGAAAAACGAAGATGTATTTTATCTCGACTCACGGTCAAGGGTTTTCGGGATTCTACTCAGAGGAAACTCTCTGATGGTGAAATACGCCATGGGCACCCCCGTTGAACTCTCTTCATTTACCGCGGAACTGTCGCCGGGAGCAGGGGTGAAACTAAATTGGTCGACAGCATCGGAGACGAACAACCGGGGATTTTTCGTTCAGAAGAACTCCGGTGAAGGCTGGAGTGATATTGCTTTTATTCCGGGAAAAGGGAGCAGTGTGGCAGTGAACAGTTACTCATATCTTGATGACGACATCCCCGGAACGGGCGCGGTTGTTCTTTACCGCCTCCGCCAGGTTGATCACTCGGGCGAGGCAACTTACTCACAAGAGGTTGAGGTAACGGGTCTTCCGACAGAGTTTACGCTTCATCAGAATTATCCGAATCCGTTTAACCCTTCTACTGTTATCCGTTTCGCGTTGCCAATCGGGGGTTACGCGGAGCTCACAGTTTATAACTCTATCGGGCAAAAAGTGGCAACACTCGTGAACCAAACCATGCCCGCCGGCGAACACAAAGTGGAATTTAAAGCCGCCAATCTCCCGAGCGGGATTTACTTTTACAGGTTAAATTCCGGCAACAAACAGATATCAAGAAAGATGATCTTACAAAAATAGACCCAAAGACCCGAAGACCCGAAGACCCGGAGTGGTTAAAAATTTCACAGGAAGAATAGAAGCATAAAAGGAATAGAAGAAGATGATTTATTTTCACAGTCCTTTTATACCTTCCGTTCTTCTATTCTTCCTGTGGGAAAAGAGTAACAGCAAATAAAATCCTCACTACTCGCTACTCACTACTCGCTACCAAACGGGCAACCGGCAACGCACAACGGGCAACGCATCTCTCGCCACTCGCCACTGATAAAAAAAGCCCCGCCGCTTTTCAGCAACGGGGCTTTAATATTTTGGCAGTAACTATCAGGTATCAGTTAACACTTAACACCTAAAATTACTTCATTAACATCATCTTCTTCGTGGCGGAGAACTTTCCGGCGTCGATTTTGTAGATGTACATTCCTGAAGCAAAGTTGGTCATGTCAAAGTTAACGGTGTAAGAACCGGCATCCTGTTTGGTATTAACAATGGTTGCAACCTCAGTACCAGTAATATCGAAAATCTTCATCGTAACAACCGCTGCTTCGGGGATCCTGTAAGAGATCGTGGTTGAAGGGTTGAACGGGTTAGGATAGTTCTGATCGAGAGCAAAGGTCATCGGTGTACCAACTTCAACCTCTACGAGGTTTGAGTAGCTGGTTGAACCGTCGAAATCGATCTGTTTCAGGCGATATGAATATTTACCTTCTTTAACGCCTTTGTCGGTGTAAGCATACTCGGTAATGGTGGTTTTGGTACCGTTACCTTTTACATACGCTACATTCGACCAGTTACCGGAGGCATCTTTTCTTTCGATCTGGAAGCCCTGGTTGTTGAGTTCGGTGGCAGTTGTCCAGGAGAGTGAAACATCATTACCTGTTACTCTGGCAGAGAACGCGGCGAGTTCAACAGGAACCACGCTGAGTGTATTTTTCTGAATGGATCCGTTGGTACCAACCGCGAAGAGAGCCCAGGTGTTCGTGCCCGCGTTGTAAGACCAATGCGATCCCTGAATACCGGTCGCGGATGTGTTCTTGTTCAACCAGGTAAGCCCGCCATCGGTGGTGATGAAGTTTGTACCTGTAGAGCCGAAAATTGCAACTGTCTGTGGATTGATCACTTCCATTGACTGAAATGAATATGATCTGGTTGGAACTGAGATAGTATCCCAAAGAATGCCGCCATTGGTGGTTTTGTAAACTCTACCGGAGCTACCGACCATGTAACCGTTGGCTGTATCAACCATTTTTATGTCATAAAGGAAACCGCCGAAAGCATCCACCACAGACTGTTTTGTCCAAGTGGTTCCGCCATCTGTTGTTTTATAAGGAACAGGTTCCCATGAGACAGCATATCCATAATTGGCATCCAGCATGTGAGCGCCATACATCTGACCTGCTGACTGCGCTGAAATACCATGGCTCTGAGCTGTCCAAGTGGCACCACCGTCAGTGGTCTTGTAGATAAAATTGGCAAGGGAGCTCGGTGCACCGGCAAAAACCCACCCTGTGGTAGCGTTGATAAAGTCGATCTTTCTGAAAGTCGCGCCCGTGGGGAGACCTGTGGAAGCAAGCGAATCCCAAGTGGCGCCACCGTTGGTGGTTTTGTAGATAGCACTATTGGTTCCGGAAGTAAAACCAAGATTATTGTCCACCATATCGATCGAATAGAAAGTAGCAGTCGAAGTGGTTGAGAACGGAATGATCGACCAAGTAGTACCGCCATTGGTTGATCTCGCGATCTGATCCCAAGCCGCGCCAGCAGATGTCGGCGCGCCTACTGCTATCACTGTACCTGTGGGGTCTGATGACCACACATCCCACCATGCGCCCGGCTTGGCAAGTGAAGTGTGAGCAGTTGGAGTGGCAGAGGCACCGAGCATTGACTGGATAAGTCCGAAACCGCCCACTGCTACGAGCGAATCACCGGTTGGTGAAAAGGCAGCAGCATAATAGGTACTTGTCCATGGCTGGGTCGGGTTCAATATTGTAATAGCGGACCACGATGCACCATTATCTGTTGATTTGTAAACATAAAAGCTGTTTCCGGTTACAAACCACGCGCCATTGGTATAATCGATATCCCACACAACTGTGGTTGCACCGATACCGGTATTTGTCAAAGTCCAGGTTGCACCGAGATCGGTTGAGAATCTGACCTGTGCAACTGAACTGGCAGTAGTTCCGCCAACCATAACATTGTTACCGTTAACGGCGATTTTCTGAACCGTGTAGGAAGCACCTGTCGGAACATTGGTCCAGGTTGCACCGCCATCGGTTGATCTTCTTACATTACCGGAAGTAGTGGCAAGGAGGATGGTTTGTCCGTCACCTGAAGCCCAGACATCACCAAATGCAGTGGTAACACCTGTTGCAACAGTAGCCCATGTGTTGCCGCCATCAGTCGTTTTAAGCAATGTTCCGGATGTTCCACAGGCATACCCCACCAAATTGGAGGTGAAATAAAGCTGGTTCAGAGTAACCGAGGCTGCCGCGGGGTTGGTTGTAACCGTATCCCATGTGGCACCGGCATTGGTGGTTTTAAGGATACCACCGTTAGCACCGCAGACAAGCCCGTTGTTCGCGTCAAAGAAGTGCAAGTCAAGAACGCTGGAGGCCTGACCGGATGTTCCCAAAGGTTTTCCGGCAAGGTGATTGAATGCCCAGGTCGCTCCGGCATCGGTGGTTTTCATGAATGTTCCGCCAACTCCGGCAGCATACCAAGTGGAAGAACCCAGTGCCTGGACCGCTCTTAGCTGGTTGCCTTGTGGGGCGGGGTGGAGCCACTTCCAGTCACTACCCGTTTGAGAATAAACGAGATTTGACATTGAAACGGCAAGGACAAAAAGAAGTAATAATTTCCGCATGGAAACCTCTCTTGTGCTGTGTGAGTGAATATATATTGATTTAAAAACGATTCTGATGCCGATAGCAGGATAATTTGGATTCCGGTTTAGGAAACGATTAAAAATGTAGCTGACAAGTTTTCCAAAACCGGCAGGCAAATTACTAAAAATCAATCATTATGCAAACAAATTTTAGTTTACCGCTCAAAAAAATAGTTCAAAATGATGAAAAAAAATTATTCCACGCAATTAAAAGAATTATCCACAACCCCGAGCCACCAAACACCCTCTTTTTTGTAAAAACCGAGTACCGATTCGTCGGTTGTCATAACTACCACTGTGATCTCATTCTTAAGAAAATTTAGCGTCCCCAGCAGTCTCTTGTCGATGTATGAAACTTCCTCCGCGCCGGGCAGAATCGCCTCGAGCAGGGGGTATCCTTTAACTCCGGAGATGAAGGTACCGGTACGTGTCCACATCCCGATGTTACAGTCAAATTCGGGAAGTGATGCTTCCTCGGGGGTCTTAACGGGGGCTGAAATGAACAGACCCTGAAGCTTCGCCAATCCGGCGTCAGGGTGGAGGATCGGGTAGGGGATACCATCTGGATCGATTATCTCAATAACCCCCGTACCCGGATAGATGAATCGCCCAAGGTCTTCGAATTTCCCTTTGTTTACAATGGCTGATATCTCATTATAAACAGACGTAACCTGCCTGATATCCTCCCGTGTCTGCGCGGGGGATTTATGAAGGGGAGCAAGCAGCAGCAGCAGCAGGATGAACCGGGCGGTATTCAATTTAAATTATGTTTTCTTGAAAGTTTTTGCGCAAAAATAATTAAATTGTGCATTCAATAGAACAATTTGTTTAATGAACTTTACGATCACCTTTTTGGTGATGCCATTTTTCCTGACCCCCGGGACCCCATGAACAGAAGATTAAAACTTCTCGAAGAAACCACACTTCTTTTCTCCGGCGCGCGTACAATTGAAGAATTTGCCGCCGCTTTCGATTTCTACACCGGTCATTTAACCGGAGTTATACACAACGCGCTTTACGTACTCGACCCATCGGACGGGCGGCTGAAACTTATCCATGCCGGAGGATTCAGTGAAGCAGAAAGAATTGAAGCGGAAGAAACCGCGATGGAGCGCCACCCCGGCTGGGTGATGCGGAATAAAAAAGAATTAGTTGTACAAGACGGGGGAGATGAACTTTCTTCGGTTGTGGTTGACAGCAAGAGATCTTTTCAGGTAAAGTCACGGATGTATTTCCCTCTGCTTCATCAGGATGAATGCTTTGGATGTGTCGGTTATGTGAGCGAGAAGCCCAATTTCTTTAATGATAGCTTTAAGTTAGAGGCATCATTCCTCACCAGGATCATGTCGCTCAACTATCACCGTATAACACTGGCAAAGCAACAAGAGGCAGCAGCCGAAAACTTCAGGAAGTACTCGACCACGCTTGAGGCCCTTCTGCTTAATCTTAACGCCGGTGTGCTCGTTGAGAATGAGGAAAGAAGGATAGTGGCGGTTAACAAAATGTTCTGCGATCTTTTTTCCATACCCGTTGAACCGGCTCAACTCGCAGGTGTCGACTGTAGTGACACTGCCGAAGATATAAAACACTTGTTCACCGATTCTGATGGTTTTGTTGCCCGGATAGAAGAACTTCTTAGACTCAAGGAAATCTCTAAAAATGATGAGCTGGGGCTTGTTGACGGCAGATTTTTGGAACGGGACTACATCCCCCTCTTTATCGAAGGTGAGTACAAAGGGCACCTTTGGTCATACAGGGACATCACTTCGCGTAAACTCTCCGCTGAGTCACTTGAGAGGTCAAGAAAGCTGTTTGAGACAGTGATAGAAACCGTGGCGGATGGCATCATCCTCATCGACAACCACAACAGGATAATGATAATCAACGAAGAGGTTCGAAAACTGTGGGGCTATTCGAAAGATGCCCTCATCAGGGAGGATTTTCAGGTTCTGTTTAAAGAGCGGATGTTCGACCCCGCGATTTGGGATAATGATCTTGAAGCGATGTACTCCGAACTGATCGGGCAAACCATTGAACAGACGGGAATAAGGAAAGACGGCACACGGTTCCCCGTTGAACTGAACATCTCGAAAATGGAGTTCAGCAACGAGGTCTATTACTCGGTGGCCGTGAGTAATATAACCGAAAGGAAGAACAGGCTTGCCGACCTTGAAAAAGCAAGGGAAGCCGCTGAACAGTCAACCAAAGCCAAAGAGCAGTTCCTCGCCCATATCAGCCATGAGATACGCACACCGATGAACGCGGTTCTTGGTTTTACACATCTTCTGCTTGAACTCAACCCGACGGATGAACAGGTAAAGTTTCTCAACGCGATAAGGTATTCAACCGACAACCTCCTGGTGATAATAAATGACATCCTCGACTTCTCAAAGATCGAGGCGGACAAACTTGAGTTCGTGATCGACGATTTCTCTGTGATCGAATCGGTAAACCATGTTATTGAGTCGGTCAGGTATTCTGCTCAGGAAAAAGGGATAAAAATAAACACTGAATTTGGCGAAAATGTACCATTTTGGGTAAAAGGCGACCAGGTCAGGTTCGGGCAGATACTTCTGAATCTTGTTTCCAACGCTGTCAAGTTTACAGAGGAAGGGGAAGTGGACGTATATATAAGTGTCAGCGGTGATGATGGCGACAGGATAAAGCTGAAGATTGACGTTTCTGATACAGGTATCGGTATTCCTGCCGACCATCTTGAAAAAATATTCGCTTCCTTCGCTCAGGTAAAAAGTAAAAAGGCGAGGGTTAAAAAGGGGACAGGCCTTGGGCTCGCGATAGTGAAGAGTCTTGTTGAAAGACAAGGAGGGAAGATCAAGGTTACGAGCACCGAAGGTAAAGGCTCCGTTTTCACGGTTGAGATGCCTTTCAGATACTCCGACAGGGACGACCTGATTCTCGGCAGTGATTTGATCTATGAGACAGGCTATACATACAAGGATCTCCACGGTCTCAACATTTTGATAGTTGAAGACAACGAGATGAATCAGCTTGTTGCAACCAACATACTGAAACTTTGGGGATGCACCTACAAAATAGCGCACAATGGAAAACATGCCCTTGAGATACTTGAGAGTGAGAACTTCGATCTGATTCTTATGGATCTTTCGATGCCCGTGATGGATGGCTTCGAAACATCCCTTCATATCAGGAAAAATTTTGAATTTCCGAAAAGAGACGTACCGGTTCTCGCTTTCACAGCTTCAGCGATGATCGAGTCACGCGACAGGATCTATGAATGCGGAATGAATGATTACATAAGTAAACCTGTAAAACCGCAGGAACTTTACAAAAAAATATTAAAACTTGCGGGCAACATAACTCCTGAAGGGGAGCGGGAAGGCAGTGCCGCAACCGCGCGCCCGGCGGTAAAAGGAGAACAGGGACACTTCAAATATATCAGGCTCGACTACCTTGATGAGCTCACTGGCGGTGATTCAGAACTGGTTGACGAGATGCTGAGGCTGTTTTATGAGAACACCCCTCCCGTGCTTGAGAAACTGGCAATTCTTTATGAAGAGAAAAACTGGGAAGAGATGAAAAAAGTGGCTCACAAGTTCAAACCAACCCTTTCTTACGTCGGTATTCACGAGCTTGACGGTGTGGTGCCTCAGCTTGAAAAACATGCCCAGGATTTTGACCCCGACGGCAAGATACCCGGGCTCATCGAAACACTTCAGTACTACTGTACAGAAGCCCTTGATGAATTAAGAAGACATTTTGGCGAATAATTATTGATACTCCGGAAATAAAATGGATATACTGATAGCTGACGACCTGCTCGAAACGAGACTGATACTAAAATCGATCATCAGGAAACTTGGTCATAATGTAACCACAACGGAAGACGGCGATGAAGCCTGGGAGGCGCTCAAGGCGAATCCCGGAATATCACTTATAATAAGTGACTGGGAAATGCCTGTCATGACGGGTATCGAGCTCTGCAAGAAGATCAGAAGTGAAGAGCTCGGCAGGTATATCTATATCATCCTCCTTACCGCGAAGAATGAAAAGAACGAGCTGATAGAGGGGATGGAAGCGGGAGCCGATGATTTCATCACAAAGCCGTTCAATAATCAAGAGCTCAACGTCCGGATCAGGGCGGGTGAAAGGATAATCCGGCTACAGGAAGACCTCGCCGAGAAAAATCATAAATTGCAGAAATACAACGAGCGGTTGGAAAAAGACCTGAAGGCGGCAGCCGAACTCCAGAAAAGCCTCCTTCCGAAAGAGAAACTTGAGATATTCGATCTTTCATTCGACTCGATCTTCGTTCCTTCCCTTTTTGTGGCGGGTGACATATTCAACTACTTCAGACTCGATGACGATAACGTCGGTTTTTATCTGCTTGATGTCTCCGGGCACGGCGTTTCCTCAGCAATGCTCTCATTCACACTGAGCAAATTCCTCGACGCGAGTCAGGGTGACTCGAGAGGCGTTCTCAAAACGTGGTCGCAAGAGGATGAAAGATACATGAACACATCTCCCGATCATGTCCTTTCGAAATTGAACAGCTCTTTCGAGATGAGTTTCGAAGTGGTGCAATACTTCACCATGGTCTACGGAAAATACAACAGGCACACCCGCGAGATGGAGTTAAGCCTTGGTGGTCACCCTCCCGTGATCATCCTAAGGGAAACGGGAATAGCCGAAGTTATCGATCTTAGCAGCATTCCAATAGGAATGTTCAATCACTCTGAGTACGAAAAGGCCATCGTCGTGTTAAACCCGGGTGACAGGGTGTTCATCTATTCAGACGGATTCTGTGAGTGCTTCGATACGGGCGATGGGAAGGTAACCGAGAAGATCGTGTTATGGCTTGAAGCGAACAAGATGCTGGATAAAGAGGCTCTTCACTTCGCGATCAGGGTGAAGATGAAAGATTATTATGAAAACGACCCCGAGGCGGATGATATTTCGCTGATAGTAATGACGGTAAACTGATCCGGGGACCAATTTACCGTCGAAAAACAGACTAACTAATCGCCTTCGTCGTAGTTAAGAACCGGCCGGAGCCACCTCTCGATCTCGTCGAGACTCATCCCTTTTCTTCTGTGATAGTCAAGTATCTGATCTTTGTTCAGTTTACCGGTCGTGAAATATTTCGAGTCGGGATGTGAGAAATAGATGCCACAAACTGCCGCAGTGGGGTACATCGCCAGATTCTCAGTGAGGCGGATACCTGTTTTTTCAGAAACACCGAGCAGTTCAAAAAGGGTGATCTTCTCCGAGTGATCAGGGCAACCGGGGTAACCGGGTGCCGGTCTGATTCCGGAGTATTTCTCACCGATCAACTCATCATTGGTCAGTTTCTCTTCAGACGCGTAACCCCAAAGATCTTTTCTCACCACTTCGTGTAAATACTCGGCGAATGCTTCAGCAAAACGGTCGGCGAGTGCTTTAACCATGATAGCCGAGTAATCATCGTGATCGGCTTCGAACTGTTTAACGAGTTCATCCACACCGATTCCGGCGGTTACCGCGAAGAAACCGATATAATCCTTCTTACCCGTCTCCTTTGGCGCGATAAAATCGGCGAGGCAGAGATTTGGAAGTCCACTTGCCTTAATTGCCTGTTGTCTCAGGAAGTGGAACCCTGACAAAACGCCATGCCTGTCTTCGCCAGTGTAAACCTCCACGTCATCATGATTTACGGTGTTGGCCGGGAAGATACCCGCGATACCATTGGCTTTAAGGAGTTTCTCGTTCACGATTTTATCGAGGAGTTGATTAGCATCGACAAAAAGTTTCTTTGCTTCGGTGCCGTACTTGGCTGTCTCGAAAATGTCGGGATATTTACCTTTCATCTCCCAAGCCTGGAAGAATGGAGTCCAGTCGATATACTCACGGAGTTTCTCAAGCGGTACATCAATAAACTCGAAAACGCCTGTTTTGTGAGGCACCGGAGGGGTGTAATCATCCCAGCCGGGGTTGAATCTGTTCTTCCTCGCGTCGGCAATTGATATAAATTCTTTCATATCCTGCTTTTTACGGTGATCTTCACGAAGTTTATTGTACTCTTCGCGTATCGAAGCGGCAAATTCACCTCTTGCCTCATTGCTCACTAATTTCGCGGCGACGGGAACACTTCTTGAAGCGTCAAGCACGTGAACCACAGGAGCGGAATAATTGGGCGCGATCTTAACAGCAGTGTGCACCCTTGAAGTGGTGGCTCCGCCGATAAGAAGGGGGATGTTCATCTTTCTCCGTTCCATCTCTTTGGCAACGCTTACCATTTCGTCGAGTGACGGGGTGATAAGTCCGCTTAAACCGATCACATCAACGTTTTCTTTGATGGCGGTATCAAGAATTTTTTCAGTTGGAACCATCACGCCAAGATCGATAACATCAAAATTGTTGCAACCGAGAACCACGCCGACAATATTTTTACCGATATCGTGCACGTCACCTTTTACAGTGGCGAGAAGTATTTTCCCCGCGCTCTGAGCGGCATCAGCGGATTTCAGTTTTTCTTCTTCGATGTAAGGAATAAGCACGGCAACCGATTTCTTCATCACCCTGGCGGATTTCACCACTTGCGGCAAGAACATTTTACCGGCACCGAAGAGATCACCAACGAGGTTCATGCCGTCCATCAGCGGGCCCTCGATCACGTTAATAGGAGCGGGGTATTTTAACCTGGCTTCTTCAGTGTCTTCTTCAATGTAGTCAACAATCCCCTTAAGAAGGGAGTATTTCAGTCGTTCTTCCACTGAAGTTTCGCGCCAGCTTTCGGTTTTTACTTCTGCCTTGTCTTTGCTTTTTACATTTTCAGCAAAAGTTATAAGCCTCTCGGTGGCGTCGGGGCGTCTGTTCAGCAGCACATCCTCAACGAGGATGAGTAATTCCTTGTCGATATCCTCATAAACTGCGAGCTGACCCGCGTTCACGATACCCATATCCATGCCTGCCTTGATCGCATGGTAAAGGAAGGCGGAGTGCATTGCCTCGCGCACCACATCGTTACCACGGAAAGAGAAGGAGACGTTCGATACGCCGCCGCTTACCTTGGCGTACGGTAGGTTCTCCTTTATCCAGTTTGTTGCCTCAATATAGTCGACGCTGTAGTTATTGTGTTCTTCCATACCGGTGGCAACCGTGAGGATGTTCGGATCGAAAATGATATCCTCCGGGGGGAATCCAACTTCTTCAGTAAGAATTTTGTAAGCGCGACTGCATATCTCGATTCTCCTTTCCAGGGTATCAGCCTGTCCGGTTTCATCGAAAGCCATAACAACAACCGCCGCGCCATACTGAAGAACCTTGCGGGCGTGATCTTTAAATACTTCCTCGCCCTCTTTCATGCTGATCGAGTTTACAATCGATTTTCCCTGAAGGCACTTCAAGCCGGCTTCAAGCACCTCCCACTTTGATGAGTCGATCATGATCGGAAGTTTGGCGATATCGGGCTCGGCACCCAGCAGGTTGAGGAATTTTGTCATCGCTGCCACGGAGTCAAGCATACCTTCATCCATGTTCACATCGAGTACCTGAGCGCCCCCTTCAACCTGATTTCTCGCGATTGAAAGGGCCTCCTCGTAGTTGCCTGACATTATAAGTCTTGCAAACTTCTTGGAACCGGCAACATTTGTTCTCTCGCCTATATTTACGAAATTGGTTTCGGGTCTCACAACGAGCGGCTCAAGCCCGCTTAATCTTAAGTAGCGGGGAGGTGTCGGCGGAACCCTTGGTGTGAGCTTTCCTACGATGTCAGCTATCATTTTAATATGATCCGGGGTTGTGCCGCAGCATCCGCCCACGATATTAACCATGTTCTCGCCGGCATATTCCTCAAGTACATCCGCCATCATTTTCGGGGTTTCATCGTAACCTCCGAACTCATTCGGGAGCCCCGCGTTGGGGTAAACGCTCACGAAAACGGGGCATTTATCGGCGATATCTTTAAGGAAAGGTCTCATTTGAGAGGCACCGAGAGCGCAATTAAGTCCAACACTCACGAGATTAGGAGTATGACTGACCGAGATCAGGAATGCTTCCGCCGTTTGGCCGGAGAGGTTCCTTCCGCTAAGATCAACGATGGTTCCTGATATCATCACCGGGAGAGATACATTTTTCTCACGGAACACTTCGTTTACGGCGTAGATCGCGGCTTTGGCGTTAAGTGTGTCGAAAATTGTCTCAATAAGAATTATGTCGGAGCCGCCATCGATCAGACCACGAAGCTGTTCAGCGTACGCGTCGGCAACCTCAGTGAAGGTCACGGCTCTGAAGCCGGGATCATTCACATCGGGGGAAAGGGAAAGCGATTTGTTTGTGGGTCCGAGCGCTCCGGCAACAAAGCGAGGGCGATTGTTGCCCGGAGTGTTGAACTCTGCCGTCACTTCCTTTGCGATCCTCGCTGACTCGTAGTTCAGTTCATATACCAGACTTTCGAGGTGGTAGTCAGCCTGCGCAAGGCTGGTGCTTGAAAACGTGTTGGTTTCTACAATGTCAGCGCCCGCCTCAAGATACTGACGGTGGATACCTTTTATCACATCGGGCCGGGTGATCGAGAGGAGGTCGTTGTTCCCTTTCAGATCAGAGGGGTGGTCTTTGAACCTGTCACTTCTGAAGTCCTCTTCGGTAAGATTATGACGCTGGATCATAGTTCCCATCGCGCCGTCAAGTACAAGTATCCGGTCCCGTAAAAGTTTTTCCAAGGTCGCTTTAGTATCGTTCATCGTTCGCTAATTTCGTGGTCGTTAGTAAAATATTTGATTTTTTTTTGCCATTTGGTTAAAATAGGATTACAAATTTAATTTTTCCCCAAACAAATAACAAAGTTAACAGGAATCTGATGTATATAGTTACAGGCGCTGCCGGTTTTATCGGAAGCGCGATCGTGTGGCAGTTGAATCGTGAAGGCATTACCGATATTCTGATAGTTGATTCCCTCGGCACCGATGAGAAATGGAAAAACCTTGTAAATCTTAAATATACTGATTTTATCGATAAAAAAGAATTTCTTGAGAAAATTGAAGACAGGCAGCACTTCGGTAACCTTGAAGCGGTGATACACATGGGCGCCAATTCTTCAACCACCGAGCGGGATGCCGGTCACCTGATGGAGAACAACTACCGTTACACCAAAGTGCTTGCCGAATATTCACTTATGAAAGACGCGCGCTTTGTGTATGCCTCATCGGCCGCCACTTACGGTGACGGTGAAATGGGTTTTGAAGATGCTGATGAGAACTGCCTGAAAATAAAACCGCTGAACATGTACGGATATTCGAAAAACAGGTTCGATCAGTGGGCATATCTTACCGGAAATCTGAAAAAGATAGCGGGTGTTAAATATTTTAATGTTTACGGTCCTAATGAAGGTCACAAAGGTGACATGCGAAGTGTCGTTCACAAGGCCTACGGGCAGATAAAGGATACCGGAAAGGTGACGCTGTTCAAATCATTGCATCCTGATTACAAGGATGGTGAACAGATGCGGGATTTCGTATATGTTAAAGATGCCGTGAACATGACGCTCCATCTTGTGAGAAACCCCGAGCACAACGGACTTTTCAATCTGGGCCAAGGTAAAGCCCGCACCTGGAACGACCTGGTTAACGCGATCTTCGCGGCGATGGATCTTAAACCGGATATCGAATACATCGACATGCCTGATTATCTCGCGCCGAAATACCAGTATTTCACCCAGGCCGACCTCACAAAGATCAGGGCCACCGGGTACAACCAACCCCTTCACTCGCTTGAAGAAGGTGTGACTGACTATGTTAAGAATTATCTTCTGCCGGGGAAATTTCTGGGTGAAGTGTGAGCGGAAGTGTGAAGGGTGAGGGGTGAAGGGTGAAGTTTCAAGGCTGAGGGATGAAGGCTGAACGCTACTCTGTGACTTCGTTACTCTGCTACTTAAAAAAAGAGGCTGCCCGGTTGAGACAGCCTCTTTTTTTATTAAAAAGTGGGACGATGACTAAAATTCATCGTCATCCGCGCCCGGATCCTCATCGAAATCATCGTCGAAATCGTCATCGGCAAAATCTTCGTCGTCCGCGTCCGGATCAAAATCCTCATCATCGTAGAGGTCATCCTCTTCATAGTCTTCAAGGAACTCCTCAATATCTTCTTCATCGAAGTCGTCACCGAAGTCTTCTTCATCGTCTTCGTCAAAATCCTCATCTTCGAGGTCTTCATCTTCAAAGTCTTCATCGTCAAAATCATCATCACCCATCTCGTCGTCGAGATTTTTCTTTTTAGGTGACGCGTACATTGCTTCAGCCAGATGCCACCCTGGCGTTTCAGTATCAGAAATTTCCGCGAGCAGTATTTCTGAATCATCAATAATTGGCATGGGGATACTCCTTCTTATTCCGGTTCTCATTTTTAAAAATCAATGTAACAAATTAAAAAAAATGAAACGTAAAAAAACAATGAAATTTTTCTAACTTTTTATTGTCCCCGGTAAAAAAAAGGAATTGTGGCACCAATAATGGATAATAGATACTAATATTCAGTTAACAGTGGTTTTGGCTTTTTCTGTAACCCCGGGAGTGAAGAACTCCGGCTGCCACCTCTTTTTGTTTGAAAGTGGCGCTTAAAAATCACACGGAAAGATTACGCCTTTTTTTTGTAAATTTTCATTCATTAATAACCGCTTTTTCCGAAACAAGAGAGGTAGCGCCTTGAGAGTTTTTCTGTTCATATTTATGATGAGTATTGCCGTTATGCCCCAAAAACGACTGATGACCATTGATGATCTTTGGGCAATGGAAAGGATAAACAAAATTACCGTTACCCCTGACGGGAACACGGTTTTTTACGCCTCCTCCGTGTACAGTATGGAACTGAACAAAGGTAACAGCAGCATTTTCGTGGTCAAGTCTGATGGCTCGGCTCCGAAAGGAATTAAAACCAGCGAAAAGGATGAAAGCGCGCCCGCTTTCGTGCCCGCGCTTAACAAGCTTGCTTATATTTTTAACGATCAACTCTACCTCTGCAATCCTGATGGCACGGGCGAGGAGCAGTTAACCGCTTATGTATCAGGCGTTAACGCCTTCAAATTTTCAAATGACGGAAAGTTTGTTCTCTTCACTTCTTCCGTTTACCCCCAATGCGGACTCGATAATGAATGTAACTCGACCCGGGACTTCAAAGCCGAGGAAAGCAAGGTTAAAGCTTCAGTTTTCACCGAACTTTACTACCGCGACTTCAACAGATGGAGAGGCGACAAGAGAAGCCTCCTTTTCCTGCTTGACCTTTCCTCTAAAAAAGCTTACGAACTGACCCCTGGTGCGTATTATGATGTGCCACCTGTCGCCCTTGGTTCTGAAAATGATTTCGGATTCTCACCTGACGGAAAAGAAGCGGTTTTCACAGCGAACAAAGACAAGTTCCTTGCTACAAGCACCAACAATGACATCTGGACAGTCAACTTGGATGAAGTTCTCAAAGGTGGTACTGCGAAACACGTAAAGATTTCGAAGAGTGAAGGAAACGACTGTGAACCCGTTTACTCACCCGACGGAAAATATATCGCCTTCACTTCGATGGCAAGAAAAGGTTTCGAAGCCGACAAAAGAAGGATAATGATCTTCGACAGACAGAGCGGTTCACTCACCGACGTTTCTGCCGGTTTCGATCTTTCCGCCGAAAATCTGGTTTGGTCACCCGACAGCAAAACGGTTTATTTTATAGCTTCTTTCGAAGTTTACAACCAGGTTTATGGTGTTGATGTAGCTTCCAAGAAACTTTCCACCCTTATAAAGGGACACAATATTGCCGATCTTAACCTCGCTGCCAACGGCACAAAGTTCTTCTTCAGGAAGCAGGCTTCAACCATGCCTTTCGAAGTGTTCTCTGCCAACCTGGATGGATCGGGTTTGATGCGGATCACCTATGTTAACCAGAAGATCACCAATCAGCTCTGGATGAACGATATCGAAACTTTCACTGTGAAGGGTGCCGGTGGCACGCCTGTTCAGTCGATCCTCCTTAAACCGGCAGGATTTGATCCGAACAAAAAGTACCCGATGATGTTCCTCATTCACGGCGGACCGCAAGGCAACTGGAACGATGACTTCCACTACCGCTGGAACCTCCAGATGTTCGCCGCGGGTGGATATGTTGTGGTTGCACCAAATCCAAGGGGAAGTACAGGCTACGGTCAGAAGTTTACCGACGAGATCTCGAAAGACTGGGGTGGCAAGGTTTACGACGATCTGATGAATGTTTATGATTACGCTGTGAAGAGCTTCAAATACATCGACAAGAACAACACCTTTGCGGCCGGTGCCTCTTACGGCGGATATATGATCAACTGGATTGCCGGTCATACCAACAGGTTCAAAGCGCTTGTTTCGCACGCCGGTGTTTTCAACCTGGAGAGCATGTTTGGTACCACCGAGCAGCTTTGGTTCCCTGAATGGGAATTTGGCGGAACCCCGTGGGAAAAGAGAAAAGATTACGAAAAGTGGTCACCACACCGTTACATCAACAATTGCAAGACCCCGATGCTCGTTGTTCACGGCGCGAAAGACTTCAGAGTGCCCGAAGAACAGGCTTTTCAGCTTTTCACGTCACTTCAGCGCTTGGGGATTGAAAGTAAATTTTTATATTACCCCGACGAAACTCATTTTGTTGCAAAACCACAGAACTCAAGACTCTGGTGGCTGACTGTTTACGACTGGTTCGAAAAACACTACACACCGGAGACTAAAAAATAGAGAGGTTGTCATGGAAGAAACAAAAGACAAGACCCTGGATCACCTGGGTGAAGAGCACCTCGACTTTCATGATGTCCCCAGTGACGGGAGTCTGAAGGATAATGGCGACGAGGGAGATTATAATTTCGATTTCATCGAGAGCGAGGCTGAATACGAAAAGAAAGCCGAGTATGTTAATGCCAACATCTGGCAGAAACTCGAGGAGAGCGGAACTAAAATATCCTTTGTGCGTGACATTATCGCTCTTGTAAACTACATGACAGATCCGTTCGTGTCATGGTATAGAAAAGCCATAGTCGTAGTAGGGCTTATCTATTTTATTTCGCCGATCGATGCCATTCCCGATCTGGTTCCCTTTTTCGGATACATGGATGACATGGGCGTGATAGGAGCGGTCTTGAAATACCTTGGGCACGAGCTCTCGTCGTATTACGACAGTTAGCAAATGTCCAAACCGTAATTTTTAAGGTAAAAGGGAGAGAGCTCTTTCTCTCCCTTTCGCCTTTTTGTTTTTTTGTGGCAGATTAACTTAACTAATTGAGATTATACAGTTCACCTCGCCGCGGCGAGTCACAGTTCACACTTCAAAACATGCTATCCTCACTTTACATTAAAGACTACGCCCTGATAAAAGAGGTGACGATAGAATTTGGTCGCGGTCTGAACATCATCACCGGTGAAACAGGCGCGGGAAAGTCGATTATGCTCGATGCCCTTAGTCTCATTCTCGGTGGCCGGGCGTACGTTGAGTCGGTTAGAAGTGACGCGCAAAAAGCAGTGGTTGAGGGGGTGTTCACGCCGGGTGACGGCACCTCGAAGCTGGAAGAGCTGTTCACCGCGTATGGAATTGAGCGGGGAAATGATCTGATCATCAGGCGGGAAGTGTCGGTGAAAGGGAGCAGCCGCGCGTTTGTGAATGACACGCCGGTCAGCCTCGCGGTACTGAAAGAGATCGGAGACTCTCTTGTTGATCTCCACGGGCAACATGAACACCAAGCGATACTTCACGCTGACAACCACATCGGGTACCTCGACAGTTTTGCAAGAACCGGCGCGCTGAAGGAAGAGTTTTCGGAAAAATCCGCTGAATTGCTCCGGCTTCTTGATGAACTTAAGGATATCGAAGCAAAACGGAATGAACTTAAGGAAAAGAGGGAGTTCTACGCTTTCAAGCTGAAAGAGATTGATGCTGTTGCCCCACAAGCGGGAGAGGATATCGAGCTTGAAAAGGAGCTTAACATCCTTGAAAATGCCGAGAGGCTAATGTCGCTCACCTCCTCATCTTTCGCGAAGCTTTACGACAGCGATGACTCCGCCTACACCCAGGTTTACTCTTCGAAGAAAGAGGTTGAATCCCTCGCGAAGATTGACAGCAGTTTTGAACCGCTTTTGGCGGATCTCGATCAGGCACTTGCCGCGATTCAAGGAAGTGCTGACACAATAAGGGATTACCTTAAAAATATCGATCTTGATCCAACCAAACTTGAAGCTACCCGCGAAAGACTTGTCTCGATAAACCAGTTAAAACGGAAATTCGGCGGTTCACTCGAAACCGTGCTCGAGACCCGGGAGAAAATACTAAACGAGATCGATCTTGCCGATAATTTTGCCGGTCACATCGCCAGACTGAATGAATCGATAGCGCGAAAAAGGGAAGAGTGCGGCACAATCGCTGCCCGTCTCTCTTCAGAGCGCGCGGCTTCCAGACAGCCACTCGCGGATGGTATTATCGATAAATTGTCTGAACTCGGGATCAAAAGCGGTCAGTTTGTTGTGGAGATGAAAAGGGAAGAAGCGAATCACAACGAAAGAAATTATGTTTCGGTTGACGGGAAGCACTTCAAGTTCAACCGGGATGGAATCGATATCGTGGAGTTTCACATTTCTACCAACGCGGGTGAATCACCCAAGCCACTTGTAAAAGTCGCGTCCGGTGGTGAGGTTTCAAGGGTTATGCTCTCGCTGAAATCAGTTCTCGCAGGTATGGATATGATCCCTGTTCTGGTTTTTGATGAGGTTGATACAGGCATTAGTGGAAGGATTGCGCAGAAAGTAGGCGCGGCACTTAAATCACTCTCGAAATTTCATCAGATCATCGCGATCACCCACCTGCCGCAGATAGCTGCTTTTTCCGATATCCACTTCTCGGTTGTAAAAATTGAGAGGGAAGGCACCACTTCAACACATATTAACCGCCTTGGCGCGAGTGAAAAAGTTAACGAGATCGCCAAACTTATCAGCGGTTCGGAAGTCACCGGAGCGGCACTTAAAAGCGCGAAGGAGTTGATCGAGGGGGAAGGGCTCTTCGGATAGGATGAAGAAAGAGGCGGGTTTATACGTTCATATCCCCTTCTGTGACCACAAATGTATCTACTGCGATTTTTATTCGATAATCAAGGATGATAACAAGCAGGTTTATCTCAACAATCTGAAGCACGAGATCGACCATTTTGCCAACCGTTTTTCAGATTCCCACAGATTCAAAACAATTTACTTCGGGGGCGGAACCCCGTCTCTCGTTGAACCGGAATATCTCGGCGAGATAATAACTCACCTGAAAAATTCATTTGAAGTGTCGGCTGAAGCCGAGATCACCATGGAAACCAATCCGGGAACGGTCTCGCTCGAGAAACTTATTGCCTTCAGGGAGCAGGGGATCAACCGGATAAGTATCGGTATCCAGTCGTTCGATGCTGATGATCTGAAATTCCTTACCCGGATACATGACGCGGGAGCAGCCATAAGAACAGTAAATGAAGCGACAAAAGCCGGATTCTGCGACATTTCCCTCGACCTGATATTCAACCTCCCCGGACAAACCCTCGAAAAGTGGCGAAAAAACCTTGAAATCGCGACCTCACTCCCCATAACCCACATTTCAGCGTATTCACTGATACTTGAACGGGGCACCATTCTGAACAAAATGGTGTTGAAGGGAGAAGTGGAAATTCAGGATGAGGAGATCGATTCCCGTCTTTACGAGCTGACCATGGATCACCTGGCGGAGCACGGTTTTCAACATTACGAAGTTTCGAACTACTGCAAGCCCGGGTATGAGTGCAAGCACAATATGATCTATTGGGATTGCGAAAATTACCTCTCATTCGGGACATCCGCACACTCCTACATGGAAGGGAAGCGATGGTGGAATTACTCGGCGCTGAGCATTTACAACTCGTCGGTTCAAAACCGGGGTGAAGCCGTCGCCGGAAGTGAAGAACTCACTGAAAATGACCTCTACGAAGAGTATGTAATGCTCGGATTAAGGGGAAGGGGACTGAAGATAAACAGGGAGTTGTCCGGTTCTGAGCCTGATTTCTCACAGATCGGCAGCGGTTTGCCGGCAACATGGTTTGATGAACGGGCAAATATTATCGAGCCCCTGATCGTCGAAAATAAATTGATTTGGGAAGGGGAATTCCTGAAACTCACCCGCGACGGGTATCACGTCTGTGACGAGATAGTGGAGAGGCTACTGTAACCGGGAAAAGTTGTAAGTTTGAATCATTGATTATTCATTTTGCATCATACTTTTATTGAAGAAAAAATTTTTGGAGAATAAATGTCAGAGAATACAAATCACAAAAAAGTGATAATTATAGGGTCGGGTCCGGCAGGTTTTACAGCCGCGATCTATACAGGAAGAGCCAACCTCGCGCCATTGATCTTTGAGGGAATGCAACCCGGTGGGCAGCTCACAATAACCACCGAAGTAGAGAACTATCCCGGTTTTGAACATGGAATTCAAGGACCGGAACTGATGGATGTCATGAGAAAACAAGCTCACAGATTTGGTGCCGAGTCGAAATATCAGGAAGTTACAGAAGTTGATTTTTCGAAAAGACCATTTGTCGTAAAAAGTTACGACGAAATTTACACCGCTGACGCAGTTATCGTTTCAACCGGTGCCTCCGCCAAACTTCTTGGCATCACATCCGAGAGCAAATTCATGGGATTCGGAGTTTCAGCTTGTGCCACATGCGACGGATTTTTCTACCGTAACCAGAGGGTCATCGTTGTCGGTGGTGGTGATACCGCGCTCGAAGAGGCAAATTATCTAACAAGATTCGCTTCAGAAGTGGTGATCGTTCACAGACGTGACGAGTTCAGAGGCTCGAAGATCATGGTTGAGCGCGCGAAGAAAAACCCGAAAATAAAATTTGAACTCAACGCCGTGGTTGACGAAGTTTTGGGTACTGACGTAAACGGAAGAAAAACCGTTACGGGCGTTGTACTGAAAAACACCAAGACAGGCGAAACAAAGACTCATGAATGTGAAGGCGTATTCATTGCCATCGGTCACCAGCCAAACACAAAACTGTTTGAAGGCGTTCTCGATACCGATGAAAGCGGTTACCTTAAAGTTAAACCCGGTACATCATACACCAACATCGAAGGTGTCTTCGCCGCCGGCGACGTCTGCGACAAAACCTACCGCCAGGCAGTCACCGCTGCCGGTTCAGGCTGCATGGCAGCTATAGATGCCGAAAGATGGCTTGAGTCGCAGGATATGTAAGAAAATCCTGTGGAGGTTTTAAAAAGGCACAAAGGCACATCGCTTTTGTGCCTTTGTTGTTTTTGGGGAAGTCATTGTTCTGTAATCTTGTTATCCGTGTGCCTGTTTCCTCGCCAGGTGGTTACGGTAGTAGTGAGAGACTATCAGTCCCGCGCCGGTGAAGAGGCAAACTGCCATTCCTGAAAGGGCGTCTTCGCTGGTGAGGCGGTCGAGCCAGAGGGCGGCACCAATTCCGAACGAGAAGAAGATCAATACTGTACCTGAAACCGCCAGCCAGTATGAGTGCGGCATTTGTCTGTCAACACCCAGAAGATTGTACAGGTCATCTGCCGGCAGATCTTTTTCGAGGAGTTTTCTCTTCTCGACGTGCCTGAAAGCGATTCCCGCTATTATTACAGCGCCAATTACCATGAAAAGGATGATCGGAATGATTGCGTCTGTCATATCAGGCCCCTTCCTTTTTGTTCAGCTTTTCCCTGACATAATATGAAACAATCAGACCCGCGCCAACGAAAGTGAACATTATGAATGGTATGTAATCGTTCACGCCTGTGGCTTGTTTAACGAGCGTGCCGGTGATCATTCCGAGCCCGAAAGCCAGGGTCAGGATACCTGTTACTATAAGCGCGCCCTTTTTCTTCTCACCGGGCGCGAGAAGTGACTTAATCTCGTCTGCCGTGTAATCCTTTGAAAGGATCATCTCCCTCTCCCTTGACCGGAGATAGAGGGCCGTTATTATTACCGCGCCGGTTACCAAAAACAGGATAATCGGTATCATGAATTCGAAAGGCATTGTGTTTCTCCTTTTGTTGTTGATTCCTTCTGTACCTTCAGACAAGCGGCACCAGTAAAAGGTTACACCGGGCAACAAAAAATGTTTTCAGACATCATTATTATTGTGTCCCATTATTTTTAATTTTCCGCTGTAACCATTTCGAAAGACCCCGGGTCTAAAGAAGTGTATGAAAAAACTTGACGATCTTGAGATTATCGCGTCAGTTAAAAGAGGAAATGTCACCGACTTTTCCCTGCTGATGGACCGTTACGGGAACAAAGCCTACTCGATGATCATGCGGATGTTGAAAAACAGCATGGATGCCGAAGAGGTTTTACAGGATTGCTTTATCAAAGCCTATCAGAATATCGGGTCGTTCAAGGGGGACGCGAAGTTTTCGACATGGTTTTACCGGATTGTGTACAATACCACCATTTCGAAACTGAATGTTAAGCGGAGAAAGGTTGAGAGCACGATGATCACCATGGATGAAGATATTGAGATTGCTGATACTGAGGTTGAAATTGAGAAGTGGGGCACTGAAACGGGCGCGATCGTTGAAAAGCTGATCGAGATGCTGCCGCCCAATTACGCGGCGGTGATAAACCTCTTCTATCTTGAGGACATGAGCTGCGAACAGATCGCAGGGGTTATGAACACGACGGTACAGAATGTAAAGGTTCTTCTGCACCGGTCGCGGACGGCGTTAAAGAAATTGATTAAAGAAAATGATCTTGAGGATGAACTCAGATGAAACATTATGACAATGAATTTATGAACAGAATGATCGACGGCGACATTTCCCCGGATGAGAAGAAAGCGTTCCTCGATCACAAAGCGGTTTGCCCCGAATGTGCCCGGGAATATGATTATCTGCTCAGAGCGGATAAAGGTTTCAGGCAAATGAAGGTTTTTTCTGCGCCCGCGACGATCAACGCGATGGTTTTGAAAAAGATCGTAAAGACGGTGAAGCCGGGGGAGGGGAGTAAGAAGTTCTTCATCGGCATGCTGATAGGACTTACTTCGATTTTGCTGCTGTTGTTTGGCTTTGCCTTCAAAGCAGGGGGTGATTCTGCTTCAGCAGCCTCTGGTGACAAATTTTCATTTAAGATCGATCCATCATTCTTCACGGAGATAACGAAGTCCTTCAGCAGTCTGAAAGCCTTCTTTAATCCTGAGTTCGGCGGGGTTCTTCTTTTGCTGGTTCTCTCAATTGCCACCTTCTTTTTCATTGAGAGATTGAAGAAGAATTAATTGATATTTTGTGAATTGAACTTCAAAGATCAAAATCCAATCCTCCCCGTAGGGGTGGCATGTCGGTAGAATCAGAGATCATAATCCGACCCTCCCCGTAGGGGTGGCATGTCGGTAGAATCAGAGATCATAATCCGATCCTCCC
>CAZVBQ010000013.1:33668-34372 GCA_964625575.1 uncultured Ignavibacteriaceae bacterium | reverse complement strand
ATCCGATCCTCCCCGTAGGGGTGGCATGTCGGTAGAATCAGAGATCATAATCCGACCCTCCCCGTAGGGGTGGCATGTCGGTAGAAGAATCCAACTCCACACCTTGATACCCGTAATATTGATAGAATCTTCTCTTTTCACCCATAGTGCTTTCATGTAAATGATGTTCTGGTTGATTCTGGATGTACGAGTGAATTTTCTTTAACTCTGAACGGCCGATCGAAAATGCCCCATATCCTTCCTGCCAAGAAAATTGTCCTCTTATAAATTTATTGTCGTTGATAAATCTTGCAGAGTTAAATTTGATATCGCGCACCAGATCTGAAAGACTTTGTGCAGGATGCATCCCGACCAAAATGTGAATATGATCCTCAACCCCGTTGATTTCCAACATTTTGTGTTTTTTGTTCTGTACAATTCCGGTAATGTAACGAAAGATTTCTTCCCGAAAAGAAGATTTAAGCACCTTCTCCCTTTCTTTTACCGTGAATACGATATGAATGTATAGCTGAGTAAATGTCGGTTCCTTCATTTTCTTCTCTTTATTCATACAATTTGTTTTAATACATTTTTCAAATATAAATCAATTTGTGCTACCGACATACCACCCCTACGGGGAGACATACCACCCCTACGGGGAGGAATAAACAGAGGTGATGCGCCAGATCAACGACATACCACCCCTACGGGGAGGTATTAACAGA
>CAZVBQ010000013.1:0-33568 GCA_964625575.1 uncultured Ignavibacteriaceae bacterium | reverse complement strand
GGGGATGCAACATATCTACCGACATACCACCCCTACGGGGAGGAATAAACAGAGGGGAGCGCCATATCTACCGACATACCACCCCTACGGGGAGGTATTAACAGAGGGGATGCAACATATCTACCGACATACCACCCCTACGGGGAGGAATAAACAGAGGTGATGCGACATATCTACCGACATACCACCCCTACGGGGAGAAACGGCTATCAGAGCTGAACCAGGTACCAGGCAACGGGCAACGCGCAACCGGCAACGAAAATCTACTCCAGCTCATTCAATTCGGTGAATACGGGGAGTTCTTTCGAGAGGGCATGTAATTTTACCGTGAACTTCTTGGTTTTGTCGTGCCTTTTGTAGATGTCGTAATCTTCGTCCGAATCGAATGAGAGGAAGAGGAAAAACTTGTTGGGCTTCACGGCACTCGTCATCGATTTGAATATCGTCAGCCCCGGGTGCTGATCTTTCACGGTTTCTGAGAACCTGGTGATAAGCTCCGATGTGTAGAGGGTGTTTCTGGGGTCAACTTCAAAAGTAACGAGGATGTTCTTCATATAAATATCTTTATTTTGAACTGAAAAATACATAAAACGAACGTAATATACCGCTCTTATCACTTGCCTGTAAATCAAAAAATCATTAAAGTTAACAATGTAAAAATTTAATAACTTTTTGTGTTTCGACTCCACAATCGTATATTAAGAGTTGAAATTCTGATTTACAAATTCGCAATAATTGGAGATAGTATATGGCAATAATGATCACGAGCGACTGCATTAACTGTGGAGCATGCGAACCTGAATGCCCCAACACCGCTATCTATGAAGGTGGAAGGGAATGGGAACTTGCCGGCAATTCCTATGGTGAAGGAAAGAATGCCCCTTCAGGTGCCTCAGGTTTCTTTTCAGGCGATTTCTATTATATAGTGCCTGATAAATGCACGGAGTGCAAGGGCTTCCATGATGAACCACAGTGCGCGGCTGTTTGTCCTGTTGACTGCTGCATCCCTGATCCAAATCATGTGGAGACCGAGGAGCAGTTGCTGAAGAAAAAAGATTACCTGGACGAACTCGGAAGATAATCTTTACCAGATATTTGATGCCTTTGCCCCCACCATGCAGCACTTGCAGGTGAGCAGAGGCATCATTTTTTATATTTGAGAGGTTGAACCTTTACCCTCACGTTTTTTCTTGACTCCCTTTTCAGGAATCTGAAAAACTTGAAGAACGAAAACGCCCCCATAATCATTCCCACTGAAGCCAGTCCCGACATAACCGAACCCACAACCCCCGGCATGAAGAGATCGGCATCCGTTTCGTAAACATTCTTTAAATTCCATCTGTTTTTCTTTACTGTTCCCGATGCTTTCAAAGTATCAGGCATGATCGTTCCGTATGGGTTGAAGTGCCAATCTTCTCCTGAAGTGGCGGGCATGATGTGTCTGATTGAACGAATTGCTGCCGACATGTGAGGGATATCCCGCCGCATGAGCTGCTCAACGTACTGTTTCAGTCCTTCAATCTCATCACTTGATGAGAGAAATCGGGGTGTATCCTCACCGTTTATGAAGACCACCGCCATGTACTTTTGGGGCGATTGAACTCCCGTATCTTTATCGAAAACAGGGTAAAGCGATACGGCTTGGGGGATATCATCGGCTTCAACGGCAACATCGGGAAAAAGCCGGAACACCTCACCTTTGATGTTGGTTTCATGTATCTTTGCGTCGAAGTTCAGTTCAAATAATACAGGGTAGGGCACATGTCCGGTTCCGGTATCGTTGCCCGGAACATCACCCGGTCCGGCTCCTCGTGCCACCAGATGTTTAAGCGCGCGTGTACCAAGCCCCCAAAGTATCTTGTTGCCTTTCAAATGAAGTTCGCTGCCGTCGTTGCCTTTGAAATCGAAGGATTTTACAGTTTTCCCTGAAAGCGTCATCCCGGATAATGATCCTTCAAGCAGGGTTCCTCCGGACGAAGTGTACCCATCTGAAAGGCTCCGGTACATGGTTTCCACTCCACCCGAGGGGGCGAAAGCCCCGTTTAAGAACTCCATCATGTTCATTGAGTGGAAGATAAAGGCTGTAGCCTCCCGGCATGAAGCAAGATTCTGCAATTGTCCGGAGATGAAAGTTTTAAATTTCCTGTCACCAGTTAGTGTTGAAAGATAACCTTCCAGTGAGGATGCAGAGTGTTTTCTTCCCGATGCAAAAAATCTTTCGGAGACTCCGTGAAGCGGTTTGGGCAAAACGTGTTTCATCAGGAAGTAGCTGGTATAATTTGCCGCGTGCTGAATATCCCTGAAGATCAGGTCGATATTTCCCTTTTCCTTCGGGAAAAGCTCTTTCAGCGAATCCATATAATTGGCGAGATTATCGGAGAGATTCAGCTTTTTACCAGGATAGAAATGTCGCTCGTAGATCGAAGGGAGTCTCTCCCACATCAGTTTGCCACCCGTAACCCAGTCGATCACTTTTCGGGCTGTCGATTCAATTTCCATCTGTCCCGTATAGAGAGCAGGAATGAAGAGTTCAACCGGCACTTCACCGGGGGCTGTGCGGATGCCTGTCACGAGCGCGGTTTTCTTCTTAAAGTATTTTTGCAGAACTGTCGCGGCAATGAACCCGGCCACTCCGCCGCCTGTTATTATAATATCGAATTTCCGGTTGGGGGTCAAGATCCGGCTTCCTAAAAATTAATTAAAACGAAGTTCAATTTTATTATTTTTGCAGACAATTAAAACAAAGAAAAGAGATGGTATCAGGCAAATACAGCATAAAAGTTATTGAATCAGGATATTTCGCTCTTGATGGCGGGGCAATGTTCGGTATTATTCCGAAACCGTTGTGGGAGAAAACAAATCCACCCGATGGAATAAACCGGATCGCCATGGCTGCCCGGTTGCTTCTGCTCGAGTGGGATAACGAAAAACTCCTCATCGATACAGGCATGGGTGAAAAGTGGGATGAGAAATCGAGGAGCATCTACGCCATTGATGCTGAAACCACACTTGAAAAAAGCCTCAGTGTTGTAGGTGTATCCCCTGATCAGATCACGCATGTTTTGCACACGCACCTTCATTTTGACCACGCGGGTGGGTCGGTGAAGGAGGAGAACGGTAAACTTGTGCCGGCATTTCCGAACGCGAAATACCACGTTAGAAGAAAGAACTTTGAGTGGGGTGCCAATCCTTCAGACCGTGACAGGGGCAGTTACATAAAGCAGAATTTTATCCCCCTTATGGAGCATGGGGTTCTCCACCTGATAGAGAATGATGTTTCTGATTTCATGGAGGGAATTTCACTTTATGAGATCAACGGACATACTTTCGGGCAGCAGGCAATCAAAATTTCTGACGGCACAAACACTCTTTTCTTCTGTGCCGACCTTATTCCGACCCATGCCCATGTGCCACTTCCTTACATAATGGGTTATGATCTTCAGCCGTTAGTGACACTTCAAGAGAAAAAGGATGTGCTGGCCAAAGCAGCCGATGAAGACTGGTCACTCGTTGTGCAGCATGACCCAAAGGTCGTTGCAGTCAAGGTCGAGCGAACTGACAAGGGTTTCAAGGTCAGGGAAAAACTTTACCAACTTTAATTTCCGGTACGCGGAACACCGGAAGGAGCAGAAATGAATGAGCCCACACAGAAAGTGTGCAAAGTAACCGAACTTCACGAAGGCGAGGGGAAAAGGTTCATCGTAAATGGTGAGGATATAGCGGTTTTCAGATTGGGTGAAAATATTCACGCGATTGGAAATGTTTGCCCGCATCAGCACGCGGCAGCAATTTACACCGGTTTTATAGAGGAAGGTCATGTATATTGCCCCATCCACGGATGGAGGTTTGAACTTGAGACGGGGAAGAAAGACTCCGGTGGGCGGGGACTGAAAGTTTACCCCGTTGAAGTGAAAAACGGAAATGTCTACGTGACAGTTGTGAGTGAAGAACCCCATTGGAAGTGGTGATCAACCGGAAGATTGTTACAGAACTGGCACAATCGCTTGGTTTCGATCTGGTGGGATTTGCGCCTGTTACTCCCCTTGGAAAAGAGATCGACCTGCTTAAAGAATGGCTTGGCAGGGGATACGCGGGTGGAATGGCTTACCTCGAAAGAAATATTGAGAAAAGGGAGAACCCGGCTAATATCCTCCCCTCAGCACGATCCGTGATCTCGTTGGGACTGAACTATTGGCAACCGGGAGAGTTCACGGATGGGAAGGGGAAGGTTTCGCGCTACGCCTGGGGGCGCGATTACCATTTTGTTCTCTGGGAAAAGTTGAAAGTTTTTGAGACAAGCTTAAAGGAAGCGTTTCCGGGGTGCGAGTCGATAAGCTACGTGGATACAGGTCCGGTCATGGATAAAGTCTGGGCAGTTCGCGCCGGAATTGGCTGGCAGGGTAAACACTCAAACGTGATAAACCGGCAGATCGGGAGCTGGTTTTTCATCTCCAACGTATTCACCAATATTCCTTTTGAATATGACTCACCAATTGCCGATCACTGCGGCAGTTGCACTGCCTGCATCGATGCCTGCCCCACTTCCGCGATTATGGAACCTTACGTTGTGGATGGAAGCAGATGCATATCGTACCTTACGATAGAAAACAAAGGGGAAACCGGCGATGAGTTCGAAGGGAAAATGGATGATTGGATATTCGGGTGCGATATTTGTCAGGAAGTCTGCCCTTGGAATAATAAGTTCAGCAGACAGACAACTGAACCTGACTTCACCCGGGAAGACCAGCCGGGCGGGCTGAACATTGAGTTTGACCTTGATCATTTTGATAAAATGGAAAACAAGGAATTTAAAGAGCAATTCGCGGAGAGTCCCATAATCAGAAGCAAACTGAAAGGGATGCGCCGCAATTCGGAATTTGTGAAAAGAAACAGAAATGACAACGGAAACAAAAAAAATACCACTTAAAGGGAAAACCCTCCCTGAACTTAAGGAATGGTTCTCCGGGGCGGGTGAGAAACCTTTCCGGGGAGAACAGATATTCAATTGGATGTACAATTATCTGGTAGATGACTACGATAAAATGTTGAACATCTCCAAGCCGCTGCGGGAAAGGCTTAAAGCCGAAACGGTTTTGAACACGCTCGAACTGACCGACACTTCTATCTCAGGGTCGGAAGGGACTGTTAAGCTGCTTCTGAAAACCTCGCTCGGGAATCTGATAGAGTGCGTGATAATTCCGGAAGAGAAGAGGGTTACCTTGTGTGTATCCACTCAGGTGGGATGCCCTTTGGATTGCAAGTTCTGCGCCACTGGTCTTCTCGGTTACAAAAGAAATCTGACACCGGGTGAGATATTCGATCAGTATGCTATAGCGCAGAGAACCTACGACCGGGACATTACAAATATTGTCTACATGGGAATGGGGGAGCCACTTCTGAACTTTGATTCAACGGTAAAATCTCTTGAGATATTCGCGCAGGAACTTACAAAAGGTATCAGCTTGAAGAAAATCACGGTTTCGACCGCGGGAATTGCTCCCAGGATCCGTGACCTTGCTGATACCGGCCTCAGACCCAAGCTCGCGCTCTCGCTTCACTCATGCTACGAGGATATCCGCACAAAGATAATGCCGATAAACGCGAAATATTCACTTAAAGAGAATATCGAAGCGATTGAATATTATCTGAAAAAGACGAATACCCGCATAACTTATGAGTACACCATGCTCGCCGGAATAAATGACCGTGATCAGGATATAAAAGCGCTGGGGAAATTATGCAGAAGGATGCCCTCGAAGGTTAACATCATTCCATTCAATTCTTTGGAACACATGCATCCCGAAGGTTTTTCAGGAGAACTCAGATCGACCCAAAAAGCGAGGATCGAAGAATTTGCCGACAGACTGCGCGAAGAAAATGTCACCGTGATGATTCGTGACACCCAAGGTGATGAAATAGCAGCGGCTTGCGGGCAGCTCGCGGGAGTGGTAATTAAGAACAATGGCTAACAGAAAACTATCTCACGCTGAAATTTCAGCTAACAGGGCGAAACTTGAGAAGCTCCACGAAGTTGAGAAGATGCCCGTGGTGGTGTTGCTCGATTCGATCCGGAGCAGTTATAACGTCGGTTCCGTGTTCCGTACATCTGATGGCGCGATGATCGAGAAGCTCTATCTTTGCGGTTACACGCCTGCCCCACCCGTAAAAGATATTATGAAGACTGCTCTTGGCGCGACGGAAAGTGTCGCCTGGGAGTGGGTGAAAGACCCGGTTGAAGTGGTGCTAAAATACAAGAAAGCGGGCTACAAGGTCGCCGCGCTTGAGTTGACAGACTCTTCACTTGATTATTCGCAACTCGGGAAGGATATTTTCCCGCTTCTCTTCATCATCGGTAATGAGATCACCGGTGTAAATCAGTCACTGCTCGATCTGTGTGATTTCACGGTGGAGATACCGCAATACGGCATAAAGCAATCACTCAATGTCGCGGTTGCTTATGGAATTTCCATTTATGAGATCAGGAAGAACTGTGAACTTTAGAGATATTTTTTTCACAGGAAGAACCAAAGAATAGAAGGAATAGAAGGAGAAATTTCAGACAAAATCTCTTTTATAACTTCTATTCTTCTATGCTTCCTGTGGGAAATTGCCCTCCGGAAACCGTATCCTCACTACTCGCTACTCGCCACTAACTACCAAAAACGCGCAACCCCCAAGGGGCAGGCGGACCAAACCCCAAACCCCAAACCGCCTGCGGCGGACCAAACCCTCACTACTCACTACTCGCCACTCACTACCAAACCCGAAACCCCAAAAACTCAAAGAGTAAAAAACTCCTCTCCATTGTCCTTGGTATGGATATGCAGGGCGCCGGCACGGACTAAAGTAACCAGCGTTCGGGAGGCTCTTCTTTCTGAAACATTAGCAGCTTTGGCGAGTGATTCAACATTAATTGTTTCGTGTTTTTCGAGCAGGGAAAACACCTTCTTTTCAAGATCGCCTATGGTGTATTTTACGAGGGGAGTGGAACTGCTGTTCGCCCGCATTATCCGGATCATCTGTTTTGAGGCGGGGATGCTCTTGTCGTTTACCCTTATGTACACCAAAGCGGTGCTGATATCGAGCTCCTCCTTGTAGTCTTGAATGCGGTGTGGTTTGTTATCAGATTCGGGAACGAACACCACCACTAATTCTTTCTGATCCACATTTATGAACTGTAGGTCATATTCCAAGGGTGGGGTTATGTAGAAAGATGTGGTTTGGTTAATGAACTCGAGCTCCGTTTTCTCGCTTTCGAGTCCGACGATCTTTTTATCATCGTTTACACCAAAGATCAGATATCCGCCCTTTGTGTTGGCGAAAGAGATCATGACCTTGGCAATTTTTTCAGGCTCTGTAAACTTTAGCTTGAACTCCGTGGTTGAGCTTTCGCCTTCCTCGATGAGATCAAGTAAGTCCCGTCTTTTAATAAAATTGCCCATGGGCTCTCCTGAATGGTCTGATCCTGTTTCTTTTCTTCATTTACTTCCGGGGGAGCCGGGTTAGCAGAGGGTGGCTGCTGTTGGTTGGCTGATGAATCCTTCACTTCCTTGTTGGTAGTGGTTGAATCAATCTTTGGCGTGTGCTTTGCTATCGAGTCGGCTTTAATACTGTCCTGAATCACCTTAAGCGAATCATCAATTCTCTTTTTAGCTTTTGCCCGTTCATCTTTGAACAGGTTTACCTTCGGCAGCACCTTGTTAGTGAAGCGGGTTTGCGGATAACGGGTGACAAGGGTATCATAAACCGCGAACGCGGAATCACGGAGTCCCAGATCGTTCTCGAGGACGAAACCTGCTGCCAGAAGAGACTTCGGCGCCGTGAATGTTTCGGGATAAAGCTTGAAAACAGAATAGTATTTCTGCACCGCGGAGCTGTATTCCTTCTTGTAGTAAACCTTTTCAGCATCTTCGAACAATTGATCAGCAGGCGAAGTGGAAGTGAGCACTTTGGGTTTGCCGAGTTTGTCTGCCGCGAGGTTTGCCACGGATTCGTTTTTGTAATTGTCGTAAACCACGAGAAAGATCGAGTCCGCCGTTGCTTTCTCATTCTTGTCAAGGTAATAAGCACCGAGTGAATAGAGGGCCTGCCCCGAGAATCTGGATCCGGGATATTCTGTCAGAAGTAGATTGTAATAGTGGTATGCAGAGTCGGGAATCAGAATTTCACCAAAAAACACGTTACCAAGATCAAAGTACGTTTTTGAAAGGAGAGCTTTGAGTGAATCCGCGGTTATTTGTGGCATTACCGGTGCCCACCCCTTCTTCTGCACCGTTACAGGCTGGTTGCCTTGAACCTGCCCGTCACCTTTACCCTCAAGGTCGCCTTCACCTTTGGGTCTTCCGATAACAAGTTCATCTTCCTGAAGCTGTCCGTTTTTGGCGAGATTCGCGAGTGAATCCTGCCGGGCTTTCAATGAATCAAGCACGTGTTTGGCGCTGTCAGAAAGTTGTTCCTGCGGTTTGAAGAGATCAGCGAGCCTGGCGTCTGCCGAGTCAGCATAAAATTTTAGTGAGTCACGCTTGAACTCAACCGGATCCGCGAGATAAACAAGTTGCCTGGTAAAGACATAAAGATTTGTCTGAAGGCCTTCATATCTTTTGAAGAGGGCGGATTTTTCCTTGATCTTCTTTACATATTCAACCGTGGAGGCACTTTTTTCAGCCTTCAGATAGTAGACATAAGCAGAGTCGAATTTGTTGAGTTTATTTTCAAACATGTCACCGAGTTCAAACCGGGCGACACCTGATGAAACTGTGTTCTGTATCAGGGTATCGAGAACATAAAGTTGTTTGTATGCCTCGTCATATTTCCCCATTTTCTTCAGATTGATGCCTTTTTGGAGATAAATTTCGTCAATTTTATCCTGAAACTTGAATTCCTTCCCCATGTCAACAAGGTTGGCTTGAGATTCATCAAGTTTTCCCATTTCTCTGAGGCATATGCTGTAATTCAGCTTTGAATTATATTCAACATCGTAAGGAGGGGAAAATTTTAATGTGGCTTTGTAAGCATCTGCCGCGGCCGAAGGGTTGTTCAGCTTTTTGAAGAGTATTTCACCCGTTTCAAACAGTGCTTTTGAAGAGAGATCGGCTGAGAGGTCGAGTGTTACGATTTCCTTCAGTTTCTGAACCGCCTCGGCGTATTTTTCCTGAAACTTAAGGTATCTTACTTCCTCAATATAAACTTCTGCCAGAATGTCATTGTCTTTTTCCTTCAGCGCCATTTCCTTGGCTTCGTTCAGGTATTTCAAGCCGGAATCAAATTTTTTCATCTGCATTTCCGATTTGCCAAGCCAAAGTGTTGCATCCAGAACAAGACTGCTGTTGGGCTGGGTGGCTATGAGCTCCTGAAATTTCCGCGAGGCCTTGATGTAGCTTTTCTGATAGTAGAAAGCTTTTCCGATGAGGAACAGGGCATCATCAACGTATGAACTTTTATTGTGGAACTGGAGGAGCTTTGAAAATTTTTCAATAACCTTTGGGAGATTCTGGTTCGCGCCGGAGGGAATTGCCCCCTCAGAAACAAAGAAAATATCTTTGCGTTCCTTCAGTATCTGCTCTTCCGCGTCATAGTAAAGGGTTTTAGCGTTGTGGTAGAGGTTAAAATAAGTGGTAAAATCTCTCCACAGCCCGCAGCCTGAAAGCAATAAAGAGAGGGGAACGAGAAAAAGAAGGCTCTTTGTCTTGAGGTTCAAACGTTTTTCCGAAAAATTAAATGATCAGGCCTGAATTTAGAGAACCCGTGTGCTTTTTTCAATGCAATTAAAAATCAAAGCGCTGCCGGGCCAGACTCTCCGGTTCTGATCCTGATGGCATCAGAAACATCAGAAATGAATATTTTTCCGTCGCCGACTTGACCGGTTCTTGCATTTTTAACTATCGCTTCAATGGCAGCTTCGAGGCGATCGTCATCCACAACGAGTTCGATCTTCATTTTTGGAACGAACTCAATTCTGTACTCGCTGCCGCGATAGACTTCCTTGTGGCCTTTTTGTCTGCCATAACCACGAACCTCGGTTATGGTCAAGCCTTTGAAGCCCTCTTCGATGAGGGCTTCTTTGACTTCGTCAAGTTTAAAAGGGCGGATTATCGCTTCGATCTTTTTCATTGATCTCCCGTGATATTACACGTTTTTGCCGTGACACTGTTTGTATTTCTTGCCACTTCCGCACCAGCAGGGGTCGTTTCTGCCGATCCGTGTTTCCACCTTTACAGGCTGCGGTTTACCGACAGGTCCGAAATCCTGCTCCTTGGGTGACGGCACATAACCACCTTCTGACATCCCGGCTCTATCAGCGGATTCTTTTATGGTTCTCTGCGGACGTCTTTCAGGTCTGCGGGTGATCTGAACGTTCTCGGGCTGGGCCGGATAGAGTTTGAAAGCTATCTGCACCGTTTCGTTCCTGATCTCTTCGAGAAGCGTGGTGAAAAGTTCGAAAGCCTCATTTTTGTACTCGATAAGTGGGTCCTTTTGACCGTAGGCGCGAAGATTGATACCTTCTTTAAGATCATCCATGTCTCTGAGGTGTTCTTTCCACCTGTTATCTATAACGGTGAGGAAAGCAAATCTTTCGATCCTTGCCATCATTTCCGAAGAGACCATATTCTCTTTGTGGGCATAATATTCGTGGGCGGCTTTGATCACTCTCTCGGTCACGCCGCTTTTATTGAGCAAGCCCCACTCTTCCCGTTCAAACTTCATGTTTATAAGGAGGTGAGTCTCGATATCCTTCTCAAGCTGTTCGATCTCGGCTTTGTCGTAGTATTTTTCAACGAGATCGGCGATGTAGTCTTCCATCATCTCAAGAATTTCGGTTTTTAGTCTTTCACCGTGAAGGGCGCGGTTTCTTCTTGAATAGATGATGGTACGCTGCTGGTTCATGGTGTTGTCATATTCGAGCAGACGTTTTCTTATCGCGAAGTTGTTCTCTTCAACTTTCTTCTGGGCGCGTTCAACCGAACGGGTGATTATCGGGTGTTTAATAACTTCACCCTCTTCGAATCCCGCTCTTGCCATGATAGAGGCAGCGCGTTCACTTCCGAAAAGTCTTAACAGGTCATCTTCGAGCGAGAGGAAGAAAATCGTGGTTCCTGGGTCACCCTGACGGCCTGAACGTCCGCGTAACTGACGGTCGATACGGCGTGATTCGTGTCTTTCGGTTCCGAGGATGAAGAGTCCGCCTTTCTCTCTAACGCCGGGTCCAAGCTTAATATCCGTACCACGACCGGCCATGTTGGTGGCGATGGTTACCGCGCCCGGCTGACCCGCGAAGGCCACCACTTCCGCCTCACGTTGATGTTGTTTGGCGTTAAGTACGTTGTGTTTTACGCCCCGGAGTTTGAGCATTCTGCTGATGGTCTCTGAAACCTCAACGGAAGTGGTACCAACGAGGACCGGACGCCCTTCTTTCTGAAGTGCCTCAACCTGGTTGACCACGGCGTTAAACTTTTCGCGCTTTGTCCTGTAGATCTGATCGTCTTCATCAACCCTGGTAACAGGTTTGTTCGTAGGTACGACCACCACTTCGAGTTTGTAAATTTCATCGAACTCACCCTCTTCAGTTTCAGCGGTACCGGTCATACCGGCGAGTTTTTTGTACATTCTGAAGTAGTTCTGAAGTGTAATTGTGGCGAGGGTCTGGGTATCGCGCTCAACTTTTACGTTTTCCTTCGCTTCTATCGCCTGATGGAGACCGTCAGAGTACCTTCTACCGGGGAGCACGCGGCCCGTGAATTCGTCGACGATCGCGATTTTTCCATCTTCGGTGATAACGTACTCGTCATCCTTCTCGAAGAGGGTATATGCCTTAAGAAGCTGGTTGATCGTGTGGAGCCTGTCGGATTTTTCAGAATACTCGTAGTGGAGCTGCTCCTCTTTTTTCTTCTTCTCCTCTTCGGTGAGGGAAGTATCGTTTTGAATTTTGCTGATCTCGGTGCCGAAATCGGGGAGCACAAAATATGTTTTTCCTTCAACGGAACCTTTTGCGAGCTCCTCTCTTCCTTTTTCAGTCAGTTCTATCGAGTTGTTTTTCTCATCGATCACGAAGTAAAGTTCTTCATCGATGATGTGCATATTGCGGCCCTTGTCTTTAAGGTACTCAAGTTCGGTGTTCTGCATCAACTGCTTGTTACCGGGTTCCGCCACTGTTTTCATCAATTTCTTATGTTTGGGCAAACCTCTGAACGCCCTGAATATCAAAACACCGGCTTCAGTTATCTGATCTTTTGAGGGATTACCCGCAAGAATCTTCTCGGCCTCGGTTAAAATCGAAGAGACATGGTTGCTCTGAAGCCTGTAAAGACGCTCGATCTTCGGCTTCATTTCGTCGTATTTCTGATTGTCTGAATCAACCGGACCTGAAATGATTAGAGGAGTACGCGCCTCATCTATAAGCACTGAGTCAACCTCATCCACGATGGCATAGATGTGTTTCCTTTGCACCTGGCTTTCTGGATCGATCGCCATGTTGTCGCGGAGGTAATCGAAACCAAACTCGTTGTTGGTGCCGTAAGTAACATCGCTGTTGTATGAAATTCTTCTCTTCTCAGGGCTCATTGTCCCAAGGATCACGCCAACTGTGAGGTCATGAAACTTGAATATCTCACCCATCCACTCGGAGTCACGTTGAGCGAGGTAGTCGTTAACAGTTACAAGGTGGGCACCACGTCCCGTAAGGGAATTGAGAAAAAGCGGAAGTGTCGCCACGAGGGTTTTACCTTCACCTGTAGCCATTTCAGCGATCTTTCCTTGGTGGAGCACGATACCGCCCATAAGCTGCACATCGTAAGGCACCATGTCCCACGTGACGGTTTGTCCCATAACGTTGTAGCTTTTGCCCACAAGTCTCCGGCAGGTGTCTTTCGCGACCGCGAACACCTCGGGAAGGAGTTCATCAAGGAGGTCTTCATACTTTTCATCAAGCTGTTTTTCAAGCTCTTCAATTTCGTCATGGATCTCATTCGCGTTGGGAACCTCACCCTCAACACTCGTGAGCTGTTCCCTTAGTTCAGCAATCTTGTTTCGGAGCTCTTCGGTCTCATTGTTGATGTGTTCCTTAAATCCCTTAACCTTTTCTTTGAGTTCGAAGTCGCTCAACGAAGCCAGGGTGGCATAATGTTCATTTATTTCTTGAACAATTGGTTGTAATTCTTTGTAGGTACGGCTGTGTTTGTCGCCAAAGATGGCTTTTAAAACCGATTTTAACATTAAAGGTTCGCTCCAAAAATTTATTATAACCTGTAAATTTAGCTATAAAATGTCAAATGTGAAATGTTAAATGATGTGCGGTAAATGTTAAATGTTAAATGTTGAATGTGACTTCGCTACTCCGTGACTCTGTTACTTATAAAAAAAGGCCACACCATTCCGGAGCGGCCTTTTTCAATAATAACAAGCCGAATTGAGATCAGTTCATCCACCAAAGTGGACAAATCACTCATCACTCATCGCTCATAACTCTACTCTCATTTCTGCAGTATCATCTTAATAGTCTGAACCTTTCCACCGGCTTTTATGGTGCAGAGGTAAACGCCCGATGATACGGACTTCCCAAAGTCGTTCTTGCCGTTCCACTGGTAAGAGTAGTTGCCCGCCTGATGCTGGCCATTAACGAGTTCGGCAACTTTTTTACCGGAGATGTCGTAAACCGTCAGAGTTACATTTTCAGGTGCGGGCAGGGCAAATTTTATAACCGTGGAGGGATTGAAAGGATTCGGATAATTCTGGAACAGGTTGAAGGTAACCGGTGTGGCGTTATCGAACTCGATCACCGCGGTAGTGGTTTGCACTGTCGCGCGCATGAAATATGTTTCATTCCAGGCTGCCCAATTTGTACCGTCGAAGTCCCAGGCGCGGCCATTGTTTGTCTGATTGTATCCGAAACTGGGGCGGTTCACGCCATCATAGATCATACCGATGAAGAAGTCACCGGTTACAAGTATGTTCTGTGCCGATGTGTTCCATGTGTTCCAGCCCGGTACAGTGCTCGCGGTAACCGGACTGTAGTTAACAAGATCGGAACCCGGGGCACCATTTCCCGCTTTCGATCTGACGATCGGTTTGAAAGTCGCGGTGCCTGCTGACAGACCGGTGATATAAAAGCTGATCTCGGTGAGTTTCGCGTTTGAAACCGGTGAGGTCATTCTGTTGGCTGAACCTTGTCCGTTATTAGGCCAGTTGTAGCCACTGAAAATAACCCCGTTATCATAGACAAGTGAAGTGGTCTGAGTGCCACCTCCTGTGAGTGTGGCTGCCCAGGCGCCTCTGCCGTGGGTGAAGGCGACAAGTTTGTTGTCGCTTGCCCTTACTTTAAGATCAGAAACAACCACGTTCGGCATTGCCGAGCCATCCCTCACCCAACTTGCACCGCCATCAGTGGTTGAGAATACCCCGAGATCTGTACCCGCGTAAAGATTCGAAGTGCTCGCCGGGTTAATGGCAAATGAGTTAACAGGAAGGTTGGGGAGGTTCGAGGAAATATTTACCCAGGATGTTCCGGCGTTTGTGGTTTTGTAGATTTTCTGTCCGGATGCAAAACCTGAGAAAGTCACATACGCGGTGTTGTTATCGTTCGGATCGATGGCAACCTTGGTTATGTAAGCGCTTGGAAGTCCCGAATTTCTGAGATTCCAGGTTGAACCTGTATTAGTGGTTACCTGAACTTTTCCGGTGGATGTTCCCACGTAGATCACATTGGAATTCCCTTTGGCGATCGCGAGGGCTGATATTTTGGCTCCGTTCGAACCGGTTCCGTCACCGGTAAGATCGCCCGAAATCGCAGTCCAATTTGATGCTGAATTGGTGGTTCTCCACACTCTGTATGTTCCTCCGATGAGAATCTGAGGGTTGTTGGGATCCATAACGAAGGGTGAGATGAAAAGTGTACGGTCGGTGGTTCCATCCCAGAAACCGGAGCCCACGGGGATACCATTCATCGACTTATTAAATGAGTTCCCACCGTCTGTGGTTTTAAGGAAACAGAAGTTCACGTACTCACCATATCCAGTGTTTGGATTGTTGTAATCGATCTCACAAGCACCACCGTCACCTCCGATAACAGTAACCCACTGAGCGGTTCCCTGTGAGGCAATGGTTCCGTTATCCTGTGTGCCGCCTACAAAAGTGGCAGCGGATGGGTGGATCGCCCCGTAGTAGAACTGGGTGATGTTCAAACCGTTGTTAAGATTTGTCCAGGTGGAGCCTGAGTTTGTGCTTTTATATATACCACCGTCGTTGCCTGTAAAAAGGATCGCGGAATTTGTTGGATTAAACGCGATCGCGTGAATATCAGCGTGCATAAAAGGTGGAGCACCGCCTTGTTCATACCAGTTGGATATCTGAGTCCACGTGGTACCGCCATTGGTGGTTTTCCAGGCGTCGAGGCCCGCGGCGTAAACAATGTTCACGTTGTTTGGATCGACCATGATAATGTTGTTGTACCATGCCTGACCTGAAGTATAAGTGCTTGATCCTGAGAAGGCGGGTCCCGGAATTGTAACATCACTCCATGTGGTACCACCATTGGTTGATTTTTTAAAGACACCGCACTGGTTGGTCGCGAGATCGTGTCCTGAAAAATAAACTGTTGTGGGGGAGGATTTTGAAACAGCTATCTCAAGCCGGCCTATACCCGACTGAGTGAAAACTGATGTCCAGGTGGCACCCGCGTCAGTCGATCTGCGGAGTTCCGACTGGGCGAAATGACCAAATGAGGCGTAAAGTGTGCGTGGAGTGGTCTGCGCGATTTCTATATCCATACAGTTGCTAACCGCGACTGCCTTTGTGAAACTGGTGCCGCCATTCACGGATTTGAAAAGACCATTTCTTGTCGCGGCCCAAAGGGTGGAGGTTGTGGGATCGTATTCAAGCTTGTTCACGTACTGAAAATCTGAATTTACCGTGGCGGTCAGTCTTGTCCAGGTTGATCCGGCGTCAGTGGTTTTAAAGATGCCTTCACCTCTGACAGCGTCACCATTGTAGAAGCCTTCACCACTTCCAGCGTAAATGGTATTGGGGTCAGCGGGATCCCATGCAAGCGCGCAGATAGCGAGGTTTTCCATAAGGTCTTTAAGCGGTAACCAGGAAGTGCCGCCATTGGTGGTTTTCCAAACGCCGCCACTTACCGCGCCGGCATAAATAATATTCGCGTTCGTCGGGTGGACGAGAATCGATCTGACTCTGCCGCCGATGTTGTTAGGGCCCAATTCCGACCAAGCGAGGGCATTTACGCCTTCAATTGCATCAGGTCGTGTGTTGTAACGGGCAATATGTTCCATCGCTTCAGTTCGCCAGTTTTCAGGGATTTCACCGGTTGCTGACTTGCGTTGTTCAATATACCACTTCATTGCCTCGTCGGGGAAGCCGGCATTTGGCTTGGGTTTCTTCTTCTGTTCTATCTTGTACTGAATGAAGTCTGCCATCGTGACCACGCCGGTGTGGTTGGTAGCCTGTATGAAGGCAAATACCACAAAGAGAGTGATCAGAAGCGCGGGTAACAAATTTGTTGATATTTTTTTCATGAAAAATTCTCCTCCGGGGGAATTATTTAATTACCTTGTTAATGAACCATCCGTTTTCACTCATGAACATTTCCACTCTTACAAGATCGCCTTCCTTCTTCTTCGCGAATGCTGAAAGCGCGTCGTTCTCCTCGTTGCTTGATATCTTATGCTCTTCATCAAGTCTGAAGTTTGGTTTCACCTCATACTGACCATTAAGTACGGCGATACTTGGGTAGGCATCATCCTGGAAAAGCCGTGTAACTACTACACGGGCGGTCCACTCCGTTTCACTTACGACAGAAAGTTTTAATATCTGTACAATAGCCACGGTTTTATTCGTTTGGATCGTTGTGCCGGAGTTATTATTGCTGCCTTGCTCCAGGTTGCTCTGGTCACTGATTCGACAGCCCCAAAAGCCCGCAAGAAGGATAGAGAAGAGTAGAATTGTTGCTAAACGCATGGGATGTTCCTCAATTAGATCAGTAAATATAACCTTTAAATTGTATTACCACGGTGAGAAAAATCAAGTATTTATTAAAAAAGTTACACGGATGACACGGATTTAACACGGATTTCGCAGATTGTTAATTTATCCGTGAAATCTGTGTGTCATCCGTGAAATCTCCCAAAGGGATGCCTGCGGCACGCGTAACTTTAAACTTACTTGTTCAGGATCATCTTAATAGTTTTATGGGTTGATCCGGAAGTTAAACGGCAGAAATAGATACCCGAGCTGAGTTTAGTACCTGAACGGCCGGTACCATTCCATTCAACCTCGAAGGTGCCGGGGTTCATCGTCTGATTAAGAAGAACCGCCACTTCCTTCCCTTGGGAATCGTAGATATTTATCTTCACTTCGCCCACTGATGGGAGGGTGAACCTGATCTTTGTTTCCGGGTTGAAAGGATTGGGGAAGTTCTGCATGAGTGAGAATGTTCCGGGGTTGGAACCCGATTCCTTCACGGAAGTGGGACCCGCGGGTGTTGAGAAAACACCTCTTCCATGGGTGTGCGCGAATATCCTGTCATCTGAAGCCCTGTAATCGAGATCGAAAACGGCAACATTTGGCAGACTCAGTCCATCCCTGAACCAGTTGGTACCTCCATCTGTGGTTGTGAAAACACCGAGATCGGTTCCGGCAAAGACAGCGTCATTTCTCGTAGGAACTACAAGGATCGAGTTAACCGGGATGTTTGGCAAGTTTCCGGAGATATTTGACCAATTCGCGCCATAATTTGTGGTTTTGTATACCTTGATGCCGGCGGCAAATCCAGAAAACGAAACATAAGCCGTTGCAGGATCTGCCGGGTCAGTGGCAATTCTCGTCGCGTAGGCCTCCGGCAGTCCATTCTCTCTGAGGCTCCAGGAAGTACCTCCGTTAGTGGTAACCTGAACCTTGCCGCCTGTCGTGGCGATGTAGATCACATCTGAATTACCCTTGGCGATCGCGAGAGCTGAAATGGTGGCTCCCTCTGTGCCGGTACCGTCACCTGTGAGATCACCCGAAATGGGGTTCCAGCTTGCGGCGCGGTCGGTAGTCTTCCAAACCCTGTATGTACCGCCGATGAGAATTTGCGGATCGTTGGGGTCCATAACAAACGGTGAGATGAAGAGGGTTCTGTCAGTGGTTCCGTCAAAGGCTCCGGGACCAATCGGTATTCCGTTCATCGATTTGGTAAAATTGGCTCCGCCATCTGTTGACTTGTAGAAACAAAAATTGGTGTACTCACCGTAAACATAATCAGGTTCGTTGTAGTCAACTTCAGTGGCCCCGCCATCCCCGCCTATGATCTCTGTCCAGTTGGCGGATCCATCAGTCGCGATGGTTCCGTTGTCCTGGCAGCCGCCATAAAGCCTGAAAAGTGTGGGGTGAACCGCGCCATAGTAGAACTGAGTGATGGCAAGTCCGTTATTCAGCGACTTCCATGCAGAACCGCCGTCGTAACTTCTGTAAACACCACCATCATTTCCAGAGTAAACAGTATTTGGATTCAGCGGGTTGAAAACAATTATGTGGTGATCTGCATGAACGAAATTGGGCTCTGTCCTCTCGGCATCCCACTGGGATATCTGTTCCCATGAAGTGCCGCCGTTGTCGGAACCGAAAGCATCAAGTCCCGCGGCATAAACAACATTAGGATTAGTGGGGTGAACTGCCACGATCATGTTGTACCAAGCCTGTTTACCCGTGAATGTGGGATCGCCTGATGCCGTGGGTCCCGGGATCGTGACATCAGTCCAGGAAGAGCCACCGTTGGTCGATTTCAAGAAAGCAGCGCACTGGTCAGTGCTAAGATCCTGTCCGGAGGCGTACGCGATTGAAGGATTTGATGGCGCGAAAGCTACCACTAATCTGCCCACCCCGGAGCGTGTAAAGCTCCGTGAAAATGAAGTGCCGCCGTTTGTGCTGCGGTAGATCTCTCCTTGCTGATACAACCCGCGTGCCACGAGAATTGTAGCCGGGTTGGAACCCGAAATTGAAATATCTGATACGTTTGAGTTATCAGGAAGTGATCTTTGTGAAAAACTCACCCCGCCATTTGATGAGTAAAATAATCCCGCACGGGTGGCTGCCCACAATGTGCCGGTATTAGCATCAAAGGCGAGTTTATTCACGAAACTGAAGTCATTACCCAGCGTTGAAGCCAACTGGGTCCAGCTCGCTCCACCATCGGTTGTTTTGAAGATGCCTTCACCCTGAAGGGCGTCAACATTGAAAAATCCCTCACCCGTACCGGCATAAAGAACATCAGGATTAGAGGGATCCATAACGAGGGCATTAACGGCGAGATTCTCCATCAGGTCTTTAAGTGGTGACCAGCTTGCGCCTCCATCGATCGTCTTCCAAACGCCACCGCTCGCGGCGCCGACGTAAATAATGTTGGTATCTACAGGATTAACCACCATGGCACGGATCCTGCCGCCAATATTACCGGGACCGTGTGCAGTCCAGCTGAATTCTTCCGCGGATGAACTTTTAAGATTGAATTTGGCGATGTGATCATACGCCTTTCTGCGCCAGTCAGCAGGTATCGAACCTGTTGCCGACTCTCTTTGCATGATAAGCCATTTAACGGCTTCATCGGGGGATCCATGACTTGGTTTTTTCAGTTTTTTCCGTTCAACCCGGAACTTGAGAAATTCATCAGCAGAGTAGTGCCCGGTCTCTGATGCTGACGACCAGGCAAATCCAAGTGTGATGAGGATAACCACAGCCGAAGCCGCGGCTTTTGCAAGAGTGTTTTTCATGTGTAACTCCGTTATTGTTCGATTAAATGTCAGATCGGTGAAATCCGGCTCTGAGAAAGGGAAGTCAAATTTGTTTTGAGATGATGACAGGGATAATTTTTAACTGACTGAATGCAATATAGCGATAAACCTTAAATTTGTTCCGGTATTTATTAAATTTACACAGAAACTATTTGCCTCTCACGGAAGAATTTCAGCACAGAATAACAGACCTTTCAGCCGGCGCGATCTCTGCCTCAGAGGTGGATGAGTTACTATGTCTGATCGGGCAAAATACCGGGAGGTACCACTTCCACCGTGGGTGTGAGAACAATTTCATAAGGATTATTGAAGGTGGTTTTAACAGGACACAGCTTCTTCGCGATCTGCTTCAATATCCGTTGCACTTGGAGATTCTCCTTCTTATAGCCGCAAACAGTAATTATCTTACCGATATCCTTGTGAGAAATCCCGGTTTCGCGTACACGCTCTTTGAGCCATCACATCTTGAATCATCCCTTGAAATTGACTCTTACAGGGAACAGATAATGGGTTCATTGGTTAATCTGAGATCGTTTGAGTCAAGGGTTAACTCGATCAAAAGCGCCAAAAGGCGGGAGATGCTCTCGACAGGGGTGAAAGACCTGACAGGAAACTTTGACCTTAAACAGGCCACTGCCGAAATGTCGGTGATTGCCACTGTTCTTTCAGAGGCACTTTTTATAGCCGCGTTTGAAAAAACACTTCAGAAGTACGGTATCAGGCAGTTTGGTTTTGATCATTTGGCGGGGATACTACTGCCGCCGGAAAGCGATTCACCCTTACTCCAAAAGCTCAATTCTTTTGCCGTGATATCCTTGGGAAAGCTTGGGGGTGGTGAACTGAATTATAGTTCGGATATCGATCTGATTGTGGTCTTTGAAGAGAATTTCACCCTTCCGAACGGGAAAGAGTATTTTGAACTCCTGAATGACACAATCATCCTGTTCACCGAGTCGGCAGTGACTCCTACTGAGGCGGGATATCTTTTCCGTGTTGATTTCAGGTTGCGTCCCGACGGTCATGCCGCGCCTTTGGCAAGGACACTCCGCGATACCTTGCTATATTATGAGACGCGGGGGGCAAACTGGGAGAGGCAGATGCTGATAAAGGCAGGGTTCCTGTGTGGTGACCGGTCGCTTTACACCCGGTTCATCAATTCTGTGACACCTTTCGTTTATCCGGTATCGTTTTTCAGATCGCCCGTTGAGCAAGTGGCGACACTTCGTAACGAAATGTTGCGCACTATCGGTGATGCCAACAACATCAAGCTATTCAAGGGAGGAATAAGAGATATTGAGTTCGCGGTTCAGGCGCTTCAACTGCTTAACGCGGGACGGAATCCGAAGTTGAGAACGGGGAACACCTTTACGGCGATAGATCTACTTGAAGAAGCAGGAATTCTCTCAAATAAAGAGGCTTCAACTCTCCGGCAGGCATACATATTTTACAGGAAGATCGAGCATTATCTGCAACTTATGAATGACCGGCAAACGCATGTCATCCCCTCCAACGGGGATATCTTGAAGAGCATGACCGTTTACCTTGGCTTTGCCATCAATGAGGAGTTCGATAAAGTGCTCGCGGGTTACCGGAAGCAGGTACGGAAAATCTATGAGTCGGTTGTGGGAAGTGATGCCGTCACGGAAAAACCGCAGCAGGATATCTCCTTCTTCAGGGATCAAACCAGGGCCCGGAAAAATCTTCTCTTCCTCAAAGAAGGGAAAGGGCTTGTTGAAATCAGGGAGTTCGACTCCCGCACCACTTCACTTTGGATGGAAATCGAAGAACGATTCTTGGAAGATCTTTCAAAAACGCGTTCACCTGACACAATTTTGTCCAATCTCGCCAAAATAATCGGCCGAACCGCCTTCCCTTCATACTGGTACGAGGCGATGAAGGATAACTTCGTGCTATGGTCGATAATGACGCTGTGTGAGTATTCTGAATTTTCAGTTAATCTTTTACTGGAAGATCATTCACTCAAGGACCTCATTTTTTCAGGAAAGCTTTTTGAGGAAATCGACCCCGAAGAAGATCAGTTTCTTTCAACAAAAGCTCTGTTGTTCCTCGTGTCTTCTCAGTTTATGCTCGGTTTCATCGATGAGGTGAAGGCTTCAGCATCCCTTTCAACGACACTCCGCACCAAGGTTAAGCGATTAATATCAAAACAACCACCATCTGAAGGCTCGTATTTTGTCGCGGTTGCGGGCAGTTTCTCGATCGGGGAGATGCACTTGTATTCCGACGCCGATCTTATTGTAGTGGTTGACGATATGACTAAGCATCCCGATGTGGAGGCCCGTTTTATCTCCTTACTTGCGCGAATTCGTGAGGAAATGTCGCCCCTTGGCGTCGACTGCCGTCTCAGGCCCGAGGGGAAAAGTGCTCAGATTGTATGGGATATCAACGCGTACGGGCAATACTTCGAGAAAAGAATCGCGACCTGGGAGATCCAGTCACTCACCAAGATCTCTTTCTTACACGGTGATGGAAGTCTTTTCGAGCGATTTTTGGGCCTCTTTTCGCAGAAAGTTGTCGCTTTGGATCACAATAGTTTATCTAAAGAAATCTTTGAAATGCGTAAAAGGCTTTATCCTGTTGCCCTTTCAGGTTTATCGAGTCTCACCGACTTTATCAAGGGACGGGGCGGCACCACCGATATTGAATTTATAACTCAATACCTCGTACTTTTGAATTCCGGAAATTTAAAATTTCTGTGTGGCAAGGGGAACAGGGAGGTGTTGAGTATGATCCGCCTGCCGGGGTATGAGGGTATGAGGTATGAGGGTATGAGGTATGAGGGTATGAGGTATGAGGATGCGGAGGTACTTCTCGAGGGATTCAATCTTCTCAGGAGGGTACGACTGGCAATTGAATGTATTTATAAAACGTCAAATGTGGTTTTACCTTCGAAACAGAAGGGGGAACTGCTGTACCGCTTCCTGCAGTTCGGTTCGTATGAAGAAATGACGACCGCGATAAATTCAACATTGAAGAAGAACAACGAGATCTTTCAACAAATCTTTAAAGGCTGATGGAGATTCTAAAAAAGTATTACGCTTCGCTGACCACTCTGGTGGTTTTTCTTGTCTATTATTCTACCATGGCACCGTCTGTCTTACAGATAGACACAGGCGAACTTGCATCCGCCCAGGCACTGCTTGGAATTGCGCATCCGACCGGTTACCCCTTGTTTACAATGCTGGGTTACCTTTTTACGCTGATCCCATTGCCTGTATCCACGATTTATCAGTTGAACCTTTTCGCGGTACTTTCGACATCTGTGGGTGTTTACTTTTTCATTAAAACTGTTGCTTTTATTCTTGAGAATTTTTCATCTTTTGAAAAGGTCACATCCACCAAGAAAAGCAAAAAACAGCAATCCGCCCAAAAAAGCAAGGCAGCAAAAGTTCAGCCGTCAGTCCGCCGCGGGCGGATCAGCCGTCTGTCCGCCGCGGGCGGATCAGCCTTCAGCCCGCCGCGGGCGGATCAGCCTTCAGCCCTCATCCTTTTTTCAGTTGCCGGTGGTCTGATATTTGCTTTCAGTAAGACTGTATGGTTTCAGAGTACCTCGGTTGAAGTTTATTCGCTTCATCTCGCTTTGATTTCCGCGGCGTTTTATACGTTAGTCCGAGCGTTTGTGGGACCGAGAGAACCTGAGAACTTGAGAACTTCAGAACTTGAGAACTTGAGAACTTCAGAACTTGAGAACTTGAGAGCTTCAGAGTCTGAGAACTCGAGAACTTCAGAACCTGAGAACTCCAAAATGGGAAAGTACTCACCACTCACCACTCACCACTCACCACTGCAATGGCTCATCTTCGCCTTCGTGTTGGCGTTGTCTTTCTCGAACCACATGACTACACTTCTCATCATTCCGGCCACTGCTTATCTCTTCTTCGTGAGATTCAGATTGACGAAGGAGGGATTTATCACCCTTGGTTTGATGCTCGGATTGTTTTTCCCTGTACTGATCCTGTTGTACTCTTACATGCCCATAAGAGCCGCGATGGATCCGCTGATCAACTGGGGAAATCCGGTTGACTGGGAGCATATAATGCGCCACGTTTCCGGAAAGCAGTATCAGGTATGGCTTTTCAGTTCTTCCGCTGCTGCCGCTAAGAACTTTGTAAAATTTTTCTCGGGGCTGCCGACAGAGTTTTATCTCTCATTAGTGGTTTCGGTAATTGGTATTTTTTACCTGATCGGAAAATCGACAAAACTTCTTTATACAGCGCTTTTTCTGATCTTTGGAACCGTTCTTTATGCCATTAATTATGACATCGTCGATCTCGATTCATATTTTCTGTTGGCATACGTTGGTTTTTCATTGCTGGCCGTGTTTGGTTTGATGTTTATCCACTCACGACTGAATGACCTCAAAAAGACCGCGGGCGTGGCGGCAGTTCTCGTGCTGATCCAGGCAGGGGTTACTTATGGAGAAGTAAATCAAAGCGACAATTACATTTTTGAGCAGTACACAAAAGCCATTCTCGATAGTTCTCCTAAAAATTCCGTGGTCTTTAGCTACCAGTGGGATTATTTCATATCGGCTTCTTACTACTTCCAGTTTGTGGAAGGGATCAGGAAGGATGTGGCGGTTATCGACAAGGAACTTCTCCGCCGGTCATGGTACTACAATCAACTTGACAACAAATATCCATGGCTTACCCCTTCTTTCAAAAAAGAAGCGGATGTTTTTCTTAAGGAAGTGGTGCCTTTTGAGCGTGAACTCCCGTATGCCGCTCAGGTGATCGAAGGTGCCTACAGGGATGTCATGCAGGCGATACTTCTTAACAACATGAAAGCCCACAGAACTGTTTATATCGCTCCCGAAGTGTTTGAGAAAGAGATAGCGAACAAGGAGATAGTATTGCCTGACAGTGTAAAGCTTGTGCCTGACCTCTTCTTTTACAGACTGACGACAGGGAACGATTATGTCTCTGCTCCCAACCCCGATTTTGTTTTCAGTTCCGGCGGGGTGCGGAACTATTACGTTGAGCAGATAGAAGGTATTGTCGGTACAATGCTACTCAGGCGTGCTCAATACGAACTCGCTTACAATAAAAAAGAGCGTGCAAAGATTTATATTAATAAAGTTATCAAGGATTTCCCGACGGTAAATGTGCCGTCCGAACTACTTGACAAGGTAAAATAGAAAGTGAAAAAATGACTGAACTTATAAAAAGACTTGACCCCACGGGTCAGTTTGACGTGCTGAAGAACTCATGGCAACAGATAGAAAATGCCCTGGTTAACAAATATGAAGTAAATATTGATGTTAAAAACATAAAAAATATAGTGATCTGTGGTCTTGGCGGTTCAGCGATCGCCGGTGATGTATTCGCCCTCTGGGCCAAGGATGAACTGAAAGTTCCCCTTTATGTTAACCGCAATTATGGGGTACCGAATTTCACCTCGGAAGAAACACTTGTGTTGCTTTCTTCATACTCCGGCACGACCGAAGAGACACTATCCGCTTATCAGGCAGCGGGTGAGAAGGGTGCCATCAGGGTGTGCCTTACTACAGGTGGAACCCTGAAAGAGTGGGCTGACCGCGATGGCATACTTGCCGTCCCGCTAATGCCCGGCTTCCAGCCGAGGTACGCCCTTTACACTTCCTTCTTTAATATCCTGAACCTGTTCGCGAAACTTGGTCTCGTGAAAAGAGATAATGAACTGTTAGGTAGAATTGTCGCCAGGATCAAAGCAAAAGGGGAAGAATTCTCCCAACCGCAGAACTCCGCCTGGTCAGTTGCTGAGACAGTTAACGGCAAGCTCCCGTTAATTTACTCGGCTGCCGGGGTAACAGATTCACTCGGCACACGGTTCAAGGGACAGTTCAATGAGAACGGCAAAACCCACGCGTTCCACAACGTCTTCCCGGAGATGAACCACAATGAGATAATCGGTTGGGAGACATACGGGCAGATGAATGAGAACTGGATAGTATTTGAAGTGCTTGACGCGACAATTCACCCCCAGATCCAGAAGCGGTTCGATATCTTCAACGAAATTCTTGAGAAATTGGAAGTACCTCTTGTAAAGATCACAAGCAATCTCCCAACTTACCATGAACGCCTCTTCGAGATTATCTACTACACCGACTGGATAACCTACTACCGCGCCATCGTTTGGGAAAAAGATCCGGTGGAGATTGATTTTATACATTTGCTAAAGAGAAGATTAGCCTGAAGTGTGAACTGTGACTCGCCGCGGCGAGGTGAACTGTGAAGTTTTTGTATGGAGTATGATGTATGAAGTATGAGCCCTGGCCTCTCACTACTCGCTACTCGCTACTCGCCACTAACCACGGAATTAAATGATAGATATAGTAAACCTTTCCCTCCAATTCGGGGGGAAGTACCTTTATAAAGACGTAAATTTTAAGATAAATGCCGGTGACAAGATCTCTCTCGTGGGATCGAACGGAACCGGAAAGTCATCCCTTCTTAAGATGCTTAACGGCATGCTTGAGCCGGAGAAGGGGGATATCTTTAAGCGGAAGAATCTGGCAGTGGGTTACCTTCCGCAGGAGAATGTTACGCACAAGGGAAGACCACTGCTTGAGGAAGCGCTCGCGGGCGTGCCAGGGTTGAAAGAACTTCAGGCAAAAGAGAATGAGATCACCACTCTTCTGAGTGACCCGGGGCTGGAAGAACTTGAACGACTTGGGCTCGTTGAGCAGTTGGGTGAGATACATCAAAGGCTTGAAGAGATCGATTCATACAGCGCTGAAGCACGTGTCGAGAAGGTGTTGTTGGGTCTTGGTTTCTCACAAAGTGATTTCGAAAAACTCACAGACCATTTTTCAGGCGGGTGGCAGATGCGTATCGCTCTTGCTAAAATGCTCATCGCGGAGAACGATCTTCTTATGATGGATGAGCCTACAAACCACCTCGACATCGATTCACTTGAATGGCTCACAGGCTTTCTACGTACATATAAGGGAGCACTTCTACTTGTTTCGCACGATCGCCGTTTCGTTAATGCTGTGACAAACAAGACACTTGAGATTTATAATACAGACTTCTCTGTTTTCAACGGCAACTTTGATCATTATCTTCGTGCCAAAGTTGAACGGGATGAACGTGTCGAGCATGAGTTTGAGCAGCAACAGAAACGGATGAAGGAAATACAGAGTTTCATCGACAGATTCAGGTACAAATCCACCAAGGCGAAACAGGTTCAGAGCCGGGTTAAGATGCTTGAAAGGTTCGAGAAAATAGATCTACCCGATTTTGAGAAGGGGATAGCCTTTAAGTTTCCCGAACCACCTAAATCAGCGGAGATCATGTATGAGGTGAAGAACCTGACCATGCGGTTCGGTGAAAATCTTGTGCTCGACAGGATCGATCTGAGGATCGAGAAGGGCGACAAGCTTGCTTTTGTAGGTCCTAATGGAGCGGGAAAATCAACGCTGTCAAAAATTATTGCTTCGGTTCTTACGCCAACATCCGGTGAGAAAATCCCCGGCTATAATACGTCGGTCGCGTATTTTTCGCAGGAACAGAGCGAAGTGCTTGATCCCGAACTCGATGTTCTTGAAACCATCGCCATGGAAGCGGGTGACATGACCCTGCCGCAGATCAGGGCACTTGCCGGATCGTTTCTGTTCACCGGAGATGATGTTTTCAAGAAAGTCGGTGTACTCTCGGGTGGCGAGAAAAGCAGAGTGGCGCTGGCGCTTCTTCTGCTTAAGAAGGCGAACCTTCTGATAATGGATGAGCCGACGAACCACCTCGATTATAACAGCAAACTTGTCCTCCAAAAGGCACTTATGAACTTCCCGGGTTCATTGGTTATAGTTTCTCATGATGTTGATTTTCTTCAGCCTGTAGTAAACAAAGTGGTTGAGATCAGGCGTGGTTCTTTCAGGGTCTTCCCCGGAACCATTGAGTATTATCTGCAGAAACGTGGTGAGGAAATGATGGAGAGAAACGAACTCGCCGCCACTTCCCGCAAACAAGAAGCTGAGGCTTCAGCGAATAGAAAAGACCAAAAACGACTCGAGGCTGAGCTCCGGAACAAACGTTACAAAGCGACTAAAGTGATCAACGAAAAGATCGCTAAGGTTGAAAACGAGATCGCCGGACTTGAAGAAGAAATCGCCTCGATTGAGAAAGAGATGGAAGCACCGGGATTCTTCGATGATCCTGAGTTCTCACTTACTGAGACAGCCAGATATCAGAAGTTAAAATCAGAGATCGAATTACAGATGGAAAAATGGGAGGGCCTCCAGACTGAGCTGGAGGATATCCTCGCTAATTTAGAGTAAATTAGTTAGCCTTTACCACTCTAAGACCGAAAAGCTCATTCGCCACTTTTGGTGAAACACCCCAACGAAGGGTTGTCCGGGTTTGCGTTCCCGCGTCTTCACGACTGCCGCCCCGGGCGACTCTTCTCGAACCTGATTCCGCGCCCGAAGGATCGACCTTTGCAGAGGGATTGTAGTCTCCAAACCAGTCCCAGCATAATTCATGAAGTCCGCCGCTCATACCATGAATACCGAGTTCATTCGGTTTTAAGATTTTTTTACCCCCGGCAACTTCCTCGTCATTTTCTTTGCACCAGGCAACTTCAAGAAAATCATTGCTGCCGCTGTAGATGTATCCTTTGCTCTTGTTCGCCCCGATCGCGGCATATTCCCATTCCGATTCGGTTGGAAGACGGTAACCATTCGCGCTGAAATCGCCTGTAACTGTGTATCTCAGGTCGTCGATATATGTATCGGTGTTATTCGGGTCCTTTGTGGATTTATCGATTTTATAGACGGGAGTAAGCCCTTCCAGTTCGCTTAGTTTGTTGCAGAACTCCACCGCTTGATACCATGAAATGCCTGATTTATGTTTGTCACTTCCGTTGTTTTCGCCGTCCATTACCTTGTCCCACACCTTTTCTGAGACGGGGTACTTGCCGATCTTGAAACCGGTAAGAGTGACCTTGTGAGCGGGGCGCTCGCTCGACTCGCAATTAACCAATTCGGAATTGCAGCCCATTAAGAAACTTCCGCCCGGCACTTCCACCATTTCGATGGCGCTTTCAGTCTGCGCGGAAATTTTTACTGTAAGAAAAATGATAAAAAGGAATGAAATCGCGTGTTTTACCACTATCTACCTCGTTTTTATGATTAAATTATCTTTGTTTACAGGTTTTGTTTGGCGGGAATTAAATAATAAATATTTTAATCCGAAATTCAATATAAGAAAATAATCATACTGGAAACGAATTAAATGAAAATATTTTATTTTTATTCAGTGATGGAGGATAACGACAACTGCATCTGATCAGACAGAAATTAGTATCTTTAATGTTTGATAAACATATTTTTCCGAGCTGAGAAATGAAGAAGCGAATACCCTCACTTACATCGAATTTTGCCACACTTTCGCAAGAAGGTGCCTACTTTGTTGATAAAACTCAATTTATCATAAATCTCGAGGGCATTAATTTTAAGAATATTTTCTTTCTTCGTCCCCGCAGGTTTGGCAAGTCTCTCACTCTCTCGATGCTCGAGTACTATTACGGGATACAACACAAGTCCCGCTTCGAGGAGCTCTTTGGGCAGTATTTCATTGGAAAACCGGAGAACACCACACCGCTGAGGAACAGCTATTACATTCTTAATTTCAATTTCAGTGGAATCAAAACTCAGAATCCTGATGAGATTGAAAAGGAATTTAATGCTGAAATATCTTCTCAGATCATGCGATTTTTAAATACATATTCAATTGGTACAGATGAAGATCAGGAGGTCTTTTGGAGTGATCTTTCAAGTCCTGAACTCATGCGCAGGTTTCTCACTTTATTTGAAAAATTGGTTCCTGACGGTAAAATATATATACTTATCGATGAATACGACCACTTTACGAATGAGCTGTTCTCATTTAATCGCGACCATTTTAAAGAGATAGTATCTCGAAATGGTTGGGTCAGAAAATTCTACGAGGTGCTTAAACAGTTTATGGGCGAAGGTTTAATCGACCGCTTCTTTGCGACAGGAGTTACCCCTGTAACACTTGATAGCATGACAAGCGGATTCAATGTCGCGCAAAATCTTACGCTTCACCCGGATTTCCATAATATGGCTGGATTTACTGAAGCTGAATTGCGTGGTATGATCGAGGGTACCATCTATGAAGAAGGTAAATTCAATATCGACACTGTTGTCACTGACATGCGCGCATGGTACAATGGAAGCAGATTTTCGCGGGAAGCCAGTGAGAAATTGTATAATCCTCAGATGGTCATCAGTTTCCTTTCTTCGTTCAGTCGTAACTTCAAGTATCCGGATGAGATGGCGGATATAAATGTGACTTCTGACTATAAGAAGATTTCCAATATTCTTTCCTTGTTGCCGGGTGAAGTATCAGAGACTATTATCCAGGAAATACTGAATAAGGAGATAATTAGCGAGAAGCTCACAATTCAATTCAACTTCGAACTTCCTTATACGCGGGTTGAAGCGATATCACTTCTATTCTACAACGGCCTTCTAACGATGCAGGGTGACAAGTTTCAGTTCTATGATTTTGTGATCCCAAATTATGTAATCAAGCAGATGTACTGGGAGTATTTCCGGTATTTGTTCGAAGCCCGCCACAAAATACAGTATGAGAGTGTTCCGATGAGAGATTCTTTGATTGAGATGTCAGAAGAGGGAAAGGTGGACAAACTTGTCGCCTATGTCCATTCAATACTGAAAAATCTCTCCAATCGTGACCTGCAGAAGTTCAGTGAGAAGAACATAAAGATGATCTTCATGACACTTTTGATGGGGAACAATGCCTATTTTGTGAAGAGTGAGCATGAGAACAGGGAAGGATATGCGGATCTGCTTCTTCTTCCTACAAAAATCAATCCGGGGAAGGATAACTTTCTTCTCGAACTTAAATATCTGAAGAGAAGCACCAAGGAAACCATCGAAACTGAAAAAGCGAAGGCGATCGAGCAGGTGAGAACCTACAAGGCAGAACTAGAAGCTGAAGGAACCGTCTGTAAAACCTACGCGATCCTCTTCACCGGAAAATCCAGTTACGAGCTTGTCGAAGTCACTTAAAACAAAAAAGGCTGCCCATCAAAGCAGCCTTAAAAAATAACATTTCACATCTAACATTTCACATTTAAAAACTCTTCCGTGAGAGCAATTCCTCCGTAGATCGCGGCATCATCCCTAAGGATGGTACCTACTATCTGCACGGATTTGGCAGCATCACCAAGAGAGAACTTATGGAAAGAGGATTTAATTCTTGGCAGCATGTAAGATTCATTCGCCTCAAGAACCCCGCCACCAATGATGATGATTTCGAGATTCATGAGATTATTGATACCGGCAAGTACACGACCGATTGTTTTGCATGCCTGATTCACGACTTTGGTTGTGACCTTGTCGCCTGATTCAAGAGCCCGGGCGAGTGCTTTGCTTTTTATCTCCTTGCTTTTATCGGCTTTGTCTTTAAGCATGCTCGGTTTACCTTTTTTGATCAGGGAAACGATATCGCGCACCATTGCCGTCCGGCTCGCGAGGGCTTCAAAGCAACCGGTCTGACCGCATCCGCATTTCGGTCCCTGTTCGTGCACGTTCATATGCCCGATCTCACCGGCAACCCATCCCGAACCGCGATAGACCTTGCCGTCAATGATCAGTCCACCACCAATTCCGGTGCCGACGAAAACAACCAGGGCGTTCTTTTTCCCTTTGGCAGCTCCGAAAGCGAGTTCACCGGCTGCGGCAAGATTTACATCATTTTCGATGATCACCGGATAGGGGAGCCTGTCTTTAAGATGCTCGCCAACGTGATAGTTCTTCAATCCAAGGTTGGGAGCAATTCCGATCACGCCCGTTTCCATATTAACCGAGCCGGGAATGCCAACGACAACCGCTGCCACCTGTTCGGGTTGTATGCCCGCGACACCGATCACCTCGTTTGTGAGTTCGACGAGAGAGCGGGAGAATCCTTCGTGAGTATTTGAGTCAGGTGTTTGCTTCTTAAGACTTGCTATTACACCATCGTTGGAGTTAACGACAGCGGCAAGTTTCTTGGTACCGCCAACATCCAGGCTGACGACAAATTTTGGTTCCACGGTTATTCCTTTATTTGGATTTCAAGTCACTGACACGGAAGTCAGCTATTCTTTGTAAGTTTCGGACTGATTTTACAAAATTCTTATAATAAAAATATAAAAATAGAAAAACCCGCGAAACATTGAAGCCCCTAAAAAGATTCGGACAAAACTTTCTCACCGATCCGAGATACATCAGCAAAATCGTAGATACTTTTAACCCCCTTCCTGATGATACCGTGCTTGAGATCGGACCCGGGAAGGGCGCGATAACGGAGAAACTTCTGAGCAGTGGCTGTGATCTGCGGGTTGTTGAAATCGACACCCGGGCGATAGAATTGCTTCGTGAAAAATTCCCTTCGCTTCCGGTTATTGAAGGTGATTTCATGGAAGTGTGGCTGAAGGAAGTGGCGGCGGGGAAGAAACTCAGGGTGATAGGGAACATCCCTTACAACATTACCACCCCAATTATCTTCAAGCTTCTTGAAGAAAGAGAGCATGTGAACGATGTGATGCTGATGGTTCAGCTTGAGGTTGCCCGGAGGATAACGGCACCACCGAATAACAAGGAGTACGGCATCCTCAGCGTTGTGCTGGGAGTTTACGCCACGCTCACATTTCATTTCAAGGTTCCCTCCACAGTGTTTTTTCCGAAGCCAAAGGTGGATTCCGCCATAATCAGTCTGAAATTCGACCGTGATGAAAGCCTCATAAAAGACCATAAGCTTTTTAGGAAGGTCGTTCGCACAGCTTTCAATCAGAGACGCAAAACGCTGAGGAACGCTCTCTCGACCGTGCTGGAGACACTTCCCGTAGGCTACATTTCCCCGATTGATCTGGGGAGGAGAGCAGAACAACTGACGCCGGAAGAATTTATTCACCTCGCCAACACAATGTCGGACGCGATTGAAACAGACCGGCAATAATTTTTGTTACTACTGTATTGAAAAATTTGAGATAAGATGTCAACCACACTGTTTGCAAAAGAAGAAAAGAAAACTGAAGTAAAAAAGATGTTCGACTCAATCGCGTCGAAGTACGACCTGCTTAACAGGGTACTCAGCGCGGGAGTTGATACCTACTGGCGTAAAAAAGCACTGAAACTTAGCAAGATAGGGAAGGAAACGATCCTTCTTGACATGGCTTGCGGCACTGGAGATGTTGCGATTCAGGCGCGGAAATATGGTGTAACCAAAATATTCGGCGCCGATTTTTCCTACAATATGCTTTCACTTTTCAACAAAAAAGTTGACTGGATAAATCAGAAGAATTTTCAGACAGCAGCAGAAAACATTCCTCTGAAAAAAGACTCGGTTACAAATATAACCGTGGCTTTTGGCGTAAGAAACTTCTACGACATTCCGCTTGCATTCCGCGAGTTCAACAGGGTTATATCAGCGGGTGGAAGGGCTACAGTTCTCGAGTTTGCCATGCCGAAAAATCCATTCTTCAAAGCGCTTTATAAATTCTACTTCAAGAATATTTTGCCGTTGGTAGGGAGGATCGTCTCAGGTCACCCGATGGCGTATGAATATCTGCCCGACTCGGTTGAAGATTTTGACAGAAATGTTGACCTCGTGAAACTCTTTAAGGAAGCCGGTTTCTCAAAAGTGGAGAGGCACCTTTTTACATTTGGTATCGTGCAAGTGGTTGTAGCGGTTAAGTAGTGTTTGGGATTTGGTGTTTGGGATTTGGTGTTTGGTGTTTGGGATTTGGTGTTTGGTGTTTGGGAT
>CAZVBQ010000012.1:0-92439 GCA_964625575.1 uncultured Ignavibacteriaceae bacterium | reverse complement strand
TCTCCTTTACTAATTTAAGGATTTCCAAACTGTAAACTTATTTCAGGACAAGACACTTTCTCTCCAGTCGACATTCTGGACTATGTTTATTCCGTACTTCACTCGCCAAAATACCGACTAAAGTACAAAGAGTTATTGAGGATTGACTTTCCGAGAGTACCCTACCCTAAGGATGCGCCTCAATTTTGGAGATTAGTAGCACTTGGAAGTGAACTTCGTCAGATTCATCTTCTCGAGAGCCAGAGAGTTACTCAATTTATCACGACCTATCCGGTGAATGGCAACAATGAAGTTGACAAGGTCAGATTTGAAAACAACAGGGTTTATATAAACAAAACTCAGTACTTCGAGGGGATTCCTGCTATCGCTTGGGAATTCTACATTGGCGGATACCAGCCGGCCCAGAAATGGCTTAAGGACCGGAAAGGCAGAATCCTGAGCTTTGAGGATATTTTCCATTATCAGAAAATCATAGTGGCATTAGTCGAAACAGATAGAATTATGAAAGAAATTGATGAGGTAATAGAAGTATAATTCCATATATCCACTAGCACGGCACCCTGGCGGGGTGCTGCCTCGTGTGGGAATTACTGCTCTACCCCTGCTAAATCCCTCACGGGATTATCTCAACATCCGTGATCGGCATTGTTGATCCAATCCTGAGAATCCTTTAATCCTGTAAATCTTGATTCAGACAAATAAAGGCTGCCCTCAGCCATCAGCCTTCACTCCGCCGCAGGCGGATAACATTTAACATTTAACATCTAACATTTCAACCATCACCCTTCTGCCTTAATAAAAAGTCTCCGGCATCCCACCCCTCGTTTTTCTGCTTTTCGGTGGCGATGGTATCCAGTTTATCGGAGATTTTAACTGACAACCCATGCCGGGAGTTTATCAGCTTCGCCTGATCTGTCCAGATCTGGGATGCGATATTGCCGGTTGAAGTGTCGGGAACGAGGGTCACCTCCCTGACGCGGGTGAGAGACCAGTTGAGGTTCTGCAGTCCGTTGATGCCGCCTGTGGCGAGGATTACAGATTCGGGATAGAAAGCAGACGCGATCAATGCTGACTTCTCACTCTCCACAACCATTACCGGTTTTTCAGGCTCAGCGGTCAGGAGGTGCTCACCAAAAAAGCAGGGCTTCCGCTTGAAACCGGGCATCTTCAGCACCGCGTGAACAAAATTGATCACCGGTTTACACCGGTAGAGCTCAGACTCCCTGTACCGCTTGCCGGACAACGGATCGGGGTAGTAGATTATCTTGCCGGTCGTGACATTAAATTCTGAGTCGATATACCAAAAAACAGGCGCTCCGGGGAGGTACTTAGATGTTCCCAAGTAGTACCTGGCCGCGATCCTGTCGGCAACCTCACGGGTGAAATGGCGACGGAGGAAAAGGTAAATGTTGTTTTTATGATGGTCTTTCAAGGTTTTCCTGAATACCTCGAAAGGAATTGTGGGGTAATTCGCCGGCTCCGGTCCGGGTTTTGCCGTGGGTGCCGGCTTCAGGGAGACACTTCCGTGGGGCCGCTCCTTCAGCATTGGGTATCTTTCGAAATATTCCGAGGGGGTCAGGTGATACCTGCACCTCACTTCGTGATCGCAGCGCCCCACTTCATCCGCGATGTACTCACCGGTTTTTGTGTCATAATAGCGGGTGAAGGTTTTCGCGCCTCCCCTTCCGTGATCGGGACAGGCAGGCTTGGGACAGTTTATCTTCCTTCGCCCCGGCCTGTCATCAAGTTTGTATCTGTAGTCCATTTTCGCCCCTCAATATTTGTGGATTTGTGGTTGTGTCCTAATAGATGTACTGGAAGGACACAACACATACATGAATAAATGTTTGTGATCATATATATATTTATATATATAAGCAGTCGTCACAATCACAACGGTAGTCCGGCAAGTATGTCATAGCTCGACTCGACGATGATATACTGCAACGGTTTTTCCGTCGCGCGGATCACCAGACTTACTTCAGAACATGGGCCGTTCACTTTTAAGGGTGATCGCCTGCTGAGTTCTCTTAAATATTGCCGGATTGTGTTGTCCTTATCTCTGCCATAAATCTCCACGAGTTCCGCACGGACATTTTTCTCGCCCGGCAATCTTACGGTGAAAGGTTTGTACATACCGAATTTTTCGATGAGTTTCTCCATTATTTCGCTATGTGTTACCGGCAATATTATCAATTCCTTTTCATCAGTCGAGGAATAACGGAGGGTCCCCACCCCGGGGTCGTAAGAGAAGAAAAAATGCGCTCCCTTCCTGCCAAATGAGTTCTTCGCGACTGAAAGTTTATAAACGGGATTGACATTTCCCTCCTCCGTTGGCTTAATTTTCATCTCACTGATTCGCATCACGCACCTGCTTTTGATGATCAACTCGCTGCCGATATGTCCCCGCGCGCCGTTGGTTGTTTTTGCCTCGTGGATGGTGAGGAGGAAGGTGCAGTCAAAGTCGTTCGCGAGCTTGTTCAGGTGGGATGTGATCTTGGGGGAATCCTTCGAGTCGTTAATGTCTTTCAGAAAATCGGTGATGATATCGCAGATAACGATCAGGTGGCTCTCTTTGTCGGTTTGCCGTATCTTGGGGATGAAGTGCCGCAGTGCCTCAAGTTTTTCAGCAAGCGAGTACCTGACCAACGGAAGTATCTCAAGATTTGCAGGGATATCCGAAAGCTGGTAACCCGCCATCGTCGTGATACTCTGCATCCTTTTAACCACAGAGTAGTTCTCATCCTGCTCCGTATCGAGTATCAGAATACGAAACTTCTCAACTGACGGATCGAGCGAAAAACCCAGGAAGTGGTACCCCGAGTAGTCAGGTTTCTTCAGAAGTGATGCCGCCACCACATTCAGCATCGTACTTTTGAAGCACCCCTCCCTGCTCACCAGCGTGTTCAAAGTTTTGGCATAGATCGAGAATCCAGTCGCGTTGTTTATCAACCCCGGAGGTTTCACCGCCTCTAACGCTGCCCGGGCACGCACCATCTCGATCGATTCCCGGAAACTCTGAAGCAGGGCTTCCCGCTTTTTCTCCTCTTCTGTGAGGGGTTTTACCGCCCCTTCAATCACATTTTTCACCACTTCCGTGCCCTTTTCGAACGGAGTAAAGTCAAACTTAATATCAGGTTTCATCCCCGCGATGGGGTTTTCATGCACCATTTTCTTCCCTCAAAAATTATTGAACTTGGGCTGCTTAATTAGCAAACCAAGCAGTTTCATTCAAGTGTAAGATGGTGAACGGGAGAAAATGTTAAAGGTTAAATGTTAAATGTTATTTTGGACGCGGATACACACGGATTTCGCGGAGGAACACGGATGACCAATTGCTCTGTTATCGTTAAGGGAACACCAATCCGCCACGGGCGGAAGAAATCCGAAACCCCAAATCCGAAACCCCAAACCCCCAAAAACCAAATCCCAAAAACCAAATCCCATACCCCAATAATGAACTTTTATCCCGGATTAGCGGTAAATCTAAGTATGAAAAGAACATTATTACTACTGATCTTCCTCCCAGCGCTGCTTCTGGCACAAGATGCTCTCCCCTCCCTTAAGGAGTTTGAAGCATCGAAGAGCGATATTAACCGGACAGGCATGTTAGTGCTCGGTGGATGGGCGCTGGCTAATATCATCTCCGGTACCACGCTGTCTCTCACCATGAAAGGTGAGGCGAAATATTTCAATCAGTTCAATGCCCTCTGGAACACCGTGAACCTCGGTCTGGCAATTAACGGACTCCTCAACACCGGAACCGACACCCTTTCGCTTTTTAACTCAGTAACCGGGCACCAGACACTTCAGAATATTTTTGTCCTCAATGCCGGACTCGATCTCGCATACATCGCAACCGGTTTCTTCCTGTAAGAAAAAGCCAAATCATCAGAGAAACTGGAACTCCTCACCGGCTACGGCAACAGCCTCCTCGTCCAGGGAGCATTCCTCCTCATTTTCGACGCGGCAATGTTTTTGATTCATCAGAACAACGCGAATGTGCATCTCTTTCCGCTGCTCGGCAGCTTAACCGATCCGGGGGTTGGGGTTGGCGTGAAGGTGGGGTTTTAGGGGAGAAGATTCAAAGAATCATCCTTACTGTGTACACGCAACCGCTCCCTTTCGGCTCGTTAATTCTTAAGATCTCTATCCTCTGATCCCAGCCAATATTACATTTATTGTTGTTTCTAAAATTATTTGTAAATTGCTCCCTGGCAATAATATAAGTAATTAACTATTATAATTTCGCTAATTGTCGCCATTAGAATTTATCGTGATCATCAGAATCAGTATTAATATTATTAGGTGAAGAATGTCCACTCAAATTTCCTCTCAGCTCCAAAACAGCAGAAAAGAACTGCTCGACCTCGGATTGCGCAATCCTCTGATTAATTTTAAAAGCCGTAACAAGATTGATATTGTTGATGAAATTTCAGAAAATGTCTTTAAAATTCTGGTTCAAAACTCCAAGGTTATGCGTTTTCTCCCCCTGCCAACGGCTGATCTCGATGAAGATGATGAGCTTACGAAAGAATTGATGAGTGGATCTACAGATTGGACTAAATGGTTTGCCAGATCTGAATCTGAGGGTTTGGTTAATTCGAACAGGCATACCGATAATTTTCTTCAGACCAATCTTGCCGTGATTGATCTCCACAAACGATTATTAACACTACATTCAGGTGCAAGAACGTACATAGAAGAACAAGGCGTTAATATCCTGTATCTAGCACTGGGTTTTCTCCATTGGTTTGATGATGTGGCGAAACAAATCAGAAAGGCCCCTTTGATACTAATACCAATTGAGTTGAAAAGAAGTGATGCGAGCGAAAAGTTCAGTGTTACTTACAATCAGGCAGAAATTGGGGCCAATCTTTCACTTATCGAGAAATTACAAAATGATTTCAATCTCCGAATTCCAGGGATTTCCGAGCAGGACGACTTCTCCATAATTCAATATTTTAATCAGGTGAGTGCTTCGATAGCGAATCGTTCAGGTTGGCGTGTGATGCACAATGAAATGGTAATCAGCTTCTTCTCTTTTGGTAAATTCGTAATGCACAGTGATTTGGATGAGAGAAAATGGCCTGATGACAAGAAGCCGGCTAACCACCCAATTTTATCAGTCTTACTTGATGAAAAGTTGGGATTCAGTGGGAATTTGGTCAACTCAGATTGTTCGGCTGACGACCTCATTTTATCGGAGAATTTAATCCAGGTGATTGATTCCGATAGCAGTCAAACATTGGCTCAGGCAGATATTAATCGAGGTAGTAATCTGGTTATCCAGGGACCTCCTGGTACAGGGAAATCTCAAACAATCACTAATATCATTGCGGATGCTGTTTATAAAGGTAAAAAAGTCCTTTTCGTGGCAGAAAAGATGGCGGCGTTAGAGGTCGTTAAGAGACGACTGGATGCGATTGGTCTTGGTGACGCAGCGCTGGAACTGCACAGTCACAAAGCTAATAAAAAAAGTTTGATCTCTGAATTGGAGAGAACTCTAAATCTCGCCAGACCTCAAGCATCTATGGATGACTATGATTTCACCGCGCTTCAATTCGCTAGACAGAGAATAGAAGAACTTGTTAAAGCAATGAACACTGCAGTGATGGAGAGTGGTCTGACTCCGGTTGACCTGATTGGTAAGATCGCCGGGATACGTAAGAAGGGTCGGGAATTGAAACTTTTTCCTGAGAAACACTTCCTTCACCTCTCTCAAAAGTCTTTTGCAATAAAAAGATTGGTTCTCGAGGATGCTATGGGCAGAATGAAGACGATTGGGAATCCATCGAGAAATGTCTTCAAGGATATTAAACTAAAGACGATAACCCCCACCCGTTTGGAGTCAGTTAAAAAAAACCTGAGGGCATTATTTCTTGTCCTTGATGAAATTAGGGATGCGACTCAACATCTTCATATACTAGGCCTTGAAAAAATAATTACGCTGCAGGATCTACAATTTTATTTAGATGCCCGGGACTATATTTCGAGTAAACCTCAAGGGGCTGAAATTTGCCTCTTAAGGGCTATTCTTAATTCATCCGATATCATAAAGGAGATTCTGGCGAAATTCGAGGAGTTACGTAAATTGGAGGAGAGGATAAAGCATAAAACCGATATCCAAAAAGTTGTACCGGATATTGACGCACTCCTTTCAATCGCCGAAAAGTTCAAGAACAAATGGTGGTCTTTTATTTTTTCGGAGAAAAGACATTTAAGTTTACGATCTCATGAAATATTCCCCGGTGAGCGTAAATGGACCGACGAGGAACGGCTGGATGCGCTTGAGACCTTGAGAAATATTCAGAATATCAATCAAGAGATTGATCACGATGCTAAACGTTTTGAAACATTACTCGGAAGTAATTGGACCGAATTCAGGCATAACCCTCGGAGATTATCCGCCATAATTGACTGGGTAAGAAAAGTTGAAACTTCCGAGAACACAAAGCTATTTGCTTCTTTTGTTAGGGAATTAATATTAAACGATTTCGATCAGAAGCATTTGGATTCATGCACAAAAAAATTGACCTCAAAGAAAGCTGAATTTGAAGAGTTAACTAAAGAAATTTCAGAATATCTCGAGAACTTCCAATTATTTTATTTTATTGACAATAATTCAGTTATTAAAACTCCTTTTCCAGAGGTGATTTCTTTCATCAATCAGTGGATTGATAATTTTCCAGATTTGAACAAGATAATCACCTTCAATTCCTTGCTGAGTGATCTTAAACAGCAGGAATTATCATTCTTGGCACCATTTCTCAAAGACTGGGATGCAGCACCGGAAGACCTGGGTGTTTCATTTGAGTATAGCTACTATCAGGCATTACTCGACCATGCGTATTCAACAAATCAAGCACTCTCAACATTTGATAAACTTTCTCACGAAAAAATTCTCGAATCATTCAGGGAATTGGATAAAAAGATTTTGATCAGTAATAGAGTTAAGGTAAGGATGAAACACTGGGATAGTATCCCTCACGTGACATCAGATTATGGTCAAATAGGAGTCTTGAAACGTGAATTAAATAAAAAGAAACGGCTTCTACCGATCCGCCAATTATTAAGTGAGGCTGGAGAAGCAATCAAAATGATCAAGCCGGTGTTTATGATGGGACCTATGTCAGTTGCATCATTTCTCCCTCCCGGCATCGAAGAATTCGATCTTGTGATCTTTGATGAGGCAAGTCAAGTAAAACCGGTCGATGCTTACGGAGCAATTCTGCGAGGTAAACAGGTCGTGGTCATCGGTGACAGTAAACAACTTCCACCTACTAGTTTCTTTGAATCAATGAGTTCAGAAAGTGCTTTAGAAGAGGAGGACCTTCCGGTTTCATCTGAAACTGAAAGCATTCTTGGTCTTTTTCAGTCGAAAAACGCCCCGCAAAGGATGTTGAATTGGCATTACCGGAGCAAACATGAGTCACTCATAGCTGTCTCAAACAGAGAATTTTACAACGATCGATTGATTGTTTTCCCCAGCCCGGGATCAGAAAATAAAGACATGGGTCTGTCTTTCGTGCACTTACCAGATGCGATGTACGGGCGCAGTTCAAGTCGTACAAACATCGATGAAGCACGTTCTGTTGCAAACGCTGTTATTGAACATATTCGAACTCATCCTCAACTCTCGTTGGGAGTTGCAGCATTCAGTTCTTCTCAGCGCGATGCAATTATGTATCAGCTAGAAGCCTTGAGAAACACACACTCTGATTTGGAATTTTTCTTTCAGAATCACCAAAGTGAACCCTTCTTTATTAAGAATCTCGAAAATGTGCAAGGTGATGAGCGCGATGCCATTTTTATTAGCATCGGATATGGTAGGTCTAAGCCAGGTGAACCTGTAAATATGAACTTTGGACCCTTAAATAAGGACGGCGGCGAGAGGAGATTGAATGTACTTATCTCCAGGGCGAAAAGAATGTGTAAAGTTTTTGCAAATTTCACACATCGTGAGTTGGATATGAGCAGAAGTAACTCCATCGGTGTGAATGCTCTTAGAACATTCCTTCAATATGCGGAGACAGGCGTAATGGAACAAAGATCATCAGATTCCGGATATACCGCACCATTTGTAAGTTATGTGCAAAATCGACTTGATGAGGCAGGTTATACGGTTGAGCCACAGGTTGGCATATCTGATTACAAGATAGATATTGCAATTCGTCACAAAGTTCAGAACAGAATGTTTACCCTCGGAATAGAATGTGAAGGATCAAACTACGCTTCTGCCAATTCAACGCGGGATCGTGCAAGATTGCGTAAAGAGGTGCTTGAAGGGCTTGGATGGCGGTTGCATAGAATATGGGCACTCGATTGGTACCGGGATGAGGAAGCAGAATTGGCAAATTTGATTTCTCATATTTCGGAATGTGAGAAGATTCAAAATGAGCCTAAATCAAACATTCCCATTACGAATGAAAGCGAACTAAAGAATGAATCTCCAGCTTCAATAACCAATCAGTCACAAAATTCCGCCATTATAGGTGATACACATCATGAATTGGAAGTCGAAGTTTATAAAACATTCGATAAAACCATAAACATTGGTGGCAATTCTTTAGGCAGTATTAATCCATATATGTTGATGAAACCGATTCAATCCGTCGTTGAAATAGAGGGACCTATCCACATTGAACTATTAATGAAGAGGATAACGAATGGTTCAGGTCTACAAAAAACCGGGACCCTCATTCATAATAACATTTTGAAGGCAGTAAAGATGGCTGTCCGCGAAAAACTGGTTTCTTGGGAAGATGATTTCTTATTTATTCAAGAGAAGCCAATTATTATTAGAGACAGATCACACCTTGATTCACAGATGAAACGGTTCGAATTAATCCCACCTATGGAACTTCAAACTGCCATGATTCGATTCATAAAGCAATCTTTTACTGTTTCTGATGAGGAACTTATCACCGCATCATTTCACATTATGGGTTTTCAAAAAGTTACCGGTCAGATGAAAGAACTTGGTCAAAAAACGTTGAATAAAGCTATCTCTATCGGCTTAATCCAGCGAGATAGTTTTAACAGGTTAATCATTAAAAAATAGTGCCGGACTGAAACAATGTATTTTATACTCGAATTATCTTTGAAGATAAACGTATGTTGATAGTGAACTCATTACATCCAAGCAATTTCTTGTTGAGATCTAAGAATCTATTCCCGTCTTGAAGGAATGGCCCAATCTTAGAGTAAATATCGCCCGATAGATTCTCTCCAAAGTAGGTTAAGCTCTGATTTCCCCCCGAGCTCGCTTCTCGCTCATTTCTTCACAAACACCATCTGCACAAACCCATTTGAACGAACCTGCACTTCCCTCGTTTTGAAGTTGAGGGTTAAAGGTGATTCAGTTTCCGGGAAGAGCCTGATTCCCCTTCCGAGAACCACAGGCACTGTAAAGATGATCATCTCATCGATCAGATCAGCAGAGAGCAGTTGTTTTATCAGTTCACCACCACCGACCAGGAAGATGTCTTTTCCATTACCCTGCACCAATTCTTTTGTCAATTCCACGGGATCACGGTTTGTGAACTCGATATTCCCGACAGTTCTTGCCTCCTCGCGTGTGAAGACATAAGTTTTCATCCCCGGGTATGGATCAGTGATCCCTTCGGCAAGCACCCATTTATAGGTTGAGTTACCCATAAGAGCAGTGTCCATAGTCTCCAGGAAGGCAGAGTATCCGTGGTCATCGTTATCAGGATTTGGTGCTTCCGTTAACCATTTCAAGTCGCCATCCTCCCTGGCAATAAATCCATCCAGACTCTGAGCGATGTAAAGTTTGAGTTTTTTCATTTTTTTCTCCTGTGGTTTATTTAAAATTTAGAAGATGAAAATAATGATCGCTCCTTTAGTGGTTAAAGGTACTTATATGATCGGCAATTAAAGAGGGTGAAAGGTCAAGAAATGTTAAATGTGAGGTGTTAAATCTTCCTCCGATTCTACCTACATTCTTCTCCTACAGAGAGGGTTGATCCCGCGAAGCGAGGTAATCCTGCAAATCCTTTAATCCTGATAATCCTGATTCAGACAAATAAAAAAAGCCTTGATACTTTCGTACCAAGGCTTTTATTTGTGGGCGCTCAGGGATTCTCCCAAAGGTCCCAAAGGGATGCCTTTGGCAGATGCCTGCGGCAGAACCCCGGACCCGTTTAAAATGCAAAAAGCCTTAACCGTTTAAGTTAAGGCTTTTATCTTTGTGGGCGCTCAGGGATTCGAACCCCGGACCCTCTGCTTGTAAGGGAAAGAGACAAGTCCGTAACTATTTGTATTATATAGACTTATAAATGTGCTGTTGCGGTTTTGTTGCGGAGTTTGATGCTCAATTATGAATTACTAATGAAATTAATCAGTCAAGTTAATATTGAAATCAGGAATTCTATAAAGTGTTGATTGTGCAATTGGACAATTTGTTAACTTTCCTGCCAGATGATCGGAGCATCTTTTATAGAGGTTTTGATCCATTCTTGGATCAAACAATAGTTCTTGAATAAATTCGTGAGGGTTGATGTTATACCCATGAATTCCTCCTACGAGATTTGGCTTACCTCGATAAATTACCCGAACTTCGTTTTCATGTTCAAAAGCCTCTCTCTTGATAAAAAGAGAATTGATAATCATCTGCCCATTATTAAAAATAAATTTTGCGGAATCAATAATCGCATTTCTCATCGTATTCTCAAGCTCACCCTCATGAACATATTCAACTTTGCCAATATATACTTTATTGTAATAGTCAACCTGATTTTGATTGATCAACGGGGTAATCACATTAGATAGTGTACTTTTCAAACGAACACCGTCTTTGTTGGGAGAGTAGATACGCCAAAGAGCATCTGTCTCCTGTTCGTTAAGGGTCCAACATTGTCCAAATATTTCTGACTCTAGTTGATCAACTCCAACACTCATTCCGTTATAACTGAACTTGGACTTTAAGAAAAAGTTCTCAAAGGGGTCATCCCACTTTGAAGGATTGACTAAAATATTCCTTTTATCATTAATTAATTGTAACAATCTCTCTACGGGCATTACTCGATAGATAGCCTGCTCAACATTAACATTCGGAACGAAGTTTAGGCAGTTACCTATATTGGCTAGGGTTTCTAAATTCAACGCATCTACCTTTTTTTATCTGCTAAAATTATCATTAAATCTAAATCCTCGGCTACTGTAAAACAATCTCAGGCTGTATTCGAGAATATCCCACATACTCATTTCAGAAATCCACTGCTATGTCTTTTTTAATATTAATTTGTTCAATTATTTCTTATCTACTTTATTCACTTTTTAATTGATTACAATCAAACCTCATTTTATGCCTAAAATCTTGATCATGCTCTTAAATTATCCAACGGAGTTCCCAACAGGGAAATGTAACAGAATAGTATGTCCAGAAATTACTCAAGTGTTGTTTCGCTGATGTACTCTTCCATCACCTTTTGAGCCTCCTCAAGCTTATAAAATATACTACATTTGCTATTCACTTTGCGATGATTCTTCTTTAGCTCCAGCGTGAACGCATGTCTTGTTGGCTTTATTTCTAAACTGAACAAATCACGCTTGGGATTTTCTCCCTCCCAAACCGAGTCGGAAATTGGTATCCATTCAATCCCTGGATTAAGTCTATCAAGGGCTCGTCGAAACTCGTCAGCACTTTGATATCTTATTCGGCAGTCTTTGTTCGTGGCTTTATTAATTATCTTTCTCAATTGCTTCGGAACAAAATTTCTGTATCCAATTCGCCTTATGAGCGAGGCTTTTTCTAACGCCAATTGCAAATCACTAATATCCAAGACAAGAGATCGCCAGTTGTTGATGTTGTTGACCACTCGGAATAAAGTCATTCCCACAGCAAATACATCCGTCAATTTAGTGTACTTCCCTTCAAGAATAGATTCTGGCGCTTCATGTGGAGTGTAGCTGTAACCCGGCCCGGTTTCTGCTGGACCAATCATGGTTGCTAGGCCAAAATCTGACAGTTTAGCGCAATTTGCTCCCAGCATTATATTTGCAGGCTTGATGTCACGATGTAAGATGCCATTTAAATGGGCATGCTCCAAACCGAGCAGAATATCTATAAATATATTCCTTGCCCTTTTTACTGAGATGAAATTCTGTTGCATGAAGGTCTCCACCGACCCCCCCGAAATGAATTCCATATCAATAATAAGTTTCTTCGCTCTTTCGACCTCAAAAACATTTGCTTCATTTATCGACACAATATGCTTATGACGAACTTGACTTAAAATTTGTGCCTCTCTCAGTTTATCTTGAAAATCATTAATATTGTCAACATTTAAGACTTTAATAGCTTTCACCTCTTTCAAGGCCAGGTCTAGCGCACGATAAACTGTACCAAAGTGTCCTTTTCCAAGACATTCCTCCAAGAGATATTTATCTATTTGATCTACCATTTCTGCTATCCCTTCATCGACAACCACGCAGATAGAATAGCATTTTTTTGCGCTATATCCCAATGTGGGGAGTTTACACCAAAGACTTTATCGCAATGTTCGTACAAATTAACACCTTTTGTTAAAGCAAACTTTGAAGGAGCAAAATTCTGTTTTACATACTCATAGATTAAGATATCATTCTTTTTGGCCAGTAAATTTAGAATCGCGTAGGGGAACACTAAATTATAGACTTGTTCTTTTCTCATTGGCATTACCAATCGATAACCTATTCTTTCAGGAGAATACTTTGTCAAAAATTCGCTAAAAAATGATTCAAATCTATCCATATACTCAGGTATAGGCGTATTAGGATTCAAGGGTCTTTTTTCTTTATAGAGAAGTGATGGGTTTTGGAAAGTTCCTTCTAAACAACAGAACCGAATAGCCCCTTTTTCAAGGTCAAAACCTATGGATTTCATACTGTGCTCCTTTTTGGTACCTTATTATCGCTCACTGCGACACCATTTGGGAATTTGAATAAAACTTAATACCATTATCCAATAATAACACTTTTGACCCCACCTCTAATCCAATCGTGTTGTCCTATTGCATGCGTATCGGATTTTGAGTGATTATGTTATTTCCGTTACTTCAATAAATTATAGACCTTAGTTTAACTCAACTGAATGTCATTTTTCATTAGCTTATAAAACAAACACCTGATAAATCAATTTATCAAGTAGATTCTCTCGTTAATAAAGGAGTAAAAACAACAATCTTGTCTAATTTTATATTATTTTCTTGTGCCGTCAGCTTTTTTATTATCGCACCAACAGTTTTGCCATCAGCATAAATATCATCAACTATCAATATGGACGCGAGTGCTAAATTCTCCGAGTCGGGCTTTTCTATTATACTAAAATTTCTATAGTAGCAACAGAAATCTTTTATTATAGCTGCTTTTTCTTCTTTTTTGAACTTGAATAATTCTTTACTATTTGTAACTGCTTTTATTTTTTCAAAAAAATCTTTATGCAAATTACTTTTTGAAGGTGCTGTAATAATTGCATCATACGATTTACCTCGAAAATATTCCTCCACCTTCTCCAAACATTTTTGTAAATTCGAATTGTATTCTTTTTCAAAACGAGCCTTTTTACTAGGAAGATCTTTTTGCTGCTGAGCTTCAAAAGCTTCAACATTTGGGTTATTCGAATATTGGAAATGTTCAAGGTATTTGAATTTGCTATTTGTACCATACACATGCATATATAAGAGAGTGATCTCCCTATTAGTGAAAGTATTTATCATCGGTTTTGATTTTATATCTGGATTCTGATCCATTTCTCAACCATTTAATTGTTCAATTGATTTTTTAAAAGATACTTAGCAATTTTTTCATCTTCAGATTTTTCAATTCATCATACATCGAACTAGATGTAGTCACAGAGAACACCGAATAATAGTGATTTATTCAATCACAATCACAAGGACAACGCAATTCGAATCCGGTGTTTTTTATCAGCAGCATAACCAAAACTGGCTAGAATAACCTCACAAGTCAGCTCAGTACAATATTGATGGATTTCCTGCATCGTTATCCCGGAGGCAAGCTAACTTGCCACTTAATAAACACTTATTCTGGTACTCTATTACAAGGTTTACCCAATCTATTGGCGCTTTGTGTTGTAATGATATTATCATATTTCATTGATAATCCTCAATTCGGTTTACTAAGGCAATAATTTCCACTAAATCTATTTTACAATGTAATAGAAATAGATAGAGCGGGACAAAATTTTCACACCTCCCCCGCATCGACAACAACATCAAAGCTTACGCCGAGGGTATCAAAGTGTTTTTCCGCGCACTCGATCTTCTCGGCTTCGGACGGTCTGAGTTTTGATCTATCTTTGTTGCCCTTGGTCTCCCTGACGAGGTAAACCTTTGATTGATCATGCTTCACAATGGCCCAATCCGGATTGTATTCTCCGATGGGGGTGGTGACGGTAAACCAGTTTGGGAGCTTTAGGAAGAGCTTCACATCTTCCCTCTTGTCCAATGCCTCCGCAAATTTCTTTTCTATACTGCTGTCGTATACCACATAGTCATAGATCGATTTCTTTACTTCAAGACGGTTACTCAAATAGCTCTCAATTTCCTTGTGCTTAAACAACTCCATTTGGTATACTTCACCGGCGATCTTCTCGTATTTAATTCCGTCGATAATCAGTTTATGCTTCTCTCGATTTATGATCCTCGTAGCCTGCTCCATGAATTTCTGGGGGTTTACGATGAAATCGCCAAGTCTTCCCGATTCTTTCAATATCGCGACGAGAGTTCGCCTGGTCAGTTCCGTTTCCCTCTGGAGATAAGCAAGAATATCGGGGAGCGGACCATTGTAAGTTGAAATTCGCTCTCCAACTTTGGAGACATATCCTTGAACACCACGATTATCAACAGTCAAGGTACCTTCAGTATATCTGATCTTTACGCTCTCAATTGCCGCCATAGAATTCAGCATCTTAGCACAATTTTTGATCAGTACATTTGTATCGAATTCGACCTTGAAGGTGGTTTTTTGTCTGATCTTCTCCCATAAAATCCGGAAATCCTCATTCAAGTCCTGCTCAACAAGTTCCTTCTCGGATTTTAACCGCAGTTTTTTTGGCTCTTCATCTCTCTTGATGTGGCGGTCTAACTGGTAAGATTCGATTGTCTCGATAATTTCAGCCTCGATGGCCGGGTCAATGTTTTTCACACCCAAACTGAACCCGGGGGTAGAGGGGTTAAACTTTTGTGTGATCTTCCCTTTTTCATCCAGGATGCCGCTACTCACCAAGTCATTCCATATACTCTCTGACCGCACTCTGCCAATCTTCAATTCCGGATCGTGCTCACCGGCATGCAACTGGCTGAACGCGTATTTGGATATCTTGCCGAATGTTACTCCGCAATCATCCTCATATTCCTTCTGAAGTGTTTTTGCAAATTCTTCATAACTCTCATTCGCCACAACGGTGAGCTTGTTGATCACATCGTCAAATACCCTGCTCCCTTCCTGATCCACCGGTAACCTGAGTCCCCTCCCAATTTCCTGCCGTTTTTTAAGACTCGATTTCGTTTCATTAAGGGTACATATCTGAAAGACATTCGGATTATCCCACCCCTCCCTTAACGCGGAGTGTGAAAATATAAATTTGAGGGGATCATCGAACGAAAGGAGTTTTTCCTTCTCCTTCATGATCCTGTCATATGTGCTGTAATCTGATAAAGTTACACCGTTTGTATCCTTCAAGATACCTTTATTATCCTGTGAGAAATAGCCGTCGTGGATTGCGGCTACATCGAACTTATTCAAATCCTTGTATTGTGGAAGGGAGATCAACTCCGCGTATTGCTCTTCAAAAATCTTCGCGAATTTCCCTTTAACGGGTTTTCCTTCCTCATCATAGGCTCTGTAGTTGTGGACCCGGTCGATAAAGAATAGGGTGAGTACCTTAATCCCCTTATTGCGAACCTGCAATTCTTTATCCAAGTGTTTTTGAATGGTGTTTCGGATCTGATTCTCAACTATTTCGTCCCTCATTCCACCTTTTGTCTCACCAAGGTAAACCCTGCCAATGCCGAGATCGATATACTCATTCCCCTTTTCCGCGCTGATCTCCTGAACGAGATATCCATCCCTGTAATGGGCTCGCTCATTAGACCGGAGGTAGAGATCATCCCCTGCTTTCACCCAAAAATCCTTCTCTTTAACACCGTCTTTCTGTTGGACATGGATCGTGATCTTCGCTCTAAGCCCGGATCTGTTATCCACTTCATTCAATTTAAGAAAGGCTTCATTCAAGGTGCTGGAACTGGTGACTTGAGCGACGACGATCTGCTTAACCAGCTTTAGTTCAAAAGCGCGGATTGGATCAAGCTTGTAGACCTGGTTGTAAAGCTCACGGTGTGTTGCTGAATATCTAAAGACGCAAAGTGGCGCGAGTGCTTTAATTGCCTCCTGAGATTTGGGTGTATTATCCACGCTTTGAGGTTCATCTATTATAACAAAAGGGTTAGTACTTTGGATGAACTCGATAGGTTTCCTGCCGGAAAGCTTATCGTTTTCCTTAAAAATAACATTGCTTTTCTTATCATCTTCGCTGTCGGAGAAATCCTTGCGGAATGAGTCAATGTTGATGATCATTATCTGGATCTGATTGCTTGTGGCAAAGCCCCGCAGTTTGTTCGCTTTCTTGCCATCGTAAACGAAGTACTCGAATTCCACATTATTGTAGAGAGTCCTGAAGTGGTCGCGGGTAATTTCGATATTCTTTAGCGTACCCTCCCTGATAGCGATACTTGGGACTACAATGACAAATTTCTTGAATCCGTATTTCTTGTTCAGTTCAAAGATCGTCCTGAGGTAAACATAAGTCTTACCAGTGCCCGTCTCCATCTCAACTGTGAAGTTCAGCCCGTTGGAAACGAAATCATCGAATTTGCCTATTTCAAGGTCATTTCTGTCCTGAATCTTAACGAGATTCTCAAATATGGCTTCCTCTGAAATTTCAAGCCGGTTCCCGAATCCCAGTTCGGTCTGGAAAATCGCATTTCGCTCAACTTGAAGTTCAATGGTGAAATCGCCTTTGTTTAGTGGTTGCCCGTTAAACAGATCAACAACACTCGCTATCGCATCCAGTTGGAACTGTTGGGAACTGTCGAATTTAAGTTTCATATTATTTAGGCAACATTTTTATATATAATTCGTTAGTCCTTTTGCGTGCCGGTCGAATATCATTATTACCTCCCAAGGTACTGAAATTCGTACTATTAGAGCACACCTCTACTTTAAAGTACTCCTTACTCACTTGTTCAATTATTTTACCACTCAATCTATTACTTGTTTCTACTGCCGGAAAAGTAAAGACAGCTTTGGCTCCCGCTTCTGAGATTTTTTTCAATATGTTTTCAGTAGCTTTTAATGAAGTGGATGCTTTGCTAAACTCTGATACAGGGCGTTCTGTAGCTGGTGGGTAGCGCCCTGCACCCGATGTTTCCACCGGTTTTTTCCTGGCGATCGTTTCAAGCACATGATAAAATCTGCTATAATGGACAGAAGAGTATGGAGGATCGAGAAAGACAAAATCATTTTCTGTTAAATCATTCAACAAGTCAATTGCGTTACTAACCTTGGCTTCTCCAATTTTTTTTGAGTGCCTTCGCCCCAAATCAGCAATTGTTTTTCTGATATATACAAGTGGGTCTCGTTTCCATGCATCGTTTATTGCAAGCAAACCTTTCTCTGTCGGTCGAAAAGGCTGAGCAGTATGCCCTGGTGCTGCCACACAAACTGATGCAGCCTCGATTAATGCTGCCAATGCAACATTTTCGAGTGTTGACTCAGTGGGAAGATTCCTTAGCAATTGATCAATGATCTGAGCCTGCACAAAGCTAAAATAGTATCCGCCGTATGCCCGGGTAATAGGATCATTACTTTCACTACACCTGATTCTTTCGTGATAGATGTTTTTACCTTCAGGTTCGCTAACTTTAGAATAAGATAATGGGGTATGGAAGCTCTCTGGCAAGTGTGACCATTCATCTAACAATTTAATCTCAGTCTCTGTTAGGGGTCTGTCTCTTAGTAGTAATGCATTCGCCATTACAATTGAATATTTTTGAAGATCGCCGGCTATTACTCTAGTATCGCAATTCTCGGAAAGATACCATGTAACAATTCCGGAACCGCAAAAAGGATCAAACACTCGATTAGATTCATTTGCCATCTTAATCAGCAATTTACCCAAACCATTTTGCAACATTACCCTCTTCGAGCCCATGTACTTCATGTACCAAGTCCCCACAAAGGTACTCGCTCGAACTGAGATAGTGTATGAAAATTTACTATATTCAAATTTAAGAGTTCAAATTCTTTACAGCCAATTAACATACTAGACCTGATGTCATTAACGGCATCTTTAATATCTTCATACAAATAATCCATACTATCTGGAATCAAACTTGGATCAAGGACTCTGAGCTGGATCATTGTTTGTTGCATCCAATTGTCCATTGGTAATCTCATACTCTCAGGTAAAAACATTCTTGTTTGTCCAGTTGCCAGTCTGTTGAGTAATAGTGCTCTACATATCATGGGGAAAGGATCCATAAAGTTCAACATTCTGTTCTTTTTATCCATGTTTGCAGATTCTAACAACCACAATTCTTTATGATCGATCAGACTTAGAATTTTATCAATTCTGGGGTTTCCAATTTCTCCACTTATCTTCTTGACCAGATTCAAATACTTGTGTTTTTTTACTTTGGCGATTTTTTTTATCGTTGCAATAGCAATCGCGCTGTCAATTTTGTAGAAAAAACTGTTCCCAAATGGTTCTAGAGCTTCCCATAAATCTAAGATTTTTTCTAACATCTCGGGTGTGACATCATGCCTTGTATACATTGGGCGATAACTTGCTTCATTTCTAAGGTCCTGATCATCTTTGAGCGAAATATCAACACTCCAGCCTTCAAAAAGATTAGAAGCAATACTTTTATTTACGAAACCCGTCGAATTATAACCAATGCTCTTGACAATACTTTCTAACGATGTACCAAAAACACTAATATCACTAAATATTTCTTCAGTGAAACTGTTGTTTTTTGTAATCTCTTCTAAGGACTTCGCAACAAATTTATGAGTAGGAAATTGATTGTTGAGTAAAACTTTACCTTTTGAATCAAAACCAATATGCTCCCTATTGAATACTCCCACACCTTTTGTCGCTAACAAAGACATAGCTGCTCTTAATTCAGCGTAGTACACTAGATGAATTGTCGCAGGGATATCCCCCCTAATCAAAGAGTTAATGGCCCGAGAGAAATATACCCATCCATCAAGACAATGCACTAAAGTTGATAATCCAATGTATTGAGCTACTTGTGAACATGTACTTTTGGAGAGATAGGAGCCTGAAGCTTTTCCAGTGAATTTTTTAACTTGATTAGGTGCATCCTTAAAAAACGATATTGTATTAATTGTGGAAAATAAATTTTGATCTTGTGAAGCGAGTTTAAAGATTTCATCTTTTATGAATTCTCCACTAGAATTTTGGATCATAACATCCAGTTCTAACTTGTCTAACCGGGGCATATTCTATCTCGGACTTAGTTTAGAAGCGATTTTTTGTAATTCAACATCTCCATAAGTTCTAACTTTTTCCAATAGTTGCTCTCTCAAATCTTTATAACCTCCACTACCTTTAAATAGTCTCTGATTTTTTTGAATTTTATCAGGTAACTCCGGGAAGGAGGAGGTCCTCCATTCAAATTCACAAATCGCTTTACATATTTTTTCAAGGAAGGTATTCAGTTTAACATTATCGTTCAACTCTGAGAATGCCTCTTCTACAAGTGATAAACTAATAATTTCATCAACTTTTTTCCGTTGGTCTTCAGTGAAGAGACTTCTGAAAATTTCTGGATTCAATCCAGTTAATAAAAGATCGTGAATCACACTAAGATATCCTCTCACACCTTGATCTGTAGTAAGGAGACAATATTTGTTAAAAAGTATCTCTTTCAGGCTCTCCATTGACATACTATCTATTGCCTCATTAAGCAGTGGTGAGACTACTCTTGTAATTTCTTTAAACCAGATGGGTTTACTGTTAATAATTTCTGAAAAAATCTTCTCCCATAAATAAAGAATAAACGCCGATTGTTGAACTCTATCCCATCCAAGTGGAGTCCCATAATCGGGCATCCTACCTAAAAACAAGCCCGAAGATTTGAAAAATGCACTCGTAATATTTCTCACAAACGATGCTTGTGTAATATTAGATTTCGTTCCTGTTTCCCCCAGTAAATTAATCTGTCTATACCAAAAGCCTTTTTCATACGCCCATAGAACCTCAACAATCTCTTGTGCTCGAATTTCTTTATACACTGATTTTTCACTCAAGGAACCTTCCAACCAATCAGCTGTTCTTAGAAGTGGGTACAAATCAAAAGCAAGACTCTTATTGATTCTCTTCGGTTTAATATTTATTGTGTAGAAAAGATAAGCTTGCCAGGTTATATCAAGATTTATAAATGCAACCACTGGAAGTTCATAATTGGCAAGCGTCTCATCTGTTTCATCAAAAGAAAGTAGACGGTGTTGTCCATCAATTATCTCGATCGGTGCGATATCAGGTAACCATCTCGCGTCTCCGACTTTTTCAGGCAGACGAAGATAGATTTTATCCTCTTTATCTATGACAGAAATACAATCTTCTTCATTAATTTCTTCATTTTTCCTCTTGGTACCCGGAAGTAAAATATTTGCTACAACCGAAGTGGGAAGCCACCCAGGCATTCTATATTTTTCACGATCAGGTGAGTTATCCGCACCATTTATATCTGAAAGAGGAAAACCATCTTTTAAAAACCTTGCGATCTCCTCAGATCTTTCCTTGTCGTGTCTTCTTTGAATTTCAGGTTGTTCAGCTCTACGGGTATCCTCTGTACGTCGATATATTTTTGAAAGTCTCTTTAAATAAATTGCTCTAATGGAAAAGACATAAAAATAAGTCTCAGGTTTTCGCCTGAATTTTCCAGATTCTTCTGAAAATGGAACTTTATCCCAATCTTCTAACCATTGATTAACCTTGAATGCGGGAATTTCTAAACCTTTTTGCATGTTTGACTCCAATCTAATACAAATAAGTACTCTTTTTGAATATTAACAAATTTTTCTTAAATTTCGGCACAAAATTCCCGGTTGTCTCTGGGTTGAGGTTCTGCCCCAATCTACGCTTCCGGGTTTTCGTTTTTAAATAATGCATCGGCGATGTTGAATCCCGGACTTTTCAGCAGCCTCACCTGTTCACTGTTTCGCAGTGGCAACTTTGTGTAATTTTTCTTCATGGTTTAAAGAGAAAAACCTGCCCATTTGAGCATAACCGGTTTCCCGGACATAGGCTTGGCAGGTATGTTGATACAAAAATAGAAATATTCTGGTAAATAAACTATTTTAATCTTGGACACTTCATGAATTTGCATTTTTGGCGACCTTTTAATCTCTATCACACCGTTTGAAATTTCTGAACACCGTTCTGTTTCATCAGAAGGACGGCATTTGATTTTAATTGGTCATTGTCGCGGAAGCCTTCATCCAGGCAGATGAACTGTTTAGGTTTGAGCTCTGCGATTGCTTTCAGCAGTTCATTGGTGAGGTTTCTCTCCAGACATATCAGCATGGTGTAATCCATGATGCTGAAAACTGTCTTATCGGCAAGGGTAAGTTTTGTGATTTCAGTAGTAAGTTCAAACCCTGCCTTCAGAAGAAGTTCATATAGAATGGCATCTTGAGCAGCTTCCGGTGATAAATGGTCAACATGACGGAAAAGTTGCTCTGTTAAGGCATCTACCGATTTCTCAACATTCGGATCCCATGTTGAAAAGTTGGAGGGTTGAAGTTTGAATACTTTAAAGCCCAAGTCAAGTGGTTTGCTGTCCTCACTAAAAAGTCCGGGTTCTCTTTTCTGATCTTCTTCCTTAATTTTATTGATCACCCTACGGATCCTCTCCTTGCCGATATCAGCGATAGTTTTATAACCGGCCTTGAATGCTTCACTCGTCTCACCCGTGGGTTCTGGAATTTGGACACATATAAATCTACGATCACTGCCCTGCTCCAAGTTAAGTTCAAGCACCGCATGAGCGGTGGTACAGGTACCGGAAAAGAAATCAAGAATGATTTCACTCGTATCCGAGAGTGTAGTGTAGTAAATGAGACGATTTATGAATGCCATTGGTTTAGGAAAATCAAAAAATTTCTCTCCAAATATGTTGGCCAACTCTTTGGTCGCCGCCTGATTCAAGAATTTATTGTCAACAAAAAGTGAGGTAACCAACTTTCGATCGTCCTCTAATTCCAATTTATATCGCTTGAAAATAAAACCTCTTTCATCTGCTTTGTAGTCTTTCTTAAATACTATTTTACCTTCAGCTATCATTCTTTCCAACCCCTGTTGGTTAAAACGCCACCTTTTACCTATCCCTGGGTTATCAGTTCTACCGGTAAAAGGATTAATTATGGGGTCTATGAATTTCGATTTACGACCATCGTCTATAGCTGTAGGGTCCCCACTTGTCCATTGTCCTTTTGGATCATTATCGGGATTTGAATAGCCGGAGAAATCCTTGCCCTCACCTCTCAACACACACAATTCAATATTTTTTGCAACGACTAGACAATAGTCATGTTGAGAATTGAAACCATTATCTGAATCGTTGGAAGTCGATTTTTTCTTTCTAATTATCTCACCGATGAAATTTTCTTCACCAAAAATCTCTTTACATACAGAAATAAGATTTTGGACCTCATTGTCATCTATCGAAATATATAGCACCCCATCTTCTCTAAGCAGATTCCTGGCAAGGAACAATCTAGGATACATCATGTTCAACCAATTACTATGAAATCGACCATCAGATTCAACATTGGTTGTGAGTCTTCGACCTTCTGAATCCACCTGACCGGTGATTTCTAGATAATTTTTCAGATTGTCTTTAAAGTCATCAGTATAAACAAAGTCATTGCCGGTGTTGTAGGGTGGATCTATATAGATCATCTTCACTTTGCCGAAATAGGCCTTTTGAAGAAGTTTCAGCACTTCAAGATTATCGCCCTCAATAAAGAGGTTTTCAGTGGTATCGAAGTTCACACTCTCTTCTTTTGCAGGTATTAATGTCCCGGTGGAGGGTTGCTGAATAAGTTTGAAACAGTTGGACTTACCAGCCCAACTCAACCCGAATCTCTCTTTGCCTACATCGATATTTTCACCCAAGGTGGTTTTTAGCTTTTCCCAATCAATTTTATCTCCCTCAGTAAAGACTTCGGGGAATAGTTGCTTGAGTTTGGATATTTGCTCTTGTTTGATATCCATAGAATCCAAAGGAAATTTTTCAATTTGATTCATAATTATTCTTTTTTGCTCTGTTGAAATATCTTAAGACAAGTTGTGCATTATCAAGGATTGTCGGACCACCTTCTGAGAAAGGTATTTTGTGATCCACTTCCGCATCATCAATCGAGAGTATCTTATTCCCTGAAATTGCGCAGTATGGACTTTCTTTGAATAGTCGGTCTTTCACAGAAAGTGGGAAAAGTCTGTTTTGAATACTATCATCACCGATAATTTCATCCAATTTCTCAAGCCATATTTGGAATCTTTTTTTGACCATTTCTCTATCAGAAGTCCTTATTTCTAGAGAGGCAATAAAATCTTGATTATTGGTCATCAGTGAAACCATAGCTTCCCTAATAAAGTCTGCCTTTGACAAAACCTGATTCTTTGTGTAATTAACGAAACCGCCCATTTGGATGTCGAATAAGGCCATATTGATTCTAGAACTTGACCAACTACCAGCTTTCGAACTGTCAGTCATCGGCATGTATCTTCTGAATGCGTTTTCACCAAAAACAACTTTAACAAGATCAACGCAGTGCTTGAATCGGTCAGTATATTCTTTTGCCTTCTGCTCTGATAAATTTCGGTGATCCCTCAACTCTTTGTTGCAAAATTGCTTCATGGAAGGTTTGTAGTTTATATATGATTTTTCACTGAGTGCGAGGAATCTCAAGATCATACCTCGATATATCATGCGCTTTTTAAAGTTCTCTTTCCTTACTAAATCATGAAAAGTCTCATTCTCACTTAGTTCGCTTAACAACTTAATGTACTGCCCTCTGTATATCGAATTCCTAAGTTCATCCTCATTTAACTTTATTGAACCGGTGTTTAGCCTCTCGAAAATCTCAAACTTTATATCTTCATTCGAATCTTTCGAAATCACAATCGTTCGGATAGATGTTTTTTTTATTTTTTTCTGAGTTTCCTGATCAAGTTGATGGAAGGATTTTCGATTCAATTCACTGAGAACCTTCAGGCCTGTTAATCGAAATTCACTCCCATTCGGGAATCTACCATCGAGAAAAGATAGAAATGAAGTCAATCTTTGTTGACCATCAATAACGCTTCTCTTTCCTCCTTTTTCCTCAGCAAGATAGATAACCGGAATTGGTACATCCATCAGAATTGATTCGATATATTTACTCGCCGTACTTGGGGAGGCCACGAAATTCCGTTGATACTCAGGTTGAATAATTAAATCTCCCTCGTTTCTCTGTTCAAAAAACTCTCTGATTGTAATCTCATGAGGAGAAGACAATATCTTCCGCTCGACATCAGCTTGAATAGAAATTGGTTCATCCTTATCCTCGATTTCATCAGAAAATTCATCTGATGTCTGTTCGATTTCTTCTTCAGTAAATTTTTCATGTTCGCTCATGTGCACTCCATCTGCAAAGTAATTCTGCTAGGTTCTTTTTGTCTGGTTATATCCAATTGGGATATTGAGCTGAGTATTTGAGCATAATTCTAATATTTCAAGATTATACCCAGAGTACATATCATTCATTAATGGTATATTAATAAAGGTGTAACCAGTAGATTGAACTGGAAACAGTGGACTACTTTGATGATTTTTTATTAATAATCGGTATTCCTTCTCTGAACTATAAAAGGAAGGAAGGTAAAATGCGCACATCTTAGATATACCGGCGAAAGTAAATTTAAGTTTGTACATATTCGCCAAAGAGGTAAGTTCAGTTATCAAATCTGTGACCGCATTTGGCCCAATACCATAATAGATTTTTCTAAAATCAGGTCGGCTCGTTGCCTGAATACGAAATTTTATTCTTACGCCATCACACGGTGCAAAATTTTGCCACAATTTTTCTTCTTCTTCAGTGGATAAGGTTGTGTCTGCAAAAGAAGCATAAAACAGTTCCGGCATTAATAAAGATTTATATTTGGGTTCATTCGATACGGTATCTATTTCTAAATAACCATCAAGATTATATTTTTCACAGAATCCTTTTATCTCCTCATCAGAATATCTTTTTACAATATTTGTAAGCCTAAATATTTTAGTCTTGCAAATACTCTCAGCGGCCTCACGCGAAGTAAAATGATAAACCTCTGCTTCATTTACTGGAGACCAATAATGGTTTATAATTATGTTTGATAGTTTTTGGTTATCTGTTGGACTGTCAATGATGATATTTCTCGTAACAGAAATATCACCATGCTCCAATTTGTGAGTAATCCCATGAGATTGTAAAATATTGTTAATCCCATGCAAAAGGTCATTGTAATTACACATCTTGGCTCCTTTTTGTTGAATACTTCTTACACTACCAGCTCTTTCAACAAGCAATCCTTCAAGCCGGTGTATTATTGGATGTTTATTTTCAAGCAGTTTTGTTCCGGTGTCTTTCAGTGTGGAATCGATTTCATTGTTTAACGACCGTTGAAGTTCATCAAACGCGGATTCTATTTCAGTAAAGGTTCTGCAATCCTGATAGATCTTCGCGATTCTCTTCTCAAAATCCATTCCGGATTCAAGTGCCCCCAAAACCTCATCGCTTGCGCCGAAAACGCCTTCAAACAGTTTGAACTTATCTGAAAGCAGAGCGTAAACTTTCTGATCGGCAGCGTTAGCTTTGTTGAGAAAATTAACGACAACCACATCAAATTTTTGTCCGTATCTGTGGCAACGGCCGATCCGTTGCTCAATTCTCTGTGGATTCCAGGGTAAGTCATAATTTACGACCAACGAACAGAATTGCAGGTTAACACCCTCGGCGGCGGCTTCAGTGGCGATCATTATCTCAGCGGAATTCTGAAAATAACTGATCAGTGCGGAACGAATGTCCGCTGTTTTTGAGCCGGTAAATTCCTCAGATCCTTTATGTTGAATCAGCCATTCCTGAAATATCTTCCTGGAAAGATCATCTTTATTATTCCCATTGAACAAGACCAGTTTACCCGAGAAACCACGGTTGGTCAGCAGTTCAACGAGATATTTTTGAGTCCGTGTGGACTCAGTGAAAATTATGGCTTTCCTTGGAGCACCAATTCTATCAAGTTCTTCAAACCCCTTCTTTAGAGCGACAAGAAGTGCCTCCCCTTTTGAGTTTTTCTCGATGGAAGATGCGAGTTCAAAGAAATCAGTGAGTTTACTTTTCTCCAGTTCGATTTTCTTTAGTTCTTCTTCGGTATACCCCGGATTCGTTTCTTGCTCCTCTTCTTCCTCAGACTCATCCCACTCGTCAGCCATCTCCTCATAGGTTTCAAAGTCTTCACTGACAGCCTTTAGCGCGTTTTCAGCATCCTTGCGTCGTTCCAGAATTCCTTGTAATTTTTCAGCCAACGCACCAAGTGTACCGGCTATGGCAAAGGTGGAAGATGCTAGCAGTTTCCTCAGAACCAGTGTCATCAGGGTTCGCTGGCTCTTCGGCAGGGCATAGAGTGTCTCTGACTGAAGATATTCCGAGACGAGATCATACAAAGCCTGCTCATCCGCTGTAGGATAGAATTCCTGAGTGATAGGAATTCGGTTAGTGTACTTTATGTATTCCAGAACCTGTCGGCGCAGAGTTCTGATGCAAACAGGTTTCAGCCTCTCTTTGAGCTCATCAAACCGGCCGTTTGAATCTGCACGGGAGTACTGACTTTTAAAGCTCTTCACATCACCAAAGCAGTAGTCGTCGAGTATGCTTACGAGTCCGTATAATTCCAGGAGTGAGTTTTGAAGAGGTGTGGCGGTAAGAAGTATCTTTTTTCTGCCAGAGATTGAGTGTTTTATTGAATTAGCGATCTTGTTAGAGGCCCTGTGGACATTTCGAAGCCTGTGAGCTTCATCTATTACGACGAGATCCCACTCGATCTTTTTGATGTCGGCCTCATGTTTCCTCGCGAACTGGTAGGAGCAAATTACTATCTCATCCTGTAAGAATGGCTCATGTAACCCTTCGTTAATGAAAAGGTCGTATGATCTTTTTTCGAGGATTACGGAGGGAAGGAAGAATTTGTCTGATAACTCCTGATACCACTGCTTCCTAAGGTTGGAGGGGACGATAATGAGAATCTTTCTCTTCCGTTCTGCCCATTTTTGCGATATTACCAAACCCGCTTCAATCGTTTTACCAAGCCCAACTTCATCAGCCAGAATCGCCCCTGATGATAAAGGTGATTTGAAGGCAAACAAAGCTGCCTCAACCTGATGAGGGTTTAGATCCACCTTTGCATCCATTAGTGACGGTACAAGCTTCTGCAAGTCGTCTGATGAAGTGCGCCTCGTTAATTCCAGAGCGAAATATTTAGCTTGGTGAGGGGTTAATTCCATACCTTGAAATTTTTATTAAAGGAGTTTCAAGTTATAAAAATTACGGTTAAAAAGAAAATTATCAGCGGTTTATCTTATTTCGAAAAGTCAGTTTCTGAAGCGGGGGCAATTAAGATTTCCGGATAGGATAAAAAAAAGAGGGCTACCCCATTTCTGAGGTAGCCCGGTTTCGTTTAGACTTATTCTTGCCTAAACGGCAGATGAAAAGTTAGCGCAATAGGCCAGGGTATTTATCAGCCTTCTGTGTGCCAGATCGATGACTTCTTCCATGTTCTTAACCGGCAGGTCGGTGCCGTATTGAAGTAACATTGTATTGAAATCAAAGTGATCTTGCATCAAAACGACTTTGAATTTTTCCCGCTGTAATGCGCTGAGGAACCTTCTTCGATAATGGAAGTAATCTTCCATCTTTTCTGGAGTTGACCATCTTTCAGATTTACTCGACTCTTCAATTAGCAACCTGATTATCCCATCCTTCACCCTTTTAACCATTATTACGAGATTAATCCCGACTTTTTTCGTGAGTGAATTTGAATCACACACGATAAGGTTAAAATTCTTGGGTAAGTCTGAAAGATTCAGATCCCTCAATTCATGGTGTCGAATCGGAAAGCGATCTCGCCTGAATGATTCGAGTTTGATTCCACCTATTCTACATTCGTAGACAGGTCTTTTCATTGCGCCTATGGAGAATTCAAATAGATTTTCCATAGAAATTTATTGAGGGAGGTAAACCCTCCCTCCACAATTATTCCGTTTTTTATTTAGAAACGGTGACTTTTTCTTTTCCTTGCTCAACCTTTGATTCAGGGAGTGTGTCTGTAACGGGTATTGACCCATCCAAATAACTAAATTTATCCTCTGTAATCACAGGGTTGTCTTGTGTTTCTGATGGTCGAACTTTAGCAATTGGAGAATTATTCTCTGTTTTAGTTGACTCATCTTTTATCTGAGGGATTGGCTCATATTTGGCATCCTCTATCTGTGCTACTTCAGGCTGTTCTTCAACCTGTGTTTCCGCTTCATTCAGTGTTTCGGCTTTTTCAGCTTTTCTTTTGAGCAGTTCTGCTTTTTTAGCCTTAATACTTTTGTGTCGTTTGGAGGAGATATACTTCTTTAGGTTCTTGATCTCCGCTTTAACATCGAACAGTTCGATGTCTATTTTGGTGATCTTGTCTTTTATCTCCAGTCTGTCGATCTGGTTCAGAGAAGGATGAGTTTTCTTTAACTCTGCCTGTTCTACCTCCTCTTTCTGAACTTTTGACACGACTATCCGGTAACCTCTTTTCAGGGTTTGTTTCAGCTCGGCTTTCTTCTTGTTTAGCCGGTCCATTTTCTTCACCTTCGCTCTGAGGGTTGATTGTTTTGATCCAAGGTTTTCCCTTTCTGTTTTGTTCAAGCCCCGGATGATGTTGGATGTTGAATTAGTTTCCTGGGCTATTGCACCAGATTCGTTGGAAACAAAAATTTGTTCCATTTTTACCTCATTATTTGTTTTTTAAAACCGGGCATTCCCGGCGTTTTCACTTCTGTGTATACAAAAACCGTGCCAAAACTAAATATGTCGATTTTACGCTATTTGTGGGGTTATGAGAAAAGTATTTTGTATATTTGATCGATCTATATCGATCATTAAAGATATGGATCGATGATTTTTCAAATTTTAAGAGATTTTTCGTTATGAATCAACCCCCACTCCTTAGATGGTTATTCCGGCAACTAACGGAACAACTGAAACACCGCCAACTGACCGGTCCGGCAATACTCTTTACTTGGATAGAGTTAAATTATGTGAGTCTTTTAAAGACAGACAGTTTTGTGCGCGGGGATTTTCTTAATGGTTTGATAAGATACCACCGATTGCTCTTGGACGCATTGGATTACAGGAATGAGACACTCCAATTTGCGATTGACAGAGACTTAAATCTTAATTCTTTCAGAATAGAAACTATCCCCACGAAGAAGAAAGAGTCCTTGGATCATCAAATATTTATTGGACCGCGGGATGCTACTTCTGATACCCCAACTTCTGATGCTGATGGTCTAGGTCTGATAAAAGAGAGAAACAATAAATACCTCATATTGGAACCGAAGAACAACGAAGAATTTGATCCTGAAGACATCATTGAATCTTTGGCATCAGCGATGGAAGGAATATTATCTTCAAATCGGAAAGCTGTTTCAATACTGATTGATTCACCTCCTGAGATGGTGATAAATTATATCTTCACCGCACTCCTTGTTAAGTACAGATTTCCGGAACTCATATCCCTGAGTGTATACTTCGTGGAGTCCGCGAAAGTGAAAGACAAAATAAAGGGTCTGCCTGATTTGAAGGATTTCAGCAGGAGATATGGAATAGCTGAGTATCGTCACGGGCCGTTTTTACTCTCTAAATGGATAAATAGTCCACTCACAATGAAGGACATTTACGATAAGCGTAAAGATGAAACAATTCCGACACTTACATTTCGAACAAAGCGTCATTTCCCATCTGTCCCACCTTACCGGGAATTAAGTCAGGATGAAAAAAAGTTTGTTAAAATTTGCAAGATCAGTGATCCCAGGCATCAGCACACATTAAGGAAGTTGTTGGAAGTGGTTGGCGTACCGCATCAGACTATTTTACTTCTTGGAGAGACCGGAGTTGGTAAATCATTTATCGCTAAAAACCTTCACGAACACAGCAACCGAACAAACAATCCATTTGTACACATCAATTGTGCGGCAATTTCACCCAACCTCCTGGAAGCGGAGTTATTTGGTGCAGAAGCCGGATCATTTACAGGTATATCTCCACAGGGAATAAAAGGTAAAATTGAACTGGCCGAAGGGGGGACTCTTTTCCTCGATGAAATTACCGAGGCGACACCAGAGTTTCAATCAAAATTGCTGACATTTCTGGATACTTGGAATTATTACAAAGTGGGAGGTATAAAAACAAAAACCTCGAATGTGAGCCTGATATGTGCCTTTAATCGAGATCCGGAGACCGCGATGAGTGATGGAAAATTGCGGGAGGATCTTTATTTCAGGGTAAATGCATACTCCTTCACTATTCCTCCGCTCAGAGAAAGGAAAGATGAGTTGGAGGAGATCATTACCGGAGTATTTGATAAGAAAAAGAATGAGCTGGGATTACCCGACATATCCCTTCCGGATGAGTCACTGAATTACTTGAAGAGTTTGCCTTGGAAGGGAAATTTCAGGCAGTTAGAGAATTACATGAATAATTTTCTTATCGATTGTAAGTTTTTACCAAGTGCCTATCTTACACTCGCGATAATAAAGAATAGCTCAGTCTTCACTAAAAATGCAGGCCGATTGAGTCGATTTGAAGAGGGTCTGGATGAATTATTCCAGACATGGAACGAGATTAAACCTAAACTGCTTATGGATAAAGAATTTTCAGAGCACTTCATAAATCCAGAACGGGATGCTAATTATATAGATGGATTCCTGAAGCCAATACTGGCAGAAATGTTCATCACAAAGTATGGGGAAAAATACAACCAGAAAGATGCTTACAAATTAATTGGTATGAGTTGGGAGAAGACAGCCGCCCCAATTGTTATAAAAAAAGATGTCTACCCGATTATCAAAAAGTATTTTAGCCAGAGTGATTAGATATAGCAATTCTAATAAAAATAAATTTAAAAACTGATTAGTTTTCCAATTTTTCGTTCACTTTGATGGTTTCTACACAGTTTTGAAGAAAGAATTGTACAATTGAAACCAATTTTGTCCGTGATTTTTCCATTTTTGGTTGGAATTGACAAGATATTTTCAATTTTGCTCTCGTTTTTGAGCCTGCAAATGGCTTAACTCCTTTAATGGTAACCAATTACACTACTGCCAAAATGGCATATCCGGTTACAGAGTTTTTCACGCCTTCAGTACATCTCAAGCATTTCTTTGGTATAAGAAAGATATACTAACAACATGGAGTTACTATGTCTTTCACTATCGGATGCGATCCTGAACTCGTACTCAGGAAGAATGGTAAGTTTGTACCCGCATCAAATTACTTCAAAAGAAACTCTTCGTTCGGACTCGATGGCTGTAACTCGATAGCAGAGTTAAGACCCGGCTACTCGGAGTCCCCTATTGATCTCACCGCTAAAATCAAAATAATTCTGGAATACGGACATGAAAAACACCCGGAACTCGAAATGTTTGCAGGTCATTATCAGGATACTTATCCTATTGGTGGACATCTGCACCTTTCCTGTGACCCGAATCCGGCGCTGATTGACTCTCTCGACACCGTGCTCTACTCACTCTCCAATGTAATAGACGACAAGGTGCAGAGAGCCGCGAGAGAGAAAACCGGCTACGGAAAAAGACTTGCCTACCGCTCAAAACCACACGGCATGGAATACAGAACCCCGGGCTCATGGTGCCTGAGCCCTTCAGTTGCACTTGTGACGCTCACCCTCACGAAGCTTTCCGCGTTCGCTACTGTTGAAGATAACATCAACCTGAAGGAAATCAAATCGACAATGAGTTCGGATACATTTCTCCGGAGGTTGAAAAGCTTCCTGAAGACGATCCCGGAAGACTGCATTGAAGGACTGAATGAGCTGGAAATCCTGCTTAAGAAAAAGCTGAACTGGAATCAGAACATATTACCAAACTGGGGCCTTGCCTCATAATCCTTGAAAGGAATGAAAATGGGAGACTACACTAATTGTACACGGTGTGAAAACCGGATTCCCGATGAAGACATCAGATGGGCATTTGAGGAGCCGTACTGCGATGATTGCTTCGGCACCCTCTTTTCATATTGCGAGAGGTGCGATTCATTAATTTACGCCTCGGATGGAAACTACATGCGTAACGCCTGCTACTGTGATGAGTGTTACGACAAGGAGTATTGCAGTGACGATGACGCACCCGACAATCCGGTAATACTGCCGATGGACAGACAGGAAATAGTGAACCTGTGCAGGGACTGGCTAAAAGGGAAAATGCGTAAGCGGCATCCAATCAGGATAAACCATGATCATGTGCAATTGGACCTGATCAGAGAAAGGGTCGGAAAGGTCTCAAGACCGGTATATGTTTACGGCTTGCTCGACAGAACCCAATACGATTTCTGCATCTCACCCGATCTGCGAGAGGAGGTGAATGAGTTCCTGATGCTCAACGGACTTGAATGGAAGTTCTTCGAAGCAGATGGATTCCGCAGGCTCGGTTTCTGTAAACGCCTAAGGTACGGAGAACCGGACAACCTGATCAAACTCCTAAAGTACCTCTGCAAAGCCCGAAAAAAAGTTCTCGCCTAACCACTTCAAATCAGACAAATCAAACAAGAAAGGATCCACATTATGTGTGGCATCATGGGATACTATTGCTTTGGCAGTAAGAGACCAAGCAAAAACAAAATAACAACAATGTTCGCCTTGCTTGAATCGCGAGGGCGAGATGCTTCAGGATTCGCGTTCGTAAAAAACGGTAAACTGGTGGTGCACAAAGAAGCCATCAGATCTTCCCAACTGGTGAACAAACCCGCGTGGCAGAATCTGGAACTCCCCGGCATCCTGATCGCGCATACCCGGGCCAAAACCCAGGGGACTGAAAGAAACAACAAGAACAACCATCCCCTCTTCAATTCAGCGGGGTTGTGCATTGTTCATAACGGCATGATCTGGAACGACAACGAAATCTTTGCCAAGGTAAAGCGGGATGCCGAAGTTGACAGTCTTGCCATACTCGAGGTTCTCTCGCGCAAGAAGGGTGAAGACCGGATCAAAAGGGTCTTTGAGAAACTACAGGGGTCATTCGCGTTCGCCGCGATTGAAACGGATTCCCCTGACATTCTAACCCTCGTGAAGAAGGATAATCCGGTTGATCTCTACTACTCAGAGTATGAGGATATCCTCTACTTCTGTAGTGAGAGGGAGATCATGCGTGAGGCCCTGATGATCGGCACCAGTAAAAGACGGGGTTTTTCACTCGGTGAAATGGGGTTCCATTTCTTCAGGATGAAGAACAACCGTTGCCTGATCATCAACAGGGACGGAGTTGAGAGCTATCAAGACTACGAGGAATCACTTCACAGGCATGGTTGGGGTGACGATGAATACTTCGGCCACTACTTCGGGGCTTTCGGTAAAAAAAAAGACCCCTTTGAAGGCACGATAGTCGTTCAGTGTCCGTATTGCCTCGAGTACACCAGATACGATCCGGCCCATCTGTCAAACAGGTGCGAACATTGCGGGATTGCAATAACGATGGAGGAGAACGAATATGTATAGTCCCAAGATCCGGGAGGAGCTTGTGATCATGCTATACCGCCGGAAACAATTGCATCCCGAAAACAAACCGATGACCTGGTTCGCCAATGAGGCGATAAGGGAATACTTACAAAAGAATGGAGGGTCAGATGCTACCTGTAAAGGAATGGTACTGGGACCCCAAAAGAGCACTAAAATCAACAAAACAAGAACAATCAATTCAAACCATGGAGGATGATATGGGTTGGGACAAAGTATTTGCAGTAGTTGCTGTAATCGTCGCGGAAGAAGCGATCAGACAGCTGATCTCCAAAATCGAGGAATAGCCATGATACATGAAGGACATCAATTCATGGAAGATCTTCTGCGCGAGATAGAAGAGAAGGAAAAGGTATCCGAGAAGGCGCACTTTGATCTCCTGTTGATAGAGATCAAAAACCTGCAAGACCAGATAGCCGATAACTTTGATCAGGCGGACAAGGAAGTGCAGCTTATCAAGGAATGGGCACTCCAGAAGAACTCGAAACTACAGGACAGGGTGGCCCGGATTGAACGACTTCTCGAGAAGTTCATCCGTGAAACCGGTGAGAAGACAATCGATCTTCCCAACGGTACCCTGAAGCTTCACAAGAAACCTGACAAGATAGAGATCGAGGATCTTCAGATATTCCTCGCCAATGCCAGGATGGAGTGGCTGTCACGGGTACCTGAGACCTACAAACCGGATATGGCCAAGATAAAGCAGTATTGCGCAAGCCATATGAGTCCGCCAAAGGGTGTCAAGGTCACCAAAGGACAGCCGGAGTTCACATACAAACTAAAGGAAGGAGAATCCGATGCAGACGGAGCAGAGGAAGAAGCTGGAACTGCAATTGAATCAGCCGGTTCAGATTGAACTCATGTTCGATAACCCGATGGTTGGACAGAGCCAGTATGGAGAGTACTATCTCTATGCCGTGAAGAACGGTGACGGAGCAACGGAGTACAGCTACTTTGCGCCGGACGAGGTACACAGCATATTGAAGGAGCACAAGAAAGGCTCAAAGTTCATCATCTCAAAGCTCGCTGAGCAGAAGGGGTCGAAGATCATAACCAAGTATGAAGTGAAACCCTTGACGGTTGAGAAAGCTGAGCCCGAAATAACCGGTGACAATCCACCGGCAACACCTCCCGCCGAAACACCAAAGCAGGCTGACAACCTCTATGAGATCATGCTTCAATCGTGCCGGGATGCTGTAAAGATACAGACTGAACTGGGAGGCCTGATGGACGCGAAATCAATTGCCGTCAGCCTCTTTATCGCAAGGACAAAGTAAAGGAATGAATAACATGACAAGCACAGAAATGTATAAGCTTGCACCGTACTTTTTTCCTGTCGAGTCAAGGAAAGTCTTTTATGAAGGTGAGGATGGGTTCCCTGTCCTCTCTTCAGACTACCAGAGCATCATAAAGTCAGAAGACAACTCATTGATCTCTGTAATGTCAGACTCCTACAAGCTCGTAAGGAATGAAGAGGTGATCCTGCCGATCATGGATCAGTTGCACAACCTGGACTCAAAGTGGTTTATTGATCCCAGTCACTCGTTTTGTAGTGATTCAAGAATGCGACTTCAAGTAACCTTCCCGGATCTCACATTTAACGATGGCCGGAGTGACATTGCCTTAAGCCTGTTCCTCCACAACAGTTACGACGGAAGTGAAGGAGTAAGGTTATTCTGGGGTGCCATTCGTGGGATCTGTAGCAATGGCATGATCTTCGGAAAGGTACTGGCTAAGTTCTACGCAAGACACACAGCGAATATCCGGGTGGATAACATTAAGGAACAGGTTGAGCTGACATACGAACAGATACCGGTTATCCAGAACAGGATACAGATACTGCAAAATCTTGAGGTCTCGAAGTCGTTGAATGAATCAGTGGAGCAAAAGCTAGGAAAAACTATCACCAAGTTCATTGATGAGCAACCAATACCTGCAAATCAGTGGATACTGTACAACTATCTCACCTACTACATCTCCCACATGATCGACAAGAGATTGCGGGCAGGTTATCAGATGCAGGTGAGCAGATTGTTTAATCTTTGACCAGTCTCGTTTTGGGGTGCTTAACGCGTGGTTAGTGATTCGATCATTAGCCACGCTTGTGAAAATTTTACAAAATAGATTGGTTGAAAAACTCGATATTCTTATCTTGATGTTCGAAAGTCAAATATTTAATGATTTGATCTATGAGCTATTGGCATTCGTATCTAGACAAATGTCTTTGTTTACTCAAATCTCAAACACAATCAGGAGGTTGAAATGACAATCGAAGAAAAAAAAGCAGCTATCGCGGAAATCAGAGCTAAAATACAGGAGCTCAAAACCAAGAAAACTGCGATAGAGTTAGCGGAGGAGCAACTTGAACAGCATGAACTTGACATCGAGTTAGCTGAAGCAATGATTGAACTCCAAGAGGCTCAAGCAGAATTCGCCGAAAGGAATCTAGGATAGATCATTTCGAGCAGATTGAAAGTCTCTAAAACGGAGTCCCGGATTGTCAAAATTTGTAATGTCGATGATTATTCATTTACTCACACCTGAATCCGAGACTTTTTCATTCATTTCAGAGCAGGAGTTTTTGCTCCTCCTCTATCAAAACCTTCCGTGAATTCTCTGGCTAAAAATTGCCGAGAAAGTCTAGCGTTAATTTAAAATGTGGTTAGCATTGAAATGCAATATTTAAATGAGCTGATCAACTCCTCAATTAGTTGTCTTCGCGGAACATTTTAAATTGGCCATCTACATCTACATCATCTGCAGTCGAAGGTCCCTTTCCTATTTCAGTCGAACCAGACAATTTTACACTTTTGCCAGCATCGTGTTTCTTGGTTGCTCCATCTGCTTTCACAGATTTTGAATTTTTCGATTCTTTAGTTTTCTTAATAATGTCAGTTTCTTTTTTGGCAGACTTCGTTTCTTTTAAACCACCTTTTTTATTTGGTACTTTGCCCGTTTTTTTCTTTCCAACTTCGATTTGTTCCCCTGATTCCGGAATCTTGATTTCAGTCTGATTATTCCACTCGAATAGTGTTACGAATTCGTGTATACCAAAACGCATCCCCAACATTACAATTGCATTCAAAGCGTCGTGTTCAAATTCTTGGTTTAATCGTCTTAGATACGAAATAAATTGGCTAGGATACTTTACATGAAATTCATCCCTTATAAGCATCCGCATCTTTAAATAAATCATGATTGAAGCTATGAAATTAAAGCGCTCAGGGGTTTCGAAAAATGGAATTTGTTCATTTAATTCTCTGATTTCCGGGTATTCTGAGAGTGCCTTTATTAGTGTCATCAAATCAATGTCTCCCCTTTTTTCAAATTGATCCTTAACCACCACAAATGGAGAGAACAACCTCCGCATCTCTTTTAACTCGTTTTCAGGAAGTAAGTCATAAGCAAAATTTGATTTAAGAAGACTGCCGCAGTCGAGCATGATACCCAAATCATTCATCGGGAATGGCTTTGATCTCTCATATTTGAGAATATGGTCGTAGATAGAATCCGGATTGTAGTGAACATTGTTTCGGAATTTGCTGACTTTTTCAGAAAATGTTTGTTCAAGTTCGATTAGTGCAGGGGTCTTCTCTGCTCCTAATAAATGCAACAAACATTCAGATCCTCGTTTAGCTACTTCCCTGTTTCTATAGTTTATAATTCGAGAGGCGATATTTCTATCGATTGGGCTACCAACTTTTACACTGGCAATTTTTGTACGAACTATACCTTCAGCATATCTGGAAAGTGGACGAATTGACTTGATATCGTCAAGTGAAATTGCGACGAATTGGGCATCCCAATCAATCTTTTCTTTATCGATTTCGAGGAAAATAATTTCACTCTCTTCCAAGAATAAACCCACTTTGAGGTAAAGTCGCTCATCTTCAGCTGCATTATTCACATCAATCAATGCATTTGGAGCGATTGTGATTCGATTGAATTTGAACTGATAACTGTAATTAATAACAGTGATTGGGTATAATATCATTGCAGGATCCTATTGAATTCTAAAATATATCGTCAACTTCGTCAAATGGCTCTCTCGATTTATCTTTTTTCAGCTCGTCACCTGCCATTAATTGATGAAAAAGATTGTCGGGTATCTGACGGAGTAAGTCATGTTTGCTGTTTGAATGATAAGATAAAAATAATTGCTCTCTACTTCTAGTAAGAGCAACGAAGAATAGTGTCGACGGTTTTACTTGGTCTCCGGCATAGATGATCAAATCGTTTGTCAGAAATGGAATGAAAACGGCTTTGAAATCAAGTCCTTTTGCACTATGATAGGTCATCACAGTAACAAGAGACCGGCTCTGACCATAATCGAATGAACCAGCACCATTGCCAAGATATTGGATCGGAATCCCGAAATTCTCAAATTCTTGGTTAATCTGAAAATACTGTTCGTCTCTTCTGCCAGCAACATCCAGAATTGAATCTGGAACTCCTTCCAGTTCGCACAGGTGGCTAAGAAATTTCTTGATGGCTTTATGGTTCGGGATTAAAATAACTGGAGCATAACTTGCATTAGCGTATTCCTTCGCCGTGTTCCACAGCCATCGCAATTCCTGATCATAGCTTTCGGCTCTCACCAATCGAGGAACAAGTTCAACCATTTTACCCATCGATGCGGCATTGAAGCCTCCACGGTCATAGCAAAAGTACGAAGCGATACTTCTAATATTTCGACTTATTCGATGGATGTAAGCTAATCTCTTTTCTGATGCGCTTAGCAACGATTTCGTTGTAGCTGCCGGGCATACATCAGAGTAGATAGACTGATTTGTATCACCCGCAATGATAACCTTCTTGCTTCTGTTTTTAAGTTCATAGACGACATTCAGTGGGAAATCTTGAATTTCGTCGACCAATATTAAGTCGTAGCTTGTTGAATTTCTCATGAATTCATGATAGGTTATGACCGGAGTCCCTTTGTAACTCTCAGGAATCCCAGTTTTTAGAAGGTCAATTAACGCATGAGTATATACGACTACAGCCACTCTCGAACGCGGGTTCTTTTCTTTTTCCAGTAACAGTAAATGGACCAGGATTACAGATTTTCCGCTCCCGGCATAACCAGAAATCCACAGATTCTGAAACGAATTAGATCTATACTCAGAAAGGATACCCAACTGCTCGGAATCCAGTCTGGTTGTTGGAACAAACCATGATGACATATATTAGTCTCCTTTTATTATCGCAGTAGTTGTGTCAATAAGGAGGTTGTCTTTGTTGAACCAAATATTAGACTGATTTTTCTCTTTTTCATTTAATGAGCTCAATACTTCCCGACTGACATCAAATTTTTCTAGTAATTCCGACACTCTAATTAATGTTCGATAAGAGCTTTCATGGAGGTAACTTCCCTTATATCTGGCATACAAGTCTTCAAAGGCATCTTGTAGTAGGGTTTGTCCCTCAGGATTGTCGTTGTTTTTTAGATATTCTCCATAAATAACCTTCGCGATATCAACTCCATTATTAATTGCTTCCCGCATCAATTGATGATAAAGTTCTGTTTCTGTCTTTTTATTTACTATTAAGGCATAATTAAAGGCATTAACACCCGATGGCTGTAGTTCGTATGCTTTCTTCGCCCATTCGATTTGTTTTTCCATTCTACCGGCGAACGAGTAATGGTAACAAATGTAGTTACATGTTTCAGGTGACTTAGTCAGTTCGTAGATTGACTCAAATAACTCGGCGGCTTTTAAGTGTTGTTTCGTATCAGCATAATGTCGTGCCAACTCTTCCAATAGTTTAACACTCGGAACACCGTTATTTCTCAAAGCTGACTCATTGAGCTTTTTACGGATCTTTTTTTCTACCAGTTGCTCTGTTGAAAGTGCAGCATTAGCCAGTGGATTTAGTGGCTCTGATTCAACTACAAGATTCCCCAGAATGGCTCGAAAATGCAATAGCTTATCGTGAGTAATATCGCATTCGACCAGTATCTCCTCGTTTCTTTTAAAATGACCTTTGATTCTCAAAATTGTTAAAATTTTATCTACATTTGAGACGCATATTGGAATCTCAATATCTTCTTGACCATCACGATTTGGATAGAGAGAACCAGATTTAATCTTAAGAGAAGGGATTGCTGTTCCGGCTGTTACAATTGTTTTAACCCGTTGATCACCTAAAATAATAAATATTGGCTCGCTAATGATGGGTGTTAGGATATCGACTCCCAAGCCATGAATCATTAGCGCGTTCAGTGCTGCACCCTGAGAAACATGAGCCTGGAGATCACGCGGGATTGCAATCTCAGCCTCAGGGAAGAACCTTCGCAACTCCCGCTGAATATAAGGATTTTTTGAGCTCCCCCCGATTAGTAACACGATATCAATCAGTTCATGCTTTATCCCCGCCTTTGTTAAGGCTTGATTCAAGATTGATTTAATACTGATGGTTTGACCGGCGAGATTACTGTACCCATTATCAAACAGCTTTAACACTAAATCTGAAAATGATTTGTAGGTTAATGATGGGTTGATCAAAGACTTGGATTCTCGCATTAGATGAAAATTAATGGAACCTTTTTTTTCAACCTTCTCATTGGAGAGCGCAAGTTTGGGTAATTCGTGTCCTATCATGTTCGCTGACACATTATGACACAAATTAATTTTTATCAATTCTGCTACAGACTGGAGTTTCGGTAGAATACTCTTGAGATATTGAGGTGATTTTATCTCATTCTTATGAATGTTATTTTGTTCAAGAAACTGCGGATAAAGATGTTTTTCAACTATTTGGCGATCTACATCATCGCCACCCAATGCCTCAAATTTTGAGATACTTAGGTTTCTTGAGGTCAGTTTGCCATTAGTATTTAGAATCTCCAATATTGTAACATCACAAGTTCCTGCTCCAAAATCAAACACCAGTATATCGATTGGTGTACTTGGAGGTACAAAAAAAACATCTGAAGTGGATGCGAAGGAGTCAGAGATAAATGAAATAAAAGCCGAGTTAGGCTCGTCTATAAAATATTTCTCATCAGTGTGGATTCCGGCGAATTCCAGAGCTTTTTTTAAATCGTTTCGTTGATTCGACTCAAACGAAGCAGGAACTGTAATGCAGTATTTTATTCTCGAAGGTAGTTTATTTTCGCTAATAAATTGATCGATAGCTTTACGCAGAAGAGTGAAAAAATGCTTGGTGACATCAATGGGATTAAGAATTTGGACATTATTAAGCCCTTTTGCCAGTTCGGAATTGAAATAGACAGGTCCTTCATCAACACCCAGGTTCATTTTAAATGACGACCAAACATTTTTTCCAGGAGAGAGTTTGGTTTTCAGTTTTTTTGCATCTTTCCCCCAAAATAGTGTATCATTATACCAAGCAAGAACAGATGGGACAATATGATCCTCAATGAAACCCCCATCTATTGTCGGTTGCTTCAATGGCATGACTTCCGTAGATAGAAATTTCCCTTGTTCATCAATCTTAGCAAAGCTGACTACAGTAGTTGATGTACCGAAATCAATACCAACATAAGTTGATTGGGATAGAAGCGTGCTTAAAGCCCCAAAGTCGTGATTATTTGGAAAAAAATTCCGTAGTAGTAATTCTCCGTTCATGTCAAGTCAAAATCTTTATTTTTGAATAGGCGCCATTTATGTGGACCGAAATACAACCCTCTAATTTAGTAAAAAATTAGTGCCAAGCGAAATTGTTTTTTGCTTTCGATCTACAATTTATTGACCAATAACATCTAAATAAGAGAATCGTTGGAATTTTTATGATTTTATTTTATATTTAGGAAAGGAATATAATTTTAAGGATAGGACATGGCCTCTTTCTCTGAAGTAACGATTGAAGGTGTAAAAAATCAGTTGAATGAATACCATCTTATGGTCGCAGAAATTCTTTCTGGAATCGATACTGAAGTCACAACGCTCCAGAACTCATTACTCGAAGATAAGGAGAATTATAAATTCGAAATATCCTCGCTGAGGGATGAGATTGAATCGTTGAAAAGAAGTGTTAAAATTCTTCAGATTGAAATGTCTAAATTGCTCGAAAATAATATTAAGAACCAATAAACAAAGAAACTATCGAGGGATTTATTGGTGGAACTCCTTATTCCGGATTCAATCAAATCCAACTTACTTAGATTGAGAAAAAAGTACTTTTTGGAGGAACCGGCTACACTTGCGAACTTTCGTGAAATTTATGACAAATTCCTCCGTCTGCGAAAAGAGCGACTTGTCGATAGCCTAATAGCATCGGCAAATCTGACCTACCATTTTTTAGACAACCCCCAAGACCCTCTCGCGATTAAAGCCATCGAAATGACAAATCCCAATTTTGATCCTAACAACCTTCAGGAATACTCTGATGAACAACTTTTAGGTGTCATCAATTCAGCAAAGGGAAAGTATTTTGAACTGCTTGTGGCAGAAAAATTAAATGCGGGTGAAAGTGTTGGTGGAATTGCCCTACCAAATGGTTTCACTGCAACGATTGCCGAAAAGATGAATCAACCTGGATGGGATATCGTAATTGAAGATCCAGATGGGAATGTTTCTGATTATCTTCAGTTAAAGGCGACTGAAAGTCTCTCATACATCACTGAAGCTCTCAGTAAATATCCGGATATTAAAATACTGACAACGGATGAAGTTGCTAATGCACTATCGAACGATAATTTAATGATTATCGATTCAGATATATCTGATCATGAACTTACAGACGCAGTTTCTACTACTATTGATAATGCCGATCCGGGGGTAGTCGACAAGTTCCTTCATTCTTTCCACCCATTGACCCCTTTATCAATAATTTTAGCAATCGAGGGCTACAAGATTGCGACTAATAAACAATCAATTGAAGTAGGGATTAAAAATGGAAGTGAGCGATTTGGACGATCGATATTTTCCTCGGGGGTGGGTGCGTTAGTGATTGCTCTTGGGGGCGGATTTCTTGGGATTCCGGCTGCTTTTTTGGCAGGTATTTATTATCGCACTAAGATGGGCATGCGGGACATCTCCGAGACTTTGGGAAGTCATATTGCCAATTTACGAACCATGGTTAAGTATCAACAAATGAAAATGGGACATCAAAATGGGATTCTTTAGTAACTTGTTAAAAACAGCAGGCGTATTTGTTGAAGCAGCTGTCTATGCCGCCGGCACAGTTGCTGCATATGTCGGGGCAAAGGTGGCAAAATTTGTTGCTGTAGCCAGAGACGCATACAACGATTATAAAATTAAAAATTTGGATAGTGCCAAGAGAGATATCAATAGTACACTTGAAAACATAAATGGGATGATAATTGATCTTGAGAGCAAGCTTAAATATAATGGCAAATTATCGCCGTATGAGAACCATCAATTGGATGAGCTTTACGAGAAAAGACGACAAATGATCGATGAGAAGAGTTCGATCAACGAAATTGGGACTGCTAAAGAAATCGCCGAAAACTCATCTGATTTTGATGATGTGGTTATTGATGATAGTAAGGTTCATATTCTTCAATTTCATGTTGGGCAAACCGTATCTAATAAACTGTGTCCTCAGTGTAAAAGGCCCATGCAGGTTCAATGGCGAATTGGCAAATCACACGCAGGTTTGGGGGACCTTTTCTGGGGATGTACAGGTTTCTATGAAAATACATGCCACCGTACATTGCCCTTTACAAGTGCTGATTTTAATCTTTTTACCAAAGTCAATAGAGAAGAATTTCAAATGACTGCGGATGATTTTAATAGCGTAGTTATGGTGCCAAGTTCCCAAAAATCGATCAGTAAGAGGGTGTCGGAGCTGAAGAATGAGCCGGTTGATATTTATTCATGTCCTATCCATGGCTCGGAGCTTGTTCTACGGGAAAAACGGGGAGCTATCGGTTTATTGGATCAATATTTTTTAGGTTGCCCGTTGTGGAATGATCAAAAAACCGGTTGTAACTATGTTATGAAACTCAAATCCGGTGCACAATTAGCAAGTCTGCTCGAAAGTAAAACGGGTAGAGGAATTTTATAAACAATAAATACTCGGACTCAACAGGAGGTGAAAATGATCAAATATTGGTTTAGCAGCGCTGCGGATTATTATGATCCGGATGAAGATAGCTGTGAAGATGAAGACGAAGAAAATGATGAAGATTTAAGAACATATACTGAGTGTCCATATTGCGGCTCCCAGAATGAAATTGAATTTAGGGCTAGATTGGATGAGGATGGAGATGAAACCGGAGAATATTACCGATATGAGATAAATTGCTGCAAACATTTAGTGGGACTGGTTGATTACTCCCAATTTGAGTTGATCGACAAGTACTTTCGTCGTTACTTCACCAAGAACTACGCATTCAATTATTCAACTATCGAGCATTTAGCGGAGACGAAGAAGTGGATGATTAGAGAAGATATTTATGACGACTACCTTCAGGCAGTATACTATATCAGTTCAAAGGCATATGATAAGATTAAAACAGAACACAGCAATCTGTTTGATAACTTTCTGGATAGTTTCTGATCAGAACAATTGAATTAAACAAAAATTGTAAATCATAATTGGAGTTAATATGCCGGGCGGTTTTCTGAAGTTTTTAGGAGATGTTGGTTCGTTGGCTGTGTATTCGGGTATTTCCTACTTTTACCATATGACACACAAGAAGAATATCTTCAATATTTTCAAATATGGGCTCCTGAGTCACAATTATGCCCACAACAAAGGAATTGTCAGGGTCGATATATCGGATCATGATGTTAATGACAGACGAACCCGAAAGGATCCATTCTACAACAAGTCTCTTCATGACTATGTCCCATTCTATATCAATCCCAAGAATCCCATGTTGTATGTTCGAAAGAGTGAACAGAATGACATACTCTTGATTGGCGTAAAACCAATGAAATTACTAAACAGATCATTTTTGATTACCGATGGAAATGCAGCCAGTGATTATACCAAGTTCTCAGACTCTGCTACTTTTCTGGCTTCACTTGACTGGCAAGTTTTGAAGGCAGATTACTGGAATGGTTTTCAGGATGGTAAGCGGAAGCGTTGTGCGGAGGTTTTAATTCCAAGATCTGTTCCCCTGACGGATATCGGAGAGATAGTATCTAATAATAACTATTCTTTAGGATACGCAAGAAAAGCAGGTGAAGGTTATAATATCAATTTTGTTGTTAGGAAGGAATTCTATTTCTAGACTTACTAAAAACACTTTTTCGAATTGAATTGAGAATTAAATGGCAAGAATTGTTGAAGTTCACGGCAATATTTTTAATACCACTTCACAAGTTATTGTGAATACGGTCAATTGTGAAGGCGTGATGGGGAGGGGTATCGCCTTGGAGTTTAAAAACCGTTTTCCCGAAATGTTTGAAAAGTATAAAGAGTTCTGTGACCAAAAGCTTATGAAACCCGGAGTTCTTCAACTCTACAAAAAGTCAACTCCCTGGATCTTAAACTTTCCTACGAAGAATTATTGGAAATTCCCTTCAAAGATGGATTATATCGAAAAAGGTCTTCGTAAATTCGCAGAAACATATGACGAAAAAGGGATCACATCGATCGCGTTTCCAAAACTTGGGACTGAATCCGGGGGTATGGAATGGAAAGATGTGAAAACAGTAATGTATGGTTATCTCGAGGGCTTATCAAGCTTGGAGGTTGAAATTTATCATTACGATCCGAGTGCTGTTGATAACCTGTTCGATCGCTTTTCAGAAGTCACAGCGAGGTTTCGGTCGAGGGATTTCGTTGAGATTATTGGTTTACGATCCACTGAAGCAAAGAAATTGGAACAAGCATTACAGTCCAATTCTTTGCGAAATATGATGGATCTTCAAAAGATAAGAGGCTTCGGTGATAGTTCAATAGAGAAAGTTTATGCCTTTTTGAAGAGAACTGATCTAAGAATCATTACTTCCTTGGAAAAGGATCCTGAGTTGTTCTAATGGGACTTAGCAAATCCGATGCATTGAATGCTCTGAAGCAGCATCGAGTAGATGAATTCTATTACTTCTCGTTAGCAGGCAATTTTGACTCGATCTGCTCAAAGGGCATATTACCGAAAAATGTAGTGGACAACAATTCGATCAAAGCACAGACTTTTGCGATTCCTCAGGTTCAAAGCCGTCGTCATTCTAAAGCATGCGTATTAAATGATGGAAACATTGTGCATATCCACGATGTAGTGCCCCTCTATTTTACTAGCCTAACACCCACACTATATGCAAGACGCCATCTACAAAAAGATATCTTTTTCGTTGTAATCGACAAGGATGTGCTGTTTTCTCCAGAAGTCAGGTTTGGTATTACTGATGGGAATGCGGCTTCAAATTCAACTCATTTCTTCAATAGTCTTGCATCGTTGCAAACACTATCCTGGGATGTGATTTATGCAAATAATTGGATCGACTTCCCAGACGGTAGAAGAAAGAGGTGCGCTGAAATCCTGGTATACCCAAAAATCTCCATTGAATTCTTTAAGGCTTTCGTCGTGAACAACATCCCACTCAGAAATCGCTTGCTTCTTCAGGGGCAGTCATTAGGAAATAAAGTCCCGATAGTAGAAAATACCAATTTATTTTTTAGATATTAGCAAGATTAATCCACCATTTTACCCCTTTGATTGCGAGTTACCCTAAAATTTTTATTTTCAATTCGCTTAATTAGCCCCCTCCCCCTCGCTTCAGCTTCCTGACCATTTACCTCTTGACACTTAAATGTATTATCCTTAGATTCTAGTATAGATAGGAGAAGAATAATGCATGTGAATAATGCTCTTAAGGTAAGTAATGAAACCATGGTAGTGGTGGAAGAACTACTAACACGGTTGGAAGAATTAATGAAAAATGAAGCTTGTGAATTCCAGAGAGTGATGAAGGCTATCATCATGTCGATTCGTGGGATTTTAATTTATGAGAACAGTAGCTGGGATACCGCTAAAAGGTATCAAGGGGTGATGATGCTCCTCGAATCTTTATTCGACTATGTCCCACTGGATTATTCGCTGTGCAGACGGGATGTCATCGCAAAGTTCCTGAACACAGCGGAACAGTTCGATCCGAAGGTCAGGAAAATGGTAGCAAAAAAATATGGTCTGAAGAGAGTGAGTAAAAGCTGGGGGATGTGGTATTATGACAAAGATTAAACGCTACTCACCGGCTTTTAAGCGTCGTGTGATTGACGATATGAAAGCAGGAAGGTTTTCAAGTATCTCTGCTTGCGCGAGGTATTTCGGTATCTCAAAGTACGAAACAATTGTAAAGTGGCTCAGGAGCGAGGGGCTAATGCACCTCCTTCCGACTGTTAAAATCGTTGATCTCGAAACTGAATGAATGAATCGGTGCCGGAGGTGAAAGCTTCCGGTATTTTATTCCCCCCTCCCCCCCTTCACTTAACCGACATAGTAGAAAAAATTTCCGTGGTTATCTGGTGGTAGCCCATACCCCGGTAGATATGGTACCCCCTTTTATATCGACCTCTCGCTGGGGGTTATTGCCCACCTACAATGTCTCATTATGAGACAGATGTGAGAGATACGGGAGCAAGCCAGGTGTTTTTTCATGTGTGAGATCTTCTCAGGGTATTTTGTGTGAGTATGGGTTGAGTAGCTTTTGAGTAGGGTATTTTCTTCGTTTTTAGGCTGTAATCGCAATATTTTACTATTATATACTCAATTTTCATTTTTATTATAGAATAATAGAAGAAAATAGAACAATTAGCTGAAGGGGGGGGATACTTATTAAAAAGTTTTGCAAAAACTTTGAGATTCTGAGTAGAATGGCTGTAACTCATATATAAATAAGGAACTTACACCTACTCAGAATCGACTCAAAGTCAATCTTTCAGCTTCTCAGTCCAGTTACTTAACCAGATCGAAGGCTTTTTGGGTCAGTGTGTACTGGTTATATCGCCTACCTTGATGAGCAACCTGCTTTAACCTGCCGGACTCGATATATCCAAGGTTTTTTAAGGTTTTAAGAATAAGTTGCGGATCTTGGTGATTCTCTTTACACCATTTATTCAGCTCCAACTGTCCCAGGACTCTCTTTTCCTCCGGGAATGGAGTAGCCAGATGCTCTTGAATAAAGTCTCTGGCACGATAGTCCTCTGACGATGTCGCGAACATGAAAAGAGATCTTAACTCCTCAGTTATCGGGACCTCTTGCCCATACCTGGGATTAGTATTCCCTTTCAGCTTATCGTACCTTATTCTCCCCTCGCTCCGGATCCAGTGACCGATCCTGTCCACGAGTTTTGGTAGAAATAGCGAGTCTCGATGCTTTATAATGGGGAATTTGTGCATAAACCACTGATTGTTATTCACATCCTCAATCAGTTCTTCCTGCTTAACATCAATTGGGAGGTTGTCATTACTCGTCATAATGATGTGAATATTGTTCTCGACAGCATATGCCTCCTTATACTTTCGCTCAATTGTTAGATGCTTACCACCCGAGATCTGCTTCAGGCGGGTATATTGCGGCTTCCCATCCGCGAATGCCTCATCGATCACCAGTAGCTTTTCCTCCAGAAATGAGTTAAACCGGTCATCCGCACTCCTCGCGGTCTGTGAGTGACCTTTAAAGATCGCGGACAACATGTCCGTGAAAGTGGTCTTACCTGTTCCACGACCACCGATCAATATCAGAGTCGCCATTGGCTTCCAGTTCGTATAGCTGTAAAGGGCAATCCAGTCCTTGATAAAGCCGGAATATTTCCCGAATGTATGATCCAGATAATCCTCTATCATGGCGTTATCCTTCACCACTTCTTTAATCGCCGGTACCAACACATGTACGATATTATTTTCGAAGTCGACATTGATTTTAAACTTTTCAACATCGACACTGCATTCATATTTCACTCTGGGCATCACCCCAAACCGCCTGTTATGCAAGAGATGCTTATAGGCCTCGATCTTTAAATCCTTGTGGTCTGTGGCTGTTAACAAGTGAAAATTTGGTATCCCAATCTTCGTGTACTCGATCTTGCTTGTCTCTGCCAGAGGGCATATCTCGAACACATTGTCCGAATACGAAAAAAATGGTTTGAATCTCTCTTCAAAATCAATTTGTTCCCAGTATGTCCTCGCCTCTGAGCTACAGTACAGAAACAGAAGCCCTGACGGGCCTCTGCTGATGAATGAATTCTTTTTGGAAGGATCTTTGCGTGCTTTTGGATCACAAAACGGGCAGCACAGGGTCACCTTCTGATCTGTTTTTAGGTTTTTATAATTTTCCCAAAATCTATCTTTCCGCGAAAGGTTTTCCACTCCCTCCACTTTCTTGTCTGAGAGAGCTTTCTCCTTCTTCAGTTGGATATGCTCGTGTAGTGTTTTGGGGTCATCTGCTTTAAGTTTACGCCTGGTGGCATAATCAGTTATCGCAATCAACTCTTCCACTTTTGCCAACCGGACTCCCTCATTAGCATGGAATAACTTTCCATTTGAAGGAGACCAGAACCTGAAGCTCTTGCATGAATGATCCAACCCCTTTCCAAATTTGCGATCCGAAATGAAGCAATTCATACACTCGCTGAATGTTGCCATATCAACCGGATCACTCAGAGGGATCATAATTCGATACGAATCCTTTACGCTCTGCTGAAAGGAGGCCCCACTTACAACATACACCTTGAAATCCAACTCTGACACCCACCTTATGGCATCTGCCGAGCTGAATTCGTCTTTATCTTTTCCGTCATAGTCCAGCACTATTGCAGTTATGGAGGAAAAATCCGTATTCTCTTTAGTCTTGTGTCCATCGGTACCATTATGACCATAATCATTGAGGCACGCGAAGTAGACACCTCTTTGCGTGAAATACTCAGGTCTGAATTCAAGGGCGTTGACGGTTGTCTCCCGCCACCCTCGTGCGGAGTGTGAGCTATTCCAATCCTTCGATTGGGAATTATTTAGGTTCAGATTCTCAGAAAATCTGATCATATGGGGATTTTTATATCCTTCCATCGTTAAATTTCTCCATAAATTCACCTACAAACTTCTGAAACTCATCTTTCAGAAGTTGAACTGCCGTCGGTACATCTGTGGGATGTTCCCTCAGACAGATTTGGTCTTTCGACCAATCTCTAATCGTATAGCCGCCACCATTGGTCGTGACACTGATGCTAAGCTTCAAGTCGACTTTATCGACATCAGCCAGGTGGATGGTTTTTCTTGTATTATCAGCCATGTTACACCTCCTCGATACTTGAGAAGCTTACCACGGTCATCAGATCCAAGACAGAGTCCAATATGATATTAGTTTGATTTTGAATAGTTTTCAAGTCAATCTCCTTTAATAAATTATATGCTTTGACAAGAAGCTTTACTTCCTGCTCAATTAATTGTACTATTCCATTGATGGAGTAGTCATTCAGACTTTCACAGTCTACGAGGTCAACCGGCACAGTTAATCTGTGCGATCTCACTGAGCCGTTTGCCATCATTTCACATGTTTGCGTCGTAACGCCAAACAAATAATTGATTTTGTTATTTTTCAAGATTTCCTCCTGTTTTTAAAACAAAAAAACCACAAGAGAACATTTTCGCTTCTTGTGGTTTTCGCTGCTTACGCAGAAACTTGAATTAAAGCAGAGCTTTAAGCCTCTGCCGTAGAATTTCCCGGAATCGTCCGTCATTCTTTAATTCGACTCTTACTACCTCCCTAATGATATCGCTTACCAAATTCGCGATGAAAATTGGAAATCCTTCTTCATCATCCAAATTGAAGCTACGGCCGTACCGAATTTGTTTGCTGATCTCGATAATCATCGGCTTACCATCAATCAATACCTGATCAATCCAGTGCTTAAGCTGAATATTTTCCTTCTGCATCTGGTCGCGTATACCAACGATCACTTCAGGATCAACACCAAACTCATGGGCGAGTTTTGGAATGAACTCTTCCTTTAAAGTTCTTTTACCAAGTTCAATATGGCTGTAGTGACCTTGAGTCACTCCAAGTTGTTTCGCTATTTCAGCAGATTTGAGCCCTGCCCGCTTCCGTAATTCTCTTAATTCCATAATCATTCAACTCCTATATTCAAAGATACGAAAATTCCAATTAGTTGTCAAGATATTTCGTAATATTTTGTAATATTTTTTTGAAATAACCTTTAATTGCAGAAATGACTTGCATATATGTCAAGTATTACATATATTAGAATACCGATTTTAGAAAAGTCGGAAGGAATATTTGGTATAAGAATTATAACAAATAATTCCAAAGGGATTTAGCATGATAAATCACCACCCACACACCGAAAATGGTGTTCTACCCTTCCTAAAGGTTAGCGAAACATATAAAACAGACCCGCAAATAAATGATTGTGGGAAAGGAGTAACAATGTTTCAAAATCAAACGATAAAATCCGAAACCAAGCTGATGAGTATTTCAGGAGTGGCAAAATATTTGTCTCTCGGCAGGGATACAGTTAAGTCACTGATTCAAGATAAAAGAATAAGGGCCATTCAAATTGGTAAAAGGTTCAAAATCAGTAGTGACGAAATCGCCAGATTCCTGAGTGAGGAATCAAGGCCGGTTGAGATCAGGACAGCTCCTACACTTAACAAAATAACTGCTGTGCAATTCTTGGCAACTACAAAAACGAAGCCAAGCAAGCTCGGCAAGAACCAGTCAAATAAAATCTCGGGGGTCAAATAATGGCGATCATTCGAACAAGAAACAACATACTGTACATTCAGTGGTACGATCCTGTGGAAAAAAAGAACAAGGCAAAATCCACCGGGCTAAAAGATACAAAAACTAACCGCGCCGATGCAGAGCGGATGGCGAAGAAGGTGCAACAGGAGATGGATAAAACTCGAGAAAGAAAGGGAATACTAGGAATCAGACGGCCGACCCTGGATGATGCGATAAATCACTTTCTCAAGAACAACCAACACAAGAATTCAAAAACAATCTGGGAATACCATTGGTTTTTCGAACAATTTACAGCTGACTTTGAGAGAGAAATGTATTGTGAAAACATCTCCAAAACAAGCGTTGAAGATTGGCTTCTGAAAATCAAGTCCTTCAAGCAGTATAAGCAAAATACTATCCACACTCTTGGTAAACAGTGCATCCACTTTCTCAACTTTTTGTTTGAGTATGATTACTGTACCGTGTTTGTCGTGAACAGTGAAATTAGGACGAACCCGGAAGTCGTAGAGAAAATCGTTTTCTCTCATTCGGATATCATATTTCTGTTCGAAGAGGTTGAAAAGGCCGGAAGCAGTATGAAGATGCTGGTTTACCTGGCTTTTTATACGGGACTACGGCCCTCAGATATGTATCTTATAAACATTGAGGATATAGACTTGAAAGAAGGCACCTTCAAATATTATGAGCTGAAACGGAAAAAGCGCCGGACAATTCCATTTCACGAAGATCTGAAAAATATTCTCAAAGAGTATATCGGTGAAAGAACAGAGGGCCGTTTACTGCCATGGTCGGAGTACAATTACCTGGGAAAAGCCATCACGAGATATTTCGCGAAAATAGGATTCAGTCAAAAACAGTATTCAGCCCGCACCTTCAGGAAAACCTTCATCACCTTGGCCAGGTCAGCTTATTTAATGGATGCAACAGTGGTCAAGGAATTGGTGGGACATGAGCATATGAATACCGCCGACAGGTACTACAATGAGATAAGTATCGATATCATGAGGTCTGAGTTGAAGAAGTTCAAAAGGCCCGAATAATGGCAGTCATGATTTGATAGACCTTAATTAACACGATCAGTTCTGGTCGTGTTTTTTTTGCTAAAATCTGCATTTACAATAGATTACGAGAAGGTTTTTCTGCCCATTTAGTGTTGCGGTTTTTGTTGCGGTCACCCCTAAAATCCAGGTCGATTCGGGCAAAAACAGAGCATTTTTAGGGATAAATGTGGATTTACAAATTTTCTTTAAAATGAAAAAAGCCTCAAAACGCGTTGTTTTGAAGCTTTTTAGTGGGCGCTCAGGGATTCGAACCCCGGACCCTCTGCTTGTAAGGCAGATGCTCTGAACCGACTGAGCTAAGCGCCCCCTTTTCAAAAATTTTAGACTGTAAATTTACGGCTTTTTTAGATTCCAAACAAGTGTTTTTGTGAAAAACCGCAAATTTTTTCCTTCTTCTTAGAGCGGGCAACGGGATTCGAACCCGCGACATTCAGCTTGGGAAGCTGACACTCTACCAACTGAGTTATGCCCGCTTTTGATGCGAAAATTACGAAATTTCCGTGAATCTTAAAAGTGAATCTTTTATCCTTCCGGTTAAAGCATTGTGAAAGCGGTGCGAATTATCGCTTCCTGCTGCTTGGCGGCAAGTTTTGCCGAGCCAACCGCGGGGCTGGCGCTTTCGGTTCTTCCGACATATTGCACGCGCATTTTCTTCTCGAGAACTTCGTCGATCCTTGGTTTAAGGAAGTTCCAGCCGCCCATGTTGCGGGGCTCTTCCTGCACCCAGAGGACTTCCTCCATTGCAGGATACTGCGCGAGAATCTCCTTCAGCATGGCACCTTCGAACGGATAAAGCTGCTCGACACGGACGATCGCCACATCGGTGAAACCATTGTCACGTCTGAACTTATCCAGCTCGTAGTAAATCTTTCCGCTGGTCAGAAGGACTTTTTTCACCTTCTTTTTGTCGAGTCCGGAAGTGTCGTCGAGGAACTCTTTGAAGGTTCCTTCGATGAAGTGCTGCTTCGGCGATCTCGCTTCCGGCAGCCTTAAGAGGCTCTTAGGTGACATTATCACCAAAGGTCTTCCCTCGTCCTTCTTCACCTGACGGCGGAGGAGGTGGAAATAGTTGGCGGGATCGGAGAGATGGCAAACTTCCATGTTCTCCTGCGCGCAAAGGATGAGGAAACGCTCGAGTCTCGCGCTTGAGTGCTCGGGTCCCTGCCCTTCGAAACCGTGAGGTAACAGAAGCACGAGGTTGTTCGGAGTGTTCCACTTCTCCTTGGAAGCAACAATAAAATTGTCGATGATTATCTGCGCGCCGTTGGCGAAGTCACCAAACTGAGCTTCCCAGATAACGAGAGTATCAGGGTCGGCGGTGCTGAAACCGTACTCGAAGCCCATAACAGCCGCCTCGGAGAGGTTACTGTCGAGGATCTCGGCGCGAGCCTGTCCGTTATACATGTGGTTAATCGGGAAATACTCCTGGCCCGTTACCACGTCTGTGAAAGCCATGTGGCGCTGGGTGAAGGTTCCCCGGACGCAGTCCTGACCGCTGAGGCGGACGGGTGTTCCCTCTTTCACCAGTGACGCAAAGGCCGCAAACTCGGCGGTTGCCCAGTCTGCAAGTCCATCCTTGGAAGCCGCGAAATCCTTCCTTTTATCAAGGAACTTTACAAGCTTCGGATGGAGGTTAAAGCCTTCAGGCAGTGAGCTTCCCTTTATCAGAAGTTCGTTAAGCTCTTCTTCCGTGAGCGCTGTATCGTGATTCATCCTCGCGCTTGGACGCTCCTGATTGATCAGAGCGGCGGGGATGTCACCCTTGAACTGGTTCTTCTTCTGGGTGACTATCTGAAGCGCGTCATCAAGTTTCTTGTTGTACGCCGCCTCGAGAGCTTTAAGCTCATCATCAGTGATTATGCCTTCGGCTACAAGTCGCTTGCCATACTGTTTGGTCACTGATGGCTGCTGCTTGATCTTGGCGTAAAGGATCGGCTGGGTGTAGCCGGGGTCGTCACCCTCATTGTGACCATGACGGCGGTATCCGACGATATCGATCACCACGTCTTTGTTGAATTTCTGTCTGTAGTCAAACGCGATTTTGATAACATGAAGCACCGCTTCGGGGTCATCGCCGTTCACGTGAAAAACGGGTGCCTGAACTATCTTCGCCACGTCGGTGGCGTAAACCGACGATCTCGCCTCTTCGGGTGTGGTGGTAAAACCAATCTGATTATTGGTTACGATGTGTATCGTGCCGCCTGTTTTGTAGCCCGCGAGCTGAGAAAGGTTGATGGTCTCGGCTACAACTCCCTGACCCGCGAAGGCGGAGTCGCCATGAAGGAGAACGGGGATGATGTGCTTTCTGTCGGTGTCGGCCATTCTTGTCTGTTTGGCGCGGACTATACCCTCTACCACAGGGTTCACCCACTCGAGGTGGCTGGGGTTCGAGGCTATCGAAACGCCGATCTCTTTTCTAAAACGGGTTTTCACCTTGTTGAATGCACCGAGGTGGTACTTAACGTCACCGGATCCGGCGGTTGAATCGGGATCGATTATATCCTCAAATTCCGAAAGGATCGAATCATACGATTTGCCCACAATATTGGTGAGCACGTTCAATCTGCCACGGTGAGCCATGCCAAGAACGATCTCGCGGACGTTATTGTCGGCGGCGATCGTCAGCAGGTGATCAAGCGCGGGGATGGTTGACTCAAGCCCTTCGAGCGAGAAACGCTTGTGTCCGATAAACTTTGTGTGAATAAACTGCTCGAAATGCTCGGCTTCGATCAGTTTCTGCAATATCTGTTTTTTTGTGGCGGTGTCGAGGTTCGGCTTGTTCTCAACTGGCTCCATCCTGTTTTGCAGCCACGTTTTTTCATCGCTCGATTGGATGTGCATATACTCAACGCCGATGTTCTCGCAGTAGGTCTTATGCAGTTTATCCAGGATCTTCCGGAGTGTCGCTGTCTTGTATCCGCCGAAATCGTGGGTAAGGAACTGGCGGTCGTAGTCCCAAACAGTCAACTGATAGAACTGCGGGTCAAGTTCAGGGTGGTACGTGGTATTCTTTCCGAGCGGGTCGGTGGTGGCAATCAGGTGCCCGCGAACGCGGAACATGTTGATCATCTGACGCACTCTTCCCTGTTTCGCTATCTCATCGTAGCCGATGGTTGACTGACTGAAGCCCGGCACGGTATCGCTCTGCCACTTGTGGGGCATCTGCGGAACGCCGAGGCTCTCAAAGATGATCTCATAGAAGTCATCCTCACCCATCAGCATTTCGCTTATTTTGCGGAGGAACATGCCCGACTCGGCTCCCTGTATGATCCTGTGGTCGTAGGTGCTGGTTATCTGCATCACCTTGCTTACGCCGAGGTTCGAAACCGCCTCTGCTGACATCGCCACGAACTCCGCGGGGTACTGGATTGCTCCGGTGGCAACAATTGTGCCCTGGCCCATCATTAAACGGGGTACAGAAGCGATTGTTCCGAGCGTGCCCGGGTTGGTGAGTGAAATGGTGGTGCCCATGAACTCGGCTGGATCGATCTGACCAAGTCTGCTTCTCTTCACGAGGTCTTCGTAAGTTTCGAAGAACTTCTTAAAATCCATTGTATCGGCAGCTTTGATGTTTGGAACCATCAGGTTTCTTGTGCCGTCTTTTCTTTCAACATCTATGGCGAGTCCGAGGTTGATGTGCTCGCGGGTGATGAGCACCGGCTTGCCGTCTTTCTCGGTGTAGGCGTTGTTCATCGAGGGGAACGCCTTGGCGGCCTGCACAATAGCCCATCCGATGATATGAGTGAAACTGATCTTGCCTGCCCTTCTCTTCGCGAGGTGGGAATTTATCAGTATTCTGTTTTCTTCGAGGATCTTTACCGCGATGGTTCTAAATGAAGTGGCGGTCGGGATGGTAAGCGAACTCTCCATGTTCTGGATTATCCTTGCTCCACCTCCGGCGATAACCTTGGTGGTATCACCCGGAAGGGGTTGAGGCATCGGGAACGAACGGGGTGCCGAACCAGGAGCAACTTCAGCACTTCCCTGTTGAGGAGCCTGATCGATCTGCCCAGATGTTATCTCACCATTAAAATATCTCTTCCACTGGTCGGGTACAGCACCCGGATTCTCTTTATATTCTTCATACAGATATTCAACAAACCAGCTATTTGACCCAAATTCTTCAACAAATTGTTGTTTGTCTTTGGGTGAACCGTTTTCACTCATGATGATTGCAATACTCTTGTTATTTTTGGAATGATCTTTCGCGTATCCTTGCTTTTAATTGTGTTTGCCCTCTCAATTAAGAAGCAGAATTTAAACTTTAAATTTAACTAAAACAACGGAACTAACGAAATGGCAGAAAACCCGAACGAACTCGTCTCCTCACTAAGACGCAACTATCAGGCAGCCACTCTCGATATTGGAGATGTAACAAGAGACCCGCTTAAACAGTTCGATAAATGGTTCAGCAACGCGCTTGAAGCACAACTGCTCGAGCCGAATGCCATGGTTATCTCGACCGTTTCAGCGGTAGGGGTGCCTTCATCGAGAACCGTTCTTCTTAAGGGGTTCGATGACGATGGTTTCACCTTCTTCACAAATTACGAAAGTCAGAAAGGGCGGGAGATCGAGCTTAACCCGAACGTTTCACTCCTGTTCCTCTGGCTCGAGCTCGAAAGACAGGTGAGAATTAACGGCAAGGCGGTCAGGATACCTGAAAGCGAATCGTACGCATACTTCAAAACGAGACCTGCCGACTCAAGAATTGGTGCCTGGGCATCAAAGCAGAGCACTACCGTGCCCGGGAGGGTTTACCTCGAGATGAAATTCGCTGAGTACAAGAAGAAATTTGGTGATTCCGATATTCCCCTCCCCCCGTTCTGGGGCGGTTACAAGGTAATACCGGAGCGGTTTGAATTCTGGCAAGGGCGACCGAACAGGCTTCACGACCGTATTCTCTACCGCCGTGAAGGCAACGAATGGAAAATAGAGCGCCTCTCCCCTTGAGACTGAAACTCTAAACGGGCATTGGCTTTCGCCGGCGGCGTTTTTCGATCATCACCGTGCGGAAGCCGATCGCGAGAATTATGATAACACCACCCGCGATCGCCCAGGTTGAAGGCATCTCGCCGTAACCGATCAGAACCCAAACAGGGTTGAGCACCGGTTCGATCATCGCGAGAAGCGAAGCCTCAATTGCCTCAACTTTATTGATCGCGTAGCTGAAAATGACATAAGCTATTCCGATCTGAAATATCCCAAGATAACCCGCCATCGCGAGGTCACCGATCGACATTGGTGGAAGATCGATCACAGAAAAGCCCGTAATAAGCACAACAAAAACATTCCCCCAAAAGATTGTACTGAATTTGTACTCATCACCCGATTTCCTCATACCGAGGAACATGAAAGTGAGGCAGATGCCGGAGATGAGGGCGAATGTATTCCCTTCCATATCCCCTGCCGACAGTTTTCCGACAAAAAAGAGCGCCATCCCCGCGAATGTGAAGATTATAGTTACCAGATTGATCCGCTCAAACTTCGTTTTCAACAAAAGCGGTTCCAGTATTAGAACGTAAATGGGTGCCGTGTACTGAAGGAATATCGCGTTTGCCGCTGTTGTAAGCTTTGTGGCTACAACAAAGAAGGTCAGCACCCCCGCGTAACAGAGTCCGGTGAGAAGTGACCATTTATTGAACTTCAGCGCGTCTTTACGGAAGAGGGCGAGAATAACCAGACCCGCAAAAAGCGACCGGAAAAATGAAAGTTGAAGCGAGTTCAGCGAGATCAGTTTAATGAAAAGCCCGCCGGTGCTCCAGAGAAGCGCTGCAATTACAACAGCAAGTATGCCTTTTTTGTGGTACGTGGTATCCAATTCTTCTTTCAAAAATGAAAAATATTTCGTCACAAATTTAACTTTTTAGTCAGTTTAACCCTTCTGAAAAAATATTTTCGACGAATTGGCAGGAAAACGGAAACTAAATATTGACTTTTTGGTTTCCCTATGTTATTTTAGAAACTGTAATAATTGAAATTAGTTTCCATGACAAAATCAGAAGAACAGAAAAAAAAGATCTCCCTTTACGCTTTCACGCGGTTCCGCGAGACAGGATTCTCGAAGATCCCTGTTGATGATATAGCAAAAGGGATGAAGATCAGCAAAAAGACGATCTACAAGCACTTCACCTCTAAAGAGGAGTTGGTCGAGGCAGGATTCAAGTTGTTCATGCACGAGTCGGGTGCCTTCGTCAGAAGCGTGGTCGAGACGGATGAAGTGTCGGTGGTCAAGTTTATCAGAATCCTTAACAGGATGCTGACGCAGACCACCCTTATCTCCAACGAATTTATTGCCGACCTGCAGCAATTCATGCCTGAGCTTTGGCAGGAGTTCGACAGTTTCCGGAGCAACATCATGCGCGACACCATTTCGCGTATTTATATGCAAGGTATCAACGAAGGGTTAGTAAAGAACCATCCCCTCCCCGTGGTTATTGCCGCGTTCGTCGGGGGGATCAGGGAAGTGATAAAAAGCGAGTTTCTCGCGACAAACAAAATGAGTTTCAACCAGGCTGTTGGCGGGTTTTACCGGTTCATGCTCACTTCGATCATGACTGACAGAGGAAATGAAGAGTTTTCAAATCTTATCTATGGAGTTCTACAAAATGAAAAGATATAGTTTTATCGCGGCGGTCGCGCTGATGGCGCTTATCGCGGCAGGGTGCTCAAAAGAGACCGACACTTCCAAGCTGAAGGTTTCCGGCAATCTGGAAGCCATCAGCGTTACTTTAAGCGCCCAAACCCCGGGTCTGGTGGTGCTCTTCCCGTTTGAAGAGGGTGACGTGGTGAAGTTGAACGACACCGTGGTGAAGATCGATGACTCGAACCTCCTTCTTCAACTCGAGAGAACTTCAGCCCTAATCGAGGGAGCTGACGCGCAGTATTCACTTCTGCAGAGTGGCGCGCGTAAAGAGGATATCGCCCAGGCGGAAGAGATGATCGCGCAGATCAAGGCGAACATCGCCCTCGCCGAAACCGATTTCACCAGGATCACAAACCTCTACAATGCCGGAACAGTTACCAAAAAGAACCTCGATGACGCGGATACCCGTCTTAAAGTGCTCCGCTCTCAGTTAGCCGGCGCGGAGGAGAACCTGAAAAAGATAAAAACGATCGTAAGACCGGAAGAGATAAAAGCCGCCGCTGCTCGCTCAAAAGAAGCCCGGTCAGGCGCTGACATCCTTAAAAACAATATTGACAAATGCTACGTGGTCTCCCCCATCACAGGCAAGGTTGTGAAAAAATACATCAAAAAAGGTGAAACCGCCGGAATGCTTTCATCATTGGTAAAAATCTCCGCCACTGATGAGCTCGATCTAATCCTTTATGTACAGGAGACCGATCTTGGCAAAGTGAAGACGGGCCAGCAGGTCGATGTTTCGATCGATAGCTACCCCGGAAAAAAGTACCTGGGAAAGGTTATCTACATTTCACCCGAGGCGGCGTTCACACCCAAGAATATCCAAACCGGTGACGAGCGGACCCGGCTGGTTTACGAAGTGAAGGTGCGGGTGAAAAACCAGAATGGCGAACTTAAAGACGGCATGCCCGCCGACGCCTCAATAAAGCTGTGACAACCGCGCGAAACCGAAATGAACGCGATAGAAATAATTGAAATAAGAAAAACATTTGGTGAGATCGTGGCGGTAAAGTCACTTTCGCTCTCGATCGCCCCCGGCGAGATGTTCGGTCTGGTCGGACCTGATGGCGCAGGGAAAACCACCACTATCAGGGTGATCTGCGGTCTAACGGGGGCAGATTCCGGAAGTGCATCCGTACTTGGCTACGATGTTGCCACTCACAAACGGGAGGCACAGAACAGCCTCGGCTACCTTTCCCAGAAATTTTCCCTTTACGGAGACCTGACCGTTGATGAGAACATTGAGTTTTTCGCCGATATCCACAAAGTGAAGGAGTGGAAGCCGAGACGAGACCACCTTCTGGAAATGATGCGCCTTTCGAAGTTCCGTGACCGCCCTGCCGACAAGCTTTCCGGCGGAATGAAACAGAAACTCGCGCTCGCCTGCTCGCTGATTCACACGCCAAAGGTGTTGATACTTGACGAGCCGACCACAGGCGTCGATCCCGTTTCCCGGCGCGATTTCTGGAAGATAATCTCGTCACTCAGCGCCGAGGGTATCACCATCCTTCTGACCACCCCCTACCTCGATGAGGCGGAGAAGTGCCACCGGATCGGGCTGATGCACGAGGGAGAGATCATCGCCCTTGGTACTGCCAACGAAGTGATGAACTCGATCGGGATGTCGGTACTCGAAATTTTCACCCCGGCAATACGGGAGAGCGTTAAAACGATACGCGAAGGTCTTCCACTTGACCCGCAGGCATTCGGTGACCGCATCGATATTCTGACCGCTGACCCGGGGAAGACACTCGCTGATGTTACAGCACTTCTTTCCACCAAAGGGATCAGGATAACTGAACACAAGTTCAAGACCCCTTCGCTTGAGAACATTTTCATTCATCTTGTAAAAAGTAAAACCGCTTAAAACAATGAAAAAGAGAAATTATTACTTAATCTGGATCGCTCTCGTACTGCTGCAATCGGGCGCTCTCGCTCAGAAACTCACGCTTGAAGAATGCGTCGCCACAGCGCTCGAGAAGAGCAAAGTGCTCGCGCTTAACACCTCGGCGATAGATCAAAACATCCTGAAACTGAAAGAGATATCTACAGCCAAACTTCCGCAATTGAAGTTTTTTGCTTCATACGTTAGGTTAAGCGAGATACCCAACTCAGAGATCAAGGTGCCTTTCTTTCCCAATCCGATAACGATCCAGGAGCCACTCTTCAACAACTACCAGCTTCGCCTGAACGTGACTCAACCGGTGTTCCTTGGAAACAGGATAACCGCATCGGAAGATGCAGCCCAAAAGAACATTGACGCGCTGAAAAGTGACCAAAATATCAAGAAAAACGACGAAGCGATAAAGGTCATCAACGCGTGGCTGAATCTCGCGGGAGCCATTGAACAATTAAAGGTGGTAAACGAGAACATCACCTCGCTGCAGAAAAGAGTGACCGACGCGAACCAGCTTCTCGACAACGGAATGGCGACTCGCAACGACATCCTGAAAATTGAAGTGCAGCTTTCAGGTGTTGTCTCCCAGCGTATTGACGCGGAGACCGCGATAAGCTCGGCAAAGGGAGCGCTGAACCTTGCGATGGGTCGTCCGGTTGATTCTCCCATCGAAATTGCGGATCTGAAATTCAGCAGCGATGTCAACGTTCCGGCTCTGACCGAACTCATCCCCGAGGCGAGAAAGAACAGACCCGAGTTCACCTCGCTATCTCTTAAGAAAGACGCGCTCTCAAGCAATCTTGAGGCAGCAAAATCGGGCTACTATCCCGAGGTATCGGTAAGCTCGAATCTCTACTACGCCAATCCAAGTCAGCGAATCTTCCCGGTGAAAGATGAGTTCAAGGCTTCTTGGGATGTGTCGCTGAACCTTCAGTGGAACATCTGGGACTGGGGCAACACGTCCGCCAAGGCAGACCAGGTAACAGAATCGATCAAAAGCCTGGGCACCACCGAATCACAGCTAAGTGACGCGGTTGCCAACGAAGTCTATAACAGCCGGCTCGCTTTGGTTAACGCGAAGGATAAATTAGAGAACCTGAAGGTCACTCTCGCGCAGGCGGAAGAGAATTACAGGGTAACGCTGGAGAACTTCAAGGCGCAGGCCGCCACTTCAACCGACCTGATCTCGGCTGATACAATGCTTTATTCAGCGAAGAGCAGCATTCAGGTGGCGCGGATCAGGATGGCTCTCGCGTGGTACAACCTTTTAAGATCAACCGGAAAGCAGCTCTACTGAGATGAACTCGATTGAAGTAAACAGTCTTACTAAAAAATTTGGCGATTTTGTTTCGGTTGACAGCGTAAGTTTCTCAATACCGCAGGGTGAGATATTCGGGTTTTTGGGTGCTAACGGCGCGGGGAAATCGACCACGATAAAGATGCTCTGCGGAATGCTAACACCCACCAGCGGCGATGCCTTCGTAGGCGGGCACAGCATCACGAAGGACCCCGAGAAAGTAAAGCTCGCCATCGGCTACATGTCGCAGAAGTTTAGTCTTTACAACGACTTAACTGTCGAGGAAAACCTCAATTTCTTCGGTGGCGTTTACGGTCTGCGCGGTGCCAAACTTGCCGAAAGGAAGAAGTGGGCGCTTGGAGTATCCTATCTTGAAGGGAAGGAAAAACTGCTCACGGGCAGCCTCCCGGGAGGGATAAAGCAGCGCCTTGCCCTTGCCACGGCTGTAATTCACCGGCCGGGCATAGTGTTTCTTGACGAGCCCACAAGCGGTGTTGATCCACTCTCCCGCCGGGCATTCTGGGATCTCATCCACTCGCTCGCCGAGGAGGGAACGACAGTTTTCGTGACCACCCACTATCTCGAAGAAGCTGAATACTGCGCGAACATAATACTGATAAACGCCGGAAAACTGATCGCCGAAGGCACCCCTTCATCACTCAAACAGAAATACGTTACCCCCACTACACCCCATCCCACGCTTGAGGATGTTTTCATTAACATGATCGAAGGGATATACTGATATGTGGCGAACAACTTTCGCAATAGCGAAAAAAGAGTTCAAGCACCTCCTGCGGGATAAACGTTTTCTGGCTATCCTGATATTTTTCCCCGTATTCCTGCTCGCGTTCTTCGGCTATGCCGTTGATTTCGATGTGAAGAATGTCAGAATTGCAGTTCTCGATCTCGATAAAACTTCCTCGAGCCGGAAACTGATAAACGAACTGACCGCGACTGAATATTTCGCCGATCCCGTTTACATCAACAGCGCCACGGAGATCAGACTGCTTCTCGACCGGAAAAAAGTGAACGCGGTGGTTACAATTCCGGAAAAGCTCGACGAGCTCCTCGCGCGCGGTGAAACGGTGAAGATTCAGTATCTGATCGACGGCGTTGACGCGAACACCGCGATAATAGTGACCAACTACATTGAAGCCGGAATTGCCGCTTTCAATGCCAGTTACCGAAACGAAGTGCTGGCAAAAAGCGGAACGAAGATCACTCCTCCGCTCACGCTCTCGCCCAAAATAATGTACAACCCCGAGCTTAAGAGTTCGCTCTTCTTCATTCCGGGGCTGATCTCGATGATCCTGATCATCACTTCCGTTATCAGCGTTTCACTTTCGATCGTCAGGGAGAATGAGCGGAACACGATCGAGCAGATCAGAGTGTCGCCTGTTTCCACTTTTTCGCTTTTGTTGGGGAAGATATTCCCCTACCTTCTGATCGCCTATCTGAACGCGGCGATGATTCTTGTTGTAGGCTACATCCTTTTCGGGGTTCACGTTCATGGCAGCTATTTCGACCTGTTTTATTCTATCCTGGTATTCCTGCTGGCAAGCACTTCGCTTGGTTATTTCGTTTCAGTCATCTCGCCGAGTACGCAGATCGCGTTCACATTGGGTACTTTCGTCTCGCTGCTCCCGTCGCTGATCCTTTCGGGGTTCGTGTTTCAGATAGAAAGCATGCCGAAAATTATTCAGATAATCACGAATATAACGCCGACGAAGTTCTTTAACGTTATCATGAGGGCGATAATCCTGCGCGGAACGGGAATTGAAACATTCTGGCAGCAAATCGTTTCCCTCTTCATTTTCACGGGAGTGATGGTTGGCTTGAGCATCGTTGTATCGAAGATCAAAGAAAGGAAGGCGTGACGTGTACACAATTTTACGGATCGTGATCAAAGAGTTTCAACAGTTCAGGCGTGATCCAAAGATGTTCGGCATCATCCTCGTGGCGCCGGTAATACAGTTGATCCTGCTGGGGTATGCCGCCACGCTCGACCTGAAGGTTGTACATACAGTGATTATGGATTCAGACCGCTCGACTACGAGTCGCCGCGTGATCGAAGAGTTCCGGGGTTCAACTTACTTTTCGATCGACAAGTATGTCACCTCATATAACGATGCCTACAAGGCACTCGACGCCGGTAACACCATGCTTGTGGTGATCATCCCGAAAGACCTCGAAAAAGATATAAATCGTGGTGAAACGGCTACAATTCAGGCCATTTTTAATGGATCAGACGGCAACAGCGCGTCGATTGCGTCGGGATATGTCTCGAAGATTATGATCCGCTTTTCTGAGGAAGTGGCAACGGGAAAACTTGAGGTGCGGGGAGTGAAAAGATTTCCTGCGGGGCAAGTGGCAACCGACCACCGGGTGTGGTACAATCCCGAATTGCAGTCGAAAATTTTCATGGTTCCAGCCATCGTCGGACTTCTTTTAAGCATAATCACAATTGTGCTCACCTCGCTCGCGATCGTGAAGGAGAGGGAGATCGGCACGTTCGAGCAGTTGATCGTGACGCCTGTTAAATCATGGCAGCTAATCGCCGGGAAGCTGATACCGTTTGTACTGCTCGGTTTTGTCTCGGTGATCATCGTTGTCACAGCGATGAAATTGATCTTTAACATTGACGTAAAAGGAGATGTGATATTCCTTTTTGGGTCATCATTCATCTATATTTACGCCACCCTTGGACTCGGCTTGCTCGTTTCCACCTTCTCAAAGACTCAGCAACAGGCAATGATGCTCGCCATGTTTCTGGTTATGATGCCCTTGGTTTTTCTCTCCGGTTTTGCGTTTCAGATAGAGAATATGCCCGTGGTATTTCAGTACATCAGCAACATTATCCCTTTGAAGTACTTCCTTCTCATCATCCGTGGTGTCATCCTCAAAGGCTCCGGCTTCACCGAGCACTGGCAAGATGCCCTTGCCATGCTGATCATTGGAACGGTTATCCTTGTGATAAGCACTTTGAGATTTAGGAAAACGATTGACTGAGGGAAGGGTGAAGGGTGAAGGGTGAAGGGTGAAGGGTGAAGGGTGAAATTTGGCAGGAATTGAAGCAGCGGAGAACTAATTCCGCCGCCCCACAAATTGAAATTATTTTCCTGTTCTTTTCTGTTTTTGGCGGGATTTCATATTCTTTATTGAAGAAACTAAAAGACTCATCATTTCATTGGCATCCTGATTTATGCTCTGAAATTCCTGGTCGGTTAAAACCCCTGTGGATTTAAGAATTTGTAACCAATAGAGAGTTTCAGAACATTCCTTTTGAGCGATAGAGTATTTGTGTATATAATCTTGATCTGATTCAGCATGGATAGCCTCATGAATATTAGCCCCAACACTCGTACCGCATCGCAGTAATTGCTTCGAAATGATGAATTCTTTCTTTTCATCAAGAAATTTACAGAGTTTGTAAATCCTGATCCCAAAATTCAAACTTTTTTCACCTAGAAAGCTCACATCACACCTCTATTTAAATTGCACAAAACGATTAATCAAAAATCCTTCACCCTTCACCCTTCACCCCTCACCCTTCACCCTTATTTAGTAAGGTACCCAAAACTCGTCACATATCTCGAATCAAACTCTTCCTGGTAGGTGGTGGTGAAGTATGAGCCGAAGAGGCCATAGCCACCGGAGATGTTGGTGAATACCTGTTCATCGAGGCGGAGGGAGAAATTATCAAGAAAGCCGTTGACGGATGAGTAATAGAATGAAAGCGGCGCGTCGTATTCTGTTGCGGAGAATACGATGTGAAGGATACGGAAGAGGGATTTATCTTCGACACCTTCTGAAAGTTTGTTCATTGCCCAATCGAATGAGGCGAGATCAAATGATGCCTGTTCGTCACGATTAGCAACGGGATAGATCGGGGTTTCAACACCATTTCGCTTGATAACCTGAAGCGGCACCTGAATGTTTTTTGTCACTTCCCTGTTGCTGATCTTCTGGGTGTAATAGATAGTCATTTTAGGGAATGTAAGATTCAGTTCCTGCGATGACCACCAGAAAGTCCAACTTTTACCATACTTGAAGGCATCGACATTCGTGGTGAATCCACGCGGGAAAGGGATCGATGACTCATAATAGAGATATTGCGGCACTTTCGTTCCGGCAGTCAGAACCGTTCCATTGGGGAGGCGCGCGGTGATCGAAAGGGTGTCATTCGCGTAAACAGAGAGAGCCTTGCCGTAATAATAACGCTGCTGTCCGGTATAATGCGATGTGTCGCCCCGGTTAACAAGGGTGTCTTTCAATGTATAAGTGTCACCTCTGAATTTGAGGTCGATTCTCGCGCCTGCCACTTCGGGATCCTCTGTGTTCATATATGGATCTGTACCGGGCGCGTCGTAAACCTTCGCGATTATCACTTTCGGAACGACGGTCTTCCCTATCTCCTGTCCCTCAATTATCGAGTAAAGCACATATCCGGGCTTAAACTCCGATCTCGGTGAAAATCCATTATCACAACCGGTAAGTAGAAAAACCGGGAGCAACATCAGTGCCGATGCTAATATGCTCCGGGTAAGTGGAGATCCTTTCCACAGGAAGAATAAAAGCACGGAAGACACAGAAAAAGAATTTTCAGTTGTTCTCAATTCACCTTTTATTCCTTTTATTCTTCTATTCTTCCTGTAAAAAGACTCTTTGTGCCTTTGTGCCTTTGTGGTAAATTCAAAAAGTTTCATAACTAAAACTCCGCTTTCACGAAAAATGCTGGCAGTATTGGTAACTGATTGATGCGTTTTCCGGTTTTCTTGTCAAAATAGTAGATATTTTCCCTGTTATAGACGTTCAGGACGCTGGCACCGATGGTAAAGTCGGCGAACCCGGTTGAGAACTTCTTGGTTATCGAGAGGTCGAGCCTGTGATAGTACGGCAGTCTCGAAGAGTTCTTCTTGTCGTATATGAATTGTGGCTCATAGTTCCCGAGGATGTTGATGGGAACGGTGCCATCTAGCAGGAGTTTGTCGTAGAAACCGGTGATTGGTGTAAAGGGCATTCCCGACGAGATCACCCAGTTGGCGGTGAACTGCCAGTTGGCACCCGGGTTTATACCAGCGAGAAGGTTTATCGAGTGCCTTACATCGTAACGCGGGGCGTAGGTAAGGTCTTTCGCGTATTTTTCAGCCCAGCCGAGAGCGTAGGCGGCTTTACCATAGAATATGCTACCGTCAAACTTAAGGGCGGTCTCGATACCGTAGGAAGTGCCGCTGATGTTTTTGAAGTCGAACTGTATCGAGGTGAATTTCTGTTCATTCACTTCCATCAGGTTGCTCATGGTCTTGTAGTAAGCCTCCACTTCGAGCACAAACCTGTCGGTAAACCATGAAGTGAAGCCGGCGATAAAGTGGGTTGCCTCGGCCGCGGTAATGTTATTTGGTACTATTATCCACGGTTCAAAAACTGAGATCAGCTCATCCTCATTGGCGAGCGCCACCATTTCCTGTGAATATCTGCCAAAAGCAAATTTGAATATCAAGAGACGGTTGATCAGCCAAGTGAGCGAAACCCTTGGTTCAAAAAGAAAGGGTCGCTTCTCTGCCATCGAGAGAAAGTTGAACCGCATTCCGAGATCGAGCCCAACATCATCCCAGCGGAAAAACTTGTAGTTGATGTAACCGGCGAGCGCCGCGCGGCTGACTTTATAATTGATCTTGCGCTGGAGCTGATTAACCTGTTTAAGTTCAGTGGTGATGTACTTGTTCTGGATACCAAACAAGAGCTGATCCTTGCTGTCGTAAATGTACGCGAGATCAGCATTTATAGTAAGATCTTTAACATTGTTCTCGCGGGGTTTTGAGCCGGAGAGGTTTGGCTCAACCTTCGCCATGTAATGGGAATATGAAACATTAAGGTCGGAAACCAACGGTGAGCCGTTCCATATTTTGCTCCACTTCACGCCCCCAATGTTGTTGCGGATATGGTAATCTTCAAGGAGTGGATCGTTGTTCACCACCTGATCCGAGCTTAGAAAGGCATGCGCCACAAATTTACTGTTCTGGTCGATGGAAGGATCGGAAAAATTGACTTTTACGGAAAGATCATAAAAATCGAATGGGGTTTCCTTGTTGTTGATGTATTTTTTCAGAATGTCAGAGTAGTAACTTTTCCTCCCTGTCACGAGGAATGATCCACCGGGAATCGGACCTTCAGCGGCAACCTTACCCGAGAGAAGCCCTGCTTGAACCGTACCCTGATAGAAATTCTTGTTCCCGTCGCGGGTGATGATATTAAGAATGGAAGATAGCCTGTCACCGAGATCGGGGGTGAATCCCCCTTTGTAAAACTCGAGTGATGAGATAATTTCAGGATCGATCACGCTGAAAATACCCAGGGCATGGAACGGATTGTAAACCGTGGCGCCGTTAAGCAGCACGAGATTCTGATCGCTGCCACCACCACGGACATAATACTTTGCCGTGGCGTCGCCCGTTGTGTTTACACCGGGATTGTTCTGGATCACTCTGAAGATATCAAGTTCGGCACCGATCGGCTGCAATTCGATATCTTTGATCGATATCTTTTCAAGGCCCAGATCGGTCTCGTTCTCGCGGGCATTTCTTTCACCTACGATCGTTACTTCGCTTAGATCAACCGAAGTGCGGGCAAGTTTGATGTTTATATCGTTAATAACACCCGGTTTGATCTCCGTGGTCACTTCGCGAGTGACATATCCGATTATCGAGAAGATCACAGTCCGTTTGCCGGCCGGTACTGATGGGATGAAATAGTAGCCCGAACTATTGGTCGAGGCCCCCAGTTTCCCTCCCTTCACCACCACATTGGCATAAGGAATGATCTCACCGGTGAGTGAATCTGTAACAGTTCCACGCAGATTACCGGTATTTTGAGAGTAAACGAATGAAAAAGAGACAACCAGGATAAGCAAGGTTTTTAAGGTGAGGTTGTTATACACTGTATGGATTTCTGTAGGTTACTGTAACAATTTATTTTCAAGAAAAAAGGCTGCCATATCTCAGACAGCCCTTTTTTCTAAATGTTAAATGTTAGGTGTTAAATGTTAACTTGTGACGAATCACATTTAACATTCCACATTTTACTTCATGAGCAGCATCTTGTTGGTAAGTCTTACACCGTTTGAAACAACTTCATAGATGTAGGTACCTGAAGCGAGCTTCGAAGCATCAAATTTGTATGAATACATTCCTGAATTCAGGTTTTCGCTAACGAGGGTGGCAACTTCTTTACCAAGTACGTCATAAATCTTAAGGGTTGTGAAACCGGAAGATTTAAGAGCAAATTTGATCTCGGTTGAAGGGTTGAACGGGTTAGGATAATTCTGGAAGAGTTTGTATTCATCAGCTACCATGCCGAGGTCTTTTACGCTTGACGCAGGTCTGATCCATCTCTGGAAAGGAGGATAGTTGGCAGCACCGAAAGCGCAAACATAGACTGTGTCACCGGTTGGTGAGAAAGCGATACCGCGAGGTCTTGCATCAGTGGCACCGGGGTAAAGATTCCATGTCAAGCTGTCTTTGATCTCGTTGGTGTTAGGATCCCAACCGTACCATGTTCTACTGGTCCAGAAGGTTTCAACACCGGGATATCTGTTAGGAAGATCGTTGTTCGATCCTGCTGAAGCATAAAGCAAGCCGTTTGGATGCCAAGCGAATGACTCTGAATCGAAACCTTTGAGTACGGTATCAACAGCCACGAATGGTGAGAATTCGTCTGATCTCTCATACTTAACCACGCAGTGTTTGTCGTAACCTGCCCAGTAAATGGTGTTACCATCAGCGCTTACCTCGAATGATCTCGAGTAACCGAATGATGAGTCAACAGCGTTTCCGAGGAAAGTGAACTGAGGATCCCACATTTTGATCGGGAAACCGGGAACAACGTTAGCTGAATAGATAACACCGTTTTCAGCTGAAGCATTGGCTATAGCTGACTGACCGGCCATATTTCTGATAACACCTTTAGAGAGACCGGTTTTAAAGTCAACTTTCTGGGTGAAATCAAAATGTGAAGCGAGGATATCGCCATCTCTGTGTTTTTTCAAACCACGACCTGTATTGCCAACGAGTGAGTCAACGAAGTTTGGTCCAACGAAAACTTTGATCGGTGAAAATGAAGCCTGTGTTCCATCCGGATTGAAGCAAAAGAGAGCTCCTGTTTTAACCCAGGCGTTGCCGTTCCAGATCGAGTCAACTGCCGAGCTATAAAGCTGGAGCCATACACGACCATAAGGATCAACTGCTACGCCATGAGCACCGGAACCGACGCGAAGGCTGGTTGTGTCAGGGAAGTGTTTGTCAAAGGTCCATGTACCTTGAGCGAACGCTCCCGTTGTCAGCAGAGCGAATAAGAACAATGCGGACAATTTTTTCATTTTGTATCTCCTAAATGAGTTGATAATGAGTTGTTAAAAATAATGAATAATTAAACGATTTCATACATGTAGATTATTTTCTGCCCAAGTATGGAGCACCCTGTGTGCCCATGAGCACTTTGGCAATGGTCTGATCCTGTGTTTTACCACCAACAGTTCCGTTCATTCTTGCGTAATACATGTTCGAACCATTATCCCAGGTGATAAACATCGCCTCAAGGGGGAGGAATACACCGGGGTAGAATACTGAGGCAACACCACCAGGGGTGACCTTAATAATTGGTTCGATATTGTTTGTAGCAAGGTAAAGGTTGCCATTCACATCAACAGTGAACTGATTGACGTATACATTGTAACCAAATGAGGTACCAAGGTTTACAACCGTTACCGGATTGGCGGCATCGATATCACCGGAACCATTAATGGTGAACTTGTAAACAATAGCGGCTGAATCTTTCTTCACTGCCACGAACAGGTCATTGCCTACTACGCGAAGCGCGGTGGCATTAGCCGTGAAGGCATAAGAAGTAAGAACTTTTGCCGGACTTACTTTGAAGAGTGAAGCATTATCACCACAAGCCCAGATGTTACCGGCATTATCGAAATCGATATCAACAAGTTTTACAGTGGACGGTGTAACAGCGAACCAAGAAGCAATCGCCGCGCCTTCAGTCATCCTGAAGATGGCACGAAGTGAGTTACGAACGCCGTAGAGGGCTCCATCGGGACCCATCTTTAAGCTGGTAAATCTGAATCCACCACCGACATTCGGTGTGAATATTGATTTTACACCCGCCGGAGTAACCTTGAAGATATTGTTGGTTACATCACTTGTAAGCTGTGAGAAGTACATGTTGCCGTTCTTGTCGAACTCGATCGCGGAAGGTTTCTCAAAGCTCTGGAAAGCTAATGGATACTCAACTGCCTGTTTCAGTCTGACCACCACGGTGTTCGAAAAACCGATGGCACCGGTTACTCTGACTTTAACGAGCGCGTCTTTTCCCGCCTCGGTAACAACACCCGCCCTCACGGTGAGAGAGGTTGGGGTTGCAGCTATTACCTGTCCCTGAGCAGTATTGAAATAAACAAAGTTTTCTTCTTTTACCGCTGAGAAATTAGTACCCGTAATAGTGAGCTCTGTGATACCACTGAGACCACTGTCAGGAGTGACCGAGGTAATTGTCGGATCCGGTTTCGCCGGGGCGTTCGGATCGAAAAGTGTTGTAGTTTTATCATCTCCACAGCCGGTGAATGCCACCATGAGCATAAAAAGTGCAGCCGGGAGGAGAACCGTTTTTATTTTATTCATAAAAATTGCTTTCATTTTTGAACCCGTCTTCTTTTAATACTCAAATCTGACTGTGAAATTATGGACCGAGCTGAAAATGCCAAATGGCGTGTAGGCATAATCAATCGCCAATTTAATGCCCTCAAGCTCAGGTCTGAGACCGAAACCGAGGTTGTACTCTTTCTCATCGTTGGGGAAGGAAACACCGCCACGCAGGTAAACCCACTTCATGAAGCTGTACTCACCACCGATATAGAGCTGCTCGGGATAGTCACGAGGGTGCGACACATCCACTGCAAGAAGAAATGAGTGCTGCTTCGCGAGTTCAGGAAAGAGGTCGATCATGTTCATGGCGACACCAATCTTGAAGTTCAGCGGAAGCTGGAAACCGTCTTCCTTGTACTTGATCTCAGTTGAGAAGTTACGGACGCTCATTCCAAAATTCAGGCTTTTGAATCCGGTCTTGTAGAAGATACCGAAATCGTAAGCGAGAGTTGACAGTGAATTCTCTTCATAAACAAGCTCTTTCGTGGTCTGGTCGATTCTCATAGGGCTCATACCAAGATTCTGGCGAACCCATTTAACCTGACCGCCAACCGAGAACTTCTCTGAAAGTGCGTTCGCGTAACCAACACCAATGGAGATGGCCGTGGGAGAGAACGTACCGACATCGCGGTATCCCCTCTCGGTGGAACCGTCAACCACTGTTGCTTGAAGGTCACCGTAATTTACAGACACGAGCGAGACACCGAATTTTCCCCATGAAGGGTCAGCCGGTTGATAAGAAGCGCTCGCGTAGAGATAATTGATATCAGCGATCCACTTGTTAACGCCAATGGCGGCATCCATTTTGGTGTCACCAAATGCCATTGAAGCAGGGTTATAGAACAAACCAGCTGAGTTTGAGGTAACGGCGGTAAAGGTTTCACCCATACCGGTTGCCCTCGCGTCAGTAGGCGCGCTGATGAATTTCATGCCAGACTGTGCTAACTTTGTCCTTTGTCCAAATGTCTCAGGCTGGAGAAAGCTTACGGCGATCAAAATCACAGCCGTAAAAAACAGATACTTTTTCATAATCTTTTCCGTCCCGGTTAAGTTAGCGAATGATGACAAATTTAAGAGTGGTCTTGTCACCGGTTTTATTGTCGGTAACGACCGCGATATAAACACCGCTCACAACGATCTGACCGGAGGAAGTAACCTGGTTCCAGAACTCATCACCTGAACCGTCGGAGTGTTCGATGGTTTTAATGAGCTCACCCATCTCAGTGTAAATCTTGATCGTACACTCGCCCGGAATATCGTAGAAAGCGATCCTGTCACCGGCAGCTCCACCGGGGAATCTTACCTGATCAGGTGTTGAAGCCGAGTTATATGGATTCGGAACCACTCTGATCTGGCTGAGTGCCGTACCGGCCTGTCTCTTAAGTCTCGCGGGATCGTATGACTGGCTATAGTAGCGTGAGCTCTTCGAGCCGTCTGCGCCAACGCAGGAGACATAATAGTAGTAGTCGAAACCTCTCGAAAGCGAGGTATCGTTGAATGATGTCGTTCCGGCGGGGAGTGACTTGATCAGATAATATGTAGAGTCAACATTCGATGAAGCTCTCCAAACTTCGAAACCGGCAGGATTTTCACCTTCATAAAGTGTCCATGAAAGGGCGATCCTGTCACCACCCGATTTGATATCAAGGATCTTCGGTGGTTTTGGAGGATTCGGAACTGTAGCCCAGTTCGCATCATAAGCTGCTTTGATCTTCCTGAAAGTTGCCATGAGGGAGTCTTTCCCCTTCATTACTTCCTGGTTTTTCTGAAGAGCGGAGATGGTACCGGCTTTGAATTTCTTGCCTACTTCAAGGCCAGCTTCATAACCCATTCCGGCTGAGGCTTCAGCCCAGATGATGGTAACTGAATCGCCGGGGGCGAGTGTGTAGGGACCGTAACCATTGAAAACAGAGGTTCCACCTGTACCCGTGCCGTAAGGAGCAGCGGTCTGAGCGGCGTAATTACCGTCAGGCTGAACCGATTTGGCGTGACGTGGTGATTTGTGTCCGGCTGACATCAGGTTGTACTCGCCCTGCATCCTGTTCACGTTGAAAGCGTTGTTACCGGCGAGGAACTCGTTCCTGTCAGAGTCTTCCCACAGAGTGGTTGAGGGCTGGGCGACGTCATCTGTCTTGTCAGTGGCTGATTTGTCAGCATGAAGAGTAATGGCGCCAAGGAACTGCCACGCGGCAAGTCTTCCCACGGTGTCACCTTTGTCAAGGTATCGGGAGGCGTTTGAGTTGATCGACCAGATAGGTCCGCCAATATTGTCGTATGTAACTTCTTTACCTGGGTGGTATCCGTGCCACGCGAACTGTGCTCTAAAAGATTCAGTCGGAGGATCCACTTCGACACCGTCACCGCGTGAGTCAATCATGGTGTTGATTCCCCAACCTGAAGAGTTGCCTATTACGTAACGGGCCTGTTTGTTGACGGCCCAACGGTACATAAATGAAACATAGACACCGGTGAGTGTGTTGTTCGGCAGTTCGATGGTTGTGGGATCAGCATCGGTGTTACCTGTGTTCTTGTACGTGTACTCGTTTACGATGAAGTTATCGTATCCGGGAGCACTGAACTGGTAGATCCGCCTGTGAACGGTCAGGCCAAGCTGGGTGTGGAAGATATTGTCGATCATCCTGTCCCACTTCATGGTTGGGTCAATCCTGTCGATCGAAACATCTTTTTCGTACGACTGGTTACCGTCAACGTTGACAATGGGAGCGTCGAATTTTGAAATAAGTTCGAACTTCTCAGGAAATGAAGCCCAGAAGGCCGGGTTACGGGGGCCAATAGCAACAACTTTTACCGGGTAGAAGTTACCTTTTTCATCGGTAAAGTTGGCGGCACCGATCCAGTGGCCTTTCATTGCCTGCATGTCCTGATATCTGTAGATGGCAGGGTAAGCCATACCATCCTGCTGGGTCTGAATGAAGCCCTGCTCTTCCAGTTCACTACCGATCTCGGAGTACCAGTTGTGCAAGGAACCGACAGACATCCATTTGTTTTTGAACTGCGCGTTCGCGTCCACCGCTAAAATAACAAGCAGAAGCAAAAGAACAGATAAAAATTTACGCTTAAAATCTTTTTTCATTTTTTCCTCGGATTTGTATTCCATTCCTCGTTCTGAAAATTACTTGATCTCGATCATGAGTCTAAGACCCCAGTAAACAGCACGCGGGTTAGTGAACGCGGTGTAAGAAAGATTGGGCATGTCGATATACGACTTGTTCTTTTTCCATTCATCTTTCTGAGCGTCACTTGCGCTGTTATCCCAGGGGATGTAATCACCGGTTCTGATGTCACCCGGTTTGTCGTCGCCAACTATGTTGTTGTATCCAAACTGGCTGAAATCTTCAGAAAGGTGGAGTGACTGCATGTAGGCGTCCCAGTCTTTCGCGTCAACGAATCCGGCTCTGTAATCGAGGTATTTAATGTTGAATACATTCGAGATATCAGCAAAGATCTCGATGGCTGCGGGACCAAACTTGAAGGTCTTCGAAATTCTTACATCGACGTTCCAGTAGTCTTTCCACTGGATGTTGTTCGAGTAGCCTGGGCGTGTGCCGCCGGGGCCTGTCCAACTGAAATAAGTACCTGATGACCATGAAGCAAGGATGTTGATCCTAAGATCTTCGAGGAGGTAAACACCGCCAACTTCAGGACCGAATTCCATCGGGGTGAAGATGTCAATGTTGGCTCTGCCGTAAGGCTGCGGAACAGGTTTAACCTGATCGAAAAGCGCTGTGTTTCTTTCAGATTCCCTCTGGATCGCGGGATTCTCATAATAGTTCGGAAGTCCGAAGTAACCGTAGGTTGCAACCATGTAAGTATAGTTGATGAAACCGGTAACCCAGTCTCCCCTGTTCTTGGTCAGGGTAACCTCGAAACCGCGGATATCACGGTACATGTTGGGTTCAGGAACCGAGTAGGAAACGGAGTTGTCACGGCTAACATAACCGACAAGTCTTGACTCATCTGTTACGTCTTTGTAGTAACCGGCGAGTCTGAGGAGGAACATGTCAGCAAGGTTGTGCTCGTAACCAAGCTCGTAAGCAACGGTTTTAGGCAGCGGGTTGTTCGGGTTTGCAAGTCTTGTGATCGAGTTGTTTGCCAGGCTTCTTCTGAGAAGATAGAGGTTTTCAGGAGCAGGCATCGATCTGAAGTGACCGTAGTTGAAGAAGAGCTTGCTGTTAACAGTGATCGGGAAAGCAACACCGAGCCTTGGGCTGAGGGTGATGATCTTCTCTGTCGGCTCTTTTGAAAGGAGCTGATCGATCTGCAGTGAGTAAGCACCCGAGAAAGCCTTGTTGTAAGGATCGTATGAGTACCAGTCGCCACCGGCGTGTGAATAATCGAGACGGAGACCGATGTTGGCGATCATACCTTCAAACTCGAGTTTGGTCTGGCCATAGAGGGCACCCCTTACAGGGTAGGTCTGCCAAACTGAACGGGAGTTGGTTGAAGGAAGTGACGGCTCAATTGAAGCGTAGTTCACGTTGTTGTCAGTGTAGATGAACTCGACACCGGCTTTGATCTGCATGATCTTGTTAAGCTGGCTTGAATAGTCAAATCTTGAGCTCCAGGTGTAAATTTTTGAGCTGTCTCTGCCGTTTGAGTAACCAAGACCCATGTTCATTGAGCTACCGATACCTGAAGAGAATCCGGAGTAGTATCCGTATGGTGATTCATCGTAGTAGTTGTTTCCGATCTTAACAACCTGACCGGTGTTTCTTGGTGAACCGGGGTTGGTGCTGTATTCGGAACCGACAACGTTAAGTTGAATTTCGTAGAAAGTGGTTGGTGAAAGAACATGCACGAACTTCGCGCCGAGCATCATTCTGTCAACTTTTGTAGGAGCCCAGTAATCTGTGGCAAACACTCTCGCGTCAGAGTAACTGGCGCCTGATCTGATATCCATATCGGAAAGAATTGAATAAGCAGAACGGTAGATACCGGGACCGCCGCTTCTTGAGCTGCTGGTACCGGTCTGTTTGCCCAACAAACCTTCGATGGTGAATTTCATTCCTTGCGCGATATCAGAGGTCAACTTTACGTGGGTGCTCCAGTCCTGATAAGCGTTGGTTGCAAGGGGTATCACGTACATTTCGCGTGAAGTTCTGTAAGAAGCGAGAAATCTGAGATCGCCAAGCTTTGAACTTACGACGGGAACGGGACCGCTGATCGAGAAGTCCATGTCGTAGTCAGGCTGGGTAACGCCCATCGGTTTCCTGTGCTGCCAAAGGAAGAGCTGCTGAGCCGCTTCAGGTGTAAGATCGTTTGTAGGATCATCGTCGGAAAGGAGTTCCTGAGAAACCTTGTCCCAACCTCTGAATTCCTGATATTGAGCCTGGGTGTAGAGATCCCATGCACCGTTATTAGTACCGGTGAAAGCAACCGCGGGGTCAATATAAGGACGGATGTAATATGAATTCGGATCGTTAGGCATGTCACCCCAGTTTTTCATACCAGCGGGGCGATATCTGCCGAGGAAGACGACGTTGTACTTGTCGCGTTTACCTTCAGTGGTAACCACGTTAACAAGACCTGAACGTATGTTACCATATTCGGCGTTGAAACCACCGGTCTGGATCTGAATCTCTTCAACAGAAGTGAAGCTGATACCGGTGTATGAGGTATTGTCTCTTTCATCCCTGAAAGTGATACCGTTGATCATGAACGCTGTCTGGTCGGAGCCACCACCTCTGATAGTGAGCCCTTGAACACCCGCCTGAAGGCCGATGACACTGGCGACACTAACGATGGGGAGCGCGGCAACATCTTCCATTGAGATGTTAACAACGCTTGACGACACGTCTTTTTCAATCACAGGCTTGGTTGCAATTACAACCACTTCCTGAGTTGTTATCGACTCATCCGCGAGGGTGAAGTCGAGGGTTGTTGTCTGGTTGATGTTAAATTCAACGTCAAGAACCGATTTCGGCGCGTAACCGATCATCGATGCCTTCACGGTGAATTTTCCGGGGGGTACATTGAGGATGGCATAGTAACCTTCATTGTCTGATTTAGCCCCAAGTTTGGTGCCTTCCACAATGATGGTCGCCCCAATAAGGGTCTCGCCCGTCTTCTGATCCTTTATCACACCGGTTAATTTACCGGTTTGTGCCAGGACCGGATAACTGAAGAGGAGAAAGGTTATCCATAAAATAGTATGCTTTAGCCGCATATATTGACTCCTGTGTGTATCTTTTAACAAAACTAAATAAGCAGAGCCGCTTTTTTTGGTTGAATTATTAAAACTTTTAATGATGATGAAAGTGAATAAATCATTATACACCAGACGGAAAGCCGCGTCACCGCGGAAATCCATCTGTCAAAATTAATCAAAAAAAATGATATGGTGAAGTGAACCTTAAAAATTATAATCAACTTTTTACTTTTTATTCAATTCCTCCTCAAAAAATGAGAACATCGACTTGAAAAGGTGCATTGAAGTCCCTTTTCCCTCGCTTATTCCGTGCGATCTGTTGGGGTACGGCATGTATCTGAACTGCTTTCCGGCGGCCACAAGTTTGTCAACCAGGTACTCGGCGTTCTGGAAGTGGACGTTGTCGTCGCCAGTTCCGTGGATCAGGAAGAGACGCCCCTGAAGTTTATCTGCAAACGTGACAGGTGAGCAAAGCTTGTATGCCTCCGGGTTCTGCTGCGGCAGGCCCATGTACCTCTCTTCATAGATCGTATCGTAGAAGCGGAGATCGGTAACCGGCGCGACCGATATTCCGAAGTGGTACATTTCAGGATGACGGAAGAGCATGTTCAACGTCATTGAACCGCCACCGCTCCAGCCCCAGATGCCTACCTTGTTAGCATCGAGATAAGAATATTCACTTAATAACGCCTGAAGCGCTCCCGACTGGTCTTCGGCGGGAAGAACACCGATCTTCTGATAGATCGATTTCCTCCACTCAGTCCCCTTCGGCGCGGGGGTTCCCCTGCCGTCAACGCTGATCACTACATAACCAAGATCAGCAATGGCACGGTGGTAAAGCCCGAAGAATGAGTCGAACCGGTCGTTAACCGTGGTGCTGGCAGGTTCATTATAAACATAGAAGAGAACGGGATATTTTTTTGAGGCGTCGAAATTGTATGGTTTGGTCATCCATCCGTCGATCGAAACGCCCTGCTTGGTCTTAACCGTAAAAAGTTCGTAGTTAAAACCGATCTCTTTCAGCTTTTCCGCGAGCTTTTCGTTGGTGGTTTCCTGCTTGACGAGCTTGTGAGAAGGGAGTTCTACGAGCGCGACACGTCCCGGAGTGTTGATCGCTGAGTAAGAGTGGTAAGCGTATTTCCCGTCAGCGGAGATCGAGTACGAATTGGTGCCGCTGAACTCTTTCGGGGTGACCCTGTAAGGGGCGAATGCCTTTGTGAGACTTGCGGCATAGAGATATTTCTGTGTCGCGTTTTCAGGTGAGGCATAGAAATAAACGGTTCCGGTGCTTTCGATAACCTTCACCACTTCCATGGCGTCGTATTTACCGTCGAGAAGGTTCGTCATCCCGCCGTCTCTAAGTGAGATCAGGTAGAGCTGGGTGAATCCTTCCTTGTCACTGACCCAGAATAATTGACTGTCGTTGTTAACGAACATCCAGTCGTCAACCACTTCGATCCAGGCATTCTGTTTCTCATTGTAAAGTTTTTCGATATCCCCCGAACGAGGATCAGCCATAAAAACAGTCATGTCATTCTGAAGGCGGTTAAGGTACTGAAATGCAAGTTTGCCTGTTTTACCGGCCCATTCCATTCTTGGAATGTAATTGTTTCGCGGGTCGCCTTCAACCTTCATCCAGACGATATCCTCAGTGAATATGTCGACGGTGCCGATCCTGCACGCGGAGTTGGTCTCGCCGGCCTTGGGGTACTGAACGGGAATGGTATATGAATAAAGTGAATCTGTGTTGTTGATCATCAGGAAGTCGCGCACTCCGCTGGCATCAAGTTGCCAGAAAGCGATCATTGATCCGTCGGGACTCCATCTGAAACCGTCCCTGATGCTGAACTCTTCCTCATAAACCCAGTCGAAAGTGCCGTTTATTATGGTTCTGCTTCCGTCGAACGTAAGCTGCTTAACAGCTCCGGTCTCAAGATTTTCGGCATATAGGTTGTTTTCCATTACATAAGCAACGTAGGTTTCAGTCGGATCGATCTTCGCAAACTGAAGTGTCGAGGGTTTCGCTACGTGGCCGCCGAGCTTCCTCAGTTTTCCCGTTTCAAGATTCAGCACCCAATAGTCACCTTTCGAGTTCACGCGCCAAACCCTCTTGGTGTTGGTGTAGATCAGCATCCACTTCCCCGATGGCGAGAATTTGTACTCCTTGAGCGATAAGGGGCTCGATTTTCCTTCAGGAATCAACTGTTTGGTGCTCACGAGAAGCTTTTTCGCGCCGGTCTGAATATCCTGACTGAATATATAGGAGCCGTCAGTGCTGTCTTCCATTTTGAAGAAGGTGTGCCCTGTCTCCGTCCATTTTACCGGTCTGAAAAATTCACCGGAAAATTCGCCGCTGAAAGCCCTCTCGAGGGTCATTTTCTCCTGCGGAAGAAGGACGAAACTGAATAAAACGAAAAGAATGAAAATCCTTGGATTTAACCTCATGCTCATCTGCTTTCTGATTATTTATTGAACGCCTTTAATTTCTTTTATTTCTGCCATGCTTAGAAGCGGCAACAGTTCGAGCCCCGCCTCAGCGAGGTTGGCGAAGGCCTTCTCTTCGCGAACGATAACGCAAAGCACCGCGGAAGTGTGGGCGCCGTTATCGCGCAAGTCTTTCGCGCTCAGGATGATCTGCCCGCCTGTGGTTACCACGTCTTCCACGATACAAACCTTTTTTCCTGAGAAGTCCAGACCTTCAGCCACCTTGCAGGTGCCGTATTTCTTCGCCTCTTTTCTTACAAAAACCGCCGGAATTCCGGTTTTCAGCGAAAGCACCGTTGCAAGTGGTATGCCACCCATCTCGAGACCTGCCAGCACTTCCGTCCCTTCGGGTATCAAGCCTTTAAGGTGCTCGCCTATCGCGTCAAGCAACACCGGATCCGACTCAAACCTGTATTTGTCGAAATACTCGTTGCTGATCTTTCCAGACCGCAACAAAAACTCACCCGTCAGGTGAGCCGTGTCAAATATCTTTATTGCTAATTGTTGTTTTGTCATTGTATGTGTGTTGTTTTTATTAAAATCATTCTAAATCATCCCAATCATCGCCCTTCGATCACCCGCCTCAGCATCCCCGGCGTTGAAACGCCGGGCTATTGGTTAAAACATCCCAAATCCCGAAAACACACCGAATCATCGTACCAGGCGCCCATAAAATCCCGTTCGGTCATCCCCGTAATCGTTCCCGGCGTTGAAACGCCTACATCATCTCATCCCAATTTAATCACCCCCGGCGTTGAAACGCCGGGCTATTGGTTAAAAGCCCCGAAACACCTAATACCAAACCCGAAACACCTAATACCTAACACCTAATACCTAACACCTAATCCGCCGCGGCGGACTAATACCTAACACCTAACACTTAAGGAACCGGATCATGCCCATGCCCGCCCCAAGGGTTACAGCGGAGGATACGCCAGATACCGAGGGCAAGACCCTTAATTGGACCGTGTTTTTTCAGCGCCTCGATCATATAGTTCGAGCATGTAGGCGTGAACCTGCAACTTGGCGGAAACAATGGCGATATCAATATCTGGTATCCCCTCACTACAGCCACCATCACCGCCACAAACGGATATCCAATAATTTTAAGAAATTTCAATATTTCATCCTTCAGCCTTCTTCTTTCAGCCCTCTGCCTTCATACTTCATCCTTCAGCCTTCAGCCTTCAGCCTTCAGCCCGGCTCATAACTCATTCCGCCGCGGCGGATAACCACTGACCACTAACCTACCCTCTTCCACGCACGTCCAACCCCCAATACAGCTTGTTCCGTAAAACCTTGAAGTAGCTTGTATCTTTGGTACGGATAAGTCTAAGTGGGTTCTTTCCTTTGATGATCTCGATAGTGAAAGGCGAGGCAAGCTCGTTTACGCGCTGACCGTCGCAGTTGATCGAGAATTTCACGGGGTGCGAGAGTACTTCAACCCTGATCACCATCCTCGCGGGAAGGACTATCGGACGCATCGTCAGGCTGTGGGGACAAATGGGACTGATGACTATCACGTCCGCGCCGGGGTTGACAATGGGACCTCCGGCAGACATCGAGTAGCCTGTCGAGCCGGTGGGAGTGGCGATTATCAATCCGTCAGCGGAGAAACCCGAGACCAGTTCGTCATCGGCAAAGAGGCGGATCTCCATCATTTTGGGCCATCCCCCTTTTTCGATTACAATATCGTTTATGGCGAATATATCGCAATGGTCAAGCTGGTCGCTTCTGCCATCAAGTACGATCCTTTCCTCAATCGAGTACTCCCCTGCCTTTATCTCTTTGAAAGCCTCATGCAGTGTCTCTTTTTGAATTTCAGTAAGGAAGCCAAGTTTACCGAAGTTGATGCCAACTATCGGTTTGCCGCTTTGTATGGTTTTTGAAGCTGTGCTCAGCAGTGTGCCGTCACCTCCGAGGGAGATTATAATATCTGAAGTTTCCACAAGCTCCACGTCGTCAAGGAACTCGAAACTCTCGAGAAGAACCTTTGTAGCCAATGGTTTCAGTGTGTCGCTGATAACGCAGCCGAAACCCTCGTTCACTAAAGCGAGAGCGACCGTTGCAACAGCACCGGTTATGTTATCCTTGCCTGTGTTGGCTATTATTCCGGCTTTCATTTCGTTCCATTAGTTTCACATATTTTGTGAAAACGTAGTTCATTGAGTAAAAAGAGAGAATAAACCCGCGCGTGCCATCGAGGAACCCGGATCTTAGAAAATACATCTTCAAAAATACTGATAATGCTCTTATATAAGCGGAAAATATCCCTGCCCTTTTCCCCTGGGCGAAAAGTTGCTCCGCGGCAAGCGAAGTGTAGTGATTGAACTTCGCGTAGTAGTGCTCCGAGGAGGGGTCGGTGAAGTGGTCGAGCGGGTGTTTGAGTTCGCCTACGCTGCCTGAGAAGACGAGCCCCTCGTGCACCATATTGCCGTTGAACTTCACTTCATTCCGGTTGAAGAGCCTCGGCACCCTTCCGGGCCACCAGCCGCAATGCCTGATCCACTTCCCAAGGAACCACGCTTTGCGCGGTACGGTGTAAACGGTGTGAGCGGGTTTTTCATTCTTCCAATTAAGCAATTCAGTTTTAAGCTCAGGAGTGACAGCCTCATCGGCGTCGATCCAGAAAATCCAGTCGTTCGAGGCTGAATTTACCCCGATCTGCTTCGTTTTCGCGTAACCCTGCCACTCGATCACGGTGTAAGAAACACTGGGGTACTCCCTTACGATCTCTTCGGTGGAATCGGTGGTTGAAGCGTCAATCAGAATATTAATGTCGTCGATAACACCAAGTTGCGACTCAATACACCGCCTGATGTTTGCTTCCTCATTCTTAGCGAGGACGATAGATGAAAGTTGTATCACGCGAACACCCCGTCGATCTTCGTGCCGCACTTCCCGCAAAGGTCACCTTTCATATTCATGGAAAGCACCGAATGCCAGTCGCGGGTAATCACCTTGGTACCGCAACCGGGGCAGTAAGTGGTTTGTCCATTGGGGTCGTGCACGTTGCCGGTGTAAACATATTTTATCCCCGCTTCAAGCGCGATGTTTCTCGCCTTTTGAAGTGTCGCCGCTGGTGTCCCCTCCCGGTCCCTCATCTTGAAGTCGGGATGGAACGCGGTAAAGTGGAGCGGCACCCTGTCTCCAAGGTTCGAGGTGATCCACCGGGTCATTTCTTTAAGCTCTTCAGTTGAGTCGTTCTCCCCGGGGATGAGAAGTGTCGTCAGTTCGAGCCAGATATCCGTTTTTTCTTTCATCCAAACGAGTGTGTCAAGCACATTGTGAAGGTCAGACCAGGTGAGTTGTCTGTAAAATCTTTCGGTAAAACCTTTCAGATCAACATTGGCAGCGGCGGCACCGTTAAACACTTCTTCCCTCGCGGTCGAAGTGACATATCCCGCAGTCACGAAAACTGTGTGAATGTCTGACTGAACGGCAAGCCGCGTGATATCGGCAGCGTACTCGGCAAAGATCACGGGATCGTTGTAAGTGAAAGCGATCGATGGAGTTTTGTATCTTTTAGCGAGGGCGACCACATCACTCGGTGACGCGATCTGTGAATTGAGATCATCGAGTTTTGCCTTGCTCATCGTCCAGTTCTGGCAAAACTTGCAGCCCAGGTTGCATCCGGCGGTGCCGAAAGATAATATCTTCGATCCGGGCAGGAAGTGACTGAGTGGTTTCTTCTCAACGGGATCGATGGCGAATCCGGTCGGTCTGCCATAGCCGAGAGAGATCAGGCTGTTTCCCTCGTTCTTGCGAATATAACAGAAGCCGTGCTGCCCTTTCCCCATCTCACAGAATCTGGGGCAGAGGGTGCATTTTATCTTGCCGGTGTGTGAGTGCTCCCACCACTTCGCCACCACTGGTGAAAAAGGTGACATCATTCTGAAAAACTTCCGGAGTCTGGTTTCATTTTCATTGTTAAATGATGAATATCTTCAATTTGTTGGTTCTTCCGGTCTCAGCCACGGGTGTACCTGAAGTAAAGATCACCACGTCGCCCGTGTTTGCAAGTCCGAGCTCCTTGATCATTTTGGAAGCCTCCGGTATAAGAATTTCGGAATCGCGGTTGAGCCCCGGCATAAAAAGGGATGAAACACCCCAATAAAGGCAGAGCTTGTTCATCGTCTCAAATTTGTCGGAAATGGCAATTATCCGCGCGTTGGGCCTGTACTTCGAGAGTGTGCGGGCAGTCCTTCCTTTTTCGGAGAATACCACGATGGCGGATGCCCCCACTTCCCTGCTCATTTGGACGATTCCCTTGTTCACTGAATCGAAAAGCTTGTCGGCGAACTCCTCAGGCACATCATGTTCCACCTGACGGTTCCAGTAGGCATGATTTCCGGCGTTGATCACGATGTCGTTCATCGTTTCCACCGTTTTAACAGGAAACTTGCCAACCGAGGTTTCGGCTGAAAGCATAACCACATCGGTACCATCCCAAACGGCATTGGCAACATCGGAAGCTTCCGCGCGGGTGGGTATCGGGTTGTTCACCATCGATTCCAGCATCTGGGTGGCAGTTATTACGAGTTTTCCTGTGGCGTTGCAACGCTTTATGATGTTTTTCTGGATCAGTGGCACTTCCTGAGGCGGCATTTCAACTCCGAGGTCACCCCTTGCCACCATAATTCCGTCTGAAACGGCGAGTATGGCTTCAAAGTTTGAAACGGCTTCCTTCATCTCGATCTTCGAGACGATCGGTGCTGAAAAACCCCTTTTTCCCATCCATTTACGCAGGTCTGTTATGTCCTTCGCGCTTCTGACAAAAGAGAGAGCGACAAAATCAACCCGGTGTTTCGTGAAGATATACTCCAGATTTTTAAGGTCCTGCTCCGTTACCGAGGGGGTCGAAAGTGCCATCCCCGGGAGGTTCATCCCTTTCTTCGGTTTTAAGATGCCACCGTTATCTATCCTGCAAACCACTGCCCTCTCCTCCTTGCCGGTGACAGTCAGGCGCAATAAGCCGTCATCTATCAGGATTGTATCACCCACTCTGGCATCTTCAACTAATAACTTGTATGAAGTGGAGACCATTTCCGCGGTTCCTTCCATTTCATCGATCGTTATCTTGATGGTGTCCCCGGTTTTTATGGCGATCTCGGGTTGCGCGAGGCTTCCGATCCTGATCTTCGGACCCTGAAGGTCGGCAAGTACGGCGAGGGAGGTTGACTCGATCTTGCATGCCTCGTGAATCGCGTAGTAAAGATTATCGAACGACTCCCAAGAGCCGTGTGAGAAATTGAGGCGGACCCCGTCCATCCCCGCTCTTATCATCCGGGCGAGGGTTTCCTTGTCGGATGTGGCGGGTCCGATGGTGCAGAGAATCTTCGTTCTCGCGAAGTGATAACTTGAACCTTGTTGCTGTATCATGATTGTTGTGATAATGGTGAAAAACGTCCCGGTCAGGCACGCGTGCCAAAATGAGAACTGATTAAAAAATTCTATAAAGAGATAAAATAATTTAATGAAAAAACTCTGATGTAAGAGGAATTTATTTCTGAGGGAGGTTGTTTTAAATTTTAAGAATAGTTTTGTAGCTTTAAGAGGTGTGATTCAGGTCAAATTCCTGTGCATTTCCCCCCGGAATGTGACGTAACTGACAAATTTACAAGCAGTTATCATATATATTTGCACTGTTGATTTGAACATTGTTCAAAACACTTTTAATAATCCCAACCGGCAATTATCATCGATCCCGGTTTGAGTGGATGAACCTCCGCCTTAAAAGCGATGTTTTTAGAAAAAAAAATTGAGCGCGAATGGAAAACAGAAAATTTTATAATTGGGATGTCCGCACGGGTGATTATCTTAGAGATGAAGAATATGATAAACTTTATCTGCGGAACAAAAAGCACGAGAAGGCTGTAAGGATCGCTTCACTGATCGGTGCGGTGGTGGTTGTTACAGGCCTCTACTTCGTGATCTTGGAGCACCTGATAAAATTCTGACTTTACAAGTCATAAGCACCCCCTGTCATGTTTACATTTGATGAATACTTTGCCACATCCTCTCAAATGATGCTGATCTGTGACCGATCAGGTAAAATAATCAAAGTGAACGACAGGTGGGTGGAAAAACTTGGATTTTCCAGAGAGGAACTGGAAGGCGATTATTTCCTCAATTTTGTCCATCCCGAAGATGTCCCCGTTACCATGAACAGGTTCGGGCAAACCCTTAACACCCCTCAAGATTTCGGTTATATCAACAGATTAATGAAGAAAAACTCCACCTCCATCCATTTGGAGTGGGATGTCCATGTTTTTCAAGACTATGTTGTGGCGCAAGGAAATGACGTAACCGAACGGGAAACCCTGCGTAAACTCCACGAACTGAATGAAGAAAGGCTTCGGCTGATGTTCAACAGCTCTAAAAATGTGGTTGCCCTCGTCAGAACCCGCGACCGCGTGATAGTTGAATGTAACAATTCGACCGAAAAGATCACGGGCCTTTCAAGAGAAGAACTTCTTGGTAAAACCATTTCGACATTTAAATTCTCAAATAATCAGATCGCGTGGGAGAACCTGTTTAACGCGGTAGCAAAAAAGCAGTTCCTGGATAATTACGAGTTGAAGTTGGTCTCGCCCGGATTGGGTGAAAGGATATTCCTCTTTACAGCAAGTTCAATAGAGTATAACCTTGAACCACACATCCTCTTCAGTGCTAACGACGTGACCGAACTGAGGTACAAAGAGAACATCCTTCGCGCGACAGAGAAGCGCCTTGCCGAACTCTTCGAAAACATGGAAGAGGCATTTGTTGTCTACCGGGTTACCGATGACGGCTCTGACATTTTGGTCGTCCAAACGAACATGGCATTTAACAGGCAGGTAGGACTTGGTGACGATGTGAATGTTCTTGGGAGGGCATGGCACGAACTGTTCCCTGCAGAAAGGGAAGATATGGTCAAGAGATTTATTGAGGTCGCGAGAACCGGGGAACCAATGACCTATGAAGAGCTTTCGTCACAAAATGGGAGGTGGTACCAAGGCAAAGTCTACTCGCCCGAAAAAGGGTTTGGCGCTATTCTGTTTGAGGATGTCACTGAGATGAAAGCCGGACATGAACTTGTATTAAAACAGAAAGCCGAACTTGAGAAGGCCGCAAAGGAAAAAGACAAGGTTTTTTCAATGCTCGTGCACGATCTAAGAAGTCCGTTCCATGGACTTGTTAACCTCACCGCCATCTGCAAAGAAGAATTCGATGACCTCACAAAAGAAGATATCAGGAGAATGACGCATCAGTTATCATCAACCATCACCGGGGTTTACTCGCAGATCAATGAACTGCTCGAATGGATTCTGCTGCAAAGAGGGATGATAGAATTCAGAAAGAATGATGTTGATCTTTGCCAGACAGCTGAATGGGTGGCTGAATTTTTAAAAGGAAGTTTTGACGGGAAACGTCTCAACCTGACAATTGACAGAACCTCAGGTATGATCGTAACAGCTGACCAGAAAAATGTCGAATCGATCTTCTCAAATCTTCTTTCAAATGCCATCAAATTCACTCCTAAAGGAGGAAATATCAAGATCGGTTTCGCGGGAAACGAAAAATCGGTCACGGTTTCAGTTGCCGACTCAGGCATTGGCATTCCGGCCGGAGAGATTGATGCAATTTTCAACGCCGATAATTCATTAAGAAGAAAAGGAACCGATGGCGAGGCAAGTTCAGGTCTCGGACTGGTGCTTTGCAAAGAACTCCTCAGTCTTCATGGTGGCAGCTTGTGGGTGGAAAGCACGGAAGGTCACGGTACCACTTTCTATTTTTCACTACCGAAACCGGTTAATTAGCCCTCTTCCCTGCCCCTCCTCATTCAATGGCAACGGCCTGCCATCTGAAATATTTTTTGCGAATCTGAACCAAATTCAAACAATTTATCGTAATTTTACTTTTAGTTTCTTTAGTATATATTGGAAATGTGAATTTACGATGGAAAAGACTTTTTCAAGCGTTAAGGTCAAAAAGTCATCCTTGATAAAGGAAGTGGATATTTTCACCGCTTCCGGTTTTTCGATCAAGGAGGCTGTTGTAACACGGTGACAAAATTCCATCGACCTGCTGGCGAAGCTCACCGGTGTTTCTGCCGTTCTCATCATGAGACTTCACGAGAAGGAAATTGAAGTGTTCCTCTCGAGCCGTTCACCCGGCAACCCCTACCGGCAGGGGGCCGCTGATCACCTGCTCGAAGGTTTTTATTGCGAAACCGTGATAGGTACGAATTCAAAGCTCACGGTGAACAACGCGCTTGACACCTCCGAGTGGAAAGACAATCCCGATGTGAAGCTTGACACGATCTCTTACCTCGGTCACCCGCTTAAGTGGCCCGGTGGTGAGTTCTTCGGTACCGTTTGCCTGCTTGACACGCATCCCCGCGAATTCGACGATAATTCTGAACAACTTCTCGCACAGCTTCAACAAAGTATAGAAGCCGATCTCACGCTCCTCTCAACACAGATCAGTCTTGCTGAAAGTGAGGCGAGATACAAGTCGCTGAATGAAGATAAAGACAGATTCTTTTCCATTCTCGCTCACGATCTGCGTTCCCCTTTTACCACGCTTCTTGGACTCACGGAAGTGCTTCATGACCGGTTACTTGCTGGTGACGTTGAGACCAACCTTGAGCTCGTCAAAACTATTTACAGCTCGGCGAACGCGGTTTTCACCCTGCTTGAGAACCTCCTCGACTGGTCACGCCTGCAAAGAAACCTGCTGAACTTCTCACCGGAGGAAACAGACTTTTCGGTGCTCGCGGCAAATGTTTTCAACCTCCTGGAAAGCTCTATCACCACGAAGAAATTGACGTTTAACAATCAGATCGAAAAAGGTCGATGGTTTTCGCGGATAGATACATGCTTTCGGGCATCCTCCGCAACTTGCTTTCAAACGCTATCAAATTCACGGAGAGGGGTGGAACTATAACACTCAGCACTTCCGGCACGGAGGAGCAGTTCATTTTCACAATTGAAGATACCGGCACGGGAATTGACAGCAAAAAACTGAGCCAGCTTTTTACTTTGGACTGCCGCGGAAGCTCCGGCACGGAGGGAGAACCCTCTTCGGGGCTCGGACTGACGATTGTGAAGGATTTTGTTGAAAAACACGGCGGAACTGTCTTGGTCTCCTCCACCATTAACCAAGGCACAACATTTACAGTGAAACTCCCGCTAAACCGCTGAACGGTATGTCGTTTTATTAATTCCCCGTCACGGTTGTGAGTCAGGTCCGGAAATTGTGACAGATGAAGCTTGCGGGGCAACGTGCTGGTTGCCGGTGTTAGCCGGTTTGTGCCCTTTGTTCAGCTTGAACGGATCTTTCACGAACATGTACATCTTCTTCAAGTTTTCGGCAGCAATACCGTAGATCGTGTTCCTGGGGTAGCAACCTTCATCATTCCTCTCCCCCGCTTTAACCCCCAATAAAATTTCAAGCGCTTCAGAAACGTGTGTTACAGGCCAGATGTGGAACTCACCCGCACGGGCGGCTTCCTGGATCTCTTCGTCGAGCATAAGGTCTTCTATATTTGATTCGGGAATTATAACCCCCTGCGATTTCGTGAGATCGCGTGCTTTGCAGGTTTTGTAGAAGCCTTCAATTTTTTCATTCACTCCGCCGATCGGTTGAACAATCCCCTTCTGATTGATCGAACCCGTAACGGCGATATTTTGATTTATCGGCAGGTGCGTGATACCTGAAATTATAGCCGCCACTTCAGCAATTGAAGCAGAATCACCATCAACATTACCGTATGACTGTTCAAACACCAGATTCGCGGTCATTGAAAGAGGGGTGATGTGCGCGAAAGTCTCCCGCAGAAAACCGGAGATTATTTGAATCGCTTTGTCGTGAGATCGTCCCGAGAGCCCCGACTCCTTCTCAACATTTATGATCACGCCGTTTCCGGGCGCCACTGAACTTGAGATTCTCACCGGCTTTCCGAAAGCCACAAGGTCGTTACCGTAAACCGCCAGGCCGTTCACCTGCGCCACTTTCTTACCCGAGGTATCGATGAGTATCCGTTCGGTATCGATCATTTCAGCGAGTTTCTCCTCCCAAAGGGAGTGGCGTTCACGTGCGGAAGCAAAAGCCTCACGCACATGCTCCGAGCGCACCTTGGTTGAGCCGTCTTCTGCCGCCCAGAATGATGCCTCCCTCACCACATCAGCGATCATTGAGAACCGTGAGGTCAGCTTCCCTTTTGAGCCCGCGTATCTCGCCGCGATCTCCATCACTGAAGCGATCGCCGATTTATGAAATTCCTTAAGATTCTCCTCTTGGATAATTTTCTTTATCACATGGGCGTACTGGATCAGCACTTCCCTTGAGCGAGTGACCTCGTAGTCGAACTCCGCGAGCACTTTGAAGATCTTTTTGAAGTCATCCTCCCGGTCGGCAAGCATCGAGTAGAAGTAGGAATTGCCTATCAGGATCACCTTCAGATCTATCGGGATCGACTCCGGTTTCACCGACGAAGGGGGCATCTGGTAGTAAACGTGGTTATCGTGGATATCGAGCTGCATGTAAGTGAGGATCCTCTTCAGAGTTTTCCAGACTCCCGGCACTTCGAAAAGGTGCCCCACGCGGAGAACTAAGAACCCGCCGTTCGCCTTCAGCATCGAGCCCGCTTTGATGTTCAGAAAATCGGCGTACCAGTTGCCGTGGCGGTCGGAAACCCTCTCGATCGTCCCAAAAAGTGAAGGAAGTGTCGGCGCCTTCTCAACGATCACCGGGGTGGAAGTGATGCCGGCGTTATCGAGGATCACGTTCACGTCGTAAGCCCGGAAGGGATCGACCGGGAAGGTCTCGGCCAGCACTTCGAGATTCGAATGAGCCATCTTAAAAGTCTGCACGCTCTCGAGGAGGTCTTTCTCAAACTGGTCGAACCATGTGACGGTTTTCGGGTCTTTGTATGACTCGCGAAGATGGATAAGAGCCCCTTTAATGAACGCCTCGGTTTCAAGTTGTTCAAGCGTTTTTAGCTCAGCCTGCATATCCTGGGCTATCTTTACATGTTTTTTAACAAGGGTCATCAGATCCTGCTGGCGTCTCGTGTAGTTCTCGTAGATCTGATCGGCTTTTTTCCTGGTGACCTCCCCTTTCTCCACCAATTCATCAAGAGCGGTTATGAGAACCGGTTTCTTGTTTATCACCGGCATTATCTCGGGGCGCACCCCGTCCTCCGCCTGAACCTGACCGAGCGTCAAACCGTCTTTGTTGATCATCTTCTCGAAGTCAGTTATAAGTTGCTGCTCCTGCTTCGCGAACGAGCCGACGAGCGCGGCTTTCTTCCCGTTAAAAGATTCCGATTCAAGAAGTTGCGGTATTCTCTCACGGAGAAGAGCGATGAGAGAATTGACGTCGTATTTGAATTTCAGCGCCTGTCCCGCGGGGAAAGTAAGCAGCACAGGAGAGTCGGGATCACGGAAGTTGTTAACGTAGGCATAATCGTAGAGAACCGGGTTGTCCTGCACCAGGGTTTCAAGAATCTTCTTAACCGAAGATGCCTTCCCCGTGCCCGCGAGACCCGCTATGTAAATATTGTAGCCGGGCGCCCGCAAACCCACACCCAGACGGAGCGCCTTCAGTGCCCTGTCTTGACCGATGATATCCTCGATCGGTT
>CAZVBQ010000011.1:17099-94305 GCA_964625575.1 uncultured Ignavibacteriaceae bacterium | reverse complement strand
TGGCTGTTTACGATCGACAAGCCGACACTTCTGCCTTTTTTACAACTTTCTGAGAACCGCGCGCTCCGCGAAAAGATGTACAAAGCTTACATGAACCGCGGCAATAACAACGATGAACTTGATAACAAGAAAGTGCTTGCCAAGATCGTCTCTCTCAGAGTTCAGAAAGCGCAGTTGCTCGGTTACAAGACCTACGCGGATTTTGTTCTTGAGAAGAAAATGGCGAAAACGCCCGTAAAAGCTTACCAATTCCTTTATGACGTCTGGAAACCAACCTTGAAAAAGGCTCAGGAAGAAGTCGCCGACATGCAGGCGATCGCGGATAAAGAAGGTGCCAAGATCAAGATAGAACCTTGGGATTGGTGGTACTACGCCGCGAAGGTGAAAAAAGCGAAGTACGATCTGGATGAGTCGGTACTCAGACCGTATTTCAAACTTGAGAATGTGGTTAGCGGTGTGTTTCAGGTTGCCACAAAGCTTTTCGGACTTCAGTTCGTCCCCAGACCCGATATCGAAGTGTATCATCCGGATGTGAAGGCATTTGAGGTGAGGGAGGCTGACGGGAAGCACGTGGGGATTCTTTACACCGATTATTACCCGCGTGACAGCAAGAACAATGGTGCATGGTGTGAGAATTTCAGACTTCAGTCGAATATTAATGGCGATTTTATTACGCCAATAGTGGTTAATGTGGGTAATTTTTCAAAACCGACGGCTGACAAGCCGGCGCTGATAAGTCTGGATGAAACCCTTACCCTCTTCCACGAGTTTGGACACGCGCTGCACTTCCTGCTGCCTAAGGTTGTCTATCCCGGTTCTTCGGCGGTGCCGTCTGATTTTGTTGAGATGCCGTCTCAGATCATGGAGAAATGGGCACTTCAGCCTGAAGTTTTGCGCATGTACGCGAAGCATTTTGAGACAGGCGCTGTCATTCCGGACTCTTTGATCGAAAAACTGAACCGTTCCGGCAAATTCAATCAGGGATTTGAGACGGGTGAGTATATCGCCGCTTCAATTCTCGATATGGATTGGCACACACTCTCCGATCCGGCAGAGCAGGATGTTCCGGCATTTGAAGCAAAGTCGCTGAAACACATGGGGATAATCCCTGAGTTTCTACCGAGATACATGAGCACCAACTTCCTCCACATCGCCACTTGGGGTTATGAGGCCGGATACTACAGCTACCTTTGGGCGGCAGTTCTTGATGCAGATGCATTCGAAGCTTTCATGGAACACGGCTTGTTCGATCAGAAAACCGCCGCCGCGTACAGGAAGTATATCCTCGAACCTCTCGGAAGTGTTGACCTGATGGAGAACTACAAACTCTTCCGTGGCCGCGAACCCAAAGTTGACGCACTTCTGCGGGCAAGAGGTTTGGAGTAAGGGGATGTATGCCGGAATTGTGTAGATTTTACGGGATTGTTATTTTTATGTACTACAATGATCACAATCCTCCACATTTTCATGCCAAGTATGGGGATGATCAGGCTATTTTCTCAATATCAGATCTCTCCATAATAGAGGGGACGCTACCCAAAAGAGCCATTGAAATGATCCGCGAATGGGGGATTATGAATCAAGAACAACTGCTGGCGAATTGGGAAAATGCCCGAAATGAGTTAGCAATTAACAAGATTGATCCACTTAAATAGGTACTTGTATGAAATATGAAGTGATATCTGCCAATTATCTTCAGGATTACAAGATTGAATTGACATTCCGGGATGGAACAACCGGCATTGTGGATTTCAGTGTTTTTCTTGGAAGAGGCAAGATGACTATGCCACTGAAGCAAAAAGAGTTTTTCTCGAACTTCAGATTAGATCAGGAACTCGGCACTTTGGTCTGGGGAAACGGATACGATATAGCTCCCGATACATTGTATTATTTGGTCACGGGAAAACATGACCACGTGGCCGGTTTGCCTGATTACATCATGAGAGCAGGTTAAAATTCAGTTTGCAAACTATGCCAAGGGTTCAAATAAATCATTGTAGTTTTGAAATCGCTTGGGAGTACTGTCTCAAAAGTCTTTGAAATATCTCAGAAACCGGCAATATCTCTTTAACCAGACCGGAAGATTGGCCTGCTTCGAGCATGCCCTCCTCGAAGTTGCCTTCGAAGATGCCGAGCATTTCACGTTTCCTGCCGTGGAGTTCGGCAATTTCTTCCTTTGAGGCGCCATTTGTTTCGGCTTCCAGCACTCTGTGGGTGAAGGGATTCTTGATCATTCTCGCCATGCCGATCTTTTTCAGACCGAGCACAGTGCCATTATCCGGGGTTTCCACTACCATTTTCTTGTACAATTCATGCGCGGATGATTCGACTGACGCGGCGAAAAGCGTACCGATCTGTACCCCCGCTGCTCCCAATGCCATGCAAGCGGCAATTTGTCTGCCGTCAGCAATACCTCCAGCGGCTAAAACAGGGAGATTCAGTGCATCCACAAGCTGTGGGATGAGGCAAAGGGTGGTAATTTCGTCCGCTCCGTTGTGCCCACCGGCTTCAACACCTTCTCCCACGACGGCGTCACATCCGACTTCCTGAGCCTTTAGTCCCTGTTTGACATTGGCAACTACATGAACAACCTTGGCGCCTTTCGATTTTATCCGGTCAATATATTTCCCCGGATGCCCAGCGGAAGTGAAAACAATGTCGATTTTTTCATCGAGCATCACATCGATCAGCGATGGGGCATCCTCCCTCAGTTGGGGAAGGTTTACGCCAAATGGCTTTGATGTTGCCGCGCGGCACCTCTGAATATGTTCACGAAGAAGATCGGGTTTCATTGAGCCCGCGCCGATGAGGCCGAGTCCCCCGCAGTCAGAAACCGCCGACGCGAGTTTCCAGCCGGAGACCCAAACCATCCCGCCGGAAATAATTGGGTATTTGATGTTGAAAAGTGAAGTGATGGGAGTGTTCTTCATTTATTGCAATATAGAAAGATTTGAAAAAATATTGATCAATCACCTAAAAATATGATAAAAAATGATGAATTACCGCTGCCGAAAAAAGAGAGGCTAGAAACAGTTACATCGGTTCCTCCCCAAAATTGCCTGTGATCCGGAAATTAAATATCTTTGTTGTTCAACTTTTAAGATATTCCACGGATGAGAGCAATTATACCGGTGGCCGGAATCGGCAGCCGACTTAAACCACACACAAATACTGTTCCCAAAGTTCTGCTTACGGTTGGTGATAAACCGATCCTGGGGCATATATTGCAGAAACTTCTCGATTCCGGGGTTAATGAGGCAACGTTTGTAACGGGGCATCTCGGCTCGATGATTAGGAATTATGTCGAGAAGAATTTCCCGCAGATGGACTCAATTTTTGTTGAGCAAAAAAAACAGGAAGGTCTCGGACACGCGATCTTTCAGGCTGCCCATACTTTCGGGAATGACGAAATCTTCATCATTCTTGGAGATACCATCTTCGACGTCGATTTGGAGAAGGTTTTCAGTCTCGGGAGCAGCGCTCTTGGGCTTAAGCACGTTGATGACCCCCGCAGGTTTGGCGTCGCGATAATTCAGGATGGCAAGATCAAACAACTTGTCGAGAAGCCTGAAGTGCCTCCTTCTAACATGGCAATAGTCGGTCTTTATTACATCAAAAATTCCCAAAGGCTTGCCGATTGCCTGAAACACAATATCGAGAATAACATCCGTACCCGAGGCGAGTTCCAGTTAACAGACGCTCTTCAGAAGATGCTCGATCTTGGTGAGGAAATGGTGCCGTTTACCGTTGAGGGATGGTACGATTGCGGAAAACCTGAAACTTTATTGGAGACAAACAGGTTTTTACTATCGAAGGATCACGGGGCGAACAGCGGCGACAAGGTTGTGATAATTCCACCATGTTATGTACATCCGAACACGGAGATAATCAACTCGGTTATAGGTCCCTTCGTCACAGTATCAGAAGGGGTCAGGATTTCTGATTCTGTTGTAAAAAATTCGATAATCGGAATAAATGCTGAGGTGGAGAGATCGATTCTCGAAGACTCACTCATCGGCGCCAATTCATTTTTAAGAGGGAAGTACACCCGGGTGAACACGGGCGACTCTTCCGAAATAGACTTTAACTAAACAGTTCAAAACAAGGAAAAAACAAAAGATGTCATTTTATTTCACATCTGAATCCGTGTCCGAAGGACACCCCGATAAACTGTGTGATGCCATTTCCGACGCGGTACTTGACGCAATTTATGCTCAGGATCCCAACTCAAGAGTGGCTTGCGAAACTTATGCCACTACCGGTCTTGTTGTTGTCGGTGGCGAAATTACAACCAATGCTTACATTGACCTGCACAAGGTTGTAAGAGAAACTATTGAAGAGATCGGATACACCAAATCCGAGTACAAATTCGCTGCTGAAAGCGTTGGTATCGTTAATGTGATGCACGAGCAGTCGAGGGATATCGCCATGGGCGTGGATACCGGTGGTGCCGGTGACCAGGGCATCATGTTTGGCTTCGCTTGCGATCAAACCGAAGAGCTGATGCCGCTTCCTATCGTACTTTCACACAAGCTCGTTGAGAAACTTGCCGCCATCAGAAAAGAAGGCAAGATCATGAAATGGTTAAGACCTGACTCGAAATCACAAGTTACCGTTGAGTATTCAGATGACAAGACTCCTTTGAGAGTTGATGCTGTTGTTATCTCTACACAGCATGATAGTGATGTTTCGCAGGAAACAATCAAAAATGAAGTTATCGAGAACGTCATTAAAACTGTTATTCCCGCGAACCTGCTCGATGCTAATACCAAATTCCACATCAACCCGACAGGAAGATTTGAGATCGGTGGACCACACGGGGATACCGGTCTTACAGGTCGCAAGATCATCGTTGACACCTACGGTGGATGGGCCCCTCACGGAGGTGGCGCGTTCTCAGGAAAAGACCCTTCCAAGGTTGACAGAAGCGCAACCTACGCGGCACGTCACATCGCTAAAAACGTTGTCGCGGCCGGTCTCGCGAAAGAATGTCTCGTACAGGTTGCATACGCTATCGGCGTTGCAGAACCCGTTTCCGTTTTTGTAAACACATATGGCACCGGAAAGATCGCCGATACAGCGATCGCCGAAATGATCACAAAAGAAGTCGATCTTACCCCTAAAGGTATTATTGATAGACTTCAGCTCAGAAGACCAGTTTACAAGGCAACCGCTGCTTACGGTCACTTCGGAAGATCGGGCGACGGTTTTACCTGGGAAAAGCTTGACCTCGTAGACACGTTCAAGAAATACGCTAATTAATTGTTAACCAACAGATTTTATGAAATCAGGAGTCTAATTTAATGGATCACAAAACAGGTCACTACAAGGTAAAGGACATTACGCTCGCCGGTCAGGGAAGAATGAAGATCGAGTGGGCAGAGTCAAGAATGCCCGTAATGATGCAGATCAGAAAAGAAGTAGAAGTTACAAAGCCGCTCGCGGGCTACAGAATTGCGGGCTGCCTCCACGTAACAAAAGAAACCGCCGTTCTCATCGAGACCCTCGCCGCCGCGGGGGCGCAGGTTTCATGGTCGGGCTGTAACCCTCTTTCAACACAGGATGACATTGCAGCAGCGCTCGCCGCCGCGGGCATCGAGATCTACGCGTGGCACGGAATGAATGTTGAAGAATTCTACTGGTGCATCGAGCGTACACTTGACATGAAACCAAATCTTACACTTGATGACGGTGCCGATCTTATCTTCACCGTTCACAACAAATTCCCTGAACTGATCCCGACTATCATCGGCGGTACAGAAGAAACCACAACAGGTGTTCACAGACTTCGCGCGATGGCTGATGCCGGCGCTTTGAAGTACCCTGTGATCGCTGTTAACGATGCCGAGACCAAATGGGATTTCGACAACGTTTTCGGTACCGGTCAGTCATCTATCGACGGTATCCTCAGAGCCACTTCAATCCTCCTCGCGGGTAAGAACTTCGTGGTAGCCGGTTACGGTCACTGCGGAAGTGGTGTCGCCAAAAGAGCCCAGGGTATGGGAGCCAACGTAATCGCTACCGAAGTTAAGCCGACCGCCGCTCTTAAAGCCACCCTCGAAGGTATGCGCGTTATGACCATGGATCAGGCTGCCGAAGTTGGTGATGTTTTCATCACAGCTACAGGTATCAAAGATATCATCGTTAAGAGACACTTCGAGAAAATGAAAGACGGCGCGATCATCTGCAACACCGGTCACTATGACTGCGAGATCAACATTGGTGATCTCGAAGAGATCGCGGTTGGAAAGAGAACCGTCCGTCCGAACAATGAGGAGTACACCCTCGCTGACGGTAGAAAAATTTATCTTCTCGCCCAGGGCCGTCTCGTGAATCTCGCTGCTGCTGAAGGACATCCTTCTGAAGTAATGGATATGTCGTTCGCCAATCAGTTCATGTCGCAGGTACGCCTCGCAAACGAGCACAAGAACGGCGTGAAACTTGACAACAAGGTTTACGACATCCCTGAAGAGCAGGATCAGTACATTGCCGGTATCAAATTGACCACACTTGGTTATTCGATCGATAAACTCACACCTGAGCAGATCGAGTACATGGACGATTACGCGGCAGGAACCTGATCGAGCGATAAGTTATGAGTTATGAGCGATGAGTTGTATGGCTGATCGTTTATGGCTGAAGGATGAGGGCTGAAGGCTGATCTGATACGAACGGATTGACCACTCACCTCTAACCACTTACCACTGAAAAAAAGGCTGTTCGGCAACGGGCAGCCTTTTTTGTTGTCTTGAACACGATTTACACGATTTGGCACGATTTACAGGATGGGGTATCAATGACTCGAATGATCCGGCATTTTCTCAACGAAGAGGCCCCAGGTAGTTTGGTTTTGATTGAAATTTAAGGCAATGTTGTATTTTTACAAGTCGTACTCAAATTTTTCAGTAAAGATATCATATGAAAGTATTTGAACTTCACCCCGTAACACCGCAGAAGAGATTTATAACCAAGGCAGCTGATGCACTAAGGGATGGGCAAATAGTGATCTTCCCGACCGATACATATTACGGTATGGGGTGCAGCATTTACTCGAAAAGCGCGATCGAGCGGCTTTTCTTCATCAAGGGCGGGGACACGGAGAAGCTTTTCAGTTTTATCGTTCCTGATCTGAAAGATATTTCCACATACGCTAAAGTTTCTGATTACGCTTACAAGAGGATGAGGAAACTTCTTCCGGGTCCATATACCTTTATCCTGCCGGCGGCACGTGAAGTGCCAAAGAGACTTTGGTCGAAAAGAAAAACGGTGGGTATCAGGGTTCCCGACCACTCGATAGTGATCGATCTTGCCAAAGAACTGGGGCACCCGATCGTAAGCACTTCCACCACCAACCGCAAGGGGGACATTCTCTCCCGTCCGGATGAGATTGAATCAGTGCTCCATTACGCTGTTGATGTAATGCTTGCCGCGGGTTACGTGCCCAATAAACCTTCCAGCGTGGTTGACCTCAGTGGTGACGAACCTCTGATCCTGAGAAAAGGTGCCGGGGATGTCTCGATGTTTGAGGAATAGGCAATTAATTCATCCCTGCTTTTTTAAGCCATAAACCCACAAAAATGTACGGCTCGCCCTCTAACATTTTTGCTTTAAAGCAAAAAAGTTCGCGAAAAATTTTGCTTTAAAGCAAAAATCTTCGTGTCATACCAGGTTGTTGGCAGTGAGCCAGTCGTCGTTATAAACGGTGCTGAGGTATTTATAGCCGGAGTCGCAGATTACAGTGCAGATAACGGAGGGCTTTCTGATCTTCTTTGCCAGTGTTACCACGCCGTAAATGTTCGCTCCGGAGGAACCACCGGAAAGGATACCTTCTTGTGCTACAAGCAGAAAGGTGTGTTCAATAGCCTGTTTGTCTGTAACCTGGATCATGTCATCCAGCAGTTCAAGTTGCGCGGTTTTGATAAGGAACTCGTCACCCAGACCTTCAATCAGGTAACGGGAAGGTTTAACCAACTCTTTTTTCTTGAAATAATCGTAAAATATAGAGCCTACAGGGTCAACTCCTATCACAGCGATACCCGGATCCTGCTCCTTTAAGTATCTTCCCGCACCGGTGCACGTGCCGCCGGTACCAACTCCCGCTACAAAATAATCGATCCTCCCATTCATCTGCTGCCAGATCTCGGGTCCCGTTGACATGTAGTGCGCCTCGTTATTGTCGAGGTTGTTGTGCTGGTCGATATAGAACACGCCGGGGTTCTCTGCCGCGTATTTTTCGGCAAAATTATTGTAGGAATCGGGGTGTTCGGGGGGGAGGGCGGCGTTAACCTTTATCACGTCGACACCCATGATCTCGAGCATTTTTATTTTTTCTTTGGAAGTGGTGTCGCGGATAACGATCTTCAACTTATAACCCTTTTGCCGGCAGACAATGGCCAGACCCATAGCCGTGTTTCCCGAAGAATTCTCGATTATGGTATCACCGGGTTTTATCTTTCCTTCCCGTTCTGCTTTTTCGATCATGTACATTGCAATGCGGTCTTTGATGCTTCCGCCCGGGTTCATGAACTCAAGTTTCGCCCAAACTTCATGCCCGGTGAGCTTTGAGATGTTTTCAAGTTTTACGCAGGGGGTTCTGCCAATGGCTTTCAGTAAATTAAGATTCGAGTTAAATGTCATATTAAATATTCCATAAATGGTTATTGGTTGCACTCGGTGGCAAGGTCGAAAGCGGCGATGTACCACTTCGCGTTTTCGAAAGCAAAGTCAATTTCAAATCCGCCCGTATTTACAGTTCTGAGGATGATCTTGCTTTCCGCGCGCCGGAGTTTCTGAACCGATTCATCATCCCAATCGTCATATTCGAGCAGGGAGTATTCCCAGCGGCTGATGCGGCTGTAGGTCTTCACACCCTGCACGAAGCACCCTTCTGCTGACCAGTCACCCGATTCACAATTATATTCAGGCAGTTCGCCAAATTTGATATTACCCGGGTTAAAGGGAATTCCTTCGTCGAAGTAAATAAAAATACCTGTTGAGAAGAGTTCATCGAGGCTGGCAGGGATGCTGTCGAGATAAACAGGTAGAAATGACGAACCGGGATTGATCATCACATAGAATCCATAATCCGGATTGATGTAGCGGTTAAGCCCCGCGTAATCCTTCCGGTTGATCTTTTGAACTATGTCGTTATAGATCGCCGTAAACTCTTCCTTGTTGATCTCCGGCATTTTGAGCAGATAATTTTCAGGTACGGGAAGAACCCAGACATCACTATAGCCATCCTTTTGGCGAAGGCGGTCCCACAGGTCAACGGCAGCATTGATATCTGAAAAAAAACCGGAACAGACCCTGTAAACTATCCCTTTTCTTAGTTTCATGTCGAGTATCTCGGGGTTCAGTCCGTCAGCGGCTGCCTGATCAAATTTTGGTTGAAGTGCAGCCCTGTTATAGTCTGAAGCTATTACCACGACGAACCCTTGGGCGAGGGTGATGGCGGGAGCCACTGACAACATGATGATACAGAGACACAATAATTTTTTCAAGCAAAATTCAATTTTTTAAGACCGTAATTTACGGCACAGAAACTTTAGAACCTTGCCGTCGTCTCCAAAGAGTTGATGCCTGCGTGCAGATTCACCTCGAAGGCAAGGGTCATGGCAATTACCACTTCAAGGAATTCTGTATATTTGAGGTTTATTTTTAATTAATTTTGAAAGCCTGATGCCACAGCCGCTGACCGTGATAATACTGCTTAACTACAACGGGGTAAAGGATACGGTTGAATGTATAGAATCGCTTAAGATGATCGATTACGATAATTACAAAATTCTTATAATCGATAATTCTTCATCTGACAATTCGGTTGAGGTGTTCAAGAGCAGGTTTCCGGAGCTTGATCTGTGTGTGACCGAAGAGAATCTTGGCTACACGGGGGGTATAAACCGTGGATTCAGGGAGGCTGCAAAGTTTAACCCGAAGTACATGCTGGTTCTGAACAATGACACTCTTGTTGAGCCCCGTTTCCTTACGGAGCTTGTGAACGCGCTTGAAACGCACAGTGATGCGGCCGGAGTTGGTGGTCTTATACTCGCGGAGCATGACAGAAAAACGATTTGGTTCGGTAACGGCAGGCTGATAAGATGGCGCGGGCTCGCGGTTCACATTGACAAAGGGCTTCCCTTTGAGCAAAGAAGTGTGCGAGAATTAACAGAAACGGATTTTCTGACGGGCTGCATGATCCTGTTCAGAACCGACCACCTGGCAAAGACCGGTCTCGAAGATGAAGATTTTTTTATGTACCTCGATGATATTGAGTTCTCAGCCCGCATCAAGGCAAACGGCTTCAAATTGCTGTACCAGCCATCAGCCGTGATTTATCACAAGGTGCTGGGGGAGAAGGAGAGCCCGCTGAAGCTCTATTATTCAGTGCGGAACAGGTTCCTGTTGAACAACAAAATGAACCGGGGGTTCACGCGTTTAGTGACCGCCTTGTATTTTGCGACGGTTATAATTCTTAAGATATCGGTTTGGTCAATTATCAACAAAACATTTTCAAAAGTTGCAAGAGCGGCGCTTTCAGATTATTTTAGACATGAACTTGGAGCCGGCAGGGGTCCCCGCTTAAGAGAAATAATAGAAGGGTGAGCGCCGGTTTGAAGAAGGTTTTTGCCGTCATCCTGAACTACAACGGCTACGAAGACACAATGAACTGCCTGAGGAGCGTCCAAAGGGAGAGTTACGGTGCGGTTTTCCCCGTGATCGTTGATAATTCTTCACCCGACGGGAGCGGGAAGAAGCTTGCGGAGGAGCTGAAGGATGTCCCGGTAATTCTCAACCCTGAAAACACGGGGTACGCCGGGGGTATGAACACGGGTGCCAGATATGCGTTGGATCATGGTGCGGACTATGTTCTTTATGTGAACAACGATACAGAGTTCTCCGGCAGCACCATTTCGGAACTTGTAAAAGTGGCCGAAAAAGATGAAAGAACTGGAATTGTCTCCCCAAAGGTGCTTTACCTTGACGAGCGGGAGAAGATATATTGCGCGGGGAGTAAATACCTGTTTTACAGGTGTGGAAATGTTTCGCTCGGGAAGGGGACAGACGCAGCCGGCAACCGGAACACCGAGGAAGAGATCACTCACGCCGAAGGGGCATGTCTCCTCATAAAAAAAGAGGTTTTTGAAACCTCCGGTTTTATGAGTGAATTCTTTTTTATGTACTTTGAGGATCTCGATTATTCGCTCAGGGTGAATAAGAAATTTAGAATATTGTATGCTCCAAAGGCGGTTATGTACCATCAGTCAGGTGCGGGGAAGTCATTCGAAGAATACTCGCTGCTGTATCACTACTATTTTACAAGGAACCGGTTTCTAATTTTCAGGAACCATGGTTTCCTCGCCAGGATCTACGTGATACTTTACTCGACCGCGATCACCGTATTGAAATCGCTCGCGATAATCAAAGGGGCAGTTGAGAAAAAGAAAGCCCTTAACGCCTTGTGGGGCGGATATGGAGCCGGCCTCGTCTACATTCTTCATCTGCGAAAATTAGACGAGACAAAACCATTAAAGAAGAATAACGACTGAAGAATTGAACAAGAGACAGGAAAAATTCTTATTAATTGCCGCTGACTTTGTCACGATAAACCTCGCCTGGGCGATTTATTTCTATATCAGGAACGAGTCTGGCATTTTTGCCCAGTTCACCGAGCCCGGTTTTGTTATACCAATGCTCGTGATCTTCTTTTACTGGTTCGTGTTGTTCGTGTTTTTCGGGATGTACCGCACCTGGTTCGCGCTGAGCAGATTTGATGAGATATTCACACTCGTAAAAACAACTTTCTGGGGCACGTTCATTCTTTTCTTCGCGATCTTCATCGATGATTCAGGGAGCGGCGAAAGCAGGGGGAACCGGTTTCTGATATTCATCTATTGGGGGCTGATGGTTTCACTGACGATCACCGGAAGGTTGTTGCTCAGATCGATTCAGCGGAAACTTCTTGTGAACGGAATTGGCAGAAAAAAAGCAATTATCGTCGGGTTTAACGAGCGGGCGCATGAGATACATGATCAGATAAATTCGCACCCGGCACTCGGAATTGATGTTATCGCCTATGTCGCCATTAAAGAGGAGAACCTCGGTAAAGAGTACAACGGCGTAAAAGTTGCCGGAAGAGTGAACGGGATTGAGGATATAATCGACCGCCTCGGTGTCAAGGAAGTGATACTCTCTGTAAGCCGGCAACACGATGATCTTCTGATCGAAATAATTTCGCGCTGTGAGAACAAGGATGTGATGCTTAAAATAATCCCTGATCTCTACGAGATACTCAGCGGTCAGGCACGGACGATGCAACTGTATGGATTTCCGTTGATCGATATCAATCCGCAGTTGATGACTGAGTGGGAGAGGGCGGCAAAAAGGGTGATCGATGTGGTCGTTTCGTTTATAATGCTTATTGTGGCTTCCCCGGTCATTTTGGCTACAGCACTCGCGATAAAGTTGGACAGCAAGGGACCCGTTATCTATAAGCAGGAGCGAAGCGGGCTGAACGGCAAGGTTTTTAAGGTGTACAAATTCAGATCGATGTATCAGGACGCGGAGAAAAGAACCGGACCGATCTGGTCAACCAAGGATGACCCCCGTATCACGAGGGTTGGCAAATTCATCCGCAGGGTGAGAATAGACGAATTGCCGCAGATCTGGAATGTTTTCAAAGGTGAGATGAGCCTTGTTGGCCCCAGACCCGAGCGCCCCTTCTTTGTAGAGCAATTGGCGAAGGAGATACCTTATTACAAAAGAAGGCTGCGCGTGAGACCCGGAATTACAGGGTGGGCTCAAGTGAAACATAAATATGATGAAAACATTGAAGATGTTAAAACAAAACTACAGTTCGATCTTTTTTACATCGAGAACATGTCGTTGAAAACCGACATAAAAATTTTATTCCGGACAGTCTTTGTCGTGCTGTTCGGTAAAGGACATTACGAATAACGCCCCGAAGAATGGATTACAGTATGGAAAAGAAGACATTAATTATTGTGCCTACATATAACGAAAGGGAGAACATCGAGAACCTTCTCCCCGTCCTGTTCGGGCTGGGAGTTGAGGGGCTGCACGTCCTTGTCGTTGATGACAACTCTCCGGACGGAACAGGCGACTTTGTTGAACAAAAAACAAAGGAGAACGCCAATATCCACATTCTCCGCCGCGCCGGCAAGATGGGGCTTGGCACCGCGTATTGTGCCGGCTTCAAATACGCCATTGAAAACGGTTATGATTATGTCTTCGAAATGGATGCTGATTTTTCTCATGATCCAAAACTCGTGCCGAAATTCCTCGAAAAAATTGGTCCCGCTGACCTGGTTATAGGCAGCCGCTACTTAACGGGAGTGAATGTTATAAACTGGCCCATGAAGAGGCTCCTCCTGAGTTACTTTGCCAACTGGTACACAAGGGTTATCACTGGGCTCCCGGTTAAAGATGCCACGGGCGGATACAAATGTTTTAAGGTGGAAGTTCTGAAGTCGATCGACCTCGATAAAATACAGTCGAATGGCTACGCGTTTCAGATCGAAATGAACTTCAAGGCGTGGAAAAAGGGCTTCAAACTGGATGAGATACCGATCATCTTTTTTGACCGTTTCCAAGGCACCTCAAAAATGTCTAAAAAGATCGTTTATGAGGCTGTATTCATGGTTTGGAAGCTGCGTTTCGCCAGTCTCTTCGGGACGCTGTAAAGGCTGTAATTAGTGGATCTCTCGATAATAATTGTCAACTATAATGTAAAGGAGTTCATACAGAACCTGCTCGAGTCGATAAAGAGTGCTTCAAAAAGAATATCGACCGAAGTAATAATAGTTGACAATGCCTCCGACGATGGCAGTGTTGAGTTGATCAGGCATAAGTATCCCGCTGTGAAGTTGATCGTGAACAGCCGGAACCTTGGTTTCAGCAAAGCGAACAATCTTGGGCTGAAGGAGGCCACCGGGAAATATCTTCTTCTGTTGAATCCCGACACTCTTGTAAAGGAAGACACTTTCGAAAAAATGATAGCGTTCTTCGAATCCACCCCCGATGCCGGGATGGCGGGTTGCAAACTCCTTAATACCGACGGTACCCTCCAACTCGCCTGCAGACGTGGATTCCCGGGGCCATGGGCGTCATTCACCAAAGTGACGGGTCTTTCAACACTCTTCCCCAAAAGTCCCCTATTCGCGCGTTATAACCTGACATATCTTGATGAGAACAAGACTTATTCCGTGGATGCCATCTCCGGGGCTTTCATGATGATGCGGCGCGAGGTTTACGAAAAAACGGGTGGATTGGATGAAACTTTCTTCATGTACGGAGAAGATCTTGACCTCTGTTACCGTGTGAACAAGGCGGGTTACAAAGTTTATTATGTCCACTCCACGGAGATAATCCATTACAAAGGGGAGAGCACAAAGAGGAGCAACCTTAATGAAGTGAAGGTTTTCTACGAAGCGATGCACATCTTCGTTAAGAAGTACTACGCGGGGTCGTGGTTTCTGTTGCTGTTCCTCCGTTCAGCGATATTTTTCAGGGAGATGATCGCGTTTCTGGGGAAGAGAAAGCTTGTGATGCTTTCACTTCTGATGGATCTTCTTTTCTACAATCTTACGATGTTCGTATCGGTTGAGATCTATACAAATTACAAGAAGTGGGCTTCAGGGATACCCGACTATGGAATTCCGGTTATCTACACCATCCCCGTGATGGTGCACATACTTACATCGGCAGTACTCTCCGTGTATAAAAAAGACCGGCTTTCGGTTTTGCGGACTTTCGGCGCGGTGGTGGCGGGATTTTTCGTTATTACCTCTCTAACATTCTTTTTCAAAGATTACGCCTTTTCGCGCGGCGTGGTATTGATCCTTTATTTTACACTTCCGTTCACATTGGGAGGATGGCGAATTTTCGCGAAGTTGTGGTTCAAAGCCGGGGTTTCGGGCGATATATCATTCAGAAAGAGAGCCGCGATAGTGGGAACCGGTGAAGAAGCCGTAAAACTCGCGCGGAAATTGCAGAAGAAAAAAGGAGGCTCGAGGATAGCGGGTTTGATCGGCACGAGCCGTATTCAGATCGGGGAGAGGATCGAGGGCTTCGAGGTGATCGGAAGCATAGACAATATCATACGTGTCATCAGGGAGCGGGGCATCGAAGAGGTGATATTTACGACGGGTGAGTTAAGTTATAACACGATAATCGGAATTGTAGCCGCCTGCCGGCGTGAGAATGTTGAGTTTCAGATAACGGGGGGTGAAAGTGATTTCATGGTGAGCAAGTCGGAAGTTTCGATACTTAATGAGATCCAGCTATTCGAAGTGAACTATAACATCGGGCTGCCGCTTCACCGGGTTATAAAGAAATCCTTTGATTTTCTCTTTTCCCTTTTTATCTTGATCTTCTTATTTCCGTTTCTTTTTGCCGGAAAGGTTCTAACGGGGCGAAAAAGCCGGCTTTACGCGTTTGTCGCGGGTTTCACGGGAGTTATATCGGGGAAGTACAGCATTGTGGGGCCCAAAACGGAGGCCGCGAGTGGCGAGCCCTGGCTTGGGAAGAAGGGGCTTACGGGATTTTGGTTCACAGATATTGATGAAGATGAAGAGTCGGTGAAATCCGATATCTTTTATGCCAAGAACCAGAACATTTGGCTGGATCTTGAGATTATAGGCAAGACTTTTAATAAACTAATGAATGAACATTAAAATGGCAAAGACGATACTGGACTTTGAGAAACCGATAATTGAGCTTGAGGAAAAACTCGTCGAGATGAAAAGAGCATCCGACGGTCTCCAGATCGATGGCGAAATAGCCAAGATCGAAGACAAAGTAAAGCAGCTTAAAGAGAATATCTATCAAAGCCTCACACGGTGGCAAAAGGTACAGCTCGCCCGTCACCCCGACCGGCCTTACACTCTCGACTACATTTACAACATGACGAGCAATTTCATGGAACTTCACGGTGACCGCACCTTCGGTGATGATAAAGCCGTTGTAGGTGGATTCGCGAAGATCGGTGACTTCAAGGTGATGATCATCGGTCAGCAAAAAGGCCGCGACACCAAGAGCAATCTCTACAGGAATTTCGGAATGCCGAACCCGGAGGGTTACCGCAAGGCTCTGCGATTGATGAAACTTGCCGAAAAGTTCAACCTTCCTGTGGTTACACTTCTTGATACACCCGGGGCGTTCCCCGGTCTCGAGGCCGAAGAGAGAGGACAGGCTGAGGCTATCGCCCGCAACCTGCTTGAAATGGCGAGGCTTAAGGTGCCTATAGTTGTCGTTATCATTGGTGAAGGAGCCAGCGGCGGTGCACTTGGAATGGGAGTTGGCGACAGAATTCTGATGCTCGAGAATGGCTGGTACTCTGTTATCAGTCCGGAATCTTGCTCCAGCATCCTTTGGAGGAGCTGGGAGTACAAGGAGCAGGCCGCGGAAGCACTTAAACTGACCGCTCAAGACCTTCTTCCTCTGAAGGTGATCGACAGGATCATCCCTGAACCACTCGGTGGTGCCCACAAAAACCATCAGGAGATGGCTGACATACTTAAGGCTGCCATTACCGAAGAGTTGACAAATCTGGTAAAAATAAAGCCTGAGAAACTTGTGGATTCAAGAATCGAGAAATTCGCGGGCATCGGGGCATATCAGGAGTAAAAATGGTCTCCTTCAAAACCACTGTCAGGATCAGGTATGCTGACACTGATCAGATGAAGTTTGTTTATAACGGGAAGTATCTCGAATTTTTCGAGGTGGGCAGAACAGAGCTCATCCGCGAAATGGGGATGTCGTACAAAGAGTTCGAAGATGCCGGATTTATGCTCCCCCTAAACGACGCGTATATTAAATATCATTCACCCGCGTTTTACGATGAAGTGCTTGAGATTGAATCGGCAATGAACACCAAACCACTGGCAAGGTTGAGGATCGACTACACCATCAGAGTGGGTGAGAGACTCATCGCCACCGGCTATACCCAGCATGCTTTTTTAAGCGTTGAAACGGGAAGACCGGTAAGATCCCCGGAGATCTTCAATAAACTGATTGATAAATATTTTAAGGAATAATTTCTGAAACAGGTAGATCGAATAATTGAGTCGGCGCTCGAAGAAGACATCAAGAGCGGCGACATTACAACAGAAGCAATATTAACAGAAGGCCGCGCCGCCACGGGAATATTCCGAGCGAAAGCCAATGGTATCCTCGCGGGGGTATCGGTGGCACGTCAGGTTTTTGAACTTGTGGATGACACGGTAGAGTTCAATGTATTTTTTGAGGATGGTGCTGAGATTAAAGCGGGGGATGTGATAATTGAAGTGGAGGGAAGTGCCGCCTCGATACTCACAGCCGAAAGAACCGCGCTCAATTTTCTGCAAAGGATGTCGGGCATCGCCACTTTGGCAGCCGCATACGCTGAAGCTGTTGAAGGTACTTCAGCAAAGATACTCGATACCCGTAAAACAGCGCCCGGACTCAGGATCACGGACAAAATGGCAGTGAAGACCGGAGGGTGCCTTAATCACCGTTCGGGGCTTTACGACATGTACCTGATCAAAGACAACCACATCGAAGCCGCGGGTTCAATAACCGCCGCGGTGAAAGCAGTGAAAGAACACCAGCTCCAGAATGAGACCTCTTACAAAATAGAGGTGGAAGTAAAAAACCTTGACGAGCTTAAAGAGGCATTGGAAAGTGGCGTGGATGTAATAATGCTTGACAATTTTGATGTTGAAACCATCAAGGAAGCCGTGGCGATCACCAACAATACATGCCTTCTTGAGGCATCTGGGGGTATCACCCTGAGTACCGTGAGAGGAGTGGCGGAGACCGGGGTCGACTACATTTCAGTCGGTGAACTGACGCATTCCGTTAAAGCCCTTGATATCTCGCTCGATCTGAAACTGAAACCCCTGGAATGATCGACAAGCTAAAGCAACTTTCAAAGGAAACGGTGATCTACGGGATATCCACCGTGGTGGGCCGTTTCCTTAATTTTGTTTTGGTGCCTTTCTACAGCAATATCTTCAACCCCAACGATATGGGCGTGGTGGCAAACCTCTATGCCTACATGGCTGTTTTCAATATCGTTTTCATTTACGGGATGGACTCGGCATTTCTGAAGATGGGATCTTTACCGGAGAACAAGGGATCGAAAAAGGTTTTCACCACATCGTACATAACCATTCTTACAACAGGTACACTTTTTTCGTTTTTACTCTATCTGGCAATGCCGTATCTCGGGGTTTCCATCAGCATTAACCCGGAAGTGGCAGCGAAATATCAGCATCTTATCTCGTATTCCATTAACATTCTGTTGCTTGATGCAATATCAGTGCTGCCGTTTATCGCGCTCCGGCTTGAGAACAAAGCATTAACCTTCTCGAAGATCAGGGTAATAAACATACTGATAAACATCGGGTTGAACTTTGTTCTGATACTTTGGTTCAAGATGGGGGTTGAGGCTGTGTTCATTGCCAACCTGGTGGCTTCAATCTACACATTTTTAGCGCTATCACCGTATGTTTACGCGAATCTCTCATTCGAGTTTGAGTTCCCCCTGCTGAAACGGCTTATGAAATTCGGGTTGCCATTCCTCCCGGCCGGGTTTGCCGCGATGGTAATGCAGGTGGTTGACAAGCCAATAGTTGAGAGGCTGACAGACCTGAACACCCTTGGCATTTACAACGCGAATTACAAACTTGGGATATTTATGATGCTCTTTGTCAGCATGTTTCAGTTCGCGTGGCAGCCTTTCTTTTTAAAGCATGCCGACGATGAAACCGCCAAAGACCTTTTCGCGAAGGTGTTTACATACTTCACTATTGTTGGTAGCATTATTGTTGTTTATTTAACGCTCTTTATCGAGAACATCACGGAGTTTGGAGTCGGGAGGATACACTTCCTCGGCGAAGCTTTCTGGTCGGGACGCGGGATAATCCCTGTAATACTGCTTGGCTACCTGTTTTACGGTTTTTACGTTAATTTTAACGCGTCGTTCTACATAAAAGAAAAGAGCATCCCCGTTCCGATTCTTCTGGGAATTGGTGCCGTTGCAAATGTCGCGCTTAATTTTCTATTAATCCCTTCCATGGGGATCATGGGCGCCGCGCTGGCCACACTCGGTGCATACATGATAATCGCGCTCGCGTTCTTTTATTATGGAAGAAAGCTTTTTGAAATAAATTATGAGTACCGGAAAATAATTACTGTTTTGATCCTGATAGCGGCGGTATTCGGCTTGTATTACACCGTTATTGACGGTCGTGAAGTCTCGCTTCTGTGGAAACTGCTTCTCGCTGTCGCCTACCCAGTTGTGATGGTACTTACGGGCGTGGTGAGCCCCCGGGAGTTCACAGTGATCAAACAGACGGTATCGGGTAAATTGAAAAGGAGATGATATTATGAGTGAAAAACCCGTTGTAAAATTCAGACGTATCGATGAAAATATGAACAATATCCCACTGCCTGAATACCAAACAGATGGCGCCGCGGGAATGGATATCCGCGCCGGAATAACTGAGAGTATTGTGATCGAAAAAGGGGGATTTGCCGCCGTTCCCACGAATTTACAAGTTGAGATACCTCATGGTTATGAAATACAGGTACGCGCAAGGAGTGGTTTGGCTTTCAAAAACGGAATCGGTATTTTGAACGCTCCCGGGACGATAGATGAGGACTACAGGGGCGAAATAAAAGTGATCCTCTTCAATTTTGGCAAAGAAGATTTCATCATCAACCCGGGTGACAGGATCGCGCAATTGATCCTCGGTCGTGTCCACCGCGCCGAAATAGTTGAAACCTTTTCGCTCAGCGAAACAAACAGGGGAGCCGGTGGTTTCGGCTCCACAGGGAAGGGATGAAATGGGTAATTTCGTACATTTACACAACCACACGCATTACAGTTTGCAGGATGCCGCTTGCACAGTAAAGGGGTTGGTGAAGGCAGCGGCAGGTTTCGACATGCATGCCGTGGCTCTTACTGATCACGGGGTGATGTATGGTATTCCGGAATTTTACAAGGCGGCTAAAGGTGCCGGGCTAAAGCCCGTTCTCGGGATGGAAGCATATATCACGATCGAGAATAAAAGCAGGTTCGACAAGGCGCCTGATTTTGAGCCGGTCACCGGGGCGAGGAAAAAAGCGTATCACCACCTCATTCTTCTGGCGAAAAACAATCAGGGCTTTAAAAATCTGATAAAACTTTCGTCCCGCGGATTTTTGGAGGGATACTATTACAAGCCGAGAATAGATATGGAGCTTTTGAAGGAGTATTCCGAAGGGCTCATTTGTACTTCTGCATGTCTTGGCGGGGTTGTCTCGTACTATGTCCGCCGGCGGGATTATGCCACAGCGAAGGAAGTGGCGAAGCAGTACCATGAGATATTCGGCGATGATTTCTACCTTGAAATTCAAGACCACAAAATGCCCGACGATCCTCTTATTCTGGAAGGGGTGCCCCGTTTAGCGAAAGAACTCGGAATAAAGCTGGTTGCAACCAACGACTGCCACTACATCAAACGTGAAGACGCGATAGCGCACAACATTCTTCTGAAACTCTCCGAAAAAGGGGGAGAGAACGATTATCTCAACCTGAGATACGGCACGGATCAGATCTACTTCAAGTCGCAGGAGGAGATGACCGATCTCTTTAAGAAGTGGCCTGAATCGATCCAGAGCACACTGGAGATTACGGATAAATGCGATGTGAACCTCGACGAGAAGCAGTACTTCTTTCCGAATTTCCCGATTCCTGATGATTCGCCTTACAAAACGCTGGATGGCTATTTTGAGTATCTGAGCCGTAAAAAATTTGATGAGATATTCCCAGGGGAGAAGAGTCATGAACTGACTGAAAGGTTCGAATATGAGCTTCGGACAATCAAATCGATGGGATTCTCCGGTTATTTTCTTATCGTTCAGGATTTTATAAATGCCGCCAAGGAAATGGGGGTGGCGGTGGGACCCGGCAGGGGATCGGCGGCCGGATCGCTGATAGCGTTCGTTCTCGGGATAACGAAGATTAACCCGCTTGACTATGATCTGCTGTTTGAACGGTTCCTGAATCCGGCAAGAAAGTCGATGCCTGATATCGACGTTGACTTCGCTGATGAAAAACGTGGAGAAGTGATCGAGTACGTTAAAAGGAAGTACGGCTCGGAGTCGGTATCGCAGATCATCACCTTCTCGACTCTTGCTTCCAAAGCTGCCATAAAGGATGTGGGACGCGTGCTGGGAGTTTCGCTACAGATCGTCAACCATATCACGAAGTATATTCCCTCCGTCTTCGGAAAAGTTTACAGCATTGAGAAAGCTCTTGCCGAAGTGCCGGAACTGAAAGACTTCCGGAATCCCGGTGATCCGAAATTAGTTGAGCTTTTTAAATACGCGAAGACTCTTGAAGGGATGAACAGGAACGCTTCAAAGCACGCCGCGGGTGTGGTTATTGCCCCGGGTGATGTGAGCAACTATGTTCCGCTCGCTGTGGTGGATGCCTCCACGATGGAGGTGGTGTCGCAGTATAACATGAAAGAGCTTGAAGCGGCAGGACTTCTGAAAATGGACTTCCTCGGGCTTCGGACCCTTTCAATTATTGAAGACACCCTCGCAATGGTCAAGCAAACCCGTCCCAAAGAGGAGTGGGTGGAAGATATCGACTTGATACCATTGGACGATCAAAAAACTTATGACATCTTCGCCGATGGTAAAACCACGGGTATCTTCCAGTTCGAATCCGTTCCGATGAGGAAGCATCTAAAACGCTTAAAACCCCTCTCGATAAAAGATCTTGCCGCGATGAACGCGCTTTACCGTCCGGGGCCGATGGATAATATCGATGACTTTATCGACAGAAAGTATGGCAGGCAACAGATCACCTACCTGCATCCGAAGCTTGAGCCGATCCTCAGTGAAACCTACGGTATCATTGTTTATCAGGAGCAGGTAATCAGGATCGCGAACCAATTGGCCGGCATGTCACTTGCCGACGCGGATATTCTCCGCCGTGCCATGGGCAAGAAGGATGTGGAGGCGATGGCGAAGCAACGCAAGATATTCGTTGACGCGGCAAAGTCGAACGGTATAGATGAAAAGATAGCCGGTGAGGTGTTTGACCTTATCGACAAGTTCGCTAACTACGGTTTCAATAAAAGTCATGCCGTTGCGTATTCATATCTTGCCTACCAAACCGCGTACCTGAAGGCGCACTTCACAGAAGAATTTCTGGCGGCGAACATGACGCACGAGTTTGGGAAGCAGGAAAAGGTCACGCTTTTTCTTGAAGACTGCCGGAAACTCGGGATCAAGGTGCTTCCACCCGATGTGAACAGGCCGGGAAAATTCTTCACTGTCGAGAATAAAATGATCCGTTTTGGTCTTTCCGCCATCAAGAACGTTGGAGAGACGGCTGTTGACAGTATCATTGAAGCGAGGAAAAAATTAGGTCGTGATTTTAAAAGTGTGTTCGAATTCGCCTCACTCGTCGATCTAAGACTCGTTAACAAGCGGGCGATGGAAGGCTTGGTGATGGCTGGCGCGTTCGACTCGATTAACACAAACAGGAAAGCGATATTTGAGGCGATACCTGATGTGATCACCTTCGGACAAAATGTTCAGTCGATCAATCAGGACAGCACGGAAAGTCTGTTCGGTGAGGAAGTTCTTCAGGATACGATCATTGAGCCCGGTCTCCCGGTGACAGACGATTGGAGCATGGATGACAGATTTGCAAAAGAACTTGAGGTGACCGGATTCTACATTTCGAATCATCCGATGGCTGCCTATGATCTTGAGGACAGGGCATTCTCATTCACTTCAAACGTGGATAATTTTGAGACTATCAATGATAAACCTGTAGGTATCTGTGGTGTTATCAACGAATTTGAGTTAAAAACAGGTAACCGTGGATCTCAATTTGCCACATTTACAGTGAACGGCCTTGGCGGTATGTTCGAGTGCACAATGTGGGCGAAATCGTATGAAAAGCACATAGGGCTGCTAAGAAACGGGGCTGTTCTTTACTTCTCCGGCAAGGCGGAACTTAACGGCGACTCTGTGAAGGTTTTGGTGGATTCAGTGCTTCCGATCGAAATGTGTCTCGAAAAATTCACCAAGAGAATGAAGGTAACAATTGATCCGTTGAAGGTGCCCGTGGAGAGTCTCGACGGGATTGAAGCCCTTCTATCCGCAAGCCCCGGAGGCGTGGAGTTGTACTTCGAGTATCTTCAGCGGGATGGCAACAAGGTTGTACCGAGGATGTTCAGATCGCAAACCCGCAGGATCAGAGTGACGAAGCCGGTTGTTGATCGCCTCGCCGGGGTGGTTGGTGAGGAGAATCTGATGGTCGACAGGTAGCCGGAATTAATATGCAACGTTTTTTTTACAATTTTTGTATTATTGCACTTCAACTTTCAATAAAATATGAACAAAGGTAGCATCTATGAGTAATGGATCCACTGACAAGTACTACGCGCTGATATTGGGCGCTTCATCAGGATTTGGTGGGGCAACAGCAGTTAAGCTTGCAGAAGACGGATACAACATTATCGGTGTGCATCTTGACCGCGCTGTCAACATGCCATTGGTGAACGGGATAATTGACAAGATAAAAAGCTTTGGTGTGGAAGCCCGTTTCTTTAACGTTAACGCGGCGGATGAAAAGAAGAGGCAGGAGATCATCGAAGCCCTTCTCGCCGAAGGAACCCAACCGAAGATAAAAGTGGTAATGCACTCACTGGCGTTTGGCGCGCTTCTTCCATTCATTCCTGGTGGCGATGGTAAATATATCACCAAAGCACAAATGGAGATGACCCTGGATGTAATGGCGCATTCGCTTGTTTACTGGGTACAGGATCTCCACAGAGCCGGACTCCTCGCGAATGGAGGAAGAATTTTCGGCATGACGAGCTCAGGTGGCCACTCTATCATCCCGTCGTATGGTGCCGTATCGGCAGCAAAGGCGGCTCTTGAGTCACACATCAGACAATTATCTGTTGAACTCGGTCCGTTGGGGATCACTGCCAATTCGATAATGGCAGGTGTTACAGACACCCCCGCGTTGAGGAAGATACCCGGTAGCATACCCATGCTTGAAGTGGCAAGAAGAAAGAATCCCGGTCAAAGACTTACAACGCCGGAAGATGTTGCCGCGACCATTTCACTTTTATGCCGTGATGAAGCCCGTTGGGTAAGTGGTGGTGTGATAAATGTGGATGGTGGAGAAGATATTGTCAGTTACGTTGGCCAGAACTCAGAAAATATTTAAAAAGGAACAGGTACAAATGAAACCAGTTACAATTACAGATCAGAATTTTGAGAACGAAGTATTAAAATCGAGTACACCTGTGCTTATCGACTTTTGGGCGGTATGGTGCGGGCCCTGCCGTGCCATTGCCCCGATAGTGGAGCAACTTGCCTCCGAATATGACGGAAAGGTAAAGATCGGGAAACTTGATGTGGATGAAAATCCTGACACAGCCGTTAAATACGGGGTCAGAAGCATCCCGACCCTTCTTGTATTCAAGAACGGACAGGTGGTTGATACCATAATCGGTGCTGTACAGAAAAATGTGATAGTACAGAAAATCACCCCGTACATTTAATTACCTTTCAAAAATTTGCAGTTTTAACTAATTAGGAAGCCCAAAAATCAAGGTTATTGGCGTTTTTGCCGTTTGAACGGTAAAAAATAAAAAATTATTGTTGGTTAAAAAAAATTAAATAAATATTTTCCCTCTCTTCAATTCCGTTTTTTTACGGGATGGGGAAGGATTATCTTGTTATTTGAAAGAACTGTGTTGTCCCGGGAGTGAAAAACAGAAACCTCAAAAGGCGTTGCTGGAATAAACTTCTTGGAAATGTGGTGAAAACTGATTAATATAAAAAACAAATTCTAAGTTTTTTGTTTACTTTTCTAAATAACAATCCAAAACCAATCATTAAATAGGAGTATCCTATGCTTAAAAGAACACTCTTTTTGCTTGCCAGCGTTACCTTGGTAATGTCTCTACAGGCACAAGACAAGAGAGAGCTCGCGAAAAAAGCTCCGGTTAAGATAGAGCCTGCTACCGAATCAGTAGCACCAGTTCAGCTTACCGGTGGCGTCCCCACCTGGGGTCCCTCAGCTCTTAACTGGGTTCCGGTTGACACCATGCAGAACACCTTGGGTCCTGCGATCGGTGCTTTGAATCCATTGGCTTTCGACCCATGGACCAACACTATCCTTCTGACACACAGAGGAAAATCGACCTATGGCGCTTCCGGAAAAATTTATTACAATTATTCCACTGATGCAGGTGCCACATGGGCCAGAGGCGAATCTCCGTACAATTCATCCAACTCTGCTTGGAACGCGAGATATCCTTCAGGTACATTCAGCAACCCGACCAAGAGTTCCGACATCACCAACTCACTCGTAGTTGGTTCATGGCCTGAGCTTGTTAACGGTGCGTTCGGTGGCGTGGGTGCCGGTGCTGACGAATCTGCCGGTGCGGGTTTCACAGTTTCCGCTATCTACACTGATCCTAACTTGCTTTTCTCATCACAGGTTCCTTGCTTTGCCAACGATAATACCGCCGGTATTTTCTGGGCATCAGACAACCAGAGCGATGCTTCATTGAAACTCTGGAAGACCACTGATTTCCAGGCTGTTGACACATTGATTCCTCCGTCATGGGGAAGCGCAACATTTAGCGATGGTGGTAACGTTGCCATGGGTGGCGCGGCTAACAACGGTACTGTATATTATGCAGTTCTCGGAACTTTCGATACCCAGGTTCCAATCCAGTCAGGTTGGTTACCAGGATACTCCAAATCAACCGACAACGGTGCCACATGGTCAACCTGGAATGTTGCTGACTTCAGAAACATCCCTGCTCTCGCGAGATATGACAGACTCTATGACTATGTCAAGGGTGATGCTTTCGTATCTTACGTTGGCGACATGAACGTTGACAAAGACGGCTATGTTCATCTACTTTTCTGTGTAACTGACACCACTGTCGACAATAACAGCGGCGAGAATGCTCTCGTTGAAGTTTTTGAGACAGCAAGTGGCTGGGACGGTAAAGTGGTATTCCACGGTATCGGCGATAGCTCATACACCAAACTCGATGGTCCTGGTCTCGGTCAGACCGGCCCTGCTGCATATTTTGCAACAGATAAAGACAAAAATGTTTTTGCTGCTGTATGGAACATGCCAGCCAGCATCACAGACAGTCTTTGCGACATCTATGCATCGTACAGAACCCCGAACGGTGACTGGTCAACCCCTGTCAACCTTACACAGACTGCCGGAATGAATGAGAACTCGATGCACGCTGCCCCTTATCTTAAGAGCAACGGAAACGGTTCGTACTCCGCCTTCGTATTCTACCACTATCCTGCCGGCTATACTGGTTACTTTCCTAACGATTTTGACCCGAATTCTGCCCAGCCAAGCGTGATCTATGGTGGAACATACACCTTCACAGTCACCGGTGTTGAAAATGAAGTTAGTTCTCCTACAGGTTTCGCCCTGTCACAGAACTTCCCGAATCCATTCAACCCCACCACATCGATCAAATTCAATGTTGGTGAAAGAGCAAACGTTACCTTGAAGGTATTCGACATGCTTGGTAGAGAAGTTGCTACATTGGTTAATGAAGTTAAGGAATCAGGTTCATATGATGTGAACTTCGATGCTGCAAAACTTTCTTCAGGTACCTATGTTTACAAACTTACCGCCGGTAACTTCGTAGAAACCAAGAAGATGGTTCTTCTCAAGTAATTACCGAGAGTTCACTTAGGTAATAAAATTTAAGGTGAACCCTGCTGAAAAGTGGGGTTCGCCGTTTATAACTAAATATTTAGCTGCAAATTTTTTTACAGATCACATCATCCAACATCTTTGGAGGATCAGGGATGAAGATTTTGAGAGAGCTCTTTTTAGGCGTCCTTTTTGTGTCGCTCCTTTCAGTAACCGGCTTGGCACAAACCGGTGTCGGAAAACTTACAGGAAAGGTAGTGGACGCAAAGTCAAGAGAAGCCATCATAGGAGCAAACGTTAAAATTGTTGGTACCAAACTTGGTGCTGCCACAGACATTAATGGTTCATACTTTGTACTGAACATTAACCCGGGCACATACAGCGTTGAAGTATCCTATGTAGGTTACGGAACAAAGACCTTCCAAGGTATAAGAATTGTTGCCGGTATCACAGAGGAGCTGAATGTTGAGCTGTCTTCGGGTGTTACCCTTGATGAAGTGGTAATTGTTGACAAGAAATTCTTTGAAGAGAAAGCAACAAACACCACCAAAGTCTATGACGCTGAAGAAATTCAGAAACTGCCTGTTAAAGGTGTCGAGAACATCGCCGGTCTTAACGCCGGTGTGGTTGTTACAGAAGGCTCCGGTGGAGCTTCCGGTAACGCGACCCTTAACGTTCGCGGTGGTAGAGGCGGAGAAGTTCTCTACATCGTGGATGGTGTTCCACAGAACGACCTTTATTCAGGTGTCAACTATTCCCAGGTAAGTAACGCTGCCATCGAGCAGATATCGTTCCAGATCGGTGGTTATGAAGCCAAATATGGCCAGGCCCAGTCAGGTATCGTTAACGTTACTACCAAATCAGGTAATCCATTCTACACTTTCTATGGTGACGTTCTTACATCATCATTCACAGACAAGTATGGATACAACCTTTATACAGCCACCCTCGGTGGTCCTTACATCCCCGGTAATGGCGACCATACATTCTTCCTCTCCGCTGAGAGAGGCTGGTTTCTCGATCAGGATCCAAGCGCGATCACACTGGAGGTTCCTTCAGTTGGTCTGAATTCAGACACCCGTCCGAATTCAAGCTCAAGCGTTTGGAGATTCACCGGAAGATCAACACACAGACTTTCTGAAAGCTGGACATTCAGAGTTGGTGCCAACATCAACATGAGAGAGTTCAATGCTTATACACATTCTTACATCAAGAATAACGCCGCACACAATCCTCTCGTTAAGAGAGAGAACTATTCGTTCTCGGCACGCTTGTCACAGAATGTAAGCAAAAATGCTTTCTGGAACCTGAACGTTGGTTACAAGCTCTATAAGAATGAGCAAGGCGACGGTGTATGGTTTGACAACCTCGAAGCATACGGTGACAGCGTTGCCAATGCTGCTATTGGCGTTACACTCCCCTACAATGGCGGCCGTGTTAACTTCGACGCGTATGGTATCTTCTCAGAGTTCGGTAGAGTAAACAACGGGTACTTCCTGACAAACAACTCTGCTATCACTGCTGATTTTGACTTCACCGCGCAGATGGGTAACCATCTTCTTGAAGCCGGTGGCGGGTTTAACTACTCAACCATCCGTCTTTATTCCATCGCTCCTATCGGTCTTGCTTCAGATAACTTGAAGTCACTTCCGGAAGCCGAGAGATATGCAAGAATGCAGCCGACAGCCATCGGTTATGACATCACCGGAAAGACGCTCACCAGCAAAGGTGACGCGAACGAACCTAAACTCCCGATGCTTGGTTATGCCTACATTCAGGACAGGTTCGAGCTCTCCGATATGGTACTTAACCTTGGTGTAAGACTCGACTACTTCGATACAAAGGCTCAGATACTCAAAGATCCAAAATATCCTTATATCTTTGGTGACCCGAACGCGTTTGATGCGCCTGATTTCGTGACAAAAGAAGCTGAAATTCATATTTCGCCAAGAATTGGTCTCGGGTTCCCTGTAACCGCGAGCACTGTATTCCACGCTCAGTATGGTAAATTCATTCAGCAGCCATCACTTGATCAGATCTATACAACTGTTCAGGATCTTAATGCCCTTGTTACCGATAACAACCTCGGTGTAAACAACGGACACGTTGAGAGCGAAATAACAACACAGTATGAGATCGGCTTCCGTCAGGCTATTGCTGACATCGCTTCGATCAACATCACCGCGTTCTACAAGAACACTGAAGGCCTCGTTAACTCGGCTACTGTATTCTTCAGAAGATCAGAAGGTGGCGAGCTCCTCAGATACATCACCCCGACCAATACAGACTTTGGTACTGTAAAAGGTCTCGCTTTATCGCTTGATGTAATGAGAATCAGCTATTTCTCGTTCTCACTGAACTATACATACTCGATCGCTGAAGGTACCGGATCTTCAACAGGTTCTTCGTTCACCGCGGCGTTCAGAAATACAAATGGTGAAATACCCAAGGTTATCGCTCCTCTCGATTTCGATCAGAGACATACCGGCGTTCTTAACATAGATTTCTATGTACCACAAGGACAGTTGGGATTCCTCGAGAATCTGTCAGCAAACCTGCTTCTCAGATTCAACAGTGGCAGACCTTATACCCCGCTTGAGTCACAGAACCTTCTTGCCGGTGCCACAAACTACGGCAACACAAAAGGTTATGTAAACTCTGCTTACGGTCCCGGTAACTTTAGAGTTGACCTGAAACTTGAAAAAGCTTTCAGAGTAAGCAACTTCATTCTTACCCCGTACCTCTGGATAGAGAACCTTCTCGATTCAGACAACCCTGTAACGGTATATCAGTCTTCCGGAGATCCTTATACAACCGGATGGATAAACACACTCGAAGGACAGAGGACTGCCGCTTCGACACCAAATCCGCAGATCTATAAATCAGATTATCGCGCGTTTGAAAGAAATCCAGATAATTTTGGTATTCCAAGACTCATTAAGCTTGGTTTCAAAGTTAACTTTACAAGTCAGTCCGGTAAATAATATTGGGAACTTGGAATATGAATAGAAAATATTACGTTAAAGAATTTGTCCTCCTCTTTATCCTCGCGGCCGGTTTAGTGTCGTTTGGATTCAGAGGCAACGACAAGGGAGGCAAAGGCGGAGGAAAGGGAAGCAATAATGCTCCTGCTTTGAAGGCCGGTGACTCCTACAGAATGTTCATAAATAACCTTAACATACCGATGAACAGATCGGGTGTTGTGGGTGATGTATCCATTTACGATCCCGAAACCGGCGGTAACACTTCCGGTGGAAAGTTCGGTGGAAAAGTGTTCCTCTTCTCCGGTGGTTTCTTCCTTAGCGGATTGACCAACGGGGTTCTCTGGACCAATGCCGTTGCATCAGCTTCACGTATCCAGGATTACGTTCCCGGAACTGTAGCCGGTGGAAGAAATGACTCCAAAGCCCAGATCTATGTTCTGAGAGCCGCGGAAGGCGATTTCGCTCCGGCATGGGATGAGTGGAGAGACGCGGTTAAACTCGGTGCCTACTTCTATGACGGGGACGGCGACGGAGTTTATGATCCCGTTGACAAAAATGGTAACGGCAAATGGGACCCAACTGAAGACAGACCTGACCTCATCGGTGATGAGACCTCATGGTGTGTTTACAGCGACGGAACCGATCCTGCCCTCAGAAGATTCAACGACGTATCACCTCAGGGTATTGAGATCCGTCAGACAGTTTTCGCTTTCAACACAAAGAGCTTCGTGGGTAACATGATGTTCTTAAGGTACTCAATTCTTAACACCGGCTCTGTTGCCGATGTGATGGATTCAGTATACTTTGGTGTTTGGGCGGATCCTGATCTTGGTGATGCTTACGATGATCTCGTTGGTTGCGATACCAACCTTAACGCCGGTTATGTTTACAATGATGGTGACGATACTGAATATGGTGCCAACCCGCCAACATTCCTTATCGACTTCTTCCAGGGTCCTAAAGCATACATTGCCGGTGAGACCTACATCGACATAAACGGTAACGGTAAATGGGATGATGGAATTGACACACCTGTTGATACTGCTCACTATGTTGGTGGACAGGTCAGAGGTGTTGAGCAGTTCCCCGGCGCTAAGAACCTTGGTCTCTCATCATTCGTTCACTACATGCAGAGTCACCCGACCCACGGTGATCCGAACACACGTCAGGAAGCAAGAAATTACATGCTCGGTAGAAACCGTGTAGGTGATGTTCTCAATCCTTGTACTTGGACCTTCGGTGAAGTTCGTGGAGGTGTTGATTGCGCCACTGTTGATCCTAAATTCTCATACTCAGGTAACCCTGTTACCAATATTGGATGGATCAACAACACTGCAACCGATCAGCGCCAGATGTCAAACACAGGTCCTTTCAAACTTGAAAAAGGAGTTCCTGTTGATATCGTAGTGGCTTATGTTGTTGGTAGAGGAAATGATGCCAAGCAGTCAGTTACTGTTGCAAAACAGTATTCAGAGATCGCTCAGCTTCTTTTTGACTCGAACTTCCCTTCACCACCACCTCCACCACCGGTTAAGCCAACCTTGGTTACCGGTACATCGAGTGATGGTCTTGGATATATCGACATCAATTTCGACACTTACGACCAGTTGAGATACAACGCGGTTGATACAGTGCTTAACATCGATAGAAGAATTAAAGGCTTCTATGTTACTGCTTACAGAACAAACTCCAAAGAGGCTGTGATCAGTGGCGTTGAAAACTCGAAGGTTATCGCGAATTATCAGCTTAACGATTCCATCAAAGGTATCTATACGCTTTTTGCAAACGGTAATCAGGAATTGAAATTCGCGGAAGTGCTTCCCGAATTCAAGATCGATTCTGTACTGTACGCGACTCCTTCAACAGGCCGTCTCCGTATTAAAGTAACAGCCAATCCATTTAACGGCGATCCGCTTGTTAAAGGACAGACTTACTACTTCACGGTTACTCCTTATGCTGTGAACCATAAGGCAATCTTCCTTAAAGGCCCGTACGATCTGAACAAACAACAGGTTTATGGTCCCGGTGGTGATTATATTGCCCGTTCAGGCGCGATTGAAGAATATGAAACTCCAATTTTCCCTGTGGTTTACGGTGAGAACATGTACGTTCCTGCATCCGAGGGTTCAACAGCGCAGATCGCGCAAGGCCCTTCGAGCGGTAAAGTTCAGTATGTAGTTGTTGACAACAAGAAACTTACCGGTGATACTTACAATGTCGAGTTCTTCAAGAACACGGCTGTGACATCACCATACTCAGTGTTCTACAGACTTACAAACAAGACTACAAACACTGTTCTTGCTGACTCAATGAAAGCATTTGACACAACATTGTCTGTTGTGGCCGGCAAGGTTACAGATGGATTCCTTCTGAAGGTTTCGCCATCTAGTGCCGAGCTCGGTACTCCGACTTATTCAGGTACCAAATGGTACAGGAATTTCTCGGCCGTTGGTGCCCTCACTGGTGTATTCTACACCGGTGGTGACATACCTACTGCTGCAAAAATCTCATTGCCGAAGAATGGCGACAGAAACTTTTCGACATATATGTCAGCTGACAAGATGAGACGGGTTGAACTCAGGTTCGCGCCCAACTCAGGCAAGGCTTACAGATACCTGCAAGGTTTCGTTGGTACATCCCAGGCACGAAGAAACGCCAGCTTTATTTACGCGGCCGGTGTTACTGCAGCGGATACAGTTGCTTCCAGAGGTGGTAACATGGGTAAATTTGGCGAAGGTTTCGTCGATGTACCTTTTACCGCGTGGGAAGTTGACGCGAAGTACGGAACACAGAGACAGTTGGCTGTAGGTTTCATCGAAGTTTCCACAAAGATCCCCGGTGACGTTCAGAATACCTTCCTTAAAGGTAACCCTGATGGTAACTGGGATCCGGGTGATTCACTCAGATATTCAGGTGAATTCATCGTGATCTTCGACAAACCATACGATCCAACCGGAAGTCAGAAAGACCTTACCGGTGGTGATTTCGGTACAGGAACACCTGTATGGGCCGACCTGATCACACCACAGACAGTACCTGCCGGTGCTGATACCAACGTCTATGGCACCGCCTTCAAGTCGGTATTCCGTTCACCTTGGTTGGCCGGTATGTATGTTGTAGGTCTGGAGAAATCGAATCCTAGCGTATTTTATGCAGCCGGAGACACTCTTAAGATTCCTCTTGCGTCATATCCATACGTGAACGACATATTCACATTTGCGACACTTAAGGGTGGCGATCTGACAGCAGATCAGAAGAAAGCCCTTTTTGATAAAGTGAATGTATACCCGAATCCATTGTTCGCGTACAATCCTCAGGGAAGCTACTCCGGTAACACCCCGGATAATCCGTATGTAACATTTACGAATCTTCCGACAGATGTTACAGTAAAGATATACTCACTTTCGGGTATGTTGATACGGACGTTGTCCACAACTGACAAATCTTCTCCAACTTCACCTTTCTTAAAGTGGGATCTGGAGAATCAAGACGGACTCAGAGTGGCCTCGGGTATGTATCTGGCAATAGTAAAATCGCCTGAGTACGGAGATAAAGTACTTAAATTCGCAATAATTATGCCGCAAAAGCAGATACAAAGGTTCTAACACGAAGTAGGCGGCGGCCATAAACCGCCGCCATACTTGGAATCAGAAATTAGGAGTTAACTAAATATGAAAAGATACTTATCATTGCTGCTAATACTCGCCTTCGTACTGCCAGCTTATGCGGGTGACGTCTCCCGTAAGGGTACAACCGGTGCAGACCAGTTGCTTATCCCTGTGGGCGCTCGCGGCATAGCTACCGGAGGCGCGTTTGTATCCAATGTTACCGGAATGGAAGCAATCTTCTATAACCCGGCCGGTTTGGATGTTGACAGAAAGACCGAAGCGATGTTCAGCTACATGTCTTATATAGCTGACGTGAATGTATCCTACTTCGCAGCAGGAACAAGCCTCGGTGATTTCGGATCTATCGCGCTTTCATTCAAATCGCTTAACTTTGGTGATATCCCTGTAACCACAGTAACAAACCCGGATGGAGATGGCACAACCTATTCACCTGGTTTCCTCGTTGCGGGATTGACCTACTCAAAAGTTATCACTGACAGGGTGTCAATTGGTTTTAACGCCAAAGTGATATCCGAAACGATCATGAACTCAAACGCGACCGGATTCGCTCTCGATTTCGGTGTTCAGTACAGATTCAACCAGAATTTGTTCATCGGTGCCGCCGTTAAAAACATTGGTACCAATATGCAGTATTCAGGTCAGGATCTTCAGTTCAAAACAACTGTTCCGGGATCAACCCCCGGTTCAACACTTGGTAACTATACGGCTGTAACAGAGCCTTACCAGATACCCAGCTTCTTTGAACTAAGCCTTGCTTACAAGTTTGACTTTGACAAACAGAACAAACTTGAGCTCGGTGGTACATTCGTGAACAACAACGCGTTCGAAGATCAGTTTAAGTTTGGTGCCGAGTACTCATTCAACAATCTCTTCTTCGTAAGAGGTGGTTATGTACTTCAGTCAGCAAACAACCAGGACAACATCTTTGGTGTTAACCTTGGTGCCGGCGTTAACTACAAACTTACCGATGAAATCGGTGTTGTTGTTGACTATGCGTTCCGTCAGGTTAAGGAATTTCCAAATCCTAACCACATCATGACGGTTAAACTGTCGTTCAAGTGATAATTTCACTTTTATCCAAGGCGTCCGTTTAACGCGGGCGCCTTTTTTTTGTTTGAAAATAATGGAGAAAGATACCGGTGAAAAGACTATTTGTCCTGGTTCTGTTTTTAAATATCGTGCTCTTCGCACAGAAAAAACCGCTCTTTGATCTCGACTATGCCAGGTTTGCCGGAGATGACACATCAGGCATTGTTGAAGTCTATTACAGTTTTTATCAAAACGCTTTTCATACAGTTCAATCAGATGCCCGCTCTTTTATACGCGGGGCGATCGGAATTGCCATAGAGGAGATCGCCACTTCCCAGCAATATTTTAAGAGGGAATATAATTTTGCGTCACCAGTTATCGATTCGGTTAAGAACAATCTTACGGGTGTTCTGAGATTCAGACTTAAGTTCGGAGAGTACAAGTTTGCGTTCGCGGTTAAAGATCTTGAGATGACTGACCGGGTTGACACGGCAAAATTCGCGATTAAAATTGCAGCTCCCGAAAAGAACAAATTTGGCATCAGCGATATAGAGGTTGCCACAAAGGTCGAGAAATCTGACAACGATTCGTCCACTTTCTTTAAGAACACTTTTGAAGTGGTACCGAATGTTTCAACCGTTTTCGGTGAAAATCTTCCGGTGGTGTTTTACTATGTTGAATTGTACAATCTCAACCAGGATACCGATCCCGAGTTGCTGATCCTCGAAAGGGTGCTTTCAAACGACAAAAATGAGGAAGTCAGCAGAAAAAGAAGATATATACCCCGGAAAAACGCGTCCATAGTTGAAGCCAACACTGTAAACATTTCAAAGTTGCCGACAGGTGCTTACAATCTTACACTCGCTTTGTATGACTCGCTCTCAAATGAGATCGCAATGTCGACGAAGAAGATATACATTTTCAATGCCAATGTTGTGGATACTGTGGCAACCAAGTATTCAGACAATGAATTCCTCTCATCTGAATTTGCAATGATGAGTGAAGAGGAGATAGAGGAAGCCTACTCACAGGCGAAGTATATCGCCTCGAAGGTTGAAGAGAAACAGTGGGATAACCTGAAAGACCTTGAGGGTCGCAGGAGCTTCCTTTTCAATTTCTGGCGGAACAGGGATGCGGATCCTTCAACAGCGGTGAACGAGTTCAAACGTGAGTATTACAAAAGGATAGAATACGCCAATCAGGCTTATTCATCTTTCCAGCGTAAAGGCTGGCAGACCGACCGTGGCAGGGTGCATATAGTCTACGGCCGCCCAAGTGAGATCAACAGATTCCCTTCACAGCTTGATACCAAACCCTATGAAGTATGGAACTATGATGACATAGAAGGTGGTGTTGAGTTTGTATTCGGCGACATTTCAGGATTTGGTGATTACAAACTGTTACATTCAACAAAGCGTGGCGAATTGCGTGACGACAATTGGCAGTCCAGAATAAAGTCCCTTTAAATTGGTTATATTGCCTGTTCAAAAAAATATGAACATGTAGATTTGCAGAACTTTTTAGAATACGCGTTATTCTCACTTTTCAGCAAGATATTCTGTCTTGCCGGCTTTAAAAGGGCGCACCTGTTTGCGCCCTTCCTCACATTTATTTTTCATGATCTGTTAAAGCTCCGCCGGAGCGTGGTCATGAAAAACCTCGCGATAGCGTTCCCTGAATTAAGTGAAGCAGAGAGAAAATCACTATGCAGAAAGTGCTACATCAGTGCCGCCAAAACATTCATTGAAATTATGGCATTCCCTTCACTCAAATATCATGAAGTGGAATCGTATATCAGTGATGAAGTGGCGGAACTAGGCAGATCGATCCACGCCCGGGGCAAGGGAGGGGTGTTCCTGACTGCTCACTTCGGCAACTGGGAACTTGGCGCGATCACTTACGCACGAAGGATGAATATCCCTGTGATAAGTCTGGCACAAGAGCAGAGAAATGGCTACGTTTCCGCGTGGATGGAAAAAGCAAGAACGATGTGGGGGAATGAGGTTGTCAGAACCGGTCATGCCGCGATGGCTCTTTTCAAGGCTCTGAAGAAGGGTGGTCTGATTGGCGTTGTCGGAGACCAGCGAGGGCCACAAGACGGGCTCCATGTCCCGTTTTTCGGAAGAAGTTCCGCCGTTAACGAAGGTGCCGCGCTTCTTGCCCTGAGAGCAGGATCGCCAATTCTGATGTGCTTTATGGTCAGAAATGAAGATAACAGTTACACCCTTCACGCGAGGGAAATATCTTTCGACGGACTTCCTGACACCATGGAGAAGAAAATCGAGGAAGTAACCCGAAGGCACACGGCATTGCTTGAGGAGTACATCAGGCGCTACCCCGATCAATGGTTTTGGATGCACAACAGGTGGAAATATTGAGCGGCAACGGGAGAATACTCGTCATCCAGACGGCATTCCCGGGGGATTCGGTGCTTTCGCTTCCTTTTATTCAGGAAGTGAAACGGTTATATCCTGATCATGATGTTGAAGTGGTTTGTTCGCCTGTTTCCTCAGAGATTTTTCAGAATTCTCCCGCGGTTGCTGAAGTACACATCTTTCACAAGCGGGGGGAACACAAAGGAACGGGAGGGCTTACAAAGTTTGCTTCTGAATTGAAGCAGCGTGGGTATGGCAGAGTTTATTCACTTCACAGGTCATTCAGAACTACAGTTTTGGTCAGTCTTATCTCAGCGAAAGAGTCAACCGGTTTTGATACGGCTGCATTTTCATTTCTGTATGACAGACGGATAAAATACAATCACAAGGATCACGAAGTAAAACGAAACCTTAACATGCTTGGTAATTACAGCAATGACAGCTGGAAGATCATGCCGGAGGTTAATGCATCGGGGGATCAAAAAACAAGGGTTGAATCGTTTCTGAGTGGAATTGACCGGGAACGAAAAATTATTGCAATATTTCCCGGAAGTGTCTGGGAAACTAAAAGGTACCCGCTGAAATATTACGCGGAATTGGCAGCGGCTCTTTCGTCGCAGGGGCATACCGTTATTATCGGGGGAAGTGCTGCCGAGAAGGAGATGGGGGCAGAGATCATCAGGCTTTCAGGCGAAAAAAATCTCAATACTTGCGGCGAATTAAGTATTATTGAGTCGATAGAGATGCTTAGACATGTTTCGCTGGTGGTGACCAATGACAGTGCCCCGACACATTTCGCTATGGCAGCCGGAGCGCCGGTTCTTACAATTTATTGCTCGACAGTCCCTGAATTTGGCTTTTATGGATACTCTGCTCGCAGTTACCATCTCTCAAAAGATGTAAAATGCAAACCTTGCGGGGTTCACGGGCACCAAAAATGTCCCAATTCCGGATTTGAGTGTGGAACCGGATTATACCCTCACGAGGTTTTAAACAAAATAAACGAAATCTTGACGGAAAATGAGTAAGACCTTAAAAATAAATCTTGACGAAAAACTTGGTGACGCGATAAACACTGCCACCAGATTGTATTATGAAGGGGGTGTTTTCGCTTACCCTACCGATACAATTTACGGATTCGGTGCCAACCCATTCAACCAGGAGGCTCTCGCGAAGATCACTGCAATGAAAAGGAGAAGCATCGGGAAGAAGTTTATTCTTCTGGCTGCAGATCTGGAAATGGTGCTTAAATATGTGGAGTTGAAAGATGAATCTCACGCTGATCTGCTTCTTTCGCTTTGGCCCAACCCTGTTTCTATCGTGTTACGGTTGAATTCTTATTACAGGGATATAATGGGCGAGGAGACCACTGCATTCAGGGTGCCGAACCACAGTTTTTGCAGGAAACTTCTAACAGAGCTTAAAATGCCGCTCGTTTCAACCAGTGTGAACAGAAGTGATGAACCGGCATTGAATGATTACAGTTTGATCTCACAAGAGTTCAGCGGTGAAATTGATGCCATATTCTACACTTCCAGACCTCCCTTGAACATAGCATCCACTGTGATCGACCTTTCAGGAGATGAGCCAAAATTATTACGGGAAGGGATGATCTCATTCGATGAGATTCTGAACAAATACAGCAGGCGTGATGGATAAGCTCAGGAAAAAGCTTGAAAAGCTTAAATTCAGGCTTCTGCTGCTTCCCGCGGATAATCACTCAGATGTACCAGTTACCGTGATAGGTTTCAGGAAAGGAGTGATCTACTTTGGAGTGATACTGATGGTCACTCTTTTGATCTCATTCTTTGTTTTTAGATTCACGCCGTTCAATTTGCTGGTGGATGTGAAGGCAGAGCTCTCAGATCAGGATCTGGCGACAATTCAGAATCTGAACAAAAGAGTAACGGTTCTCGCCTCTGAACTCAATAAGATCAGACTCGAGAACGAAAGAATGAAGTTCCTTTTGACATTGACGGATACCACCACAGGGAAGCGAGCTGACTCGGTGAAAGTGCCTCCGGTCTTGAAGAAAAACGGGAAAAACAAACAGACAAAATGAAATTTAAATTTGAAAAGAAAATGTATCGCCCGATCACGGTTATCTCTTCTGATGTAATAATCAGAGGTGAAGTGGAGGGTGAGTGCGACATGCGATATGACGGCCGGCTAAAAGGGGATATCAGGGTTGACGGACTGCTTTTGGTCGGGAAGACTGCCACGATCACCGGGAACCTCGTTGCCGGCAGCATTTCGATCGCGGGGAAGGTGACCGGAAATGCCTATGCCACTGAGAAAGTCGAGATAACCTCCACTGGCGAACTGCACGGTGACATAAAAAGCAAGACACTTGTGATCGAAGAGGGAGGAGTGTACAAAGGGAAAGTTGAAGACGGCACGGTACCTGTTTCAAAGGAGGGTGTGGAAAAACCCGCCGTTGATGGCAGCACGGAAGAACCGGGTGTTAGTGGCGCGGAAGAAACTTCCGGTGAAACCAAAACGGAAGAACCCGGTGACCAAGAAAGAAGATAATATAGCCGAAAGTCTGAAGGCGGTGGCCCCGTACATGGGGCTCGGCGTGCAACTCGCAGTTACAATCGTTGGCATGGTGTTCCTCGGGCAGTGGCTTGATGGAAAATACGGCACGGGTTACTGGCTGTGGATATGTTCATTCGCCGGTATCGCCATCGGAATTTACAGCTTCATTAAAACAGTGCTTGATCTTGAAAAAAAGAATGTGAAGAAAGATGGACCCAAAAAGTAAGATACTGACAGTATCAGTGGTGATGATAGCCATTTTTTTAGTGACAGGATTGGCAGGATTGATCTTCTTTCCTGCTGAGATCTTCCCGGTAAGGGAGTTTTTCTGGGGTCAGATACCGGGGGTGCTGAATTTTGCCGCAGGTGTGGCAGCAATAAAATACGCTTCGAACAAGGAAGACAAGAGTTTTATGCTGATAGTGCTTGGGGCGATGACTTTAATGATGATGTTCCTGGCACTGTTCATAATATTTTCCCTTTATGTCTTGAATTTTAGCGAAAAATATTATATACTTACAGTCTTTATTTTTTATTTTTTGTACCTGACCCTGCAACTGATCTATTTAGTGAAATCAGAGAAGAAGACGCTTTCAAATAATGTACACTGATACCTCAAAAGCATTAGCTGACACTCTTAATAAAGCTCACAGTGAGGGCGCGAGCCAGAGTAGTGACTGGATCCTCCATCATATCATGGATGGAAACTACCTCGACTTCACGCCGTTCGGCAAGATACCATTGCCCGATTTTTGGATTGGTGATTTCCATATCGCGATCACCAGGCATGTGATTTTTATGTGGCTTGCTGCAATCATTTTAGTGGTTCTTCTTGTCCGTACCGCGAACAGATACAGGAAGACGAGCATCCCTAACCGTTTGACGAGTGCAATAGAGATATTGATACTGTTTGTAAGGGATGAGATTGCGAAACCAAGCATTGGAGGGGGATATGAGAAGTTTGTACCGTATCTGCTCACCGCTTTCTTTTTTATATTGTTCGCGAATTTTCTCGGTTTGATACCATTCTCTGCCACAGCCACCAGCAACATTTCAGTTACCGCAACACTTGCCACGCTTTCCTTTATTGTGATCCAGTGGGGAGGCATGAAGAAGAACGGTGTGTTTGGTTATTTCAAGGGATTGATCCCGCACGGGATCCCAGTGTTTCTTTTGCCCATCATGATAGTGGTTGAGCTGCTCGGATTGTTTACGAAGCCATTCGCGCTCGCCATCCGTCTTTTCGCGAACATGACCGCCGGTCATATTGTTATTTATGCCCTTATAGGGTTGATATTTGCCATGAAGACTCTGGTGGTGGCACCCGTTTCTGTTGGAATGGCATTGTTCATCTACATGCTTGAGATCCTGGTAGCGGGACTTCAGGCTTACATTTTTACAATGCTGTCTGCCGTATTCATTGGCATGGCAGTACATCAGGATCATTAAAAAACGAAAAACAATTCTATTACGGAGGAATCAAAATGGAGTTAGCACATTTAGCAGCCGGTATCGGAGCAGCCTTAACAATCATCGGTGGTGGTTTTGGTATTGGCAAGCTTGCTGCAGCAGCTATGGAAGCAACCGGTCGTCAGCCTGAGGCTGGTGGTGGTATCAGAACCACTATGATCATTGCCGCGGCGCTTATCGAAGGTATCTCACTCTTCGCGCTCGTTATCTGCTTCATCCTTGCCGGAAAATAAGGCATTAAAGCAAAGGTAAAACAATGATCTTTAGCACATTTGTCATGCTTGCGTCTTCCGGTGAGGAAGGCAAGGTAAGCCTGCTCGATGTCAATGGCGGTCTGGCATTTTGGACCGTACTCACGTTCATCGCACTGTTGCTCATACTTGCCAAATACGCTTGGAAGCCTATCCTGAACGCTCTCGACGCGAGGGAAAAGGGTATTAAAGACGCGCTTGAAGCGGCAAAGAAGGCGAAGGAAGAAGCTGACCTCTTGAGGGCTGAAAATGAAAAAGCCCGTAAAGAGAATGATGAAGCAGCCAGAAGGCAGATGGAAGAGAGCAAAAAGTTCATTCAGGAACAGCGAGCCAAAATGGCTGAAGAGCTGAAGGATGAATTTGAGAAAAAGAGAAAAGACTTTGACGCAGAGCTCGAAAATCGCGAGCGTGAAATGGTTGAAAAAGTTACCAGGGACGTCGCTGACGTCGTTGTAGCCGCTGCCGAAAAAGTTATCAAAGCCAATCTTGATGCCGAGAAGAACAAATTGTTGGTTAATAAATTTATTGATGAAATAAGGAATAACTAACGATGTTTTTCAGCAAGGTAGCCGTCAAATATGCTTCTACCCTCTATTCGGAGTCGGGTACCGGCGGGAATGCCAAAGCCATCTATGAAGATGTTGAAAGTATATTGGACGTCTTCAAAGAGAATGACAATCTTAGCCGTGTAATTCAATCGCCCGTTTTCCGTGAATCGGATAAACTTGCCATACTCCTGAAAATTTTGAAAGGCAATGTTGACGATTCACTTGTCCGCTTTATCGAGTTCCTCGGGATAAGGGAAAGATTATCCTTTACCCGGGAGATCTTTGCCGCGTATATAAGCGTAGCCGACCGGGAAGCCGGGTTCAAGAATCTTGAACTTTCCTCGGCCTTCGAACTTGATGACGCGGAAGTCGCGAAGCTTAAAAAGGAGTTTGAAAACTACTTCAAATGCAAATTGAAGTTGAAGTTGACGACAAACCCCGGTCTGCTTGGTGGCTTCGTAGCCAGGACGGATGAAGTTGTAGTTGACGCATCTGTGAAGAATCAGCTGGACAAACTGCGTAGAACTTTCAGCAGCGCCGGCGTTTCGCTAAACAAAATTTAACTATGGGACTTGATATATGATTAAAATCAGACCGGATGAGATAACAAATCTACTCAGAGAGCAATTGTCCGGACAGAAATCGGAAGCGGATATCTATGAAACAGGTACCGTACTTTCCGTTGGTGATGGTATAGCGAGAGTCTACGGTCTTTCGAAGGTAATGGCAAGCGAGCTGGTTAGGTTCCCAAATGATGTTGTTGGTATGGTTCTTAACCTTGAAGAAGACTCTGTTGGTTGCGCTCTTTTTGGCGATTCATCCCTTGTAAAAGAGGGTGATGAGGTAAGAAGAAGCGGTCTCGTTGCTTCAATGCCCGTTGGTGAAGAAATGCTCGGCAGGGTTATTACCCCGCTTGGTATTCCGATTGATGGGAAAGGGAGCATAAACACCACTAAAACCCAGGAGATCGAGAAAAAAGCTCTTGGCGTTATGCAGCGTCAGCCCGTTAAAGAGCCGCTTCAGACCGGTATTACAGCTATTGACGCCATGATCCCGATCGGACGTGGTCAGAGAGAGTTGATCATCGGTGACCGCCAGACCGGTAAAACTGCCATTGCTATTGATACGATCATCAATCAGAAATTTACACACACCGAAGAGGCAAAAGCCCTCGGCATTAATCCTGTTTACTGTATCTATGTTTCCGTCGGCCAAAAACGTTCGACCGTTGCACAGGTTGTAGCGAAACTTCAGGAAACAGGCGCGATGGCATACACCACGGTTATTTCAGCTTCCGCGTCAGACCCTGCTCCCATGCAGTTCATTGCTCCTTATTCGGGCGCGTGCCTTGGTGAGTTTTTCAGGGATTCAGGCAGGCATGCCCTCGTAATTTACGATGATCTTTCAAAACAGGCAGCCGCATACAGAGAGCTTTCACTTCTTTTGAGAAGGCCTCCGGGACGTGAAGCATACCCGGGTGACGTGTTCTATCTCCACTCAAGACTTCTTGAGAGAGCTTCAAAGCTGAGTGATGAACTTGGTGGCGGTTCATTGACCGCACTTCCGATCATCGAGACTCAGCAGGGTGACGTTTCGGCGTACATTCCTACAAACGTTATCTCAATCACCGATGGTCAGATCTATCTCGAGCCCAACCTCTTCAACGCGGGTGTGCGTCCTGCCATCAACGTGGGAATCTCCGTTTCCCGTGTGGGTGGTAACGCTCAGATCAAAGCGATGAAAAAGGTTGCCGGAAGTCTGAAACTTGATCTTGCCCAGTACAGGGAACTTGAAGCTTTCGCGAAGTTCGGAAGTGATCTTGATGTATCAACTCAGAGAACCCTCGCGAGAGGATCTCGTCTTGTGGAACTTTTGAAACAGGGTATCTATCATCCGATCCCGGTTGAGAGACAGGTTGTGTCGGTATACGTTGGTACAAGAGGCTACCTTGATGAAGTTGAGATATCAAGAGTGAAGGAATTCGAGCGTGAGTACATCGAGTTTATCGAAAGGCAGTATCCTGATATCCTTAAGAGCATCAGGGAAGCCAAAGAGATAAAGCCTGCTACTGAAGAGCTGATCAAGAAATCAGTTGTTGAATTTTCCGCTTCATTCAAGAAGTAGAGCTGAAGAGTCATGGCAACACTTAGAGACCTGAGAAGCAGGATCAAAGGTGTCAAGAGCACCCAGCAGATCACGAAGGCGATGAAAATGGTTGCCGCGGCGAAATTACGCCGTGCCACAGATGCTATCATCAGCGCGAGACCTTACACTAATAAATTGGGAAGCCTTGTCAGCAATCTCTTCACAGAGGATGACAAGGCTACAAATCCCTTCGTTAAAACGAGGGAAGTAAAGACCGAGCTGGTGGTTGTAATAACCGCCGACAGAGGGCTCTGCGGAGCTTTCAATACCAATATTATCAAAGAGACCACGGCATACGTTAACAGTCTGAAAGCCAAGGGAATTAATCCCTTGATGTATTGCGTTGGAAAGAAGGGTTACGACCACTTCAGGAAACGTGATTACAAATTGGAAGGTGAACTCACCGGATTGTTCAATTCGTTGAATTTCTCATTTGTCGGCAAGATACTCCCTTCGATGCTCACCGGGTATCTGGATGGTAAATACGACAAGGTGACATTTATTTACAACGAATTTAAGTCGGTTATCTCTCAGAAAGTGATAGTTTCGCAGTTCCTCCCCGTGCCTCTCGAGGTTCAGGAAGGCACGTCAGGCGACATGTTCATTTTCGAGCCTTCACAGAAGGATATTCTGAACTCCCTTTTACCGCAGTATCTTGAGACCAACTTTTGGAAGGCTCTTCTCGATTCAAACGCGGCCGAGTTCGGAGCGAGAATGACCGCGATGGAGAACGCGACAACAAACGCGTCGGAGTTGATCACGTCGCTGAAGCTTACATACAACAAAGCCAGGCAGGCAGCCATCACGAAAGAACTTCTCGAAGTTGTTTCGGGAGCGAATGCTCTTAAAGGTTAGCACGACGAATGTTTGAGGATATCAGCGAAAAGCTGGAGTTAGCCCTAAAGAAAATACGCGGGCAGGGGAAACTTACCGAGACTAACGTAAGTGACACGGTAAGGGAGATCCGCCGGATACTTCTTGATGCCGACGTTAATTACAAGGTGGCGAAGGAGTTCATTGAGCGTGTAAGGGTTAAGGCGATGGGGCAGGAGGTTATTGCCTCGATCACCCCCGGACAGCTTATCACCAAAATAATTTATGATGAACTGGTCGACCTGCTCGGCGGTACTTCACAGGAACTCAGTCTGAACCCCTCCGGCAAGACAATCTTGCTGGTGGTTGGTCTTCAGGGTTCCGGTAAGACCACTTTCTCAGGAAAGCTGGCAAAACGTTTTAAGGCGATGGGTAAAAAACCATTGCTTGTGGCAGCAGACATTTACCGTCCAGCCGCTATTGATCAGTTGAAGACGCTTGGAAATCAGATAGATGTTCCCGTTTTCAGCCTTGAAGTAAAAGACGCTCGAAAGATCGCCACAGATGCCCTTAAGTTCGCTGATGAGAACAGAAACGATCTGATCATCATCGATACAGCGGGTCGTCTGCATGTAGATGAAGAACTGATGACGGAAGTAGCCGATATTAAACAATTGGTTAAGCCGACCGAGGTTCTTTTTGTAGTTGACTCAATGACCGGACAGGACGCGGTTAATTCCGCGAAATCGTTCAACGATGTCGTCAATTTTGATGGTATTGTACTAACGAAGCTTGACGGTGACTCAAGAGGTGGATGCGCCCTTTCAATCAGGGAAGTGGTTGGTAAACCGATCAAGTTCATCTCGACGGGTGAAAAGCTCGAAGCGATGGACATTTTCTACCCTGACCGCCTTGCTTCAAGGATACTTGGTAAAGGTGATGTAGTCAGTCTGGTGGAAAAGGCTCAGGAGGCATACGATCAGAAGGATGCCGAGGAGCTCGAAGAAAAGCTCAGGAAGAACAGATTCGACTTCGACGACTTCCTGAAACAGATAAAGATGATCAAAAAGATGGGATCCCTCTCATCTCTTATTGCCATGATACCGGGGATACCTTCTCAAGTTAAAAACCAGAAGGTTGATGACAATGCTCTTGTAAAAGTTGAAGCAATGATAAGCTCAATGACCAAGGCAGAGAGATCGAACCCTAAAATATTGAATGGAAGCCGCCGTCGCAGAATAGCGAGAGGAAGCGGCACTTCGATACAGGATGTTAACCGTTTGATCAAACAGTTCACAGAAATGCAGACAATGATCACGCGGCTTAACAAGCAGAATTTTTTTAGAAAACAGAAATAAAATAATTTGATATCCGGAGGAAACCAGATTTGGTCAAATTAAGACTCAAAAGAATGGGCAAGAAAAGACAGCCCGTTTATAAAATTGTAGCCGTTGACTCAAGAGTACCGAGAGACGGAAAGTATTTGGAAGCAGTCGGACAGTATAACCCGAAGACTGATCCACACACGATCGTTGTTGATGAAGAAAAAGCCCTGAAGTGGCTCGGATTTGGTGCTCAGCCAACCGATACCGTAAGAAGCCTTCTTCGTCAGACCGGTATACTTTATAAAAGACAGATGATTAGAAAGAACTTCCCTGCCGATGTTATCGAAGCTAATATGGCAAAATGGAGAGAAGGTCGCAATATCCCTGCTCCTGCTCCAAAAAAGGAAGTTAAAGCTGCCCCTGCCCCGGTGGAAGTGGTTGTTGAGAGTTCTGATAGTGCAGCAGAAGTGAAGGGTGCTTCTTCTGAAGAGAACGCATAGTTCTCGCTGTACTCAACTATGATCTAAGCCCCCTTGCTCGAATGGAGGATTCCTAATGAAGGAATTTGTTGAATTCATCTCTAAACATCTTGTCGATTTACCCGACAAGGTAGTCGTTGAAGTCAGATCCGAGGAGGAAAAAAAAATCGTTTTCGCCCTTAGAGTCGATGCTGATGATGTCGGTAAAGTTATCGGTAAACAAGGCAAGACCGCTCAGGCGATACGGATTCTTTTAACCGCTGTGGCAGCTAAGGAAGGCAAACGGGCGGTATTGGAAATCATTGACTAAACCCGGTTCCGGTTCGTGGACGGTTACATTCTAATTGCCAGAATAGTTTCGGTTTACGGGAAGAACGGGTTTGTGCGATTAGGATCTTTTTCAGATTTTCCGGACCGTTTTTTAAAGCTTAAAACGGTCTCATTGGAATTCTACGCTTCATTCAAGCAGTTAAAGGTGGAAAAAGTAAAAATTGACGGAAACGACATCCTGATGAAGTTCGCGAAATTCGATTCTGAAGCTGATGCCGGTATCCTGGTTGGTAAGGATGTGTACATTCCGGAGAGTGAAACCGTCAAGTTGCCTGCCAACACCTACTTCATACACGATCTGATAGGGAGCAAGGTGATCTTCCGTAATGAAGAGCTTGGCACTATAGAAGACGTGATGATCCTGCCGGCAAATGATGTGTACGTTGTCAGAAAAGAGGGAAAAGAGGTGCTCGTGCCTGCAATAAGTGATTTTATAGAAAGTTTTTCAGCAGAGGAAAAGGTTCTGGTTCTTTCTGAGAACTACCCCGGTTACGATGATGAGGATTGACATAATCACCGCGGTACCCGATTTTTTTGACGGTCCGTTAAACTCAAGCATTATTAAACGGGGTCAGAACAAGGAAAAGGTTGAGATACACGTCCACAACCTGAGAGACCATGCATACGACAAACACCGGATGATCGACGATAAGGCTTTCGGAGGTGGTGCCGGGATGGTGCTGAAGGTGGAGCCTTTCTTTGACATAATTGAGAAGCTGAAAAACGAGAGAAATTATGATGCCATTGTTTTTACCGCGCCGCACGGTAAAATATATGATCAGCAGGATGCCAACAGGTATTCACTGATGGAAAACATCATTATAATTTGCGGACATTACAAAGGGATAGACGACAGGGTTCGTCTCGCGTTCGCCACTGATATTGTATCAATCGGAAATTTTGTTTTAACCGGTGGTGAATTGCTTGCAATGGTAATGGTCGACTCGATAGTCCGGCTGATACCGGGAGTCCTGAACGACAGTGAATCGGCGCTTGACGATTCATTTCAAGATGGTGATATGATTGGCGCGCCATGCTTCACAAGGCCTGCCGAGTACCGGGGGATGAGCGTCCCTGATGTGCTTCTGCAGGGTGATCACGGAAAAGTGAAGTTGTGGAGAGAAGAACAGTCAAAGATTTTAACTGAAATTTGGAAAAAGATAAACAAGATTGGAGCACAGGTATGAAAAGCCTTTATGATTTTATTCCTGAGGAAAAGAGAACTGATTTTGATGAATTCAGGATCGGTGACAGAGTCAGGGTACACGTCAGGGTTATCGAGGGCGACAAAGAAAGAATCCAGCCTTTCGAAGGTGATGTAATTGGCATCAAAGGAAGCCTGGAAAACAAAACTTTCACAGTTCGCAAGATCTCAAGCGGTGTTGGTGTTGAGAGGATCTTCCCGTTCAACTCACCCAAAGTTGCCAAAGTTGAGCGTATAAGAGAAGGAAAGATCCGCAGAGCGAAACTTTACTACCTCAGAGAGCTCTCCGGTAAAGCTGCCAAGATCAAAGACAAAAACTTACGTTAATCGTAAACATACAGATTTGGAAAACGGCTGTCGCGGCTTGAACCGTGGCAGCCTGTTTTTTTCTTTATGAAACTTGGAATCTCTCCTAACATACTCACAGGGATGTTTGCAACCTTTTTAAAGAGCAAACTTGGCTGTGAGATCATTTTTATGCCCGTTTCCAAACTGCCCGACGCGGTTAAGAACCGGGAAGTCGATATCGCGTTAATTCCTCCTCTCGATCTGCACCAAGGCGGTGATTTTTGCATCTCCGGTAGTTACGGTATAGTTGCCGAAGGAATATTTTCAAACAATTTCCTCTACTTCAAACCGGGTGAAAAAGACGTTCAGCAGATAACTATGAAGGGAGATATCTCTTTTCACGATATCACTCTACTCAGAATGATCTTCAAAGAACTTTACGGAATCGACCCTAAACTTGAGACGTATGACGGTGACATCCACCATGTCAGCAATTTGCTGGTAGCGGGCGACGACAATTATCTCTCCGGGCGGTATGAGTTGGGGATGAACATTGTTGAAGAAGCGGTTGAATGTTTTAATTACCCTTTGATCTCTTACATACTTATTTCTTCGAGGGAGGAGACACTTGAGTCGGTTCACCACAAGATCAGGCAATTGAACGACGACCTTTTCAACTTCGGAAGTGAATACCTTTCAACAACCGGCATTTCTGAACGTACCCTCGAGTTCCTCTCAGCAAATCTGCACCATCTGTCATTCGAATTGAACGACGAGCTCCTCGAAGCTCTGCAAAGCCTTGTTTCCACTCCCTACTACTATAACTTTACCGAGGATATACCGGAATACACTTTGGTTTAGGTGTTAGGTGTTATAGGCTTCGGGCCGCTGTTAGTCGTGGGCAAATTCTCAATTTTAGCCTAATAAAAAGCCGGATCAGTCGACCCGGCTTAATTGTTTCTGTAAGCGGTTCAGTGAAGTAAATTAACACCTAACACTTAACACTTAACACTTAACACTTAACACTTAACACCTATTATACTTCAACATGTGAAAGATTAATGATCTCAGGAATATTCCTGATTTCTTCAAGTGTGTCGTGTTTCAGGGGTTGTTTCAGTTTGATGGCGCATTTGGCGACAAGTCCACCGGCAAAAACCTCGTTTTCAACTTCCTCGATATTCACTTCATCTTTTTTCATCACGTTAAGAATTGAAGCAATAACACCGGGTTTATCATAGTGTTTAACCACGAGCTGATAATGTGATTCTTCCCAACGGGCTTTGTTTACCCAGTGAGCGATCACACCACTGTTGATGTAACCTTTGATGATGTTAACGGTTTCTTCCGCTACGGCTTCCTGAGCCTGCTCGGTTGATGCTCCGATGTGGTGAGTGATGTAAATATTCTTGTTGTTCATAAGTTTTGACGAAACCTCACCAGTTTTGCCCTCAGGCTCGCCGGTGAACACATCAAGACCACAGAAAATATTCTTCTCTTCGATGGCTTCAAGCAGGGCATCTTCATCGATCACTTCCGCTCTTGAAGTGTTGATCAGGATGCTGTTCGGTTTCATGAGTTTGAACATATCACGGTTGAATAGCTTCTTTGTGCCGTCAGTAAGTGGAAGGTGGATCGTGATGATATCAAGAATTGGGAGGATTTTTTCCATCTCGGAGAATTCTTTTACTCCATAGCCTTCAACTCTAGAGATGTCTTTAGCGTAAACGTTCATGCCGAAAGCGATCGCTCTCGCTGCAACTTCCTTGCCTATGTTACCAAAACCGATGATCCCGAGGTTTTTACCGTAAATACCCTGAGCCTTTGAGTAGAGACCTTTGTTCCATACACCATTTCTGAAGTCAGAAACGTTATCAGGGATCTTCCTGTCGATCGCGACCATCAGTCCGACCGCCAGTTCAGCAACAGCGATTGAGTTTTTACCCGGGCAATTGGTAACGTAAACGCCTTTTTTGTTTGCGGCGGCTATGTTGATGTTATTAACACCCGCGCCTGCCCGGATGATAAGATTAAGTTTTTCGGCTGAATTGATGGCTTCTTCGTTAACTTTAGTTGAACGGACAACGATTATATCAGCGTCCTTTGCAGCGGCCGGAATGTCGTTCTCGCCAAGTTTGGGCTGATAACTTACTTCGAGGCCTTGCTCTTCGAGTTTCTTAATATATTTATCGGGAAACTGATCAGCAATTAATACTTTCAGTGACATGATCTTCTCCATTTATTGGTTTATCATAGGAATTTTAACCGATTTTGTCCGGGCGTTGTCGATCGCCCTTTCATAACCGGCATCTGCGTGTCTCACTATTCCCATACCGGGATCTGAAGTGAGTACTCTTTGCAACCTTACGGCCGCCTCCGGTGTACCATCAGCGACAATAACCATACCGGCGTGGATGGAGTTACCGATTCCGACACCACCACCGTGATGTACAGAAATCCAGGAAGCGCCGTTCACCGCGTTTATCAGCGCGTTAAGTATGGGCCAGTCGGCAATTGCATCACTTCCGTCTTTCATGGCTTCAGTCTCACGGTAAGGTGAAGCGACCGAGCCACAATCGAGGTGGTCTCTTCCGATAACTATCGGGGCTTTTACTTTACCTTCGGCGACGAGTTGATTGAAGATCAGACCCATCTTTGCCCTTTCGCCGTAACTTAACCAACAGATGCGCGAGGGAAGCCCCTGAAAATGGACTTTCTTTCTCGCCATGTCGAGCCAGTTATGAAGCGATTTGTTTTCAGGAAATGCTGCCTTAACAGCTTCGTCGGTAGTGTAAATGTCTTCCGGATCGCCTGAGAGGGCAGCCCATCTGAATGGTCCATTTCCGTCGCAGAATAACGGACGAATGTATTCAGGTACAAAACCCGGGATATCAAACGCGTTCTCAACACCATTGGCTTTTGCCTCACCGCGAATATTGTTACCATAGTCAAAGGTAATCGAACCTCGCTTCTGAAACTCAAGCATGGCTTTCAAGTGGGTAACTATTGTCTTCTTGGAAAGTTCGATATACTTGTCAGGATCGTTCTTTCTGAGAGAAAGGGCTTCTTCAAACGACATTCCCATCGGCACATAGCCGTTAAGAGTATCGTGTGCCGAGGTCTGGTCGGTTACGATATCCGGAATTATACCCCGGTCAAGCAGGATTGGCAGCACTTCGGCAGCATTTCCTACGAGACCAACGGAGATATTAGCGCCGTTTTCTTTTGCCTCGAGTACAAGTTTTATGGCTTCATCAATATCTTCGGTGAGAATATCGATGTAACCTGTGTCGATTCTTTTCTGGATGCGGGAGCGATCAACATCAATGCCGAGGAATGTGGCACCATTCATGGTTGCCGCGAGTGGCTGGGCGCCACCCATGCCGCCGAGACCGGAGGTGAGCAGCAGTTTGCCTTTGAGTGAACCCCCGAACTTTTGCCGGGCACATTCAGCGAATGTTTCATAGGTGCCCTGGAGAATTCCCTGAGTTCCGATGTATATCCAGCTACCGGCGGTCATCTGACCATACATGGTAAGCCCAAGAGCTTCGAGCCTGCGGAATTCATCCCAGTTGCCCCAGCGGGGAACAAGCATCGAATTTGAGATAAGAACCCTTGGAGCGTCGGGGTGACTCTTGAATACAGCCACGGGTTTACCCGATTGAACCAAGAGGGTTTCATCGTTTTCCAGTTGTTTAAGTGATCTGATAATGGCATCATAGGCCTCCCAGTTGCGGGCAGCCTTTCCTTTTCCGCCATAGACGATCAGTTCCGCGGGATTCTCCGCCACTTCCGGATCAAGATTGTTCATCAGCATGCGCATGGCAGCCTCCTGCACCCAGCCTTTGCAACTGAGGGTCGCGCCGTGCGGGGCTTTAATGACCTTCTCTTCCTTAACCATTGTTATTTGTCCTGGAAATATTTGGTAACAAGTTTTGAGTACTGTGTCTCAAGCGACTTGAGAAAGAATTTTTTAAAGAATCCGGCTTTCGCGAGCTGTTTTTTGAGGTGTTGCTGATTGGCAACAATCATATTTTTCAGTGCGAAATACTCTTCTTTTGTAAACTTAACAGAATCTGAACCGTTCACCTTTTCCTGGATTGAGGAGAGGAGGCGGTTCTGTTTAATGATATTTACATCCTGGCTTCCTTCGGTTTGCTTAATTGCCTGCTTAACAAACTGGAGAACTACCTTCTTGTCGGTCTTTTCAAAATCGAGGTTATAATTTCTAATGGCTATTTTCATGTGATCCTAAAGTTTAAGTGAAGTCAGAGTGTTTCGCATTTCGAGGTAACCGGGTTTTATCACATCATAGATGAGCCTTATACGGTCGTTATGGTGGATGAAAGCTGACTTCATGGCGTTGATAGTGATCTTCTCGACATCATCAAGATTAAGATCGAACGTTTGAACCGCGGTGAGAAACTCTTTGGTCATCGATGTGTCGCTCATGAGGCAGTTATCGGTGTTGATGGTAACCCTGAACTTGTTTTTGTACAAAATTTTGAAGGGGTGCTTCTCGAGTGACTCGACCGCTCCGGTGTGAACATTACTGAGGAGGCAGCACTCGATGGGTATCCTTTTATCGAGCACGTACTGAGCGAGGTCACCCATTCCTTTAACTGTTTCCTCATCCTCCGCGAGGATCATGTCTTCTATCAGGCGGGTACCGTGTCCGATCCTGTGGGCACCGCACCATTGAATGGCCTGCCAGATCGATTCTTTGCCGAAGGCTTCACCCGCGTGAATGGTGATGTTAAAATTCTCTCTTTGGATATACTGGAAAGCTTCAATGTGCTTTTTAGGGGGGTAGCCGCCTTCTTCACCGGCGAGGTCAAACCCCACAACACCCTTTTCCCTGAAGTTAACCGCGAGTTCGGCTATCTCAAGCGTGTCTTTCATGTTACGCATGCCGCAGAGGAGGAGTCCGTATTCAACATTGTATTTTTCTTTCCCCTCGTCGAGTCCTTCAAGAACCGCGCTTACCACGTCATCCATATAGAGACCGCGGTGGGTGTGGAAGATGGGAGCGAATCTGATCTCGACATAACAGACGCCGTCTTTGTACATGTCTTCGATCATCTCAAAAGCAACCCTTTTCAGCGCCTCGCGAGTCTGCATCACGGCGCATGTATGTTCAAAACCTTGCAGGTATTCAACAAGATTGCCTTTATTGGCTCCGCGGTGGAACCACTTCCTTAGTTCGTCGGGATCGTCGGTGGGGAGTTTAGTGTAGTTAATTTCTTTTGCCAGCTCAATAATTGTCTCCGGCCTTAAAGTACCGTCAAGATGTTCGTGCAGAAGCACCTTGGGTACAGTTCTTATGATCTCTTCAGTCGTCAAGAAAAACCTCTTTTTAAATATGAAATTTATCTATAATATCGGTGAAAATCAATTTTTTCGATGTAACAGTTGGCAAAGAGTTGGGGAGAGGAGAGTAAATATTGTGTATGCAACGATTTATAAGTAATTTTGAGGACCATAATTTTTGAAACTTTGGAGACACTAAATGAAAAAGATCAATATACTTTTGTCAGGTTTGATCCTTCTGGGAATGATGTTCTCAGGTTATCAGTGTTCTTCCGCCGAGATGTCGAGCGCGAAGCTCTACATACAGCAGAAGAACTGGGATAAGGCCGTGGAGTCATTGAATAAAGAGATCGAGAAAAACCCCAAGAGTGACGAGGGTTTTTATCTTCTTGGACTCGTGAATAAAGAGCAGGAAGATATTAAAGCGATGGTGGGAAACTTTAACAAATCGCTTGGGATCAGCCCGAAATTCAAGAAAGAAATTGACGCGATAATGCAGAGCGCCTGGGCGGAAGCCTTTAACGGTGGTGTAAGCAATTATAACAAGGCGGCCCAGTCGAAATCAAAAGATACAACCGCGATCTTCCTCGACAAGGCGGTGGAAAAATTTAACACAGCGATCTTCCTTGAGCCCGATTCGATCGAAGCTTACAAGATTGTTTCAATGATCTACCTTAACAAAGGTGAGAATGACAAGGCGATCCCGGTTCTTGAGAAAATAATCGAGAAAAAAGGATCAGACTTCGCCTATGCCCAGCTTGCTGAGATTCACATTAAAAAAGGTGAAGTAAAGAACAACGCTTACAAAGCAAGCAAAAACGCTGCTGACAGTGTTGCCGCAAACCAGGAGTTCATGACAGCGCTTGATATTGCCAAAAAAGGTATCAACGCTCACCCCGGTAACGAAGTAATCCTTCAGTCGCTCGCGAGCATTTACGGCTTCCTGAACAAGGCTGAAGAAGGTGCCGCCATGTTTGAAGCGGAAGTAAAGAAAAACCCAAACAACAAGATCAGCAGGCTTTACTACGGTATCTTCTTGACGAACGTTCAAAACTACACTGCCGCTGTTTCTGAATTTGCAGAAGTTCTGAAAATAGATCCGAACTTCTTTGAAGTTTACTACTACGAAGGTTTCGCTTACTACAACTGGGGGCTTACGATCCTGAAGAAAGCTGATGCCAACAAAGTTGACGGCAGGCCGGAAGCAAATCCGAAATTTGAAAAGTGCGTTGAGAACGCCAATCTCTTTGTTGAGAAAGCTCCCAAAGAGAAAAGAGGTTATGACCTTCTCTTCAAGGCTTACACAAGATTGAGCAAGACCAAGGAAGCAGAAGAAGTACAGAAGAAATTATCGGAAATGAAGTAAAAAGATGCAGAACCCGAAAGACCCCGTTGCTCCACAACAGCAGCAACTAAATGTGGAACTGGGTGAGAAGGAAGCTGAAGGTATCTACTCGAACCTCGCTTTCATTACTCATTCGCCGGCAGAGTTCGTTATCGACTTTACCCGGATACTCCCCGGAATACAGAAAGCCAAGGTGATGTCGCGTATCATAACCACCCCTCAGCATGCTAAAATGCTGCTAAGGGCATTGGCGGACAACATAGAGAAATATGAGTCGCGTTTCGGTGAGATAAACATCGACTTCCCTCAGGAGCAACAGTTCGGATTCCCACCTCAACGGACGGAAAAGTTCAACTAACGTCTTATCAGATAAAGGCTGTCACTAAAAGGCAGCCTTTTTTGTTAGCTGCGTCACGTCTTCAGCAAAATGTTATTTACATCAATAAAATAATCTTGCATTTACCCGATTTAATATTAAATTCCGTGTTGAGATTCGAGACATATTTAATCGACAGAATTCCCGGATATTTAATCGTTTAAACATCATCACATGGAGTACAAAATGAAAAGATATTTACTTTTCATCCTTTTTTTCCTGTTCGCGGGCGGACTGTTCGCACAGAACAAGATCAATGTGGTCATTTCGATAAAATGTAATAACGCCCCCCAGTTCTCGATCTGGAATGACACCATCCGTGAAGGACAGCAATATTCGATAAAAGCCGCGAACCTTGCCGCTCCTTATAACATTGCCCAGTCGTTATATAACTCGCTTGTCGGGTCCTACTTTATTTTTGAGAACGGCTCGATCAATCAGGATATACAGGTAAGGATCACGCTTAACAATGTGAACTGCAGCAATGGTTTGTTCACACCGGCGAACGCGCTTAATCTCTTCTTCTTCTGGAGGGTGGAGGTTTACGATTTCACCGGAATAGATCCGCTGCCAAGTCCTTTCACTTTCACGTCACCATACGCGTTCAAGCTGGTGCTGAAGAAATCAGGTTTGTTCAACGCGTTCTGTCAGCAGTCGGGGTTAAACCCGGCAGCACTTCTCGCCTTCGCCTATCTTCAGGTTACAGGTGGGTTCAGTCTCACCGGCATAACAACGACCAACTACAACGATTCACTTGTGACGCGAATAACTCACTTTTCCGACATAGTCGGCAGCACGGAGCAAGGCCTCACAAGTGTTGAAGACCCTGTTGAGGTACCAACGCAGTTCGCGCTCGGGCAGAACTACCCCAACCCGTTCAACCCTTCCACAAACATCAAGTACTCGGTACCCGTCCGCAGTGACGTGATACTGAAAGTGTATGATGTTATGGGAGTTGAGGTGGCGAGTCTTGTTAACGGGTCGAAAGAACCGGGCGAGTATGAGGTCAGGTTTGACGCCGCCGGTCTCCCTTCGGGGCTTTATCTATATGAGCTGCGCGCGGGAAGCGTGGTGTTGAACAGGAAGATGTTACTTGTAAAATAGAGGATGTTGCCTGTGCAACGTCTTTTAAGAAAGAGCATTAAATGAGAGCCGGCTGACGTGGCATAAAAATGCCCGGTCTTTCGCTTGATGCTCTTTTTTTTGCTTTTTTGCCCCGTTTTTGCATAATTTATTTGCAAACATTCTGAATTATATTTAACTTGAGTTATTAACCATTATAAATCTTAATATGAGACTGTAATGAAGTTTTTCTACAAAAGTATTGCCGGTGTAGCCGGTGTTCTATTGCTTCTCTTCTCCGGATGCGATATAGTTACAGATCCCAAAATGCCGGTATGGGATGTGGAACTGAATCTTCCGTTTGTGAACAGGCAATACACTCTAAAGGAAATTGTTGAGAGGGATACCACAAACCTCAAGGCAAGAAGTGACACCGCGATCGTGGTCTACGAGCAGTTGCAGAACCTGAATTCCGTACGGATCGAGAACAGGATGACCCTGAACGCGACCCCCAAAGAGATCAAGGCAACCGTTGGCACAATAAAAGTGAATGACGTGGCGCCGATCGTGCAAAGCATAAAAATGACCCAGTGGGTCAATGTGACACCGGGTCAGGCACAGATAGTACCACCTGTAGCGAACACCCTGATCGTTCAGGATCTTAGCAAGATATCATCTTTCGAGGTGGCGGAGTTATCCGCGGGAACGATGGCGTTAAAGCTGAAAAACGAGAACGGACCGGTTCCGATCACAATCAGCCGGGTCATAATCAGAGCGGCGAAGAATTACACGTATCTTGGCTCAACGATCGCCGAAAACACGCGGTTGCTCACTGACAACACCACTTTCACCCTCACTCAAAATCAGGAGCGTACTATTAATTTCCCGCTCGCGGGTGTGAAGCTTGTTGATTCACTGAGGGTTGAAGTTCAGCTCACGTCGCTGGGCAGCAGCGGGCAGTCAGTAATGGTGCCCGCGGATCCGAAAACAACAGTTACCACTTCTTTCTCCGGCTTGACGATTGCCGGGGCGAAAGCCGTGATCCCCCAACAATCCCCGATAAGCAAAAGCGACGTTATAAAGCTCGACGACTCAACACAGTATTCGTTTATCAAGTTTGAATCGGGACATCTGGATATATCTATTAAGAACTCGATAGATATGCCGTTCCAAGTGACAATCTCTGTTACAGAGCTTAAGAAGCCCGACGGTTCCGCCTTCAGTCAGGTAATAAGCGTTCCGGCAAAGGGAACGGGAAGTTTCTCGATCCCGAATTTGCAAAACTACACGATCAACTCCGGTGGAACACTTAAAAACACCATTACTTACACCGCTTCAGCGGTTAACACTGTGCGGCCCGGTGTTACAAGCACTGTGCTTGTCACCGACAGTCTCATCTCCAACATAAGCATGGGTGATCTTGTTATCCAAAGCATAACAGGAAAAGTAAAACCTGTTGAACTCCGCGTTGTGGAGACAGATATCGGTATTAATCTTAAAGATTTGCAAGGCAAATTCACGTTTGGGAAGATTGACTTGCAGGATTCCGAATTAAAACTCCTCGTACAGAAGGCAACCACTTTTGAGGTTAAATTCAGCGGCAAGCTGAGAGGCACCAACGGTGTTAATACAGCGGAGCTCGACCTCCCTGCCACTGTTCTGGGTAACGGTTTGAACACCATAAAACTTGACCCCGTGAAAGTCGAGCAATTCATTCTCGCTTTCCCGAACAACCTTCCGAGTACAATGACCGTTGTCGGCGTTACCAGACTGAACCCGAACTACAAGGAAGGAACAGCACAGACAATAGACTCGGTGTATGGTGTTGCAAATCTCGACTTCCCCTTCCACGTTGGTATTACAAACGGTTCCATCGTGGATACGGTTGCAGTCGAGTTCTCAAATTCAGATTCAAGCAAGTTGAACAATGCAAATTCGGCGGAGATCACGCTGATTCTCGAGAACGGATTCGCGTCAGCGATAAATTTCTCCGGTACCTTTGTTGATAAAGACTACCGGAAGGTTATGAACCTGATCCCGAAAAACACGGGGAACGATTCTACGCTCACCATTCATGGTGCAACGGTAGGCGCGAATGACAAGGTAATTACCGTGGCAAAAGACAGTATCGTGATCAAACTTGTTAATCAGGATTTCCGAAACTTCCAGAAGACGAAATATCTGATATTCAGTGTGAAGCTTAATACCTCAAGAACAAACGGGCTACCGGTCAAGTTCTACGCGAACGACAAATTCAAGATGCGTGCGTATGGCAAATTCTCTTACAAAGTAGATCCCAATGAATAGTGAGGTGACAAGATGAAAAACATTCGATACATATTATTGCTTATTGTCACTTTTGCCACATTGGTTTCAGCGCAGAACGGAGGAGGAATCTCATCAAGTTCTGACCCCGTTTCAACTGCCATGGGCAAAACATACACTGCCACAGCCCGTGGCGTTTACGCGCTTGGCATAAACCCTGCTCTGATCACGTGGAGTGAAGAGAAATCATTTGAATTCACGCTCATCGGCCCTATAAACATCAGGGCGGGTTTTGACTTCATGACCCTTGAAGATTACAATTACTTCTTCGGTGGTCAGACCAACAGTTCGACCGGGAAGAAGGAAGGGAAGTATCTGACCCTTGAAGATGAGAAGAGATTCAGATCGCTCTTCTCCGATGAGAGCAAGTTTGTCGGCACCACATCGTTTGCCTTGTTTGCCGCGACTTATAACATGGGCAAGCAAGCCGGAACGATCGGTTTCAGTATCTCTGACATCGTCTATTCCCGCGCGATCATCCCTGAAACATTTGCCAAACTGGCTTTGGAAGGTGACCTGCAGGGTGAGATATATGATTTCAGCAATCTGGACGTGAAGGCGATCTGGTCGAGGAAATATGCCCTCACATACGCGAGGGATCTTAACCTCTTCAACTGGAAGAAAACCTCGGTGGGCATTTCGTTAAATCTTATGCACGGTTATGGATACGCGGCGACGGACTATATAAAAACCAACTTCACGTTTGGCGCCGGCAATGTTATCACGGGAACCGGTGACTACCGTGCTATTTCGTCGTTCTCACCCGATTTCGGTGTGCAGTATGATTTCGATTCGGTAAAGATCGATAAAGGGAAGAACTTCTTCCCCTTCCCGAGCCCTGCCGGCACAGGATTTGGTTTCGATCTCGGATTTGCCGCCCAGATAAACGACAAGTGGTCTTTCGGATTCGCTCTTACTGATCTTGGTTCGATAACCTGGACGCAGAAAACAGCAGAGTTCAAAGCTGAAGGAGCCATTTATCTTGATGACATCCTGAATCAGCAGCAGAGGGATTCACTCACCAACCTCCTGAAAGGAAAGGCGAAACCGACGGGCGAGTTCAGTACTTCGTTACCAGGCGCGCTCCGTTTGGGGTTGGCCTTCAATACTGCCGGCACGAGTGGAGCCTGGTTAGTGGCGACCGATCTGAATTTCGGCTTTAATGACGAACCCGGAAACAGCACAAAGCCAAGATGGTCTATGGGTATGGAATGGAACCCGAAGGTCTCGTGGCTCCCTTGGTTCCGTACCGGATTCTCGGTAGGTGGCGGCGATATACCGAGTTGGTCATTTGGTGGCGGCTTTAGAATATGGAAAATATATTTGGATGGCGCGACCAGCGATTTTCAATATCTCTTCGCTCCCGCTTCAGCGAAGAGGGTATCCGTTTCACTCGGTGCCAGATGGCGGTTCGATTAAAAGACGTATAAATATTTTTACAAAGAGGCTGCAAAATTTGCAGCCTTTTTGTTTTTAGATAACTGATTGCTATATTTGTAGTCTGATTTTAGTAAAATTGCCCTGTGGTGTAATTGGCAACACGTCTGACTCTGGATCAGAAGAGCCCAGGTTCGACCCCTGGCGGGGCAGCCCTCAAAGCCTTGAGAAATTCTCAAGGCTTTACCTTTTTAAATTCATCCCTCCCTCAAACTTTTGACTTTCAAATTAATTGATTATATTGAAACTTGACTCTGTCACATTTCCAATGCCGGTAACGGTGGTTTAAGCAATTTAATAGAGTAAAAACGTGGACAGTTCAATATTCACAGGTCTCATACAGAACACGGCGCTTCTGGTAGCGTCGGGGCTGATCTACGATTTTTTCCGTAGAGCGTCGATGATCAAGTATGAGTATCTAAAGCAGGTGCTGATCGGTTTAAGCACCGGTGCAATAGCCCTGCTTTTGATGGGAACACCCTGGATATTGACTGAGGGGATCATGTTCGACACCAGGTCGGTGCTGATCTCGATTTCCGGGCTCTTTTTTGGAACCATACCAACGATAATCGGGATGATTTTTATGGTCGTTTACCGTGTAACCGCGGGTGGTTCAGGCACAACGATGGGTGTGGCAGTTGTTCTGGTTTGTGGAACCATAGGTTTGCTCTGGCGACATTTCCGGTACAAACGGGTGGGGACGATCAGATTGACCGAAGTTTACGTTTTTGGTTTGATTGTTCATATCGGTATGCTTTCGTGCACCATATTTTTGCCGGATTCAAACCGCGCGCACGTTCTTGACACCATCTTTCTCCCTGTCCTTCTTATTTATCCCGTAGGAACAACCCTCCTGGGTTGGTTGCTCATCGTGGGTGAAGAGCGCAGGAAAATGGTGGAACTCGTGTTAGAGCGGGAAAAGAATTTCAGAGGGCTGTTCAACACGGTCAACGAAGCGATCACGATCCAGAATTTTAACTGGGAATACATTGAGGTGAATCCCGGAGCCGAGAGGATGTTCGGCTATTCCCGTGAAGAGCTCATAGGTATGAAACCCACGATGATGCACGCGACGGAGTGTGATTGCGAGTATGAAACCGATGGGCAGCTCGAACGTCTTAACGCCGGGGAAATGCCTGAGTTTGAGTTTATTGGCGAGAGGAAGAATGGGGAAATATTTAACGCTTTGGTGAAGCTTTACAAAGGCACCTATAACGGCGATGAGGTAATAATCGGACTATCGGTCGATATTACAGAACTGAAAAGGGCCGAGCAAAAACTTTTGGAAGCAAAAGAGAAAGCCGAAGCCGCGAACAGATTAAAGAGCAATTTCCTCGCCAACATGAGCCATGAGTTAAGAACCCCCATGATCGGGATACTTGGATATGCCGAGCTGATGAAGGAAAGGTATCAGGATGACGAGATCAGGCACACCGGAGAAATTATTTACGCTTCCGCCTCCCGTCTGATGAAAACCCTCAGCCTTATTCTGGATGTTTCAAACATGGAAGCTGACGCGAGCGGGCTTAAGCGCACTCCCACAAGTGTTAACTCGGTGATTACCAAACTGATCGACCAATACAGTGGACTCGCGGAAAAGAAGGGGCTCGAGATCAGATTTGAGGCATACCCGGAACCCGATACATGCCTTTTGGAAGCACGGCTTTTCGAACAGGTGATCAACGATCTGATCGATAACGCCCTGAAGTTCACTTCCCGCGGTTACGTTGAGATCAAATTCAACACGGAAACACGTGAAGATGCAAGTAAATGGCTCGTTGTATCAGTGAAAGACACCGGTATCGGGATCGCGAAAGAACATCTCGACCTGATCTGGGAAGAATTCAGGCAGGCAAGTGAAGGATGGGACAGGAATTATGAGGGACCGGGGCTTGGCCTCTCGATCTCAAGAAAATTTATAAAAAAAATGGGCGGGATAATTTCAGTTAACAGCACACTCGGCGAGGGTTCCGAATTTATTGTTGAACTTCCTTGCATTAATGAAAGTCGAATTTAGAATGGTAGAGATTAACAATACTTCAGCGGAAAGTGCATTGAACAGCCGTAAACCACGGTTGATCATGGTAGATGATGACGAAGTCACACTTGATGTAACAAAGGCATTCCTGAAGGAAAAATACGAGCTTGACACCGCCAAAACAGTAACAGAAGCCCTTGAAATGATCAAGAGCAGGGTATATCCGGTGATACTTCTGGATATCAACCTTGGCAAAGGTATCACCGGGTTTGTGATACTTGACGAATTGAAGAAGATGCCCCGTTACAGAGGCATCCCAATAATTGCTGTTACTGCTTACGCGATGGTTGGCGACCGTGAGGTTTTTCTTGAGGCCGGTTGTACAGACTACATCTCAAAGCCATTTACAAGGAGCGCTCTCAGGGCATTGGTCGACAACGCCTATGCAACGAGTAATGTCACGAACTAAGAAGATCACTTCAAAAGAAGCATCTTTCTAACCTGGTTAAAATTACCAGCTGCCAGGCGATAGAAATAGACCCCGCTCGTAAGGTCGTAGCCATTGAATAAAAATTCATGGTTACCGGCTGTAAACATTCCATCCGCGATCACCATCACTTCATTACCCAACACGTCGTAGACGGTAAGTTTAATGTTTCCTGTCTCGGGAAGCGCTACCAGGATCTTTGTCTCCGGATTAAACGGATTCGGGAAGTTCTGGCTGAGAGAATAAGCCACAGGCAGATCCCCTTTATCCTTCACTTCTGTAAAAACATCATTTCTTTCCGAAGGTGTGCCGAGAAGTTTGCCGCTTTTCCATGATCCCGGAAGGGAATTATCGAGTCCCGGGTTTATCAATGAAAGGGTGTAGCCGTTCCCGTTGGGTTTGGTGTCCCAAGGCGCGACTGATGAATATGCCACACTGTCGAGAATCACTCCTGCCGGGTCGGCAAAATAGATGGTTTCACCGGTTGAAGAAAGCCCAAATGAGAAATTCCCGGTAAAGTTCTTTGCTTCAGGGTGAGAGAATCTGAATTTGGAAGTGTCTTCACAAAGCGTGATGTATCCCGCGGGTCCGATCACTGTACCGGCAGGGAGGGTGAACCCTTCTCCGGCACCTGAATCGTAAAACTTGTAACCGGAGAGATCAACCGTGCCATGCGAAGGGTTGAATATTTCCACCCAGTCGCCCGAATCATAAACAGGATTGCTCTTGTAGTTTATTTCATTTATTACCAGCGCGGTATCAGCAGGGGTGAAGGGTTCAAAGACAGCCCTGAGGGAGATGTTGCCCGTGGGCATGATCTCAATTTTTTCACCGGGTTGATTAAGGAATCCTTCCCATCTCACGAATCTGTACCCCGGTTCGGGCATGGCCCAAAGTTTCAGAGGAACGCCTTTGAAGAAGACAGACGCTGTGTTCCAGTTGAGTTTTACAGTGTGCGCGATTACTCTGCCGGCTGTTGAATCATTTGTCGAAAGTTGAACGGAATAAGAACCGGGGAGCCCGAACCTCTCATTGATAAAGCCCCTCATGTACCCGGGTCTTAGTTGCGCGAACTCACGTATCAGATCGATCTGCGCGTCCCAAGTTGATCCGAAAGAGATTGAATTGGGCCAGCGAAGTTTGTGCGCCGGGATGTCACCTGCTATCAGGTTCCTCACGCTGTCGAGAACAGCCATTGTGCGGCTATATTCGAAAGTGGTCGCTATGTGTGCCGCCATCCGCTGGATGAATTCATTCCGGAACGAAAGGTTGGTCATCAGTCTTCTCAGTATCATGGTTGCCCAGGGCGGGTTAGTCGAGATCGTATTCGTCGAGTCGAGCGCGTACTTAAGGGAATTGGTGTTATACATTCCGTTTGAATTGCCGTTGTAGGCGTAGTCGAGATCGTAGATCATCCAGCGCCACTTCCCGTCAGGTTTCCTTTCACGCCAAAGTTTAACATTATTCGCGGGCCAATCGCCATTGGCGCAGAAAATCTCGGCGATGTTATAGTCGATATACTCATCGATATCGATCATGCTTTTGGCGATCTCATAGTTGGCATCGATCGAGATGTCGTGATACTTCAGGAAGTTATACATTTCAAAGTAGGCCACGGAGTCGCCGCTTTTAATATCGGGTGTTTTTGAGTATTCCACCAGGTCGAGGTTCTCCTCGGGGATGTTGTAGTGATACTCAATGTAGTGCTCGTTCAGCTTCTCACGTATATTGTGGATGCCCCAGTATTTCCCGTTGATAAAAAGAATCGACGGGCGGTACTCTTGCTGGTCAACATTCATTCTGCCTTTTTTTATCAAGGCGCTGATCATTCCTTCTCGCACCATGGTGCGGTACCAGTCTTGTCCCGCGTTCCTGAGAACAAGATTATTGAACTCGTGCAGGTAAGAGTCTTTGAATATCTTATAGTTTATTTTTGAATCGCCATAACTGTCCCTCATGTAAATGGCAAGGGATTTTTCAGCGTAGAGCCTTGTGCAACCGCCATAGATCTTTACACCTGCATTCACACGGAAGGCGCGTGATCCGTCATTTTCGAAGAATTCCAGAGAAACAGGGCGTTCCCAGTCCTGATTCCAGTTCCTCGGTCCGGTGGAGCAGTAGGCGGTAATTCCGTTAGTGCCGGCCACATAGATACCGGAAGTGTCGCTGAAGAAGTTTGCGGGGTCTGTTGAAAGAGAAAAAACAGGGAGGGCCGTTGAAACATTTATCAGGTAAGAATTGGTGACGGTTTTAGAGGGGAGGCTCTGAAGTTTGAAGGTTTTTGCCCTGATCACGCCTGTTGAGTCGAGCACCACTGGTGAAGTGTAAAGAGGTGAAGTTTCCTTCGGCTCAGAACCGTCTGTCGTGTATCTCACAACGCTCCCCGGCATTGTGGTTGAAAGTGAAACAGTAACAGAGGAGGGGTAGAAACCGCCCTCCAAACTGAACACCGGTTCGGGGCATCTCGATGTAATATTCGACTCATAGTTGGTCGCCCCTGGTGAGGCCGGGTGGAAGGTGAACCAGTTGTTAACACCGTCGGGGTATCTTCCATAAGAAACATCGCTTGTTTGGGGTCCGAATGTAACCGTGTCAACCAGAGCACCGGTTGAAGTGTAAAGCCCAACCATTTCACCACTTCCCGAAAGTTTGAAGTTGGCATGCAGTCCCGTATTATGATCATCGCACCAGATTAAAAGGTATCCGCGCGCGGGGATCGTAACACCGGAGAGAGGGAGTTGCCACTTCTGCGGCTGGATGAAAATGTCGGTAAGGTAATATCCCGAAATATCGACGGCGACAGAATCGGGATTGTAAAGCTCAACCCAGTCACCGTACTCGTTGAAATCGGGATCGGCGATGGTATTACTGTTTGAAGCCATTATTTCGTTGACCCTGACGGTTGCTATGCCTTGAGGTAGAAGTGTCGTGATCGCGAGAGTGGCGAGAAAAAGGGAGGCGAATAAATGCCTCATGTCTGCTCCGGGGAAAATTTATAAAACTATCACCGAATGTACTCATTTTTTATAGAATCAGTTAAGGGTTCGATCTATTCGAATCATATTTGCAAATTGCAAAAAGAGAAATGCATGATTTGTAAATTCTTTCCAATATCCCATAGATCAGGATATTTCAACTACAGGTCAGGAGAGCACAGTCACTAGAGATTAAATGTTGTAGAGATTACTGCACTAAGATGTGGGTAAAAATGGGCAACAGAATTAAATCGCGGCTTCTTGGAGATTGGGAAGAAATCGTGTAGAATCATCATAATCCATGGACGCCCCTGAAAACATCCATGGAATATTGTTCTCCTATTCTGAGGCACTACCCTCACAATTCGTGAAGGGCAAAAGACTCAGTTGCACTTATTACTACTCTCAATTGTAAAGGCGAAGTGATTCATCAACCTTTAAGTACACTAAAGTGCTTCTCTTTCAAGCTCTGACCTCATTACATGTTTTTATAACATAATTGGTGTGAGGTCTTTCTACACATCACTCAACCACGCGACTATTAATCGTCGAAAAGTAAAATCCCACTGATAATAAAGTTCACTCAGGTCCACTTGTAAAAGCAGATATTTTGATAAATTGCATTGACGATACAAAATAATCTATTAGGAAACTGACCAGGATGGAGAACCTGATATTGGGACTGAATATGACTTTATGACTTTTGTATATTTTCAACCAGTTAAGTTCTTTAATTGCAAACGCAGGCTCATTATTAACTCGAGATTAATCGGTCACCATTAGAAAATGTAAAACTTTAATCAATTTTTCTTGTCCACAAGAAAATGTTTGCGGATTAGGTCTAATTAATCCTTAAAGATCACGGATGAACATTTAACATTTCGAATAATTCCCAAAAATTGTAAGAACCATATGCGACAAAAATGCCCTTTGCTCGACTATCGAGAAACGATGCTATCAAATGATCCAAATAATGATCTTATTGATATTAGGTTCAATATCATTTCTGGCTTATGGATTGATCAACTCAATAGAGCAGTAGTATCTTCTGTAAGAAATATTCTTCGTGAAACGACAAAGACTGCGTCCGTTGAGGGCATTGATCAAAGTGAGATTTCTCATGCTTTTAGTACTACATTTACGCGTACAAGAGAAGGTAGCGATCAAACCGAAAACAGTCTCTTGTTTTCTACGATTATCACTGAATCAAGAACAGCTCCTGATCAATCGGAATGTTCATGAGAGAAAATTTCCCAGTCGTTTTGTTGATTTCAAATAGTTTGGATTTTTCTTCAGATTATCTTATAACTAAAATTATGGAGCGGAATATCCCATACCTTCGAATTAACTCGGAGGATATCGGTCGTTGGAGAATATCATATAAATCCACTCAACCGCGTGCATTTTTGCCAAGGTTTGAGTTCGGAGATCAACAGTTTAATTTAAGTAATTTGAAAGGTGTTTACTTTAAAAAAGCTCCTACAGTTTTTGAAAAATTTGTTAGCTTTCAATTTCAAGATTTTTTAACTAGAGAAGCTCGCGAATTTTTCGAAGGGATTTACCTCGGTATAGAGGCGAATTGGATTAATGATATTTTTTTGACATATCGGGCTGAGAGAAAATTATTCCAATTAAAATTGGCAAAGAGTATTGGCTTTGCTGTGCCAAACACACTTGTCACAAATGATCCAGAAATTATTAATGACTTCATCTCGGATAACTTCAGTATTATTAAACCAATTTCAAATGGATTTGTGAAAAACAATGATGGTTTATTCTCGATTTTTACCAACTCAGTTCCGATTGAGTATAGTATTGATTGTGACAAAATAATAGAGACACCAATTTACTTACAAGAAAAAATTGATGCTGAATACGATGTTCGTATAACAGTTGTAGGAGACGAGGTTTTCCCAGTTGCGATTCGCAAAGTGGATTCAGATCAGGTCGATTGGCGTCGACCAAACATCAAGAAGGAATACCTACTAACTGATATACCCACCGAATTAAAAAGTGCTTGTAAGCAAATCACTCGAAGACTTGGATTGAAATTCTCAGCAATTGACTTAATGAAAAGAGGCGATGAATATGTCTTTTTAGAAATTAATCCCGCTGGCGAGTGGGTGTGGCTTGAAGTCGAGCTAGGAATCCCAATCAGCCAGCATATTATTAAAGAGTTGGTCTTAGAAAAAACCTGAAAAACCAAGGCATATCAATGAAATCTGATTATCACCATCCCGTGATAAAAACCGAGTTCCTTCCAAGGCTTAAAATTCGGGCAGCGGTAAAATCCTATTTCGTACAACTCTGTCATTCATTACTACCTCATGGAGATGTTGAAGAACCCAAAAGACAGCTTCCAAATTTCCCTGAAGATATGGATGATTCTGCGCTCGATTTTTGCAAACTGCTATACGATACGGCGTTGAACAGTATTAAAACTGCAGAAGAGAAAGGGTTTAAGTTACTGAGTTATAGTTCTGCACTCATGTCTGTACTAATATTTATGTTTTCTGAAACCTCGCATGAAATCCCAATAGTGCAATGGGTTATCGCAGTTTCAGCTTTCCTCACAACGCTTTCGCTGATTATATCTTTTCGATGTCTTAAAGTTAAGACAATGAAAGTTGTTGATTTTGAAGAAATTGTCTTACTTGATTCTGAGCAACCAAGCTCATCTAACCAGGCAGAGTATCATTTTAGCAAGAATGAGTTGGCTTATAAATATGTCAAGTTGTCACATTATAATCAGACTGTCGCCAATAGTACTATTGATATGATTAAAGCGGCCCAAAAAACTATCGCATTGGCAGCCTTTTGTATTTTTATAGGTTTTGTCGGCTTTGCAATTGATGCTCGTGGGACTCGAGATAGCCAGAATCAACTAGATCTACAAGATATAAAGAAACAAGTAAAGTCTCAACAACTTATGATCAAAGATTTACAACTGCTTATGAATGATCAAAAGCGTAAAGTCATTCTGCTTGATTCGCGGCTTGACTCAGTATTAAAACAACTCAATACTCCTAATCTAAAGCAAAATAATGATGTCAAATTGAATTGACTCGCATAAAATTATTCTTTAATGAGTCCAATGAAAGATTGTTTCAAAGTTTAATGTGGAAACGTGATTTCATAAATTTGTTTGATGTAACAAACAAAAAACGAAATTCCTGTAGTGCAAACGAAAAAGAGATTCACACCCGCACAAAGAGTTATCGTCCTCAGAGAGCTTCTGGAGGATAAACTATTCATCAGTCAAGTCGCCGAGAAGTACGGTATTCATGTCAATGATATCTACTCCTGGAAAAAGAAACTCTTCGAAAATGCCACCGCGATCTTTGCCAACACCACAGGTAAACCTGCTAAATCCGATGAGAGCTCAACCAAGGTAGCGCAACTCGAAGAGAAACTCCGGAAGCGGGATGAAGCCATTTCCTTCCTTCTGAGAGAGAACATAGAAATAAAAAAAAGTATCGGTGGGGATGTCTGAATGGGCTCTGGGTTGAACCTGACATTAGAGACTCAATCATTGGGTTTATTCAGATGATAAGTCCAATGACCGGCTACACTGTTAAATCGCTACTCTCTCTGGTCGGTATTAGTACCGCGAAGTTTCATGATTGGAAGAAACGATCAGGTACCGGTAACAGGCATAACGGTAAGATACCAAAGGGAGGTTATCTCCTGAATTGGGAGAGAGAGGCCATCGTTGATTATGCCCGTGAACACCCCGGTGAAGGGTACAGACGACTGACTTATATGATGCTCGATGCCGATGTTGTTGCCGTAAGTCCTTCTACTAAATATCGTGTCCTCTAATCTACCGAATCCGAATATATCAGAACTTCTGTCGATTATCCACAGAGTATTAGCAAGATCAAAGGCTATCGCGGAACTATACCTATAGAGTACCTCAGCAAAACATTGATGGTAGAGTTTGACAATGCAAGAAAGCAGATATGAAAGTTTATCGAATATTATAATTCCAAGCAACTAGACTCTTCCTTGTTCTACCTAACTCCGAAAGACTTTTTATTTAACCGCTTTGATGCTAAATTGAGGGAGAAAAACCAAAAACTTCTAATCGCTAAATCCCTGATACTGAAGTTGTAGAAAAATGTCTGACCTTCTACATTATTTCCAACTAATTAAATCCTGTTTTCCGCTAAACTATGGAGGCAAGATCAAGCGAAATTTTAGCATCTACTCTTCAACCAGTTGAAAGCAGATATTTAATTGTTATAAATTTGAATTTTGATACTCTTTATTTAATGTGAAACTGGCTGATGTGATAGTTGCTGACCATTTACAATACATTAACTTAAAGTATTAATCTATTGATTACATAGTTGGATTCGGGCTAATTATTTTTCGAACTTGCCCTATCACCGGAAATTTGTTTTATTATTTAAAAGGAAATATTTATGCCTACTTTTAAATCTGATGAAAGTTTCTTAGAGAAATTAGTTATTGGAGCTCTAGGAGCGCGAAAAGTATTCGATTTTCTCGAAAGAACTGGACATCAACCTATTGAACTTGAAAGAGGATCATTAAGTTATAAAATTTGGAAGAATATCAAGATAAAGAGGATTAGGGTACCTGATATACTCTGTGTCAGAAGTGGAATAAGGATTGAGTCCAGAGCTAAGACAAAGCTCGAAATATCAATGTCGCATTCCTTGAAAGATCCTGAGAGAGGTTGGGATGTTGGATTGAAGGATAGTGATTTTGTTGCAATAGTAATCTGCCAAAAAATTGGAAATTCACCAATTGAATGGGAGGCCCAAGATTTAGTTCAATTTCTATCAGTCAAAGGAATGCGTGAAGCGGCAGTTCAGAACCGAGTGGTCTACACAAAGCCGAAGGGCTCACAGGAAGGTTTTGAAGCAAGAGTTAAATGGGTTTCCACAATTGCAACATCGCACGGCGAAGTGACAGAAATCAATAATATCATTAAGTATCGCACAATTAAAGACAGAACAAATTGGACCAAGTTGAGCAAATCTGGGGTAAATCTAAAACCACAGGTTAGAATTGGTGAAACAGTAATCCCAAATCAAATTCTTGCCTCGGTAGTAGATGTTTGGCGTGATATCCCACTCTCCACAGTTGGAGTTGATTATTATTTGAATAATCTTACATCTGTGAATCTAAGCGAAAGATATGCTTCAGCGAAAGCACTAAGTTATTTTAGTGGGAAGAGCGTAATATCTGCACTGGAAGAACGTATTTCAGATGAAGATGAACATATTTTTGTGAGATTGGAAGCCTCGGCCAGTTTAGCGCGATTGGGAGTTGCAACAGGTTATGAATTTATTAGCGAGTGTCTTAAAGATAAGTACTTACAAAATGTGCTTGAGACCGTAATTGTACTCGCAGAAATCAAAACAGAAAAAGCCTGTTCAATACTTTGCCAGGTATTACTAGATGAGAACTATGATTCGGAAATTCGTGCCGGTGCAGCTTGGGGATTGGGCGAACTAAATAATTATCTTGCATTATCAGTTCTCATTAACAGTTTCAATCAAATGAATATGAATGTTCGAATTGAAGCAGCAAGAGCTCTTGCTAAACTTACCGAAGATTTCAGCAGCGAAATTACCAACTATTTTTTAGAAGCCTCATCCGAAGAAAAGCCAGGAATTGCATGGGCTCTTTCGAGATCAAATTTTCTCGATAATAAAAACCTTATAGAAAATCTAAGTGATGTCGAAGTACGTCATTGGACGGCTTATATACTTGGTTCAAGAGGCGAAGAACGCTGTGTTGCAGAGATAGAGGAGTTGAAGCATAAAGACCCTGAAGTTTACTTTGCAGTCACATTACTCTGGAAGATAATTACCAGTTATGTAAATAATTTAAAAGAATACTGAAATGAGAGAGATGGAATATTTATACAAAACAAAGTTAGGTAATGCTGTAGTAGGTGATTCACTATTATTGTTGAGAGATATCCCCGAAAATTCGATTGACCTTGTTATCACTTCGCCTCCATTTGCACTTTCAAGACCGAAAGAGTACGGGAACAAGGATCAGACTGAGTATATCGATTGGGTTTTGCAGTTTACAGCAGAGGTTAAACGTGTAATCAAGAATGAGGGAAGTTTAGTCATCGATTTAGGCGGTGCCTACCAAAAAGGGTCCCCGATTCGATCAATTTATAATTTCCGATTATTGGTTAGGTTGTGTGATGAGCAGGGCTGGAAATTGGCAGAGGAATTTTTTTGGTACAATCCAGCAAAACTTCCATCGCCTATCGAGTGGGTCAATAAAAGGAAAATACGAGTAAAAGATGCAGTAAATACTATTTGGTGGTTGTCGAAGACAGACTATCCAAAGGCTGATGTAAGGAATGTTTTGACCGAGTATTCTGACCGTATGAAAAAACTTATTGCAGCAAATACAAAGTACTATACCCCGAAAAAACGCCCATCAGGTCACGACATTAGCGATGGGTTTTTTACCGATAATGGCGGGGCCATACCTTCAAATCTTTTGCAAATACCGAACACCGATAGTAATTCGTATTATCTAAGGTATTGCAAGGAATTGAAGATACCTGGTCACCCCGCCCGATTCCCCGCGAAACTTCCAGAGTTTTTTATCAAGTTCCTTACCCAAGAGAAAGATCTGGTACTGGATATATTTGCTGGATCTAACACTACTGGGTGGATGGCGGAGCAACTTGATAGGAAATGGTTGTCTTTTGAATCAGATCATAAGTATCTTGCAACTTCAGTTCTGCGTTTTATTCCTGACGAGAGTATTGAAAAAGTAAGATTACTTCTCGAAAAACTGGTGAGAGAAAAAAATGCATGTCTCAATGTTGAAGATTTCATTTCTCAACCTTTTCTTTTTGAACCCTCGGGTGAATTTAATCAGGGAGGACTTTGAGATTTGTAAGGGTCAGAAACTAGCCATGCTGATAAGTTTCCGAATATGTACTTAATTAGAATGGACAAGCACATTTTACATTTAATGAGCCAATGCTTAGATACTACTGTGACATTAGTAAGCGTCCTTCAACTGTTACTTTGTTTCACTTTATCAGTGGATTAGAAAGCTGATTATTAGTTCTCCTGGGTGCTGAAAATCCGTGAAATTCATCGTTTTAATTGCAGGAGGTTAACCTATTCAGGTTGTGTATTCATGATTTTATAGATATCATGATTGGGTAAATATAAATTACAGAATATAAAAAATCACTCTACTATTATTGAATAATTGATAATTACTTCAATACATTGCTAAGGAAAAATATTAACAACTAGTTCTCTCAAGCCATAGCTTACTGAGTCACAGAGAGCTTTATCTACCAGTAATCACAGGTGCGGCCGTTTGCGCCAAGAATTGATCGAACATCGGATATTTCCAATTCCACGGAAGATGATTCACGGCTTAGGACAGAAAAAGGAGGTCTGCTCCACTCAGTTCACTCCTTGCAGCGCATAACCTCAAGGGGCATATCTCGCTACTCGCCACTCACTACTCACTACTCGCCACCCCAAGGGACAGGTGGGCAACCCCAAAGGGGGCAAGCGGGCAACGCCACTCACGCCGAATTCGTATATTTCGGTAAGTGTATTCACAAAATTTGAAAGATTGTTATGATGAGATACAAGTTGCTTGGCAGGTCAGGTCTTAGGGTTTCAGAGCTTTGTCTGGGCGCGATGTCATTCGGAACGGAATGGGGGTCGGGTGCCGATAAAGAGGAGAGCCGGAAGGTTTTTGACCGTTTTGTTGAGGCAGGCGGTAATTTTATTGATACAGCGAACCGGTATACTGAGGGAACGAGTGAGAAATTCCTGGGTGAGTTCATGGGAAGCGAGCGTGACAAATATGTTCTCGCTACCAAATACAGTCTTTATACTCAAAGAGGTGACCTTAACGATGCCGGAAACAGCCGCAAAAACATGTTCCGCTCGGTTGAGGGAAGCCTTAAACGCCTTGGCACCGACTATATTGACATTCTTTATGTTCACATGTGGGATTTTACCACTCCCATGGATGAAGTGCTGCGCGGGCTCGACGATCTGATCAGGATGGGAAAGGTGACTTATATCGCCATTTCCGACACACCGGCGTGGGTGGTATCCGCCGCGCAGGTGATGGCTGAATTGAAGGGATGGAGCCAGTTCATCGCGCTTCAGGCTGAGTATAATCTCATTAAACGCGAAGCCGAGCGAGACCTTCTGCCAATGTGTGAACAATTTGACATTACCTGCACTTCCTGGGCACCGATAGCGGGTGGAGTGCTTTCCGGCAAATACCTTAAGGATCCCGGCGCTACGGGAAGAATCAAACCGGTAAGCCAAAGGCGAAACGACCGCAGCAATTCGATAACCGAGAAAGTGGTAGCGATAGCGAATGAGCTCGGGGTATCCGCCACTCAGGTCGCGATGAACTGGCACAGACAGAACAGATACCGGATAATTCCCGTGATAGGCGCGAGAACAGAGGCGCAGATAGTTGACAGCCTCGGATGTCTGAACTTCGAGATCCCGGCCGATAAACTGGCACTTCTTGATGAGATCACAAAGATTGAGCCGGGTTTCCCTCATGACATGCTCGCGGGGCCTCAAGCAACCGAGCTGCTTTATGGCGGCATGTTCGACCGTCTTGATAACCATAGAAAACCATGACAGCAGAAGAAGTACTTTCAGAACTCAGGTCCTTTGGCCGTGAAGATGTCAGGGAAGGCAGGGCACGCTTTGGGATAAAAGCGGAATCTTCATTCGGGGTTCCGCTTCCCGTGATCAAATCAGTGGCGAAAAAGATCAAAAAAGATCACCAACTTTCCCTTGAATTGTGGCGCTCCGGCAATCATGATGCGAGGATATTAAGCTTCATGATCGCTGATCCTGAACAGTTCACCGCGGAGGATGCTGAAGAATGGATGCCTGAAATGACCTCATGGGATCTAACTGACGGCGCCGCGCTTTATCTCTTCAGAAAATGCGACTGGGTGTTCGACAAGATCAAAGAGTGGATCAAAAGTGAGGAAGAGTTCAGGAAACGGCAGGGTTTTGTTCTGATGGCCGTTCTCGCCGTTCACGGGAAGAAACTGCCCAACACAATTTTTATCGACTGGCTTGATGATCTTTACGAAGGCGCTGACGACAAAAGGAATTTTGTTAAGAAAGCCGTTAACTGGGGCATCCGCCAGATCGGCAAGAAGAACTCAACCCTCCGGATCAATGCTTTGATCACTTGTGAAAGGATCCTTTCGCATAAAGACAAGATAAACTGGATAGCGCTCGACGCTAAAAGGGAGCTGAACGATCCGAAGATCATCGCGAGAATCAAGGATTAGAGAACTTCGGCACTCCGGCACTCCGGTACTTCTGTAATTTCACGGAAGTACTGAAGTACCGGAGTACCAAGTTACTGAAGTTCTTATTTGAGGTAGAGCATCTTCAATTTTTTGGAGAAGCCGGGGGTAACCATCTCGTAGAAATAGATACCGGAGGTGAGGCCTTCGGGTTTGAATGAAACCTGATGCCCGCCTGCTTTCATAAAGCCGTTAACGAGCGTGCTTACCTTGTTGCCAAGGATATCATAGACGTTGATCGAAACATTGCCATCCGAAGCGGTGTTGAACCTGATCACGGTTTCAGGATTGAACGGATTCGGGTAGTTTTGCATAAGATCGTACGAAAGCACCACGTCTGACTCGATATTAACAGGCCCGTGGAACTTGTAGGTACCATCGAAGTCGATCTGTTTTAATCTGTACTGTATCGTTCCCGTGCCGGCGACCTGCTCGGAGAAGTGATAGTTTGTTGAGGAAGTTTTTGTACCCGCGCACTCGATGAATCCGGCGGTGAACCATTCACTTCCGTTGAGTGAGCGCTGCACTTCAAACCCGCGATTGTTTAACTCGGTCGCGGTTGACCAATCAAGATTGACCATGCCGCCGCTGATATTTCCCGTGAAAGAGACCAGTTCAACAGGAACGGCACTATAAACCATGATGCCGATATCGTCAACATACCATCCGTCGGCAACCAAACCAACATCCGATCTCAACTCAAATTTTAGTTTGATCGACTGGTTCGCGTAAGCAGAGAGGCTGATCTGTTCCTGTTTCCAGTTACTCGATACACCTTCGTAAACGGGCATTCCTGCCGGGGTTTGTTTTCCAAGACCGGAGGCCGGTTTGGTCAACGAACCAGCAAGAGCAGTCCAGGTTGAACCATTGTTGGTAGAGATCATTAGCACGCCGCAATCGTAATCGGACTCTGTGCTCCACTTTGTCCAGAAGGAAAGTTTTGGATTCGAGTAGCCAACCAAAGAAATCGGATTTGTGGTCGCCATCGTAACCGTCGCGTTGTTGGCGTAGTTGCCTGATTTGGAATCAGTAAAAGAAGTGGGACCTGAGTGGAAATCAGTGGTTGTTGCTTCCCACTTGGGGGTTGAGGGGGTAGCGGTGACAGTCCAGTTCAGAAGAGGGTTGTCCGTGGTGTCTTTGAACACGAAAGTTGGCACTCCGGTGATGAAACCGAGTGTGTCGGCACTCATCATTACACCGTTCTTTGAAGTTACAATTCTCGCTTTCACGAGCGTGTCAATTGGGGCGTTAAACGCGATGGTGAAGGTCAAAGGTGAAGTGGTGGTATAAGTTCCTCTTGAAGTGACCAGGGGAACATTTACAGTTCCATTACTCACCGTCATCAAACCTGATAGTGACTCGAGTGTAACGGTGATGTTCTCGGCGTTTGAAAGCCCCTTGTTCTTCATTGTCAGGTTCATCTGAACCTGATCACCCGGGCTTATATACTGTTTATTGAGCTGGTAGGATGCGAGCGAAACATAGTCGCCTGCAACCCAGGTGTAATAAAGATTGGGACGGAGATTCTCAATGGCGAGAGGGAAAATGCGTGACTGTGGAGGCCAGAAGTCATCGGAATCGCCCCCAACTTCGGGGGTCATCGCGAACACTTTGCCCGTGCCCTCGGGGTCGCCATCGTACATGTAATCATCAGAGGAGCCCCTCACAGGGTATAGTAACTGCCATGATGTTCCGGGGGAGTAGCCGTTCATTGCCACCATATCGGAGGCATACTCTATAAAGGTAGCGGAGTCAGGAGGCAGATAGGTCCAGCAACCGTAAGGGTAGATCAGAAGATTGCTGAAAGTGTGGTAATTAAGCGCCGTTTTGAAGTTCTTGCCAACGGCGAAATTCTTGATCGCCTGGGTTTCCCTTTCAGAGAATTCGGAAGGACCGCGATAATCGATATCGGAAGCCACAGTGCTGGATCCGCCATTAGGCGAATTCCAGTAGGAGTAAGGTCCAAAATTTCTGTTAAGATCAACTCCATACGCGCCGCTGTTCAGGCTGCGGTTTTTCCGCCACAGGCCACCGCCGTTGGGGTTGGTCGATCTGTTATACTCATATCCATCGGGGTTTATGCAGGGGATAAACCATATCTCGCGGTTATCAACAAGGTACTTGACCGCGTTGTCGGTGTTGTAATTTTCGAGCAGGTAGTACATGTAGTAGATAACCGTCATCATACCGGCGGGTTCGCGTGCATGAATCAGGGCGGTATAAAGCGCTCTTGGTTCGTTTTCGGTAGCATCGGGGTTATCCGAAATTTTTACCGCGTAAATTGGTCTGTTTTCAAGGGTTGTACCGATCGCCACTTTCTGAGTGATCAGGTTCGGAAACCGCGCGCGCATGCTGTCGAGCTGGGCGTATATTTCGGCCAGGGTGTAGAAACCACCCATTGTACCGTAGGTAAGGCCTTCGACACCATAGGTTTGTTT
>CAZVBQ010000011.1:0-16999 GCA_964625575.1 uncultured Ignavibacteriaceae bacterium | reverse complement strand
TGTAGAAACCACCCATTGTACCGTAGGTAAGGCCTTCGACACCATAGGTTTGTTTGCTTTGCTGTCTGACAGCAAGTTGTTCTTCGGGTGAGAGAACGGGGAGTGACTTGTAGTACGCGTCCCAGTCGCTGATCACCACATCGAAACGGATGCCGGTTGATCTGAGTTTTTCCACGTCTGAAGCAGGGAGGAAAACCGAGATCGAGTTGTCTTTTCCGGTGAAACCTTCATCGATTGTTACACCAACTTTCCTGAGCATCGCGATATCCGATTTCAGGTCGTTGGAGTATATCTTAACTTTCTGCCACGACTCCTGAGCGAAGACCGCTGAGAGGAGTGTGACCGAGAAGAAGATAGAGAGGAGAATTTTTTTCATGATGTTTTGTTGTTTAATAAGGGAAAAATGGAGGGAATTGTCAGGGGTTGATCCCCAGAATGGCTTTTACCCGGTCGACGAGTACTTTTGGTCCGGCTGTTTTAATAATAAAACCGGAGGCACCGAGCTCCGCCCCCTCTTCGCGGTCATCGTCCGCGGATTTTGCCGTAAGGAAGACGAAAGGTATGCCTGCCACGGTAGGTTGCGTGAGCAGCATTCTTCTGAAATCGTAGCCGCTCATAACCGGCATCATAACATCGGAGATGATGAGGTCGGGCACCCATTCAAGGGCGAGGTCGTAGCCTTCCTTGCCGTTCATGGCCGTCCTGCACTCGAAACCGTTCTTTTTCAGACTGTACTGAAAAAGTCTTGAAAGTGAAGAGTCGTCATCTACCAGGAGGATCCTGGCCAAAGGAGTCGGGTCGATAATAAACCTTTCAGTTAGAAGCTTTTAATGGCTTCATCTCTTGTTTTGAATGCCTCGAAGATGCGGTACATTCTTGTAAGTTCAAACATTGACTGCACGGCCGGCTGGAAGCCCACGAGTTTGAGGTCTCCCTTGATCTGTGTTATTTTTTTAAGGGTAACCACGAGCGCGCCAAGGAAAGTTGAATCGATAAACTCGCACGCCGCGAGGTCGATAACCATTTTGTTCACCCCGGAGTCGAGCTGAGCCAACAAAGTTTTCTTAAATTCTTCAGCTTCATTAAGTGTGGCACGCTGAAGAGTAACTATAACGGCAACCACGTCGCCATGTTTTTCAATCTTGAAGTTCATATGATTCTCCGTAAAAGTTAAGGTTTCTCCGGGTCTATCCTGTATTTCGCCATGAGGCGGTAGATAGTTGCCCTGCCTAATTTTAATTTTTTTGCAGCTTCTAAAATATTACCTTTTGTCACTTTGATTGCATGTCTGATGGCTTCTTCCTTAATTTTTTCAAACGGAAGAATAACGGGAGAATTTAGGTACTGCTCAGCGGATGAATCAACGCTTGAGGGCCCCGCGGATCTTATGTGCATTGGGAGGTCATCCACATCAATCCTGTCGTTTTCAGTCAGGATCAGACATCTCTCAATAGTGTTTTCCATCTCCCGGATGTTTCCGGGCCAATCATAGTCGAAAAGCAGTTTTATCGCCTTGGGCGAGAAGCCGTCCACTTTTTTATCAAGTTTTTTATTGAAGTGGTCGAGGAAGTGTTCAGCGAGCACGATAATATCCCCTTTCCTCATGCGAAGTGGCGGGAGGTTAATGGGGAACGAGTTCAGCCTGTAAAAGAGGTCTTCCCTGAACTCCTTGTTTTCCACGGCGGATTTTAGATCCCTGTTGGTGGCTGAGATGATCCTGACGTCGCATTTAATTGTTTCGGTGCCGCCAACCCTTTCAAATTCCTTTTGCTGGATCGCTCTCAGCAGTTTCGACTGAAGTGATATCTCGAGCTCACCCACCTCATCGAGGAAGAGGGTTCCGCGGTTGGCGAGTTCAAATTTTCCCATCTTACGTTGGTGAGCGCCGGTGAACGAGCCTTTTTCATGTCCAAAAAGTTCGCTTTCCATAAGGTCGCGTGGAATTGAGGCGCAGTTCACAACCACGAATGGGTTGTTTTTTCTGATGCCGTTGTAGTGGATCGCTTTCGCGATCAGCTCTTTACCCGTACCGCTTTCGCCATGGATCAGAACGGTGATATCGTTATTGAGCACCTTCGAAACCATTTTAAATACATCCTGCATTTTCCCGTCGGCAGAGACGATATTTGAGAAGCTGTAGGTCTGTGTAACATTTTCACGTACCTTTTCGAGCTCCTTTTCGAGGTCATAATTTTTGAGCGCGTTCCTGATGGCGGGTTCGAGTCTTTGTGTGTCGATCGGTTTTGGGAAGTAATCATAGGCACCGAGCTTCAGGGCTTCGAGCGCCACATCCACCCTGCCTTGAGCTGAGAGGATGATCACGGGCAGTTTGGAGTCGAATTTTTTTACTTCCTTGAGGGCTTCGATACCGTTGATCCCGGGGAGCATAATATCAAGAAGAATCAGGTCGGGTCTCATGTTCAGCGCCTGGAGCATATCCTCGGCGTTGTCGAAGGTCTTCACCTTGTAGTTCCATTTTTCGCTCACCCAATAGGTGATAAGACGAAGGATGGGCGCCTGGTCGTCGACGACAAAGATCAATTTATCCAAATTATGTATACCTCTTCTGAGTCAATTGTAATTTAATTATCACGGTTGTACCGTTTTCTTCTTCGCTTTTTATGCTGATGAAGCCTTTATGGAGGTCGATGATCTGTTTCACGAGCGCGAGTCCGAGACCGGAGCCGGGTATGGTGTTGTCAGCGCGGGAGACCTTGTAGAATTTCTGGAAGATATATTGCAGGTCTTTTTTGGGGATGCCGATTCCGGTATCGCTGATGATGGTTTCGAGTTCGTTCTTTCTTACTCGAACGAAAACGGTGATCCTGCCGCCCGGGTTGGTAAACTTTACGGCATTACTGATGATGTTTTCGAAAGCCTGCTGTAATCTTTCTTTATCGGCATTTATGATCACGGGAAATTCAGGGTACTCTTCCGTGATCGAGATCGATTTTTCTTCGGCACGCTGGCGGAAATTTGAGACTGAGTCGCTCAGCATGTCGACGGCGTTAAAATCGGATCGTTCGAGAACAACTTTGCCGCCCTCGAGTTTTGAAATGTCGAGCACGTCGTTGATCAGCTCAGCGAGCTTCTTGGCTTCAGTGAGTATGATCTTGTTAAAGTCGGTCTTAACTGATTCGGGCATGTCGGTATCGGAGTCGATCGTCTCGGAAAAACCGATTATCGAGGCGAGGGGTGTGCGTAGCTCGTGGGAAATGTTGGCAACGAACTCGCTTTTCAGTTGGTTCAGTTCTTCGAGAACTGAGATGCGCTGTTTAACCCTGTCGCGTTCGATCGAGATTATCCTGTTTGCTTCGATCAGTTTATTGTTCAGATCATTCATCATCTCATGATCGTGGATTCGGGAGGTAACGTTTCTGCCGATACCGACAATTCCATCGAACTTGTTCCTGTTAGAGTATACAGGCCGGGCGTTTATCTCGAAAGTGAGTTTTTTACCAAACTTGGTGATGAAAACCGCTTCAAAAGTAACGAGTTTTGATGCCTTCAACAGCTCCTTGAACGACTGGACAACAACATTTTTACCGTCATCATCAATAAAGGAGATGAAGTGTCTGTTGTTCATTTCCTCCGGGAGGAACTCGAGCGAGAGGGCACCGAGGGCGTTAACCGACGCAAAATTTCCTCTTTGGTCGAGTACAAAGATCAGGTCGTCGGCGGTTTCGAAGAGTATTCTTAGTTTCTCCTCTGAATTTCTGATCCTGTTTATCAGCTCACGGTCGTGTGTCACATCGATCAACGCGTTTGAGATCGAGTAAATTTCACCCTCTTTTGAGTCGATATTTACAAGATGCCTTACATATCTCAGTTGCTGATCGTAAGTGTAAATTCTGTAAACCAGTTCCTGCCGTTCGCCGTTGAGAGCCGCCCTGAATCCGTTCTTGAATGCCTTGATATCGGCCGGGTGGATCATTTTGGTCAGCGTAAAAAGGGTGAATTTTTCAGGGATCTCCCCGCTTTTCAGAAAAGCCTCAAGGTCGCCGTGCACACCCGATACCCGCAGGGGTGAGGTGTTCAGTTTGAAGAAAAGCGTTCCACGGAAGTGGTAATGAGGAGGCTCAACATTCGCGGCCGGCACTTCGGGTACCGGGGCCTTTTTCTTCTTCCCATCTGTGCCTTTGGCAGGGAAATCGAGGAAAAATTCAACTTCGTAAAAAGCCGCGCCGGGTGTCCGGAGGTCTTCAACGGGCTTGACGAGGGAGGAGGAAAACCCGAGTGTCGACTCTATTCCGCCAACCAGTTCACGGAAGCCTTCGAGGTCTTTAACTTCGGTGGCACGCGAATTCACGAGGGATTCAGCAGAAGGCGCGGTTTTCCCGTCGATGAAAATGATCTTTATACCTTTTTCTTCATTAACCTCGAGTAGAAGTGTAAGCGCGGGTTTTGGTAGATCGCTGATGTTGATTCTCTCCGCCCGAAGGGGCTTCTCCGGTTATTAAAAATGGTTGCATTCAAGTGTCTTAATATAAGACATATTTAAAGAAAAATGAAGAAACTTTCGACAAAAAGGGAAAATCGGCGGGCCCAAAGCCAAAGGATTGCCATCCGCTTATATTTTTGTATAGATCATTTATTTTTTTTGGAGGTATTATGGATTACAGAGTTGAAACCGACACCATGGGAGAAGTAAGGGTGCCGGCTGACAAGTATTACGGGGCCCAAACGGGCAGATCACTCATGAATTTCAAAATAGGCGGCGAGAAGATGCCTGCCGAATTGATAAAGGCCTTCGGAATACTTAAAAAAGCGGCAGCACTTACCAACAATGAACTCGGTTTGCTCAGCGAAGAGAAGATGAAGCTGATAGCTGAAGCCGCTCAGGAAGTGATTGACGGAAAACTTGAAGGAAACTTCCCGCTGGTGGTATGGCAAACGGGAAGCGGCACACAGTCGAACATGAACGTTAACGAAGTGATCGCCAACCGCGCGATCGAGATAGCGGGCGGGGTTATCGGTAGCAAAAAACCAATTCACCCGAATGACGACGTTAACAAGGCTCAATCTTCGAACGACACTTTCCCCACCGCGATGCACATAGCAGCGGCAATGGCAGTGAATGAGAAGCTGATCCCGATGGTCAGGATGCTCAGGGACGCCCTCGCGGCCAAATCGGAAGAGTTCAAAGAGATTATTAAGATCGGCAGAACGCACCTTATGGATGCCACGCCTCTTACCCTGGGTCAGGAGTTCAGCGGCTACGCTCAGCAACTAACCAACGCCCTGAAGAGGATAGATGATGCCCTCCCTTGGGTTTATGAGCTCGCGCTCGGCGGCACCGCGGTAGGCACCGGACTTAACACCCATCCCGAATTTGCCGTGAAGTCTGCCGCGAAGATAGCCGAATTGACGGGCTTGCCTTTTGTTACCGCGCCGAACAAATTCGAGTCGCTCGCGGCACATGACGCGCTGGTAAACCTGCACGGTGTGCTTAAAACCACCGCGGCTTCGCTGATGAAGATAGCGAACGATGTCAGATGGCTTGGTTCGGGCCCCAGATCGGGAATCGGCGAGCTCAGTCTTCCCGAGAATGAACCGGGCAGTTCGATAATGCCGGGCAAGGTTAACCCGACACAGTCGGAAGCGATGACGATGGTTTGCGCGCAGGTTTTCGGTAACGATGTTGCTGTTAACTTCGGCGGTGCTTCGGGTAACTTCGAGCTTAACGTGTTCAAGCCCGTGATCATTCATAACGTGCTTCAGTCGGTAAGACTCATCGCTGACGCTTGCGAAAGCTTCACCGAACATTGCGTTGTGGGCATCGAGGCAAACACCAAGAACATCAAGCAGCACGTCGATAACTCATTGATGCTTGTAACATCGCTCAACCCGCACATTGGTTACGATAACGCGGCAAAGATCGCGAAAAAAGCCCATAAGGAGCACAAAACGCTGAAAGAAGCGGCCCTTGAGCTCGGGCTCCTCACCTCAGAAGAGTTCGACAAGATCGTCAGACCCGAGGACATGATCTCAGCGAAGATGTAACTACCTTCTATTATTCAAAGATGAGGCTGCTTTCGGGCAGCCTTTTTTTTTGAAGTGTGATCTGTGACTCGCCGCGGCGAGGTGAACTGTGAAGTGCCTTCGGCCTGGGCAAATGTGAAATGTGAAATGTTAAATGTTATCCGCCTTCGGCGGGGGATTGCCAGGGGTGCAACCGATATGATTCAGCATAAAGTGAATATTCCAATTTATTTTCATATTATAGCTAAATCAAAAATCACTATTTTTTAAGATGAATGAATCTAAAACCCGTCAGGAAATAATTGACCAAAGGCTCGCGAAAGCGGGTTGGAATGTTAACAATCCCACCGAAGTGAAGGTCGAGCTGGATATTTGGCTTAAAAAAACTGATTCCGTTCATGATGTCGAGCATGTTTATGACGGACATCAGTACGCGGATTACGCGCTTATGGGGGATGATGGTTATCCTTTGGCGGTTGTAGAGGCAAAGAAGAGCTCCCTTGATGCAAGAACCGGGCAGGAGCAGGCAAAGCAGTATGCTAAAAACATACAAGCTCACTTGGGGTGCAAACTACCCTTCGTCTTTTATACAAACGGAAGTGAGATCTACTTCTGGGATACCGAAAGGTACCCTCCGCGCAAAATTTATGGATTCCCCACCAAAAAAGACCTCGAAAGATTGATGTTCCTCCGGGAACATGAAAAACCACTCTCAAAAGAACTGATAAATACCGGGATCAGCGGCAGGCCGTATCAGATAGAGGCTATCCGTTCTGTTTTTGAGGGGATCGATCACGCGAGAAGAAAATTCCTTTTGGTGATGGCAACCGGTACCGGAAAAACCCGCACCTGTGTCTCGCTGATCGATGTGTTGATGAGAGCGAACAGGGTTCAAAAAGTTCTGTTTTTGGTTGACAGAATAGCTTTACAGAATCAGGCGCTTGACGCGTTCAAGGAATATCTCCCGAACGCCCCTGTCTGGCCACAAAGGGGAGAGACCGGATTTGTATCAAACCGGAGGGTTTATGTTACAACCTATCCCTCGATGCTCAATTTAATTCAGGATAGCAACTCAAAATTGAGTCCGCATTTTTTTGATTTGATCATAGCTGATGAAAGCCACCGTTCCATTTATAATGTGTACAAAAACATCTTCGAATATTTTGACGCGCTTCAGATCGGTCTGACCGCGACTCCCAAGGACGCGATAGAACACAACACTTTCCAATTGTTTCAATGTGAGAACGGGTTGCCAACCTTCGCTTATTCTTATGAAGAAGCAATCAATCATAAGCCACCATTTCTCTGCGATTTTGAAGTCCTAAAGATCAGAACGAAATTTCTGAAAGAGGGAATAAACAAGGTAACAATTTCGCTTGAGGATCAGGAAATACTGCGTGATGATGACAAGGATCCCGACTCGATCAACTATGAAGGCACAGAAATTGAGAAGAGGGTGACTAACCGTGGCACCAACACTCTGATAGTGAAGGAGTTCATGGATGAGTGCATAAAAGATGAGAGCGGTGTCCTTCCCGGTAAGACCATCTTCTTTGCAATGACGATGGAACATGCCCGAAGACTTTATGATGTTTTTAACGAAATGTACCCCGAGTATAAGGGTGAAATTGGAAAAGTGATAGTTTCTGATGACCCCAGGGTTTATGGAAAAGGTGGATTGCTCGATCAGTTCGTAAACCAGAATTTCCCCCGGGTTGCAATAAGTGTCGACATGCTCGATACCGGTATCGACGTGAGGGAATTGGTAAACCTGGTTTTTGCCAAACCCGTTTTCTCATATACAAAATTCTGGCAAATGATCGGAAGAGGCACACGCCTTCTTGAACCGAAAAAACCAAAGACATGGTGCAAGGAAAAATCGAAATTCCTGATCATTGACTGCTGGAACAACTTTGAATATTTCAAGATGAATCCAAAGGGGAAAACAGAGAAGACCTCCAAACCTTTGCCCGTCCGGTTATTCGAAACCCGTCTGCAAAAACTTGTCAGGGCTAAAGCCCTCAATAGATCAGAGATAGTAAAAGACTGCATTCAAAAATTGAAAAGCGACATCTCCGCGTTACCTGAAAACAATGTGGTAATTCTTGACGCGAGATCGAAATTGGAAAAAATCAACGATGCTTTTTGGATCGATCTGAACGAGGAAAAAGAGGAGTTTTTAAGGAAGGAAATCGCCCCTCTTATGCGTACCCGTTCCGGTGAAGACTATGCCGCGATGTATTTCGAGCTGACGGTTGTGCAATATTCCATCGAAATAATGGATCAGACAAGCGCTGAAAAATCGCTTGCTACAGGTCTCGCGGTTACAATAAAGGAAATGGTCTCAGATCTTCCGCTTTCTGTTAATATAGTGGCAAAGCAAAAGAAATTGATCGACGCGGTTCTCAAAGATCAATATGTGGAAAAAGCCGGTGAGAAGCAACTTGACACTCTGATTGAGAAACTGGCACCTCTGATGAAATATCGCGTGACCGATGACGAAGCGCAAGATTCTTTCGACCTTAGAGATATCACAAGTGAAAAAGAATATATAAAATTTGGGCCCGAGCATGAACGGATCACCATTCAAAATTACCGTGACCGTGTGGAAGCCCTGATAAAGCAGCTTGAAGAAAAAAACATTGTGCTAAGAAAGATCAAGATGGGGGAGAGTGTAACTGATCAGGAAGTGAATCAACTCGCAAACACTCTTCTGCAATTCGACCCGTATCCGACCGAAGAAAATCTTCAAAAAGCTTATGATGCCCGGAAAGTTAAATTTCTCGACCTGATCAAGTACATTATGGGAATAGGGGGTCTGGTCACTTTCCCCGAAAAAGTCACCGCCGCTTTCTCGGATTTCATCGCGGAACATAATAACTTAAGCGCGCGGCAGCTTCAGTTTATTCAGACTTTACAGACGTTTATCATTGAGAACGGTGAGCTGACAAAGCAGGATCTTGTGCGTGAACCATTCACAAAACTGCATAATAACGGCATTCTGGGGCTGTTTGACCAGAGGATGCAACAGGAAATCTTAAACTTGACGGATAAAATTTTACACTATGCTTAATTCCACCCTTAAATCATCTATAAATCGTCTTTGGGATAAATTTTGGAGCGGGGGAATTTCAAATCCGCTTACCGCGATCGAACAGATATCTTACCTGTTGTTCATGAAGCGATTGGATGAACTTGATCTTAAAAAGAAACAGGATTCAGAATTCACAGGAGAACCTTATCTGTCCCTGTTTGAGGGAGAAAAAGAAGTGCTGAGGTGGAGTCATTTCCGGCAGTTGGAAGGGGGCGAAATGCTCTCTCACATACAGACTCAAGTGTTCCCTTTTCTTAAGAAATTGGGAAAAGAAGACTCGCCGTTCGCGAAATACATGACCAATGCCGTTTTCATCATATCCAAGCCTTCCCTGCTGGTTGAGGCAGTTTCAATTATCGACGAAATATTTGAAGAGATATTAAAACAGCAGTTGGAAGGGCAGGGCTTTCAGGATACACAGGGTGACCTCTACGAATTTCTTCTTTCCGAGATAACAACCGCCGGTAAACTTGGTCAGTTCAGAACGCCAAGGCACATAATTCAACTTATCTGCGAACTGGTCAACCCGCGGTTGGGAGATACGATCTGTGATCCCGCGGCAGGAACGGGCGGTTTTCTCCTCGGAGCATATCAACACATCATTACTCAATTTACCGGAAAAGAAAATCAGCAAATTGATGAAAACGGACTTATCCGCGGGCTGTTGGGCGATAAGCTGACGGATGAAAGACAATGGACGCAACTGAAAGAAAAATCGTTCTACGGGTATGATACCGATGAAAGCATGGTGCGCATCGGTCTTATGAACCTGATGATGCACGGTATCTCAAATCCGAACATTGAGCAGAAGGACACCCTCTCAAAAAACTACTATGAAGATGGCATTTACGATGTGATCATGGCAAACCCTCCCTTCAAGGGGAGCATCGATAAGGGGGATATTAACGAATCGCTCTCTTTGCCAACAACAAAAACCGAGCTGCTCTTTCTGAACAGAATAATAAATTCGCTCAAAATTGGAGGAAGGGCGGGGGTTATTGTTCCTGATGGTGTTCTGTTCGGCTCAAGCAACGCGCACAAACAGGCGAGGAAAATGCTTCTTGACGACTGCGAACTTCAAGGGGTAATATCGATGCCAAGCGGGATATTTAAACCTTATGCCGGGGTGAGCACCGCGATACTGGTTTTTGTGAAGGGGGGAGAGACTGAAAAAGTCTGGTTTTACGATATGCAGGCTGATGGTTACACTCTTGACGACAAAAGGAATAAAACTGATGCAAATGATCTCAGTGACATTGTCGCGAAATGGAATACCCGGTCTGAGCAAGCTGGGAACGACAGGGGAAGCAAGTTCTTTTTTGTAACCAAGCAGGAGATTGTTGATAACGATCTTGATCTGAGTATTAACCGGTATAAAGTTGCCGAGTACAAAGAGGTTGTATATGAAGACCCCAAGGTAATTCTGGGTAAAATTGAAGCGCTGGAAAATGAGATTTTGTTGGGGATTAATGAGTTGAAGAAGTTTAAATGAAGAAAAAGGTGCCTATCACTTCCGTTTGTGATATAGTCGTGGGTCGTACACCATCTCGATATAACCCCCAATTTTGGGGAGAAGGGTTCCCTTGGTTATCAATAGCAGATATGAATCAAGGAGAATTACTATCTAAGACTAAGGAATCCATAACTGAGTTAGCTGTTAAAGAGTGCAAATGTAAACCAATTCCCAAGAATACAGTGTTGTTTAGTTTCAAATTATCGATTGGGAAAGTCGGGATTTCTGCTGTTGATCTGTTCACAAATGAAGCTATAGCAGCATTCTTTATTAAAGATAGTTCGAGGTTGGATACCAAGTTTCTATTTTATTCATTGAAAAGTACCGATTACTCAATCGGATCAAATAAAGCGGTGATGGGGAAAACCTTGAATAAAGAACAATTAAAGAAGTTCTCTATTTCCCTACCACCTCTCGAAGAACAACTCCAGATCGTAAAAATCCTTGACTTGGCACAAGCTCTTATCGAAAAAAGAAAACAGGCAATCGCATATTTAGACGATTATGTCAAAGCTGTCTTTTTGGATATGTTTGGGGATCCGGTGAGTAACCCGAAGGGGTGGGAGACCGAAAAATTCGGTAATTTAGGGACACTAGACAGGGGAAAATCTAAACACCGACCAAGAAATGCACCGGAATTATTAGGGGGTGTTCATCCACTAATTCAAACAGGGGATATAGCAAGCTCAAATATCTATATAGAAACCTACAATAGCACTTATTCCGATATTGGACTAAAACAGAGCAAAAAGTGGATGAAGGGGACTCTGTGTATTACCATTGCAGCAAATATTGCGAAAACGGGTATCTTAAGTTTCGATTCATGCTTCCCAGATAGTGTGGTCGGTTTCCTACCGGATACTTCAAAAACGAACGCAATATTCGTCCATTTTTGGATGTCTTTTTTTCAAAAAATACTTGAAGATAATGCACCTGAATCAGCTCAAAAAAACATTAATTTGAAGATTTTAAGAGAATTAAAAGTAATTCAACCACCAATACAGGCTCAAGATAAATTTGCTTTAACTTTAGAAAAAGTAGTATCGGCACGACAAAAAATGCTGTCCCAACTAAAAGAATTGGAGAACAACTTTCAGGCAAAACTACAGCGGGCGTTCAGGAGTGATTAGAAGATTTGTGCTGTGAACTCGAACTTGTTTAACAATCCATCACAAATAAAGAAAATAACTATACCCGAGCTTGATACCACAGAAGTTGTTGGTTTCGCCAGTTACTTATTCATCTTGCTCATCGCTAAATATTTGGATTAATAAAGCATTGAGAAACGATGAAATGCTATGTGTTATCTGGTTTCAGAAAAATGTGTGTTCGGAAGAGTTGGTCAAAGAAATGCTTAAAAGAAATTGAGGATTAGTAATGCCCCTTTGCAAGGATCATTGAAAAAAGTATCCATTTCGTGGTGTAAACCAAGATATAGCATAGCCTTCGGAAATGGAATAATTCCTTTTTGGACTGCTCCTAATAAACTGCTGAGAATGTTGACTTTAAGCCGAAGATGGTTAATCTCCGTCCGACTTATGTCCACAAGTTAGACACATTACGCCATTCCATGGTCCATAACTTCCGCAGGTTGGACAACAGAATGAATGATGGTGATTTCTAATTGGGGTCATACCAAAAATATTGCCATTTTTCACTAAAGCCATGTCACCGTCGATTTTGACTATTTCAAATTCTTTGGGAATGAGTAAGATTGCCTTCAATTGTTCATCTTCAAGCTTGCTCAATTCGGTGGAGAGATGATGAGTGGCTTCCTTGATTGCATCAGTAACTCTATTCGTTATTAAAACCAATTCATGTTTTGTTTTGTCTTTAAACTCTTGCTTCAATATCCACTCATTTTCAATATAAGTCTTGTCTCTTGTCACAAGGATCAGGTTTTCTTTCAAATTCTCAAGTAGCGTTTCCCAAATTAATTGATCACCAACTGTTACAGGGTCTGTGCCCGGAGGAGCACCCAAGTCTCTTCTCTTCAACGCTTTTAGGTAGGCCGACTCACTTGCTTCATAATTTGTAACGGCAATGTCTCTATAAAGCTCTTCGAATGTACAGAAGATTTTGTCCTTTTGAGTATCATTTAGTATGTCAGTAAGGCCCTGAGTAAGAAGCTTGGATAAATCCTTGATTTCATCCTGTTTCGATTTAATTTGGGTTAATTCAGGTGATTCATTAATCAATGCAGAAGTAAATAAGGATGATTTATTGGAATCAGCTACACTCTTTATAACCATCTTGATGATTTTTACTCGATTTCTTAAAAATTCGTTTCTTATCTGGTCGACGAAAATTAATGAGCTTTTTATTTTTTTTAACTCATCCAAGATAGCTAAACTCTCATTGTGAGAGCGGTAAAAATCTAAATAAACATTTGTATCAATCAGTACTTTCATATTGGTCTCAATATCCGGTTGGAATCTCTAAAATTGATAATTTATGTTAACCTGTTTTGTGTTGTGATAATAATAGATAGGTATCTACAGGTTGTTTATTGTCCAATTATCGCCGTGTCTATATACAAGAAGATTAATAAGTATAAAAGTCATTTACGGTTATGAATAGTATCGTTTAAGATGTTTTTGCACTTTTTCCTTAACTAGCGAATATAGTCCCTTCGCGATGTTCATTGGAATTTTCATTCTTAAAGTTTCTGGTTCAAGTAGCACAATTTCCTCGGCCTGAGATGTAATTGAAAATTTTTCAACTCCAAAAGAATCATTAATTGGTAGTATTTTTCCAGGTAACTTCTGATCTAAGATACAATGAACATTGTCAAGATTTGAATAGTATGCATAAATATATTCTTTCTCTACCCTATCGATGGATGTTTCAGTAATGCAACTGTACTTAATAAGTTTAAGAGATGGATCGGGCATAAATAAAATATCTGTAATCGCTAATGAAAGGGGCAGATACAGCTTATTGTAATACAACAGTAGTAAAAGTGAGGTGTTATCTCGAGTTGTTCTGAAAAAATTACGTAAATAGAAAAAATGTGAATTTGTCCCAATCAACATGTTGACAAATCTCAAGAATAGAATTTTATCTACATTTATATCAATTCCAAACTCCTGTCGATCAAGCCTCAGATATTCCTCTTTGATTTTGATACCCCTTAGTTTCCTTTGCCCAGTGCTAAAAGGTACAGTTTTAATCTTCTCTGGAATTGGTATCAAGTTTGAGGCAAAATTATTTGCTAACAACGCAAAATTAAAAAGCATTTCGTAATAATTAGGTGATCTTATTGAACCTTCGTTCAGTTTGTCTGGGAAAGCACCTTGGATTGATCGCATGAATAAATAGCATAGTGTGTTAATCTCTTTGCTACCACCCAAAGCGGCATCGTTTATATTCCTTGCTTTAGATTTTAAATAATTGTAATCATATTCTGTTGGCAGCGGGTTCATCGATTCAATCGAATCAAGTTCAGCGATAATTGTATGCGTTAATTTTTCAACATTCGCATTTGCTTCTAAAAGTCTTTGCATTTTACCCTTAACCACATCATCTAATAATAGTTTCCTTAAACTCTTTGTCCCAAGATATAGACCATAAATTAAGGCTCCTGCAGTCACCAATTCTTTAAAAGCGGTGATAACAAGATTTATTTCGGATTCAGACATAATTGGAGTGCTTCAAAATTTATCGAAATTAAAATTAATTAAAATGACTTAAAGACAATTATTGTGGCTATTGGTCAAGGTATTTTCTCAATTGCAGCAATAAGGTCCCTAGAATCTGTTTCTTTCACCTTATCAATCAGACAATATGTTTTCCCAAGACCATTCAGTGAGGTTCCAACGAGAAGTACATGAGTATCATCAAAAACCCAAAATCTATCATGAAAATCTCCATTTTCTTTTAGAGATATCCTGCAGCATCTGTTAAATCGCCTTATTTGTTTTTTGAATTGGTTGAAAACTTCAATATTATGATGTTTGGTGATGAAGCATATTTCCGAAAGTGAACCCATATATGGGATTAATATATCGATAAGTAATCTAAGATAATCTGAGTCATGCTTGTATGGAAATATGTACTGATCTATAATGATAATCTTTTTGAAAGGGTAAAGCTTGTTCATATATTCTTGAAATATATTCACAATCTGGGAACGCGTCATTCCTTTTACTACTAATTTTTCTTCAAGAAGAGATTGTAGAATAATCTTTGTCATCCCTTGTTCCAAAACCAGTGCTTTAGGAGATTTTCTACACATAGTGGAGATGGTGATTTGATAAATTTTGATTCTTATCTCATTCATTACCCCATTCATCTTTTTTAATTTCGCAGGAATAATTGGAGGATCAACTATAAAGACCGTTTCATTTGTCATTTGAAATTCTAATCATATTTAAATATCTTCAGTTATTTGGAACACAGATGATTATGGATGACATGCAATTGGGAGTTCAATAACAATCATAAACATGAATTCTTTTTAGCAAATTGGGCTGTAATAAATCTACCTTATTCAATTGTTGGGTTGGTAGTTTATGGATAAATTTGACAATAAATTAGTAATTATCAAGTAACATGGGGATCGTCCAATAGTATTATTAAATACCTCACATAGCAAATTTCGATTACTTTGATCAACGAATAAACTGTAAGAAATCATCCTTAACATCTATTAAAAAATTGCAGAATCCAATTTATTAAGTTGTTGTAATGGAAATTAGGAAGATTTGTGAATTTACGCAATAGATTAAAAATATTTATCTCAAGTTTTTCGGATAGGTTTTCTTCCGGTAAGTTTTTGAATTTTTAAATGGTACCTTTAAATCGATATTGCAAGCAACTATAAATGTGAAATTTTTATGATTTGGAATCTCTGGAATTATTCAATTGAACTTGTGAATAGAGCCTGAGACAACAATCAACTGAAAATTTGCTTCTAGTAATATCTATCTCTATTTATTTTCCCCCACGAAAAATCATACAGTGGGCGTAACAAATTTAAATACTCAATCGAGGTCTTAACAAAGTCTTTTGAGTCTAATCTATCATCGTCCCTTTCAATACCGATTCGACACCAGGTAAGAATCAATGGGTAATGTGCCGCCTTTTTTTGGATATAAACAACGTCATCAGACTTAATATCCTCTCCACATTTAACCAATGCAACCTGAGTATTTTTATAAGTCCTCGGTCTTATATATTCCCGTTTTTGTAGTTCATAATGAAATCCGGGTAAGTTACTTAACAACTCTAACAAAGTGTCGGGCTTTGCATTAACATATTCGTAAAATTGAATAGCCGGAGTTTTGCCTTCTACAATGAAGCCGATTGAAAAGGTGTTTCTATCGAGAACAAAATTGAAATGAGGGACATCAACTTTGGATTTGGTTTCATCAGACAAGGTCCCCCAAATATGGTCGCTTTTCTCTTGTAAATTACCAACTTCTACTTTTAATCCTTTGTATGATGGGATGGATTTTATCTCCATCTGAATCGCATCCAGATATTTTATGAGTTTCTGTTTAACGATCGATCTTATTTCTCTCTTTGGATCGTCATCAATGTACAAAAAAGAATCAAAATCTTCTTTCGTGAATCCATCAAAAGGTGCCATGCCAATGTTCTCCATGTAATTAAGAAATTGAATGAGGATGAAATTATCCTCAACTTTCTTCCTGTTCGTTAAATATTTACTGAATAATTGATAAATCTCTTCCCAAGTTATAAACTTCAAGCGGGAATTGGAGATTTTGTTAACAATATTAAGATCAGAATTTCGAGGGGTGATTATAATGAGAATTGATTCACCAATTGACGCCAGATGATTTTTGATCTGGTTTTCTTCTAACTGCGCCTGCACTTTGCTTTCAATGTAGTAGCTTGTGTTGCCTGTTTGGATCTGAGCATCAGGTCTGCTGTAAAGTTCCGAGACCTGCATGTCATACATGGGGATCTGGTTGGTGACAAACGGAATATTCAGATAACTGAGGAAGTGGTAGAGAAGCTCAACATTAGAGTATTCCAATGTGTTTATAAATGCTTTAGTAGTATTATCTTCGATCTGCTTCTCAGCCAGTCTATCGGAACCATGAAATCCTCTGAAGTAGTAGAAGACATTACGATATGGATTAAATTTCTTCATTATTTACCTGCTATTTCGAGTCACCAAGGTTAGGAAGCAAGTTGACTTTTGGGAATCTTGACTGTTTTAATAATCACGGAAAAATAAATTGCATTATAAGCAATTCAAACAATATCCTGATACAATGTTTTTGATTAACCTGAAACTCAATCCCGGGTTTAATAACACCCGCAGTTGATAAATGTGAATCAAGGGTGAACCTGATTTTCATGCAAAAATATTAACTTGCAGAGTTGAATATTTTTGGTTTTACGGAATTTGATGAAGACAAAGATCGATATCGCGAAGA
>CAZVBQ010000010.1:0-95343 GCA_964625575.1 uncultured Ignavibacteriaceae bacterium | reverse complement strand
GTTTCGCCTTTATCGCCGGTTTTGGTATAAATTTTCATCTTAATGTTTGTGCCAAGGTGTCAAAAGTTTTTATGGTCTAAACGACCAATCTCTAAATTTTAAACACCGTGGGCGGGTTAAAGTTCCTTTACGGTCGCGATAAATTTCGATCCGGGTTCGCCGATGAAAAGTTTTCCGCCTTCGTGGAGGTGGCTTTTCCTGATGAGACCAATCGCGCACGTTCCGGACGTGCCGGATGCAGGTGAAATAGCGGTTAACACGCCGGCTTCCCTCCCCTCATTGTCGAACAGTGGGGAAGGCAATCGCGCGGTCAGCCCCGGCGACACATCAAGTTTGGTGAGGAGCTTTTGAACCTTGTCGTAGGTGTCAAGCCTCGCGATCACTTCCTGGCCGATGTAGCATCCTTTGCGGAGCGACACTTCATCCATAAGCCGCACTTCATGCGGATTAAAGAGATCATTCAGCTCACTCTCCCCGGGCACGCCGAGTGATATGTTCACGCGTCTTATGGCTGCTTCACTCACAAAGTCGATGTTAAATGGACCCTGGTAATCGAGCACGAAATGGGCAACTTTCTCGAAACCACGCGGATCACCATAAACAAGGTAACGGTCGATCTTCCCAGCGAAACGGTATTTGATAAGGGAGAAAAACTTTTCTTCGAACTCGAAATTATATATCCTGTTTGGTTCCCCATCCTTTATGCCCGAGAAAAGTATCAGGACGGTCTGAGCCTGTGGTCCGTAAATCTCGAATGAGCCTGTATTGCCGGTGATATCCTTTACATTGACATCATCGGTTATAATGTATCGGTTTATCCAGCGGCAAAGTTTGTCTGAACTGCCGGCACTTCCAAAGATCAGAAAGCGGTTTCCTTCGTTGACGACAAGTACAGAATCGATGATCCTTCCCTTGTCGGAGCAAAAGATGGTCCGTCTGCTCTCACCCGGCCGGAGGTTTTTAAGGTCGTTCGTGGTGATCCGGTTAAGAAAGTCGAGGGTGTCTTCCCCTTTCAACTCAAGCGTGCAGAAAGCGGAAGTGTCTCTGAGTGCCGTTCCGTTCTTAAGGAGATCAAGGTCGGCACTGAAGCCGCGCCTGCTTTCCGAGATTATGTTGCTGTTCCCAAATTGAGAGTAAGCATACCCTCCCTCTGAGAGAATATCTTGCATTACCGATCTGAATATTTTTTCTGTCATGTTATTATTATTTGTTAAACCGCAAAGCGCGCAAAGGACGCAAAGAGGTTGGGAAATTATTAAATCTTTGATTTCACCACAGAGCACACAGAGACCACAGAGTCCCGGAAATTATTAGAATTTTGATCTCATTACTATGACACATTTCCACAGGAAGCATAGAAGAATAGAAGGTCTAAAAGAGAACATTTAGAATTTACCCCTTCTATTCCTTCTATTCTTTGGTTCTTCCTGTAGAGAAGCTTAAAAGTTTCATACTTCATACATCAAACTTCATACAAGAATTCACCTTTCACCCCTCACCCTTCAAAATAACACCTAACATTTAACACCTAACACTTAGTAAGGCGTCACCTTCTCGGGAAGTCTGGTGTTAACGTAAAGTGAGTCTTTCCAGATGTAGGTAACTGTGTCGATTACCTGTATCACCTGATCGTTATCAACAAATACGTATTCGATGTAGTCGGGGAACTTGTCGCCGTTGGCATCGGTCATAACGCGTCGCTGATTGATCCCGTCATACGTGAGCAGAAGGTGCGGTTTTTTTTTGAAGCCGTCTATGAAGAAATAATTGAAATAGAACGTCGCGTTCTTGAACTGGGCGTAGAAGTCAACCTTTATATAGGGGATGTTCTTCGCCGCCCAGTTCTGTGTGCTGATCGATTTGAACCCTCCATGCGAGGGGGTGTACTTTTCCCAAATACGTTTGAAGTTCCTTCCTTCGTTCTCGAAGCCGGTCATGAAGAAAAGAGCAGTGCCGAGGCGGGTGCTGTCATAGTCGATAAAACTCTGGTCGTAACCGATCACGTTCTTCGACTCGATGAGCCTGTCCCTCTCCATCCCTTCGCGGGAAGTGGCAATTAGCGCGAACACGAGTTTACCGGGTGATTCCTGCCGGTAAATAACAGCCGCCGGGGGAATGCCGAGGGAGTTGGGAATATCCTCTTCGATAACGTAGCTGCCTTTAGGGTAACCTCGGATAACAGCCTCCATCAGATCGATGGTATCACCGGGGAACCGGGTTTTGGTCTGTTTTTTTCGTTTTTCGAGGTTAAATTCCTGTATCGACTGATCCTTGTCAGGCTGATCCTCAACAAGGTCGGAGGTTTGCCCCGAGCCTGTTTGCGTCGGATCATCCGGGTTTGAATCGTCACCACATCCGGCAACCAAAATAGCGGCGCCGTACAGCATGACGAAAACGATTAAATACTTCAGTTTCATTTGGTCAATATCTTTCGTTACTTTTTCGCGAATTCTTCCATGAAATAGGCAGAGCTGAGAATCCCGAGCCTGAAGTGGTTGAGATCGAAGTGCTCGTCGGGCGAGTGAAGATTCTCGGTGTTTAGCCCCAGCCCCATAAGAACTGTATCAGCGCCGATAATTTTTTTAAACTTCGCCACCACGGGGATGCTGCCTCCTTCACGCTGATAAACGGTTTCCTTCCCGAATGCCCTGTCGAGCGCTTTAGTGGCAGCCGAGATCGCTTTCGAATCAAGCGGAACAAGACAAGCCTCGGCACCGTGAACTGAAGTTACCTTCACTTTCACAGATTTAGGCGCGATCTTCTCAACAAATTTCTTGAAGTTTTTCGCGATCTTTTCGGGGTCCTGATTGGCAACAAGCCTCATGCTGATCTTTGCACCGGCTTTTGAAGGGATAATGGTTTTAGCGCCTGATCCGGAGAACCCGCCCCAGATGCCGTTGCAGTCAAGGGTGGGTCTGGCACCCGTTCTTTCGGTAACAGTGTAACCCTTTTCACCCCAAAGGTCATCAACACCAAGGTGATCCTTGTACTCCTGCTCGTCGAACTCAAGTTTGGCGAGGCTCTCCCTCTCTTTTTTGGAAAGTTTCACCACATCGTCGTAGAAGCCGGGGATGGTCACGCGGCCCTTGTCATCGTGCATTTTGGCTATCATTTGCGCGAGGATGTTAACAGGGTTGGCCACCGCGCCACCGAATGTACCGGAGTGGAGGTCTCTTTGCGGACCCGTCACTTCCACTTCCAAATAGCAAAGCCCTCTGAGCCCATAAGTGAGCGTGGGAAGCATCGGCGCGTAAAGCGCGGTATCTGAGATCAGCACGACATCGGCTTTTAAAAGTTTTTTATGCGCTTTGAGGAAAGGTTCAAGACTTGGGCTGCCGATCTCTTCTTCACCTTCAATTATAAATTTAATATTGAGGGGGAGCTCCTCTGAAACAGCAAGTAGCGTTTCAACACTTTTTACGTGCATGTAAAGCTGGCCCTTGTCATCGGTAGCGCCACGAGCCCAAACTTTTCCGTCTTTTACCACAGGATCGAAGGGGTCGCTGTGCCACAGTTCAACAGGATCAACGGGCTGCACGTCGTAGTGTCCATAAATAAGAACTGTCGGCGCGCCTTTTACCCGAAGACGCTCGCCATAAACAACGGGATGCCCCGGTGTTTCAAACACTTCCGCCCGGTCGAGGCCCGCGTCAAGCATCTTTTTGGCCGTGAAATCAGCACATTTTTTCATTTCATCCTTTTTTTCAGGGAGCGTGCTGATGCTTTCAAAACGTAAATAATCTTTAAGTTCATCGATGAACCTGTCGATGTTCGAATTAACAAATTCCTGTATCTTATCCATTTTTTGCCTGTATGTTTAATCCAGTTTGTAACAGTAAATAATCGGCACCAGGTCTTTAAACCTCTGCGCCGTTTTTGAATCGAGTTTCCGGAGGATATTATCAACCGGAACGTACTCTTTCGTAAAAGGGTCGTCTATCAGATACACAAGTCCGTTGGCATCTATCGCGATCGACTCAATAGCCGCCGCGTACCTGAAGGAGTGGTACTCCGGAATATAGTTGCTTACAGAGAAAACCCGCACATTCGTAACGTGAAATTTATTATCAAATTTCAAATTAAAAAAGGCAAGACGGTTTCTGTCAGTCCCCCAAAGTGAGCCGTCATTTCCAATCGCGAGCCCCGTAACGGTGTTGATTCCGAGCGAATCGAGGGTTACGGAAGCCACAATTTTAAGGGACTTTTTATCAACCACCCTTATTACGCCTCCATCGAACGCCTTTTCAGACCGGGCGATCCCTTCAAGCCCGAGGTAAAAGTAATTCTCGTCGACCGCGAGTCCCTCGTACGCGATGTTGTCTTTCACGTACTGGCGGAAAAGTGAGTCGGGGGTTATATCGAGACGTTTCATCCCCGTAACTTCCAGTGAGAATATGTCATTATTCTTGAATTGCAGCTCAAAAATACCGAACATCTTCCTGTACTTCGAGTATGGTTCGATGCTGACATATACCTTGTTCGTGTATTTGTCCCAGGTGATATCCTCCATATCGAGCCTGACTTTCGGTGGCAGGGTGTCAGTTATCGAGGGATCAATTTTAACACTGTCGATCTTGAATTTCCCGTTGTTTATCGTCAGCAGATGTATCGCCTGTTTGTCGTCGCAGGTAATAAAAACATGCTTTCCCGGTGTCTTTTCACCCAGATAAGCCATCCCCGAGGTCTGCTGCGGAAAATAATCCCCGTCAACAAGCCAAGCGGGATATCCCGGCATCAGACCTGTTGAAGTGCCGCACCTGCTTAACTCAAAAAATAGTGCAGCGATAGTTAAAACGAGAATTGCTATATTTAAATATTTTAATTTCATTTAAAATACAAAGTTAAGCAGATTCCCCCGTTAGAAAAAATATGGAGCAGCCTGTAAGGCAGAAATGATCTTAAGTTTATACATCGCGAGGAAGTTCTTCATTCCGTTCTTTTTCTCGGTTTTTTCCCTCTTTTCCATATTTATTCTCCAGTTCCTTATGCGGTTCTCAGAGCAGCTTATAGGCAAGGGAATAGAGACCACCCTCATCATTCAACTGATCGTATACAACCTCGCATGGATGATGGTTCTGGTGGTGCCGATGTCGGTTCTGGTGGCCACACTCATGGCGTTCGGAGGTCTCGCCCAAAACAACGAGATAACCGCGATACGCGCCGCCGGGTTGAGCCTTTACAAGCTGACAGTCATCCCCTTCATCCTCGCCGCCGGGTTGGTCTGGTTTCTGATCTATTTCAATAACGAAGTGCTGCCCGATGCCAACCACAAAACCAAGAACCTGATGTGGGAGATAACGGCTACACGTCCCGCGCTTTCGATTGTCCCAAACGTTTTCATGACCGATATCAACGGCTATGCCATACTCGCGGAGAAGATAACGCAGGACTCAAACAAATTGGTTAATGTTAAGATCTACGACAACAGCAGGAACGGCACTGTTAACATCCTGACCGCCAAGCGGGGCGACCTTAATTTTAATGAAGACAGATCGAAGCTGCTCATGAACCTTTACGAGGGTGAAATTCATGAACAGGGCGCCGAAGGGTTCTACAGGCGACTGAAATTTTCGAAGCACATGCTGCTAATGAACTCGGAGCAGTTCTCACTAAAAAAGATCACTGATAACTACCGCTCCGACCGTGAATTAAGTATCGCAGAGCTCGAAGAGAGGGCAGACAGCCTCCGGAAGGTTTTTGAGGAGCACGTTTCAATTATGAAGCGGCTCGCCCTCCCCTTCTTCTATGGCGACTCCGCCGGCGCCTCGGTTCCGGCAATGAATCCGGGTGACACAGGCACTGAACAGTGGGCCATGCGGCTTGAAGGAAGGGTGCAGCAGCAGATCAACACTATTGAAACAACACTTGCAGCCCAGAATTACCTGATCTCCCAGATTTATGCCTACCGCGTGGAAGTGGAGAAAAAATATTCGATCCCCGCCGCTTGCGTGGTTTTCCTCCTCCTCGGTGTGCCTCTCGGCATGATGACACGCAGGGGTGGATTCGGTGCCGCGGCAAGTATAAGTTTGTTCTTTTTCCTGCTCTACTGGTCGTTCCTGATCGGTGGTGAGAAGCTCGCCGACCGTGGTTTCCTCTCCCCTTTCATTGGAATGTGGGCGGCTAATTTCCTTCTCGCGGCCTCGGGAGCCTACCTGTTCTTCCGCTCGATAAGGGACAACACCACGATCGATCTCTCGTTCCTACAGCGCCTGATCCCAAAAAAGTTCAGAAGAGAGGAGGAATATGTACAAGATTCTTGACCGCTACATAATCAAGAGCTTTATAGCCTCCATTTTTTACGGATTGCTCGCGTTTACAGCCCTTTTTGTTATCATCGATCTGATGGAAAAACTCGATAATTTTATCGATAACAACCTGACAGGGTTGATGATAATTGAGTATTACATGGTGTTCATCCCCGACATAATCAAACTGATGATCCCCGTGGCGGTGTTGTTCGGCGGCTTGTTCACCGCGGGTAAAATGTCGAACAACAATGAACTTACGGCGATAAAATCAAGCGGTATTTCGATATACAGATTCATGATGCCCTTCATTACCGTCTGCGTTCTGATCTCAGGGCTCATCTTCTGGTTCGGCGGTTACGTGGTACCCGAAGCGAACGTCAGGAAGGCGGAAATTGAGTCACAGTACCTGAAAAAAGGGGAAGCATCGGTTATCAGCAACCTCTTCTTTCAGGATCCACCCGACAAGATAATCAGTATTTTCTACTACAACAGCGAGAACCTCGAGGCGTACAAAACAGGCATTCAGTTCTATGATACCTCCAACTCGATCAAAATGACCAAAAGGATCGATACGGAAAAATTACAGTACAACCCGAAAAAGAAAGTTTGGACCGCTTACAACGGGACGATCCGTGTTTTTGGTGAACTGAATGACAAGCTCGACCACTTCGAAAAGATGGAGATAAAGAACATCAAGTTCACCCCGGAAGACTTGCAGGTAAAACAACAGAAACTCGAAATTCTTACCAACCCCCAACTAAAGAAGTTGATTAAAGACACTCGTGACGCGGGATACGACTCGCAAAGGGCTGAAATTGAATATTACGGCCGTTTCGCTTTCCCCTTCACCGCGATAATAATAATTGTATTCGGACTCCCGATCTCCACCGTTAAAAGGCGTACAGGCATCGCCCTGCAATTCGGGATCAATATACTCGTTACGTTCATTTACTTGAGTATTATGCAGATAGTTACCGCGCTCGGCAAAAACGGCTCGCTCGACCCGCTTCTCACCGCCTGGCTCGTAAACCTGATCTTCCTTGCCGCGGCACTCTTTAACATGACACGCATCAGAGGGTGAGATTTCTCAATCTCATGCTTTTTTCTTATTTTTAGCAAAAAAGTGAACAATAATTATGGAAACTTTTAACGCCGGTAACTATACCCTCTCCCTGAAAAAAGGATCATGGGGTGACTTCGACTATTTCGACGGTGAGCATTCAACCCTGGGTATGAAAGTGTTGGTTTTTGTCTCGAAGACGGAAATCGATGCCGTATCGCTTGATCCTCTGAAAAAGCTTCGGAAACTTGGTTTTGAGTCGGTAATGAAGGTTTTCGATCTCTTTTATGAGAACGGCCGTCTCCATGTTGTAACTGAACCGGCCGGAACGGGCACATTGTTCGAATATTTTTACACCCTTAACCGCCCGCTTGACCCCCCGCGCGCGATCGAAGTGGTGCTTCCCGTTTTGGAGGCGCTTGAAGAGCTCCACAACATTGGTTATGCCGTGGGTTTCCTCGATGAAAGTGTGGTATTCTTCATGCAGGGGAAAAAGGTGAAAATCGGGGGCAACTGGCTTGTTCACTTTGAAAACCTGAAAGCTGCCGGGCGGTTTGAGCTTGATCCTGAAGACCTCCACCAGGCAAAAACCAGGGATGTTGCCAGATGTGGCGCTATCCTCTTCCGGCTTCTGAATCAGGATACGCTTCTGCAAACCAATCTCGCCTTTTCCAAGATTCTCCAAGTCAGGCCCGCCAGCATTCCCGGTGACTTGATGGATGTCATCCATAAAGCGGTTGACATAAGCACAACAGGATACAACGACGCTTCCGAGATGATCCACGACCTCCGCGCGATCATGACCAGGCTCGCGAATGATCAAGGGAAAAAGTTTGATGTGCCGGCTGAAGCTTCACGTGTCGACCAAGGGCCCAGGGTGAAGGTTACCGCCATTCTTAAAGGCTCTGAAACAATTGCCGATACCACTGCTGATAACCTGATGAGAGAGAAAAGCAGAAAACCTTCACTTTCGATATTGAATATTTTCCTTATCCTGCTGATAATAACCATTACCGCGGGCGGACTTCTCTATGTTTTCAAAGGTTCCATTTTTGGCACGACACCGAACCCAAACGCCGCGAAAATAAGTGAGGAACTCACAAAGCCTCCCGTGCTCCACTTGACAGATACCTTAAAAACAGTGGTTTACGAAACCATTGAAGTTATTCTGCAGTCGGCTGCCACGGGAAGGGATACTCTTTTTGTCAGGCAGAACAGCCTCGAAACCGATGCCTTGAACTCACTCGCTTATTACACTGCACTCTATAACGGTGCTTTGGATCTCAAAAACGGAAATCTTGACTCAGCTTACGCGCGCCTCGACCGTGCCGCGGGGCACTCAAACAAATCCCTGTTTGAAGCCGATGCCCCTCTCCTCCTCGGATGTTACTCGATACTCAGGAACGACGGCGATAATGCCTGGCTGTATCTCACCCACTACACTGAACTTCTCGAAAAGGGAAAGAAAAAAGCGGGCACATTAAGCAAATCCGCCTCTGAAAAGATCGCGCTTAAAGAGAGTTACCTCAAAATGCTGGTTGCTGGGTTTAAGTAAGAACTGCGGTACTACGGTACTCCTGTACTTCGGTGCTTCGGTACTCCGGTATAATTGTAGTTCTGTAGTTCTGAAGTACTGAAGTTCTGTAGTTCTGAAGTACTGAAGTTCTGTAGTTCTGAAGTTCTGAAGTTCTTAAAGGTCAAGGTGCCAAGTGATACTTAGCCCTTGGCTGATATTTCTGAGGTCTAAACCGGTGTTTGATTCAACAGAAGAAGTGAACTGAGTGAAGATCACCGATCTGAACTCGATCAGTCCTCCGGGGGCATGAACTCCCAAACCCGCGCCGAAAGTGGCGCCAATTCCCACAGTCGATATCCCGTCAGCGTCCTTCTCCACACCCGGCGCGTTCCCGGCGTAAGAAAGCTTAACCTTGCCACCCGCGAAGTAATTTAGCGTCGGTCCTCCGAACACCATGAACATGAGATGAGCTTCGGGTGACGATAATCTTGCTTTAAGAAGAAGTGAAAGATCTATATAGTTGAGCGAATATTCAGCTTTTGTGATCTTTGGTGTCAGATTGGCAGGGGGGACATAACTCAGCAGGGGTGAAAGGTTTCCGCCACGTTTTGAGTAACCGATCTGAGGGGTAATGTAAAGTATGCTCCCGATCTGCACATCATTGTAAACATTAAAGAAGGGACCGAGCAGATCGGATCCCTGATGGGTGGAGAGGGAGGCAAATCCTGTTTTGGCGAGGCCCGCCTCAACACCAAATCCCGCCTGCGCGAACGAGACGGAGGTAATAAACAGCAATAAATAGAGTGATTTTTTCATTCCGGAACCTCGGTAGCTCAGTACTTCAGTACTCCGGTTTAACCAAAGTTCCGAAGTACCGGAGTACCAAAGCTCAAACTCTTTCGAGTTTTACTTAATAAGCATCAACTTTTTGGTGAACGATCTGTTCCCCGCCTCAAGTTTGTAGATGTACATTCCTGAAGGAAGCTGTGTTGCATCGAATTTTACACTGTAAATGCCCGCGGCGTAATAACCTTCGGCGAGAGTGGCGACTTCTATTCCGGTGGCGTCAAACACCTTGAGGTTGATCTGCGATGCCTGCGGAATCTCGAAACGGATTGTGGTCACCGGATTGAAGGGATTCGGATAGTTCTGCGAAAGAACGAAATCCGAAGGCACACCTTCTTCTTTTTCGATATCAGTGGTAACTTTGGTTTTGAACCTGAAAGCATCTGACCACTGACCCTGACCGAAAGAGTTTATTCCTTTAACTCTCCAATAATAAATTTTATTAAGGGTCAGACCGTTGAACGCGATCGTGGTATCGGGGTGGTTGGTAACATTTATAACCAGCGAACCGGGGTCAAACACGTTTGTGCTTGAAAGCTGAATGCCGTATGAGGTTGCCACCGGGTTCTTTCCCCAAACGAGAATTGAATCGAGTCCGACGTTGGTGGTTTTATCAGCCGGGTAAAGCAACTGTGGAGCAGCCGGGGTAGCGGTTGTGAAGGAGAACGGGGCCGACCAGGCACCAATTCCCGCGGCATTTTCCGCCCTTACGCGCCAGTAGTAAGTCTTTTCACCTTTCAGGTTTGCGAACATCGCCGAAGTATCGGTTAACGCGCTTGCGCCGAAGATGATCAAAGAATCAAATGACGGATCCTCACCCACCTGAATTGTGTAGTTTGAGGCTCCCATGAGGTAGTTCCAGCGAACAGTTACTGTGTCACGCTGACCACCAGCGCCATTTGACGGGCTTGCAAGAACGGGCGACGCCAGCGGCGCAACCTGAACTATACTGCTGGGAAGACTCTCGTTGTAGTTTCTGTCGAGCGAAGTTACCGCGAAATAATAAGTTACCGGAACAGAAGCAGGCTTTGGCCTTGCCTCACGGCTGCCATAAACGTCAACTATGTTAGCGCTGTTCTCATAGTCTTGCGGAGCAGGGTTGGGCGTGGTAAATTTATAAACCACATATCTCGAGGCAGTGTCACCATCAGGTGCCGGACTTGGTTTGTCCCAGATCAGTGCTGACGTACCCGTTCCGGGCACTCTTTCGAAGTGGAGGTTCTGTGGCGCGTTCGGCACTACAATATCCTTCCAGTTCATCTGTGGAAGCAGCGCCACTGTGCTGAATAAATTCTGTTTAAGCGAATCTGCAAATCCTTTGAAGTTCGAGATGATATCAGTTGATCTGTAGAACACACCACCCTGTGTTTTGGGGTTCGATCTGTTGGCGCGGATCTGATTGTGTATCTCACTCGCGTTGCTCCAGTTCGGGATCCTGTAGGTCGCCTGTCCGGGGTAGAAGTGGCGGCCGTTGCGGGCAACCGAATCAGCCCACCAAGGCATCAGTTTACCGTAGTCCTGTGACCCGCCAAATGGCCAGTAAAGCTGCGGGGTAAGATAGTCAACAGCCTTGTTCTGCAGCCAGTTGATGGCATCGCAATAAATCGAGCTGTAGGCGTCAAGTCCGGTTATACCCGGCGGTACACCATTTTTCCAGATGCCGAATGGGCTCATGCCGAACTTTACGTGTGGCTTGTAGAAATGGGAACTGTCGTTTATCGCCTTAATCAGCAGGTTGATGTTGTTGCGGCGCCAGTCGTTGATATTCGTGAATCCCAGCGGATAAAGCCTGAAAGTTGCAGTATCCTGCGTTGTGATGTTATCAGGCGGATAGGGATAGAAATAGTCATCCATGTGGATACCGTCAACATCGTAACGCTTCACCACATCGAGGATCACGGAGAGCACATAGTCCCTGACGGCCGGAAGTCCGGGATTAAGGAACCTGATGTTACCGATCCTTAAAGCCCATTCAGGATTCTCGACAAGCACGTGAGTCGGGGCGAGAGTGTAGCTGCCGACTGAACGCTCTGCCCTGTAAGGGTTGAACCATGCGTGAAGTTCCATCCCCCGTTTATGAGCTTCTTCAATGGCGAATTGAAGGGGATCATAACTGGGAGCGAGCCCCTGCTGACCTGTAAGCCAGTAAGACCATGGTTCGAGAGCTGAAGGGTACATCGCGTCGCATTCACTTCTTATCTGAAAGATAACCGCGTTGATCCCGGCTGATTTCAGCGAATCAAGAAGGGTAATGAGCTCTTTTTTCTGCTGGGTGGCGTTTGTTCCGCGTGTTATTGGCCAATCAAGATTGGTCACTGTCGCTATCCAGGCGCCCCTGAACTCCCTTTTCGGGTTCTGAGCACTTAGGGTTGAAAGTCCCAGAAGAAGGATCAGGAACAAAATTTTAACATTTTTCATTGTACCTCGACTCTTTATTTTAAGGTTTGGAATTCGTTAATACTGAACAAAAGCCCCGTGAAACAATTTTTTAGTTATCTGCTAATATCACTTTTTTTCTTTTCAATTACAACTTTATTTTACGGTTGTAAAGATACCATCAATCAAGCTGACGTGGATGCCGTGGTGATCCCCGACAAGGGAGTGTCATTTCAAGCCCACATCCAACCTGTTCTTCTGCTCAAGTGTGCCTTTTCAGGTTGCCACGATGATCAGTCAAGGGCTGCCGGCCTGAGTTTCACCAACTACTTCAACACGGTTGCCGACCTTACCATTGTGGTTCCCTTTGAACCGCAGAACAGCCGGCTTGTCTGGTCGGTTGAAGGTATCTCTGGTGGAACCCCGATGCCACCGCCGGCTTACCCGCGTATGACCGCCAATCAGATAAAAGGTTTCAGAACCTGGATCGGCGAAGGGGCGCGGAACAACTGATCACTTGATCCAGCCCTCTTTTTTATACCAGGCCACAGTGCGTTTAATTCCTTCTTCAAGGCTCACTTCCTGACGGAAGCCGAAATCTTTCATAGCCTTCGCGGGGCTGGTAACCCAGTGTCTCTGCACCAGATCCCTCGCCTTTTCAAGGTTCAGAGTGGCTGCCTTGCTGCTGAACATCGAGAAAAACTGCGCGATCGCTGAAACCGTGTAAACCATAAAGTGCGGGAAAACGAGCTTGAAAGCACCTTTTCCGAATATCTTTTTGGAAATGTCGCCCACTTCATCCCAGGTGTAAACTTTTTCACTGCTCAGGAAGTAAACCTGACCGGAGGTCTTGGGGCTTTGGGAGGCAAGATATAATCCATTCACCACGTCATGAACGTGAAGAAGGGAGATCGTCTTCTTGCCGAATCCCACTTTTGTGAACAAGCCTTTGGCATATGTCTGAAAGAAGATTCCAACCTCGGTATCCCTCTCGCCGTAGATCGCGGGGCATCGCAATACAGTGACCGGTACCTTGTCGTTGTATGAAAGAACGAGTTTCTCCTGCTCCAGTTTGCTTTTTCCGTAAGTTGTTAGCGGATTTGGTGTCCGCGCTTCGGTAATTGGCACTCCATCCGGTGACGGTCCCGCGGCTGTCTGTGATCCGCTGACAACAAATTTCTCAACAGGAGCACCCGATTCAATAACCGCGTCGAGCAGTGTGCGGGTGTTGCCCACGTTTGACTCGAAGTACCCCTCGGGTCTCTTCGATTTAACCGTTCCGGCGAGGTGAAAGACTAATGAACAGCCGGCGAGGGCTTTCTTTAATTCTTCCTTGTTACCCAAACCGGCGTTTATAAGTTCAACCTGTTTACCGTTCAGCCACTTAAGATCACTTGTCTTTCTTACTACGCATCTTACCGTGTATCCTTCCGCCAAAAGCCTGTCGACCATGTGGCTTCCAACAAAGCCGTTTGCGCCTGTTACCAGTGCAATTTTTCCGCTCATCTATTCAATTCCATACTTATAATGAACAATCAATCAGTTAATTCACTTATATCGTTGTAAGTGCAATTAATACAAAGGTTTATAACGATTTTTTTTGTATATGTAACAAAGTAAATTTATATTCGAACTTCAAATTTAACTATTTTCTAACACTAAACGGATTGACAAAGTATAAAATCCCCCGGAGGAAATTTGAGCCTTTTCAAAAAATGTGTTGACTTTACCAGAGCGGATGATATTAAGAAGGCGGGCCTGTATCCCTACTTCCGGCCGATCGAAGAGAATGAGGGACCAGTTGTTCAGATCGAGGGGAAAAAGATCGTCATGGCCGGTTCAAACAATTATCTTGGACTGACCGCCCACCCACAAGTTAAAGAAGCAGCCATCAAAGCAGTTGAGAAGTACGGCACCGGATGCTCCGGCTCCCGTTACCTCACAGGCACGCTTGACCTGCACATCGAGCTCGAAGAAAGAATGGCAAAGTTTTTCAATGCCGAGTCTGTACTCCTTTATTCAACCGGATTCCAGACAGCACTTGGTGTGATTCCCACACTCGTGCAAAAAGGCGATTATATTGTTTCTGATAAAGACAACCATGCTTGCATCGTTACCGGCAACCTGATCGCCAAAGGCTCAATGGCCGAAATGGTGCGCTACAAACACAACGACATGGATGACCTCGAAAGAGTAATCTCGAAACTCCCTTATGATGCCGGTAAACTGATAGTTTCAGACGGTGTGTTCTCAACCGGTGGTGAGATAGTTGATCTTCCCCGTCTTAACGAAGTGGCGAAAAAGTACAACGCTCAGATTCTTATCGACGACGCTCACTCCGTTGGTGTTATTGGCAAAGGCGGAAGGGGTACCGCTTCAGAGTTCGGGCTTGAGAAAGAGATCGATCTCGGAATGGGCACCTTCTCAAAAACCTTCGCTTCTCTCGGTGGTTTTGTTTACGGACCTGAAAGGGTCATCAATTACCTTAAGCATCACTCACCCGCGCTGATTTTCTCGGCCTCGCCAACTCCGGCAGCGGTTGCGGCAGCTCTTGCCGCGCTCGACATCCTTGAAAAAGAGCCTGAGCGCGTTACAAAACTTATCAACAATGCTTCCTATGTAAGGAACAAATTCAGGGAAGCCGGATTCACGGTTACCGACGGCAGAACCGCTATTGTTCCCGTTATCGTCGGTGATGATGCCCTTGCCTTCCAGATGTGGAAAAAGCTCTATGATAACGGCGTGTTCGTAAACGTTTTCATTTCACCTGGTGTTCCTCCGGGAAGACAGATGATGAGAACTTCTTACATGTCATCACATGAAACCGAGCACCTCGACTACATCGCGGATACCTTCAAGAAGGTCGGGTCAGAGCTCGGAGTAATATAAATACCTTTGTTTTTTTGTTAAAAGCTGCCGTCCCCCACGTATGGCAGCTTTTTTTTGTTAAGGCATGTTTTTTTTCTAAAGTCCGTTTCAACAATTATCCAAAGAAACCACTATGAGCAAGATTGAAATAAGAAAGATCGAAACCCCGGCGGAGATCATGAAGTTCATCAAATTCCAATGGAAGATCTACAAGAATCACCCCTACTGGGTTCCACCATTGATAATGGACAGAAAGAAGATGCTGAACAAGCGGAAAAATCCCTTCTTCAAGCACGGTTCGGCAGATTATTTCATGGCGTACAGAGATGGTGAACCTGTCGGAAGGATCGCCGCGATAATTAATGACCTCCACAACGAAATTCACGAAGAGAAGATTGGCTTTTTCGGTTTTTTTGAGTGCATTGACGATCAGGAAGTGGCAAATGCCCTGCTTGACACCGCTAAAGAGTGGGTGAGCAGCCGCGGTATGACACTGATGCGCGGTCCCGCCAGCTTTTCAAGCAACGACGAATGGGGAATGCTTATCGAAGGTTATGAAGATACCCCGACACTTCTCATGCCCTACAACCCAAGATATTACCACGATCTCCTTCTTAATTATGGTTTTGTGAAAGTTAAAGACCTGAACGGATACAAGATCATAAATGAGAAGATCACAAAAGTTAACAAGATCCCGCGTGTAGCGGCTCTTGCCACGCAAAAATTCAATGTTAAGATCAGGAACATCGACCTGAAGAATTACAAACAGGAATTGGTGTTGATAAAGAAGATCTGGAACGAGAACTGGGAAAAGAACTGGGGCTTCGTCCCATTCACTGAAGACGAAATGGACGCGATGGCTGAAGACCTTAAGCAGCTCGCGACACCCACTCTCGCCTTTTTCCTTGAGATCAACAACGAGCCGGTGGGCTTCTCGCTTACACTACTTGACTATAACCAGATATTCAAGCACATGAACGGCAGGCTACTGCCCTTCAACTGGATCAAGATGTTCACCCACAAAAAAGAGATTACCCGTTGCAGGATCATCATCCTCGGCGTGGTGAAGGCCTGGCAAGGAAAGGGTCTCGACGCGATCATGTACGACAACATCATCAAAAAAGCCGATGAGATCGGTATACACTTCGGCGATGCCAGTTGGATAGTGGAAGACAACCTGAAAATGGTCAGAGGTGTCGAAACTATGGAAGGTGAACTTTACAAAAAATTCAGAGTATATGACTATCATTTTTAGATCGACACTCATTCTGGCGGCACTCCTCACTTTTAACGCTGCCGCGCAATATTCAATTCACGACCGGGAGTTGGTAAAGGCAACCTTCCTCCGTGACGGAAGTGCAGGAGTGTTAAAAAACTACCTTGGCTCGGGCGACGAGAGGAAAGTTAACGCCGCCATACTTTCAGCTGCGAATATCGACGACACAACACTCCACCCTTTTCTCGCGGCACTCGATCCGGTGAAGCACGGAAAGCTTGTGGCGTTCGCGTTCGGTAACAATTCCCCGAGCTCAGTCTCCCTGAAATATCTCAGGGAGAGAGCACAAACTGCCACCGGAGCGCTCGCGCGAGAAGTGGTTGCGGCGCTCGGCAAGTGTGGTGAAAAGGCCGATATCGAGCTTGTACTGTCACTTAAGGGGGAAGGTGACCCGTACAGGGTAGCAGGAATCTCCCTCGCTTTGGCGAATTTTGCGCTGAGAAACATTAAATCGGAGAAAACCCCCGAAAAGCTGATGAAATTCGTGGAACAGGACCACTTCGACAATAAAACAAGATCGCTGGCTGCTTACGCGCTGTTCAGGTCGCGACCCGTTCCGGAACAAAAATCAAGGATCAAGAAAGTTCTTGATGCCGTGATCAGAAACGACGTGACCGAAGAAGAAGAGGATTTCGCGAAATACCTGATCCTCAATCTCCGTTTTTTGAAACATGCCCCTTTCAATGTAAAGGAGACCCGCAACATTCTCTTTTCACTCGACTATTCGCAGCAAGTTGAACTGATCGCCCTTCTGCAATTTCGAAATTTTGAGTCTGAAAGTGAAGTGTTGGATCTGATCAGCTTGACAGGAGACAGGAACCAGAACATCGCCCTTACTGCAACGGTGGCGCTTAAGGAGTCAAACGCCGCGAAACTTGTCTCCGGCAAATCGTATGAAGCCCTCACCTCCGCGATGAGCCTTGCAACAGCAGGCACTGACCTCATTGAAGAGCTGATGGAAACTTCGATGAAACTCTTCCCGGCTAAAGATGAGGAGATATTCACAGCTTTTCGTGACAAACTCTCTCCCGGATCATTTTCCACTCTGGTTGGTTCAGCACCTGGACTTGTTACATCCCCGTTCGACACTCTCATTAGCATATTCAACTCGGGACGTGAGCCCGTAAAACTCGCCGCGGCAACCGCGATGGGTGAACTGAAAAAATACGGTACTGATATCGACAAGATAAACGCGTTCGCGCTCGAAAAACTTGGCTCGGGATACCCTTCCGTGGTTTCAACATTCTGCGGTGTGCTTGATTCAGCATACATCGCAGGTAACGCGCCAGTGATCAGAGAGCGGATATTGAAAGTGATGAACGACGAACTCCACAATCCTGATTTCTTCGAAGCGCATCAGTCGATTCTCGAACTTGGAGGCAGGATCAATACCGGTTTCGCAACGGAACTTAAGGATCTGCTCCGTAACTCAGCGATAAACTCGATCAGAGGCCTCTCGGGTGAAAAAGTAACACGGGTGCTTCCCCATAATTTTGAAATGACCTGGTTCAACGCCTTCAAGTATAAAAGAGCGGTGGTGGAAACCACAGCCGGCGAGATCAGTCTTGAGTTGCTTCCGCAGTACGCTCCCGTATCCGCGGGAAATTTTGTCACCCTTGCGCAAACATCATTCTACCGCGACATAGTTTTCCACCGCGTTGTGCCGGCTTTTGTGATACAGGCGGGCGATCCGGCGGGAACAGGATTCGGCGGTCCGGGTTATGACATCATATCCGAGCTCTCCCCTCTTGAGTTCACAACAGGCGCGCTTGGAATGGCAAGCGCGGGGAAAGATACCGAAGGTTCACAGTTCTTCATAATGAACGGAACCTACCCGCATCTTTCAACCCGTTACACACTCTTCGGAAGGGTAACTGCCGGGCAGGATGTGGTTGATTCGGTAACAACCTCAACATTCATTAAAAAGATCAGCCTGTTTGAGTAACGGCACCTCCCCCGTCCTCCTGACGGCAAAAGAACTTCGCGTCGAGTACGGTGAGCAGGTCGTGCTCGACAGCGCTTCACTTACCGTGCACGCTTCCGACAGGATCGGACTCGTCGGCAGAAATGGCGCCGGAAAGTCAACATTTCTGAAAATAATTGCCGGGCTCCTCGAACCCGACTCGGGTGAGGTGGCAACCCAAAGGAACCTCCGGGTCAGCTTCCTTTCACAGGAATTTACACTCGATGAAAACCTCTCGGTTGGCGAAAATATCAGAAATGGCGCCGGGCACATCTATTCACTCCTTTCAGAGTATGAATATCTGCCACCCGACTCCGACAGGCGACACGTCATTGAGGAAGAGATCGCCCGGGTGGATGGTTGGGAGATCGACAGGAAGATCAGTCTGTTGATGAACTCGCTTCAGGCTCCCGGCGGTGAAAGATTGGTTTCAACCCTCTCCGGCGGAGAAAAACGGCGAACCGCGCTTTGTAAAACCCTCATCGCGAACCCTGATCTCCTTATACTTGATGAACCGACAAACCATCTTGATACCGACACCATTGAGTGGATCGAAAATTTCCTCGCCTCTTATAAAGGCGCGTGTATCTTCGTTACCCACGACCGCTACTTCCTCGACAGGATCGCCAACAGAATCGTCGAACTGGCTAACGGCACCTTCTTTTCGCATCAGGGGAACTACACCGACTATCTGCTGAATAAAGCTGAACGGGACGCGCTTAAAGATGTCGCCGAAAGAAAACGGCAAGGCTTCCTGAGGAACGAACTCGACTGGGTCATGCGGGGACCAAGAGCGCGACGCACCAAAGCAAAAAGCAGGCTCGACAAATATTATGAAATAGCTGAACAGTGTCCTCCTGAAAAAGACCTCGATATCGATCTGATTATCCCGACTCCCGAAAGGCTCGGGAACAAAGTGCTCGAGATAGACTCAATCTCGGTGAAGATCGGTAACCGTTTATTGGTGGATTCGTTCACTTACAATTTTCAGCCGGGAAGAAGACTCGGTATAATCGGCAAGAACGGCGTGGGCAAAACCACCCTCGTCCGCACAATTCTCGGAGAATTGCAACCTTACACAGGCAGAATTGACTACGGAGAACGGACGCAGTTCAACTATATTGACCAGTCCCGCACCCTTTTGGACGACGAACAGACCGTTTTCGATGCCATAGGTGAAGGCAGTGACACCGTGAAATTCGGTAAGCTCACCATGCCCGTCTGGACGTACATGCGCAGATTCCTCTTCACCGATGAGCGAACCATGACCAAAGTGGGTAAACTCTCCGGAGGTGAACGAAGCAGACTCACCCTTGCTAAAATCCTGAAGAATGGCGGAAATTTCCTTATTCTCGATGAGCCCACGAACGACCTCGATCTCCCCTCTCTCCGCATGCTGGAGGAGGCACTCATCTCTTTCGGGGGATGTGTCATCGTGGTCAGTCACGACCGCTACTTCCTGAACAGGGTTTGCACCGGCATCCTCGCCCTTGACGGCACGGGAAAAACTTTGTTCCATGAGGGTGACTACGACTACTTTATCGAGAAGCGGAACGCCCTGCTGAACACCAATTCAAGCGAAATTTCAAAAGAAAAAAAGCAGGATACCCGCACCAAAGCCCCCGCCAAGAAGCTCTCGTATCATGAGCAAAAAGAGCTCGAGGCGATCGAGGAGAAGATCCTCACCGCCGAAGAAGAGGTCGAACGTATAGAAGCGATCTTCGCTGATCCCCTTTTCTATGAAAAATATGCCACCCAAACCGATGAGCTTAACCTTCAGCACGAAGAAGCCAAAAAACTCGTCCAATCACTCTACAACCGCTGGGAAGAACTGGAACTGAAAAAAAGTTCTTTGTAGGGTAGTAAGTGCGAGTAGCGAGAATTTTTCGTTGCCCGTTGTGCGTTGTCCGTTGCCCACATTTGGGGTAGCGAGTGGCGAGTAGTGAGTAGCGAGGAGACACAGCTAACAACTCATCACTCATAACTCCTTTCTTGTTGCTTTTTCGTAAATTTCAGTTCGTGATTTTCGATTTTATGCGATTGGATTTTTAGATGAAGATTGGAATAACCTGTTACCCTACTTATGGTGGCAGTGGTGTTGTGGCTACGGAACTTGGCGTTGAATTGGCAAAAAAGGGACACGAAATACATTTTATCAGTTACGCGATCCCCTTCAGACTTCACCACTACATGGATAATATTTATTACCACGAAGTGGAGATGGGCACCTATCCCCTCTTTGAGTTCCCCCTTTACAGTGATGCCCTCGCCGGGAAAATGGTGGAAGTGATGCGGTATGAGAACCTTGATCTTATTCATGTGCATTATGCCATCCCCCACGCGACCAGTGCCTACATGGCAAAACAGATCTGTAAGCAGTATCAGGATGTGAAGATTGTTACCACTCTTCACGGTACAGATATTACACTCGTGGGACTTGAACCGAGCTACATCCACCTTCTTAAGTTCGGAATCATGGAAAGCGACGGCGTTACAGCGGTCTCGCGCTATCTGAAGGAAAAAACAATCACCAACTACTCTATTGAAAAAGACATCGAGGTTATCCCCAACTTCGTTGACATTGAACTTTATAAACCACGCGAAGCATCAGAGCTCAAGTGCCGGTTTGCCCCGAATGGTGAGAGGGTGTTAATTCACACCTCAAATTTCAGGGTTGTTAAAAGGGTTCAGGATACCATTAAAATTCTTGAACTCGTCAAGAAAGAGATTCCGGTAAAACTCGTTTTAATAGGTGACGGACCCGACAGATCTGAATGCGAGCGCCTTGCCCGTGATCTCGGGCTCGAACGTGACGTGATCTTCCTCGGAAAACAGGAAGCACTTCCCCAGATACTCTCGTGCGCCGACCTCTTCCTTATCCCTTCTCAGTCGGAAAGTTTTGGCTTGGCAGCATTGGAAGCAATGGCAGTGGGCCTGCCCGTTATCAGTTCGAGCGTGGGAGGACTTCCCGAGGTTATTACACACAACCATTCAGGTTTTATCGCCGAGATCGGTGACGTTGAAAGAATGGCAAAATATGCCGTCGATCTCCTTACCAACGAGAAGAAGTATAATATCTTCTCGAAGAACGCGCGCGCGACCGCTGTCGAAAAATATTCCGCTGACAAAATAGTACCACACTACGAGCGTTATTACGAAAAAGTCCTTAACTCCTGAGTCGAAAAACCTCATAAGCGAACACATTTCCGACTATCTTACCGGTCTTTTCGGTGTGCAGGAAGTGGCACGTTTTATTGAATTGCTCGGCAATCCGCGCAAACAGTCGATTCGCGTGAACACTCTGAAAACCACGCGCGAGAAAATGAAACCTCTGCTCGAGAGGAAGTACGGACTCTTAACGGAGACACATCCCGATATTGATGATGCTCTTGTAATAACATCCGATCCCGAAAACCTTGTTGGCAAGACTTTTGAGCACCTGCTTGGGTACTATTATATTCAGAGCACTTCATCGATGCTTCCTCCGCACTACCTGCAACCGCAACCGGGAACAAAAGTTCTCGATCTCTGTGCTGCTCCCGGTTCAAAATCGACCCAACTTGCGGCGATGATGGAAAATACCGGAATGCTTGTGCTTAACGAAGTGCAGGGAGACCGGCTTCGCACCCTCTCCTTCAACGTTGAGCGTACAAACGTCTATAATGCAGGTATAATCCAGAGCAAGGGTGAATGGCTCGGGAGATACTACCAAAATTATTTCGATAAAATACTCGTTGATGTCCCCTGTAGCGGCCTCGGTATCATCCAAAAGAAAGAGGAAGTAAACAAGTGGTGGAGTGTTTCATCTATCACCGGACTGATCAATCTTCAGATGAGTCTTGTAATTGCTGCCGTTAAAATGTTAAAGCCCGGCGGCGAGCTTGTGTACTCAACCTGCACACTGACCACCGAAGAGAACGAAGAGATCATTAACAAGGTAATTGAGAAATACCCGGTTGAGTTGATCCCTGTTTCAGTACCCGGAGGGGTCGAAGGACTCACTTCCGCCCCGGGGAGATCATTCTCGCCCGAACTGCGGAAGACTGCGAGAGTGCTCCCTTGGCTGAGCAACTCTGAAGGATTTTACCTCGCCAAAATGGTGAAGACCGCCGAAACTGAAAAGATCAAACAGAGCTCCGCGCCCGAAGGAAGAACAGTGATAAAACCTTTCAAGAAAACAAGATCATCGCTGACCTCTGTCATTTCAAATTTCGGGATTGACGAAGATGCCCTCGCTTCGCTCAAATACGCGGATCATGGCAAGAAACTTTATATGGTCTCTGGTGATTGGGAAGATGAAAGAACCGGTATCTATGACAGGATCGGGCTGAAGCTCGGCGCCTATGAAAAAAGCGAACAAGTGATCCTGAACAGCATAGCCGCCCAGGCGCTCGCCCCGCTCATAACCAAAGGCATTATTGACCTCAATGACCCTGACGAACTGAGAACTTACATGGAGGGAGGAACGGTTAAAACCTACGCTTCCTCCGATAAAACTTCCGGTGCCGAAAGGCAGGTGGTTATCAGAACGGCAGGAGAAGTTATCGGCACGGGAGTTGTTACTGATCGCGGACTTAAAAGCCAGTTTCCACGCGGACACCGGAATCAGAACTTCAGATTCTAAATAATACCCCTTTTCTTACTTTTTCCATTCTAAATACCTTTCGCATAAAAATAATAGTTGCATTAACCCGAAATTTTGAGTAACTTGTCATTCAGTTCAGTGAGATTATTGTAGTCATAATTATTGCACAGTCTGAACGACTGAGAATGGATCTATTTGTGACAATTGTAGTATTTGCCTAAGGACCTCTTCAGATGGGCCAGCAACAATTACTGCTTATTGCGCTTGGCGTTATCCTCATCGGCATTGCTGTTGTTACCGGTATCAATTTGTTTCAACAAAATTCCGATGAAAGTAAAAAGCATCAGATGACTGCCGAGTGCACCACGTTAGCCATGATGGCACAAAACTATTACATGACTCCTGTCCCCATGGGAGGAGGAGGGAAATCTTTCATTGGATGGCGGATCCCCCAGACCCTTGACACTACCGAAGACGCGATCTACAGAATAACAAATGTTTCTCAATCCCAGATCACAATTTCTGCAACAGACCGTGCCATCAGCACCGGGAGTGATACAATAAAAGTTTTTATAACTGCTTACCCGGATAATTATGTCATTTCATCCGGAAATTAAGAGGAGCACAATATGATCTTCCAAAAAGGCGAAGCCATCGTTAAAGAAGGTGATACAAGTTTCAACCTTTTTGTTCTTATGAAAGGCAGCGTGGGTATCTTCAAAGGTGATGTCCAGGTGGGGACTTTTGCCGAAAAAGGAGGCATTATCGGGGAGATGAGTGCCATTTTGGGAAAACCCAGAACCGCCTCTCTTATCGCTCTCGAAACCACCACCGTGGTTCCGATACCAAGTGATTTCGATCTACTGATAAGGGAGAACCCCGACATCGCGAAATCAGTTATGGTGAATCTCGCTAAAAACCTTGAAAGGATGACAAATGAGTATATGAAGATCGCCTCTCACGAACAAAGAGAGGAAGCTTCACAAAAATTGAGAGCTGATGGCAGCCTTATCATATGATATCTGTCAAAATAAAGATACTTTATACATTTTTTTATTTTGATCACATTTGGAATTAAAAGCTATTTGTTATATTAAACCGTAATTTTACCAAATTTACTTAAACATTCACCAATCAATTGAGGAACAACTATGGGACAACAACAGTTATTACTTATCGTACTTGGCGTTATCATAGTCGGTATCGCCGTTGTCGTCGGTATTAACGTTTTCACAACAAGCAGTTCTCAGGCAAATACAGACGCGGTCATAGCTGACCTCACCAATATTGCCAGTGATGCTCAAAAATTCTACAAGATGCCGGCTAACATGGGCGGCGGTGGCAATACCTTCACCGGTTACACCATCCCAACCAGACTTGCTTCATCGGCTAATGGTACCTACACAGCCACCGTTGCTGCCCAGTCAGTTACTCTTTCGGGTAAAGGCAACCAGATCGGTACCAATGGTACAGATACTGTTAGCGTGACGATGGTCGTTGGTCCTACTAACATCACCTCGACCACTATCAACTCAAGATAGTTTAGAAGGCATTAGCGACAATTCGGAAGGCTTTCTTGAAAAAGAAAGCCTTCTCTTTATTTAAATTGCATGACCGAGCTACGTTTTACCGCCGTTAAATCGAACGGACAGATAATAAGTGGATCACTTTCCGCCAATTCTGCATCCGAAGGCAAGAAGAAAATTCACAAACTTGCCGAACAGAGCGGTCTGACCATTCGGACCATTGAGAAGAGAGGCACCTACCTCTACAAGGTTCAGAGGGGATCGGAGAAACCGATCTTCGGTGAGCAGAAGGCATTCAACCGGCAGGAAGTTATCGATGCCTTCCAGAAAATGGGATATACAGTAGGGTATGTCCGCTCGAAACTCATTGATTATCAGACCACGCCGGGCATGCAGGACCTGCTGATGTACGTGAAGATCAGCGCTGAACTGCTTGATCAAAAGTTGCCTTATGGAGAGATTCTTACCCTTTTGATCAACGATACGGCAAATAAAACCCTCCGGGAGACTCTGAAAGAGATCAACTCGGAGCTGAAAAAAGGAACCGACCCCGAGGTGGTCTTCCTTCGTTATCAGAATGTTTTTGGGAAGTTCACCGCGTTCATGCTCGGGCTGGCTGCAAAAAGCGGTAACATGGGTGAGATTTACAGGGCAACAGCCAAGTTCCTTGAACGCCGTGCTGAATTTAAGAAAAATATTAAAAGCGCCCTCGTCACCCCACTCATCACTGTGGTTGTGCTCTTTGGCGCCGTGCTTTTTTATGTGATGTACATCTTCCCTGAAACAGCGAACATGTTCCGGCGATTCGGAATAGAATTACCGCCTATGACGAAGGCAACACTCGAATTCAGCGACTTTCTGATGGCGCATCCTGCGATGATAATGTTCGCCTTTATTGCGCCGATAGTCGGGGTGATCGCGTTTCTAAGCACCGAGAAGGGACGCTACATAAAAGACAAATACATGCTTAAAATGCCTGTAATAGGGGGAATTGTTCATAAAACAGCAATTGAAGTTTTTTGCAGGGTGTTTTACACCCTCTACTCGGGTTCCGCGGAGAGTATCACTCCATTGAGGATTTCCGCTGAAGCCACAGACAATAAATATTTTGAGGACAGGGTTAAACGGATCGCCATCCCGATCATGACCAAACAAGGTGTGGGTATCACCGACGCTCTTACCGCGACCGGTGTCTTCACTGAAACTGCTCTCTCGCGCCTTCACTCAGGAGAGGAGACCGGTAATATTAAAAATACCATGCTCCAGTTGGCGAATTACTATGAGAGTGAGACCGTTTACAAATTAAAAAATGTCATCGAACTGATTCAGGTTATTATTTCGCTACTGATCATGGTAGTTATGACGGCACTGACTGTCGTCTCTGCCGAGACCGCGACCGTAAGCCCTAAACCTCCGGGTACTGAAAATCATAAACTAATTCCGGATAAACAGACTGCCCAATGCTTGACCCCAGACTGGAAACTGCTGACAAGATCGGATATACCCTTTTACGAAAAGGGATAATTGATGCTCAGACTCTGGAAAAGGCGCTTGACGCTAAAGCTAATGATGTAAACAAGATCAAACGAAATCTCGCCCAGATCCTGGTCGAGGATTTTAAATATGATCATGATATTGTTTTCGCTGAAGTAGCAGCGCTTTACGCGTTCAGGGATTTCGATACCATTTCCGAGCGTTTTACAGAAGAAAAAGTTGAAGAGATCAAGAAATATATCAAATCTCTTCCCGACTCCCTGCAGCAGCTTCTCACCCTTCAGAAGGTGATTCCCCTCCTTTTTGATCCTGTTATTAAAGACAAGCTCATACTTGGTGCAGTCGACCCGACCAATAAAAAGATATCGAAGATCGCTTTTGACCTCAAAGCAAAGAAATACGAGGTCACCTTCATCAAGAAATCGAAGTATGAGAAACTGATCAATCAGATCAGTCCACCTGAGAACGAGTTCCTTAAAAGCATTCAGGAAGCTCCTCAGGAGATGATCACTGACATGCAGGATGATACCCAGCTTGATGAAGAGCAGCTTGAAGCCGAGATCAACAAATCTGCCCTGATCAATCTTATTGAGGCCGCCCTCGTTGAGGGAACCCGTAAAGGGGTTTCTGATATTCACATAGTGCCACAAAGCGCCAGAAAAACCGATATCATGTTTCGTATCGATGGCAATCTACAGGTCTGGTACTCCCAGGACAACACGTTCCCCGAGGCAGTTATCGCTGTTATTAAAGACCGCGCTAAAGGCCTCGACCGCTTCGAACGTGAGAAAGCGCAAGACGGTTTCATCCAGCGCGAGATTGACGGTACGGTTATCCGCTTCCGTGTCTCCATTCTCCCAATGGTGGGAACCGAGCTACGAAGCAAATTTGAGTCGGTGGTTATTCGTATCCTTGATGACAGAAAGGTTATTACCGACCTGAACAAGCTCGGGTTAACCGGCTACGCCAGAACGTCATTTGATGCCGCGATCAGAAAACCACAAGGGATGGTTATTCTTACCGGACCAACAGGAAGTGGTAAAAGTACCACTTTGGTCGCCGCCCTCTATCAAGTTATCGACCCGACCGTTAACGTTTTGACTGTTGAGGATCCTGTTGAGTACGTCATCAAAGGAGCCAGACAGCTTAAGATCAGCCATAAAATGAATTTCGAACAGGCGATCAGGGCCATACTCCGGCATGACCCCGATATCGTGCTTGTAGGTGAGATGCGTGACAAGGAGACCGCTGAGGTGGCGATAAAACTCGCGAACACGGGTCACCTCACATTCTCAACGCTTCACACCAATGATGCCCCCTCTGCTGTATCCAGGTTATATAAAATGGGTATAGAGCCATTCCTTATCGCTTATGCCATCAATATCATCGTGGCTCAGCGACTTATCCGGCGGCTCTGCCCTGAATGCAAACGGCGTGTTACAAACATCGACCCTGAGATCATTCATGTTTTACAGATCGATCCGGATGAGTGGAAAGAGTATGAGATATACGAAGCCATGGGGTGCCCGAAATGTTCCGGCACGGGATACAAAGGAAGGATCGCCATACACGAGGCACTTTTCTTTACCAAGGAGCTAAAAAGGGTTATCGTTTCCTCCGGTGAAGAGGTGGATGAGGAGAAACTTAAAGCGCAGGCGAAAAAAGACGGCTCAATGAACCTCAGAGAGACCGGTCTTGAGAAGGTTAAACTCGGAATCACTTCTTTCGATGAGGTGATCTCCGGAACAATGGAAGACTGATTAATGGACAGAAATTCCCTTGTTTTCTTTATATTTTGATTTGATATACCAGTTTTTTAAAAAGATTGTCGCAAATTATGGTTCCACCGCTTGAACAGGTAACTCAACCGGCGAAAGCCTTGCTTTCGGGTATGATCCAACAGGTTCCCCGTTCAGTTATCAGTGCTGAACGCCTCCCTTTCCTGGCTAATTTAGTGGCCTCACTGAACTACGATCAGAAGGGCCTGCTGATGGACTTCATGAACGCCGTGCTGGTTACCATGGTTAAAAAAGAAGCTTCTGATATCGAGTTCGGCGGGCTGGCAACCATGCGTAATATATGGCTCAGAATTCATGGGAAAAAGGACAAGATTGCTGATCTGCCTTCACTTCACGAGGATGAGTCAGCTATAGTTATTCTCAATATTCTGAGCGACAAACAGAGGGAAGGACTTTTCCACAACAAGAACATCGACTTCTCTCATTCATTCATGGCGGGCGAGCCGGCGAGAATGTACCGTTTCAGAGCGGATGCTTATTATGACATGGATTCTCTCGCCCTTAATATGAGAGCGATATCCCCGACCGTCCGTAAAATCGATACACTTGGTTTCAGCAAGATCGCGATTCAGTCGATGCACCACCTCTACATTAAGCAGGGGTTGGTTTTGATAACTGGAATAACAGGTTCGGGTAAGTCATCAACTCTTGATGCCATTGTCGACATGCACAATGAGACTGACAATGCCCAGGTTATCGTGATCGCGCAGCCGATCGAGTTCGTTCACACTTCAAAGAAGTGTATCATCAGACACCGCGAAGTTGGCAAAGACGTTGCTTCCTTCAAAGACGGGGTGATTCAGTCACTCCGGCAGGATCCTGATATCATCATTATCGGTGAGATGCGCGATCCCGAGACGATCATGGCATCACTCGAAGTGGCGGATACCGGTCACAAGGTTTTCTCAACACTTCACACTTCTTCCGCGGTTGAGTCGATCGACAGAATTATTGCCGAAGTGCATCCGAATGAACAACCCCGCGTCAGAAGCAGGCTTGCTGATGTGCTGACCGTGGTGGTTTCACAAAAACTGCTGCCAAGCCTCGACGGCAAACGTGTCATGGCGAAGGAAGTACTGGTTATGACACCTAGTATTCAGTCGGCTATAAAAAACAACAACTCGGGAGAGATCTACATGATGATCAACCAGGGTGCCGCCCAGGGTATGATCACCATGGAACAGGATATAAAGAATCTTTACATCTCGAAGAAAATATCCCTTGAAACAGCGCTATCTTACGCGAACCAGAAGAACAGAATGAAACAGATCTTAGGTATTTCGTAAATGACCGTCAATCATATCTTCTGTCTATTCCTCGAAGGGGCTGACAGCAAAGCAGCCTTGTTCGAAAAAACGAAGACCGGAATAAAATTCCTCCGGGGTATGTCTGTCGAGCCCAACAAGCCCGATGAGCAGACCTTTGATGACTCCGGGCTATCGTTCGACTCAGGAGATATGGAGCTTGGTGGCGGTGCCGGGCAAGACATTGAAGGTCTGACCACACGACAGGATTTCGATCAGGGATACATCCGCTCACTTAGCACACTACTGTTGGGGATCGACCTCTCGAAAACAGCAGTTATCCCCATCATAACCGAACCTTATATCAGCTTCCAGCGCCCTGATAAAGGTGAGACACAAATATTCAAAAAAGAGGTTATTGAAAAGATCGACGCGGCTGTAAATTCGATCGATATGGCAGATGGCGGTAAAATGACCATTGTGCCAAGTTCAGATCTCTCTTACATCAACCTGATCGATTCAATTGCGCTGGCAAACGGCAAAAAGCAAGTTAAAGTGCCGTGCGTTAAGGCGGCTGACACTTCGTTAAGCTTCTACATCTCGCGCAAGTTCAACTTTGCCCTTTCAGACTACACACTGATCCTTTACATCGGAAAAGAATACAGCAGAATGATATTCTTGATGGGCGATCAAGTGAAACATATCGGCCCGATGTTGAATATCGGAAAACACAACATCGATTCATTTGATATTTATGCTTCCAAGATCATGCTCGAAATGGAGAATGGCGACATCTCCAACCTCGACAATATCGTTATCTGCGGTGAAGACTGGGGTGATTATCTCCCCGAATCTTTAAGGGATACGTTCCCTCGTGCCAGAATCACGGGAATGGATTTTGACGACATCGACACTTCCCTGCTCGACCGTGAGATCGAGGAAAACCTTTCAGCGTTTTCTGTACCGATCGCGGCAGCCGTGGAGTTTACAAAAGAACTGGCAAAAGAGTACAAGGGAATAAATCTTATCCCTTCGATACTCATCGAGAGACAGAAAACTTTCCCTCTCGCCTGGCACGGATATATTGCAATAATCGCCCTTTTCGCTGTCACAATGTTCCTGACCTTCAACGTGATGGGCAAAATTGCTGATCTGAACAAACTCGATGCAGAAATTTCGGTGCTCACGGAGCAACAGCGGCAATTCAAAGCGATACTTGATGAAATTTCGGCATACGACTCAAAGGTAAAAGGTTTTGATGAAACCCAGGCTGTACTCGATAGCGTAACAAAGAACGCTTCGATATGGCAGGGCCGCCTGAGCAGCATAGCCGGATTCCTTGAGCAAAGGAACGCGATGTGGCTTACCGGTATGGCGGAAGCAGGTCCAGGAAAGATCGATATATTTGGTATCAGTAAAAGCAGACCCCTTATAAGCGAATTTACACAGTTCCTGAACGGTGCCGTTTTGAGAGGAGTCACCTCCGAAAAAATAGCCGATGAGAGAGTGTTTAAATTCTCTATTCAAATGAGTGATTCATTAATGAAGAGTACGGATGGAACGAAAGTCAAAAAATAGCCTCGTCGTTCTGGTACTTATCCTTTTGGTGCTGATAGCCTGGGCTGTCCTCCACTTCTTTGTGTATAACGGGAAGTTCAAAGACAGAAGGGCAAAACTCAAGTCACTCAAAGAGAGTAACGCGCAGTATGATACCGCTTCGTTGAACGCTCAACTTAGTCAGTTGAAGGCTAAATTTACATCGCTCGACTCTCTCCTCGCCCAAAGGAAGTATAACATCCCGAAGGATATTCATCAGTCGAAATTCTACTCATTCCTCGCCGCTCAGACTCCAGGCCTGTCTGACCAGAGTTACGTTAACATGGAGTATCTCGGAAGTGAGGCTGAAGGTGGTTTTAATGTTCTGAAGTACAAACTCTCAGGACAATGTTCATTTTTGGAATTGTGGAAGATGCTTTATGCCGTGGAAGAGAGCAAGGAGCTGAAAAAAGTCTCCAATGTCACTTTTTCACAGAATGTCGTGTTCGATGAAGACAAATCTCCATACTATTTCGTGAATTTCGCGCTCGAAGTTAAAGTTTATACATCACCTGATGACAGGTTCACGTCAACGAGGTTCACCGAAAACGACCTTAAAGCATCGAAGATTTACAACATTTTCTACCCCAAGCTTCGCACGGAGATCGAACCGAACATTTACGAACTTCTGGAAGTAAAAAACGCGAAACTTCTTGCGCTTCTTCCAGACGGGGCATTCTTGATGGATGAGCGTGGAAGAACTTACGTGCTTGCCGAAGGTGATGAAGTGTACCTCGGATTCCTCACAAAGATTGACAGGGGGACCAACAGTGTGTCATTTGTTCTAAACAAAGGCGGAGTTATCGAGACCGTTACGATCAGACTATTGCAAGAGTCCGATCTCACGCCACAACAAGAAACCAAAAGGTGATCGACATGAAAAAGCTTTTTTCATTCTCCGTTTTTATCATCCTCTTTTCCATAAGCATCCTCGCTCAAAAGGATCTCGAAAAAGAATTGAACGAGTACAGTTCACCTGATGAAATTGTTACCCTCTCCCCCACTCTGACATTCGATCAGGCAATTGAGATACTCTCAAAGATATCGATGAAAATGACCGGCAGAAAAATTGTCACAAAGGTGGAAGGAAAAGAACCGATCGGCATAGAGCTTATAAATATCAATTATATGAAAGCTCTGAAGATCATCAGCCAATACAGGGGTTTGCTGATAGAGGAAACCGCTGAAGTGATAATTGTGGACAACCCGAAGAGCCCAATAATCGTTCCTGAGATTCCCAAGCCTGATAAATCGATCTACGCTCCGGTTGATGCCCGCGAAGTGAAGATATCAGCGATCTTTTTCGAGGCTGATAATACAGCTCTCAGGGAACGTGGTGTAAACTGGAAGATGCTCCTCTCAGACCCAAACAACAATTTCGGCATTGATCTGAAGACGTTCGGAGAGACCACTTCCGAAACCACCCCGACTGATTTTAAGGTCTCCGCGGGTTCGGCATTTGACCTCGGCAGTTTCAAAGGTGACCTGCTCGGAACGTTCAGATTTTTTGAATCGGAAAATCTTGGCGAGATCATCGCCAACCCTTCAATTGTGGTCAGGAACGGTGAGAACGGAAAGATACAGATAGGCTCCGACTTCTCGATAAAACAGAGGGATTTCGCAGGTAACGTTACCGATCAATTCTTCCAGACAGGTTCAATAATCGACGTTACACCTAACATTTATAACGAACAAGGCATCGACTATATCGTTCTTAAGCTCGCTGTCGAAAGAAGTACGGCCTTCCCCGGCGAACTCTCGACAGAGATCAGGAAAACAAAAGCCAACTCGCAGATACTGATGCTGAATGGTGAAGAAACCGTTATCGGCGGGCTTTATGTCACTGATGAATCAGTTGTGCGGACGGGCATTCCCATTTTGAAGGACCTGCCATGGTGGGTGCTCGGTATAAGGTATCTTGCCGGAAGTGATTCCAAAAAACTGACTAAAAAAGAGATCATCATCGTTGTAAAAACCGAACTTCTTCCCGCGCTGAAAGACAGGGTGAAAAACCTCGCGGACAAGACACTGTTCGACAAAAAACTGCAGGAACACCGTACAAACAACGAAGATATCAAGAAGAAAAGTCCCAACCAGCAAGAGATGAAGGGCGAAGACCCTGAAAAGGAAAAATGATTTACTGTTTTTATAAACTGAACCGGAAATTTTGAGATCACCGTAACATGGAAACTATTCTAATAGTTGATGATGAAATCGCCCTTAGTCAGATCCTGAAAGAGGAACTCACTGAAGTTGGCTACACTGTCCATTCAGTTGATTCGGCCGATAAGGCCTTGAAACATCTTAGGGAAAACCGTATCGATCTGATGTTGCTCGACCTGAACATGCCTGAAAAAGATGGTTATTACGTGTTAGAGGAGATGGAAAGAGAAGGTATTTCACTAAAGGTTATCGTACTGACCGCCTACGCCGATCTGACCTCAGCCATACGTTCAGCAAAACTGGGTGCAAGTGACTTCATCACCAAACCGTACGATCTCGATGAACTTCTTGTTTCGATCAGGAAGGTTCTCTATATGTAAATATATCACACGAGGCTGTTCAGAAGCGCAAGTAATGACTCAAGTTCATAGGGTTTCTGCAGCACGGCGTCCACTCTCACATCCGTGAACTCAAGTGAATTGAGCCCCATGGTACCTGTCGAAAGAATCACCTTAACATCCTGATCAAACTTCCTTATCTCTTTTACTGCTGCAAGTCCATCGATGCCACCCATCCTGAGATCAGTTATAAACACGTCAAATGTATTGTCAGTTCTGAGTTTCTCAATTGCATCCTCCGCTGAGTTCACGCAACTGACGTGATAGCCCAATCCGGTTAGAAGATCCTCAAGAATGGAGACAAGCAACACCTCGTCATCGGCGATAAGAATGTTAAAATTTTCCTTGGATCTCACTTTTCTTGTGTTAATGTAAGCAGGGAATTCCAGTGAAAACTTGCTCCCTTCACCGGGAGTGCTCTCAACAAATATTCTGCCACCGTTAGCCTCCACCAAATTTTTTACAGTGAAGAGGCCGATTCCACTCACCCTCCCCTTGTTCTTGGTGGAATAATACGGCTGGAATATTTTATCAAGCACATCAGGGGGCATGCCTGAACCGTCGTCTTTAATATTAATGAGAACCTTCGGTTGATCTTCCTCATTTTCCTTACCCAGCATTACCGGTGGGAAGATGTTAACGGCAGTAATGGTTATCGTCCCTTTCTCAGGGATCGCTTCAAAGGCATTGATCAGGATATTCAAAATAATAGAGTATATTTCGGTGGAGTTGCCTTTTAGGTCCGCGATGCTTGTGCTAATCTCAGTGGAAAGATGAATGTCGTTTGAGAAATTGTGGATCACTGATGAAACTGCTTCATTGATAAGAAGCCTTGTGTTTATTCTTGTATCGCGCCTTCTTTCAGTACCCGAAGGGGCAAGCATTTCAGAAGCAATTTCAGTTGCCCTGCGCGCGCAGTGCTCAATGTTCTCAAGATACTGAAGCGCCTCCTTGTTGTTCACCAAATGCTTTTGAAGCATAAGGGTATTCGAGAAAATTCCGGTGAAGAGATTGTTGATGTCGTGGACGGCCATCATCTGGAGATCGAGCGCGTCGTACGCAACAGGTTGGTTTGGCGCTTTGTTTGAGGTCGAAAGGGAATCCATGGCTTTCAATAATATTGAGTTATTCAGTAAGTTTAAACTTTAATTTTTCTGGAATTATGGACCCCGTAAACATTCTTATATTGATCGCGCTGGTGGCATTTACTGCCGCCAATTATTCCGGTTCGAAGAGTAGTCTGAAATCAAAAGTGTCCGCTGTTTCCAAGCGGGCATCAGGTTGGCTGCAGACCGTTCCGCCCAATGTTCTTGCAATTTCTTCCCTACTGCAATTTGCCGGGGTGTTTCCCATAGTCGATACATGGTTCCTCCCCCAACCGGGTCAGACAGAAAGAATCATTTTCTTCCTGCTTTTTCTCCTTTTTTCCTGGTTACAACTCAAAAGTTTTAAAGCTCTCGGAAACAACTACTCCACTGAAATTGTGATATTCAAAGATCACAAACTGGTTACCGGCGGCATCTATTCGGTGATCCGCCACCCGCAATACACTGGGCAATTGCTGGCCGATCTATTCGCGGGACTCGCCATGCTCTCCGCGCCGGTGGTTATTCTCACGGTTTTCTTCTCACTCCCTCTGCTTCTTCTGAGGGCAAAGAAGGAGGAAGAATTTTTGTCAACCGCTTTCGGTGAAGGATTTACTTCCTACCGGAAACGTTCCGGATTCTTTCTCCCCTGGATAGGTTAACGGACGATCCCTGAGATGGAGAGCTGTGCCTTGCCGTTCCCTCCATCAGACTTGATCATTACTCTCAGCGGATTGACCGCCGCGGTATCGACAACGTCTCTGATATTGAACGAGAAACTCGTCCATGACCTGCTCTGAGTGTCAGGAAGCGTAAGTGATTTGTCGCCGGAAAGTTCATAGTCTTTCCCCTCAACAGTCACACTGATCGAAGTTCCTTCCGTCAACGGGTTGCTGTGCTGATCCATCACTGTATAAATAAAGGTCTGTGAACCCCTGTTCGGGATATCAAAACTGGTCGGACTCACTGTAATATAGGGTACACCGGAAAAAAGAACAATACAAGATTGCTGAATTGTAGTCTTGTTTTCATCGATTGTTGAACCGGTGATCGTGGCAAACCCTGGACCGAAAGTTGGATGCGTCGGCAACGGATTCGCGGAATAAAGACTTACAGTCGCGACACCCATGTCGGATGTCAGAGCAGAGCCACCGATAATTCCACCGTCCGTGTTAAAATAGACTGCTATTCCGGGTCTCACGGGGTTGGAGTATTTGTCACCCACGTATGCAGTAATATCGTCGAACACACCAAAACGGTTATATCCGGGGATGTTAAGTCTCGCGGGAACCACGCTGAAATGAGCAAAGTCGGGCAATCCACCATGAATAGTCACCGGCACGGGAGTTGAAGTGATGGTTCTTCCGTCGGAAGTGACGGATGCAATAACCTGTACCACTCCGGCTTTGGTACCCGAGGTAAGCACAACCGCGGCGTTTCCGTCGGCATCAGACCTTACAACAGCGGGATAAAGCGTCGCTCCTGATCCGGGTGACGCGCCAAGTGAGAAATTCACATTTACTGAATTATCAAGATCGAGTGAAACGCCAAATGAGTCGACAACCGTGAAAACGAGTTGAACGCTTTCAAGACTTCCTGCTCCTCTGATCCCGATATTCGGTACAGATGTTGACGCAAGATAGACTGACGCAGGCTTTCTGGTTGTGCCCGCGCTTCCGCTCCCGGTGGCTTTAAGCAGGAGTTTGGTGGCTGTTACCGTTCTTCCGGCAACTGCAAACACATTGGTTGTATCAGATCTGTAGCCTTCTTTTTGTGCCACCACGCGAAGATCCATTCCGCCGGTCACAGAAAACTCCAGGGTGTATCTCCCGTTCGCGTCCGTAAAGCCGTGTTTCATTACAGTGGTGTCAGGTGGCAGGCCGAAAAGTTTGATTGCAGCGTTCGCTACCGGTGATCCTGTTGTAAAATCGATCACTTCCCCGGTAATGGTGACAGTACCTGTTTCAGTACCTGAAACCGGATTGGAAGTAGTATCCGATTTTTTACAACTGCTGATCAAAAGTAGAAGTGGAAGGATAAAAACTAAGGTGGCTGATCTTTTCATGTAATTGCAGATGTTGTAAATTGAACACTTAACAGTTCGTAAATTTACAATGTTTTTAGAAATAACAGCACACTTTTTATCACAATTTTTTAACGAGCTTCAACACTTTATCATTATTTCCCTTCTCCGGGGTGACCGGCAGAAGTTTCCCCTCGAGAAATGCTTCATAGGTGATGATGCTGTTGTGATCGGCGAAGTTACCGGAGTTACCAAGGTATGGTACCATCCTGAATACCCCCTTTGCGGGATCGATATAGAACCTCAGAAGTGTCCCCCACGAATCACGGACACCTTTTCCTTCGTCTTTGCTGAAGGGATTGGTGAATGCCGCGAACCTTGTGCTGAATGAACCGCTGATGCCGGCTTTTTCGATCGAGATCGCTTTATTGATACCTCCCAGAAATCCACCGAGGAAATGACCGGGAGCCATAAGGTTTTCCTTTCCCCACAGCCACATTACCGGGTCTTCCCCGAAGCCACCGGCTATGTCCCTAATGGCTTCTCCGAAACTTTTGCGTATGATCTCATCCCGGTTTTCAGGATTGGGGGTGGTCCGGAGATCGAAAACGGGTGAATAATTTTCTTCAATCACCTGGGAAATTCGAGCCCCGGGTATTCCCCCTGATTCAAGCAGAAGAAGCAGATCCTCCCTTGAAAGTTCATCACCAAAGGTGTTAACAGTAAAATATTTAAGAAACGTTGCCATTATCAAAGGTGCCTGAAGCGAGGAAAGACACTCACCGCTCCATCTTGATATGATCTTCAGTGATTGCGAAACGAGGGTGTCTTTCTGTCCCCCCTGCTGGTTAAAGGCATTCAGAATGAAGGGGACGAGTTTCAGATCAAGATCGGAAATTACGTCGTTAACAACGTAAGTGGGGAGATCTTTCCCCTCCGGCGAGAGGAGATAAGTCCTTTCCTTCGGAGCAACCTGCCCCCTGAAAAAGCCATCGTAAATACCTGTTGCCGCCTCTATTATTCTCGCTTGCTGAACAGGCTCAGAGGCTACTCCATCTTCAACGGTTTTAGGCTTGGTTTCACGTTTTGGTTTTTTCTCGGTCTTTGGTTTCTTCGCCACGGGTTTCGCGTCATCTGTCACCGGAGCGCGGGGAGAGTTCTTAGTTAACTGCCCCGTTCCTTTTTTAAACCAGATATCAGTGTTACCCTCCGCTGTGAAAAACCTCGAAGCGAAATTTCCCTGAAGAAGTTCAAGACCTGACTGCACGAACTCCGCCGCGTCAAATGATGACATAACCACGGAAGTGGCAGTGACCACCTTGTACTGATCCGATGAGTCCCTGCTGAAGCGAAGTTCAGGCTTTGAAAAAGTGGTATAAACAGTACCGTCAGGTCCGGTTTTAAGATCAATTACGAGCGGTTGCTCATTTTTAATTCTGATCGTGTCCCTGATGGTTTTTAATCTCGTGGGAGTTCCTTTTTCGAGGATGTAATCCTTCTCATCAATCGCCAGCCTTCGCGAGGTTCTGATATCTTTCACTGCCGGCTTAAGAGTAAAAAACTCGTCACCTATAAGGCCCGCGAACACTACCGGAAGCCCCGGAAGTGTGGCAACTGAACCTTTTCTTCCTTCAGCCTCAAACGTGACATTGTAAAACCTGCCGGGGAAAGTGACCGGCCCCTGAATATTCAGCATTACACCGCCTGAGCCTTCGATCCCGGCTATACTTATACCTGTACTTCTTCTCGACCCGGTTATCTTCCTGATCTCGATCTCCTTGATCAAATTTTTCTCGTCGATCTCAGGGAGTTTGGCAAACGCGGTGGAATCGGCTTCCGTGCCGAAGACAACCGCGCTGCGGTTGGGTCCTATCTTCTTCTTTACCATCGCGATTACATCCTGAGTCAGATACTTCCCCTCTTCAACATAATTATTGAACATGGCGAGCATGATGATATCCTGTGGCTCCCATTTCCCGGGAGTGATCCCAAGAGCTGCGAATTCGCTCTGCAAAACCGCTCCATCCGATCTCAGAAATCCATTCACACCGTCTGTGTAGGCTTTAAGAAGTACAGTGGCTTCCGCGCTCAATTCTCCTGCCTGTTCGCGGCATCTTTGTTTCATTCTGAACTGACGGAAATAAGTATCAATATCAACCGCGGAATTTCCGAAATATTCCGACAACCGACCCTCACATACCAGGCGGCGATACTCCATTTCAAGTAGTCTGTCTCTGGCGTGCAGATAACCAAGGGCAAACACCAGGTCTTTCCTGCTCCCGGCGGAAATGAACGGGATACCGTACTCTCCCGTTCTTATCTCTATATTTCCTGTCAGTCCTGTAAGATGAATTTCACCTTCATATTTTGGAACCGAAGTAACAATCAGCGATTTAAAGAAGAAATATATCACCGCGGCAAGCGCGAGAACTGCAAACAAGGGAGCGAATAGGTATTTTAGGAATTTCTCCATCGTCTCAAAATTGATTTATAATGCCAAAATGAATTTTACCGTCACTGAATCCTTCACCGGCTGCAAGCGCGTAACTGACGCTCAAAAGACCGATGCCGGTTTCAAAACTCATGCCGAAACCATATCCGTTTTTTACCGCTGATGTTTCCGTGATCCCCCTGCTCTCATCTCCGGTCAACAAATAATAACCTGTATCGAAAAACCCGAATAAATAAGATCTTTTCGAAAGTAAAAACCGGTATTCAAGGTTCGTCCATGCAACTCTGTTCCCCCTGAACTGCTCTTCACGGTAACCTCGCAGGGTTGAATTGCCTCCAAGCCTGAAGAGATCGGAATCTTCAAGCAGGTCACCCTGTATCTCCCTGACACTCACCCCAAGCGCGGCAATGTTACGGTTGAATATCTCATAAAAGAAGTCAAGGTCAAACGTGATCTTCCTCAGATTTACCTGTAGTAACTGCCCGGGTCTGATAAACTCCTGTGGCCCGTTTATCTTTTTATTGGATATTGAAAAATATGAAAAAAAGTTAATTCCACCCGTCGGTGAGATGGGGTCATCGCGGGTATCATATCTTAAACCTATTCCACCCGTTGTGATGGTTGAATTAAAAACCGTAAAAACGGGCCTTTCAAACAGGGTTGGGATCACCGATCTCGATGAGAAATTAAGCGAGAGCGAGAAATTCTCCCCGGCAAAATACTCCGCCGTAAGTTCTATTATCCTGTCGACGTAGAGTGTGTCCTGCTTCCGCTGGTAGAGCCGCGGAGAAATGCTCAGAGGCAAACCCAGAAACCAGGGCTCGGTGTAACTCAGATCCAGCTCCTGCGAATTGCGGCTCAACTGCTGCCACTTGAAACTGAAGTTTCTGCCTGTTCCGAAAAGATTCCTCATGTTGATGTTCACCAGACCCGTCAGGTAACCTGTTTCTTCGTTTTGCGCGGGAGGGATGTATCCAATCACTCCGTCGAAGTTATTAGTATTGGTTTCTTTCACGGTTATGGTCAGAACCCCCTCATCCCGTTCGTTGAAGTAGAAACCCGGCGGTGGAACGGGTTCAAAAAAACGTAGTTTGTTCAATCTCGCTGTTATGCGCGGATTCCTGGAAGGCCGGTAGATGTCACCGGCTTTTAAGTTGATCTCTCTAAGAATCACGTCGGGCGAAGTGTCGTCGTTGCCTGTTATTTCTATCCTGCTGATCACCGCTTTTTTGCTGGGATCAAGTTGAGCTGTCACATCGGCTAGGAGTGTAGTGGAATCTTGAGAATAACCGGTTTTTATTGAAGTTATGGTAACTTTCGCGAATGGATAGCCTGTTTCCTCGAGATGAGACAGAATGTCATCACACGCTGAGCTGATCTCACGTTCATCATACTGAACCCCGGTGAGGAATTCGAGACCGCGTACCCCGGATAGGAGGGAATCGATCCCGCTTCCGGTAATATTGAATGAATTAAGTATCGCGCGCGGTCCGGGGGCTATGTCAACAATCAGTTTACTTGAGACGGAATCGGTGGGGGAAACCTTGAGATTTATCCTGTGATCAAGATATCCAAGCGAATTTAATTTCTTTGAGAGCCCCGCGGAAGCTGAATCAGCTATAAATAACGAAAGTTTGAAAGGGGTTTTAACTCCCAGTGCCTCATTCGCTTCATTGATTGGAATTGGTGATCCACCCGGGTACTCGATGGAAGTGATATTCTGCGCTCCCACAATTACGGTGAAGAGGGGGAAGAGCAGACTAAACCATTTCATTCATCAGGTTCAGTTTTTTCCCTACTGTTTCCACTTCAACAAGGTTGAAATACTCGCCCGCTTTTTCAAGACTGACTTCGCATACTTCAGTCATTGCTGCATTGGCAGCCCCACACGCGGTGGCGTATTTAAGTGTGTCAGTCAGTATCTCGTCGCGGTACAAACCATAAACCAGACCCGCGACAAAAGCATCACCACTTCCGGTTTCATCAATTTTGCTGACCTTGGGAGGTATCACCTTATAAATGAACCCGAAATGATTCACATACACAGGCGCATCGCCATCGGTTATTACCGATATTTTAACCCCGAGTTCCCGGAATCTGTTCAGGGCCGGGATTATATCCTCTTCGTTGGCAACCGGTTTGCCCAGCCATGCCGCGGCTTCTTTCCTGTTCAGATGAAGCACGGTTGGTTCGTGAGTGATCGCCAATTCAAGCGCTCTGCCATAAGTATCAAGGATCGATGTTTTGTCATATTTCGACGCGAGATCGAGTCCGTACGCAAAAATATCGTCACATGCCGGAGATGGGCTGCTCCCTGAGAAAACCACGTATTCGCAGTTTTGCATCATTTTTTCAAGCTTCGTTTTGAACTCAGCAGCTTCCGCCTCGGAAATTGAAGGTGCCTCACCAAAATAGTGGGTTACCACACCGGTCTCATCTTCAATCACAACACTTCCGAATCTTGTTTCCGCCTTGGTCGGAATTGCAGTAAAATTGATCTTTTCATTTGTCAGGGCTGCCCTTAACCTTCTGCCGTGATCACCCCCGAGAAAAGTGAAGGCAAGGTTCTGGATCGAGAGCCTGTTAAGTTGCCTGCTTACATTTATACCCTTGCCACCCGCGTAATAAGCAAGCCTCTCACTTCTGTTTGCTTCACCATGAACAACTTTTTTGAGATGCAGCCTGTGCTCGATTATCGGGTTTAATGTTACCGTAAGGATCAATCGTAACTCCTAATATCTGTATCTGTATTCACCGAAAAACGGCGTGATGAGGCGATAGTCACCAAATCCGGTCTGATCAACAAACACGAATCGCCTGTTAATATCGTAATAGTCCCATATTTCATATGGCTTGCTGTCATACTCAAACGGGTGCCTCTCTATATTGTTTGGGGTGCCCAATGTTATATAAACCATGCCCATGTCACTCCGCCACCCTTCAAGCATCTGTTTGAAGTTTTTGTTGGCAAACTCAATGCGTCTGTAATACTCGTTAAAAACTTCATTTTCGGGAGTGCCAACCGTGGGGTCTTTTTTATCCCAGAATGCCATGAACCTCTGGAGTTTTTCCGTGAAATCCTTCCCGTCATGGATATAATCGATCTCCGCGGGTCCCGCGATGTAGATCATTTGATCGGTGGCTTTCTCAAGGTCTTTCAGTGTGGCTGGCATGCCCATCCATTTTGAATAAAAGGTTTTTGTACTCCCGATGATGGTGCTGCCATCAACAAAAGGGGCACTTATCACCATTTTATACTCACCCATACCCGCGTCTTTAAAATTGAAGGTGTAAAATATCTGGTTGTTTCCGGCTTTTATTTTTTCCGTTTTCTTCTCAGTTAAGAGGGCATCACCATTTGTACCAAGAATGGTGTAAGTAACTTCAAGATCCCTGTCACTCGATGAAAAAATTTCATAGAAAACCGGAATCCCGTCTTTCTGAGTGGCAACATTTCTGGAGAGATTCGGAATTATCTTTGTGGTGCCCGACTCGCTTGTGGTCTTTCCCGAGATCATCATAATATCGCTGATGGCAAGTTCCTGAGTGAATGTGCGGGCCTGAAAGTCAACCTCAGCCCTGTATTCCTTCCGTGAATCGAGGTCTTCGACTATTATCACAAAATTATATTTTCCGGGAGGAACCTTGAACGAACGTGCCGAGAGATTGTAATCGCTTTTTGAATTTGTTTTCTGAAAATCGATCAGCTCGATCTTTTCAGTCCATTGCTTCTCTGTTACAAGGTTTATTTTGTTCTCATCCTTAACGGTGATCGAGACGGCATACTCGGCCCTGAATTTTTCACCGGCTTTAATAAAGCTGAGCTTGTCGAAAGGTACCTGAAGGAAGAAATCAACCCTGGTTTGGCTCGTGTCGCCGGAGTAAAAATTGTAAATATCGAAAAAGAAAACAGGCTCTCTTCCGCCATCCTGTGGTTTATTCCCGTCATTTTGCGCGAAAGTCACAGAAGCGAGTAAAAACACCAAAAATACAAGTGGTCTTTTCATTTTAGTCTCTTCCAATTTTACCGAACAGATCGTATTCGGCTGAGTCATAAATCGTAACATCTATTATATCACCGGGTTTCAATTTCTTCTTCTCTTTGTCGATGATCACTTCGCCATCAACCTCGGGAGCATCCATTGTGGTGCGGCCAATGTAATAATCTCCTTCGATCGAGTCGATTATCACTTTCTGAACGGAACCCACCAGACTTTCGTTCTTTTTCTTCGAAATCTTCTTCTGGGCTTCCATTATTCTTCTTTTTCGCCGGTTTTTGTCTTTTGCGGCTACCGGGTCCCCTAAAATAAAACTTGTGGTGTTTTCTTCCACAGAAAAAGTAAATACCCCAAGGCGGTCAAATTTAAATTCCTTCACAAAATCGAGCAGTTCATTGAAATGCTCTTCAGTTTCTGCGGGGTACCCGGTTATAAGCGTGGTTCTGACTGTCAGACCGGGTATGCGCTTCCGGAGCTTGTCAAGCAGTTCAAGAGTGGCCCTTTTAGTGATTCCCCTTCTCATCGATTTGAGCACCGGATCACTGATGTGCTGCAGTGGAATATCGAGGTACTTTATCATTTTGGGATTCTCTGCCAATTCCTCAATCAGGTCGTCAGGGAAATGGGAGGGGTAGGCATACATGAGTCTGATCCACTCGATCCCTTTGATCCCGCTCAGATTTCTTATGAGCTCAGAGATATTCCTTTTACCGTAGAGATCTTTACCATAATCAGTGGTATCCTGACCGATAATTATCAGCTCCTTCACGCCGTTTTTCGCCAGGAATTCAGCCTCAGCCATCAGCTCTTCCATCGGCTTCGACTTGTGAAGTCCCCTCATAAGCGGGATTGAGCAGAAGGAGCATGGATGATCGCACCCCTCGGATATTTTCAGATAAGCGAAGTGGTGGTCTTCTGCCAGATGCCTTTCACCCAGAAGCTCGGTTCTCAGGTGTCCGCCCATGTCCTCAATAATCTCCTCATACTTCTCAGTCCCATAGAAATGGTCAACTTCGGGTATTTCGGTTTTCAGGTCGTCCATGTATCTCTCGGAAAGGCAACCGGCAACTATCACATTTTCAATAACGCCTTCATTTTTGAGCTTTACAGCTTTGAGTATCTCTTCGATCGATTCCTGCTTCGCGGCTTCGATGAATCCGCAGGTATTGAGGATAACTGTATCAGCTTCTTCCGCGTTCTCCGTAAGTTCGTACCCATTCAATAAAAGCTGATTCATCAACCTTTCAGAGTCAACTGTGTTCTTCGAACAACCTAATGTTATAACGCCTACTTTTTTCGCCATTTCCTAAAACTTTATAAAATTCTTCAAATAGATATATACCACGGGAGCAGAGGCGATGACTGAGTCGAACCGGTCAAAGAAACCACCATGACCCGCGAGCAGGTTTGATGAATCCTTTGTACCCGCGTCCCGTTTTAGCAATGACTCAACAAGATCACCAAGAGGTCCGACAATTCCAACGATCAAACCAAGGATCAACGCGTCAAAGGCGGTTAAAAACCCGAGAAACAGCTCCCTGAAAAGGAAAAAACTTCCTACCGCGCCCGCCATTCCAAAATAAAATCCTTCCCAACTCTTCTTGGGGCTTACGCGTTCGAGAAGACGGTGCTTGCCGAAGCTCACCCCGCCGAAGTAGGCGGAAGTGTCGCTGAGCCAGATCGAAACGATGTAGCCAATAATAAACAGCCCCGCTTTCTCCTCCGGAAATTTATCAAATTCCCTGATCAGAACAAGGCTGCTCGCGCAGATCCCGATGTAAAAGACACCGGTGATGCTCGCTCCAAGATTCAGGATCGCCGATCCTTTGTTTTTGAATAGTTCCCGGAACATTATCACAAGAATTGAGATATAAATTGACTCGATCTGTCCCATCCAGCCAAATTTCAAATTCACGATAAAAAACAGAAGAACTGCCATTCCCCACCCCATTGACGAGTGAGCCTCCTTCTTTAACGCCATCTGACTGAACTCCCAATAAGACGCGAGAGCGATCAAAGCCACAAAACCAAGGAACCAGTATCCGCCGAAATATGCCGCCAAAAGCACAAGTGGACCGAGTGTGAGCGCTACCAAAACGCGGGAAGCGAGTCCGCTAAACTTCATGTTCTCTCTTCTGATCTTTTAATTGAATGTCTCTTCACTCTCATCCGTACCGGACGGTGGAATCTTTTTCTTCTCTTCGTAACTTTTCAGGAACTCAAACGCGGATTCGCTGTCCTCAACCCGCACGTAGAGCTGAATTGCCGACATGTTTCCGAGTCCCGGATAGCTGCTGTCTTTCTTGTTTACGATCCAGGTTTCTATGCCGCCACTTTCAAGATTTGCTTTAAGCATCTCAGCTTCGTAGAGATCATAACAGGCATAAATGAACAGGAAGTCATCATTATAAAAGCCGACGGAGCCGTCGGCTGGATTGTCAACCGTGGCTCCGCACTCGGGGCATATTGGCACCCCGTTCTCAAAAATTGACCCGCATTCGGGGCATTCAAACATAATCGCTACCTTTTTGCTGTCAGCTTTCCTGCCAAGCCTTCATATTTGGTTAACTCGGCTTCAATTGAGCCAATCACAACTTTGGTCTTCACTTTTACGGGCATCTTCACTTCGTCATCGGTTAGCCAGACATAGATGCTTCCTTCACTCTTGAAGAGTCCACCTTTTTTAACAAGCGGCTCAAGAATTATACAGTCGAATCTGCCCGCGGCAACACTTACGCGCTCGCGACCTCTGAACACCACGTCAAGCTGATTTACCTTGCCTTCGTAAAAGTTTTTAAGTTTTACTATGTCACCTTTTTTCGATTTGGAGAAATCGATGGTACGGCAATAGTAAAAAGCCGAGATTATATCGTGCGTGTACTTCGGCATTGTGAAGTCGCCATCCGAGGTTTTTGCCTTGCCGGTTCTGTGATCAAAGAATGCCGAATAGTCTTTGGTGAAACTTCCTTCTTTAATGTGCTGTTCAAACCTCCACGGGAAGAGCCCATCCACATCAAGGTATGACTCATACCGGTCGCGAACCTTGAAAACGGGGTCGAATGAAGGAACAGAATTCACTTCAAATAGTACATTATATGTATCCCTGCCGGCAACTTTTTTTATTTTTGGTATCTGCATTGTAGCGATACCTGCCGTTACAAATCCGTAGTTAACGTTGAAAGTGAGCTTCTCACCTTGTTTGAAGGCTTTGTTAGCCACCTTTGGGAAATTATCGTAAACATCGTTCTGCGACATAAATCCACCGGTCAGCATAACCATCCCCGCCAGTACCAGACTATAGATCGCTCTTTTCATAATTAGTTCCAATCTTTAATTTCACTGAACTTCTCTTTTATCGCGGCTACAACTTTTTCGCCGCTTATACTGTTCATACAATCCAAACGGGCACATTGTTTCAAGTTGCAGTTGGTACAATCCGTTTCCGGCTTAAAGATAAGCTTCCTTTTGGTGAAGGGACCCCATCTTTCTGCCGAACAACTTGTAACTTTCGGATAAAAACCCACTGTAAAACACCCCGCCGCCGCTGCAATATGCAAGGGTCCCGTTGAATTTGAAATGAATAAATCGCTCTCTTTTATCAACCCTGCAAGCTCTACGAGAGTGAGTTCACCCGCGAGAACCGTTGCCCCGCTCTCCCCTTTAACTTCCAGACACTTCCCCAGCTCTGAACCGGAACCTGTGATGTAAAGCTCGAATCTTCCGTCCCCTGCCAGTAATTCGGTGATCTCTCTGAACCGTTTCACCGGAAGATCAGCGGCACTTCCGCCGCTTCCCGGATGAATAATGGTCACGAGCTTCGTTTTGTCAGGCGTGAACCTCTTAAAGCGCGGGATACCCTTCAAAGTTTCGGGGCTGTACGAATACTCACCGTCCCAGGGGATCATCCTTAAGTTATACTCAAGTTCGTTTCTTTCCGCGGTTTTCCGGTGTTCATATATTTTGTTGTTAAAAAGGAACGAGTACCATCTGTAACCCGTGCCTGTTCTGGTTTTTATGTTCGCGAGCCGGCAGATCAGCGCCATTCTGAAGTCGGGTGACACAACAAAAACCCTGTCGAACCTGAATTCCTTCAGTTTTTTAACCGCGGCTATAAGGCTTCCGGTGTCAAGCTCATCCCTGTCAATAAAACCGTCCACGAAAACCGATGCTTTTATCAATGGCGAAGTGTAGCCACGCCCCATGAACCAAATCTTGCTATTTCCCTCTTTTTTCAGAACCTCTGCCACCGGGAGGGTTAAAACCACATCTCCAATCCTGTCAGTTCTGATGACTAGTATTTTGTCGGGCTTTGCCATTACCTGTTGGAAATCTTATTGTTCAACAGCTCGATGATCTTACTGTAATTCTCCCTTTTTTCGGGTTCTTTTTCCATCAATTTGGTGAAAATTTCGATCGCTTTTGAAGTATTCCCCTGCCGGGCGTGTATTATTGCCATTCCTGCCGTAACGATCTCTGAATCAGGTTCCTCCTCTGTTTCAATCACCTTTTCATCCTGTTGCATCACCTGTTCCGGTTCTTCCTCACTGATCACATCTGCCTCTGAGGTAAATTCAGGAATCTCATGGCTTACGGTGTCTTCTTCAAACTCTATTACGTCTTCCTGAATTTGTTCGGGCTCACTCTCATCAATGGGGTCCCGATCTGTCTCCTCATCAGGAACCTCGATCTCTTCTTCAAGAGGTGGTTCTTCTTCGTTTACATCATCGGTTATCGAGTATTTTGAGAGCAATTCTGCCTCGGCACGCGCGACGTTCAATGCCTCTGCCTCTGTCTCATCTATCAACTCCCTGTACCACGCTGTCAGTTCATTTACCGAGAAGAATTTCGAAGCTGAATTAAGAGTTATCTCCGCTTGACGCGGCTTCTTAAGATCGAGAAAAAGACGGATCAGAAAGTAATATGCCGCCGGGTGTCCGGGGAATCTTTGAAGTCCCTCCTTTATTTCAAGGATGGCTTCTTCATATTTTCCCTCCCCGCGTAAAACATGAGCGCGCCTGAGAAAGAGAGCGGGCATGCCTGACTCGATCGAGAGCTTCTCGATCTCCTCATTGTAAAGATGGTTTGTGGAGAGGTTCGACATGATTTCCTCTACCAGCCCGATACCGTTTCGAGGAGAATATCCTCGGTCAGTTTTTCTATGGCCTGCTCAAATGCACCGGTTCTGCCAGCCTGCCCCGCGTTTGCGGCGTAGTCGGCATAATTCGAAAACTGCCTCTCGAAAATTGTCTTTTTAAGTTTAAGATCCTTGTAGCTAACCTGGACAGTCAACGAAAGTCGACGTGACTGCACCTGCTCACCCGTCGTGATCGCGGCCGGCACATCGGAAATCCCGGTTATCGCGCATTCAAGAACAGCATCCGACTTGGTTTTGTCGGTGATGATAAAACTGTTATCATCGATGAACTTCCTGGTAAGGGAGTTCGTGAAGTTCTGGCTGAGAAGTGGTTCTCCTGAGCCGCTTTGATCTTGCACGAAAGGAATCGCCAGAGACTTTATGTGGGGCGGAATTGATGCCCCGGTAAAAGAATATGGACAACTGCATCCCGCGAGCGCCATAACCCCGGTGGAGAGCAGGATCAATACAATATGCAAAATTGTTATTTTCTTCATATTTTCTCACAAGCCCAGTTTATCGAGTTTACGGTAGAGTGTCCGCTCCGACATGTTCAGATAAAGTGCCGCCATTCTCTTGTTCCCCCCTGCTTTCTCCAGCGCTTTTACAATCATCTCCTTCTCAAGTTTGTCGAGGTTAAGTTCATCCGGTTCCTGAGACTGTGGCAGAGCGCCGTTCACCGTAGCGGGGAAACCCTGATTAAGGCGGAGATCAGAGATCATGTCTTTAAGCTCGAGAATGTCTTTTTTCAACTCGAACAGCGCCCGGTAGATAAAGTCACGTTCGACTTCATCGGAGGTTTTATTCAATTTTACAGGTAAATTTTTTGATGTGTTACCGGTCTCCTGACGTAATAATGATCTGAACGAATCAGATGTCAGCACGTCCGTTCTACTAAGAGCAATTGCGGTTTCAATCGCGTTTTTCAGCTCCCTAACGTTACCGGGCCAGGGGTAATCAAACATCAGATTGAAAGCGTCGGTTGAAAATTCAATCAGTGGTCTCTGGTTTGCTTCACAGTACTGGCGGGCGAAATGCTCAGCCAGCTCTTCAATATCCTGTTTTCTTTTGCGAAGTGGTGGTATCTCAAGCGCCACCGCTTTAAGTCTGAAGTAAAGATCTTCACGGAACCGTTTTTCGTCAACCATTTCCTGAAGATTTTTGTTGGTCGCTGCTATTAGCCGCACATCCACACGGGTTGTACGCTCCGCGCCGATCTTCATAAACTCCTTGGTTTCAAGAACCCGGAGAAATTTAACTTGTGTGGCAACCGGCATCTCACCAATTTCATCAAGAAAAAGTGTGCCGTTGTCTGCCAGTTCGAAATAACCTTTCCGGTTCTCGGTGGCCCCTGTGAATGATCCTTTTGTGTGTCCGAACAGTTCACTTTCGAGAAGGCTTTCGGGGATCGCGCCACAATTCAGGGAAAGCATCTCCTTGCCACCACGCTTGCTTGCCTGATGGATCGCCCTGGCGAAAACCTCCTTACCCACTCCGCTTTCACCATAGATCAGCACGGTGATATCACTCGGCGCAACCTGGACAATAGTATCTACAAGATCCCTGATCTCTTTCGATTTACCAATTATTCCGAGTTTTTTTTGAATATTTTCCATCACTAAACCGTTAACATCAGACCGTCGTGAGCCACTGTGAATTTGTTGAGCCCGTCAGGATAAAGATTTGTTATCTTTGCCAACAGAGATGACGGATCATCACTGTCGAGGTGCGTCAGTATCACTTTTTTAAGATCGTTTGAACTGATAATTTCGATCAGATTTTCAACAGGTACATGAGTGGTTTCAGTTACTAATATCGAACCGCTGTTAAAATTGAATTGACCGAGATCTGCCGGCGCGCCGACATCTCCCGAATAGAAAAGCTCACCCGTGCCCGACACAATCTCAAGACTGTAGCTTTTCAGATCACCCGCTTTCACTCCATACTCCCGGTATTTCTCGAGGTGCGAATTTTCACGGGCGGTAAGGGTGAACTTCCCTCTGAATTCGATCTTTTTACCTGTTTCAATTTTTTGAATGTTCATCACAAAAGGTAGCCGCTCTTCGAACAAGAAACTTCGCGTTAAAAGCTCTTTGATGAAACTAATATTCCCTTTCGATACAAAAAGATCGAGAGGCATCTGCCTGTTCATCAGTTTCATCTGCTGTATCAGAGTGATCAGACCCGAATAATGATCCGGATGGAAATGGGTGATCAATATTCCATCGATCTCATTGAAGTCGATCCCAAGCCTGAGCAGCGCGCGGCTGATTCCGTCACCCGCGTCAACCTGAAGGTTGTACGAATCAGATCTTATTAAAAATGATGAGTGGAAGCGGTTCAGGGAAGACTTTCCGGATCCCGTGCCGGTAAAAACTATTTTAATAGAATCGGACATGTCGCCTTCCGGGTATAATTTTTCTAGACAGTGCTACTCGATGCTCTCACCCTCATGAGGAAGGGATTCGTCGATGAAATAACTTATGCTCTCACCCGGGAACTCGTTTTCGACCGCGAGCACGCAGTTGTTTGCCTTTCTGAAGTTATCAACGGAGAGATAATAAAGGTACATCCCCGCGTAAGCCGCTACCGCGAACTCCGACCGTGGATATCTTTCAATCAACTGCTCGAGATAGACCGCCGCCTTTTCTCCATCATCGGTAACAAGATACCTCACAAAGAGCGTGGTGTCTGATTCAACCTTAACAGGCTGGGTTGGAAGCAATTTCTTCAGGCTTTCTGTCTCCCCGTTCCTGAAAAGATCGTATAACTCCTTTGAATATTCTGACTGGCTGTAACCGGTAAAAACAAAGATCGACAGAAAAAATATTAAAAGGAGAAGACTCTTCATGCTTATACCACTGCTACCTTATATTTTTCAACAACATTAACAAGTTCACCAAAGAGTGTGGCGGAAGTAACACGGTCGATCTTCACATCCACATAGTCACCTTCCGTGATTCCCTCGCTTACGGGGAAGATGGCAACTTTGTTTGTGTCGGTTCTGCCTGCCATGAACTTGTCACTTTTCTTCGAGAAACCTTCAACAAGTATTCTTTCGGTTTTACCGATCAGACCGTTGTTCAATTCGAGCGAATGCCTCTGCTGTAATTCGATTATCTGCTGAAGACGTTTCGTTTTAACTTCTTCTGGGATGTCATCTTCCATTCTGAACGCTTTTGTGCCTTCCCTTGGGGAATACTTGAACATGTAAGCGCCGTCGTATTTCACCTTTTCCATCACGTCGAGTGTCATGAGGTGATCTTCAAGGGTTTCGGTTGGGAAACCGGTAATGATATCTGTCGAGAAACTTACCCCGGGGATTATTTTCCTTGCCTTCTCGATGAGATCAAGATAGTGTTCAACTGTATAAGTCCTGTTCATCAGTTCGAGTATTCTGTTTGAACCCGATTGAACAGGAAGGTGTATATAATTACAAAGGTTTTCGTTCTCTGCTATGGTATAGAGGAGTTTATCAGAAAGATCCTGCGGGTGCGAAGTGGTGAATCTTACACGCATCGCGCGGTCAACGGCGGCAACTGCCGCGAGCAAATCGGCAAAATCTTTTCCGTTATCGTTGTATGAGTTAACATTCTGGCCGAGAAGTGATACTTCCCTGAATCCCCTTGCTGAAAGGTGTTCAACCTCTTTAACTATCGATTCAAGATTCCGGCTACGCTCTCTTCCGCGGGTAAAAGGTACCACGCAATAGGTACAGAACTTGTCGCAACCGCGCATGACCGATATCCACGCCTGAAGGCCGTCTTCACGGTAAGGCATAATGTCGTCGTAAGTCTCTGTCCTGGAGAGTTTTACACCTATTCCCTTGCCGCCGCTGTAAACCACGTCGAGCAGCTCGGGGAGGCGACGGTATTCGTCGGGACCCACGACCATGTCAACAAGTTTTTTCTCTTCAATCAGGTTGGTTCTTAGCCTCTCAGCCATGCAACCAAGGATGCCGACCACCATTCCGGGCTTTTTGTCTTTCAAAGTCTTGAGATTTCCGAGCCTGCCGTATATCCTCTGTTCAGCGTTATCCCTGATACTGCAAGTATTCAGGAAAACCACATCAGCTTCATGCACATCATTAGCAAGGTTGTAACCATTATTGCTCAATATTCCCTGTACCAACTCAGTGTCGGCAAGGTTCATCTGGCAGCCATACGTCTCAATATAAACTTGTTTCTTGCTCATCAATTCTTCATTTTTGTTTGAAATGGTGTCTCGGGACACACTCCCGGAAATTGAATAATTTAAACATTTAATATAAGCATTTTACTTCTATCAGCGGGTCAACCCATACCATGTGCCATTTTGTCATACTCTACCATCTTCGTTATCACATGAAGAAAATTATCAGAAACTTTTTATAAATTGGGGTGTTTAATGAAAAAGTTTTAATCTTAAATCCGGAGTAACAATGCGTATAAAAACACTTTTTGTCATCTTTCTGGTCTCCACATTCTCGATGCTGGCCCAGCAGACAGGCGATAACAATATAGCGGTTCTCGATGGGGTTTCACTCGGCTTGACGAAAGATCAGGTTCTGAAACTGATACCGGCAGCGGCATCAAACGGGATGGATAATAATCTTTGGCTCATCGACAGTACCAGTCTCAGTATAAGTTTTGACGAGAACGGACTTGTATCTGAAGTGATGAGTGATTTCGCCCTATCCTCTGTTGTCGTCAACGGTTTCGAGATAAAAGTGGATTCTGATATCCAGGCCGCTCTCGATTTCCTCGGCAAACCCGATAAAACCTTCAAAACCGAGATGGTAATGGAGTACTATTTTGCAAAAACGGGCATAGTGCTTCTCACCTACGCTGATGACAACGCGATTAAACTGATCTCTTTGCAGAAGAATTACGATAAGTGAAAGGTGGAGGGGGACTGTAAAGTCCCCCACCTTTAATTTGATGTCAGTACTCTTGAGGTAGTGCCTGTAGTTCCCTGTACGAGAACACGGGACCATCTTTACAGACGTACACGCTGCCGATATTGCACCGGCCACACTTCCCCAGACCACACTTCATTCTGTTTTCCAACGTGGTGATCATGTTATCTTCGTTGAAGCCAAGCTTCTCAAGAACGGGGAAGGTATACTTTATCATTACGGGAGGCCCGCAGATTATTGCCACGCTGTTTTCGGCGGCAGGAGCCACTTTTTCAACTATGGTTGGCACAAAACCAACTTCACCGTTCCAGTCAGGGGTTTCTCCTCCGGGGTCAACGGTAACAACGGTTTTTACACCCGGCATCGACTTCCACTCTTCCAGTTCACGTTTGTAAACCAGATCAGAAACCGAACGGGCGCCATAAACGATCGTGACATCTTTGAACCGGTCACGCTGGTCGAGAACGTTCCAGATCACGCATCTCACGGGAGCAAGACCGATTCCGCCGGCGATAAACACAACGTTCTTCCCTTCCATCTCCTCCACCGGGAAGTGGTTCCCGTAGGGGCCGCGGAAACCGATAATGTCTCCCACGTTCATTTTGTTAAGGGCCCGGGTAACCTTTCCGGCGATCTTGAACGAGCACTCAAGATGCTCCATCCTCGTTGGAGATGAGGCGATGCAGAAAGTGCACTCGCCTTCACCAAAAACCGAGTACTCTGCAAACTGTCCGGCGAGGAATGAAAACTCTTCACGCATTTTTTTGCTGATGAACTTCAGTTTAAAGGTTTTAATGTCAGGAGTCTCCTGAATTATATCCGTTATTTCAACCAGTTCGGGTTTATAGATATTCATTTGTTCCTCCTTTCATTCAACCGTTGCGTGGGCGAGTTTATCGATATCCTGCACAATCTCGAGCAGATCGATGGAAACGGGACATCCCCGTGAACATCTTCCGCAACCGGTGCAGAGTATCTCAGAGAACTTGTCGTTATAGTACTTGAATTTGTGAGATATCCTTTGGCGATACCTCTTTTCTCTCGTTTCCCTCGGGTTATGCCCAGAAGCATGCTTTGTGAAAAGGGAGAACTGACAGGCATCCCAATTCTTCACCCGGATCCCGGAGCAGGTACCACATTTTTCGTCAACTATGTCGAAGCAGTGACAGGTGGGACAAACAAACGCGCACTGCCCGCAGCTCAGACATGTTTCTCCGGCTTCCGACCAGAAGGGGTGATCGAAATTTTCATCGAGCCATTTTTTAACGGTTCCGTAGTCGAATTTCTTCTCTTCCGGTACCTTTCCGTTCTTTGAAGGGATGTCACCGGTAAAATCATGGAAGAACTCCGCGTGTTTCGCGGTAAATTGCTCACCCTTTCCGGTGATGATCTTCGCGTAGAAGGTATCTTCATCCCTTATCAGGAAGATATCAGAGCCTTTTTCAGATGACTGCGACAGCCCCACTTCGTTGCAGAAGCAGTGGTCATCATGGTAGTCGCACTTCATCCCGATCACGATCGAGTTCTCCACCTTCCGGTTGAAGAAATCGTCGGAATAATCCCAGTTGAATACTTTCGAGAGAATGGGAATTGACGCCGTGTCACAAGGTCTGGCACCGATTATCACGGTTTGCCTTTCGTCCTGAACGGGCTCTTTCAACTCAACCTTTCCGCTGCCACTTCCATAGTGGAACAACGCCTCGGTTTTGGGGAAAAAGTGTTCCTTGAACGAGATAACCGTGGGTGGCGTTTCAGGCACCATGAAGCCAAGCGAGGTATCGAAATCCTCTGAGAATCTTCTCCCATCGGGGGTTACGCCGATAACGCGGCAATTTTCGTCTTTTAGTGTTTGAACGAGTTTTACAAGATCTTGAAGAGTTATTTTCATAGTTTTCATTTTGTCACCTACCTGATAAATTCTTCATGATCTGAATTGCTGAATGTTCCGATGAGTGTCGGCGCGTTCATATCGGTACCGTGCCGGTAGCCAAATTCTTTGAACGCCACCATCCCCATCTTCCTGTTCAGAAGCGAAAGGGGGATGTCAGCGGGACAGACCCTGTCGCACTCGCCACAGCCTATGCACCTCCCCGCCTGATGAAAGGCGCGGATGATGTTCCAGGCGAAATTGGCACGGGTGGTTGAACTGCTTTCAACCCATCTGGGTTCGGTTTTATCCACTATGCACTGATCGCAGTAGCACATTGGACAAACCTCGCGGCAGGCATAACACTTGATGCACTTCTCAAACTCGGAGCTCCAGAAGTCCATTCTTTCTTCAGCGCTCATCTTGCCGACCTGCTCCAGAAGCGCGGCCGCGGTATCATCGGGGAGTTCAAATTCCACAGATTCTTCCGCGATCTCATCAAAATAGTCAGGGGTTTTCGATGCGCACGTTCTGCACTTTATCTGCGTGTTATCTTTCGAGAACTCAACCGTGGCATCTTTTACAACACCGGAACAGTTGACTCCAATTATGTAAAGATCATCACGTTTTATTCTGTTCTCCTGTATCAGGGCGGTAACAGCTTTAAGATCACAAGGCTTTACAACTATGCCAATCTTCCCGTCAACCCTGTTACGGTAACGGTGGATGTAAACAGCGAGGTTGTTCACGGCGGAATGCCCGAACGCCATTTTTTCGGCATCCTCAGGCTTGTGAGCTATGAATGGTCGCAGGTTGTGATGCCTGTCTTCGGCGTATCCTATGATCAGCGCGGCTTTGTTATCAAGCAAGGCATCATGACATACAGTGTTTAACCGGTTCATGCTTCAACCTCCTCTTCAATCAGATCAGGGAGTTCAACCTGTCTTGCCATTTGGCGAAACTTCTCGAACGGACCTTTCTGACGGACAATTTCGGTAACACCGTCAACCACGTCAACCCACTTCTTACCTTCAGAAGCAGAGACCCACGAGAAGTGAAGCCGTGTTGAATCAATTCCGGTAAACTCAAGGAGTTCCCTGAACATGATCCATCGCCTCCTGGCGTGAAAGTTTCCGGCGTTGTAGTGGCAGTCACCCGGGTGGCATCCTGAAACCAGAACGCCATCGGCACCACTTTCAAATGCTTTAATAATGAATACCGGATCGATCCTGCCGGTGCAGGGCACTCTTATCAGTCTCGCGTTAGGTTGCTGTTTCAGGCGTGAAGTACCCGCGAGGTCGGCCCCGGTATAGGTGCACCAGTTACAGACGAAAGCAACAATTTTGGGTTCGAATCTTTCTTCCATGTTACACCTCCGCGAACGCGTTTATCTGTGCGAAAATCTGATCATCTCTGAATCCGATCAACTCGATCGATTTGGAAGGACAGGTCGCGTTACACGTTCCGCAACCCTGACAGAGTCCCGAATTAACGTGCGCGACAACCTTGATCAGTTGACCTTGCCGGTTCCTGATCTCCTCTATCTCTATCGCGTTGTAGGCACATACCTTCTTGCAGTAGAAGCAACCCGCGCAGGTTGAGGGGTCGACTTCAGCCACTACAGGTTCACGCTCGAGCATGTCGGATCCGAACAGCACCATTGTTTTCGCCGCGGCGGCAGAAGCCATCGCCACACAATCGGGGATGTCACGGGGCGAGTGGCAGGCCCCCGCGAGGAAGATCCCTCCGGTGGCGGTTTCAACGGGTCGCAATTTCGGATGCACTTCCTGGAAGTAACCGTGTTTGTCGTAAGAAATGCCGATTGTTTGAGCGAGTCTGCCGGCTTCGGGCTGAGGCAGCATAGCGGTAGCGAGCACCACCAGATCCGCTTCGATGGTAACAGGCATTCCGGCAATTGTATCCTCACCCCGGACAAGCAGTTTTCCATCCTCTTCGTAGATTTTGGAAACCCTTCCACGGATGTACTTCACATGGTCTTCCTCGATCGCCCTGCGGACGAACTCTTCATAGTTCTTTCCGCCCGATCTGATATCCATATAGAATACATACGCTTCGCCATGATGGACTTTGTGCTTGTAAAGCATGGCGTGTTTCGCGGTATACATGCAGCATATCTTGCTGCAGAAAGAAATTCCCTTCGACTCGTCACGTGAACCCACGCACTGTATGAATACAATCTTTTGGGGTTCCTTGTTATCGGAAGGTCTTCTTATCTCTCCGGAAGTGGGGCCCGAAGCACTTGCTATCCTCTCGAACTGCAAACCATCAATAACATCTTTGTACTTGCCGTAGCCGTACTCGCCATAGCCTTTGTAGATGTTATCTTCCGGTTTTTTGTCGATAGTGTAAAGTTTGTAACCGGTGGCAACAATTATCGCTCCAACTTCCTCCTTAACGAAGGTGTCCTGTTGCTCGAAATCGATCGCGTCCCTGCCGCAAACGCTCTTACAGAGGGCACATTTGCCGTTCTTGAAGTAGGTACAAACATCCCTGTCGATGACGGGAATGTTCGGTACTGCCTGCGGGAACGGAACGTACATCGCCGAGCGGAAAGCGAGACCTTCATCAAACTCGGAGAGCGCCTTCTTTTTGATCGGGCATTTCTGCGCGCAAAGTCCGCACCCCGTGCAGAGGTCTTCTTTTATCGACTTAGCCTTTTTCTTGATGGTGACGGTGAAGTTTCCAATGAAACCTTCAACTTCTGCCACTTCAGCGTAGGTCATCAATTTGATCTTCGGATGCTGATAAACCTCTACCATCCTCGGGGTAAGGATGCACTGTGAGCAGTCAAGTGTAGGAAATGTCTCCGAAAGCTGACTCATGTGCCCACCGATCGAAGGCTCCTTCTCAACCAGCACCACTTCATAACCGGCATTGGCTATGTCGAGCGCCGCCTGAATACCGGAGATACCGCCACCGATCACCAATGTCCGCTTTGTAACGGGCACGCGTATCGGCGCGAGCGGAACGTTGAATTTGACCTTTTCGACCGCGAAACGCATCAGATCAATCGACTTCTTTGTTCCGGCTTTAATATCATCATGTATCCAACTGCAATGCTCACGCAGATTGGCGATCTCAACCATGTATGGGTTGATCCCCGCGTCAGCGCAAGCCTTTCTGAATGTCTTTTCGTGCATGTGGGGTGAGCATGAGCCAACTACCACAGCATCGAGTCCCTTCTCGCGGATCGCCTGTTTTATCAGGTTCTGACCCGGATCAGAGCACATGTATTTGTAGTCTTCCGAGTGGACAACCCCCGGAAATTCAGCACATGCTTCGGCAACAGCGTGACAGTCAACGGTTCTGCCTATGTTTTCACCGCAGTGACAAACAAAAACACCTACGCGCATACTGCCTCCCGTTTTTTAATTTTTGCAATCAGGGGTTTGACATCGATGTAGTGGGAGTCGATGCCCAGGGCTTTAGGCTCAATCCCCATCGCGAGACCGATCAATTCAGTAAGATAAAGTACCGGAATTGGTTTTCTTTCCTTATCTTTCTTGAAGATCGCCACCTGGCGCATGTCAAGATTTGAGTGGCACATCGGGCAGGCGACCACGATGGCATCGGCGCCATGCTTTATCGCGTTATCGAGTATCTGCTTGCTAAGTTTAAGCACAATGTCGGTATGCGCGATCGAGTGAGCGGCACCGCAACATTCGGTCTTGAAGTTCCAGTCAATGGTTCCGGCACCGAGTGCTTTGACAATCTCTTCCATCGAGTGGGGATCTTCCATGTCGTCAGGCTGAGCTATATCAGCAGGCCTGACAAGCAGGCAACCATAGTAGCAAGCTATTTTGAGGGCACTTAAATCCGCTTCAACCTTTTCCTTCAGTTTCACCGTGCCAATTTCATTGAAACACTGAAGAAGGTTGCACACTTTTGTACCGGTGGCAAGTTTGTCTTCAAGCAGTTCTTCAACCCGCATGCGTGTTTTTTCGTCGAGCCTGATCTCATTCTGTGATGAGACAAGCCGGCTGTAACACGCGGCGCAAGGAGCAAGAAGCTCATTCAAACCCTGCTTTTGCGCGAGCAGGAGGTTCCTGGCCGGAAGCGCGACCGACAAAATATGTGATGTAACATGGGCGGAAGTGGCGCCGCAGCACGACCAGTCTTCTATTTCATCGAGCCCGATATCGAGAACCTTGAAAACCTCCCTCAGGGAGAGATCAGACTCTTTTCCGGTCCCTTCGGCTGAGCAGCCGGGGTAGTAACCCATTTTCATGAGATACCTCCTTCTGAACCGGTGAATATCTTCTTGATCATTTTCTTTCCTTTAACCTTCGGAGGAAGCAACCCGAGCTTCCCTTTCGCGAGGGTAACGGGAGCAAGATCGAGATCCTGGAAGAAGTTGTGTGTTTTTAGTTTGTATTCGAGGAGGAAGCCGATCTCGTAAGAACGGCCGAAGTTCTTTATCTGGTTTAGAAATGATCTATGGAAGGCCATGCCTTCGGGGTCAGGTGGTTTGATACCATACTCGACGGCAAGCTCACGGAGTGCATCCATGAACCGCGCCATGTCAAAACCTTGAGGGCATCTGCTGCTACATGTCTGACACCCGGCACAGAGCCAGATTGAAGGTGAAGAAATCGCTTTTTCGTAAAAGCCCAGTTGTACGAACCTCGCTACCCTGTTGGGTGGAGTTTCGGCAAAATCCCTTACGGGACATCCCGCCGAGCATTTGCCACATTGATAGCAAATTGCAGGGTCTTGGGACATAACTGTATCTAATTTCTCTCGGAAATTGCTCGGGTCTATAGTTTTCATGGCTGACTCCGTACAGAGAGAGAGGGGTGTTTATCGGAAGTGAATTCATGTTGATCATTTGATCAAACTACTATAAATTTTAGAATAATTGTTAGTGAAACATAACTATTATTCTGTTTATTTTTATTGAAAGATCAAACTTTTTTATCACTTTTATCCCACACTCTTACGGGTAGAACCGTCATTGGGATACCGTGAAAAGCCAGGCGCTTCTGTACTGAGTACGAGGTCTCGTTATGCAACAATCTGTGGTACAATTTCTCCTTCTCAAAGACGAGTTTTCCCGAGTAAAACATAGCGAGCGGATACTCGTTTGCCACTTCCGAGCAGATCTTGTAAGCCTCTTCAGACACGTCGGTACCGATCGCGGTTCTCGAAACGGCGGCAATTCCGAAGTCGTTTACAAATTTGACGTATTTATCCATGGATGACTTCACAAAGGACTTTACGTTCTCTATCTCGTCACTGCCTTTAAATACACCCGAATCGATTACACCGACTGAAACAAAAATCATCTGTTTGTAAAAACGGGGGTACTTCTGAATTATCTGAAGCACAGAGTGAAGACCCAAACCACCATATCCTCCGACAAGCAACACGGCAACAGGCTCGTTCTTGCTGATCTCGTTCACCACAGGGGGAAGACTTTCATCACGGGTGACCGGGATATCGGTGAGTATCTCCGTTAACGACCTGGTTTTCTTCATGACCTTGAAGTAGTGCCTCTTTATCATCATGCAGAAGAGGACAAACCCGGTGGTGATTATCACTGTCAGCCACGCACCCTGCTCAAACTTTTCATAAACCACTATTCCAAGAATCGACACGCAGAGAATGAAAGCCACGGTGTGGATCGTCAGATTCCACTTCCATTTCGGAAGGGCGCTCTTCTTTTTCATCCAGAACCGCATCATTCCCGCCTGAGTCAGTGAGAAGGTCACGAAAACGTTTATCGAGTACATCGTTACAAGATGGTCAACACTTCCGCCCGTGTACCAGAGAAGTGCCAGCGCCGCGGCACCCATGATCAGCACCCCGTTCTCCATCGTGAGACGGTCGGAAAGTGAACTGAAACGTCTTGGCAGCCAATAATCGATCGCCATGTTAGCCATTACCCGTGGCCCATCTATAAAACCGGTCTGCGCGGCAACGAACAAGAGCAGCGCCTCCGAAACAAGGGTAAGAACCACAAACCATGTCCCCCAGCCAAGGGCCTCGATCATTACCGCGTTCAGGGTCTTACCGGGCTGGACCTTTACTTCAGCGAGAAGATAGATTATCAGAATTGCCGCCGCGGTAAATGCGAGTGAGGTCGCCATGTAGAACATCGTTCTCTTGGCGGTTTTTACCTTCGGCTCACGCATGATCTGAAGACCGTTCGAGACTGCCTCAATTCCCGTGTAAGTACCCGCGCCTCTTGAATACGCGTTCGCGAAGAGAAGGAACATGCCGCCAATTCCCAGCGTTGAAGCTGAATTTGACAAGTCGTTCGAGACTGACCTCGTTACTTCGCCGATGTTATCGATATGAACAAAAAGTGAACCGAAGATCACGATCAAATGTGTGGCAACGAAAAGGAGGAAAATGGGTACGAGGATGGAAATCGACTCCTTCACCCCCCGGAGATTCATGATTATCAGCACTAATATCACAACGGAATTGACATAGACAATGTTATCATGCCAACCGAGCGGAAGAAAGCTAAAAACCTGTGACGTGCCGGAGGCGACCGACACGGTAATGGTAAGCACGTAATCAACTATCAGCGCGCTGCCGGAGATCACTCCCCAGGAGCTTCCGAGAAGCTTTGTCGCGACCACATAACCACCACCACCATACGGGAAGTGCTCGATTATTTTCGTGTAAGAGTAGGAAATTATTACTACCGTGATCGCCGTGGCAGCCGCGAGAAAGAGGGCGAGGCTGGTATGCTCGCCCAGTGCTCTGAATGCCTCATCCGGTCCGTATGCAGATGAACTGAGTCCATCCGCTCCCAAACCCACCCAGGCGAGAAACGCCACGAGTGATATTTTGTGGAAGATATTGGGATTGCTTAGATCCCGGGGCTTGCCAAGAATAAACTTCTTGAACTTTTCCATACTTTAAGGTCTCTTCTGGTTATGGTCATACTTCGTTGATCATCCCGCATGACAAATTCAAGACCGGGTAAAGCCTGTCAGTTCGTCAGACTTCTCACAGGAGCGGGGATCTTCCCGCCTCGATTAAAGAAAACGTCAGAGCTTAATACCTTAACCGGCATTATAGGTGCTTTGCCGAGCAAACCACCATAATCAACTGACTCGCCAACTCCCTTGCCGTACGCCGGGATAAGTCTGCAAGCCGTGGTTTTTTCGTTTATAAGCCCAATTGCAGCTTCGTCGGCAATGATGCCAGCGATAGTGTTCACGGGAGTGTCGCCGGGAATTGCCACCATGTCGAGGCCTACCGAACAAACTGCTGTCATTGCTTCAAGTTTTTCGATGGTAAGATGACCTTTCTCAGCCGCGGAGATCATTCCCTGATCTTCACTGACCGGGATGAAAGCACCACTTAGTCCGCCAACCGATGAGCTCGCCATAAGACCACCCTTCTTCACACTGTCGTTAAGCATTGCCAAAGCAGCAGTGGTACCGGGGGCGCCGACATCTTCAAGACCGATCTCTTTCAGAATATCTGCAATGCTGTCGCCTTCAGCGGGTGTGGGCGCAAGGGAAATATCTACAATTCCGAACTCAACACCGTCTTTTTCAGCAACTTTTCTGCCGATCAATTCACCCGCGCGGGTGATCTTGAATGCTGTTTTCTTAATAACTTCCGCGATCTCCTGAATAGAGGCACCACGATGGTTTTTCAGAGCCTCCAGCACAACCCCGGGTCCGCTTACGCCCACATTAAGTGTAGCATCGCCCTCCGTAATACCATGAAACGCGCCGGCTATGAACGGGTTATCTTCAACGGCATTGCAGAACACCACAAGTTTCGCGCAACCGATAGAGAAGGCGTCCCGGGTGATATAAGCAGTATCTTTTATCACCTTTGCCATCAATTTTATCGCGTCAATGTTTATTCCGGCTTTGGTGGAACCGATATTCACGCTTGAACAGACTTTTTTAGTTGTCGAAAGTGCCTGCGGGATCGAGAGTATAAAATTCTTCTCTCCTGGGGTCATCCCTTTCTGAACAAGCGCTGAATAACCACCTATATAGTCGATTCCTATCTCGTGAGCAGCTTTGTCCATCGCTTCAGCGATCTTGACATATTCTTCCGGAGTGAAAGAATCACCAATAAAAGAAACGGGGGTAACCGCGACTCTTTTGTTCGCGATCCTTATCCCGTAAGCCGATTCTATTGATTCAGCATTTTTCACATGATTTCCGGCAAGACGGGTGATCTTCTCATAGATCTTTTGCGTGACAACGTTAATATTCCTGTCGCTGCAATCTCTGAGATTGATGCCCATCGTAACAGTCCTGATGTCGAAGTGCTCCACTTCGCTCATCATGATCGTTTCTAATATTTCGGTAAATTCAAAATTCATTTATATTCCTGGTTTAGAACTTCGGCTCTTTGGTACTCCGGTACTGTGGTACTTCGGTACTTCGGTACTTCAGTACTGCGGTACTTTAGTACTCTTAAATTTCTTTTAATCTTCACTCCGCCGAAGGCGGTTCATACTTCATACGTCATACGTCATACATATCCCCACTCTACACTCCAAACTTGAACTTCACAGTTCACAGTTCACAGTTCACACTTCCCTAAATCCTGAACATATACTGAAAAATATCCTCATGCTGAGCGTATATTTTTACATTAAGTTCACCGGCAACTTTTTGAAGTTCCTCCTGAATTTCCTTCAGGTTCTTTGGTGATGAAGTGATGTCGATGATCATGATCAGGGTGTAGAAATTCTGCATGATCTTCTGGCTGATGTCTTGCAGATCGATGTTCATATCTGCAAGCGAACCGGTGATCCTGGCGACAATTCCCGGTTTATTGATTCCGAAAGAAGTGACGATAACACGTCCTTCAAATTTTTCGACATCTCCGGCCATTTTGGTTGTTTTCGCGAGCTCCCGTTCAACGTATTCCTTAACCATTTCGGGTGTGGCACCGGGGCCGAGAGTATCAATGGCTTTATTGGTAAGTTCCCAAACCAGTTCTTCTGAGATTTTCAAGGTTTTGGTCCTTTATAATTTTTTTGTAAAAATCTTAAAATTTCGTTCTTAATTTCTTTATTCTTTCGCGTCACAAGGTCATACGTGTAAGAAAGATTCCCTTTATAAAACCTGAACAGCACGTAATTTGCTTCAATAAAGGCATCGAAGTACCGCTCCGCCTTGATCCCGTCAACTACAAGCCAACTGCCGAAGGCCACCCACGCGAGTGTGATCACGGGATTGATGTACTCACCCGCGTAAACCTGTCCCGATCCGGGAAGTATTGCCGACATTAACATTCCGAGCGTGAGTGAATAGCTCATTTCATCAGCCGAATCGCATAAAGCGATCAGATAATTTGAAGCTTCCGCGATCAGGAGATTTTCTTTGGCTGCATCCCAATCCCCCGCGAAAAGATGCCGCCACCCTCTCCAATAAGCAAATTCCTTCCCTTTTTCAGTGAATATCTGCTCAAGTTTGGCGACACGATCATCAAATTTGGTGAACCGTTTCTGAAGTATCAAGGTTTTCAGAATTTCTTCCTCGGCCTCATACTTTAATTTCCTGTCGGAGGCAGCAATTGACGCGTCTTCAAAGTAATCCCTCGCGCGGTCAAATTGACCTGTCTCTTTCAGACACTTTCCCCTCAAAATGTCCGCGGAGTAAGCATGAACTTTAAGTGTGTCAAAAAATGCCAGCCGTTCTGTTTCGATAAAGGCATCATAATATTTGCCCGCACCGAAAAGAGAATCCGCGTATTCCAATTGCATGAAAAGCGGATCATTTTGCCCATTTATAACTTTTGGCAACGTCAAAAATAACAAGAATTGGAGAAAGAACAGCCTTGCCTTCACTTCTCCTCCAGAATTTCCAGCGGCGTGGGGAGCGGTTTCTCCCAGAAATAATATTCCCGAAACTCCCGGTCGGTCTTTTCCTTCTCTTCCTGATTGAATTTTTTCGCAGAAAGCACGCTGCCGTATATGTTCCCCGCGTTGAAGAAGAGGGCGATCGAACTGAAAATTATACCGCTCCTTGGGTAGCCATCGATGAAATTTGAAACTGCAAGATAGCCGAAAATACCCGTGAGCACCATGCTCGCGATTGCCTCGCCATAATCGCCCGTGTACAACCTCCCCGCTCCCGGGAGAATGGTTGAAAGAATTCCCGCTAATAGTGGCGATTTCTCTTCCGGATCGACCCTTTTCTCAAGATTCTCCAGCAAGAATCGCGATCCTTTTTCACCGAAAAGATATACTTTCTCAAGGTCTTCCTTCGCGATATTGCCGTTTTTGATCTCAGAAAGGATCTTCAATTTAAGAAAGCTTGTTTGCAGCGTGCTCCCCTCTTCAAACGCTGAAACAGGGTTGGGGGTGAATATCCATTTCTTTTCGAACTCTTTTTTACTCATGGCATACAGGGTAAGGGGTTCCGTGTCGGAACTAAACTCCAAAGTGGTATCTTCTTCCGATTCAATTTTGCAAAGATCGATCAGGAGCCGGGTTTTCGCGTCAAAAAGTGGAGTGCCGGTGAGACTTTGAAATTCAACAGTAGCTTTCCCCGGATGTCCCGTCCGCAGAAGGTGTATACCAAACAAAAGCCTGTTTCCGGGTTGAAACAGAGGATTTTGTGCTGTTACAAATGACACCGGAAGTAATAACAGCACAAGAGTCAGGTTGATCTTATTCAAGCTCAAGATACCGGGAAGGTGGATCGATTAGCCTGCCAAATTTATCGACGTGGTAATGCTTGTATTTGTCTCCGAAGCTTGTGTCACGGATCAACCTGTCTGAAGTCATCAACACCGCTTCAAAAATGTTGGTCTGTTGGAGGGATTCGATAAAAAAGCGGGAACAGCTTGGGTTGAAGGGACAATTTTCACCGTCCGGCTCAGAGATGAAAAGCCTGTAGCCATTTACAAGTATCTTGAAGACTACCTCGCCGGCGTTTCCTTCCAGGTCATAATATTTCTTCTTCATTGGCAATTCCTCACCCCAGTCAAGCTGCGCGGGCTGCCATGCCTGGGCAAGCGTCGAAATTGAAAGCATTAGAATGAATATCACTGTTTTACCGGATGACATCGGGCGATACCTTGTGACGTGGAGGTGCCGGAACCGGGGAAGCCCCTGTGGGACCGCCCCGTTCCTGAATCAAAACAATTGTGAATTTACTTCAATAGTTCGCGGGCAATAACCACGCGCTGAATTTCTGAAGTGCCTTCATAAATCTCGGTGATCTTGGCATCGCGGAGGTATCTTTCAACCAGATACTCTCTCACATATCCATAACCGCCATGGATCTGGATCGCTTCAAGAGCACAATCAACTGCCACTTTTGACGCGTAGAGTTTCGCCATTGCAGCCTGCTTGGTGTATTCTTTATGGGCGTCTTTTAACGCGGCAGCTTGTAGAATGAGGAGTTTAGCCGCTTCAACTTTAACAGCCATATCCGCGATTTTGAATTGGATCGCCTGGTGATTCTTGATCTCTGTGCCGAAAGCTTTTCTGGTTTTTGAGTAGTTAATTGCTGCTTCAAGGGATGCTTCCGCGATTCCAAGAGCCTGGGCGGCAATGCCGATTCTTCCGCCATTTAACGTTTTCATGGCGAAATTGAAACCTTTTCCCTCTTCCCAAACGATATTTTCGTGGGGAACACGGACATCATTGAAAGTGAGTGAGCACGTGTCCGATGAGCGGATTCCGAGTTTATCCTCTTTTTTAGCCTGATCAAATCCGGGTGTACCCTTCTCCACGAGGAAAGTGGTGATGCCCTTGTGGCGGAGTTCACGGTTGGTTTGAGCCATCACGAGGTAATAATCGGCTGTTTTACCATTTGTGATCCAGTTTTTAATACCATTTATCGACCAGTGATCGCCGTCCCTTACAGCTTCGGTATGCTGATTTGTGGCATCACTTCCTGCTTCAGGTTCTGAGAGCGCGAAAGCGCCGAGCTTTTCCCCCTTCGCGAGTGGTCTTAAATACTTGTCTTTAATGAAGTCAGAGCCATACTGCTCCAAACCCCAGCAGACAAGCGAGTTGTTGACGGACATTATAACACCCACGCTGGCATCAACTTTTGAGATCTCAGCCATGGCGAGAACGTAACTCACGGTATCCATGCCGGCGCCATCCCACTCGGGGGAGACCATCATGCCCATAAATCCGAGTCCACCCATCTCTTTAATAATGTCGTGGGGAAACTCTTCCTTCAGATCCCGTTCAACAGCAGAAGGGGCGATCTTTTCCTGCGCGAACTCCCGCGCCATCTGCTGGATCATCAACTGTTCTTCAGTCAATTCAAAATTCATTCCGATTCCTTTTTGTTATTGATCTCCGAAAATATCCTTTGTACAAAAATAGCAAAAATAAATGTGAATTGTGACTCGCCGCGGCGAGGTGAACTGTGAAGTTTTCAACTTCCATCAACCGGATAAAAATCCACAAAATAAAAAAGGCTGCCCTTTCGAGACAGCCTTTGCCAACATTCAACCATTCAACCAAAATTACTTCATATTTCACAGTTCACAGTTCACACTTCGAAGTTTACCTGCTTTTCCTCTCGGTGCTCCTTCCGCTTGAGTTTCCACTGTCGCTCCGGGTGGTGGAGCGGGGGGTTGCGTCACGCTTGGGGGTTTCCCTGACTGTGTTGTCCCTTTTAGTTTCACGGGTGGAAGTGCCGCTTCCCCTGTTTGTTGTGCCGGGGTCTTCCCTTTTCACTTCACGGGTGGAAGTGCCACTTCCCCTGTTTGTTGTGCCGGGGTCTTCCCTTTTCACTTCGCGGGTTGAGGAGCTGTTATCGCGTGTTACAGGCTTGTTATCATTTCTTGTTACTGTTCTTGAGTCATCGTTTCTTTTCGTGTCGCGCGGAGTGTCGGTTCTCTTCACTTCCCGTGTTATTTCTCTGGCGGTGGCATCAACCTTGTCGGACTTAAGATCGCCATTGCTGCGTGTTCTTGTGATCTCGATCTTGGTATCGGCTTTATCGCCTCCCCTTGTAAGGTCGATGTTTCTCACCTTTACATTTCCGTCGGATTTATTGTTTCCTCTTTCCTTCGCGGCAGTGAAGTCGATATCCCTAGTTTTAACATTGCCGCCACCTCTTTTTTCTATTACCCCGGGATCGATACCTTCATTTACCACGCGGTCGCGATATTTGTAGTTTGAGAATGATTTTGTTCTTTCATAGCATCTGTCTGCTCCGTATCCCGTGAAGTAGAAATTATATACGTCGTATCTGTGGAAGTCGCGGATGCGAACGAATCTCCAGTGATGAACCGGCATCACTATATTGATAGAGAACCTTATGCCGTAGCTCGCGTCAAAGATCGCGTAAGGTGAAAGTGGTGCCCAGCCGATATAGTCGTCATCGTATCTCCACTCAACCCAAGCAGGAGCCCAGTCATAACCGGGTACCCAAACCCAACCTTCCCAGGTATCATAGTACCATCTGCCATAGTGAAATACCACATCCCCGAAAGGCTCGTCAGAATCCCAGAACCAGCCATAGGAAGTGTAGACCCACCTTCCATAGGTGTATGGTTGCCAGTTTCTGCTTACCCTGTCCGGTTTCCAGACTATCACGTTGTTTATTTCGATCCAGTATCCGTATGGTCTGAGTTCATTGTAGAAGGAGCCGAACCTGCCCCTGAATGAATTGCTTTCCGCGCTGACCATCGTAGCCATGATGGCGAATAACACTGTTGCCAAGAATAACCGTTTCATTTTGTACCTCAATTTGTTCAGAACTATAGCTTCAATAACCGTGCCAAAATATTTTATTCGATTTTATGCCATATTTACAACTTTTCAGGCTCATTCACTGTTCACAATATTGAACAGTTGTTTACTGTTGAATAAAATATCAATCCGGAAAACAAACAATAGAGAAAATAATGTCGCAAGAACTGATAAAAAACGCCTTCAGTAAAGGGCTCACCTTCGAAGAATTTCTTAAGAAAACCGATGAATATGTAAACAATACAGACACCAATTCGCTGAGTGAAGAAGAAAATTTCTATTACGACTATACGAAGCTGAATCTTCAGCGGATGAAACGCGTAATGAAAACACACCCCGTACCCGCGGATGTGACAGAAAAATTAAAACAGGTGAAAGATCGCCAACACTGGATGATAATCACCGAGAACTGGTGCGGTGACTCGGCACAGAGTTCCCCCGAATTTTACAAGATGAGCCTCCTGAATGAAAACATTGAACTAAGAGTGGTGGAACGCGATACCTTCCCTGAAGTAATGGACCTCTATCTCACAAACGGCAAAAAAAGCATCCCGATAGTTGTTGCTTTCGACGGTGAGTGGAATCAGCTCTGGAAGTGGGGCGCGCGTCCGGCGGCACTTCAGACACAGATAGATGAGTGGATGGCAGCCGGCACACCAAAAGAGGAATGGATTGAAAAAATTCACCTCTGGTATGGTAAAAACAGGGGTGAAGAATTGTACAAAGAAGTGAACTCTCTACTTTAATAATTCGTTCATAGTATTATTATAGTTCAGTATTGTATCAACACAATTCAGGAAGAGATGTCAACAGTTGTAAAGTCGGGTCTGCTTCAGTTGCGGGTCGAAAAAATTGTTCACGAAACACCCGACGCGATTTCAATTATATTTAAAGAGACCGATGGTAAGGAATTTACTTTCAAACCGGGTCAGTTCCTTACCTTCGTATTCGACCGCGAAGGAAAGGAAGTAAGAAGGTCTTACTCAATTTTCACCACACCTTCCCGGTTACCGGAAATTGGCATAGCCATTAAGAAGGTTCCGGGTGGCTACGTTTCTGATACCAAACTTGATAACATAAAAGTTGGCGACGTGCTCCCCGCGCTGGTACCGATGGGTAATTTTGTCCGTAAAGGCGAATCAAAGAGGAATCTTCTTTTCTTCGGAGCCGGCAGCGGCATTACTCCACTCCTCTCCCTCATAGAAGATGCCGCGGGAGATCCTTCCGTCGGAAAGATCACCCTTCATTACGTAAACCGGGATGAGAAAAGCATAATCTTCAAGAATCGACTTGATGAAATTGCCGCTAATTCTGACAGCAAACTTTACGTGGTGCATCACCTCACCCGTCCACTGAACGGTTGGAAAGGGGATCTTGGAAGGATCGATCAGGAAAAATCTGAATCGATTTTCGCCGCGATACCAGAGGTAGAGAAAAGGGTTACTGCCATTTTTATGTGCGGGCCTGGTGCAATGATGGACTCGATCACCACAGCCGCTCTTAAATCAGGATTCGACAAAAAGGATATCAACCGGGAGTTCTTCTCATTCTCTATCTCGAATGAGTCAAGACTCACATTGGAACAGGTACCACGTGATGTAACGGTTATCGCGGGCGGTCGCTCTTACGATATTACCGTTCAGCCTCAGGACTCAATTCTTGACGCGGCTCTCGATGCGGGGATCGATCTCCCATTCTCCTGTCGCTCCGGCACCTGTAGTTCATGCATGACAAAACTCGTATCAGGCAAGGTGGTCATGCTCGAGCAACGGGCCCTTTCAGACGAGGATATCGAGAAAGGATTTTGTCTGACCTGCGTCGGATACCCTGCAAGTGATAACGTAATTGTTAATTATGATGATCCCCTGCTTGGGTAACCAAGTAACGGAGTAACAGAGTCACGAAGTCACAGAGTCTCGGAGTGATGGTTTTGTGAATGGATTTTGAGGAACCGTTGGAGGTTATGCCGAAGATGGTTCCTTGTCTTTTACGAACGTGAGAACGATTATACCAACAACAAAAAAGAAGAGCAGCGAGAGTATTGCCCAACGCTGACTTCCCGTGTAGGTACTGATCGCGCCAAACAGAACCGGACCAAGCACGGCCGAGCTTTTCCCGAAAAATGAATAAAATCCGAAGAACTCTGTTTTCTTCTCCGCTGGTGTAAGCTGCGACATAAGCGCACGCGCTATTGACTGACTTGATCCCATCGCCCCTCCGGCAAGGAATCCCACCACATAAAAATATGATTTCTCCGTAACCCAAAAAGCCATGACCACAGTAAATATCCAGATGGCAAGCGTGATCATGAGCGCTTTCTTCCTGCCGATGGCATCCGCGATTATCCCAAACAGGATCGAACCGAGGATAGCAGTCCCCTGCACCGAAATGAAGAATATGATCAATTCCCCTTTCGTGAATCCGAGGGTTGATGTGGCGTAAATTCCCGCGAAATAAATGACAGTGTTCACGCCCTCAATGAAGAAGAAGAATGAGAGAAGAAATGTAGCCAGGTTTCTGTAGTTCTTGAGGTGACTGATGGTGAACCAGACTCTTTTCACACCTATCGTGAAATATGAGACCCCCTGCTCCTTTTCCTTCCGGTGTTCCTTAAGAAGTATTAAAGTCGGAAGTGCAAAAACGAGAAAAAAGAGGGCTGCCATCGGGAAAGATTCCCGGATGAGCTCCATCTGAATGAAGGGGAGAAGGATCAGAAGTGATGAAAGCGAACCAAGATACCCCATGGCGAATCCGTAACCACTCACCCTCCCAAAGTTTTTAGGGCGTGTAATTTCCGGCAGAAATGAATCATAGAAGATCAGTCCGGCTTCAAATCCTATATTTCCCGTAATAAGAAGAATCAACCCCAGCAGCACGTCCCCCGGTCCCACAAAATAAAGAAGAAATGTGGAGATTATGCAGACAAATGTAAAAAACGCGAGAAACCGCTTTTTTGTTGAAGAGTAATCGGCAACCGCGCCAAGAACCGGAGAGATGAAGGCGGTGATAAGCATCGAAATGGAGGTGCCAAGCCCCCAATAAAGATCACCTTCGGCAGCGTTGTGGTTTACCGTTTCTTTGAAGTAGACAGCGTAGAGAAATGTGATAACAATGATCGAGTAAGAAGTATTCGCGAAGTCGTATAGAGTCCAGACGAATATCTTCTTCTTTTCGTTCATGCTAATTGGAGCTCTTTTTGATCGATTCGTCGATGAGACCGCGGCCTGTTTTTGATATTTTCCCCTCTTTTTCAAGATGTTCGTATATCTTGTCAAGAATTCCGTTTATGAACTTACCGCTGGCGGCAGTGCTGTACTCCTTCGATATCTCGATAAGCTCGTTTATAGTCACTTTGCGCGGAATGTCGGGGAAGTATCTGAACTCGCAAACACCAATACGGAGAATTATCCGGTCCATGCGGGGCATCCGTTCAATCTCCCAGTTCTTCGCGAATTTTTCGATAAGTTCATCGGATTCGCGTGAATACATGATCGTTTTTCTGGTGAGGTTCTCAAAGAAATCCCTGTCGGCCTTGTCGGTTATGTTCTGTGAAAGTTCACCGGCGGTGATCTTTATACCGTCACGATTGTATGAATGGGCATAAAGTACCTGGAGAACCTTTTCTCTAATAATTCTTCTGTTTGACTTGTTCTTGAGCATATAGGTATGTTTGATGGAATGAAACCGGTTCATTCCCGGAAATTTTTCAAAAGTGAAGTGTAAATATACTAAACGGCGAGCGCTTATTTGACCCCGAACATCCAGAAATTGATCAAGCCCACCACTTCCCTTAAAACGTAGTATCGAAGCGACTCTGATGCCATTGCAAGATCAGAGTTCACCAGATCGATCTTCAGGTTGTAAAACTCAGCCATTTCTTTTATACGCGGGAGGTGAAAAGCATCAGAAATTACAATTATCTTCTGATAACCGTTTCGTCCGACCAATGTGCTTTTGATATAGCTTATCTGGTCAAGAGTTGAGCGGCTCTCGGTTTCCAACCGGATATCGGCGGGATCAATCTTTTTATTCAACAGGTAATAGAAGGCAACGTCCGCTTCAGGAAGCTCACCCGGGGCGCTGTTCCCGGTGAGTTGCAGTTTCTTCACAATTCTTTTTGAATAGAGTTGTAGCCCCTTCTCTATCCGCATCTTGAGGATCGAACTTGGTTTGTTGTATTTCCAGACGGCTGCTCCAAGTACCACACCCACATCCGCGGAATTTTGGGAAGTGTAGACGGGACGCGTTTTTACCCCTTCACCAACGTATACCCATGTGTAAACGAAAAGTGAAACGTACAAAAGCAGCATGATAACCACGGAACCCGCTACAATAAACCGTTTCGCCGAAACTACTTTCATAAAAACATAAGCCAACAGAAACGTTTTGAACGCGAAACCGATATTGAAGAATATTCCGGTATAGAGTTTGTATAATGGAGTTCCGAGGAGATTTACACCCGAACCGGTGTTACTCTGGTTGAGGTATATACCTCCGATTGTAAAACCGAATCCAAGAAACCAGAAAGTCAGCATCAACATCCGCCTGCGGGTGAATTCACCCTTGTCTTTCAGCCAGAAAATTATGAATAAAAGCATCATCATAATGCTGAAGGTCAGGGTGAAGAGATTCCCCCGGTAAAGCGGATTGAAATCTTCGAAGTCGAGCCGGTGGTTCAGATACTTACCGAAAATAAGCGTAAGGAGATCGATCGCGCCAAACAAAACAAGAACAAGCAGGTCAAAAATACCTGACAGTTTTTCTTGAATTTTTGAGGCGATCATGCCTGCTTTGTTACCGGTCATTAAAACTTCATTTTCTTGGAAGTTTAATATAATAAAAAGCCGGGGCTGTTAAAAACGGTGGATTACCTGAAGTTCACCTGGATCAGCATTTGTACCTTCACAGGCTTGCCGTCCTTTTTACCAGGGATGAATTTGGTACGTCTGACAGCGGAGAGCGCGGAATTGTCGCACGCGGGATGGAGCCCCTTTGTGAGAACCGCGGATACCACCACGCCATTCTCATCAATAAAGGCGGTGATATAAACAGAACCGGATACCCCCGCGTCTTTAGCCGACTGTGGGAATACCGCCTTCCCTTGTATGGCTTCATAACCACCGACGGGTACGGGCATGTAAGGCACTGCCGTGTGGAAGACGTTGTCTTTTGGAGCTTTAGGGTCTTTTTCGGTCGTTTTTTTATTGGTTTCGTTCTTTTTGTATTTACCCTGCTTGTCGTGAGTGAGTAGATCACCTGTATCTATATCCTGACTCTCGAGTTTAATTTTCTCTTTTGGCGGGGCAACCACAACTTCAATTTCCTTGTTGACCGTGTTCACAGGCACTGTTTTTGCCCCCTTCGCTTTTGAAGTGCCGCTGCTCTCCTCTTTTTGAGGGAGCTCTTCCTTCTCATTCGAGGGGAGTTCAATGGCATCAGAGATTTCGATGAGGTGGTCTTCACCGGTAAAAACCGTGGAAACTGATTTACTGAAAGGCCAGAACTTGAACAGGATGATCATCAGAAACAACACGGCGATGGTACTTAGTTCAAGCACCTGCCTCTGGTTTTTTCTGGGGTCGGGGAAGATTCGTTCTGGCATTTATTTCTCGTTTATTACGGTTCTACTCGTAAAGTCGCGGAAAAGTTCTGGTAAGAATGAATGCCACAGCGAGCCCGAGGGCTGCCCCGTTAATATCCGCGAGGATATCGTACCACTCGAAGAAGCGTCCGGGGATGAACAACTGATGCACCTCATCGAGCACGGCATATACAGCGGTAATAAGAAAGGTTTTTTGGAACAATTTTATCTCGCCGGCAGCACCTCCCTTTTTTATCCTCATCCAACTGAAAAGCAGGATTGAAAGCACCGCGTATCCCGCGAAGTGGTTGAACTTGTCTCCGGTAGGGGTTTCAGGCACCTGATTCCCGGGAAGCGTGGTACCGAGAAAAAGTATCAACCAGTAAACCACTAATAACCAAAGCGAAATCTTCTTTTTAAGTGCCTGCTCCACCAATTTTCATCCAGTTTTTAATTGTATACGGAATATTCTTTACAATTGTGGAAGCAGAAACGGGCGTGCCGGGGAAATCCCTTGCGAGAAGATGCGCGGAAAAGTTAAATGTATGAACGGCATCCGCGATTCTTTCGGCATATGTTTCGCATGCCACCGCGTTGGCTTCACGCAAGCCTTCCTGAAGTTCAGAGGGATCAAACATTGGATACGCGAGAAACTGCGCGAGCGTTGAAGCGATCACGCCCGCGAGCCCATCACCGGTTCCAAATTTCGCAAGTTCTTCACTTCCCGAATCACATACATAGTTCTGACCCGAAGGGGTGCAGATAAACACGGCCGCGTGTTTCAACACGAGTATTGCCCCTGTATCCATCGCGAATTTTTCGGCGGCAGTGAAGATATCTTCTTCAATTTCATCGAGTGTCTGACCAAGAATCGCTGCAAATTCACCAGTGTGGGGGAGCAAAATCTTGCCGTGAAGGTCGTAATTTTTGTAATTACCGTTATAAAGCGGCACAAGGGCATCAGCATCGAGCATTACCAATTTATTCTCGATCTGGAGTACTTTCTCAAGTGCCATGGTGGTTTCAGGTGACCTGCCCAGACCGGGGCCTATCAGCAGCACATCCTTCTTTTCAAGAATGTCGAACATTTGCTTTAGAGATTCCGAGTTGAAATTCACAGGATATTCCACCACCACAGCTTCGGGTGTCTGGTTCAGGAGCACTGCAGCCGCTTTATCGGAAGTGAAGATCACCGGCGAACCTGAACCTGAGTGGAACGCGCCCTGATATACGAGGGATGCAGCCCCGGGATAACGGTTGGAACCGGCTACTATCACAGGTCCGCCGGCTGAATATTTGTTCACCGTCCTGGTTTTGAAAAGGTTGATTCCCTTGACATCAGCTTTTTGATACAGCCACCAGTTACTGTCAGGATCAACATCCTCTTCTTTGTAACCGATGTAACCGTATTCAATGGCTCCGGTGCATTCTATCCCCTTTCCGTAGAAATAACCCCTTTTAAATGAACCCATGGCGACTGTTTGGTGGGCTTTGAAAACTATACCACCCGTGCCCTTGTCCGGATCGAGTCCGGAAGGGATATCCACTGCCACTTTAACTCCGGGCTCGTCGTTCAGTGTTATGATAACTTCATCGTACGGGTAACGGAGTTCACCCTTTGAACCGGTACCGAGGAGGGCATCAACAACAACCATGCTGTTGGCGACCAATTCTTTTAACTGTTCGGGATCCTTGTATTGAAAGATCGATATTCCTCTTGGGTTCTCAGAGATGATGTCGAAATAAAATTTCGCGTCGTCGCTGAATTCCTCCGGCTCTCCGACGAAAATAACTGTCACGCTCCAGCCATGGTCACGGAGGTGTCGCGCGGCTACAAATCCGTCGCCACCGTTATTCCCTTTGCCGCAGATTATCGCCACGCTTTTGTACTCGACCTGCAATACCTCAAGCCATGAGGTTATGCTTCTTCCCGCGTTTTCCATTAACACGAGACTGTCGAGTCCAAGATCTTCAATTGCTGTAATGTCAGCTTCCCTCGCCTGAGCGGCTGTGAATAGCATTACCATGTTGGTCTCCCGTTTGTTAAAACAAAAAAAGCTGTATCGAGTGGTCCTTCAGAGCACGAACCCGATACAGCTTTAAATTATTGAGAATTCTTTAAAACTTCGCGATCAAATTGATGACCGACCCCGGGAGTACACCCATGAGCACGATAAGGATCGCTGATACAATAATACCTGTCATCGCGGGATTTGAGTTCGCCACTTCAAGTTTCGACTCTTCCTTGCCGAAGTACATTACCACTACAAGCCGGATGTAGAAGTAAACGCTGATCGCGGAGGAGATTATACCGATGATCGCCAGCCAAACCATGTCTGATTTGATAGCCGCAATAAAGACGTAGTATTTTCCGAAGAAGCCCGCGAAAGGTGGAATACCGGAAAGGGCGAACATGAAGAGCGCGAGCAGTCCGGCGAGTACAGGGTACTTTGTGCCAAGACCTGAATAATCGCTTATCGCGAGATTCTTCTCTTCTTTATCCTCAATCACGGAGATTATTCCAAATGCACCGAGGTTCATAAAAGCATAAGCAGTGAGGTAGAAAATTATACCATCTATACCCTCTTTGTTGCCGGCCGCGAGTCCGATAAGCATGTAACCGGCGTGCGCGATCGATGAGTAAGCCAACATTCTTTTAATATCGGTCTGCATGATGGCAGTGATACTGCCGTAAAGCATCGAAAGAACCGCGAAGAAAGCAATAAGTGGTGAAAGGACATCGTGTGACCTTTCCTTCGCGAATGCCGGTGAAACCACAAGTATGAGCGCGGCAAAAGCGGCAGCCTTACCTACAGTTGACATCAACGCGGTTGATGAAGTTGGAGCTCCCTGATAAACATCCGGCACCCACATGTGGAATGGCACGGCGGCTATCTTGAAGGCAAAACCAAGGAAGAAGAGTGTAAGACCAATGATACCTGTGATATTGCTTTTTTCGAACGAAAATGATTTGTAAAGTTCGGCTATGTTTAGCGTGTGGGTGGCACCGTAGAGAAGTCCCAGCCCGTATACTATAAATCCGGTCGCAAACGAGCCCAAAAGGAAATACTTGAGCGCGGCCTCGTTCGAAAAAAGTCTTTTTCTGGCGAAACCTGCAAGCACGTAAAAAGTGAGTGACATCTGTTCGAGTCCAATGAATATCATCACCAGATCCCTCGCGCTCGCTATCATCATCATGCCGAGAACCGCCGATTGAAGCAGAATATAGAACTCACCGTGATAAATACCCGTTTTTCTAAGGTAGTCTATGGTGATGAGGGCTACTACAGCCGCGCCGAAATTGAAGATGAAATAGAACAGGTTTACCTGACCGCCAGTGGCGAGCATACCGTGGAAGAACAATCCTTGATCTCCAACAGTAAGAAGCGACTGATAAGAAACACCCAGAAAGCCGAGAATTGTCAGCCAGGGGAGGATCTTTTCGGCGCTTTTAATATACATCTCGATCACAAGTGAAACCAGGATCAAAGATGCCATGATCACGAGGGGCAGATAACTGTAAATGTCTGAAATGTTAAAATCCATATCTACTCGATAAATAAAATGTCTTGATCAGTTTCTTCTATATTCGCCAAATGAGTTTCGGTCTTGTAAACCGCAATTTTCATATGCTTGTTAACATCAAAAATATTCTCTTCTTTCTCAACAAGAACTATTTTAACAGCCTCATATTTCGAAAGACTTTCTCTCAAAGAGTCGTATTCATGAAAGTAAAGACTTGTGTAATAGTCTTCTTCCACAATCGAGATCCCTTTTGAACTTGGGGAAAAATCAGTAATAATATCACTATTGACCACCACCTTCAGGAACCTCGCCTTGAAAGGGAGTATCAGCCTGTTCCCATACATGAAACCTGTCTTTTTATTGGCAAGTGCTTCTTTGACAGTCATTTCTAACCTCTAAAAAAGATGAACCAGATCACCGCGTAAACCGGTAAAAGTACAGGCAGTGAATATTTGATCATATATTCGATAAAAGTCGGCACCCTCACTCCTGCCCTCTCGGAAATTGATTTTACCATGAAATTTGGTCCATTTCCTATATAGGTCATTGCTCCGAAAAACACGGAACCAACAGAGATCGCCATCAGATAATGAACGGCATCACCCGTGACAAGGAATTGTCGCGTTTGCTCAGCGCCTCCGTTGAGGTCATACCCGAACTTACCCATGGCAGCGCTCAGGAAATTAAGATATGTCGGCGCGTTGTCAAGGAACGATGAAAGCGAACCGGATGCCCAGTAGAAAAGGGAACCTGTGAACACTTCGCTGTTATCCCTCGCCATATCGGCGACCAATCTTAAAGCAGGGATCATTGTGAAGAAGATACCCACAAAGAGGTACGCAACTTCTTTTATCGGGCCAAAATCAAATTCATTCGCCTTCAGTATCTCCGTGTCAGCCGTTCTGTATGCCATGTAAACCACACCGAACATGATGATCTCCCTTATCCCCACTGGGAGCGGATCAAGTGAAGGCACCCACGACATTACTGCCGGGTCAAGAAAGACCGCGAGAATTATGATCGCGAGATAAACGAGATTCTTCAGACCTTTGAATTCGATCTTTCCTGTGTAGTTGTTCTCGTCACCGGCACCGGATTTGTTATTACGGTCGAGCACGAAGAAAATTCCCAGGATCAGCGCGAGAGCAAGAAGCCATATCTCCCAGACATGACCGATCACCCAGAAAAACGGAACTCCTTTTAAGAATCCAAGAAAAAGTGGTGGATCGCCTATTGGAGTAAGACCACCGCCTACATTGCTCACCACAAAAATGAAAAAGATTATGTGGTAGGGTTGAATTCTTCCTTTGTTCATTCTCATGAAGGGGCGGATCAGGAGCATTGAGGCCCCCGTGGTGCCGATTACGTTGGATATAACCGCTCCGATCAGGAGAAAAATGGTGTTGACCAACGGAGTGGCTTTTCTGTCAACTTTTATCAGTATCCCGCCGCTGGCAACAAAGAGTGAACCGAGAAGCGCGATGAACGACAGATACTCAACCAGCGTGTGCCGCAGGCTTGTGAAATCATTCAGGAAAACAGCGTAATAAGCCGCGGTGATCAGCCCCAGGAAGATGGCAACCCTGTGGTAATTGTGCTCCCAAAAATGCTGGAAGAACAATGGCGCGATCGCTATTAAAAGAAGCAGGGTTATGAACGGTATAACCATGTAAGGGCTTGGTTCAGCCCCGTGGTGCTCACCCTCTGCCGTGGCATGTTCAACTTTATCAGAATGTGAAAGAACAGTTTCTTGTTTTTCCTGTTTGGTTGTCTGCTGTGAGAAGCCAAATGCTTCGCTGTTCAACGCAAATAGCAGGCTGATTATGGCTACAATAATATAAGCAGTGTGCCTCATGGCTTATTTCGCCAACGCGCTCATTAAAGTGTTTACCACGTTCGCGGAAAATGCTTCCGTAATTTTCAGAAATGTTGACGGATAGACACCGATCCACACGATGAATATCATCAAAGGTACCAGTGTTATCATCTCACGGGTGTTGAGGTCAGTCAGTGAGTTCATCTTTTCATTCTTTACTGTTTCAAGACATACCCTCTGATACATCCAAAGCAGATACACGGCGGCAAAGATCACGCCGGTGGCTGAAATTATCGCGTACCAGGGACTGTTCAGCACCGGTGAACCGAAAGAACCTACAAGGATCAGAAACTCGCCAACAAAACCGTTCAAGCCGGGAACACCGATTGATGAAAGGGAAACAAATAAAAGCACAGTTGCATAAACCGGCACTATTTTCGCGATACCACCGTAATCAGCGATCTCCCGAGTGTGGGTTCTCTCGTAAATATAGCCCACCAAAAGGAAGAGGGCGCCTGTTGAAAGTCCGTGGTTCACCATTTGGATAATGGCACCCTGCATCGACTCGACAGTTAGTCCAAAAATACCCAGGACTACAAAGCCAAGGTGAGACACTGAAGAGTAGGCAACCAGTTTCTTCATATCTTTCTGAACCATCGCTACCAGGGCACCATAGATAATACCGATAACCGCGAGAGTTGTTATATATGGCGCGAAAGCTTTAGCCGCGTCAGGGAACAAAGGTATGTTGAACCTGATCAGACCGTAAGTACCCATTTTAAGGAGCACGCCGGCAAGGATTACCGATCCCGCGGTTGGTGCTTCAACGTGGGCGTCAGGCAGCCATGTGTGTAATGGAAATATTGGCACCTTAATGGCGAAGCTGAGAGCAAAAGCGGCAAACAGCCAATTCTGCTTGGAAATCTCAAGTATCGGTCCCTGCTTGTAAAGCTCGATCAGGTCGGTGGTAAACGCGTTACCCGAGTTTGCCAGCCAGATGATCGCCACAAGCATTACCAATGAACCTGCCATCGTATAGATAAAAAACTTCACCGAAGCGTAAATTCTGTTCTTTCCACCCCAAACACCGATGATGAAATACATCGGGATCAGCATCGCTTCCCAGAAAATGTAGAAGAGGAAAAGATCAAGCGACATGAACACGCCGAGCATTCCTGCTTCAAGCATCAGCATGAAGAAGGTAAACTCTTTAACTTTAGTGTCGATGCTCGACCATGTTGAAAGAAGCGCGAGCGGAGTCATGAAAGTTGTGAGCACCACGAGGAGTAATGACATTCCGTCAAGTCCCACATGATAGAAAATGCCAAACCCTTTCACCCATTCATATTTTTCAACAAACTGGAAGTTTGTGTTGCCGGCATCGAACTTGAACCACGCGAAAAGTGAAACCACGAAGATAACCGTCGAGATTATCAGTCCGGTTACCCGGACAACCTGTGGATTGTTTTTCGGCAGCATCATTGTCAGCAAGGCACCGCCAACAGAAAGAATTAACAGTAAAGAAAGAAGAAAGTTATTTTCCATTAGAAACTCATCATTATCCAGAATAAGGTGCCAACGATAGCTATCATCATTACCACGGCATAGAACTGTGCAACACCGGTCTGAAATTGTCTCGCGTATTTTGAAGCCACATTTATCACTTTCGCGGTGCCGTTAACGGCACCATCGATCAGTTTGGCATCGGTGAACTTGAAGAGCACCGAGTCAGAAAGCTTCACAAGCGGATTGACAATCGTAGTCTGATAGAATTCATCCACAAAGTATTTGTTATAAAGGGTATTGTAGACACCCTTGAAAGATTCGGCAACTCCTGTCGCGATCCCGGGTTTCTTCATGTAAATGTGCCTTGCCAACATAATGGCAGCAACCGCGCCAACAACCGAAGTGGCCATTAAAAGGTACTCTTCAAGATGCGAGTGGATGCCGCCGGAAGCGAGTCTCCTCGAGGCATCTTTGAACACTGGCTCGAGCCATGATTCAAAAAGGTTTCCATGTTCACCAACGAACACTTTCGGCAGACCGATCCAACCGCCAACAACCGAAAGAAAGGCCAAAACGTAAAGCGGAATAAGCATTACATTTGGCGACTCGTGCGGGTGGACGTGGTGGTGATCGAACCTCTCCTTCCCTTCAAAGGTCATTGAGGTCAAACGGAACATGTAGAACGCGGTCATCAAAGCCGTAAGAGCACCGATTATCCAAAAGAAAATACCACCGTTGGCGTATGACATCCAGAGGATCTCATCTTTAGAGAAGAATCCTGCGAATGGTGGAACACCCGCGATTGCTATCGCGGCGATGAAAAATACAATATATGTCTTTGGCATGTATTTTTTAAGACCGCCATAATTTCTGATATCCTGCTCTTCATGCATTCCGTGAATGACCGAACCGGCTCCAAGGAAGAGGAGGGCCTTAAAGAATGCGTGAGTCATTACGTGAAAAATACCGGCAGAGAATGCACCCACGCCAAGAGCAAGGAACATGTAACCTAGCTGTGAGACCGTGGAGTAGGCGAGAACTTTTTTGATATCGTTTTGTACAAGCCCGATTGTGGCAGCAAAGAATGCTGTCAGCAAACCAACCACGGCAACCACCATCATGGCTGTGGGAGCCATGGCAAAAATTATCGAGGTTCTGGCGAGAAGGTAAACTCCCGCGGTAACCATGGTTGCGGCGTGGATGAGGGCTGACACAGGGGTCGGACCCGCCATAGCGTCAGGAAGCCAGACGTAAAGAGGTATCTGAGCCGACTTACCGGTGGCACCTATGAAAAGGAAGATCGCGATGGCTTCAAAAACCCAAGGCTCGATGCCTGAACCGGCCACTACCGGCAACACTTCACTGAAGTTAAGGCTGTTGAAGTTTGCAAAGATAAAGAACATCGCTACCAGGAAGCCGAAATCGCCGATCCTGTTAACCACGAATGCCTTTTTCGAAGCATCGGCTACAGTTCCCTTTTCAAACTTTCTGTCGTACCAGAACCCGATAAGAAGATAGGAGCAAAGCCCTACACCTTCCCAACCGAGGAAAAGGAGAACAAAATTGTCAGCCAATACCAGGTTCATCATCGCGAAGATGAAGAGGTTCAGGTACGCGAAGAAGCGCCAGAAACCTTTGTCACCGTGCATGTACCCGATAGAGTAGACATGGATCAGAAAGCCGACACCGGTCACGACCAAAGACATCACGAGTGAAAGCTGGTCGACCTGATACGCGAAAGCGGTTTTAATTCCGCCTGCCTGTATCCAGGTAAACCATTCAACTATGCGCGACCTTTTATCGGCTGGTAAGCCAACAGTTTCAAAAAATGAGGAAACAATAACCAAAAACGAGAGTCCGACCATAGCGGCTCCAAGTCCGCCGACGATCTTCTCGTTCTTGATCAATCTACCAAACAACCCGTTGATCAGGAAACCGATCAGCGGGAAGAGCACTGCCAAATAAATGTATTCTGTCATAATTCGTGGGATGTTTTAGTAGCTTACCACTTAAGAATGTTAATTTCGTCGATATTTATAGTTACCTTGTTCCTGAAGATGGCTATGATGATCGCCAAGCCGATCGCAACTTCGGCGGCGGCAACTGCCATTACAAAGAACACGAACAATTGTCCCACCACATCCCCAAGAAAAGAGGAATAGGCAACAAATGTCAGGTTTGCCGAATTAAGCATAAGCTCTATCGACATGAAAACAACAATGGCGTTTCTCCTGGTCAGAACTCCGGCTACGCCGGTTACGAACATGAACGCGCTGAGTATAAGATAATATTCCAGTGGGATCATCTTTAGTGCTAATCCAGTTTCTTTTTAGATAAGACAAGTGCGCCAATGGTGGCTGTAAGAAGTACAAATGCTATTGATTCAAACGGCAGAAGGTATGATGTGTACAGTTCCCTTCCGATGTTCTCGATCGTTCCGATGTTCACCCGCTGTGATTCATCTACAACCTTGCCGGACGCGGCGAAGAAAACAGCATAAACGATCTGAGCAAACATTAACAGACCGATAACTATTGCCAGAAACTTTGCCTGCGGCCTCTCCTTGAAGTATGACTTTTCCTGTTCGGGCCTCAAAAGCATGATAACAAACAGAAAAAGCACCATGATCGCCCCCGCGTATACGATCACCTGAACCACGGCTATGAACTGAGCTCTGAGGAGAATGTATATTCCGGAGAGTGCTCCAAAATTAAGAACCAAAAATAGCGCGGATATTACAGGATTCTTCCGTGTCACCATCAGTAATGATGACGCGACCGCTATCAGCGCGAAAAATCCAAACAATCCCTGTTCCAGAGTCATGAAAACTTCCTGAATTGGTAGCTTAAAAGTCAAAATTAATCAAAACACAAATATAAGTTTTTAGAGCTACTTATTCAAAAATTATTCTCTTTTTGCCGCGAATGCAAACCTCTGCTCCCCTCCTTCTCCCTTTTTAACCCCGGCTGTTTTCATTATATTTGCAGGTTAAAAACTTTTGTTTCAATTAATTGGAGTTAATCTGATAATTCAAGGATCTGAACTTTCCGCAAGAGAAAAGAGCATCCTGAGGCATATTGTAAATCAGTTTATTCTAACTGCCTCTCCGGTTGGCAGCAGGAATATTTCCAAAAAATATGACATCGGTCTTTCCCCCGCTACGGTGAGAAATATCATGGCTGATCTGGAAGACTCCGGTTACATCAATCATCCGCATACTTCTGCCGGAAGAGTGCCAACCGATAAGGGATACAGGCTTTACGTTGATTCCCTCATGGATACTCCCCAGATCGACGGGCAGACAATGGAGTCGATCTCATCGGGACTGAAGAAAAGCATCATCGATATCGAGGAGATCTATTCAACCGCCTCTAAGATAATGAGCAGGATAACCGACCAGCTCGCGTGCGTGATCTACCCTAAGATCGAAACAGGTGTTCTCAGCAGAATACAGCTTGTTTATCTCTCTTCCAACAAAATACTTGTTGTTATAAGCATTGTCTCGGGTCTGGTGAAAACCATCACTCTTGAACTGACCGCGAATATTGAAGAGAAACAGATCGATGACGTACAGAGTCTGCTCAACGAAAAACTCTCGGGTCTCAGGTTAAAAGATATTAAAGATACTATCGCGGAGCGCCTGAAAGACAGCGGCGTTGAGGGAAATCCGATCATCAACATGCTTTATGACTCCGCTGAAAGGATTTTCAACGACTTTAAAACAGAAGAAAAGGTTTTGATTTCAGGAGCCAGAAACCTTCTGAAACATCCGGAGTTCGAAGACCCTCTAAAGTTTGAAAACATTGTGGAACTGATAGAAGACAAGGATATCATTATCCATATTTTCGAAAACAGTTCAGGGATTTTCCTCGAACGTTCAGCCGCTGTGAGCGGAGTGAACATCATGATAGGAAGCGAGCTTCATGATATGAAAATGGAAGACTACAGTCTTGTCATGAAAGAATACAGAATTGGCGACAATTCCGGTGCTATGGGGATCATCGGACCCAAACGGATGGATTACGCCAAAATAATTGCAATTGTTGACTATACAGCCGGACTGTTAACCGAGTTCCTCACGGGGAACCAACAGACCGAAAGATAGCATTTGTTTAATTAGTTGGCTTTTTTACAAATTGTAGGAAAGGTATTATATGAAATTCGGAAAGAAAAACAGGAATATGGAAGAAAAAAACGAAATGCAGGATACTGAAACGCGTGAACAGGCGGGTACCGCTGAAGAGCAGACAGCTCAGGAACCGGTAACTGAAACAACCACCTCTCCCGAAGTGGATCCTAAATTTGCTGAATTATCACTCGAAAATGAAGCCCTCAAAGCAGAGGTTGAAAAATTAAAAGGCGAGATCGACTCAATGCGCGATATCCTCCAGAGAAGAATGGCTGAGATCGATAACATTAAACGGAGGCACAGGGAAGAATCACTGAAAACCTGGACTGATGCCGAGGGAAGTCTTATTACCGACCTCCTCCCCGTGATTGATAATTTTGACCGGGCATCCGATTTTGCCCTCACTACAGAAGACAAAATGAAAGTGATCGAGGGTTTTATATTGATCCATGACTCTTTCAACAAACTTCTTGAAGGGAAGGGCCTAAAGAAAATTTCCGCAAAGGGCATGCCCTTCGACTATAATCTCCACAACGCGATCGGCAGGATGGTGAACGCTGAAGTTGAACCTGATACCGTGCTTGAAGAGGTGAGAGCAGGCTACATTTACAAAGATTCGATACTGAGACACAGTGACGTTATTATCAGTGAAAAACCTGAAGAATAAGCGAAATAACCGAGAGGAATTACAAGAGATACCATGAGTAAAAGAGATTATTATGAGGTGCTTGGAGTTTCCAAATCCGCTTCGAAGGATGAGATAAAATCTGCCTACAGGAAGATCGCGATGAAATATCATCCCGACCGCAACCCTGACAATAAAGAGGCTGAGGAGAAGTTCAAAGAAGCCGCGGAAGCTTATGAAGTACTCAGCGACGATGATAAAAGAGCCAAATACGACCGATACGGTCACCAGGCATTTGGCCCAGGTGCCGGTCAACAGGGATTCAACGATATTAACGATATCTTCTCCCACTTCTCCGATGTTTTCGGTGGCGGATCGATTTTCGACGACTTTTTTGGTGGTGGTAGAAGAGGATCCGGTGGTGGGCGTAGGCGAAGTTCGGGCACACCAGGTAGCGATCTTCGTGTCACTCTGAAGCTTAAACTTGAAGAGATCGCCAACGGCACAACAAAAACAATTAAAATAAATAAATTTGTAAAATGCGACTCCTGCACCGGAAGTGGTTCCGAGGGTGGCTCAAGCAAGAAAACATGCCCGTCATGTAACGGTTCAGGCGAGATCAGAAATGTTTCACGTTCTGTTTTTGGTCAGTTTGTAAACATTCAGCCATGCGCGAACTGTAACGGTGAAGGTACCGTTATCGATAAGCCATGCCGCAAGTGTCATGGTGACGGACGTGTTAAAGCCGAGGTTACAGAGACTATCGAAGTGCCGGCCGGTGTGAGTGACGAAATGCAGCTAAGCCTTCGTGGAAGAGGAAATGCCGGTTTGCGAGGCGGACACAATGGTGACCTCCTCGTGGGTTTCCAGGAATTGGAGCATGACCATTTCAAACGTCAGGGTTCTGATATTGTCTATCAGCTTTTCATTAGCTTTCCACAAGCCGTGCTCGGTGATGAAGTTGAGATACCCACGCTTAGTGGTAAAGCAAAACTTACCATCGACTCAGGCACCCTCGCTGGAAAAATTCTGAGAATGTCAGGCAAGGGTCTTCCAAATGTTAACGACAGAAGCCAACGGCGAGGTGATCAACTTGTACAAGTTAATATAATCGTGCCCAAGAAGGTTAACTCACGCGAAAAAGAACTGCTTAAAGAGCTCTCTTCACAGCCCAACATTATGGGTGAACAGGACGAGGGCGGTTTCTTCAAGAAATTCTTTTAGTTCCTCGTGAAAAAACTGATCGAGAATTTTTCGCAAAAGTCAGGGCTGACCAAACTTGAGGTCACCGCCCTGATTTTTGTTTTCTTCTCGGTCGTTACCGGAGTTGTTTTACACTTCGCGGGTTTCGGGAGCGCAACCAAAGAGCTGACAGCCAAAGAGAGTTCGACCTGGGATCAAATTCAGAAAGAAAAAGAGAAGATCAAAAAGGAGAAGGAGAAAGACACCAAACAGAAGTCGAAGAGTAAAAAGGTGAAGCCCCAACCATATCAGGTTAATCTTAACACCGGCAGCATCGCCGACTTTGAGCAGCTCCCCGGGATATCACAAAAGGTGGCAGAGGAGATCGTAAGTTTTCGTTCGATCAACGGTCCGTTTAAAAGTATCGACGATCTTGAACTTGTGAATGGCATCGGTGCCACGAAACTCACCAAATTAAAAAAGTGGTTGACTTTATAATATGGAGAAACTTCTCACCCTCTACCGCCGTTACTTCTCACTCGTGAACTCTGTCGTGATATTTCTGCTTGCGCTTCTGCTCATGAAGGTTGCATATCTCGATCCCCTCGCCTACTCAAAGGAGGAGGAATATTTCAAAAAAGAGTCGCGGCAGAGGCTCCACAACATCAGAACGGCACAGAAAGCATTTTTTGAAAAACATGGGAGATTTTGCGGGAATATTGACACTTTGGTTAAATTTGTAAATTCCCTGGAAGCGGCTACAATTCTGGATAAGATAAAAGACCTCGACAAAAACACTTTCAGTTTCAAATCATCCGGTGAAGGTGTTTTCATCGCCGACAGCATGAAGCATTCACTAAAAATTTACATGCCGTTTACAATACAACTGGATACCGCCCGGGTGATCGATTCGGTTTTCAGCCAAAAAGGGAAATTTGTACGGGTAGACACCACTTTCACACCCGGAAAGAGATTCAGAGTGATCGATCCATCAGGTTATGGCTCAGTCGGTAACCTCTATTATGACGCGCTGATCTATACAGCATCCTGGGAGTAACATGAACAGAATATTAATTGAGTTCAAAACCACATCCATTACAGTCAAAAACGTAGACCCTGCTGAAGAATCGGTTGCCAAAACCGTGCTTGACTACTCAATCTTGCAAGGTCCCCTTTTCAAAACAATTGACCCGGCGCAGGTTGAGCGGCTGAAAGATGATCTGATATCCGGTCCCGGATATTCAAGTCTCAACAATTCAACAATTTATCTGATCTTCCCCCAGTCGCTTTTCCATACCGTTACCCTGCCGAGGAAACCTGAACTTTCAGGCATTCAGCAGTATAACGAGCACAAGTTTGAAATGGGGCTGATATTTCCTTACCTCGAGGAAGATTCATTCTCACTCGACGTGCAGCCGCTCTTGAACACAGGATTCGATTCGCCGGAGCTCGACCTTGTTACAATGGTTGATAACGGAATAATGGAATTCGCGGCCGGAATTAAAAAATTCACCGGTTCTCCCGGTGTTAAGATCATCATTCCTTTCCTCTCTCTAAAACAGTTCATTTTCAAATATTTTTCAGACGACCAGATCGCTCTTCTACTGCATGTCTCAGGCAATTCGATTGTGCTCGCCTCTCTGAAGGGCAAGCAGATCACCTCCGTATACTCCACGAACTTCATCGATATCCCCTCGATTCCTGATCTGATCGACTCATTCATGATCAACAGTACATCGGGAAGGATCGACAGGGAAAGATTGTATACTGTGTACTTCAGTTTGGAAGAATATATGGTCGGCTTGACTTCCCTGGTTGAAAAGTGGATGAATATAAAAACTGCCGACAATTTCAAAGGTTTGCCGTTAGGCAAGGTAAGCAAGATTCCTCCTGACCTTTTAGCCGAGATCAGAAGTGAGGCTTAGAATAATATCAGGTGAGTTCGGCGGAAGATTCATCAAGACCCCGGATTCCAAATTCACAAGACCGACAACGGACAAGGTAAAGCAATCCCTGTTCAATTTCCTCGCCAATTACTATGATCTCGAGGATGCCGTTGTTGCCGACATATATTCCGGTTCCGGCTCATTAGGGTTTGAGATGCTTAGCCGGGGGGCAGCTTCAGTTCACTTCGTCGAGAAGAATTTCCCTGTTCAAAAGGTGTTACTGGAAAACATAACTTCACTGGGAGTTGCTGACCGTGTAAAGGTTCACAAGATGACGGCAACCACCTTCACTTCCACAACTTCCCTGAAGTTCGACATGATCCTTGCCGATCCGCCATTCTATGAATTCGATGTGTGGGATGTGGTCTCGAATATCCTGAGGAGAAGTTTACTAAAACCAGGGGGAGTGCTGCTCATAGAAAGATCGATCCAAACGGCAGGAAAAGACGCGGAAAATTTCGGCAAGGAACCGTTTAAAAGAATCGGCGACACACTGTTATACAGTTTCAGCGCGCCGGAGCAGGAAGAAAAAGAACTTTAGATAGTTATAAGCCAGTTGTTAATGATCGCCTGCCCTTGTTCAGTGGCCGCCGAGTCGGGGTGAAACTGAACACTCTCCAGCGCCAGCTCCCTGTGCCGTAAACCCATTATCACACCATCATCCGTTCGCGATGTAACCACCAAAGGAAAGCCGTCACCCGGTTCGGAGACGACCAAAGAGTGATACCGTATAACTTTTAACCTCTTACCGAGCCCCTGGAATACCCCCTTTCCATCGTGAGATATCTCTGATGCTTTTCCGTGAACCGGTTCGGGGGCATTAAGTACCTTCAAACCGAAATGCTGCCCTATCGATTGGTGACCGAGGCACACACCGAAAACCGGAATTTCACCGGCGTATTTCTCCAAAACATTCAACGTATACCCCGCCGTATCAGGCGTTCCGGGTCCCGGTGAAAGGAGTATACCGTTGTACACGTTCTCCTGCACCAGCAGACATTTTGGATCGTCGTTAAAGATAACCTCCACATCCGCGCCCCCTTGCTTAAGAAGTGCCACAAGATTCCAGGTGAAGGAATCGTAATTGTCGATCACTAAAACCCTTTTACTAACGGTACGGGGCATTTATATACGCTTTCGCTAACTTGTGTGAGCTACTGTATTCATTCATTTCGAGAACATCGTTGTAACATTTCAAAGCGAGATCGCGCTCATTCAATTTATCGTATGCCATTCCAAGATATAGCACCGAGTTGACCCAGTAACCGGAGGCATCACCCTTCTCAATCTTTTTAGAGAGATCCACCGACTCTTTGAAGAATGTTTTACATGAGTCCCACTGGCCCATTACCTTGTAATAAAATCCGAGATAGTAAGCAGTTTCCCTTTTTACCTTTTGGGAGTATCCAAATTTCCCTGCCTGGCAGCCGGAATAAAGCTTTGTATAAATATCTTTTATAAGGGGGTAATCACCACGCATTACCGCTGCCCTCCCCCGCCACTTCAGAAAAACAGGATTCTCAGGGAAAAGATCAGTCAATTGCTTCGCGTATTTTTCAGAACTGTTGGCATCCTTTTCGAACTCTTGATATAGTGTCATTAGGAAGTACATGGCTTCATATTTCGCGAATCGCCCTTTTTCGGCCACTCTAACGAGATCTTTTATCCCTTGAGCCTTGTCACCGGAAGGGAAAAATATCAGCAATGGCTTCACCGCCGGGTATTCATCCGGGATCACCGAAATATAGTACGCGTAGATACCGGTTCCAAGCAATACATCCGCATTCCTAGGTTGAAGTTTCAGCGCTTTGTTAACTATGGGAAGTGCTTCCCTGCCGTCGTCAGCGGCTTTAAGCCAGCTTTCCCTTAATGAGCGGAGCCTGCCTCTGAATCCGATCGCCCCACCCTTAAAGAAAAGGGCATCAAAATTATCGGGGTTTTGGTCTAAAAGCTCATCGCAAACATAGATAACGTCATCAAGCTTCTTGTAAAACAGGTCATCTTTCGACTGGTCATCAAGATCAACAAGGATCTTCCACCAGTCGATCATCGCTAAATAGAACAGACCCGCGGGATTCTTGGGATTTTCGCGCAGAAGTGAGCGGAACTTCGCTTCAGCAGCCGGAAAGTTCAGTGAATAAACATCCTTTATTCCCTGATCGATTATTGAGTTTTGATCCTGTGAGAAAATGGTGGTGGTAAGCAGTAATGATAAAAAGATTAAGGATATGAGCTTTTGCATTTTCAAAGATTATTTGTTTTACTTCCCAATTATACTTAATGCCGGACAAAGAAGTTTCATAAAATTTTTGATCCTGATCTTCCCTTCCCTGAAACAAAAAGAGGCTGCTTTATCGGGCAGCCTCTAAAATATACCGGTAGTACCCTGCTGTCAGGCCAATTTCTCAGCGAGAAAACCTGAAAGCTTTGAAGCATCAATTCTGATCTGCTCCATGCTGTCACGCTCACGTACTGTTACACTGTTGTCTTCCATTGTCTGGGTGTCAACCGTGATCGCGTACGGAGTACCTATCTCATCCATTCTTCTGTAACGTCTTCCGATCGCTGCCTTGTCATCATAGAATATTTTGAACTTGGCTCTGAGCTCGGATTCAATCTTGCGCGCGAATTCAGGCATTCCATCCTTGTTCACAAGTGGAAGTATCGCCGCTTTAACGGGAGCAAGTTTCGGATGGAGGTGGAGAACAGTTCTTACGTCGCCGCCGAGATCCTGCTCTTCATATGAATCAACGAGGAACGCGAGGAATGATCTGCTCGCTCCGGCCGAAGTCTCGATAATGTAAGGCAGGAATTTCTCTTTTGTCTCTTCGTCATAGAACTTAAGACCCTTTTTCGAGAACTGTTCGTGTCTTCCAAGATCAAAATCGGTGCGGTTGTGAATACCCTCGATCTCACCCCAGCCGAACGGGAACTGATACTCGATATCCGTTGCTTCTTTCGCGTAGTGGGCAAGTTTGGTCGGATGGTGATCGTGGTATCTAAGATTCTCGGGTTTCATTCCGAGGCTCTTGTACCAGTTCAGTCTGACCTCTTTCCAGTAGTCGTAGTACTTCTGGTCATCTGAAGGTTTCACAAAATACTGCATCTCCATCTGCTCAAATTCTCGTGTACGGAAGAGGAAGTAGCGGGTATTTATCTCATTTCTGAATGCCTTCCCTATCTGGGCTATTCCGAAAGGCACCTTCTGACGTGACGCGTTTTGCACATTGAGGAAGTTCACAAAAATACCCTGGGCCGTCTCGGGTCTCAGGTAAATTGTAGAGCCGGTTTCCTCTACAGGTCCAAGAAATGTTTTGAACATAAGGTTAAACTTGCGGGCTGAGGTGAAGGAACCTTTGTTACCACAGTTCGGGCAGTTCAGTTCTTCTATCAGTTTTGGCGCGTACTCGGTCTCGAAAAGATCGGTGATGAAATCGTTTACTTCCTCACCATTGGTATCGAGCATCTTGAGGCTGTCAGCGATCTTTTCAGCCATTTCTGAACCTGACAGTGAAGTCTGAAGGGCTTCAAGCAACTTTGTTTTTTTCTTGACGGGGATCTGGTCAACCAGGTAATCAACCCTGAACCTTGCCCTGCATGATTTGCAATCGATCATCGGATCGGTAAAGTTTTCAACGTGACCGGATGCAACCCACACTTCAGGCGACATAAGGATGGAAGCGTCGAGACCTTCAACATCTTCCCGGTAGGTCATGAATTTCCACCACTCGTCTTTGAGGTTCCGGAGCATTTCACTGCCAAGTGGACCGTAATCATAGCAGCCGTTCAATCCACCATAGATCTCACTCGACTGGTACACAAATCCTTTTCTTTTCGCGAGAGATATTAACTTTTCAAGCACATCACTTTTTGTATTCATCAAAAAATTTTCTCCGGGGTATTAAAATAAAAAATCATGACCCTAAATATAACCATTATAAAGGAGTTGCATATCCCTTTACGATTCGGTTTAACTCCTTATTTTTGTTATTTTTGTAAGTTTTTATGATCTTTTTTCATTAATTAAAAAAGTAACTCTTTGGATATTTCCCTGTTCGATCTGCTCGACGATTATTATTTTCTCTTGGACAAAGAGGGCATGGTCCTTCACGCGAGTGCCGGGGTTTTCAAAAAACTCGGTTACGACCGTGAAAAACTTACCGAGATCGATTCCCTTCTCAGTCCGGAGTCAATTCTGAAGGTTGAGCATGCACTGATCAGGTGTAACACCCAAAAGGAACGGACGGAAGTTGAGTGCCGCATACTTGACTCCAAAGGAGATGAGGTGTTCGACTGCCTCGCCGTGTTTAACAGTGTTGAGAAAGACACCGTTCTACTCCATCTGAAAGATATAACACGGGAGAAAAGGGACAGGCTGAACCTCACAAGGTTCAAGTATATTGCCGACCATACGATGAGTGCCCTGCAGATAACCGATCTCTCAGGGAAAATGATATACGTAAATCCCGCATTTTCAGCGGAAAGCGGCTTTGATCAGGATGAACTGATAGGGCTCAACCCAAAAGTGTTTGGAAGTGGCAAACACTCGCAAAAACACTGGGAAAATGTGTGGAAAACCATCTCTTCGGGTAGAACCTGGATTGGCGAAGTTGAGAATAAACGGAAGAACGGAGAGACTTTCTACTCCCAGTTGCAGATCACACCGATGACCGACAATGAAGGCAACCCCATAGGTTATTTCGGCATCCACAGGGATCTCTCCGATAAACGCAATCTTGAGAAGCAACTGATCCATACGCAGAAGATGGAATCGATAGGTACCCTTGCCGCCGGAGTTGCCCATGAAGTTGGCAACCCTCTTGCGTCAATTTCCGCGCTTGCCCAGATAATTCAACGCTCAACGGAAGATGAATTCATCAAAGAAAAGCTTGAATTGATAAAAAAACAGATCACCCGTATTTCAAAGATCATACGCGATCTGGTCGATTTCTCACGCCCGAGCAATTATGAACTTAAATCCACAGATATCGGACTCGCGCTAAAAGAGGCGATCGAGATCGTGATGGTAGGCAAAAAAGCCAAGGATGTAAAATTCAATTATAATCACAAAGATGGCTATGTGATCCCACTGGTATCAGACCAGATACAGCAGGTGTTCGTTAACATGCTCATCAATTCAGTTGATGCCATCCTTGAGATGAAAGAGAGATTCCCTGAACATCGTGGTGTTATCACGGCTGAAACTTATGTAGAAGGAAGTTACCTTATAATTGAGCTTTCAGATAATGGAATCGGCATAGCTCAGGAAAAACACGCTAAAATTTTCGAGCCATTCTATACAACAAAGGCCGTCGGTAAAGGTACCGGACTGGGACTTTGGGTAAGTTACGGCATCGTGAAAAGTTTTCAAGGAGATATAAAACTTGAAAGCAAACCGGGAAGAGGAACTTCCTTCAAAATATCACTCCCTCTTAACCCAATATATTAAGGAACCGCGGAGAAGAAATGTCTAAAAAGATACTCGTTGTCGACGACGAAGATATTATAAGGGAATCCATCTCGTTTATCCTTCAGAAGGAAGGCTACACGGTTGTAGTGGCTGAAAATGGCTCAGTGGCCTACCAAAAGGTTCAAGAAGAACCTTACGACCTTGTGATCTCTGATATCGAAATGCCGGAAATGAAGGGTATCGAACTGCTTGAAAAGATCGTGCGGTTAAATCTTCAGACCTCGGTAATTATGATCACGGCATACGGCTCGCTCGAAACCGCGATCAGAGCACTCCGCGCCGGGGCTGCTGACTACCTGCTGAAACCCCTCGACTTTGATGAGCTCACGGTTAAAGTTGCCCGCGTGTTCCAGATCAAAGAACTTGTAAATGAGAATCAACTCCTGAAACACGAGCTCCACCGGCAATATGATTTCTCCAACATTATCGGGAAAAGCAAAAAAATGGAGAATATCTTCCGGATGATCAGGGCCGTGTCAGAAACTGAGTCGACCGTGCTGATCACCGGCAACAGTGGAACGGGGAAGGAACTGGTCGCGAAAGCGATACACTTCAACAGTAAAAGGAAGAATAAACCCTTCATCGCCGTTAATTGCGGCGCTATCTCCGAAACCTTGATAGAAAGTGAGCTTTTTGGACATAAAAAAGGTTCATTTACCGGGGCCACATACGACAAGGAGGGATTTATTAAAGCCGCTGATGAGGGTACTCTTTTCCTTGATGAGGTAAGTGAAATGCCGCTTAACCTTCAGGTAAAACTTCTCAGGGTTCTGCAGGAAAAAGAGTTTATACCGGTGGGCCACACTTCCCCGGTTAAAGTGAATGTCAGATTTATTGCATCAACCAACCGCAAACTCACCGATGAGATCGAGAAGGGAAAGTTCAGGGAAGATCTTTATTACAGACTGAACGTAATCGAAATACGGCTCCCCTCTTTGAGGGAAAGGAAAGATGATATCCCGCTTCTTGCCGACCACTTCCTCAATAAATACAGGAGGGAGATGAGCAAGAATATTAAAGGATTCGATCACTCTGCCATCAGGGCTCTAATGAATCACGATTGGAAGGGAGAGGTGCGTGAGCTGGAAAACGTGGTGGAAAGAGCCGTCATCTTTGCCGGATCCGACTACATTTCCGTTGACGACCTTCCGGAAGTCATTTTATCTCAAAGAGGGTACTCTTCTGCTTCGATGGGCTCTCTTGAGGATTTCATGAGAAAAGTTGAGCGCGACTTTATCGTCAGGGTGCTCGAAGACAATGACTACGACAAAGACAAAGTTGCCAAGGCTCTCAACCTTGGTCTTTCGACCTTGTACAGAAAAATAAAAGAACTTGATATTGAAGTCTGAAAAACTTTTTGTAATTTAAATCAAACCTTCTTTAGTAATTTTTAATTAATTTCGTCCATCACAAATTTCCAGGCTTCGATGTTAATCAGGCTATGGGGTGTTCGCGGATCAATCCC
>CAZVBQ010000009.1:0-98878 GCA_964625575.1 uncultured Ignavibacteriaceae bacterium | reverse complement strand
TGCCTCCTGCATAATTATTTATTTCCTTCAATCCAAACTTAAGAATTCCTCTGCTTAATCTGTATGAGGGGGCTCATACCTCAAACTTCATTCCGCCGCAGGCGGATCATACCTTCACCCTTCACCCTTCACCCTTCATCTTAATCCCTCTCTCCACAGCTCAAACTTTTTAACCTGCTCCTCGAGGATGGTAACGCCTGTTCCGGGTCCTTCGGGGATGGCGATGTAGCCTTCGCTGTCGAGTTCGACCACGGGAGTGACGATATCTTCCTTGAAGTATCTTCTTGTTTCGGAAGTGTCGCCCGGCAGGGTGAAAGCGGGTGCCGTCTGAAGGTGGATGTTGAAGGCGCGGCCAATGCCCGTTTCATCCATGCCGCCCGACCATACGGGTATCCCCTTCTCTTCGCAATACTTCGCGATCCTCACTGCCTCGGCCATGCCGCCGACACGTCCCTCTTTTATGTTGATGATACCGCACGCCCCCAGTTCAACGGCGGTGACCGCGTCGTCGAATGAGTGGATCGATTCATCAAGGCAGAGGGGTGTTTTGAGGTGTTTCTGCAGTTTCGAGTGGAAATAGATGTCGCTGTACGAGAGGGGTTGCTCGATCATCGTGAGGCCGAACGAATCGAGCCGCGCGAGGTGTGCCGCGTCGTCGAGTGAGTAGTCGCCGTTCGCGTCAACCATCAACTGGATATCGGGGAATTTCTCACGCACCGCCGCCACCCATTCGATATCCTTCCCCTTCTTTATCTTCATTTTCACGCGGTGATATTTCAGATCGACCGCCTCCTGAACAGCTTCAAGCAGCTCCGGGATGCTTCCCTTGATGCCGATGCTCATGCCCGACATTATCCTCTTGGGCTCAAAACCGAACAGCTTCCACAGCGGCACTCCTTCGATGCGCGCGATCAGGTCGAGAAGCGCGTTCTCAACGGCAGCTTTCGCCATCATGTTCCCCCGGATGTGTCGCATCTCCTTCTCGAAATCGTCGAAGCTCATCCCCGGTTTCAGCACGGGAAGAATGAACTCCTTAATAATGTGCAGCGAGGAAACAGTGGTCTCGGGACTGTAAAACGGATCGGGATCGGCCACGCACTCTCCCCACCCCGACACTTCGCCTGAGGTGATCTTTATCAGAAGCGCCTCCTTGCAAGTCCAGGTGTAAGAGCTTATGGAAAAAGGAGTTACAAAGGGAAGACTCACGGTTATCGCGTCAATCGAAGTGATGTCAGGGAGTCGTAAATTTTCAGGAAGGGGGGATATATTTTGCATTATTCTGCCTTTTTGGCTATTGACAACTAAAAAAAAATTACTGACAAGTGAAATTTTCGCGCGAAGCACCGATCAGCTTATACAACACCTCTCAGATGGTCATCAAGCTCTTCCTCAGAGTAAAACTCCTGGTCGAAACTTTCGCCATCCTCCTCCAAAAAATACGCAAAATAGGGTGAAAATGGATGTTAATTCGACCTGTTTCCACCCAACAAGATATCATTTTCGATGCAAGCGATAGCCGACTAAAGACCAAACACCGTTTTAAATGCGCTAATAATGAATACTTCTTGTATGAGACCAAATCATTCAAATTGCTCAAAACCTGTCCATTTGATAGATCTTGTTTTTCCGGATTTTTCTTAAATCACTACATCTTGTATCACGGTGATATTCTCGATATTGAGAATCCGGATACTGTTGTTGGGTCTATTCAGGATAAAGAAAAGTACAGATATTTTCATGTTTTAGGTAATAACATACTGTGCTTCGATACTTCATCGATAACTGTATTGACATTTGACCAAAAGTCTCAAAAGTAAAAAAAACAAAATGAAATAGTCGATAAATGTTTTAGAGGTGATCTCACTATTCTGGATTCTTACCAAAATGACAGATATGTTCTAATCGAATCCAAAGCCGATTATCAATCCAAAACCACTATGATAGTTCTTGATATAGTGGCAGGAAAAGTAATTTCAAGTGCCGGTGAATATAAATACATATAATCAGCCTCTTTTGTTGATGTAAATACCATTGTTTTCACCGACATGGAAACAGTTTCGGTTACTAATGCTACCACAGGGAAGGCTCTTCAGGTAAGCGATAGCATAGCCTACTGGGATGGTGGGCACAAATTTCCCAAGATTTTTCTGAGTCGGGATCAGAAATTAGTAGCAACTCCACATTTGGATGGCTCCGTAAAAATTTGGGATCCGTATTCAGGCAAGTTATTGTCCAGACTCTTTATACAAGATTATTTTCCTGAGGGAGTCTACATTACAGATAACAATAAGTTTGTTATCACACTTTCTCAGAATGAGTTACCGGTCATTTGGAATTTGACCACTCAAAAACCACTGGAAATTGTCTCTCAAGAGTTCATCAACGACAGATTTTATAAAATTGAGAAATGTGATACAAAATCAGATCTCTATTTCGCCATCGCTGATGCCGGAAGCATTATACAGTTCGACTTGAATGGGAAATTATATAAAACACTTAAAAGCAAGGCACTCACAGATCCATTCATAGCCCAAGCAAATGTAGGGTACCTAAAAACCTGTGATGACAATATTACCAAAGTAAGGGATATCAAAGACGGTAAAGTTAGAATCTCAAATAAAGATGGCAATGCATGCGGATGGATGACAGATAATGACCTGGTCACCATGAATGACACATCATATAATATTTGGGGATTATCATCGGGTAAATGTTTGGCGAACATTTTAAAAAATGGCTTGGTGGCTTTGCACAGCGGGCCCAAATTGTTGAGCATCCGTTTCACCGGGGGATACAAATATGAAATATGGGATGAAACAAAAAAGACGTTAATTTCTGATGTTACCCCCGATTTAAAGATTAAGCAAGATTTTACAAATATTCAAGTATTAGAATGTATGCTTAGCGAAAACCAGGAACTCGTGGTTACACAAACAAGAGTGAGGGAGTTTAAAGATTCATCGATGTCGGTAATAGCATCTGACTTCGTAGTCATTTCAGCCTTCAGTTTAAAAGAAAACCGGATCATCCGGGAATTTGTGAGAAACGCGAGTGATAAATACTTTTCAGCTTGGGAGTCTACTACGTGGCATTCACCAAAACTCAGTAATGACGGTAAATATTTGGTGATTTGCAGCCCTGAGGGGAAAATCGAAGTTTATAATACGCAAACAATCAAGTTGGCATTTGAAAGAACTTTTGATCAATTTTCATACCCGGTTGACATAACTTCCGACATCCGAACCCTTTCCATAAAAACCTCGCGATCAGTTATTCTTATAAATTTAGCGACCGCGGAACTTGCCGGGAGTATCGAACCTAAAGGCGTATTAACGATCGGGAAAGCCTTCGTATCGGGTGACGGTTCGAGCGCGTTGGTTGAAACTTATGGAGTTGATACATCCTCGCTCATTTTGTACGATGTCTGCACCAATCATGTAATCTCGCAACTTTCAGCAGTCTCTCAGATATACTCGGTATCTTTCAAAAATGATCTTCTAATATTTTCACATCAAGGCGGGTATGTTTTCTATCGTCTCTCAACAGGCAAAAATTTGCTAACCCTCTACGAATTAGGTGACGATTGGGCAGTAATCACCCCCGATGGGCTTTTCGATGCTTCGCCGGGCGCGATGGAGATGATGTACTATGTGCAAGGGGTTGACATTATTGAATTTGACCAACTAAAAGACAAATACTGGGAACCCGGGCTTTATGAAAAAGTAATGAATGGGGCCGCGATCAGAGAGGTTGAATTTATTGACAGAAAACTCGATCTGTGGCCTGAAATTACTGATCTGTTGTTCAGGGATAACTACGAGAAACTTCAAATTTCATTAGAAGACCAAGGTGGTGGATTTGGGCGCGTGCAGGTATTTTTAAATGAAAAAGAGATCGAAGCAGACGCGCGAGGTAATAATTTTAAAGCCGCGGGTAAATCTGCATCAATCACCATTTCCCTGAAAAACCACCCATTATTAATTAACGGTGAAAACAGAGTTGAAGCGGTCACCTGGAATTCGGCCGGAACCCTCTCCGGCAAAAGAGAGTCAGCTGAGTTCCTGGTCGAGAAGGCTTCCTACAAGCCATCGGCTTTCATTATAGCAATTGGTATCTCTGATTACACTGGAGAAAAAATCGACCTTAAGTTTGCAGCGAAAGACGCGGTAGATTTTCTAACCGCCGCAAAAATTGGCGCGCGAAACCTCTTCTCGGAAGAAAGAACTCATACCTGGTTATTAAATACCCAAACCGGTAACACTCTTCAACCTGACAAGCCAACTATTATTAAGTCATTTGGGGAAATAGCGGCGATGGCCAAACCCGGGGATGTGGTGGTGGTTTACTTGTCGGGTCACGGAATAAATGTGGGAGGCGAAGAAGGCGACCTGCACTTCCTTACAAAAGAAGCCTTTTCACCTAACCCCGATATTTATAAAGATCCCGGGGTTAAGGATAAGTGCACCATTTCAGGCGATGAGTTAATTAAACTTCTGAATGAGATCCCTGCAACCAAGCAAGTATTAATAATTGACGCGTGTTCTTCGGGCAAAGTTGTCGAAAATCTTGTGGCAAAAAGGGACATCGAGTCTTCAATAATCAAGGCGTTGGAGCGAATGAAAGACAGGGCCGGTCTGCATATCATTACCGGAAGCGCCGCAGATGCTGTTAGCTACGAAGCAACCAAATTTGGCCAGGGTTTACTGACTTACAGCATTTTGGCAGGCATGCGTGGACTTGCTCTAAAAGATAACAAAACCGTTGACGTTGCGATGTTAATGCAGCACGCGCGTGAGATGGTGCCCAAGTTGGCGGAAGGGATCGGGGGAATACAAGAGCCAAAAATTTTTACTCCAAAAGGAGCAGAAAGCTTTGATATCGGGATAATTACCGATAAAGAGAAATCGATGATTCCCCTTGCAAAGGCGAAACAGATATTCATCTCCTCAACTTTTCAGGAGGTTAATGAATTATCAGATGTGCTGAATCTCGGAGATCTTGTTGATGAAATGCTAACCAACAAGTCAGCGGAGGAGAAGAATTCCCCTATCGTCTTTTGGGCAGTGACGTCATACCCTGAAGTTTACAAAATCTCTGGGAGTTACACAATTAATGATGATAAAATCGAAGTTCAATTCAAATTGGTAAAAGACAAAACGGGAGGAGAAACCATTAAGTTAACAGGCCTCGGAAGCAAAATTTCAGAACTGATAAACGAGATAATAAAGAGAGCGCTACAGAATATGTGATCCTGTGCTGTTCATTATTTCTGAATAATGTACTTAATGTGGAAATATAACCGGAAATGGGCACATAATTAACCAAAATATTCGGGTATCCCGATACTTTTCAAATAATCATAAACGGAATCATAATATATTGGTTCTCGGGTGTGATCATCATTGTCGCCGGGTGGGACGAAAATAATCATACCTTGTCTTGCTCGAGTGAGTAGAACTCGATAAGCGTTTTTCAAATACGCTTTGTTCTGCTCCTTTTCGATGTTCTTCCATCTGTCACCTCTAAACTCCCGATAGTGCCAATCTCCCTCGAACAAAGAAAGATTTGACTCCCAAGCAACGCAAACCCAATCTAATTCAAGTCCTTGGATGTCAAATTCTGTAGCAACATCTTCTAAGAAATAGGATGATCTCACGTCATCATCTTCATCTAAGAAATAATTGGGTGCATCAATCTTATCTTTTACATTGATCGCATAAGGCTTTAATCTCTGTGCCTTTGAACTCGCAACTAAGCCGATGCGCTCTGTTCCACGTCGTTTTTCTTTGAGCCACTTTTTGGCATTATTGAGATCTCGAGTCAGAAAGATTGGGTACTTCTTTGAGAGTATCTTGAAAGTATCTTGCGCCGCCTCAAGGTCTAAGTCCAATACAAGTTTTACAAACCGAGCTAAATGCTCACTTCTAAAAGATCTTACGGATGTTCCAAGATGCAGTTCCTTTTTGAATTGCAGGCGTTGCGGTGATATTGTACTTGAAAATTTATCTACATCCATGTACTCTGAATCGGTCAGATTTGGAGAAATATAGATATCCCAATCTGTAAATTTTCTTGCCAATGCTTCAAACCATTCAAGAAGTCCCGCTTCACCCTCATTAATTTCTTGGCCACCTCCTATCAAGCAGACTATCACCGCCCAATTTGGATGACGATCCATAACGCTTATCAGGAACTCCGGTTCAGATTCATCAAAGTTCGGATTCCCCTTGTTTACCTTCATGAAGTAGGAAGCTTTCTGTTTATTCCATGCCCTTTGAGCTTCATCAAAGATCACAATCTTTTCATGAGGGGCGTTCTCAGTTTCCAGTCCCTCATCGCGAAAATGATGCACGTTTTTGATGAATGTGTTAGCTTTTCTTTGAGCATCTTTTTTAGTGATACGCGTTCTTTTCACTTCATCTCTGGCTAAAGCTTCCCTCAAAACGCTAACTAATGGACCGTTTCCTGAAAGAAATACTGCGTGCTTCTCCTCTTCGAAACTCTGCGTGGTATTGGCGATATGTAAACCTGCAAGTGTTTTTCCAGAACCAGGTACGCCGGTGATGAAGCAAATCGATTTTCGATTTTTCGTTTTTGAATCTTCAATGATTTCTACGATTGCATTCGAGGTCTCCCTCAAGTTTTTTGCACCCGAATCAGAGCGAGAAATCTCAGTAACGGAATGTCCCTTGTACAAAGCTTGTGCGGCCTCCACAATGGTGGGGGTCGGTTTGTAACCACTCTCAGCCCAAATCAGGGGATCAACCCAGCCATCTGCATGCTTTGCGGTCACCAGCTCCAAAGTCTGACTTAAATTTGATTTGTTACACCGTATTGGTTTGAACACACCATCTGAATCGGTTTCTATCCTTAGATCGACCTCAGGTGCCTCCGTGGAAACAAGCACTGGAATGAGTTTTAGTTCATGTGAACCTTCATGGAAGTTCTTCAAATCTAATGCGTAATCGACGACTTGATCAACTGCATGCTTCATGTACTCTTTCTCACCAACCTTAAACTCGATGACGAAAATCAAATTATTGAGGATAAAAATATTATCAACCCTCTTTCCCATTCTGGGAATAGAGAATTCGAAGAAGATATGTCCGGAGTGAAAGGGATTAATTGCTGTCTTGAGGATTGCGATTTGATCGAGCCAGGCGTTCTTCTGTAACTGTTCTAGATCGTGAGAATGAAATTTCGCTAAAGAGCCAAATATTGCATCCTCGTCTTGGCTGATGAATTCACGAACAGAACTCCCGTAATAGTAACGCATATTCCCACCTTAATTATATTTATTAGTGAACCTTCATTCTATTTCTCGCGCTCAGTTAACAAATCATCGTATCCAACTCCTAAAGCCTTAGAAATTTTCTCAAGACTGATTAATGTAGAGTTTCTTTCAGCCCTTTCAACCATACCGATAAAGGTGGGGTGAAGTCCTGATCGAAACGCTAATTCTTCTTGTGAAATTTTAAGTTGCTTGCGGTAGTGGCGGACATTTTCCGCATAGATGTTGAGGATTTGGTGTTCTGAGATCATTGAGAAACCGAGATAATTAACCATTTATACACACTATAGTGTGCGAAACTAAGTTTATTATCTACGATTCACCATATACATATGTAGAGATTTTACTTTAGGTAAGATTTAACTCAGGGAAAAGATTGGTTGAATTATAATGTAACTACAACAAATTTTGAGGGATGATTAATCTACTTCGCCCCCCCACTCAACACCTCATCCTCACTCACAGCAATGGCGTAGCCTTCGGAGAGGAGTCGCAGGTTTCCTTCGGAGGAGGGGGAATGTTTTTCTTTGGGGTGGTTGAGTACGAAGAGTTTGCGCTCTTGCTGGCGGGCGAAGCCTGCGGTGTACATGGTGCCGCTTTTGAGGTCGGATTCGATGACGAGGGTGGCGAGCGATGTGCCTGTCTGAAGGCGGTTGCGCCGTTTGAAGAAGGAGGGGTGCATTTTTGTACCGAGGGGGTACTCTGTGGCGATGCATCCGCCTGTTTCGGCGATCTCGAACGCGAGTTCAGCGTTCTCGGGGGGATAGACGGTTTGTAGTCCGTGAGCGACGAAGGCGACTGTCTTTCCCCGAGCGGAAATGGAGCCTTTGTGGGCGGAAGTGTCGCAACCCCTGGCAAGTCCGCTTACGACTGTAACTCCCGACCGGGCAAGCACTTCCCCGGCTGCGAATGCCATTTCAGCACCGTATTCTGTCGGTTCGCGTGTTCCGACAACCGCCACGGCGGGTGCTGAGTTCAGCGCGGCGATGTTGCCAGAATAATACAATAACAAAGGCGGATCGGAGATATCCTTGAGAAGTCGCGGGTAATTTTCGTCGAAAATCGTGACGATATCCACTCCGTTCTTCATGTGTCGCTCAAACTCCGCGCAAGCCATGGAATACGCTTTATCGATCTCCCCGGGTGAGAAGTGAAAAAGCGGTTCCACGGCGATAATTGCACTCTTAAGCGAGGCGGCGTCATGGGCATCAATTCCCGCTTCTGATTGCGCGACCAAAGCTCTCGTCGCGGGGGAGAGACCTCTGATCCATGCAAGCGCGACGGCGAACGGTACGGAAAAATTGCTCAAAGTGCTGCCCCGCGCGGTGATGTGTTATTCACCAAGAATGTTGACGTGGGTAACCTTTCCCTCTTTGAAGTAGATTACGAATGTCGCAAGATTGTAATAGAGTTCCTTGTATTTGCCTGAACCTTCCTCAAGATCGGGTTTGCCGAGCAACTTCTTCACGTCATCCAGTTTGTCACCGACACTGAACTTCTTCCCTTTGAAGACGATGGCTGCCTTGGGGTCTTTTGTGGTAACCTGATCGACGGCTCCCTTTTTCTTAAAATATACCGATATCGCCGGATTTTTGTAATTCCAGCACAAACCCAGGACTGTGTTTTCGGTTTCGACTGGTTTGCCCAGAATCGCGGTCACTTCCTTTTGCGTCATGTCGGGAGCGATACCATTTATGGAAGCGACGGGTGTTTTTATCTCCTTTTCTTTCACCACTTCCTGCGCTCGCGGTGACGAGACAAGCAGAAGGAAGATCAGAAGTGGTAACACGATCACCCGGTTGGGGGTTTTAATCATAAATATCTCCAATTGTAATGTTCGAAAATTAATAAAAAAGAATGAATCGGTGAGCGAAAAACTTTTTGTTATTTCAAATCAATCTTTTATTTTTGAATACTGATTCATTTATTATTTATAATCACCGGGGAAATAAAGAATCGGGGATATTGTGGCATTTAGTAACAATTTTATAAATGAACGAAATGAAAACGAAAAAGCTTTTAACGGCGGTGTTGATCTTTCTCTTAACGGGGGGAAGCCTCCCCGCTCAGAGCAATTCGCGGCAGATCGATCTCCCATCGGCGATTGATCACGCGCTGCGGAATCATCCGAAAGTCAAGCAGGCGGAAACCCTGCTTCTACAGAAAAAGGAGGGGAAGAACGAAGCCTTCGGAAATTTTCTTCCGAAGATCAATCTCTCCTATTCATATACCCATCTTGATGAACCGATAAGCATCGACCTTTCGCCCATTCGAGACGCGATGATAACACTTCAGTCGAAGAACCAGACTGAACTTTCGAATATCTACATGATACTCGGTGGACAGGCACCACTTACCGACGCGCAAAAACAGGCTCTTACCGCTAAATACGCGGGCCAGCTTAACGGACTCCTGCCCGAGTTCAAAAGCACGCTAAAACGGCAGGACTATTGGACCGGCACACTGACCGGCGTGCAGCCCCTCTTCACGGGAGGCAAACTGCTCGCGGCTTCAAACGCTGCCGACATCGAGTATAACACTTCGCTGCTCGAGCTCGAAAAAGTAAAAAATGATGTGGCGACCGATGTGATCGACAACTGGCTTAACGTCGTGTTCCTAAAAGAGATGGTCCGCACGCGGGAGTCGGTACTTGAAGGAATGAAACTGCACCGCGACAGGGCAGAGAAGATGCTCGCCGAAGGATTGATCGCCCGCTACAATTACCTCAGGGCGTGCGTCGCGGTTTCTGATGCCGAGCGTAACCTTTTTGATGACCAAAAGAAGCTTGAACTGGCGATGCTGGCGCTCGTTAACGCCATTTCGCTTGATGAAGGGACATCCCTCATCATCTCCGACAGCCTGATGCCCGACACTTCGATAAAAGACGCGGAATATTACGCTGCCATTGCCGAAAAAGAGAACCCCCTGATAAGGATAATCGACCAGAAAAGCCTCCTCGCGGGTGAGAAAAAAAGCGCGGAGCGCGCGAGATACATGCCCGTTATAGCGGCATTCGGGAAGTATGAGTTTTACCCCGAGTATCTTTCAGCGATCGAGCCAAGATGGGCAGTGGGTGTTTCGCTAAACCTGAACATCTTCAACGGATTTCAGGATCAGGCGAACATTGAAAAGAGCAAACTCCTTGAGAAGGAGATAACCCTGATAAGGGCTGACGCAACTTCAAAGATCAGGCTGCTCGTGAACAAATACCACAAGGCATCACAGACCGCGATAGAGCGGTTCGGACAGGGTGCAGCGGCGCTCGATCTGGCACAGGAGAACCTCCGCCTGAATGAGAAGCGGTTTGAAACAGGGCTCGGCACTTCCCTTGAAGTTGTGGATGCCCGGCTTATGCTCGAGAAGAGCGAGATCGACCGCAAAGTTTCCCTCTACGACTACTACAAGAGCATGGGACAGCTCTATAACGCGTGCGGAAAACCCCTCGAATTTTTAAACATCTGGAACAAACCGGAGGAGAAATTAAAATGAAGAACCTGAAATATCTTTTGATCTTTCTGCTGCCCGTTGCCCTGATAGTGGCGGGTTTGGTAATACTTGACACCGGTGAGAAAGAAGCCGGAAAAACCGTAATTTCTGGAATCGCCGAAGCCCGTGACATCGATGTCGCTTCAAAAATAGCCGGCAGGATAACCTCTATCTATTTTGAAGAAGGTGCCGAAGTGAAGGCAGGCGACGTGCTTGCTACCATAACCAGCAAAGAGCTTGACGCCAAACTGGAACAGGCTGAAAACCTGCGAAATGCCGCCAAGGCAAAGTATGACATGGCGCTTAACGGCGCGAGAAACGAGGAGAAATCGGCTGTTGAGAAGGTATATCTCCAGTCGAAGCACCAGTTCGATCTTGCTTCAAAAACGTGGGACAGAATGCAAAAACTTTACGCCGAACAGCTGATCTCCGCTCAGGAGAAGGATGTGGCGGAGTTTCAGTATAAAGCCGCGCAGGAGCAGATGCTCGCCGCCGGAGCGAAGCTCGACCTCGTGATGGCAGGTGCCAGAATTGAGGAAAAAGAGATGGCAAAAAGCAGCTTCATGCAGGCTGAAAGCGGCGTGAAGGAAGTGATGGCTTATCAGGATGAGCTCACGATTAAAGCCCCCGTATCAGGTGAACTGAAGAAAAAGATCATCGACGCGGGTGAAATTGCCGCGGCAGGTTACCCCGTGTTCACCATAATTGATCTGAGTGACGTTTGGGTTACCCTTCAGGTGAAGGAGACGATGATGGTTCAGTTTGAAAAAGGGAAAACCATCAAAGGGAAGGTACCGGGACTCGGAAACAAGGTTTATGAGTTTGAGGTTTTCTACATCTCACCGATGGGTGAGTTCGCCAACTGGAAGCCGACCAATCAGAAATCGGATTTCGACATCAAGACCTTCGAGATCCGCCTGAGACCTAAAGACAAAAGTGTAAAAATTAAACCCGGCATGACGGTTAACTTTGAATTATCATGAAAACGGGCGATAAAAAGGTCTTCACAGATGCCACATACGAAGAACTGAGGCGGATAGCGGGGACGCGTTCCCTGCTTCTCGTCTCGGTTGTCATCCCGCCGGTGCTCTTTTTCTTCTTCGCGTTCCTATACCAGAGCGCGCTGGTGAGAGGGATACCGGCGGTGGTGATAGACGGCGACAACAGCACCACTTCCCGGATGGCTGTAACGTGGTTCGCGGCATCCCCTTCATTCACGCTTCTGAACGCCCCCGCGTCGCTCGCGGAGGGGAGGGAAATGCTGCTGAAGGGAGAAACCGATGTGGTGGTTTACCTTCCCCCTGGGATGGAGCGGGACATTAAAAAAGGGGAGCAGGTACACCCCGTGGTCTTCGCCAACGGGATGAACGTGATTAAAAGCAACTACATTATGAACGACGCAACTAAGATATTCAAGACCATATCGGGCGGCGTTCTACTGAAGAAATTCAGGTCGGGAGGAATGTCGGAGCAGGCGGCAATGGACGCGATTAATCCCGTAAGATACGATATACAAACACTTTACAACTCGAACTACAGCTATCTCGATTTCCTCGTGCCGGCGTTGTGTGTCTTCACGATCTTCATGTCGAGCGCGCTGGCAGGCGCAACCGTTTTCAACTTCCGGGAGGATGACCGCCTCGCGGGTGAGTACCCGGTAAGAGTGTTTCTTGCGAGGCTTCTGCCTCACGCGGTATCGGGAATTCTGAACGCCGGTGTGCTCATTGCATTGATCTATCCCCTGTTCGGGATCACGCTTAGAGGAAGCGCTTTCGGCTTATTCATCTTCACTTCCCTTTTTGCAATTTCATCGTTACTTATGGGGATGGTGGTCTCATCCGTTGTAAAAAGCAGAATGCTCGCGGCGCAGATTATTCTCTTTTTCACAACTCCAGCCTTCGTTTTCAGCGGTCTCACCTACCCTCTTTGGGCGATGCCGGGGCTCCACAGGATATTCGCGCAGATCATCCCTTACACCCACTTCCTTGAAGGGTTCATAAAGATCTATCTGATGGGTGAGCCCGTGCAGGGTGTTGGCTACCCGCTTAACCTTCTGGTGGCGGGGGTGCTCATTCCGGCGGGAATTGTGATAACAATTAACCGGTTCCGGTTTCTGCTGGCAGAAAGAAGGAGGGTGAAATGAGAAGCAGAATTGAAGGTTTCATGGCAATAGTAAAGAGGGAGATCGTAAGTCTTTACAAAGACCCCGATATCAGGATACTGGTGCTGATCGCCCCTCTTTTCTACTCGATCTTTTATGCCTCGATATATCTGAACAAGACAGAGACGGATATCCCCGTCGCGGTGGTAGACGAATGTGCCTCTACACTCTCACGGAAATACATCAGCGATCTGAACGCGCATCAATTGCTCGAAGTGGCGGCAACCACGGGCGACATTTCCGAAGCTGAAACGATGCTGAAATCGGAAAAGGTGCAGGGTGTGATCATCGTTCCGAAGGATTTTGAAGCGGAACTGAAAGCAGGCAGACACACTTCCGTAAAAGTGATACTTAACACCCAAAGGTTTCTACACTCGAACGATATCAACAAAGCCGTTAATGAGATCGGATTTGAGTACGCGGCCGAAAGCAGAAGGAAGATATTCGCCCTCAAGGGTGTGCAACCGGCCCTCTCCGAAGAAATGACGGAGCCCGTAAATCCTGAGATACGATTTCTCTTCAACCCCGTTATAACATACGGTGATTTCCTTATCCCCGGGCTTTTAATGCTCGTGCTTCAGCAGACTCTGATCCTCGGTCTGGGAATGTCGATGGCAAAGGAGCGGCAGGAGGGGCATCTTGGTCGCTGGTTTGAGAACGCGAGGCACAGCACTTCCGCGGCACTGACGGGAAAGACGGCGGTATATTTCGTGATATTCACCACTTACGCCTTCTTTTTCATGACGTTTCACTTTAGTTTCTTCAAAATACCGTTCGTGGCATCCGTTTGGCAAACGCTGGCTGTCACTGCCTTGTTTGTGTTCGCAAATCTCTCGTTCGGCGTGCTTGTAGGGTCATTTTTCCGTGAGAAGATCGGCGTGCTGCACGTTGTTGCCTTCACATCGTACCCTGTGTTCTTTCTGACGGGCTACGCGTGGCCCGAAGTTGCATTTCCGGAAGTGATGAAACTTCTCGGTGACCTCTTCCCTCTCAAGCCGTTCTTATCGCTCTTCATCAAAACCACCAGAATGGGCGTTGATATTCCGGTCGTCATCCCCGAGTTGAAGCACCTTTTCATTCTCGCGGTTGTGTACTCCCTGCTTGCGTACCTGAGGATGAGAAGAACGTTTTTAAATGTTAAGTGTTAGGTGTGATCCGCCTGCGGCGGAGTGAAATATTTTAAAGTTACACGGATCACGGATCACACGGATTGGGCACGGATTCCACGGATTAATTTTAAGCACGCAGATACACACGGATGACACGGATAGACGCGGACTATTTCTAAATCGGCGTGAATCCTCGGAATTTGCGCTTATCTGCGTAATCCGTGGTTAATCCGTGGAATGCGTAACTTTTTAAAATTCCCTTTGCGTTCTTTGCGTGCTTCGCGGTTAAACAATACCACCACTTTTCCGCTCACTTTAAGAAAAGAATTAAGTAACTTTAAAGTCGCATTTTTACTTAATTAGCACTGACTTGTAATGAAGAAGAACGAAGGCAAAGCACGGAACATCGTTGTTAAAGGCGCGCGTGAACATAATCTGAAGAACATTGATCTCGAGATACCCTCGGGTAAATTAGTGGTCTTCACCGGGGTGAGTGGGTCGGGGAAGTCATCACTTGTTTTTGATACCATCTACGCCGAGGGGCAGAGGCGCTATGTTGAGTCGCTCTCGTCGTATGCCCGCCAATTCCTTGAGAGGATCAATAAACCAGACGTCGATCTGATAACCGGTATTGCCCCCGCGGTCTCGATCGAGCAGAAAACCGTTTCAAAGAACAACCGTTCCACCGTCGGCACCACCACAGAAATTTACGACTACCTCCGCCTCCTTTTCGCGAGGATCGGAAAGACAGAGTGCTTCGTCTGCGGCAAGGAAGTGAAGCGTGCTTCAACCACCACCGTCACAGAATTCCTTGAGTCACAACCCGAAGGAGGGAAGTGGTTCCTCGGATTTCCATTGCACGACCACGAAGGCCGAAGTGTCGCCGAAGAGATCGAACTTGTTAAAAAAAGAGGCTTCTTCCGTGTATTCTTCGATGGTGAAATGCACGAACTTGGCGATAACCCCGTACTCCCCGAAGACAAAAAAGAGATAACAATAATAGCCGAGCGCTTCAAGATCCGCAAAGGTGAAATGCGTGAACGACTCGCCGACTCGATCGAAATGTGCTTCAAAGAAGGGGAGCAGAGACTGCGTATCATCTGTAGTGAGTCGCGAGTAGCGAGTAGCGAGGTCAGTGGTGAGTCGCGAGTAGCGAGTAGCGAGGGAAATTCCACCCAAAACTCCAATCCGCCCGCGGCGGACCAAACCCTAAATCCCCTACCCCAAACCCCAAAAACTCCACACTTTACTGACTTCAACCAATTCTACGAATGCTGCGGCATCCGTTATGAAGAGCCCGAGCCGAGGTTTTTCTCGTTCAACAATCCGTTCGGAGCATGTCCGGTTTGTCAGGGATTTTCGAAGATGTACGGTATCGACATGAACCTTGTGGTGCCGAATGACAATCTTTCGATCGTCAATAATGCCATTGCCCCGTGGAAGAGTCCGAAATACGCCATCTACAACCGCAACCTTATCTATGCCGCTAAAAAATACAACATCCCGATAAACGAGCCGTTCAGATATCTCTCTGAAGACCATGTAACTTTGATAATTAACGGCGCGCCCGAGTTCGTTGGTCTGCAAAAATTCTTCGATGAGCTTGAGCAGGACAACTTCAAGATGCAGACGAGGATATTCCTCGCGCGTTACCGCGGCTACACCGACTGCACCGCCTGCAAAGGCACCCGGCTAAGACGTGAAGCACTTCAAGTTAAGATCGCGGGAAAATCGATCCACGATGTGGTGATAATGCCGATTGAAAGGGCATTAAAATTCTTCGAAACACTCGAACTTTCAGATTATGACGCCAACATTGCCGACAGGATATTGAAAGAGCTGATAAAGCGCCTCAACTTCCTGAATGACGTGGGTTTGGGTTACCTCACCATGGATCGCGTGAGCAGCACCCTTTCGGGAGGGGAGTCGCAGAGGATCAACCTTGCAACCGCGCTTGGTTCGGCATTGGTGGGCACTCTTTACGTTCTGGATGAACCCTCGATAGGCCTTCATCCGAGAGATAACACCAGATTGATAAACATTCTGAAGAATCTTAGGGATATCGGCAACTCGGTGCTTGTTGTGGAACACGACCCTGAAATGATGGAAAACGCTGATCTTATAGTTGACATGGGTCCCCGGGCGGGTCAGAGCGGCGGTGAAATTGTCGCCCAGGGATCATACGATGAGCTTATCAAGAATCCCCGCTCTCTAACCGGGCTTTACCTTTCGGGCGCGAGGAGCATTCCCCTGCCACAAAAACGGAACACCGACGAAGGATTTGTCATCTCGATAAAAGGCGCGCGCGAGCACAACCTTAAGAATATCGATGTTGACATCCCCCTCTCGAAATTCGTGGTGGTCACCGGTGTCAGCGGTTCGGGGAAGAGCACTCTCGTTCATGACGTTATCTACGGAAATATCGCCAAGAATCTCGGCGGTGGAGTTTCAAATCCGGGGAAGTGCGACTCAATCTCGGGTGAAGTGTATCTTGACGCGATAGAGATTGTTGACCAGTCCCCGATCGGAAAGTCACCCCGCTCTAACCCCGCGAGCTATGTAAAAGCCTTTGAGAACATTCGTGAAGCGTTCGCGGGCACACATCAAGCGAAGCAGAAGGGATTTTCACCCGGTTACTTCTCGTTCAACATCCCCGGCGGAAGGTGCGAAACCTGTCAGGGCGAAGGTTTCATTAAAGTTGAGATGCAGTTCCTCGCCGATATCTACCTCGAGTGCGAGGAGTGCAAGGGCACACGCTACAAAAAGGAAGTGCGGGATATAACCCTCCGCGGCAAAAACCTTGTTGAGGTGCTCAACATGACTGTTTCAGAGGCGCTTCAGCACTTTGAAGGCTACAACAAGATCACGAAGCCGCTTCAGGTGCTCGCGGATGTGGGGCTCGACTATATGAAGCTCGGACAGCCCGGCAACACCCTCTCAGGCGGTGAAGCCCAGCGTATTAAACTGGCGCTTCACTTGAGTCAGCGGAAGGATAACAGGCACACCCTCTTTATTTTTGACGAACCGACAACAGGGCTCCACTTCGACGACATTTCGAAACTGCTCAAATCTTTCCGTTTGCTGATCGAGAACAATAACTCGGTGCTGCTGATCGAGCACAACCTCGATGTGATAAAATGCGCCGATCACGTGATCGATCTCGGTCCCGAAGCCGGCGACAAGGGCGGCTATGTTGTTGCCACCGGCACACCGGAAGAGATCGCCGCCCACCCCGACTCATGGACCGGCAAGTACCTTAAACCATACCTTGAAACTTCCGATTGGGAACAAGTTAATTAAGTTAGGTGTTATTTTGGACGCAGATACACACGGATGTTACGGATGAACGCAGTGAATTTTGAAAACCATCCGTGGTAATCTGTTCAATCTGCGTGTATCCGTGTTCTCATAACATTTAACATTTAACATTTAGGATTGTTTATATTTGCGGATAACATTTAGAAAAGAAGATGCGCAGAAACATCCCATCAGGAACACATTACGAAGAAGAATACGGTTACTCAAGAGCCGTGAGAGTCGGTAATATTATCGAAGTGGCGGGCACCACTTCGATTAAGGACGGCAAGGTTCGCGGGCTTGGCGAGCCGTATTACCAGACAAAGATCATCCTCAAAAAGATTGAACAGGCGCTGATCGATGCGGGAGCCACCATGGCTGATGTGGTGCGCACACGCATGTATGTTGTCGATATGGGGATGCAGGAGGATGTGGGTCGCGCGCACAAAGAAGCATTCGGAACGATCAAACCCGCTGCCACTATGGTAGAGGTAAAATCACTTGCAGACCCAGATATGCTCGTTGAAATAGAAGTGACGGCAATTCTCGACCATTAGGTCAGCATCTCAACTTGGAATGGAGTCAGTTATAAAAAGATCGCTACTCTTAATCCTGGTATTCTCTTTTGCAATCTTCCCTCAGAAGGCCGGTTTTGTTACCGATATAAGCCCTGACGGGAAGACAAAGCACACCTATGTAAAGTCTGAACAGAAACAGCAGGTTTTCAGAACTTCCCAGGCACCTTTTGGTTCCGCCCCATCATGGACTGCCGGGCTTGAACGGCAGATAAGCAGCCTTGCTTTCGGCGATTATGATGGTGACGGCGACCTTGACCTTGCGGCGGGATGTTACCTCAGCGATTCTTACCCCCGGATAAGCGGGTATAACAACCTGATCTTCAGAAACGACAACGGGGTGCTCACCCTCAAACCCGTATGGTACTCGGCCGATTCCCGCTCGACCACTGATATCAAATGGGTTGACATCAACGGTGACGGCAAACCCGATCTCTTTTCGGGAAATGGTGACGCGAGTTACACTCCCTCTGCCATATATCTTAATAACGGCACGGGTGTTCCCGCGACTCCATCGTTCACCTTTATAGGTCAGGCCTGGACTGTAGGCACAGCCTTCGGCGATATCAACGGTGACGGACTGCCCGACCTCGTGGCAGGGAATCAGGGCAACAGTTCCGATCCCTTCAAACCGGTATTTTACTATATAAATCAGGGAACCGGATTCACACAAACCCCGACTTACACTTCCAACGATGGAATGATCACCAATTCGGTGGCATTTGCAGATCTCGACAACAGTGATCTCACGCGCGTGCTTGAAACTTTCACCGTGCCCGGGGTTGGGAAAGGTGCCTTTCATCTCTCGAAAACCCCCATTACCAAAATCCACTCGGTTAAAGTAAACGGCTCGCCCGTGGCAGATTTCTGTTGGGATCCCGTGGGTGCATTTATTTCGATCGGCGGAGGGGTACCCACCGGTGCCACTGTTGTGGTTGAATACTCTCATGTAAAAAAGGGGGATATCGCTGCAGCGAAGTGGGGTAACTTTGTCTCCGGTGTTTACATGAACTCTATGGGGGGTATCTCCGGCATGCCTGCCTGGAAGGCAGGTAACACCCTCTCGCAAAAGGGGTGCGCCTGGGCAGACTATGACCTCGACGGTTACCCCGATCTTCTGATCGGTGGTAATGGCAACCAGCATGTACTTTACAGGAACAACAACGGTACCCTCGGTTCAGCGCCTGTCTGGTCGTCAAACCTGTCACCTGCCCCAAGCACGCAGCAAGTGCTTTTCTGTGACGTGAACAACGACGGCTACCCCGATATTACCACGGTAAGTTTTTCGCCCGCGAGGGTTGAACTTTATCTGAATGACGCGGGTACATTCGCCAGTACCCCGGGTTGGACCTACACCGGTGCCTCGTCACTTAATTCGATTGCTTACGGTGATGTAAATGGTGACGGATTGCTCGATCTCGCGATAGGCACCGCCCGTACACCTGTAATTATATTTTTAAATCAGCTTAGCCCGGTTCCCGTTCAACTCCTCTCTTTCAACGCTTTCGTTAACGGAAGCATGGTTGAATTGAAGTGGGTGACAGGCACCGAGACCAATTGCAGGGACTTCCTGGTCGAAAGAAGATCAGAGAACGGGAAAACCTGGACCATTATCGGTTCCCTCCCCGGATCAGGTACCACCACTTCCCCCGTTTCTTACAGTTTTATCGACCGGAACACCGGGGGTCTCGCGGGGAAAGTTTATTACAGATTAAGACAGACAGACCTTGACGGCACTTCGCACGTGCAGCAACCGGTTGAGGTGGAGATAGATATCCCCGCCTCATTCGATGTCTCGGTCTTCTTCCCGAACCCCGTGCCATTGGGTTCATCGAAATGGCTTGAGTTCACTCTGCCTGAAGAGAGAAAAGCGATCCTGAAGGTGTTCAACGCCGCCGGCGAATTGATCCTCACCCAGGATGAAGGGGTTAAACGCCCCGTCAAGTATGATATACCGGTCCGTCTTCCTGACGTCTCCGCGTGTGTCCACTCCCATATTCTCGAGTTCGGCAGCAGCGCGGGAGGTCTCATCCGACAATGTAGGAAGTTCACGATCATATAGTAATAACATTTTAGATCAAGAATTTCCCAATTTTAGGAAAGAAGAAAACATGAATAGATTTTTAGTTTTTCTGGCTTTTCTTTCGGTCGCGTTCCCTGCACTTGCGCAAAAGTCAAGTGCTCCTGCAGATAGCGTGCCGATGAAATATCAGACCGATGATGTTGTAATCACTGCCACAAGAGTGGGTGAAAAAATTATTGATATCCCCTACCCTGTTTACAGGATGGACAATAAATCGTACAAATTCGACAAGAAAACAGCGATAAATGATGTGCTGGGTGCTGTTCCCGGTCTATTTATGCAGCCACGTTATGGCAACCACGATGTGAGGCTCTCGATCCGTGGTTTCGGCAGCCGCTCAAACTCCGGTATCAGAGGCGTGAGAATTCTCCTCGATGGTATTCCCGAGTCGGAACCTGACGGTCAGACAAGGATCGAGGCGATCGACTTGAACCAGGTTGGCGCGATTGAGATCGTAAGAGGAAGTGCATCTTCCCTTTACACCAACGCCCCAGGTGGTGTTGTGAATTTTATTAACGAGATCGACTTCCCAAGTTCATTCGTGACTCAATACAATGAGTTCGGAGAGTTTGGTTTGAGAAGGAATGGCTTCAAACTCGGGTTGAAGTCAGAGAAAACCCGCTTCATGCTCTCGTATAACTACCACAACTATGCCGGTTTCCGCGAGCATTCGGAAGATTTCTGGAACATCCTGAACACGGTTCTCGAAACCCAACTTACCGATGCTTCAAGGCTCTCACTTTTCGGTTATTCTGCTACAGGTATCATCAAGCTACCGGGCTCACTCAAGAAATCAGAGTTCGACGCGGATCCCTACCAGGCTGCAAAAACAGAGAAAGATTTCAACTACTACCGCCTCTCGAACAAAGGAAGGATCGGTGTGAAGTATGAACTTAACCCTGACGGCAACAAAACCCACGAAGTTGAAGCAACCGGATACTTTGCGTTCAAATATTTTGAAAGAACACAGAAGACTTTCAGAATATTCAACCGTTACGGTCTGGGTGGTTCAGCAAGGTACACCAACAGAACGAACCTGTGGGGCTTCAAAAACATCTTCTCCGTGGGCGGCGACGCGTTTTATCAGTCGGGCCCGATCGAAGAATACAACAACATCAGCGGCGCGAAAGGGGATATTCTCCTCTCTCTGAACGATGAAACCATTCAGAATGTTGGTGTCTATGTTCAGGAGAAAGTAGAGTTCATCCCCGACAAGTTCTCGTTCCTCTTTACAGGCAGATACGATAACGTGGGCTACTCGGCGAAGAACAGATTACTCGGTTCAAATGACGACAAAAAGCAATATGAAGCATTTACACCGAAATTTGCTTTGAACTACAAGCTTACCCCGTATCTTTCAGTATTCACTTCGTACGGTTTAAGTTTTGACTCGCCCGCTGCGAACGAGCTCGACAACTATCCGACAAGCTCGAACCAAGGGAAAGTCTATAACCCCGACCTCGAAGCTCAGAAGTCGAAAAACTTTGATCTCGGTGTGAAGGGTAACCTGATCTTCAAAGGTGGATTGTTCAATTACTTCTTCTTTGAAGGCACCTTCTTCAATATCGTGATCGATAATGAAATTGTTCCTTTTGAGGTACTCGGAAGTGTCTTCTACCGTAACTCGGCCAAGACCAACAGAACCGGTTTCGAACTCGGTGCTGAAACTGCAATCCTACAGGCCCTTACATTTAAACTTGCTTATACATACAGCAACTTTAACTATGATACCTATACCGCGAGAGTTATCAAGCTTGATAACAGCAATAACTTCGTGACACAGGACAAGGATTTCTCCGGAAAAGCGGTTCCCTCGGTTCCGAAGCACAACCTCTATCTGGCGGCTCAGTATCAGCCCCGTCTCACGGAGCAGCTTTCAGGCATGCTGAAGCTTTCGGTTAATTACGTTTCCGATATGTACACTGACGATGCCAACTCTGAGACCAACCCAGAGTACACGATCCTTAACTCTGTAGTCGGTCTTGACTGGCAGTTAAAAAGCTTCAATATCCTCCTTTCAGGTGGTGTAAACAACATCCTTGACAAGAGATATGCGGCCTTCCTGAACATTAACTCAACCTCGGGCAGATTCTATGAACTCGGTGAGCCAAGGAACGCGTTCCTCGCTCTTTCGGCCGGGTACAAGTTCTGATCCAATAAAACGGAGTAAATTCTGACACTTAATTCACTCAAAGCGAATAAAAGTACAGAAGCAATCAAAGGGCTGAAGCAATTCAGCCCTTATGTTTCATACTTCATACTTCATACCATCATACTCTGTATCCCAGTTTCCGCCCAAACGAGGCTTGGTCTCCCCAACTACCGGATATTCCCTTCATCAATCACGCAAACAGAAGTGGTGGCTGCCGTGCATCCCGGTGACCCCAATACAGTTTTCGCGTCTGCAAACGCCATAAGTTTTCAACCACAGTTCTTCGTGAGTGAAGGGATATACACAACAACCGACGGCGGAACAACATTTTTCGGAAGCGATACATGTTCGGGCGGACCCTCTATCGCGTTTCACGGCGGTGACCCGGGTATTGCCATCGATAAAAACGGCACTTTCATATTGACCCGAAACGGAAAGATCCCCTTTTACGGGCTCTATTCCCATCGCTCAACCGATCAGGGGAGAACCTGGTCGAACGCGAAAACCATCACTACCGTTGAGCTGGAGAAAGCCTGGCTCGGTGCCGACAATTCACCCGCAAGTCAATTTTACGGAAGGGTTTACGCCGCGTGGGTCAGGTACAGCCCGCCATTTCCGACAGTGTTCTCGTATACTGATGACGGCGGACAGACATGGGCGGAAGTATACCAGATCAACTCACCTGCCGACAGAAATTATGGCGGAAGTATAGCCATTGGTAAAAACGGCGCCGTCTATCTTGCATGGGCAGCAGTGGCACCTGTTTCACCTTTCACGGAAAAATACACTGGCTTCGCGAAATCGACCAACGGCGGCACCTCATGGTTTGTGACCGATAACGCTTTCGTTACCAACGGAATTCAGGGCGTGCTCGCTAACAAGCAGAACATCAGGGTTAACAGCAACCCGCAGCTCGTTATTGATAATACCGGCGGCCCGCGCGACGGGTGGCTTTACGTTATCACGACACAGAAGAACACCTCTGTCGCGGGAAGTGACCCCGATATAATTCTTAACCGCTCAACGGATCGCGGGGCTACATGGTCCGGCGGCATCAGAGTGAACCAGGACCCCCTGAACAACGGAAAAACCCAGTATTTCCCCGCGGTGGTTGTTGATGATTTTGGAGGATTGAATGTGATTTTTTATGATGACCGCGCCACCACTTCCGACTCGGCAGGGGTTTTCCTCGCCCGCTCCCTTGATGGAGGCAACACCTGGTCGGAGTTTGAGATATCAGATATGAACTTCAAACCTTCCCCCATCGGCGGACTTGGACAGGGTTACCAGGGGGATAACATTTCGATCGTTTACCGCAATAACACACTCCACCCGATGTGGATGGATAACACCACCGGCATCTATCAGATACGTTCCGTCAAGATACCCCTTTCATTGGTGGGCGTGGAGCAGGAAGCCGGAATTAGCACTCCCGAAACATTCAACCTGAGTCCAGTGTATCCGAACCCCTTTTCTACCGGGTCACTTGCAGGAGGCTCGACCGCGTCGGTTAAAGTTGATCTTCCCGCTTCCGGAGAGCTCAGACTGTCGCTGTTCGATTCGAGAGGCTCACTTGTCAGGGAGATATTCAATGGTTTCAGCTCTGCAGGCAGTTCTGAATTCACTATAGACGGGCGAGACCTCGCCTCCGGCGTTTACCTTATTCAGGCGATCCACTCCGGAAAGCGAGTAGCACAGAAGCTTATTGTGGTTAAGTAATTCCGTCGCACTAACCTGCCCGAACAGTAATTTTATACCCTGTAAGGTATAATTTCTGAGATTTTGCATAATTTATACCCTTACAGGTATAAAATCGTTGTTTTCCTTGATTTTATACCCGAAATGGTATATTTTTGTGTATCATGAAAACAAATGAACCGCAAAACGTAAAACTTTCCGAATTCGTAAAGGAAAAACGAGCGTATCTTGGCTACACCCAGGTTGAGTTCGCAAAGCGAGCCGGTGTCGGACTGCGCTTCCTCCGCGACCTCGAACAGGGTAAAACAAACCTCCAGATGGAGAGCGTGAACAAGGTGCTCTTCATGTTCGGCCACAAGCTGGGGCCTGTGCCGTTGAGTTGGGAGGACAGAATCGGTACTGATGATGAAAAAAGTACAGATCTCCCCGATGATGATGGGGATTTAAACACTATATCAAAATGGGAACGATATGAACCTCGTTAAGTCCCGTTTTAACAGATTGTATCTATAACCCTACCTCAAGTAAACCATCTTTTTCTGCATGCTGTGCATTCTTCCGGCATTATCGAGAACCGATAAGCGGTAGAGGTAAATCCCTGACGGGAGGTCCTTCGGTTTAAAGACGGCATTATGCGAGCCGGCTGACATGCTTGAATCGATGAGCCGTGCCACTTCCTCACCTGTCATGCTGAAAAGTGATAGCTTCACATACGCGTCTTCCGGGAGGACGAACACGATGGTGGTCGAAGGATTGAAAGGGTTCGGATAGTTCTGCATAAGGGTGAAGGTTGGTGGCACTTCCGATGCAGATTCAACACCCGTCAGGTTGTCAAGTTCGGAAAGGCACGCCTGAAAAACATCTTCCTCAACGTTGTACCAGCCGCTGTAGTTGCCGGTGCCCCACTGACCGCCGTTGGTGGCGAAAACGATAGCGTAACGGTTATCGAATGAAAAATACGCGTTACTTATCAGGCCGTATGCCTCACCCGGGTGACCGTAAAGGGTTTGATTCGGCAACAATTCCGTGGTTTTATGGAGTCCGTAGCTGTAGTTGTTAAAAATACCGTAGTAATTATCGCCATTTGAACCGTCGTAGCTCCAGTTCATCTGCCTGATACGGGTGGAAGTGGTGTCACTAAGAATGCGGGTGGCGCCGTAAACCCCGTTGTTCATCAGCATCGCGGTAATTTTTGCGAGATCGTTGGTCGAGACGCGGAGCGCGCCCTGAGGACCGAAGATCACGCCGTTCGTGCCGATAACATAGGATGAAAGATCACGGGGAGTTGGTTTCACGCCGTTGTAATTATCCGCTTGTGCAACCCACTGCCCGCCGTTTTTTCTGTATAGAACCGCGAGATTGTTAAAACCCACCAGATCCTGCATGTTGAAACTCGCGTCAAGCCCGAGCGGGACAAAAATATTCTCACGGCAAAAGATGTCGAATCGTTTTCCCGATATCTTTTCGATCACGGTGCCGATGACGCCGAAATCTATATTCGCGTACTGGAAATAATTAGCGGTTGGGCGTTTGGAACTGCTCCACATGTCGGAGGTGTAGTAGGCACCACCCTGAAGAAGGAGCGATCTGAGATCAGGTGGTGGATTCTGGTTGAATGTGCCGGAGAGAAATCCGTCATAACCCGTTCCATCGCGCAGACTCGCGGTGTGGGAGATCACTTTCCGTACTGTTATCACATCGTTCGGAAAGAAAGGATTCCGGAGCTGGTAACCGAGATAAATTGAAATGTCGGCATCCAGATCGACCAGCCCGCGGTCGTAAAGTTGCATCAGCGCTATCGCAGTGATCATTTTTGAGATAGAGGCGATGCGGTAGATCGTGCTGTCGTTAACCGGGAGATTGCGGGCTACATCTCTTGTTCCGAAACCCTTTGAGTAAGAAATCCCCTCATTCTTGATGACGGTAACTGACATCCCCAGAACCCCCCGGTTGCTCTTGATGGCCTCAAGTTTCGAAGTGAGCTGACTCTGAGAAAATAAACCTGATGATAAAATTAAAAAAAGAACGGTAAAATAAAGCCGTGACTGAAACATGAAAAATCCGCTATAGTTTTCTACAAACTATAGAATTTTTCGCTTTCAGGCAAATCGAACCGTGGTTTTTACAATGTCACTCGAACTTTATTTTCAACAGGATGATCTCCGAGTCACTTCCGAGTCTTACCGGTGGCCCCCAGACACCCGCGCCCGAAGATACATAGTACTGTGTTTTTCCCCAGCGGTGGTAACCCCACGGCTGCTCATAAATCCTTTTAACTATGAGATTCGCCGGGAAAAGCTGTCCGTTATGGGTATGTCCCGAAAGTTGCAGGTCAACCCCACTTTGCTCCGCCTGTTCAAGTTTAAATGGCTGATGGTCCAGAAGAATGATTGGAAGATTCAGCTCCTTCACCCCTTCCATAAGTTCAGGAAGGGTCTTCCGCTGCCTTTTGGCAAAATTATTTATCGAAAGGTCTTCCCTTCCTACCACGACAAGGGCGCTGTCGAGAACGGCAACAGAGTCGGAAAGGAGCGATATTCCCGAGTGTTTTATAAAACCCATGCTCTCTTGATATCCGTTGATAAACTCGTGATTACCGTTTATCGTGATAACTCCGAGAGGTGCTTTATATTCCTTCAGTTTTTTATCTATTTCATGTCTGATGAGGTGGTGGGCTTTATCATCTATAATGTCGCCACCCATCAGGATCAGATCGGGGTTCAGTCCCGTTAAAATCGTATGGATCTGTTCTGCCTTGGCGTATCCCGTGATCGGTGAAAAATGAGTATCCGAGAGGAACGCGACATTCAGGCTGTCGAACTTGCTCCCCTTCTTCGGAAGGGTGATCTCAAGCGTCTTGACCTTAATGTTTCCGGCGTTGTAGTAACCGTATCCCACAACCAACAGCAGATAAAGCATTACCACTCCGAACGCTGCAAGCTTGAAGATCGCCACACTTCCCAACATGTTGTATGGAATGAAGGGGTAAAATCTGTCGATCAGCCTTACGATATCGAGCAGCAGAACCGCCATAAAGGCATATAAAAGTATCGCGAACCAGAGTGCCCCCCAGAAGTGAAGCAGGTCGTAGAGCCAGTTGTCCCAGTCGAACACCCTGACCAAAACATAACCCGAAGCCCCAAGAATGAAGACAGCGGAAAAAATTATTTTAACATAAAGCGGCGCCACTTCTATAGCCTGAAGTGCCCTAAGGTAAACGTAAAGATTGGCGGAGCCGTAAACGAGAAAAAATATTATGAAAAAGATTGCCATTTTATCAGTGGTTAGAGGTTAGTGGTCAGAGGTTGAATTTTACTGACAGCATTAAATATTTAATGTTGCAACAATGATTCAGTTTCAAATGTTCAAATCGACGGAATTGGTGCGCTCAAACGGAGTAAAAGACTTAAGTTTGTACATTGAAACAATTTAAATTATGAAAAAAATGATCAAAAAAGATTTCCTTGTAGCCTCGTTGAATGAAAGCGCGCAAACCAAACTTGACATGATCGATGCCTGCGGAGAAGACATCCTTGCCGCTATCGACCTGATGGTCTCTTCATTCAGAGAGGGAAAGAAACTCCTCCTTTGCGGGAACGGCGGAAGTGCCGCCGATGCCCAGCACCTCGCGACTGAATTCGTGATCCGTCTGAACCACGAGCTCAGCAGACCCGCGATACCCGCGATCGCGCTGACGACCGACACTTCAAACCTCACCGCCGGCGGCAACGATATCGGATTCGAGAATGTTTTCGCCCGTAACGTTGAAGCCCTCGGTGCCGAAGGCGACGTGCTTTATGCCATCTCCACTTCCGGTAATTCACCCAATGTGATAAAAGCTGTCGAAATGGCGCGTAAAAAGGGGATGAAAGTTATTGGAATGCTCGGTGGTCACGGCGGAAAACTGAAACCATTGGTTGATGTGGCAATCGTTATCCCTTCCGGAAATGTTCAGCGAATTCAGGAAGGACACATAACCGCGGGACACATAATTTTTGAATTAACAGAACTTGAACTCTACTCTGATAAAATAAAAGGTTAGTAGTGAAAACAGAATTATTGATAATCGGCGGCGGTGCCTCTGGCATCTGCGCCGGAATACAGGCAGCCAGAATGGGAATAAAAACCCTTGTTGTTGAAGAATCATCAATGGCAGGAGGGATGTTCCTCGCCGCCGGTGTAACAGCCTTTGACGGAAACAAATATGCCGTTGGCGGCGGTCTCTTCGGCGAATTTCGCAAGAAACTTGAAGATCATTACGGTGGACCCGAAAAAACCTTCACAGGATGGATCAGCCTCACTTGCTTCGAGCCGCATGTCGGCAAACAGGCGCTTGATGAACTCATTGCCTCCGCGGGTGACAATCTCACCATCTGGTACAACACAAAACTCGTCTCCGTCATCAAAGATGCCAACAACATCAAAGGTGCCGTTGTCGAAAAAATGGAATCCACAGGCAACGGGGGACGGGCAACGGGTAACGAGATAACCATTGAGGCAACAATCACCGTCGAAGCCACCGAATACGGTGATGTTCTTTACAAAGCGGGTCTTCCTTTCCGGTTCGGTCGCGAATCAACCTTTGAGTCAGGTGAGCCATCAGCTCCTCACGATCCGGATGAGGTGATTCAGGATCTGACCTATTGCGCGATCCTGAAAAAAGACCCCGATAACATTAAGATCATTCCCCCATCGGAGAATTACGACCCCGAAAGGTTCGTTAACTCAACCGCGGTTCACTCCAATTCATCAGATGAGCAGTACCTGAACCACAAGCTTCACGACTGGGAGAGCTTCATCTCATACGCCGCCCTTCCGGGAGACAAATACCTGCTTAACTGGCCATTCAGATCGAACGACTACCCCACAACCCGTGAGATCTACGACGACTTTGAAAAACGCGATTGGCACCTCGAGAAGGCGAAAGAGCTTACCCGCGACTACATCCACTACATGCAGACAAAGCTCGGTCATCCCGAGTGGGGACTCGATGAAACTGCCTACGACACCCCCGACCACTTCCCGCCAATTCCTTATGTCCGCGAAAGCAGACGGGGAATCGGCAATTTTTACATGCGCGAGTGGGATGTGGTGCCCGATGAGTACACTTTCAGGCCGCCGCTCCTCAGCGACTCGATCGCCGTGGGTGACTACTTCCTCGATCACCACCACAGCCACATGTTCCATGAACCCGAGGTTAGGCTTCATGAGGAACTACCGGCAAACGCGCCGTTCCAGATTCCGATGGATTGCCTTATTCCTGCCGGGGTTAACGGACTGTTGCTCGCCGAGAAATCGATCTCCGTTTCACACATTGTGAACGGCTGCACGAGGCTTCAGCCTGTGGTGATGCTGATCGGTCAGGCAGCGGGGGCGCTCGCCGCCGTGGCTATCAAAAAAGGAAGAAGACCCGCGGACATTTCAGTCGAAGATGTTCAGGATGTCCTCCTTAATGCCGGTTGCCAGCTCTTCCCCTACAAAGACCTCTGGAACACAAACCCCCGTTTCGCCAAGATCCAGGAGCTCGCTCTCGCCGGATTCTTTGTGGTGAAAGAGGATTTCACCTTTGAAGGCGACGAACCCGTGACCAGACAAGAAATTGAAGCCTATCTCGAGGCTTTCGAGATGGACGAAGATGAACACAAAGAAATAGTCGATATTCATGAAGGGAAAACCCGTTTTGAATTCTTCGACACATTATACGACCTCTACAAATCCGGATACTGATGCTAAAGCAGTTAATTGCGTTTTTGCTTCTTTCCGTCTCGCTGTTCGCGCAAGTTGTCCCCGACGACTACTTCGAGCGCAACGGCGAAGTCTATTTCAGATTCAGCATCTTCAACAAGCAAGAGCTGTCTGAACTAACAAAGATCATCTCGATCGACAAGCTCGAAGGTAGATCAGTTACCGCCTACGCGAACAAGGATGAATTCAGGAAGTTCGAAAAGAAGGGTTACAAGTTCGAAGTGCTGCCGCCGCCGGGTGATGTCGCCGTGGAAATGGGGAATCCCCGCGAAACGGGAGCCTGGGACGTGTACCCTACTTACGAAACCTACGTGCAGATGATGAACGATCTGGCGACCGCCTACCCAAATCTCTGTCGCCTGGTTGACGCGGGAACCACAACGCAGGGGCGAAAGATCCTTTTCCTCGTTATCTCTGATAACGTCAACACCCGTGAGGCTGAGCCCCGGTTCATGCACACATCTTCGATGCACGGAGATGAAACGGCTGCCTATGTGAACATGATCAGGCTTGCCGACTATCTCCTCTCGAATTATGGCACTGACCCGAAGGTCACCCGCCTTGTGAACGAGCTTGAGATATGGATCAACCCCCTCGCCAACCCCGACGGCACTTACAGAAGCGGGAACTCAACTGTCTCGGGCGCCAGAAGAGGGAACGCGAACAATGTTGATATCAACCGTAACTTCCCCGATCCCCTTCAGGGTGAACACCCCGATGGTTACGCCTGGCAGGCTGAAACGCAAGTGATGATGAACCTTGGGAAGCAGTACCACTTCAATATGTCGGTCAACTATCATGGCGGCGCAGAAGTGGTTAATTACCCTTGGGATGGCCGTTATCAGCGCCATGCCGACGATCAATGGTGGATCGATATTTCACGGAAATACGCGGACACGGTACACTTCTACTGCAATAATAACGGTTATCTGACCGATCTGAATAATGGCATCACAAACGGGTGGGATTGGTACTCGGTCTATGGCGGCCGTCAGGACTGGTTCACTTACTTCCAACACGGACGCGAACTGACGATCGAGCTTTCCTCAACGAAACTGATCCCGGCCGCATACATTCCAACCATCTGGAACTACAACCGCGCCTCGTGGCTGAACCTGATGGAGGAGCTCCTCACCGGTTTTCAGGGTGTGATTAAAGATCCGAACGGCAATCCCGTTGAGGCGATGGTCAGTATTCCTAACCATGAAAACAACAACTCCGAAGTTTACTCCGATTCCGTCACAGGGCTCTACACCAGAATGCTCGCTCCCGGCACTTACTCGATCTCGATGAGCAAGCCCGACTGGTTCACGCAGGCGTATCACAACATCACGCTTCAGCGCGGACAGAAAATAACCATGGATATCATACTGATACCCCCGGGTTATGTACCGGTTGAGCTCACCTCTTTCACCTCGGAAGTGGTGCCCGGAGGCGTAAAGCTTTCATGGAGCACGGCAACGGAAACCAACAACCTCGGCTTCGATATTGAATTGTCGCCGGATGGCACAAATTTCACACGTGCTGCCTCGGTTGAAGGTGCCGGAACTTCGGTAAATCCAAGAAGTTACGAGAAGTTTATTCCGCTCTCGTCAGCCGGTAAGTACTATTTCCGCCTGAAACAAAATGATCTCGACGGTACTTTTAACTATAGCAAAGTGATAGAAGCTGACTACGGAGTTGTGAGGAATTTCATCCTCGCGCAAAACTACCCGAACCCCTTCAACTCATCAACCGTGCTAAACTTCTCACTCCCCGCCACTTCCGAAGTGGTGCTGACCGTTTATTCGATCGAGGGACAGGAGATCGACCGCAGGGTGCTCGGCGAACTCAACGCGGGTGATCACACCTATCGCTACGAAGCAGGCACGCTGACAAGCGGTAATTATATATTCAGACTGAACGCGGGCTCTTTCACCGCGTCACGTAAATTCACCTACCTGAAATAATTTTCAAGGAGAAATCATGACGAAGCAGCTGCTTTTCTTGTTTTTTGCAACCACTTCCATTTTCGCGCAGTACGAGGGAATCAACCTCGATACCGTAAAAGCCGGCAAATGGGACATGGGCAAAATGTGGACATTTGAAAAACCACCCGTGGAATACTTCGCTGAAACCTATAATTTCCGTCCGTCTGAAGAGTGGTTCACAAAAGTAAGAAAAGCAGCACTTCGTTTTGGCGGGGGTTGCTCTGCATCGTTCATCTCTGAAGACGGTCTGATAATGACCAACCATCACTGCGCGCGCAATATTGTGTTCAAAGGGCAGAAAGAGGGGGAAGACTTCCTCCGCGACGGTTTTTACGCCGGAAGTGACGCCAACGAACGCCGGATCCCCGATCTCTTCGTCGAGCAGCTCGTTTACATCGAAGATATCACCGACAAGCTGAACGACGCCCTTCTTACCGCGAAAACCGATGAGGAGAGGATAGAGATAAAGAAGGCGAAGTCGGAAGAATTGATACGCGAAGCTGGAGAAAAGAACCCGGAACTCGAGTTTCAGGTGGTTCCCCTTTACAACGGAGGAAGGAACTCACTCTACGGTTACAAAAAATATACTGATGTGCGGCTTGTGTTCGCGCCCGATCTTAGAACCGCCAAACTCGGCGGCGACTACGATAACTTCACTTTCCCCCGTTACGGTCTCGATTGCATGTTCTTCCGCGCTTATGAGAACGGAAAACCTGTAAAGACCCAAGACTGGTTCGCCTGGAGTGAAAAAGGTGCCGAAGAAGGCGAAGTAACATTTGTTGTAGGTAACCCCGGCAGCACTTCGAGGATCAACACCATCGCGCAGATGGAATTTGAACGCGACTACCTCAACCTCCCCGTCGTTGAATGGCTGAAAGATCTCTACTCGATCATTGAAGATCAGGTGCTTAACGGCAACACCGAAAATTACAAACTGATCGCCGAGCTCTACTCGATCGGTAACGGCCTTAAGGTTTATGACGGCATCTACAAAGGCTTGCAGGATCCGTACCTGATGGCACGCAAAAAAGATTTTGAAAAGAAATTTAAAGCAGCCGTGATGGCAGATCCCGCGCTTAAAGCGAAATACGGCCACATTTGGGACGAAGTCGCCGAAGGACGCGAGAAGCTGAAACCAATCGCCCGCGAGCTTTTCGGATACAACTTCAACCGCCGCTATTCACCCGAGCTGATGCGTGTTGCTTCAACACTCGTTACCATTGCCGAAACAAAAAAACAGTCGCCCGACAGATACAGCGAAGCAAAGCTTGATTCAATCGCCAACACTTTCTTCCCTTCAACTCTTGACAAAGAAACCCAGCGCAGATACCTCCAGGTGCAGGTGGATCTGATCATCCGCAACCTCTCGGCTAACACCGAATTGATGCAGATGATGTTCGGAAACAAAACAGGAAAAGACGCGCTTGAGCACCTACTCGCCAACACGAAACTGACTGATAAGGCATATCGCGACAAACTTCTTATGGGAAGTGCCGATGACGTGCTGAAATCTGATGATCCATTGATCAAGTTCATCCTCACGGCAAAAAAGAAATTGATGGAATACGGCAAGATCAACAAGGAAGTGCTTGCCCGCGACCAAGTGAACAACGCCCTCCTCGGTGAGGCTCTCTTCAAGGTTTATGGCGAATCGATCCCACCCGATGCCACTTTCACCCTCAGAATAAACGATGGTGTGGTAAAAGGTTACAACTACAACGGTACCACCGCCCCCGTAAAAACCACTTTTTATGGTGTGCTCGACAGATATTACTCATTCAACAAACGGTTCCCGTTCAACCTTCCCGCGATCTGGGAGAACCTCCCGAAAGAATTTGATCTTTCAACCCCGTTGAACTTTATCACCACCAATGATATCATCGGCGGAAACTCCGGTTCACCAATGATCAACAAGGAAGGGAAGATCGTCGGACTCGTATTCGACGGCAACATCGAGTCGCTCACCGCCGACTTCATCTACACCGACGAAGCCAACCGCGCCATCGCCGTCCACTCCCAAGGCATGATCGAAGCCATCTCCGATCTTTATGGCGCCAAAGCGCTTGCGAATGAGATTTTGAAAGGGAAGAGGTAGTGATCAAAAAATTCGAGACCTTCGAGGAAGCCCATGCCCGCCGGGAAAGCATGAGGGAGCAGACGAAGGCAGAGGGCTGAGGATTAGAAGATTTAGAGGGGTGCGGATTACACGAATTTCAGGCTGGGGACACATGGGATGTTGTTAACCACAAAGGCACCAAGGCACGAAGAAAAAATTTAAGCCTTTGTGACTTCGTATCTTTGTGGTGAATTCAAAACCCAAACCCTGTCAGCGGTTGACCAAACCCCAATCCCTTGGCGGCGGCTAACCAAATACAATGGACTTCTTAGCTTCCTCTCCTCTACACTATATTATTTCAGAAAAATTTCGTAAATTGAATATTGATCAATTCGCTTTCATCAAGAACCCCCTTTTGACTATTTAATAAGATTGAGAAACTAAATTCACGGAACTGTTATGAAAAAAATTGGAATACTCTTCGGTATGGAGGAGACCTTCCCACCTGCGTTTGTGGAGAGGATCAACTCGAAAAAAGAGAAGGATATTGTTGCTGAGTATGTTCAGATCGACAAGGTTCAGCAGGGTGTGCCCGGTGGTTACGCCGTGATAATTGACAGGATTTCACAGGATGTCCCCTTCTACCGTGCTTATCTGAAGAACGAGGCAATTGCCGGCACTTCCGTGATCAATAACCCCTTCTGGTGGAGCGCGGATGACAAGTTTTTTAATAATGCCCTCGCTCTCGCGGTCGGTGTCGCGGTACCAAACACTGTGATCCTTCCGTCGAATGTTCATCCGACAGATACTACTACAAAATCATTCAGAAATTTAAAATATCCCCTCGACTGGGACTCGATATTCAACTATGTCGGCTTTCCTGCCTTCTTCAAGCCTTTCGCCGGTGGCGGATGGAAAAACGTTTACCGCCTCGAAGACCGGGAACACTTCTTCAAAGCCTACAACGAAACAGGCCAGCTCGTGATGATGCTGCAGGAAGAAATTCAGTTCACCGACTATTTCCGCTGCTACTGCATCGACCGGAAAGACGTCCGCATTATGGCTTACGACCCGAAACAGCCGCACCACCTCCGCTACGTCCGTGAAAAACTGAAACACGGCAAGGCACTTCTTGACAGGATCAAAAGTGACGTGCTGAAACTGAATCACGCGCTCGGCTACGATTTCAACACAGTTGAGTTCGCGGTTCGTGACGGCGTTCCTTATGCTATCGACTTTGGAAACCCCGCGCCCGACGCGGATGTTTATTCGGTTGGTGAAGAAAATTTCGAGTGGGTGGTTGAAACCGCTGCCAAAATGGCGATAAGGCGCGCCAAAGCGTGGAAACCGGGCAAATTTAATACGGTATGGGGAAATTTCGTTCAGGAATCAGCCCAGGGAAATATAATCAAGTGAGGCAATATGTCAAGTAGTCCAACTTTCACCCTCGGAGTCGAGGAGGAATTCCAGATAGTAGATCCCGTTACACGGGAGTTAAAGTCTCACATACAGGAGATCTTCGAAGACGGCGAACTTATTCTTAAGGAATATCTGAAGCCGGAAATGCACCAGTCGGTGGTTGAAACCGGTACCGGCGTGTGCAAAAACGTTAAGGAAGCAAGATCTGAGGTCTTCCGCCTGAGGAGCGAACTCGCGAAACTCGCGCTTAAGAATGATCTTAGAATTGCCGCCGCGGGCACGCATCCCTTTTCACACTGGAAGGACCAGCGTATCACCGACCACCCACGCTACAAACAGGTGGTTGACGATATGCAGCTCGTGGCACGGGCGAACCTGATATTCGGGCTACACGTCCACGTGGGAGTTGAAGACCGCGAAACGGCCATCCATATCATGAATGCGGCTCGCTACTTCCTGCCCCACATCTTTGCCCTCTCAACCAACTCACCCTTCTGGGTGGGAAGGAACACCGGGTTCAGATCGTACCGAGTGAAGGTTTTCGACCGTTTCCCGCGTACGGGTATCCCCGACTATTTCATGTCGATCGGTGAATATGATAATTACGTAAACTTGCTGATCAAGACCAACTGCATCGACAACGCGAAAAAGATATGGTGGGACATCCGTCTTCACCCGTTCTTCCCGACGATCGAGTTCCGTATCTGCGACATCCCCATGCGCGCCGATGAAACTATCGCCCTCACCGCGCTGATGCAGGCAGTGGTTGTAAAACTTTACAAACTTATCCGCCAGAACCTCGGCTTCCGTCTCTACAGACGCGCCCTCATCTCCGAGAACAAGTTCCGCGCCTCCCGCTACGGCATCTCAGGCAAGCTTATCGACTTCGGAAAACGTGAGGAAGTGCCAACCACCGATCTTATACACGAACTCCTCGAGTTCGTTGACGATGTGGTGGATGAACTCGAGAGCCGCGAGGAGATCAATTACGTCCACAAGATACTCGAGATGGGCACCGGCGCCGACCGTCAGCTCGCCGTCTGGGAGCAATCCTACGACCTCAAGAATGTGATGGACTATATAATTGATGAAACTCATAAAGGACTCTCTCTTTAGTGTGGAGTATGGAGTTTTTAGGGTTTGGGGTTTGGGATTTAGGATTTGGCGATACCAAACACCAAACACCAAACACCAAACACCAAACACCAAACACCAAACACTTTCAACGGGTAACGCGCAATGGGCAACGGACAACGATAAATGGTAAACGAAATACGAAAAAAATACAACAGTGAATTTACGGAAGCGAAGTATCAGGCATTTGTTGATGACCTGAACACCTCCACGGGGGTGAAGCTTGAATTCCGTATCTGCGAGACTCCCCTCTTCCTTTCGAAGGAACTGACGGAGGAATTGCAGGTGGCATGCGATGAGATAATTAAACAGCTCGACACCCCTGATTACAGAAAATACGCCGAAGCATCAATTCCGGAAGGGCTTGCCGTGCCAAACCGCGCGGATCACCCCGTCTTCCTGCAGATCGATTTTGCCATCTGCACCGACGGCAAGGGCGGATTCACTCCCCGGCTGATCGAGCTTCAGGGTTTCCCTTCACTGTACGGATTTCAGGTTTACTATGATGATGTCTTCCGCCGCCACTTCCCTGTACCGGAAAACTACACCGCGTATTATAGCGGTCACGACCGTGATTCGTATGTCGAACTACTGAAAAAAACCATCCTCGGCGATTCAAACCCCGAAAATGTTATTTTGCTGGAAATCGAACCCGACAAACAGAAAACCTTGATAGATTTCGTTGTCACTCAACAACTTACTGATGTAAAGCCGGTTTGTATAACCGATGTGATCAAACGGGGCAGGAAGCTTTATTATGTTGATAGGGGCCGCGAGGTACAGATTGAGCGCATCTACAACCGCGTGATATATGATGAGCTTTTCAGGAAGGATGTGAAAGCCTCGTTCTCATTCCAGGATGACCTCGACGTCCACTGGGTCGGGCACCCTGACTGGTTCTTCCTCATCAGCAAATATTCGCTGCCATATCTGAAAACAGAGCATGTACCCGAGTGCCACTTCCTCTCTGATCTGACGGAGTACCCCGCCGATCTCGAGAATTTCGTGCTGAAACCCCTGTTCTCTTTCGCCGGTCTCGGCGTTGAAGTGGAGGTTACAAAAGAACTTCTTGACTCAAAAACCGACCGCCATAATTACATCCTGCAACGCAAGATAGAGTACGCCCCGCTGGTTGATACCCCCGAAGGCCACTCAAAATGCGAAATAAGGATGATGTACCTCTGGAACGAAAAACCCGTTCTGGTTAACAACCTGACGCGCTTCTCAAAAGGAAAGATGATGGGAGTTGACTTCAACAAAAACAAAACCTGGGTCGGTTCAGGGACGGCGTATCACCCTTTTTGAAGGGTTAGGTATTAGGTGTTAGGTGTTATTTGCTTCGGGTATCCGTAGGTTTCGGGCAAAACTGAACACTCCATTTAAAATAAAAAGCCGGATCACGCGACCCGGCTTTTTTTAATCACCAATGCCAAGTAAGATATTAACACCTAACACTTAACACTTAACACTTAATCTTACATACCAAAAATATCATTATACAACACAAACACCATAAGGCCAATAAGCAGGGCCATGCCGGTGTTCATGATGCGCATCTTGATCTTTACGGGGATCTCTTTGCGGATGGCTGATTCGATCAGGATGAAAACGAGGTGACCGCCATCGAGTACGGGGATCGGGAAGAAGTTAAAGATCGCGAGCGAAAGTGAAAGCATCGCGATGAAGTAGAAGAAGCCAGCAGCACCTTTATCGGCAGAATCAGCGGCTATCTGAGCGATTTTAACAGGTCCACCGAAAGCCTTTCCAAAAGCGATATCGCCGGTGATAACTTTGCCAAGCATCTGGAACGTAAGCACCGTTACAGATCCGATCTGGCCAAAACTCTTGGAACCCGCTTCAAAGAATCCATATTCATACACGTCGAACATGGTGGTATCAGTGGTACCGTTAAGCTGGATACCGACTTTGTACTGCCCGGCTTCATCCTTTTTCGGAACAACAGCCACGGCGAGCGTGTCTTTGCCACGCAGAACCCTGAAATCAACTTCCTTGCCGCCTGAATTGCCTATCAGATCAATTACATTTGTAACGGAAACCACCGGCGAGCCATTTAACGAGAGAATCTTGTCCTTTGGCTTTAATCCGGCCGTTTTTGCGGGTGATTCAGGAGCAAGAGCTTCAACAAACGGATTGGATTTATCTACCACAGGGAAAAGCGGACCTGTTGCTTCATCTTTCGGTACATCTTTTTTGTCAACAGTAACGCTCTTTTTCTCGCCATTTCTACTGAAATCAATTGTTATGTCTTTGCCGGCGCTGTGGATCAATATCTCTTCACTGATCTCGTTGAGGTATTTTATCTGCTTACCGTTGATGGCGAAGATCGAGTCACCCGCCATAAAGCCATGTTTTTCAGCAAATGAATGTGTCGGGATGTATTGAAAACCGCGTATTTCAATCAGCTGTTTTCCCATCGTGATGTTCATTATCCAAAAGATCACCAGGGCGAGAAGAAGGTTCATAATGATACCGCCGAGGATCACGAAGATCTTCGCCGGTGCCGATTTCGAGCGGAATTCGTACGGTTTCGGCTCGCTTTCAGCGAATTCCGATTCCATGCTCTCATCGACCATACCGGAGATCTTTACGTATCCGCCGAGCGGGAGCCAGCAGAGCCGGTAGTCGGTGTAGTCTCCAAGGTCCACATCTTCAGGAAGTGGTCCGAACGAGAAACCTCTCGGCTTGCTCCAACCAATAACCCTTTTGCCGAATCCGATCGCGAATGCCTCGGTGCGCATTCCTGTAAGTTTGGCAGCAATGAAGTGGCCAAGTTCGTGCACAAAAACGAGCATCGCGATTGTGATTATAAAATAAATGATCTCTTGCATTAAATAGTTTACTCCTTTAATGTAAAGTCAGGGCGTATTCCCTGGTTTTTCTGTCTGTTTCAAAAACTGTGGGAAGGTCGGCGACCTTGTGGTTCTGCACCCCGTCGAGGCACTTGCGGATAAGTTTGGGGATGCCGGTGAAGCCGATCTCCCTGTTCAGGAACTTCTGTACCGCCACTTCATTTGCCGCGTTGGCTATGCAGGGAGCGGTGCCTCCCACGTCAAGAGCGTCGTAAGCAATGCCCAGGCACTCAAACTTCTCACAGTCAGGTTCAAAGAAATTCAAAGTACCTATCGCGGGGAAGTTGTTTTTCACCCAGGCTGCCTCAATCCTTTCGGGGTAAGTGAGGGCGTACTGTATCGGAAGTTTCATGTCGGGCACGCTCAGCTGGGCTTTAACCGAGCCGTCGTTGAACTCGATCATCGAGTGGATGACTGATTGTGGGTGTATCACCACGTCAAGCTTGTCGGCTTTAAGATTGAAAAGCCACCGGGCTTCAATCAGCTCAAGCCCCTTGTTCATAAGAGTGGCCGAATCGATCGTGATCTTCGAGCCCATCTTCCAGGTCGGGTGCTTCAAAGCCTGCTCAACGGTTACTCCGTCAAGCTCCGCCTTCGTGAACTTAAAGAATGGTCCGCCCGAAGCGGTGAGGATAATGCGGCTTATCTCGCGCACGTGTTCACCGATGAGGCACTGGAAAATGGCGGAATGTTCCGAATCAACGGGAATCATCTCCGCGTCATATTCGGCACAAAGCTCCTTTATCAGCTCGCCGGCTACCACAAGGGTTTCCTTGTTGGCAAGCGCAATCCGCTTCCCTTTTTTGATCGCTTCAATGGTTGGCGCGAGTCCGGAGAATCCGACCATGGCGCCTACAAAAACATCATATTCTGTTTCAGCGGCGAGGGTTATCAACCCCTCTTCACCTGAAAGAACACGGATCTTCGGATCAATCTTCGATTTAAGAAGTGCCGCCGCGTCGTGATCTACCACGCAGACTGCTTCGGGTTTGAACTCAGCGATCTGTGCTTCCAGGATATCGATCCTGCTGTTAACACTGAGGGCTGTTACTTTGAACCGGTCGCTGAGGTGGCGCACCACTTCAAGCGTGTTTACTCCGATCGAACCGGAGGAGCCCAGAACGGCAATTTTCTGCATCAATTACTTTATGAAATATCTCGAGAACGCCATTAAAATGTTAAGAATGACGAGCACGCTCATGCTCAGATCAACTCTTTTTAGCTTGCCAAGAAGCGCGTAGGCGTCTTCACCGAGTGGGCGGTCTGACTTTAGGTCGGGCAGAAGAAGACCTTTGATCTTCTTCGCTGTCGGGATCATCACCGCGCCAATAAGGATGAGGATGATCACCATTACAAACTGTTTTGTGTAGAGCCAGTGGTTACCACCGCTCGCGAACTTGAAGAAACCATAGTCCATCGCGATCGTAAGGTAAAGACCCGTGAGCAACACGCCCATCGAGCCCACTATCCCGAGGATGTTCATCGAGCTTATCCATGTGAGGATCAAGCCTTTTTCCTCAGACGTGCCTTTGGATTGCGCCATTCTACCCCTTAAAATAAAACCGTAAATCAGCAGCGAGAGCCACAAACCGGCGCTCACCACGTGTATGATCTTTAATACTCCAATCATAATCTTCTTTTTTTAGTTATCAATATCCAAGTTTAACAAAAACAACACTTAAATAATTCATTTCCCGCTACTTCAAAAGCATCATTTTCTTCACGGCGGAATATGTGCCCGACTCCAGTTTGTAGAAGTAGAGGCCGCTGGGGAGGTTTGCCGCGTTGAAAGAAACCTGATGGTTACCGGCTTCCTGTGCTCCGTTCACGAGGGTCATTACCTTCTGACCGAGTGAATTGTAAACGGTTAACACTACATTACCCGGTGCGGGCAACGCGTAACGTACAACGGTCTCAGGATTGAACGGATTCGGAAAGTTCTGCTCGAGGGCGAATGAACCGGGGAGTTCGTTTCCAAGATCCTTAAGTGAGGTGATACCTGTCCACTTGCCACGGGCATTTGATATCGCCTGATCGAGATCAGCGTCGGTGTTGGCAGCAGCAAGGGCAAACGCCACTTCGATACTGTCGCCGGCGGCGATGTTGTACGGTCCGCCACCGATAACGTGTGAGATATCACCCGCGCCTATCTGTCCGGTTACTACACCCGATGAGAGTGTTGTCCACTTTTCGGCATCGGTGAAACCATCGTAAACGTTAATTCCTCCCGCAGAGCCGTCGTTGGCGATCGGTTTGAAACTGTAGTTTGTACCACTGATGAGGGCGGTGCCCACTCTGGTTGTGAACGAGGTGTTGTTGTTCCATACCTTGCCGTAGTTGCCCGCGGCATTCCACTCGGTGCGGTCACCGGAGCCGTCGATAAGATCCCAGTCGAAATAGAGACCGGCATAAAGCCCGCTAACCGCGCTGTTGGAGGTGTTTTTGATAGTATATCTGATAATCGCGAAATTCTCATCAGCAGTCGCTGAATAATTGTATGATCTCTGTTTGATCTGTAACCCAAGCTTCGAACCACCCGCGAGGTTGTCGTTGAACACGCCATAACCCTCAACATCGGCTTTCACGCCGGGGATCTTGAGTGAGAAAGGTACCTCACTCTGGAAGTCTTTATCCTGAACGTTTTGTGACGCGCCCCTGGCCGAGTTGATGATCTGGTTAGCCGCGGTTGAAAGCATCAGTCCGCCTTCAAACAGCATGCTGTTACCGCCATCAAATTTGAAGCCAAGACCTTTGGTGTTGTTTGGGTAGTCGGCATATCCGAGGTTGCCCGTACTGGTTACAGTAACGGCGACCATGTTGCCCATTGTAGTGGCGTAGGTGGGGTTGCCGGTGGTGTTTATCCACTCAAAGTCGCTGTAAGTTCCGTCGCTGTAAGAAAGCACGAAAGCGAGGTCGGCATTCTCCGGCACTGTCGGTGAAATTGTGAACTGGAACTGGCTGCTTGAATTATCGAATACCTCACCGGTGGCCTTTGCTCCAAAATTCACGGTTGCATTGCCGCCTACAGTCGCGTTGGAGGTCTTGCTCACCAAAGTCACGCTGAGGTTTGAAGTGGGGTTAAGCCAGTTTTTGAATTTCACCATAACCGAGATGGTCTCGCCCGGCTGGAAGATACCATCGTTGTTTCCGGTAACGGCATCTGAGAATACAGCTTCAACAGTTCTGACCGAGGTGAAATCGTTGGTTTGGAGCGCCCTTAAGGCGTTGATCCTCCCCTTTCCGAGGAGCTGGACGAACGAGGGATTCAAATTGTCTATATTATCAGCCGACACGCGCACTTTTTCAGCAGCCTGAAGTGGCGTTAAATTCGGGAACTGCGCCATCGTGAGGGCTACAAGTCCCGCCGTGATAGGCGAAGCCATCGAAGTGCCGCTGAGGCTGGCATAAGTGTTGTTCTGCCAGGTGTTATAAATGCCACTTCCCGGTGAAGCGACATCAACAGAGTAACCGTAGTTCGAAAATGACGAACGGGCATCAGAATTCGTGGTTGCAGCCACAGAAAGAACGTTGTTATATGCAGAGGGGTAATACTTGTCACGGCTTGACTCATTGCCTGCCGCGGCTACAATTACGGTGCCCATAGCTGTCACTTCGTCAATTATGTTCTGACCGAGGAGGGAGTATCCGCCACCGCCCCAACTGCAGTTAATGACTTTCGCGCCATTCTGGGCCGCGTACATAAGCCCCTCGTAGCCGTAAACGATGTACGGCGAGCCAGAAGAGGGATCGCGCTGGTCGTTTCTCGAAGTTTTTACAGCCATTACTTTCGTGCTGAAACCGATACCGGCAACACCAACGCCGTTATTGGTTGAAGCGCTCACGCAACCGGCAACGTGGGTGCCGTGGTCGGGGGCATCTTCCATCGGGTTATTATCGGGGGTACCGGTCGCTCCGCCGAAGTCCCATCCGCGGTAATCATCGATGTAGCCGTTGTTATCGTCATCAATTCCGTTGTTTTCAATTTCATCAGCGTTTATCCAGATGTTTCCGGAGAGGTCGGGGTGATCCCAGTCGACGCCTGTATCATCAATACCCACAACTATATTGGGTGAACCTTGATTTATGTCCCATGCTTCAGGTGCTTTAATCTTGGGGAGGTACCACTGCTGGTTGTATAACGGGTCGTTGGTCACAAAAGTTGATTTATAAACGTATCTCGGCTCGATCCATTCAATCTCTGAAACTTTCGCGAGTTTTGTCGCGGCATAAACGGGGTCGATATCGGCAGCATAGGTGACCGAAACGATTCTGTCGAGTCCCGAAGTGGTTGCCTTCATGGCTTTAACGGGTAAGAGGGTTTTTGCCTTTTTTACCTGGAGGAACTCGAGCCTTTCGGCGATCGAGGCCAACGGGGTGACACTTCCCGCGGCATCCGTTGGCTGCTGAAATCTGAATTTGATTATCAGCTCGTTTGAAAGATAGTCAACATTTCCTTTGGAAATAACTCTCTGCGGTACCTGTTGCGCGGAGAGGGCAAAAACTGCCACAAGGCAGAGAGCGAGGGTATTTCTTACCACTGAAGCGAAAAACATTTTGTTACTCGATTATGATTGAAAGGGACTTTAAATTTCAGTAAAATAGAGGTAATATACAAGGGAATATTTGGTTGGTAAAATTAAGAACTAGAGAACCTGAGAACTTCAGAACCTGAGAACCTTTACCCTGTAACTTATTTCATTATAATTAGTTAGCTACCCTTTTCATTACTAATGAAAACTTTTGTTCATTACTAATGAAAAGCTTTGCAAGGTGGATATCAATAAAACACCACCGAGTGCCCGGTGAACTCTCCTTTGTCATACTCGAATTTGGCAGAGAATATCTTGCCTGAGCCGAGCCAGCGCATGAAGATGGTGTCTCCTTCCCAAAGGTGGAGATCGAGAAGTTTTTCATCGGATATCCAGTGAAGTTCGCCTTCATTTGATTCAATGAGCTCTCCGGTAAACTCATAAGCAGTGTAAACGAAAACATACCAGTCTTCCACGTTATCGAACGCGGGGAAAGTGATGAAGCCTTCAAGTTTTGGATTGGTGATCTGCAGGCCAGACTCTTCCAGCACTTCCCTGATGACGCACTCTTCGGGGGATTCGCCCGGCTCGAACTTTCCACCGAGGCCATTCCACTTCCCTTCGTGCATGTCGTTCTCTTTCTTGATCCTGTGCATCATCAGTGTTGCATGATTTTCCACATCCTTGACGTAGCAGAGGGTTGCGAGCTTCATTTTCGTTTTCCTTTCACCAAAAAGTTTTGTAGGTTTAACGGTGAGATTTAAGGGTTTATCAAAATAATCGATCGAATGCCCAAATTTAAGAAAGAATGGGTAGTTATATGTTGAACAATCCAAAACTTTACGAAATAAATACCCGGGTCTGGATAAAAAGATTCGGGAAAAACGCTAAATTAAAAGACATCCCCGGTTCGGTATGGCTTGAACTGAAGAAAAAAGGGATCGATTTCATCTGGCTTCTCGGCATCTGGAAAACCTGTACGGATAACCTGGATGAAGGGTGTTTTACGCCCGAACTTATCAAGCAGTATAATGCCGGGCTGAAAGACTGGACAAAAGCGGATGTGATCGGTTCGCCTTACGCGATCTGCGAATATACGGTCAACCCGTCTCTCGGCACCGAAGCAGATCTGCTGAATCTGAAGAAAGAACTGAACTCGCTGGGCATGGCTCTCATCCTCGATTTTGTACCAAACCACTTCGGCTCAACAAGCAGGGTGCTCCGTGAGAACCCGGAGATATTCCTTCAAGTCGACCGGGAAGCGTGGGAAAGTGAACCGTACACCTACTTCACGGTTCCTGATCATCCCGGGCTCCACTTCGCTCACGGAAGGGATCCCTTCTTCCCCGCCTGGCGTGACACCGTTCAACTAAACTATTTCCACCCCCTTACCCGTGACTACATGGCAGGCACTCTTCAGGAGATCAGCCGCCTCTGCGACGGGGTAAGGTGCGCGATGGCCATGCTGGTGCTTAACAACGTCTTTGGGAACACCTGGAGCGGAGCCGCGGATCAATCAAAATTTCCTGAAAGCGGAGGCGAATTCTGGTCGGCAGCCATAAACGAGATTAAATCTTTTGATCCGGGATTCATATTTATCGCCGAAACTTACTGGGGGCTCGAGCGAGACCTCCAAAAACTTGGTTTCGATTACACATCCGACAAGATGCTCTACGATCACCTCGCCAAGAACGGACCTACCGAAATCAGGGGGCACCTGACTGCCGACCTGACAGTTCAGCAAAAATCGATACGATATATAGAGAAGTACGAGGAAGAGAGAGCGCTCCACGTTTTTGGTCACGATAAATCGATGGCAGCCGCCACGATCGCCGCGACAATTCCAGGTCTGATGCTCTACCAGGAAGGACAATGGGAAGGGCGAAAGCTGAAACAGGTGATGCAACTCGGCAGGGAGGCAAAAGAGTCGCCTCATCAGAAAATTGAAAAGTTCTATGAGAAATTGCTTGCCATCACGCTCGACCGCGCGTTCAGGGATGGCGCCTGGGAACTCCTTTTCGCGCATAAAGCCTGGGATGACAACCACACCAACAGCAACCTGCTGGCCTGGAAGTGGAAGCTCGCGGCACGCAACATAATTGTTGTGGTGAATTATTCGTCTGTAACTTCACAGTGCTTTCTGAAGTTCAGTTTTACGACTTCCGATGACACGGTGCTCTTCAACGATGTAATGAACGATAATATCTACATCAGAGCAGTGACCGAGCTGACCGGGAAGGGCTTATATATCGATCTTCCTCCGTGGAAGAGCCATATCCTGGTTTTTGACGAGGACTTCGCCGGATCGGGAAGCTTCTTCTAAGCTCAGACGTTAACTTCGCGCTCGGATTCCTGAAGAACCCAGTTCTGCATCGCTTTGATGAGCGACTCCATCACATTTATCACATTCTCCTGTGTGTCATGGTCGAGGGTGTCGAATATCTCTTTATGGACTAAAACATGCCCCGAATTTATGTTGTTAATGTACGGCCTGCTCTGACCTGTCAGGTAAACATTGAAACTTCTTTTGTCGACCGCGTCTTGCTTGCGTTGAACGAGTTTCTTCTCTTCAAGTGAAGTCAGAATGTGAGTTATTCTTCCGGGGGTGAGTCCCATCATGTTCGCGAGTTCCTTGATCGCGATAAATTGCCTGTCGCCAAAGAGCATCAGCATTCTGAGCTCTGCCGGTGTGAGGTTGTAACACCGGGCAAAAAATTCTTCTTTTCTTCCACACTCCCTCGAGAGCATGCAGGTGAGGTCCGCAAATCTTTTTGCTGTATCGTCTATCATTTCAATATTTAAATTATTTTACTCTCTAAATTATACGATGGTAAAACAATGGACTAATAAGACTTTTAGGAAATAATAAATATAGTGTGGAGTTTAGAGTGTGGAGTGTGGAGTGTGAAGTTTTTGTTTGAAGTTTGATCCGCCCGCGGCGGAGTGACGTGTGAGGTGTGAAGTTTTTGTATGAGGTTTGAAGTTTGATGTATGAAACCTCGCTACTCGCTACTCACTACTCGCTACGGACAAACCCACTGGGGCAAGAGCTCAACGAAATCTCACTACTCACTACTCACCACTCGCTACCCAAAGGGGTAGGCGCACAACGGGAAACGGGTAACGCGTCTCTTTATTAGAAATTTTATTATTTTAGAAGAAGAGATTATAAAATTTTAGACGGAAAAAGAATATGACTACACTTCCCGGACCAAAAACACTTGAATTCCCGGCTGATTCACTCGAAAAACAGGTTTACAACATTGCAGAAGAGTTGAAAGACTATCTCCCCGTGGCAAACGACAGACACCGCCTCGGATACGTTCTCTTCAAGTATGTTAATAAACAGGGTGATGAACCTTCAGTGATGCTTCTTAACGGCAAATTCACCATCCAGGGCATCACCAGGGAGAACCTCGCCGCGCTGATCGCCGAGAAACTGAAAACGGTTAAAGTGTGATCCGCCTGCGGCGGAGTGAAGGCTGAAGTAAAATTGTATGATGTATGAAGTATGATGTATGAATCGTTCATACCTCATACTTCATACCGCCAAAGGCGGATCATACCTCACACAAAAACTTCACAGTTCATAGCTCACAGTTCACACTTCTCTTAAATCGTCTTCTCCAGCTCCGCGTCTGTGTCTGCTATGAATTTCGCGACTTTATCGACATCGTATGGGCTGCCGATGAAGATCGGGCACCTTTCATGCAGCGACTGTGGTTTTTTCTCCAACACCCTGCTGTAACCATCAATACTCTTGCCTCCGGCGGCCTCAATGATCATCGACATCGGATTGCACTCGTACATCAGCCTTAATTTCCCTTTCGGGTTTCTGCTGTCGGCAGGATACATAAATATACCGCCATACAGAAGTGTTCTGTGAACATCCGCGACCATCGAACCGATATACCGGGTCGAGTAGGGTCTGCCCGTTTCTTTTTCCTCTTCCTGAAGCCATTTGATATATTTCTTTAGTCCGGGGTGCCAGTACTTGTAATTTCCTTCGTTAATGCTGTATATCTTCCCTTTTTCGGGGATCCGCATATCGGGATGGGAGAGGATGAACTCTCCGATCGAGGGATCAAGAGTGAATCCGTGCACCCCTTCACCAACGGTGTAAACCAGCATCGTTGAAGAACCGTATATCACGTAACCCGCGGCAACCTGCTCAACGCCCCTTTGGAGGCAGTCGTCGAGTGTACCTGGCCCGTCTCCTTCAGAAACTCTTTTATAGATGCTGAATATGGTTCCGATGTTCACATTCACGTCGATATTCGATGATCCGTCAAGGGGATCGAATAGAAGCACGTACTTCCCTATTTCGAAGTGGTGTGGGATATGAATGATGTCTTCTTCCTCTTCCGATGCCATAATGCAGAGCTGGCCACCATGATCCATCGCCTTGAAGAGCATATCGTGGGCGTAAATATCGAGCTTTTTAACCGATTCGCCATGAACATTGGTATCACCGGTAAAGCCGAGTATCTCAACGAGTCCGGCTTTGTTCACTTCTCTTGAAATTATTTTAGCGGCTATCGAAAGGTCTGAGAGTATCCTCGAAAGGGCTCCGGTTGCCTCAGGGTGCTTCCGCTCCTGCTCGATAATGTACCGCTCGAGGGTCATAAAAGGGGTTTGCGACATGTTAATTGTATCTCCGTATGTATATAAATTTTATTGATCTGCTGTAATATAATACTTGGGAGAGAAGAAAAGAAGCGGAAAGGGGGAAATGCCGCGATAAAAGAGGTTTATCGCGGCATTATTGAATATTTTAGGCGGCGATCTCCTGATCTTTGTACTGAAGCTGATACAGCTTGAAGTATAACCCTCTCTTCTCGAGAAGCTCTTCGTGCGTACCCATCTCTTTGATCTCACCTTTGTGCATAACTATGATCTTGTCGGCATTTCTAATGGTTGAAAGCCTGTGCGCTATAACTATCGCCGTTCTTCCTTCAAGAAGTGTGTCTATGGCGGCCTGTATCATTTTCTCGGTTTCAGTATCCACGCTCGAGGTTGCCTCGTCAAGTATAAGAATCTGAGGATCATGTGCCAAAGCCCGGGCAAAAGAAACAAGCTGCTTTTGGCCCACTGAAAGTGTGGCACCCCTCTCTTTTACAGGCTCGTCATACCTGCCGGGGAGTTTCTCAATAAACCTGTGCGCGCCAACATGGCGGGAGGATGCTTCAATAATCTCATCGGTTATCTCAGGATCATTCATGCCGATGTTCGACTTGATAGTACCGTAGAAAAGGAAAACATCCTGCAACACTATCGATATTCTTTTGCGGAGATCCCTTTTGTCAACTTCCCGGATATCCACCCCGTCAACCCTGATACTTCCCTTGTTGATATCGTAAAAACGGGTAAGAATATTTATAATGCTGGTTTTTCCGGCACCCGTGGCACCCACGATAGCAACCGTGTCACCGGGATCTATGGAGAAGGAGATGTTTTTAAGGACATAGTCGTTATCGTTGTACGCGAAAGAGACATTGTCAAATTCTATTTTCCCTTTTACTTCTTTAAGCGGTTTGGGGTTTGCGGGATTTTGGATCATGGTCTGATCATCCAGCAGCGAGAATATTCTCTCTGATGATGCCATCGCCGTTTGCATGATATTGTATTTGTCAGAGAGATCCCTGATCGGTCTGAAAAACATTTCGGTGTACTGAATAAAAGCAAAAAGCACGCCGAGTGAGATGTGCTTCTGCAGCACTTCACCTCCGCCATACCAGATTATCAAGGCGATTGCCGCAGCTGAGATCAACTCTACCCCAGGGAAGAACACCGCGTAATAGAACACAGATCTGATGTTCTCATCCCTGTGATCACCGTTGATCTTCGCGAATGTTTTGGCTTCCTCGTTCTCTTTGTTGAAGAGCCGGGTAACACTCATACCCGTGATATGCTCCTGCATGTAAGAGTTGAGCCTCGCCAGGTACATCCTGATATCGCGGTATGATTCGCGAACCTTTTTTCTGAAAAGGAATGTACCGTAGATTAGAAGCGGCAACACTGAAAGTGTTATCAGTGCCAGTTCCCAGTCGATGAAAAACATGAATCCGAGAATCCAGAGTATGATAAAAACATCGCTGAAAACCATGACAATTCCGGAAGTGAAGAGCTCGTTAAGCGACTCGACATCGTTCGTAACCCTGGTTACCAGCCTTCCGATCGGCGTCTTGTCGAAGAAGCTCACCGCGAGCTTCTGTGTGTGCCGGAAGAGCCTGCTCCTGAGATCGAGGATCGTCTTCTGACCGAGCAACTGGGTGTAATAGGTTAAAACATACTGGATCACCGCCTGAACCGCGAGCGCTCCAAACAACCCGAGCGAGAGAAGAATAAGACCGTTATAGTCTTTGTTCATTATCTTGTCGTCGATCGCGACTTTGGTCAGCCACGGGCGGAGTGGACCCAAACCCGCGACAAGTACGTTCAAGAGTATGGCGAGAACCACGTATTTTTTGTAAGGCTTCACGAACTCGAGAAGCCTCTTCATCAACCTGGAGTCGTACGCTTTACCTAATATTTCATCATCTGAGTGTGCTTTGGCTGCCATCGGTTCCTATATGATCTTATAGTATTTTTCATCACCGTAGAACGATTTAATATTGTTCACGGTGGTATCAAGGATCCTCTCGACCGCCTCGATCGAGTCGAAAGCGATGTGAGGGGTGATAATTACGTTTTCCTTCCTCAGAAGGATATTTCTTTTAAGAAGTGCTTCCATTTCAGCCGGCGAGACGTTTTTCGAGAGCATCTGGTTCTCTTCAGCGGCAAGGTCTTCACCTTCGAAAACATCGAGTCCCGCGCCACTGAAAATCCCGGTGTCGATCGCGTGATAAAGCGCCGAAGGTTCTATCAAACCCGCCCTGGCGGTATTGATGAAGAGGGCACCCTTCTTCACCTTCCCGATGTTGTCCATGTTTAGCAAATAGTGGGTGTTCTCATTGTACGGACAGTGAAGGGAGATTATATCAGAGTTTGTCAGCAATTCGTCAAGCGAGGCGTATTTGAACTCGAGTATCTCCTCGAGGATGTGGTTCTGCACCGGATCAAACACCAGAATGTTCATCCCGAAGCCTTTCGCCATCTTGATTACGTGAGTGCCGATACTGCCCGCGCCAATTATGCCGATGGTTTTATCTTTAAGATCAAACCCCCTCAACCCTTCCAATGAGAAATTTCCCTGGATCGAGCGGACATAGGCCCTGTGCAGGTTGCGCGAAAGTGCCAGTATAAGGGCGAAAGTGTGTTCCGCCACAGTGTTCTCACCGTAGTAGGGGACGTTGCAAACCGAAATTCCCCTTTTTTGAGCCGCGTCGAGGTTAATATGATTGAACCCCGTGCTGCGGGTGGCTATCAGTTTAAGTTTTGGAAGACTCCCCATCACTGCTTCGGTCATTTTTGAATAAATGAACACCGAGATCACATCAGCGTCTTTGGCGAGGTCACGATTATTTACGGTCAGTGGTTCTTTATGAAATTCAAGTATGTAGTTCTTATCAAATCTGCGTCTTACAAACTTTTTCTCTTCTCCGTCTATTTCGAAGAAAGCGATCTTTATCTGTGACATTGTCCGGCTCCTTATATTTCTTCGATTTCCTGTTCGAGCAGTTGTCTGCTGTAGATACCCGCGTAGATCCCGTTAAGTTCAATCAATTCTTCGTGCGTGCCCTGCTCGGCAATTCTTCCCTTGTCAAGTACCACAATTTTATCGGCATCCTTGGCTGTTGATACCCTGTGGCTCACCATGATGGTGGTTCTGTCTTTCATAAAACCTCTAAGTCCTTGAAGTATATCCTCCTCGGTGTGGGTGTCAACCGCGGAGAATGAATCGTCAAGTATCAGAATTCTGGGCTCGGTTATGAGTGCCCGGGTGAGGGCTGCCCTCTGTTTCTGACCACCGGAAAGGGTTATACCTCTCTCACCTACCACGGTATCGAACCCTGCAGGGAATTGCAGCACATCCTTTGAGAACTGCGCGATCTCCGCCTTCCGCATCACTTCCTGCTCTGTGATTCCGGGTTTTCCGTAGGTAATGTTATTTCTGATCGAGTCGGAGAATAGAAACGCCTCCTGGGGCACGAATCCGATCGCGGTTCTGAGTGTGCCGAGCGAAATATCCTTTATATTCACACCGTCGATCAACACTTCCCCTTCAGTAACGTCAAATAATCTTGGTATCAGGTTGATCAGAGTCGTTTTTCCGCTTCCGGTCGAACCCATCAGGGCGAGTGAGTGTCCGGCAGGTATCTTAAGATCAAGATTCTTTAACACCCAAGGGAGGTCTTCCTTGTACCTGAATGAAACATTTTTGAGCTCAATATCCCCCTTTACCTGATTCAAAACGCTCTTCTCATCCGCCACATCCTCGATCTCATATTTCTCGGCGAGTATTTTGTTCAGCCTCGCCATGCTGGCTTCAGCCTGCTGAATGATGTTGATCACCCAACCGAACGCTATCATGGGCCAGATCAGGATACCAAGGTACATCACGAGAGCCGTGACATCACCTATCATTAGCGTGCCATTGATGACCATCGAACCGCCCGTGAGGATCGCGATTATAACAGAGAGCCCCGTAAGAAGGAAAAGTGTAGGCTGGAAAAGTGCCTGAACCCTCACAAGACTCATGTTCCGTGTGAGGTACTCACGGTTCAAACGCTCAAAATCTTCTATTTCACGCTCTTCCGCGACATACGATTTGATAACCCTGATGCCAGAAAAGTTTTCCTGCGCTTTTGTTGTAATATCAGAGAACTTCTCCTGAATAAGGGTAAACCGCTTGTGAACCTTCTTCCCGACTTTGTAAACAAGAAATGAAAGAAGCGGAAGTGGTATCAGACTCCACATCGTCACTTCCCAACTGATCATTGACATTATGGTTACCACAATGATCATTCTTATAAACGTGTCGATAGAGTACATCACCGCGGGACCGATGAACATTCTGACCGCGCTGACATCGTTCGTGGCATGAGCCATAAGGTTTCCGGTGGAGTGGTTCTGGAAGAACCTGTATGAAAGTTTCTGGATGTGCTCCCAGAAGTCTTGACGGAGGTCGTACTCAATTTTACGGGAGATCACTATGATCGTCTGACGGATCATGAAACGGAAGATACCGGATATTAGGGTAGACCCAACGATCAGCAGGGCGTACTGCACGAGTTTCTCTTCAATTATCCCCTTCTGCAGATCATTAAGTGAGTCCTTTATGATCAAGGGGACATACACGCTGAAAAGGTTGGAGATCAAAATGAACAAAACACCGCCAATCAAAGCGGCTTTGTATCGTGCGAAATATTTCTTCAGTGACCTGAGGTTCTTCATTCTCTACCGGAATTTCTAAAAAGCAGTTTGCAAGTTCTTAATTCTAAACGCTTTGCGCAATAACTAAATGATTGACGGCAATAAAACTTGCTCAATAAATGTTATAACAACGGTTGGGTGAAGTTGGTTCAGATTTTTACAGGAAGAACAGAAGAATAAAAGGAATAGAAGGATTTCTTTTATTCCTTCTATCCTTTTATGCTTCCTGTGAAGAAAATTAGAGGAATTTAGCGGCGTTGAACCAGTAGGTGATCTTTGCCACGAAGATGTTGTTCGATTCCGACTCCATCAGGTTGGCGAAGCTCTTGCCGAGCTGGAACTGACCCGGATTGTCAAAGTTTGTTCTGTCGTGAGTCCACACCAAGAAAAAGGTTGAACCGGGGAGGAACTCCCAGCGATAGATGATGTTCAGGCGGAGCGACTTAAAGTTGAAGTCAGGGTTCTCGATCGCGAACCTGTTTCCGGTACCGGGGTCGATCACATATTCACCATTGGCTTCATCGTAGCTGATCGAGGTCCCTTTTGTACCGTAAACAGTATAATCCATCTGTTTTTCCCTGTCGAGCTCCTTCAATTCCGAATATTTTCCGATCGAAATGAAGGGCTGCGCGAAGAGCTGGAGGCTCATCGTCGGGGTGAATGTATAGTCGAGACGGATGGTCGCGAAGAGTGTTTTCTGATCGAGATATCCGAACACGTGTCTTGTGCCGTAGGTTTTTGTTGCAGCGGCATCGTCAACATTTGCCACCCACTGGGTTTTGTCGAAATTCATCTCATAGCCGGGGTAGATTGTGAGCCTAAGAGCCTCACTTGCTCTCCATGAGCCACCAAGCTGAATATTATAGTATCTGCTTCCGAGGTCGTCGCCACCGTAATAGAAATCACCATCAACTGTCAGGGCACGGCTCTGATCGGATGAGAAGCCTACTGCACCGTTGAATCCGGCAGGCATTTTCGCGGATGGACCGCCACGGGTATGTCTGGTATTAAGTCTCTCAAACTCATATCCAAAGTTGTATCTAAGGGAGTAGAAATTCTTGAGTCTCATGCTCCCCGTCGTGAATAAGCCGTTACCTTCTGATTCACCGTCGAAATTGAACGACCTGTAATGAGCAACGTAGATACTCCTTGAGCGCGAGAAAGAATCTTCCTTGTAGTTACGAATTCCCAATACCAGGTGGGCGTTCACCACATCGGTTTTCCCGGCAAAACCAAGATCGTTTACGTTAAACCCGGGTGAAATGGCGCCGATCGCGGCATTAACGTAAAACTCACCCTCTTGTTTGTTGAAGGTCACTCTTCCCGCCCATCCATTAAGTGAAGTGGCGTCGGGGTCAAGCCTTTGAGTCTTCATATCCGGTCTCTGGAAGAAGTGTATCGAACTGTTCTGAAGATCGTTGATAAATTCCTTGCTTCCGTTCACGCCGGAGGTGATAAAATAGCCGTTCACCACATAGATCTTCGCGGAATCAAGGTTGATCCAGCCGTCAACTCCTGTAGCGTATGAATTGCTGCTGAAGTTTTCGCGTAGTGACCCGTCATCAAACTTCCGGATCATGGATGTACCCATGAATCCGAGTCCGTAACGTGACTGATCAAACTCTTTCAAGGTTCTGAACACAGTTGCATTTGATAGCGGTTGAACCTGCTTTGTTGATGTCAGACCGTTTGTGTACGAACGGGCGTTCATCGAGTTGGTCACTGCATCCAGGGCATAGATCGACCATCCATCGGCGATCTTACCGGTTAGTTTTGCGGCGCCGATTATCTGTGTTTCGGTCGGATAATCCACGAAGTCACCATCGGCTGCCGGACCGGTAGGTGCCTTGCCGATTCTTCTTGAGTAAAACATGTCGGGTCCGCCCCAATTGAAACCCCAGTTGTTGTTCGATCCGCCGTAACCAAAGGAAAGAAGGTTCGACCCCTCAATGAAGAAGGGGCGCTTCTCCTCGTAAAATGTTTCATAAGCGGAGAGATTCAGAACAGCGGGATCCACTTCCACCTGTCCAAAATCTGGATTAACAGTCATGTCAAGTGTAAGGTTACTGTTGATGCCCCACTTCATATCCGCTCCAAAAGTGGTTTTATACTGACTGCTTTTGTAAAAAGGGTCGTTCTGGTCGTGGATCAAATACTGTGCTTTCTGTACCATGTAAGGCAGCACCTCGAAATTGGTATTTGAACCAATCTCATCGAAACCTGTCAATTCAGCGAATTTTGAAACGAAGCCGCTTTCATTCTTTTTGATTAGAATGTAGTAGGTTTCTTCATTTCTTCTCGAAATATTCCGTTTGAAGTTAATACCCCAGGTCATGTCAGGGCGTTTGTTAAACCTGAGCTGAGAGAAAGGGATGCGCATTTCAACGGTCCAACCGTCTCCAACACGCTGGGTTTTGGCTTCCCATACTCCGTTCCATGAACTTTCATCCCAGTCGGAATTGAAAAGGGTTCCGTCACCTACAGAGCCGCTCGGAGTGGCGTAGAAATAGTATCCGGATCTCTTATCGAAGTACGGATCGAGGAAAACCATGAAATAGTCTGACTGCACCCACTGGTCTTTCCTTGCCAGAACGGTCACGATTGAGTCGGGTTCACTGTCGTAGCAGTAAGCACCCAGGTAAAAAGCCTCGTCGTCATATGTCACCTTCACCGCGGTTTTCTGGGTTGAAGGCTTTCCCTCCTCGGGGTCGCGCTGATAGAACTCAAGCACCGGCATGTTCTGCCATACGGCTTCATTCAGTTTGCCATCCACCTCCACGGGTGAATTCATTCTTGAGATCTTGATCTCTTTAGATCCTTTTGTTCCACCGGCAAAAGCCTGTCCGGCGGCGATTAAAACAAAGAAAAGTAATGCTGCTCTTCTCATATGGTTGCGGTTCCTGTTTGTGTTCTAGAGGTTTAGACCCGGAGAGATTAAAATAGTTGTACGAAAATTACCCGTGTGGGATGGGATTTTCGGGTTTTAGTGATGAACGGTTTATTTTTAGTGTAGAGTGTAGAGTGTAGAGTATGGAGTATGTTACTTTTTGGAGCTAAAGTAGTTGATGAATGCGTTCAGGAGGCGTTTAGTATTAAGGAGTTTCTCTGAGATAGAGTGAAATCCATTTAAATCGAGGAATCCTATCTCGTGAGCAATCCGGATCTGTGTATCCAGCTCGTAAAGAGAACCTCTGGCAATAGTAAGGAAATGCTTGGTTTCAGCTGCAGTGGAGCGTCCTACACCTTCGGCGATATTGGACGGGATTGAGACCGCAGATCGTCTCATTTGGGAGGTTATACCATAAATTTCTTTTGGAGGGAAGGAGTCCGTCAACTTATATGTCAAGATTGCCAGTTCTTTCGCGACTTTCCAAACATCAAGCTCATAGAACTCCTTAAAGCTCATTTACGCCCAACTCCACACTCTACACTCTTCACTCCACACTATCTCTTAAACTTCGGCTCCTCGAGAGTCAGGGTGATCGAAATGCGGTGCGAATCGGGCAGACGGTCATCCTCGGCCATGTTGAAGCGCGCGAAGGAGTAGTCGATGTTGAGTTTCGGGAGTTTTACACCGGCACCGATGGTGAACTGCTTCACATCGTTATATCCGGCGCGGACGGCAACCACGTTCTTGAAGTTGTATTCAAAACCGAAGTGGGGGTCAACCGATACAGGACCCATGTTGAATGTGGCGGCATATTTTCTGCCTTCGAATCTTACGTCGAAGTCAACCGCGGGAAGTAGAACCCCGCCGAGAATGTTGATCGAGTAAGCGGCACCAAGTTTGAGAGTGGGAGTGATGAGCTCGTTTCTACCCGTGCTCCAGGCTACGAGAGTTGTGGTGACATCCTGAACAGCGGCACCCAGTACTAATTGATCGGTTGCCTTGTACATGGCGCCGACATCAAAACCGATACCTGTGGCACCGAACTCGGCGATATCCCTGCGGATCACTTTGAAGTTGGCACCTATGGAAAGTTTGTCATCAATTTTCTTGGCGGCAGAAAGGTAGAAAGCCCAGTCCTGATTCGAGAACTCTTTTATTTTGGAATAGTCAAGTTTGTCGTTTGTGCGGATATCAAGAACACCATCACCATTCGCGTCGTAAAGCGCTTCCCGTGTGTCATAAATGCCGTCAACAGCAAGACGAAGTGCTGATACCGCGAAGGTATAATCTTTTCCGTATGGAATTCCCACGGCGGCATAGTTGTAATTCACCAGGTTACCATAACGCTGATCGTGCATCAGTGAGAGCTGGGGGTAGTCAAGCTGGGTCAGACCCGATGGGTTGTAGTAGGCCGCGGTAATGTCATTCGCCACAGCTGTAAAGGCACCACCCATTCCAAGGGGTCTTCCCCCAACTCCGATGGCGAGGAACTCACCCGCGTACTTGCCGGCCACGGTCTGCGACCAGGTAAATGGTGTTATTGAAAGTATGAAAAGCAGTGTAAAAAGGCTTCTTTTTGCCATTATTGATGTTTCTCCGCTACCTTGGGGAATATTCTCGTCAAATTCAGATTTGGTATAATTGATCCGTCCAAATTTATCAATAATTTACATACAAAAAGGGGGAAAATTTGGTTTACTGAACACTCCGGTGGCTTTTTACACTTTTATATGATCCTTATGTGACTGACATGTGACTGAAGCAGGTTTTTATGTGACGGTTATGTGACCGGGATGCCGTTTTCATGCCTCCCCCTTATTCCTGTAAAAAGTTAACTCATTACAAATAAACAAGTTATCTTTCCAACTTTCCCGCGATTTTATGTGACGGTTATGTGACTGGCATCTGACCGGAGCAGGTTTTTATGTGACGGTTATGTGACTGGAATACCGTTTTCATCCCTCATCCATCTTGCAATAAAAAGTTAACTCATTGTAAATAAATAACTTAACTTTTTAGCATCCCTGTGTTTTTATGTGACGGTCATGTGACTGACATGTGACCGGAACACTTTTTATGTGACGGTTATGTGACTGGAAGGGTCAGCAGGCGTAAAACAGCACGGACAATTGAACACAAAACCACCCTTACATGTTTATTCCTAAAAAAAGGAAATTCATGCAGAAGCATTTCATTATCGCGGGTTCGACCTCCGGCATTGGGCTCGACCTCGCTAAAAAATTACTGGATGCCGGGCACAAGGTTACCGGAATTGCCAGAAGGGAATCGCAGATATCCCACTCCGCTTATTCACATTTTCAGTCCGATCTTGCCGATCAATCCCTCCCGCTGCCAAAGTTTGAGGATCCTGTTGACGGATTGGTTTATGCCCCTGGCAGCATCAATCTCAAGCCGTTCAGAACCTTGTCATTGAACGATTTTCAGAACGAACTTAACATCAACCTCCTCGGAGCTGTGAGAACAATCCAGCATTTTCTGCCAAATATGAAAAAGTCAGGGAATGCTTCAATCGTACTTTTCAGTACTGTCGCGGTTCAGACAGGTATGAGCTATCATGCTTCAATCGCTGCATCCAAAGGTGCAGTGGAGGGACTAACCCGCTCACTCGCCGCGGAACTGGCGCCGGCCATGCGTGTTAACGCGATCGCGCCTTCACTTACCAATACACCGCTAGCGGGCAAACTTCTCTCCTCTCCGGAGAAAATTGAAGCCTCGGATAAACGCCACCCCCTCGGAAGGACCGGCAGACCAGAGGACATTTCTTCTGCCGCTGAGTTTCTGCTAAGCGATGCCTCTTCCTGGGTGACCGGACAGATAATTCATGTTGACGGGGGAATGTCATCTGTTAGATTGATGTGAGACAAAACTTGCTTTTCGATCGATCAGACGGGACAAAAAACACTTGCTGCACTTTGAAAAAAAACCATTATATTTAGTGTTCGAATTTGTTAACAACTTTACTTTTTAAGGCATCAATGAGCTATTTCCCAATTTCAATTAACGAGGTCAGAACCCGGGTTGCTAGAAAGCATTCAAAAAGATCTCAAAGCTCCTCATTATTCCCAAAATCGATGAACAGTTCCTCGATTGAGACCGTTGAGAACGGTTTTGGGGAGAAGCTCGTCAGGGTCGAAGGTGATATACCCCTGAATTTGGAAATTGTTAATGGCGACAGGTTTTTGTTCATTAGCAGGGATCAATCAAAATTTACCCACGGGATTCACAAATATCCCGCAAAATTTTTTCCGGAACTACCCCGATGGCTTATAGCAAAATATTCGGATCCAGGACAGTTCATTCTTGATCCATTTTCGGGAAGTGGTACTACGAATGTTGAAGCATTGCTATCAGGTCGACATTCCGTGGGGGTGGACGTTGATCCATTTGCGCGAAGGTTGGCAACAGTTAAAACCACTCCTTTGGATTCTGCTGATCTTCGTCATGTAGCAGATTCTTTGATCAAGGATTTGACAAGCTATACCCCCGGATTTATCACTGACCACGATCTCCCGGTTTTTCCGTATCGCGACAATTGGTTTACCCCATTTATTCTAAATGAACTCAGTTTTATTAAGAAAACGATCTTGAATCACTCATTCGCTGGTGCGATCAGAGATTTTTTGCTGATTGTTTTCTCATCAATCATTAGAAGTGTTTCAAATGCGGACGACAATTGTACACGTACTGTCGTTAGGAAGAAACTTAACAAAGAAATCTATCCTGGGATGGCTTTGACAAAGTTTGCTGAAAGTCTCCTGTTAAATATCTACCGAATGGAAGAATTCTATGAGGCTGTACCAGGAAACGTTACAACTATTTTTCCGTCAAATTCGGATGCACGCTCGATCGAAACAGAAGACCAATATTTCGACTTTGCTCTAACTTCCCCACCTTATGCCAATGCTGTTGATTACCCAAGAACGCATCAACTGGAAATATACTGGTTGGATATTGCCAATGGTTCTTTGAGAGACCTCAAAGAAACGCATATTGGCACCGAAGTTGTCAAAGCCTCAGACTACTTGAATTTTCACGAAACCGGTTTTAGTGACATCGACGATGTCCTCCGATCAATTTATACTGCCGATAAAAGAAGAGCGTATATTGCCTACAAATTTTTAATTGACATGCGATTAAATCTTGTAGAAGTAAAACGAGTACTTAAAAAGGGCGGGCGTTATGCGGTTGTAATAGGGAACAACAAAATTCGGGGAGTTTTATTTGAAAGTTGGAAATATTTAATGACGATCGCATCAGATCTGGGGTTTGAAGTTGAATCCTATTTTGGTTCAGAGATCATCAAACATTTCATCAAGGTTCCTCGTGGAGAACGTATTAACACTGATTGGATAGTAATATTAAGAAAAAAGTAATGAAAGATACAGCCTCAATAGGCAGACAGGCTTCTATTGATGGTTTTGCACACGAACATATCGTGGCAGGGCTGTTGATGAAGAAGTACCAAAATGTTTCTTTGGTTGATTTGCCACTTTCTCCCTACGATATCATCATTGCCACCAAGCAATCTGATGGTACAGAAAGCATAATTCGGGTCCAAGTAAAAACGGCTCCCAAAATCATATCTTTCACTGGAGGTACTCGAGGGGGTGTTGACAGAACTTACAAATCGGGTGTCAAAGTCTATAGGCAGTCAACCCAGACATCTGATGTTGTGATCGGCTTCGAACCAAAAGACGATCATACATTTGACATGTATTTTGTTCCAACGCATTTAATAGAATCTCTTTCACAAAATAGCATTAGTCTCAGCAAAATAAGCAAACTTAAGAATAACTTTGAGATACTCGAGCGATGCAAAGAAAAAGATTTTGTTATTGACAAAGCTATTGAATACGGAATACTAAGAGCTAAAAAAGATACTACCCCCAAGCAATAGTGTTTTACTGTCAGTTCAAACATATTTTTCTTTGTATATTTTGAAAAATTTATGGGAAACTCCTCTCATCCAACTGGACCAGTAGCAGAGAAAAACAAATTCTTACTCGTTCTTATTACTTTAATCCTGGAGACACTTCCACTTTCAGCCCAACAGGATATCCAAAAGTTCTTCGCTGAGGAAGGGTTCAAAGGGAGTATAACCATATTTGATAAAAAAGCCGGTCAATGGATATTGAGCGATTCCACTGACGCGAATGTTGAATTACTGCCGGCTTCATCCTCCAAGATTTTTAACTCTTTGGTTTTCCTGGAAGAAGGAATCCTGAAAGACGAAAATGAGATAGTAAAGTGGGATGGTGTAAAAAGATGGGCAGAAGACTGGAACCAGGACCTCGACCTTCGCAGGGCGTTCAAATATTCTGCTGCCTGGGTTTACTGCAAGCTCGCCCCAAAGGTTGGCAGGGAAAAATATCTAAAGTACCTTGATGAGTGTGGCTATGGAAACAGGTTTATCGGCGCTCATGTCGATTCATTTTGGCTTGATGGTTCACTTCGCATTTCACCCGTGCAACAAGTGAATTTTCTCCGAAAACTCGATGATGAAACGCTTCCCTTCTCAAAAAGAACCTTCTCGATCGTCAAAAATATGATGATCGAAAAAGAAGACTCCAACTACACTCTCCGCGCAAAAACAGGATGGGGCAAAATTCCGGGGCAGGATGACACCGGCTGGTGGGTCGGGTACATCACTACTAAAGATAATGTGATCTACTTCGCCACCCGCCTCCGCAAAGGTTACGATGATGAAAATCCTGCTTTCTCACAAAGCAGAAAAACGGTCACCCTCGACATCCTGAAACATCTGAAACTGTTGTAAGGGCTGAGGGTTGAAGGCTGACGGATGAAGCAATCCCGCTTCATACTTCAAGATGTAAGGAATTTCATCCCTCAGCCTTCAGAAATTCAGCCCTTGTCTAGACTTCCTTCACCACAACGAGTTTACCATCCGCTCTGAGTTTTTCGATGATGAGCGGGACGATCTTGTCCCGGGTGAGAATGCCGAGGCGGGTGAAGTCGATATCATCGGTGGCGGGGTTTTTTGCCTTGCCGACGTGGAAATTTATCCTGTCGGCAGCAGTGATCAGAGAGTAAAGCACAGTTACGGGATTGTTTGCATCCATTTTTGCGGTATCTTCTCCCCAGATATTGTAAACCTGATTGAGGGTCACAGCCCCCTCCGTTACCAGGCCCACTCCTTCGATATCGTAGTCGGGAGGGGTTATTGGATCGGAAAAGTCATCATTAACTTTTAATGGTTTGTTAAGGTAGCGGGCAGCGATCTTCGCCGTGGAGGCTCCGCAGATTATCTTTACGCCAGGAGTGCTGAAAAATGTTTCAAAAGCTTCCTGGTCATTCGCCGGATCTGATGGGGGACCCGTAAAAAGATCGACCACCCGCCCCTGTCTTGAATAAACGAGGAGAGAACTTATATCATCACCCTGCTTCTTCCCCCAATTGAAGAGGGCTTCTTCCGCTACAAGCGCGGGAATATGCTTCATGGCGGCACCCTTGCTTAACAGAGACGCAAGGTAGCTGTTAACTCCCACCAGTTCCCAACCGGTTACAAAACGTCCTCCAATTCCCGACTGCGTCACGCCATCTGAAACGATCAAAACCCCCTCCCCTTTGCCGATGACGCAGTTAAACTCAGTTACAAAAGCGGTACCGTTATTGAATGTTCTTCCTTTTAAGGGATAGACTGCCTTGCCCGAGAGGAAGAGAGGAAGTGGTGTCTCATAGCAGAGAATTGTCGTCAGACCGTCGTTCAGTATCCGCATCATTGTCAGTGCCGAATAAGGGAGGTCTGCGTTCTTGGCTTCCTCCATAGTGACCACCGTGTTCATAAATGCATGCCGGAGAGAAAAACCGGAATTCAGCAATTCCTTCAACCGGGCGGCCGCCATCATCGCGAAGATATTAGCCTTGATACCCGAGCCGAGACCGTCGCAGAGAAGAACCGTCGTATGCGCCTCAGTGCGGATCACTTCAATCAGATCACCACTGGGGAGCCCCTTTATCTTTGGTTTCTGGGCGCTTTCTATTTCGAAGTGTAGATATCCCATAGCCATTTGTTCTTGTTTGAAAGTCCCTTGCGGTTGTCGTCTTCCGTCAGTTTCATGAGGTTGTCGAGGAGGGCCTCGCTTTTCGCAGTTCCTTCACCCAGTATCTTGGCGAGCACTTGCGCCGTGGCTATCTGGTGTTCGAGAAGTTCCTCGGCTTTCTTCAATGTTTCACTTCTTAGCTCGTCGAGCTGTTTTTTCCCGGTTTCAACCCCGGTGATATCAACGAATATTCCGGTGATGTTATCTTCATTGATCCTGAAAATCTTGGCTTCAGCCGTCAAACTGTATTTCACAAGGCTGACTGTCTCTTCAATCAGAGGTGAGTTCCCTGACCTCATCCGTTCGAAAAGATCAGGATCCATTATCGCTGAGATATTCTTCCCTATAACAGAACCTGTGCAGAGAAACATCTTTTTGAATGCTTCGTTAATGCTTACCACATTAAGGGCGCGATCAACAACAATGATCCCGTTGGGCGATCGATCAATTATCTCGTCCGCCCTTCTTTCCGCGAACCGCCTCATGTATGGAATGCACATCCCCGTCTCAGCCATACCGGCCAGTACCGCCCGGGCATTATCACGGCACGATTCATACCCGCACGCTCCGCAGTTAAGCTCATCCTCTGGTGAGAATTTCGCGGTGAGTTCCAAAACCTTCCTTAACTGGTCTTCGGAGAAATCCACCTTTACCGGTCCGGAGCGATCATGAAATGAGGTGACCAGCTGAAGTGGTTCTTCAACCAGCTTTTCGCCCTTTTCTCTCTTCGAATTGGCATAAGCCTGAACATTCATCTTTCTCCTTAGCACATTCAGATCAGAGCGGATGCCGGGTCCGTTGATACATCCCATCGAGCAAACCAGCGGCTCGAGTATCAGTAAATCCTCACCCTCAGCGGCGATGTTGAATGCTTCAACAGTTCTTTCAAAACTGCTAAGACACAAAATTTCCTTCCCACCGGTTACGCCACCACAGGCAGCGGCGGTTTCTTTCATACCGCCCGAAATGCAGTATGCCTCTCCCCCGTTGTATTTCTCCATGTCAAAGCCGCTTTCTTCGAGGAGATTCAGGTCTATCCCCTCAGCCGTGAACCAATCGAACAACTCTTCAAGGGTTATCGCGACATCGATGAGGCCTTTATATTCAGGTAGATCTGCTTCCATCTTCTTTGCTACACACGGACCGATGAAAACCACTTTAGCCGATGGCCCCTTCCGGCGCTTGATCAGTTTCGCTTGAGCGATCATGGGTGAGGGGACAGGGATAAGCTTGTCCAGCAGTTCCGGACGGTACTTGCTCGCGTATTCCACAGCGGCGGGGCACGAAGTGGTGATAACCCCCTTCCCTTTTTCTGCTGCTCTTAAATATTCTTTAGTGACATAGTAAGCGCCCTCAGAAACCTCGACTACGGTTGAGAACCCCAGCAATCGTAACGCGGAAGGGAACCGCTTCACCAGAATTGCATCAATAAGTCCGGCGAAGGATGGAGCAACGGCCGCGACCACTTCCTCTTCACCCCGGAGCAACTCCCTTACCCTTTCAACATCCTTCCGGTAAGCCTTGGCACCCTGAGGACACTCAACAACGCATTTCCCGCAATAGATGCACCTGTTTTCATCAACATATGCCTGACCTTCTTTGATACCGACAGCTTTTACAGGGCAAACACGGACACACCGGTAGCAGTCCTGACACTTCGCTTTATTTGTATAAATATATCTGTTTTCTTTCATCTTTCTTCCGATCTCAATTACCGGAGCGATCCGGCACAATCCTCACGCAATTTTCGTGCCACAGGCTGCATATCACGTTTTTATCCATTTCCGCTCCTTTTTCTCCCCTCTCAAAAGGTATTTTTCCCGGTTTTTAGAAAAATCCCTTGACAAATATCGGAATTTTCCATATTTTAATCAGTATAAATTTCTCGATATATTTTTCTCGATTAGAAAAACAGGCAAAAAGAAAGATATTATGACCACAAAAGAGATCAAACATGTTCCGGAGCCGGTGCTCAGAAGACTACCTAGATACCTTCAGGTTCTCTCCCGCTTGAAAGATACGGGAATCAAGGAAGTCTCCAGTACCCGGATCGCTGATGAGCTACAGCTTGACCCCACCCAGGTCAGAAAAGATATCGAGTTTACCGGGATCACGGGCCGCCCAAAAACGGGTTTCCCGCTCCCCGAACTGATTCATGCCATAGAATCATTCCTTAACTGGGATAATGTGAGTGACGCCTTCCTCGCGGGTGCCGGAAGCCTCGGTACCGCGCTCCTGGGATACCCCGGCTTCAAAAATTACGGCATTAATATTATTGCCGCGTTCGACTCCGACACTTCAAAGGTAGATGGCGTCATTCGCGACATCCCGGTTTTCCATATCGACCGCCTGACGGGCCTCGCGCAACGCATGCATGTACACATCGGTGTTATCACTGTTCCGGCGGCGCAAGCCCAAAGCGTAGCCGACGCGATGGTTGAAGGAGGAATAAAAGCGATATGGAACTTTGCCCCTATACAACTCCGGGTACCTTCCGGTATAATAGTTGAGAACACCCTGCTTCAATCGGGGCTCTCGGTTCTTACCCGGAAACTCGGACAATCACTTAAAGAATAGATACAAGGAAATAAAATGCACAGCGAAACATCAGTGACCGCGGTTAGAAAATTCGCCGCCGTTTGTGCCATACTTGAAAAATATGAATACAGATCCGACAAACTTATCCCCATCCTTCAGGCAGTTCAGGAAGAATACAGATACCTCCCCGAGGATGTTCTGGCCTATATCGCCACCGCTTTAGGAATATCACCCGCCAGGATCTATGGTGTGGCTACTTTTTATGCCCACTTCGCGCTCGAGCCCAAAGGTAAATACGTAATTAAGGTTTGCGACGGCACAGCCTGCCATGTAAAAGGTTCGACACCACTTCTTGACGAGATCAGGCAAAAACTCTCCCTCAAAGAAAAGCAGCATACAACAAGTGACCTTCTCTTCACGCTCGAAACGGTATCTTGCCTCGGCGCGTGCGGGATCGCCCCGGTTGTTGTTGTTAACGACGATGTCCATTCTTTGATGACCCCTGGCAAAACCTCGGCAATGATAGACGGGCTGATTAAAAACGAGAGGGTTGAAGATGAACAGTATGCCTGACCTTAATAAAATCGCAAATGAATATAGAGATCTTTACTCGCAGGTTAACCGCAGGGTTATCATATGCGCCGGAACAGGGTGCATGGCAAACGGCGCTCTGAAAGTAAAAAATGAGTTCCTGAATGTTGCCCGCCTTACGGGACTTAAATTCGAAACTGAATTGAGGAAGGAAGAAGAAAAATTCGATCTTCTCACGGGAAGCGGCTGTCAGGGATTCTGCCAGATGGGTCCGCTTGTTACGGTTGAACCGGAAGGTATCTTCTACATAAAGGTAAAACCTGAAGATGTGGCAGAGATCGTCGCTGAAACCGTGATGCACGGTCGGCCCGTGGAGAGACTTCTCTATAAAGGCTCCTCAGGGAAGCCCTGCCCCACTACCAACGACATCAACTTCTACAAAAAACAGACCCGCCGCGTACTGCGCGACTGCGGGAACATAGACCCCGAGGATATCCGTGAATACATCCATCGCGGTGGTTATCAGGGCGCGGAAAAAGCGCTGCGGGAAATGTCACCCGTCGATGTTTGTGATGAAATATTGAACTCCGGACTCAGAGGAAGAGGTGGTGGTGGCTTCCCTACCGGTAAAAAATGGGCGCTCGCCTTAAGCCAGAAAAGCGACAAGAAGTTCATCATCTGCAACGGCGATGAAGGCGATCCCGGAGCGTTCATGGACAGAAGCGTGATGGAGGGAAACCCCCATGCAGTGATAGAAGGGATGCTGATTGCCGCCCACGCTATCGGTGCCGATGAAGGATACGTTTATGTAAGGCTCGAGTACCCCCTCGCGGTTAAAAGGATCAAGAAAGCAGTGGAAGTCGCGCTGAAGTATGGGATACTTGGCGACAACATCTTTGGAACCGGGAAGAGCTTCCGCATAAATGTAATGGAAGGTGCCGGGGCATTCGTCTGCGGTGAAGAGACAGCCCTCATCTCCTCGATCGAAGGGAAAAGAGGAATGCCCAACCCAAAACCTCCGTTCCCGGCGCAATCGGGACTTTTCGGTAAACCAACGATCATTAATAATGTCGAAACCCTCGCGATGGTACCGGGGATAATTGTAAAAGGGGCTGCTGATTTCAGAGGGACCGGCACCAAGGATTCACCGGGCACAAAAACATTCGCCCTTACCGGGCATGTCGTGAATACGGGACTGATCGAGGTACCTTTCGGCACGACCTTGCGCGAGATAATCTTCGATATCGGCGGCGGCGTAACGAAAGACAATGGAGACATCGACCCTGACGGTTTCAAAGCCGTCCAGATAGGCGGTCCATCAGGTGGTTGCCTCACCACTGAGCACCTCGATCTCCCCCTTAGTTTCGACTCCCTCCGGTCCATCGGCGCAATGGTTGGCTCGGGCGGACTCGTGGTGATGAACCGGAACACCTGCATGGTTCAGGTGGCGAAATTCTTTATGCAATTCACTCAGAATGAGTCGTGCGGGAAGTGTGTCCCCTGCCGCGAAGGAACCCGCCAGATGCTGGCACTTCTTGAGGATATCACCGAAGGGAAAGCGGATGAGAACACCCTCGTGATACTCGAACAGCTTGGCAAGGCGATCACCAAGGCCTCGCTCTGTGGACTCGGTAAAACCGCACCAAATCCGGTTCTTTCATTGCTCCGATACTTCAGCGAAGAGATAGATACACATGTCTCTCAGCAGCGGTGCCCTGCCCGCAAGTGCAAAAGCCTGATGACCCCGGTGGTTATCGAAGAGAAGTGCAAGGGGTGTGGACTCTGCATTAAAAAATGCCCGGTTGGTGCTATTAGCGGGGAAAAGAAGCAGCCACACTTCATCAACGAAGAATTTTGCATTAAATGCGGTGCTTGCATCGAAGCCTGCAGGCTCGATGCCATCGCGGAAGGAGTTTAATATGAACGGACAAAACACCCTGACCGTGAATGGCAGGGATATTGAAATAAATGGAGAAAAGAACCTCCTTGAAGTGATCAGGAAAGCGAACATCGATCTCCCGACTTTCTGCTACCATTCTGAACTTAGTGTTTACGGCGCGTGTCGACTCTGCCTCGTTGATGTGGATGGGCAGGGGATCAACTCATCCTGCTCAATGAAACCTCAACCGGGTATGAGGATAAAAACCCACACCAAAGAGCTGAGGGATATCAGAAAAATAAACATTGAACTGATACTCGCATCTCACAAAAGAGAATGCACTTCATGTGTCAAGAGCGACTCGTGCAAACTCCTCGAGATCGCTTCCAAACTCGGGGTGGAAGATGTCAGATTCAAACAAAAGCTCCGCGGAGCAGGCATCGACCGCTCGTCGCCCGCTCTTATCCGCGACATGGACAAGTGCATCCTCTGCGGTGATTGCGTGAGAGCCTGCGATGAGATTCAGGGGATCGGCGTGCTCGATTTCGCCCACAGAGGAAGTGATGCCATCGTGGCACCTTCTTTCGCGAAACAACTCGGTGATGTTGAGTGTGTCGATTGCGGTCAGTGCGCCCGGGTCTGCCCGACCGCGGCAATAACCCCGGCATCTGATACTGAACAGGTTTGGGAAGCCCTCGACGACCGGGAGAAAACGGTTGTGGTGCAGCTCGCCCCCGCGGTCAGAGTCTCGTCGGGTGAGATGTTCGGTTACCGTGAAGGCGAAAATGTTACCGGCAAGATGATAGCCGCCCTCAAACACCTCGGCTTCGCCAAGGTTTACGACACTTCTTTCGGCGCTGACCTGACTGTATTGGAAGAAGCGAACGAACTCATGGAGCGGGTTGCGAACGGTGGCAAAATGCCCCTCATTACTTCATGCTGCCCCGCGTGGGTAAAATACGCCGAGCAGTACCAACCGGAATTCCTCGGTAACATTTCCTCGTGCAAATCCCCTCAAGGAATGATGGGTGCCCTGATAAAGAACTGGCTTCCCGCCAAACTTGGTGTCGAAAAAGAAAAGATCGTATCTGTGTCGGTCATGCCGTGCACGGCGAAAAAGTTCGAAATTACCCGCGACACACAAGACGTCAAAGATGTGGATCTGGTGCTCACAGTGCCCGAACTCGCGAGAATGATCAGGGAAGCAGGCATCTGCTTCGACGAACTTGAGCCCGAATCTTTCGACATGCCTCTTGGTTTCAAAACGGGGGCCGGGATAATTTTCGGAAATTCAGGGGGCGTGGCAGAAGCAGTGGTGAGGCACCTCACCGGTGGAGAAGGATCTCACCACGATGTTCAACCTCTCAGAGCAAACAAGGGTATCAAAACCAAAACCATAGCCGTCGCCGGAAATGAATACCGGATCGCCGTGGCGAGCGGATTGAAAAACGCGAAGGAACTGCTGGACAGGGTTAAAAAGGGTGAAGAAGCATACGACTTCATCGAGATAATGGCGTGCCCCTCGGGATGTGCCGGCGGCGCGGGTCAACCCGTTACCCATTCGGAAGTGACTGTTTCACTCCGCGCGAAGGGATTGATGGAGTCAGACAAGATGCTACAGCTCCATACAGCGGAAGAAAATCCTTACCTGAAAGAGCTTTACGGCTCTTTTCTCGAAAGTCCCGGTAGCCACCTCGCGCATGAGTTACTGCACACGCACTATAAGAGCAGAAAGCGCTTTGAGGGTGGGATCAGTCTGATCCAGGGTGAAGGCGAAAAGAAGAAGATATCGGTATGTGTCGGAACTTCTTGCTTCATAAAAGGTTCGCAAAAACTGCTCGACAGGATCGTACGACATGTCTCGATTGAAAATCTCGAGAATGAATTCGACGTGGAGGCGACATTCTGCGCCGAAAACTGTGAGAACGGTCCATCTGTAGTAATAGACGGGGAGATGATCCATCATTGCACCATCGAAAACGTGAAGAGCGCAATCCAAAAACTTCGATAATGAAGCACTGATCTAAATAAAAAAGGCTGCTCCTTCCGGTGGGGCAGCCTTTTTTGAAGTGTGAAGGGTGAGCTGTGAAGGGTGAAGTTTTCATACTTCATACCTCAAACCTCATACAATTTCAGCCTTCAGCCATCAGCCTTCGAAAACTACTTCACTCCGCCACAGGCGGATCACAGCTCACAGTTCAAACTTCTTAAGTAACTTTCACCTTCACAGGCTTAATGCCCCAAATGTTTTTGGCATAGTCGGAAATGGCGCGGTCGCTTGAGAATTTGGCGATGCGTGCCGTGTTGAGGAGCGACATCTTGGTCCACTTGTCACGGTCACGGTAGGTGTTCGATACTTCCTGCTGAACGCGGCAGAAATCTTCGTAATCAGCCATGAGCATGTAGAAGTCGGAACCCATCAGCGAATCGATGATCGGCTGGAAGATTCCCGGTTCAGCGGGTGAGAAAAAATTGCCGGCGATCATGTTGATAACGCGACGGAGCTCGGGATTTCTGTCGTAGTACTCCTTTGGATTGTATCCTGAAGCCCTGAGAGCAAGCACTTCATCAGCGAGAAGGCCGAAAATGAAGATGTTCTCATCCCCAACTTCTTCACGTATCTCGATATTCGCGCCGTCCATCGTGCCGATGGTGAGGGCACCGTTAAGGGCGAACTTCATGTTACCCGTTCCGGAAGCTTCCAGACCTGCTGTTGATATCTGTTCCGAAAGATCGGCAGCAGGGATGATCCTTTCAGCAAGTGAAACGCCGTAGTTGGCTATGAACACCACTTTCAGTTTGTCACCAACAGCGGGATCGTTATTAACCACATCTCCCACGGCATGGATCAGTTTAATGATCAGTTTTGCCATATGGTAAGCGGGTGCCGCCTTGCCGGCGAAGATGACCGTTCTGGGGACGGCATCATAGCGGGGATTCTCTTTTATCCTGTTGTAAAGGGTGATCACATGCAGTACATTCAAAAGCTGGCGCTTGTACTCATGGAATCTCTTTATGTGAACATCGAAAATTGAATCGGTCGAAACCGTGATACCGTACTCACTCTTGATAAACTTGGCGAGAAGTTGTTTATTGAACCACTTCACGTGACTCCAATCGTTCAGGAATTCTTGATCATCAGCAAATTTCTCGATCTCGCGGATCTTGTCATTGTGGAGTACCCAGTCTTCACCGATCCTGTCGGAAATAAGTGAAGAAAGGAGTGGGTTCGCGTGACGGATCCACCTGCGGAAGGTGATGCCGTTGGTGACATTCTTGAACTTCTTCGGGAAGATCTTGTAAAAATCGTTGAAAATAAGCTGTTTAAGTATGTCCGAGTGAAGGGCCGCCACGCCATTAACCGAGTGACAGCAAACAATGGCGAGGTTCGCCATTCTGATCCTTTTGTCAGGATTCTCGCGGATTATGGAAATCCTTGAAATAACTTCATCGGAGAGGTTATACTTCTCCTTCACATCCGTAAGAAAATTGTGGTTGATATCGTAGATGATCTGCAGGTGCCTTGGCAGCAGTTCCTCAAAGATCGAAACCGACCACTCTTCGAGCGCCTCGGGAACCACGGTGTGATTCGTGTAGGCGAAGGTGCCTGTTGTGATCCTCCAGGCCTCATCCCACGGGAGGTTGTACTCATCGATCAGGATGCGCATAAGCTCCGGAATCGCGATCACGGGGTGCGTGTCGTTTAGCTGTATGGCCACTTTTTCGGGGAATTTCTCGAAAGTTTTGTGGTTTATCTGATACTTCCTGATTATATCCTGAAGTGAGGCGGATGAGAAGAAGTATTGCTGTTTCAGGCGGAGGAACTTGCCTTCGGTGTAACTGTCGTTGGGGTAAAGCACCTTCGAAATGTTCTCGGAGATGTTCTTTCCTTCAACGGCGGCCACATAGTTGCCCTCGTTGAAATCCTTGAAGTTGAACTCTTCGTTCGCCCGGGCCGCCCAGAGCCTGAGGTTGTTAACGGTATCTGATTTGTAGCCCGGTACCGGTACATCGTAAGCCGCCGCGAGAATATTCTCAGTGTCGATCCAGTTGTGTTTCAGCTTGCCTTCGGGGGTTCTCACCGTGACCACGCGACCGAAGAAACGGACTTTGAAAGTCAACTCACGCCTTGGTATCTCCCATGGACAGCCGTACGCGAGCCAATAGTCGGGCTGCTCCTGCTGCCTTCCGTTCACGATATCCTGTTTAAAGATACCGAACTCATATCGGATACCGTACCCGAATGCCGGGAGCTGAAGTGTCGCCATCGAGTCGAGGAAACAAGCGGCAAGCCTTCCCAGACCGCCATTTCCCAGCGCCATATCGTGCTCAAGCTCGATAATGTCTTCGAGAACGTAATCATCTTTCCTGAGGATCTTGCGGCACTCCTCGTAATAGTCCATGTTAATGAGCGCGTTTCCGAGGAGGCGACCCATCAGGAACTCGAGAGAGAGGTAGTAAACCTTTTTAACGTCTTTTGTATTATAGACATGCTGAGTGCGCAGCCAGTTCCTGACGAGCCTGTCCCTGATTGAAAGGGAGAGGGCGTAGTACATGTCGTTATTTGTTACTGTCTGGCGGGTTTTCACGAGAATAAACTCGAGATGTTCAGCGAACTGATTTGAAAGGGAGTAACTCTCGTTAGCCTCCCTGTCAGTAAAAAATAATGAATTTTTCATAAACTTCGATTTCCTTCATAAAAAGTGATTGAATCACCAAGCACTTCCCCTAATAATACATTCTACCTGTTACCTCATCCGCGCGGCGGATAAACAATAACATTTAACAATTGACACCTAACATTTAAAAAGGGTTATCCAACAAATCCAAAGGCACCCCCTGAGTATCTTTATCAGAAACCACGGGGTTTGCTATCCGCCAATCGATCCCGAGTCGCGGGTCGTTGTACAGAAGTGTTCTTTCAGATTGTTTGTTGTACACCCCTGTGCATTTGTAGTGAAAAATGGCAATATCGGAAAGCACCGAGAAACCGTGCGCGAACCCCGGCGGAATCCAAAGGAGGTGGTGATTCTCATCGGAAAGAACTGTGGAGAAATGCTGCCCGTAAGTCGGCGAACCCTTGCGGATATCGACAACCACATCGAGAACTGCTCCCGAGATCACCTGGCAGAGTTTCCCCTGCTCATATGGTGGCACCTGGAAGTGAAGCCCGCGGATGGTTCCTTTCGTCGATTTCGAGAGGTTATCCTGCACAAAAAGTTGATCTACTCCCGCCTCAGCGAGTTTGTCCTGCCGGAAGCACTCGTAGAAGAAGCCTCTCTGATCTTCAAAAACCGCCGGCTGTATCAGGAGCACGCCGTCCAGATTGCCGTTAATTATTTTCAATTGTTCCTCCCTTTTCCTCTCTTATTATCTTCTTTCCTCATATTCCTGTAAAACCTTTTCGAGGTATTGCCTGTACATGCTCTGGGGGATCGAGTTGATCAGCGCTTTAAAGCCGTTTTCATCAACAAAACCTTTGTTGAACGCGATCTCTTCGAGGCAAGCAACCTTCAAACCCTGACGTTCTTCGATTACACCAAAGAAGTTCGATGCCTGAAGCAGTGCCTGAGGTGTTCCTGTATCAAGCCAGGCCACACCGCGACCGACTATCTCAACACGGAGGGCTTCCCGTTGCAGGTAAACGTTGTTAACATCGGTTATCTCAAGCTCACCGCGGGCTGAGGGTTTCAAATTTTTTGAGATTTCAACCACACTGTTGTCGTAAATGTAAAGACCGGGAACAGCGTAGTTCGATTTCGGAACCTTCGGTTTCTCTTCGATCGAGAGTACTTTTCCCGTTTTATCGAAGTTAACAATACCGTATCTCTCAGGGTCCGTAACCCTGTAGCCGAAGATCTTCGCGCCGTTTTTGTGCTCTGCCACTGCATTGTAGAAGAACTCAAGATCGCCGAAAAAGATGTTGTCACCAAGAATAAGGGTAACATTATCATCGCCAATGAAATCGGCTCCGAGAATGAACGACTCGGCGATACCTCTCGGGGCATCCTGCAATTTGTACGATATGTTCATGCCGAGGTGGCTGCCGTCATCAAATAATTTCTGGTAAAGAGGGATGGTCTCTTCATTCGAAATTATCAGCACATCCTTTATTCCGCCAAGCATTAGAACGGAAAGCGGATAGTAAATCAACGGCTTGTCATATATAACCGCGAGTTGCTTGCTGTAAACTTTTGTAATAGGGTAAAGCCTTGATCCGGATCCTCCGGCAAGAATAATACCTTTCATGTGCTTCCTGTCTTAAAAATTCGAATAAATCAATTTATAAATTTAACAGATTTTTGGTATTTATCAGTAGTGAGTAGTGAGTATCGGTTGCCAGCTTAAAGTGTTTGGTGTCTGGGTTTTGGTGTTTGGTGACATTCAATATCCTAACTACCAAACCCTAAACCCTAAATCTCAAACCCTAAAAGTTTCACAGTTCATACTTCGAAGTGCCGTTTTACTTATATTGCACTGAACAAATATTTAATCTGCCATGTCACACAGAAAACTCAGCAAAAAAGCGGGTAAACCACCCGGAACAATGGAATATACCGGCGATAAAACCGAAACAGCAACCCGGATAATCGCGATAAAGTATGGTTCCGATCACTTCAGAAGCACTGATATCACATCACCTGAAATGCTCAGAGAATTTATTAATTCAGATCAAGGCGGTTTGAAGTGGATCAGGGTGATCGGTTTTACAAAACAGGAATATTTCCCGGTTCTCGCGGAGCAATATAATATCCACGAACTTACCCTTGAAGATATCCTGAATGTGTATCAGCGACCGAAGATCGAGCAGATGGGCGATGTTATATTTGCCGAGTTGAATCGCCTTAAAATAACCGGACAGGATACCTGCACTTCCGACCAGGTTTCTCTTTTCCTCACGGGAAACACCCTGCTGACATTTCAGGATTTTGAGGAAGATTTTCTGTACGGGATCGAGGCAAGAATCGAGTCGGGCAAGGGCCTCATCAGAAAGAAAATCGATTTCCTCTTCTACGCGGTGCTCGATCTGGTGGTTGATGAGTATTATCTGGTGCTCGAACAACTTAACGACAAGATCGAGGATATCGAAGAACTCTTCTTTAACGACGGCATCAACAACAACTTTAAGGTGCTGCAATCACTCAGAAGTGAACTGCGGAAGCTTCGCCAGGCAATTTGGCCAGTGCGCGACATCATGAACAAGATCCACAAAAAGGAATTGTCGGCGTTTTCAAAGGAGACCCTCTTTTACTTCAACGACACTTACGACCACATCAACCAGATAATCGAGATTCTCGAAAACCTCCGCGAGAGCACCCTCGCGCTGATAGATGTTTATATGTCGTACACCAGCAACCGCCTGAACGACATCATGAAGGTGCTAACTGTTATCTCAACCATCTTCATACCCCTTACTTTTATTGCCGGCGTTTACGGTATGAACTTCCATTACATGCCCGAGATCACCCAGTGGTGGGGTTACCCCGCGTCGATCCTGCTTATGATCATTGTAGCCCTCGGCTTCGTGAAGTATTTTAAGAAGAAGAAATGGTTCTAACGAAGTGTGATTCGCCGCGGCGAAGTGAGGGGTGAAGGGTGAAGTTTTTGTATGAGGTAAGATGTATGAAGTATGATTCCTCACTACTCGCTACTCGCCACTCACTACCCGGAACATCACGGGCAACGGGTAACGCACAACGGGTAACGAGCAACACTCCACACTAAAAACACCCACCCATCACAATCTCTGAACCTCTCGCCTTGAAAAATTGTTTTTTAGTATAAAAGATAATTATTCTTTTGGACCAAGGAACATGAAACACGACAATAAAAAGACCCTGGTTGTGGTCGGCGCGGGATTCGCGGGACTGCAATTGGTTAAAAAACTTAAAAATACAGATATCCGTATCATCTTAATTGACAAGGCGAACCACCACCTCTTCCAGCCGTTGCTGTACCAGGTGGCAATGAGCGCCCTTTCACCCGCCGACATTTCAGCACCCGTTCGCACCATCCTGAAAAAACAGAAAAATGTTGAAGTGATAATGGGCGAAGTGAAGGCTATCGACAGATCCTCGAAAACACTCTACGTGAATGGCTCATCGGTAGCGTTCGACTGGCTCGTTCTGGCAACGGGCGCCAAACACTCCTATTTCGGCAAAAATGAGTGGGAACAGCACGCGCCCGGACTGAAAACCCTCTCCGATGCCCTTGCGATCCGCGAGAAAATGCTCCTCTCATTCGAAGAAGCCGAGAACAACGCGTTCATTCAGGGGAGTTTCCCTCCCGTGAAGTTCGTGGTTATTGGAGGTGGTCCCACAGGTGTGGAATTGGCAGGCTCACTTGCGGAGATCGCCCGCAAAACATTGAAGAAAGACTTCAGGAACATCGATACTTCCAAAACGGAGATCATTCTTCTCGAAGGTTCCGACCGGCTTCTCGCCGCATACGACCCGCCACTCAACCAAAAAGCACTGGAAGATCTGAAATCGCTGGGTGTGAAAGTCCGGTTGAACACGCATGTTACAGGAATTGACGAGACAGGAGTCTATTTCGGCGATGAAAAGATTGAAACTAAAAACATCATCTGGGCTGCCGGAAACGCGGCCTCACCAATAATAAAAAGCCTGGAAACAGAAACCGACAGGATGGGTCGTGCCCTCGTACGCGAAAATTGCTCGATCAAAGAAAGTGATGACATCTTCGTCGTTGGCGATGCAGCACATTTCAGTCAGGATGGAAAGCCCCTCCCGGGCATAGCCCCGGTTGCTATGCAGCAAGGCAGGTACATCGCGAAAGTGATCAAAAACCGTCTTACCGGGCGCGACACTCCCCCGTTCCGTTATTTCGACAAAGGGAGCATGGCAACCATCGGAAGAGCAAGAGCAGTCTTTCAATCAGGGAACATCAAACTCTCCGGTTTCATCGCCTGGTTTCTGTGGGTATTCATCCACATCATGTATCTCATCGGCTTCCGCAACCGCTACCGCGTAATGGCGGAATGGATGTGGTACTATATTTCCTTCAAACCGGGGGCGAGGCTGATTACGAAGTAGTATTTGGTCCGCCCGCGGCGGATTGGGGTTTGGGGTTTGGGATTTGGGGTTTGGGATTTGGGGTTTGGGGTTTAGTCCGCCCGTGGCGGAATGAGGTGGGGTCTGTTATGAGCGATGAGTTATGATCCGCCTGCGGCGGAATGAGTTATAATCCTCGCCACTCACTACTCACTACTCGCCACTCACTTCGCGCAACGCGCAACGGGCAACGCGCAACGCCACCTAACCTCTAACCTCTAATAACGGCCACCCCCACTGCCTGATCTTCCTCAGCGCCGGTTTTCAGGTTTGTATGTTTTTCGACGTGGAAGGTTACGTTTGTGCCTTCCTTGGGGGTTTTCCCCCGAAAATTTCTTGCCATAAAGAAGTATCTTTTATCACCGGCAGAGATAAAACCTGACTTTCCGCCCTCATTTATTCTACTGATAACGCCTGTCAATTTTTCCCCGGAGAACTCGTTGGTTGAGTGATATACCCTCAATTCATTCTTTAGTGCCTGCACATCAAGATCCCCGGGGACTTTGATCTTCCTTTCATGGAAGTATTTAAGCATCTCTTGCGGGCGGTTTCCGTCATCATTTAGCGCGGTAAGATAGACATAGTAAAGCTGTTTCAGCGCGGTTTCCTCTTCTCCCGATTCTTTTAAGAACTCAGCAATATCCACAAAAAGATGCCAGGAGTAGAATGAAGACTGACTTAAAGCCGCGCCAAACCCACGCGAAAAGAAGGTTTTCGCTTCATCTCTGTTCCCCGATTGGAGCGCCAGTTTGGCGGCTTCATGCCACATGAACCAGTCTGTTTTCCTCTTAAGGATCTCCTTGTAAAGTGCCATGGCATCGTCATTTCTGCCGAGGTTTTTCAACACCAGAGCCTTGTCTCTTTGGTACCAGACATCTTTCGGATCGATCTTTAGCAGTTCTTCACAGAGTTGTAGTGCCAAGTCACTCTTCCCGGCAGCCATTGCAGTTTCCATTGAGTACTTTATATACTTTTCCCTGTCAGATTTGATGGCAACTTCCTTTCCGTTCACATTGATCGTTTTAACCTCATTACTCAGCTGATCAACTTTTACAAGCGAAAGATGTGCTGCCGCCTTGCCGTGATCGCCATGCGCTAAGCTGAATTTCACACAAAGAAAGAGGGAGTTTACCCAGATAAAACTCTTCGGATCTTTCGGATAATGCTCGATCACCCACTCCGCGGTTTTAGCGGTCTCGGTGGGAATCAGCTTTTCATTCATGTGCGGCTGTACCTTGCTCATGTAAACCGCGAAACAGAGGCTGTTGAGAGCGTATTTATTGTTTTTTACATCTGCGAAATGCTGTTTCCCCAGAGCCACAGACTCATCATACCGCCTCACTTTATTTAGGGCGTCAATAAGGTAACTGAGGTTTTGCGCGGAAATAGAGTTACCTGACCTGACCGCAGGGAGCAATTCATCAATTATTTTCTGGTATTCTTTTGCTTTAGAAAGTTCATAGTAGTTGGTCTTGGCATCCATTTTATATCCTGTTTGATATCAGTAAAGAGATTTCTTTGGAGAATTCCGGGGAACTGCTGTTCCGGGTTTTGGCTTCGATGGCAGTGGGTGTACCGTTTTTCTTGTATGAAATGTCGGTGATCATAACGTTTTCCGCGTCAGCTATTTTAAATCTGACCCTCCAAGGCATATGCTCGACACCCCGGATTGAGGCACCCGACGCCGAGATCACTTCTCCCACCCTCCCGATCAGTACATCCGTGACTGCCGGGTCTGTGGGAGTCCCAATGATATCGGGTTTTCCTTCAGGGATTGTAACAAACACCTTGTTAATAAGTCTAATGGTGACCTCACGCAATCTCTTGCCAGTCACCCCTTGATCATCCGGTTGCGCATCCCCAAACATCACCGAAGTCACCTTGTATCCTCCGTTGTAGATCACATCGAATTTACAGGGCGCGGCTTCAACCACGACCGTGAATCTTAAGCGCCACTCGAGTTCAATCACTGACTCCACCACAAATCCGTGCCCCTCCAGGTAACACGTTACTCCGGACCTGAGAACAAACAACGGCGAAGAATCGGCCGGCACTTCCTGAACCGGCACCAATTCGGGAATACCTTCTTCGAGAGATAGCCTCGTTTTTCCGTTGTGAAATTTGTCGCTAAGCATGATCAGTTCAGTTCTCGCCCTAGTCACAGCCGTGTAGAGCCACCGGATATATTCCCTGCTCAGGGAATTGTGATATGTAACGGGATCAACAAAAACCCTTTCCCACTCACTGCCCTGTGCCTTGTGGCAGGTTATCGCGTGGCAGAATTTCACCCTGAGGGCATTGAACAATTCATCGGCCGCCAGGGCATTTACAAATTCGGCGGATTTCCTCTTCAAACCTCTGTGTCTCTTCATAAAATCGACATAAAGAGCAATTATCTGATTACGGGTAAGATCACGTCCGGTGCCAAAAAGCAGGTCTTCTATTATCATTAAGGTCACCGATTCCACTCTCGATTGACCCGGGATCTCGATCACAACTTTTCTGAAGTGGAGATCTTCGGTGATTATAGCCTTACCCCTTTTCATTCTGACGTGCACCTCCTGCGGTTCAAGAACCTTGGAAACCGTCACGATATCTCCGTTAAGCAGCACTACTCCATTCGGGAAGTGGCGGTTCTGCACGATCATCAATTTCTCACCCGCACGAAGCGGTGCTTCAAATCCGTATAACCTGTCCCTCACGGATGTGTTGTACAAATATGTATCCGCATTGGTTGAAGAGATAATGACACTCTCTCTCCCTTGGTTAAAAGTATCAAGATAGTGCCCGACCACATCCTCACCTGCCAGAAGAAACGAACAGCCCTGCCTCTCTTCAATTTGAATATTGCCAATCACCCCCGAAACAAGCCTGTCCCGCAGAAACGTTGCATTCTGCAGTATCCCCGGCGAATCACCAAACCTCACCGGTGTAAACAATTCACCTTCATCAACTCCAACATTGTAATTCTCCCTCAGGTACCCGGCATCCAGTGCCACTGATATGCCTGATCCAACGGGCGAGAGCTGATAGGGGTCCCCCACAAAAATGATCTTTGACCCAAGATCATCTCTTAATATTCCCGAAAATGAGACAAGATCATCAAGCAGGTACCCCGAACCAAAACGGAGGATCCCGCTGTCGGAATAGTTGTTGCTGACCATTGATGCCTCATCCACGATCAGGATCGATGTGCCCTCGCAATCCCGGGTTTTAAATCTGTAAAGTGGCGTCACATCATCATCTTCATCACTGCTCTTACTGTCCTCTTTCACCTCCTCCAGTCCGTTGAACATGTAAATGCACAAGTGGATGGTCCGGGCTTCGTGTCCCGTTCTCGCCTGAATAACGGTAGCTGCCTTGCCAGTGGGAGCCATCAGCGAAAACTTTATATTGTTCCTGCTGAGGACATCTGTTATCAGACGGATTATCGTGGTTTTCCCGGTGCCTGCACTTCCCTTAAGAAGGAAGATCTTGTCCTCACCGGCGAAGAACAATTCGATCTTATTTAGTAATTCTTTCTGGTCGTGGGTAAGCTGCATAAGGCACCTTAAATGTAGTCGATAAATTCATTTTCTTCTTCGGCTTCCGCCTGTATCCTGCCGGTGCCGTATGATTCCGGTGGGAGCGAGAGGGCTCGAAGTGCCGTGTTAACCGGAAGTGGTACAGGTTTTTTCACGTAAGTACCGGCAAGTTTGAGAATCTCCCCCTCGCTCAATCCCATTACATTAAGAGCACGGATGGCTACAAGGTTAAGCTCGATTGCAGGCTGAGCAAGAAATTCGGTGAATCTGTCAATAAACCAGTGCCTTGTCGAATCGTCAAACATATTAACCCGGAATTTCCCATTTTTCCGGTGCCGCTTGGCAAGGAAATGCGTCACCCGGTATTTAATATAACTGTTTACAGTCTCATCCTCGAATATTTGCCCGATCGTTTGGAGGGCTTTTTCACTTACCTTCGGGTGAACCGACTCATAGAATGCCGCCTGCACCAGCAACCAGGCAGCGTGCTTTCCCGCGCCGCTAAAATCGCGGACGATCTTCCCGAGATTCTCGATATGCCACACTTTCATGAATTTCATGTTGTCAAGGGCTTTCTTGATCTTCTGATTCGCGGATAGAAACTTGCAAAAATCTTTCGCGTCACCATCATTGGCGATCACATCCTCTTTATTAAACTCCTTGGCGGGATTCTTAAAATCCCTGTCGATCTCTTCCAAGAGCTTGCTTTCCGGAACGATCTCTTCATCAGGTTCGGCATAATCGTACATATCGATGTACTTCGAGCGGTGCTTCTCTATCTCCACCCCTGAAGATGCAAGTTTGGTTTTGGCGCTATTTAAATTCAAGCCAAGATTCAGGAGTGCCTCTTGAAGTACAATTATTGCATGCCTCATAATGCCGATATCATTCGTGAATATCCTGATATCATCCGTGTACCTACCGTACTCAACCCCCTCGAGCTCCATCTGCGAGTCAATATTCATCAGGTAAACGTTCGCGAGGTAACTATCGGGATTGTTTCCGATTGCAAGTCCTTGTTTCATCTGCGAGGGTTCAGCAAGCGCGTTTTACTTGTGCGAATATGAGTGAACCTTAATCCGTAGCAACTGTTTAAGCAGTTTTATCACATCTCCCCTAAGGTCAAGCCCAAGCTCCTGCGAAATTATTTTCGCCAGGTTGCTATGAGAAACAGAGTCATAGAAGGAGGAAATATCCGTTTTGAGCATAAATTTGTACTTTGAAGCTGCTTCTTCCTGCCAGTTCACAAATCTGGGCCATCCTGATCTTGCATAATCCTTCAGAAAGCATCTTTCTCTTTCGTCTCCTTCCGCCCGGCGGTTAGAAAAACTCATGGGATGCATTCGGTTTTCGAGTTCGTCGGCGATCACCGTCGTAAAAGCGTAACGAACGATCAGATCATTGAGAGGAATGAAAATCATTCGTCTGTAACAGAGGTTTGTTTTCGGCGGGAAAAAGGCAAACGACCCTGACTGTTTGAAATTCTCAGGTGATTCCAGGCTCTTCGCGATTGAATCAAGGAAAGCGGCCTTGTTGCGTTCAAACAATTCAATTTCAAGGGGATCGTAAAACGGGTTTTTCTCCCTCTCGTTGGCAGCATAATAAAATGCCCGCTCAAGGTTCGCGGGTGAAGTGATCTTTGCGTAAAGTGTTCTGTCGTTCATCGGTCCGGTCTTAAAAGGGGATCAGAGTTTTTATCGCCGCATACTTTAAAGCTTCCGCCACATCACCGCCATTTTCCGCAATCCTGACAAAAAAGTGAAACGTAAATGACGGAACGAGAAGAACGGGGACGGATTTTCCAAACATCTGTGCAAAAAGAGCTACTGGGTTCATGTTGTTGCTTTCTGATTTGATTGTTGTTTCATCTTTGAATGTATAGAGCGTCGCGGTTCGCGATTTTCGGGATCAGCCGTAGAGGAATTCATCGGCCTGCCTGTAATGCTTCTCATTAAGAGCTCCACCTATCTGTGCCACCGCAGTGGCTACAGCTGCAGCATCATCAGTCCAGCCGGCTACGGGGATAAAATCAGGGATGGCATCAAGGGGAGTGATCACGTATACAAGAGCCCCTCCGATCACTGCCTTTGCCCACCAGGGGACATCCTCATCGATCATGCAGAAATACATCGCAACGATCTGTCTGGCGAATGGGATGGATGACATGTTCTTTCTTATAAATCCGAAAAATTGTTCTGCTGATGGCATTGGTTTATCCTATTGTGTGTTTTTGTTTCTACTTGCTAAGAGTGTCAGGTTTCTGATTTTTCCGGAAAGTTACCCTCATTATATTGGGAGCAGTGTTTTCCTGGCAGCGTAAATGAGGGCATCCTTCACATTACCAAAGAAATACATCCTGTAAGAAAAGTAAAAAGTGAATTCTGCGACGAGTATTGGGGGCACTGATCTTCCAAACATCTGTGCGAAAAGGGCTATCGGGTTCATTTTTTTTTACTTTCATTATGTTATTGACTGTTGTCTGAACATATAGAGTGAAAGCTTTTGAAATTTTCCGGAAGGAGGGGTTTAAAAATTTGGGGTGTGGAGTATTTGGTCCGCCTGTGGCGGATTGGGGTGGGGTCTGTTATGAGCGATGAGTTATGATCCGCCTGCGGCGGAATGAGTGATTATCCTCGCCACTCGCTACGCGCAACAGGCAACGGGCAACCAAGCAAAATATTACAACGAAATGTCAAGAGCTCAACTCATCGCTCATCACTAATAACTGACCTCTCACCTCTGACCACTGACCACTAAAAAGCAGCTCACTCATCCTTGTTATACGCCCGGCGGATGAAGGCGTCGTAGCGGTCTTTTTTGATGATGCCGATGGGACCCGAGTAGATACCCCCTTGTTGGAAAGCATCGAAAATACGGACAGCGAGAATGTTGGGTCTGTCATTGCGGATAAGCCCCGGAGGTATCTGATAAACCCTGTTTTGTACTCCCTCACGGGATTGGGTGTAACCCACTTGCGGATCTTTAAAATTGCCGGTTCGGCCGATAATGCGGCCATTCAGATACACTTCGTCATAATCGTCAATCTTGCCGAGGAGCAGAAGCAGGCGGGCTTTGGTGTCTTTGTCCTTGTAGTCGAACTTCATGCGGTACCAGCCAAAACCCTGAAAGCCGGGGAACCCCTGGTTCTCAAGATATGATGGCACTATCACTTCCTTCCAGGCGGAATCATTGATCTCATCGTTTTTGTAGTACGAAGAGTCGCCGGGGATGAACTTCCAGTTTCCTTCGAGGTTTATATCAGGTGTGATGTATGTTTCGTTTTCGAAAATACCCGGATCACCCGACATTATCCCCCCCTCGAGCTGCGCGTCGTAAACCCGCACGGCAATCACATTTTTGGCATTGATGTTCACAAGCGAAGACGGGAGGTAGTAAATTCTGTAGGCGTTGTACGCGGTGGTATAGTCAGGAGGGAAATTTCCGGAAGTGCCGATCTTCACGCCGTTGAACCAGACCTCATCCACATCGTCGATGTAACCGAGGTGCAGCGAGAGGTTCTTCCCGGCGAGGTCAGGACTCCCTGTGAATGAAAAGCGGTACCATGCATAGCCGTTGAAGCCATGGTAACCCTGGTTCTCCCAAGATGACGGAACCTGAATGACATCCCACGTGCTGTCGCTATAGTCGATCGCCGCCCAGGATGAGTCATCCCCGACCTGGAACCTCCATCCGCCCGTAAGGTCAACAAGTTTCTCATTCTTCGCGGGAGCCATGGCCCGTTCACATCCCGAAATCGAGACGAGAACAAGAAGGGCAATAGCAAAGGTAAAATAGCGCATCATTTCCGGAAATTAATAGATCACTTCCTCAAAATTAATGCAGAACTTCGACTTTACGGTAACGGGGGAAGATATGGAGCAATTAAGGAGTGAGGTTGATCAGGAGGTTCCGTTTTGATTGGAATTGGAGGCTGTGAAAAGATCATCAGCAAGAGGGGTTTCCCGGCGTGGTTTCGTGGTTTTCCTTATGACTGTAGAAGCTTTTTTCGGTTGTAATGGTTTTGGGCTTTTGAATGACAGTTTACGATCCTGCCGGGGGGTTCCGGTGTATTCCTGACTGTGGTATGTCCGTTCCCGTGTTGTTGCCGGTTCGTATGCGGTCTCAGGTTGAGTGATAGCGTACTTCGAGTTAACAACGGCATCAGGTTTTGAGAACATTATGGCGAACTCGTTTATACCGAATCTCATCCCCGCGAGGCAGAGAGCCGTTGCCGCTTCTCTCGGCATGAACTGTACCAAGGAGGTGACTGACCGTTCCAACCTGGCGACACCATCTTCTCCGTTTATCCCCCTGATAAGATCCCTGAGCTTAAGATAGATGATCATCATCGCGAAGGTGTTCACGCCACCCGGGATGCCGGAGGTGATCTTCCCGTTCAGCTCCCCAAAAACAGGGTCACCTGTCACCACATCAAGAATGTGGTTCATCGATGACCGGCCTTCATCGATCAGACTTCTCCTCACACCCGCGACCCGCTTCAGAAGTGCATACGCTTCGTCAAGATGGCAGTTGTTCCCGGATGATTCTCCGGGAACATAGCCATCAGGAAGCAGCATGGATTGCTTCGCTATACTCGCTGAGTCCTCGAGGAACCCAATATCGCTTTTCTCAAAAAACTTTGTTCTCTCGTACTTGACTAAATAGTCAGGAAGTGTCGCCGGCTCGAAGTGGTGGTTCTCCCTGTAGGCATCGAGCGACCCTTTCCATGCCGGTCTCCACCCCGCGAGGAATTCCTCACTCTCAAATCCGAAATACTTCAAGAGGAATGTGGCACCCCGCTCTGCAAGCTCCCTGTTCTTGAAGTTCACCATCTTCTCCCTCAGATCATCCGGTACAGGCTCACCGATCGACATGTTCCCCAGCTTCTGCAGAATTATCATCCCCGCCATGTGATTAAGAGGGTGAAGCACCTTCACTTCAGTTGCCGGAATGGTTATCCAGCCAGCGCCGCAGGTTTCATAAGAGGAGAATCCCGCGAACACCACATCACTCTCCTCGGTAAACAGCCCGCAGAGATGCATCATCGCCTCATCCGCACACGCTGACGCACTCAGTTCACACATCACAAGGTCTTCCCGGGTACTGAGGCTGCCCATGCGGAACCTTGAGGAAAATTCGAGAACAGTAACGGGGATATAATGCATTGCGCTTCCTAAAAAAGATCTGTGTCTGAATTGGAGCGGCTGATCGAGGCACCTGTTTTTCTAAGACACGATCCGTCGATCATTCTGAGATATTTGTGTGGGTTGCCGCTGTTATACGAGAGGTACATCTGCTCCCTCGCCCTCGTTAGCGCCACGAAGAAGAGGTTTTCACCCGGGGTGTTGCCCGCGTAGATGCTTCGCTCTGAAGTGAGGAACGGAAGGAAGGTCACTCCGAAATCAAGCCCTTTCACGCTGTGCCAGGTCAAGATCAGCACCTTCTTCTCATTGAAGTAGTTCCTCAGGTTACCGGCACCATTTCCGAGATATCTGAACTGCAGCCCGGCGTTCATAAGACCGTAGTTGATCTCATTGTAATAGTTCACCTGCCACTCCCCGCTGACCATGTCGCGTACGAAAGAACTGTCTTCCCCGTGCAGTTCGCAGAGATTCCGCAGGAAATATCTCACCTCCTGGTGATTGGGGAGGAGAATTGCCGTCTGATAACCCTTCCGGGCGTAAGTCGACGACATTTCATCTAACCACGCGAGCTCTTCATCATAACTGTTCGCTAGCACGAGCGCGGGCTGCAGTTCAACCGCGCTCCCCATGGAAGCCGCCATGAAGCCCTGTTTGTCGTTGCAGAACGGCGCCGCCAACTGTCTTGCGTTCCTGCTGAGACGGTGGATAATGTTAAGACGGTGAACCTCGAGATCAAGGTATTCAATTATATCATACTCGGGACAGGTGTTGTCGTAGATCGACTGGTTCATGTCACCGGCAGCGATCACTATCGCCCCCCTGTTGCTCAGATCCACAAAGAATTCATGCTTCAGATCCTGCACTTCATCCACCAGAACATAATCCCACCTGTCGTAACTCTTCGCGAATTGCTGGGGAGTCATAACAGGAACTGATGATTTGAGGTGGAAAGGAATGCCCGATTTGAGCTGGTCGATCAGCGCGTAGGTATAGCCCACAACTGCCACCCTTTTCGAGGGGAAAAGCTCTTTGATCGTGATGAGAATATGAATGAGGAGAACCGACTTGCCGCTTCCTGCATAACCGGTGATCCAGAGGTTCTTCCCCGGTTGAGTCTTAAAACTCTGGAGGATCCCGCGCTGTTCGTTGTCAAGTTGTGTTAGGGGTACAAGCCAGTTCATTTTGTCTTCCTGCTAAATGATTGATCGTCTGTTCACAATGTATAGAGCAGACAGGTTTCATTTTTTCCGGAAAGATTTTGAACAGGATGCGAAAGATGTGGAAAGATGTTAAAGATACGCTGCTATTTGTCTTGAACACGATTGACAGGATTGGGAAAGATTAACACGATTTCCCGCTAATTGTCTTGAACATGATTGACAGGATTGGAAATGATTTACAGGATTTCCCGCTCTGAGCAATTATCTCTATCCATGGGCGCGATGCCAGATGATCAGGCAACAACCTCAGACCACAAACCAATAGCCCTGGGATTCATCCCGGGGAAAACAGCCCATAACCCAACTCAATCCTTTTGCCGGTGTAAACCGGACATGTCAAGTGTAAATGAACTGAGTCCTTTCGGTTCAGGCTCGTTCATTCAGAGTTTTTACTTCGATGAACCATTTATGGTTTTAACACCGCAATCCTTTTGCCGGTATCTATTATTCCTAATAGCTACCGGACTCATCAAGGATCACCATTTGTTGCTACATCTGGTGAATGATCTCTTGGGATTGACTAACATAGTGACAGATGTACGTGTTATTTTACTTCCACCACAATCCTTTCGGTAAATTCGCAATTCAGCGAACTCTCAAGGCTGCTCAGGGAAATTTAATATTCGATCAATCATCCAGCATCAAATTATCCGGCGAAATCACTACCACAATATAACCATTCAGCGGTAAAACCAATATCTCTGAATCAGGATTTACAGGATTTAAGAATTGGCAGGATTAACCCCCTCTGTCTTGAACATGATTAACAGGATTAAAAATGATTCTCACGATCTCCGCTCTGGGCAACTCTCTCTCCATGGGCGTAACGCCGGATGATCAGGTAACAACCCCAGACCACAAAACCAATAGCCCTGGGATTCATCCCAGGGAAAATTGACCACAGCGCCACGTAATCCTTTCAAAACAAGGCAGGTCCCCTAAAGAAAATTTCTGAGCCAAAAACGGGCTCGTGAGAAATTTTGTATTTTTCAAAAGATCCAAAAAAAGTGACTTAACCCGTTACACTACAACAGGTTACGGCGATTTATACCGGACCCTCAAATTTTCTCACGAGGAATCGACACTTTCACCCCCGTTTCAGCAGTGGAAACACATGCCTTTGTGGTCAATCAGTCTGTCAAAGAACTCCTTTTGGGGTTTGGGGTTTAGTTCGCCGGCGGCGAATTGGGGTATGGCTTTGATCTTCCACAAAACACCCCACCCCAAACACCAAACATCAAACACCAAACAAACCAAACACCAAACAAACCAAACACCTCATCCTTCAATACAGTTTGAACAGCATCTCAATCTGCTCTTTCAGGTGACCGTCGAAGGCTTCGCAGTTGAGGTAGCGGATGCCTTTTTGCTGGCAATAGACGGAGAGGGAGCCATCGTCGGTTACGGAGGTGGCGGATTGCAGCACCACGTTCACGCCTTTGGCTTTGAGGAACTCAAAATCGGCGCGTTCAACCACAAAGTAGAAGTCGTTGGGGGAAGTGCCCTTCACCCAGTTTACTTCATCGGCGTCTTTCGCGTAGTCACCGCCGGGGAGGTAGTCTTTCAGCGAGTAGCCCCGCTTGTTGTTGTGAACGGCGATTACGGTATCGAACCCGGCGATCATCCGCGTGATGACGGAAGCCAGTTCAGCAACGGCTTTTTCTGCTTCGGGGGAGGTTTTTCCGTTCTTTTGAAGTGTCGCCTTCACTCCGGCGGGGGTGAATATCCTGTTGGGGTCGAAGGTGTATGCCTTCCCTTTCAGTTTGAACGGGATCATCCGGGTGCCCTTCGCGCGGAGTTCTATCAGCCTGCCGCCATGATTCGTAACTATCGAATCGGCAGCTACAACAGCGGTGTTCTCATCATCGTGAAGGATGATGTAAACTTTCCCTTTTGTAATTTCCATATTCCTGACCCTGAACGACACTTCAGTATCCCCCACACGGTGGGATATGACGGTATCGTTATCTATGGGAGAGGCCACCATGGGGTGCTTCGCGCCGCACGAAGAGATAAAAAGAAGCGCGAAGAGGGTAAAAACCTTTATAAAAAGGGATGACGCAACCCCGCGGGTGATGAGCCGCGCGGGAGTTTTTTCACTCAGGTTAAGTTCATTTATAATCAATAGTTATGTCTCCAGATAGATCATTTCATCCTGATCGTCGTAAACAAAAATTTCGCCATACCTGCCCCAGTTCATCAAAATATCGATCTGCTCCTCGGCATCTTCGGGGATGAACTCAAGCTCGAGAGCGGAGAGTAGAAGTGACCGTTCGATCCTGTGTTCCTCCGCCCTTTGCAGGAGGTTGAGCAGCCATTTGAAAATTGGAATGCGTTTAACACGCGAGGCGAAAATCTCTTTTCTTGTTGTGATCGATGCTTCCGCGTAAGTTTCACCGAGCGGTGTGATCGAAATGTCGCCCTGCTGAATGTTTACAAAGCCCAACAGCTCGGCAGCCTCGGTAATAACGAGGAGTTCATCGGAATCGAGACCAAACTCATCGGCAACCTTGTAAAGGTCGGCGTTTTTACCGGGGAGTTCTGCAAGCCCCTCAAGAAGTGAGGCGATGTTGGCGATCGGCACATCGGGGAGTTTTCTGGTGATACCCGGCTCACCGGGGGCGGTACCATACTCGAGGAACTCGGGCTGGGTCTGACCCGCGAGGAGCGAGTAAACCTGATCGACCAGGTGCTGAAACTCTATATTCTTTCTGTTCCGGGGGTGGGGCATCGAAATAAAAATCTCGTGGATGATGCGCCCCGGGTTTTTGTCCATAACCACTATCCTGTCAGCCATTAAAACGGCTTCCTCAATGTTGTGTGTGACGAGGAGAATCGCTTTTGTAGGCAGTTTTCCCTCGCTCCAGAGCTCAAGCAGCTCACCCCTTAAGCTTTCCGCGCTCATCACATCGAGGGCGGAGAAGGGTTCATCGAGGCAGAGGAGTTCAGGTTCGGCAACTATCGCCCGGGCAAAACCCGCTTTTTGGCGCATGCCGCCGGAAAGTTCACGGGGATATGCCATTTCGTAACCATCGAGACCGACCCGGTCGATCGCCTCAACCGCGCGGGCGGTTTTCATTTTCGAGGGAATATCCCTGTTGGCGAGCGCCATTTCAACATTTTCGATCACGTTAAACCACGGAAAGAGGGCAAATGTCTGAAAAACGATCGTCGCGTTTTTGTTCACCCCCTTGATCTGGTCACCTTTGTAACGGACTTCGCCCGATGAGGCCTGCTGTAGTCCGGTGATTATCCTCAACAGGGTGCTTTTACCGCAGCCGGAGGGCCCCACAAGGGCAACGAACTCACCCTCGTTAATTTTCAGATTGATATCTTTAAGCGCGGGAAATGTTTTGTCACCCTTGCCATAAACACGGTTCACTTTTTTGAGTTCGAGCAATGAGAGGTTTCTTGTCATCTTTCCATCTCCTAATCCATCTTAAATCTGTCTTCGGCAAGATTGTAGAGGCGTCGCCAGAACAACCGGTTGATCGATCCGACCGCGAGCACCATGAGAAGTGTTGATGCCAGAAGCACCGGGAAGTTTCCTTCAGCAGTCGCTTTTGCGATCGAGGCACCAATTCCCTCGGTTGCCAGGGTTTTTCCGTTAAATGTAACAAACTCCGCCACCACGCTCGCGTTCCAGGCACCACCTCCGGCAGCGATGGCTCCCGTGATAATATAAGGGAAAAGGGCGGGAAGTGTAAGGCTCTTCCATCTTTTGAAGCCGCCGAGCTGCAGAAGTTTTGTCGTGTTTTTCAGGTCGGCGGGTATTGCCGATGCCCCCGCGATAATATTAAAAAGAAGGTACCATTGCGTGCCCATTAGCATCAAAAGTATTGATGCGAGGTTTATTCCGAATGGGAGCGAAACGAGAAACATTAACACAACCGGGAAGAGGGCCGTAGCGGGAACCGCGGCAAAAATCTGGATTAATGGCTGAAGAAAGCGGGCAATTTTCCGGTTGTTGGCGATGAGCACCCCTACCGGGATGGTCCAGGCAAGAGCGATCAGCAGGGCGATCAGCACCCTTAAGAATGTGGCGAACACTCCGCCAATTATTCCCATCCAGTCTTCAACCGTGATCTTCGCGAGCATGAACATACCGCCTGTCAGACTCGCGAGTATCGCCACAAGAAAGACCGCGAGCACCACCTTCCCCATGATACCACCCTTCTTCTCCTCCTCATGAGTTTCGATCTCTCCCGACCTCCGGTCGAGCGCGACATCAAGCCTGTTCACCAACGGGGTCAATACCTGATCGGTCAGTCGCGAGATAATGTTTGAGCCCGTAAGAACCGAGTAAAACCATGAGCGGGGTGGATCATCGGTTGACACCATTTCAAGCTTGAACTTTTCCGACCACGCGAGAAGGGGTCGCCACAGCAACTGGTCGAGAAGCACCACGATCAGAACAAGCGCCGCTATGCCTTGAAGTATCGCCGTATAGTCACCCTTGTCAGAAGCTTCATGGAGGAAGGAGCCCAGCCCGGGGAGGCGGAAATCCTTGTCACCAACGGTAAAAATTTCAGCTGCCATCAGAAAGAACAGTCCACCGGCCCAACTCATCATACTGTTCCAGATGAAGCTGATCATGCCGAACGGGAACTCGAGCCGGGTGAATCTCTGCCACTTGCTGAACCGGTTAACCGCGGCCGCCTCTTGAAGATCTTTTGGAATTGTGGTAAGCGACTGGTACCAGGCGAAGGTCATGTTCCATACCTGGGAAGTGAAGATAAGAACGATTGAGCCAAGCTCGACGGCAATTCCCTGCGGAAGTATCGCCCTGAGACTCAGTACCACCACCGGAAGAAAGGAGAGTATCGGCACACTCTGCAGCACATCAAGAACCGGAAGCATGTATTTTTCCGCTTTCTTGTTATATGCTGCCATCCGCCCGTAGACGAGGGTGAACCCCACCGAGAGGATGTACGCCGCCGTCATCCTCAGAAGTGAGAAAAAAGCATAGACAGGCAAGGCTTCTGGCGATGTTGAAATATTGGGCGCGGTAACATACTCCGGAGCGGTTGAGGCAAGCTCAACACCCGCGTAAAGGAGGGATATTAAACCCAAAAGTACAAAAAGATCAACTACACTGAATTTCCGCCGGCTGTCAAAAAAAAGATTGTAGAAGAAATCACGCATATTTTAAGGGTTCCCGATCCCAAATTTAACCATATCACGTTTACCATTTGCAATAATTCTGCTCCACACTCCACACTATACACTATACACTCTTAATCTACCTTAAGACAATTTCATAAACCAGTTCATCGTTTCGGGGGTGGCGGGGTACGTAAGTTTGTACAGTTAATTTTTGAAAAAAGGAATTGAAAAACATGGCTAACACGATATTACATAAAGCTGATACTCGCGGTGATGCCGACCACGGTTGGCTGCACAGCAGACACACATTCAGTTTCGCGAACTATTACGACCCTTCACGCATGAATTTCGGTGCCCTGAGGGTTTTGAATGATGATTACGTTGCCCCCGGAATGGGTTTCGGCACGCATCCACACGACAACATGGAAATAATCTCGATCCCCCTCGAAGGCGATCTTGAGCATAAAGACAGCATGGGAAATGTAGCCGTGATCAGGCACGGTGACATCCAGGTGATGAGCGCGGGTACCGGCATCAGACACAGTGAATACAACAAGAACGACGACCAGCCGGTGAAATTCCTCCAGATTTGGGTGTTCCCTGACAAGAGAAATGTAACCCCGCGGTACGATCAGATAACGCTAAACACCGAAGACAGAAAAAACCGCTTCCAGCAGATAGTATCGCCCAATGCGGATGATGAGGGTGTGTGGATCCACCAGAACGCATGGTTCCACATTGCCGATCTTGAGAAGGGGACCACACTCGACTACACTATCAAATCACCCGGTAACGGCCTCTATGTGTTTGTGCTCGACGGTGAAGTATCGGTTGACGGGCAGGGATTGAACTCCCGCGACGGTTTCGGCGTTTGGGATGTTAACATAGTGAATTTTTTAGCAACAGGCAGCACTTCCCTCCTCCTGATGGAAGTTCCGATGAATATTTAACCAATTAACAATTAAAAAACGGAGAATAGTAAAATGGCAACTTCAAACTGGAACCTCGATCCTTCACACTCAGAGATCGGATTCAAAGTAAAACACATGATGTTCACCAACGTTTCGGGCAAGTTTAACGCTTTCGAAGCTACCGTAACCAACGAAGATGATAACTTCGAAACCTCAAAGATATCCTTCTCGGCCGATGTCGCTTCGATCGATACCAATAACAGCGACAGGGACAACCACCTCAGAAGTGCTGACTTCTTCGAAGTGGAGAAATTCCCGAAACTTACATTCGTTTCAACCGGCGTTAAGAAGACCTCCGAGGGTAACTATGTTGTATCAGGCGACTTCACAATTAAGGATGTAACCAAAACAATCGACCTTGATGTAGAGTACAGCGGACTGATGAAAGACCCCTGGGGCAACACCAAAACCGGCTTCGTGATCACAGGAAAGATCAACAGAAAAGAGTTCGGTCTTACCTGGAACGCTGCCCTCGAGACCGGCGGCGTGCTCGTAGGCGAAGAAGTGAAGTTCAATATCGATGTGCAGCTCGTAAAAGGATAAGCACCGTCGGGATCAATAAGACCCTTTAGCACTTAAAGGCTGCTTTCTTAACTGAAGGCAGCCTTTTTTATGGAAATACCGTCGATTTACACTGGAGTTCTACTGACAGGTTCCGGCTGAAGTTCAGGGATTCCGGGGTTCCGAAGTTCCAAAAGGGTGAGTCATTTTGTTTTAAATACTAATACTATTATTTTTGACTATCGGATTGGAATCATAAAAGAGTAACAGGAACAAATAACCGGATATTTGTATGAAAAGCGGAGTAATAGCAGTTTTAAGTTTGATTTTTGTGATCATTCTTACCCTTCCTCTAAAATCGCAGGTACCTGATGAAATTCTCTTCGGTACTTATGTAGCGAGTTCACCCGATAGGAGCACATTCCATGAGTATTGGGATACAAACCTGGTAAAACTAGGCTTTAACAGCATTGTTCAGACTGTGGTTCATGGTGAGATATACAAGCAGTTGACAAATCAGGACTCTCTAAAATGGAAAGACAACAGGGACTCACTCGCCGGGTCATCGTTTGGTAACATTGTAGCATTAAACAGCTTGTGGAATGTATCGGATCAAACAGAGAAGCAGGTTGACTGGGTGAACATCCTTTCGCAGGGTGTTTACAATATTTGGGAAGCTGAGGGAGGCAGTGGTGGTTTCTATTCAGATATAATTCGAATGAGGATTAATCGCACTTATACGACCACAGAATCAGACGCGGGAGGAGTTTATCTTAAGACAAAAGATATTTCCGGATCACCTGAATCGGGGATGGGAGTAGAAATAAATCTCGTTGAAGGACCTTTCATCTATCAGGACAGGGACTACAAGATTACCCACCTGCTCGGGAGCCCGACAGGGACTCTCATAAACTATCTGGCTTATTTTAAGTTAAAAATCGGACAAACACCGGATTCCAATATTACCGTTTGTTCACTACGGGTGAATCTAAATGTTACCGACACAATGGGAAGGAAGTCAACCTTCACTTTGGCAAGCAGGGAAGTGAAAAGTAATGAATTGTCCGATGAGGTGTTTGTACCGGTAGAACTTGGGTATGATTTATCTGCTCTTGACAGGGCATTTTTCATCGAATCGGGGAAAATCGACCGGGACACGATCAGATCATCAAATATATCTTATGCCGTTGTTTTACCTGCAGGTGTAAAACCTGTGAATTACGGGGAACTTTATGTCGACAATATCGAAGTAATGGATAGAGGAATATGGTCCAAGTATGGACAAAATTTAGATAAAGTTAAATTATTACTAAACAATTACAATGAAACATGGCAAAGTGAAGATAGGAAACAGGTCTACGGTAATAAGATCCGTTATTTCTACACAATGGATGAACCTCACAGTTACGATCACTTCTTGCCTTACAAGAAAGTGGAAGATGTTCAGCGCACCCTTTCCAACCCGCTGAAAGACAAGATGATGCTCACCAAAATGTACCCGGAATGGAACGGTGAGAAAGAGGGACTGAATGTTCTTGACACCTGGGGCAAGGTCGTAAAACCCCGCAAGTTCATGTTTTGGTATTACACAATTTTCAAAGATGATTTTAAGACACAATTAATGCAGCACCAGTTAAGAGAGCGACTAATTGAAGCAGTGCGGCACGACAGGGACTTCTTCTACACAGCGCAGACCTGGGGGAATAAAAAGTTCGATAAACCGGGATATTTGTACTACAAATCACCTTCAGGTCCGGAAATCCTTGGACAAACCATCATGCCACTTGCTTTTGGGTGCAAGGGGATATTTTATGAGACATATTATTCATACAAGTCAAGCAATGCATTATGGGGAGGTATTTACTTTGTTGAAGGTCTCGTGGGCAAAGACACACTCGATTACAAAACCCCGAGAACAATCGATGGAGGTTTGTATGACATGGTGGGAAGAATCGGTCAAAGACTAAAAGGTGGACTCGGTAATACTCTCTTTAGACTCAACTATGCTGATTGGTCGGCGTACATCTATAACATGCCCCGTAACCATGGTGCTGTACAGAAAGGGAGAGACACTTACGGTGGGACGACAAATCGGGTGGAGATATTTGACGATGATAAACTCACTTATCCATCTGACAAATGGTACAGTTTTGGAGTTACGAGACTGACGGGAAAGTTATCTTCCAAACCTTATGAAGATTACTACTTTTTCTACAATGCCAATACATTCTTTGATAGTAATCCGTCCGAATATAGCCAATACACGGATTACCTTAAGGTTGGACTAAAATCATTCCCACAGAACAACATCAGATTTTACAATATAGAGGGTGGTGAGAATTACAGTTTTACAAGGAACCTTACCGGCATTTACGATACAATCTTCGGTTTAAGGATAAACAAGGGAGACGGAAAACTTTTCAGATTCGTTGCAACAGTAGCATCTGAGGGATCACTGGTTGGTGACGAGGAAATCCTGACGGGTGAGATGATTACATCAGAGGGGACGATAAGAGTTCCGTCAGGAGTGACGCTTAAGATAGAGGGGAGTTACACCCTGCGGGACAGTCTTATCATAGAGGATGGCGGAGTACTCAGGCTTGAAGCGGGATCAACACTCACCCTTGATTCATCAAGTTCTGTTTACTGCGCGGGAGACTTCTATGTCAATGGAACCGCCGGAAACGGGGTTACGATAAACTTCAAACAACCGGATGAGTCAAAGCCAAATTCCATCTTTTTGGGGAAGGGATCCACAGGTATAATAAAATATGCAGAGATAAAGAACGGACACACAGGAATATCAGCATTGAGCGGATTTGATACCCTTGTAATAGAGAACTGCAGATTTACCAACATCAGTAATTCAGCCATACTGTTAAACGGAGCAGGATATGACAAACCATTAATAAGGAACAACACCTACACAAATTGTGACTATGCGGTATTTGCATCCAATCTTTCGACAGTGGTAGTAAACTCTGACTCGGCGAATACGAGATCGGGATACTGTTTCACGGGGGTGTCAGACCTTTGGTTTGGAAACAACAAGTTGACGGGGACACAGGAGGGAGTGGGACTCACACTGACGGGTTGTCACGGTAATATATACAACAACAGTATCACAAGTCATACAGACGGTATTCTATTAGCTAACTCATTCCCCAAAATCGGAGGAAATGAGATCAGCAACAATACACAGAGGGGTCTGGTTTGTGAGTATGGATCGGTTCCTGATCTTGGTCAGTTCATTGAGGCGGGAGAATGTGAACAGATGTACGCGTACCCTTTGTCAGGATTTAACACGATCCATGATAACGGTGGTGAGGGAACCGATGAGATGAACGCAGAGATATATCTCGACAACTCTTCAATAATAATGTCCGGAGGAATGAATGCTCTGGTGGATGACGGGAGTGTCGCGATAATTGCCGGAAAGTGCACGGATGATCGGCTTGATCTTTCGGGTAACTACTGGGGGGAGAGCGGATACGAAAACCTGACATTCAACCTTAACTTGAGTGTGACATATCAACCTGAAGTAACAACATACTCACCCTTTGTTTCAACTGACTGCCCGTTCGTAATAAATCTGAGTACATTATCATTCACGGACACGCTGCACAGAATGAGTAATGCAGTACCCGGAGAAGGAGGAGAGCGGGCGGAGAGATATATGGCAGCAGGCATGTACGACAGTGCATATACAGAATACCAACAGATGTCTCTTACCGCAACTAATGATACCACGGCGGTAAACACACTACCTTTGCGGGGGATGTACAGGAGCGGAAAACTAACAAGCAACAAGTCGGAGAAACTGTTCCTATTGACTCAAATGACAGACTCATTGCTGGGTGTGGTAACAGATACGAATGTGTTTAAAACCCTAAGCAGACTTAAGGTTTACATGGAAGCAGACAATGACAACCTCCCGGAGGCACAGATGCTTGCCTCCCTTAACACGGCAAACACACTTGCACCAATAGACAGGTATCATGCACAAACCGAAGAGATGACGATTGCACTAAGAGGTACATCACAGAACAAAGCAATGAAGAATGATGCAGTTGTGGCTACAACACTAAACAAGGAGGGTATGAACTCGCTGATGAAGAGGCACGGTAACAGGTTCACGGTGAGGAAAGAACATAAACCTGTGGAAACAATAACCGAATACACGATGTCACAAAACTACCCCAATCCGTTTAACAGTTCAACGATGATAGAGTACACTTTGCCGAAGGAGGGTCTTGTAACGATCACTCTGTATGACGTAGCAGGCAGATTAGTGAAGCAATTGGTGAATGAGCAAAAGTCACCGGGCAGATACAAGACAGTGATTGAGTCGGATAAACTTGCAAGCGGGGTGTATATATACGCAATGAGAGTCAATGAAATAAGCATCAACAAAAAGATGGTGATCCTGAAATGAAAGAATCAAGCACAACCACCATGTTTGACACGAACGGACACTTCAGGATACAAAATCCGGTAAAGTCTCTGATAATATCGATATGTCTGGTTTTACTCTTCAGCAGTACAGGATACTCAACCATCCGCTATGTCAAATCGGGCAACCCCACGCCTTTGTATCCATACACAAGCTGGGCAACGGCATCTGACAGCATACAGAAAGTTGTAGACATGTGTGAGAGTGGAGACACAATACTGATTGGAACGGGTGTTTACAGGGAGCAGGTATTATCAGAACACCAAGGAAGAGACCTCGCTATAATCGGTATTGATGTTGACAGTTGCATTGTGGATTTGAGCGGGTTTGATGATAATGGAAGCTGTGTTGGGTTTAAAATCGGTCATAATATAATCATTCAGAACATCACATTAAAGACTTCAAACAGAGTAACCAATCACATCGGCGTACTTCTCGCATCAAATAACAGTTCAGAAATATCAATCCAATTATTAAACAATAGATTTTTAGGAAGATTTTTAGAGTCCATTACGACATTCATTTCCAGAGGGGTGATTAAAAACAATTTATTTTATGACGCGAGGACAGGGCTGCAGATACATATGGGGACAAATGGTAGTTCTATAGTAGTTGTTGATAATATATTTTTCAAAAATGGGTTTGGCTTTTACGGTACTTCCGGTTTATTGATAAATAATCTATTTCTCAATTTTAGATCATCAGCTATTGAATACCCTCAACTTTTCAGTTCGAAAATCACACTAAACAATAATTTGTGTTTTACTTCAGATGAATATGCTCAAGCTCTTTATTTGGCAACGGGTGAGATAAAAAATAATATAATCAAAGTGAAAGCGAGCGCAATTACACCTAAATTTCCTCCAAATACAATCAATTTTGTAAATAACAACATCGATTCCTGCGGCACTATCTTCGATCTTTCAAATTCAGGAGTAATTTCAGGCAACATCAGTTACAACAACTTCTACGGCAACGGCATAATCTCAAATGACATTTCAAAACTTAATCCCGATACTTTGATCTACACCTCGTTTGACCCGATGTATGAGGGTACCGACAGCAGCAACTACCG
>CAZVBQ010000008.1:105053-110672 GCA_964625575.1 uncultured Ignavibacteriaceae bacterium | reverse complement strand
GAATATTTACTGATCACAAAATTAATTCCAACCTCTTTTTAAACATACGAGACACAAAGAAAAACTTTAGTCTTCGTGCCTTTGTGTCTTTGTGGTTCGCAAAACCTCGCTACTCACCACTCGCTACCGGACAATCACCATCTTCTTGACCACTCTCTCATTTCCTGCCTGGAGGGTGTAGCAATACACACCTGAGGCAAGCTTGCCGCCATCAAACAGTATGCGGTGGTAACCGGCAGGTTGCAAACCCTCATCGATAACCGAAACACGGTTGCCATCAGGTGAATAGACACTCAGAACCACCTGAGAAGAAGTTGCTAACGTGTATTCGATGATGGTCACGGGGTTGAACGGATTCGGATAATTCTGACAGACCAAGAATGTTCGCGGCAAAGGAAGAGGCTCGTTAACATTCACAACGGGACTGGTCGATTTGAAAATCCTGCCACTGAAACTGCCCGCGAATGCGTAACCTGAAGTTGAAACCGCTATCGCTTTAAATCCGGTGGTATTAAGTCCCGAACTTATATCTGTCCAGTTTGCTCCGCCGTCTGTGGTGCGGTAGATTCCGCCATCGTATGTACCCGCGTAAATATGATGTTCAGCCGTGTTTTTCGCGAGTTTCAGCACGTTTGTGCTACCCAGACCGTTGTTTATCTGTATCCAGTTATCACCGTGATCGCTCGATTTGTAAACACCGTCACCCATCGTTGCCGCATAGATGTTCCCCATGCAATCGCACATAAAATCGTAGATCGTCGATCCACCCATTCCGTTCATGGCGATCGTCCAGTTCTGTCCGTCGTTCGAAGATCTATAGATCACACCCGCGCCCGCGTACAGATATCCCGAGGAATCGCACTCAAGCACTATAGGTGAGTAGGATGTCAGTCCGAAGAATGTCCACAAAGTGCCGTCATCGGTTGAAGTGTAGAGCCCTTCCCCATCGGTACCGGCAATCAGCCGGTCGTTCCTGTCGATCATGAGTGAGGTGATGTAGGGGGTTGTTAACCCCGTGGTGCACTCATACCACGAGTTACCGTTATCGTATGACCTGAAAATGCCGGTTCCGGCGGCGAAAAGTACCCCCTGAGAGTTGACGGCAATTGTTTTAACAGATGGAGATGTGATCCCGGTGTTGCAACTGCACCAGCTTAATCCGTCGTTCGTTGAGACAAGCACGCCACTTCCGGTGGCGGCAAATTCTGTTGCAGCATAAATATATCCATTGAGGGGATTGACGACGATAGCGTTGATCGTGCCCGTGGCAGCCAGACTCGTTGACTGCCAGAAATTCTGTGGTGAAGATTCGAGAACAAGAAGAACCGCAAAAAGTAATAACTTTTTCATCGCTAAGCTCTCTTTCAAATACGGGGAAAATTTTTTACCCGCCACGGAATAAGTACGAAATTTTCAGGACAATGTCAAGTGGGTTTCGAAGTGTGAGCTGTGAACTGTGAAGTGTGAAGTCCGCCTGTGGCGGATTGGGGTTTGGGGAATAAAAAAAAGCCGCCCGTTTTCAGAGCGGCTTTAATATTGTGGGTAGAAGTTTAGCGGGAAGAGTTAAAAGCTGAGCGCTTACTCATCGCTCATAACTCATACTTCATCGCTCATACTTCATACCTCATATTTCATACTTAGAACGAGTATCTCACTCCAAGCTGCATTGCCCAGCGGCTGGTGATATCCTGTGCTGCCCAAGGAACGTTGGTTGAAGGGGCAGTGAAAGAATATACAGGTTTTCCGCCGACACTTCTGTTAACCATTCTAACGACGTTTGATGTCGAGAAGATTGATTCGTCATAACCCCAATCGCTGTTGATGAGGTTAAGAACATTGAGGATGTCGAGGGTAATGGTGAATTTCTGATTCAGAATGGTCGGGATGTCCTGAGCAAGTCTGAGATCAAAAATGTCTCTCCATGGGTTGCGGGCGCCGTTTCTTTCAGCGATCTTTCCTCTGTTTGAACGGAGGTATTCGTTGTTCTGAATGTATGACTCGAGTGCAGCGTACATGGTGGCATTCGGTACGAAAGCGTTGTTGGTAACAGCGCCGAGCTGATAGGTTCTGCTCGCCATTTCTGCTTCGGTCGGGATGTAGAACAGGTCATTCTGATCGAAACCGTCGAAGTTAAGATCACCGTTTACGATGAATGAGAAAGGCGCGCCACTCTGACCGTTGTAGTAGAGGGAGATGGTGGTCGGAGCGTTGGCGAAGAATTCGTGTGTGTAAGATACGGAAGCGAAGAATCTGTGCTTGATCTCATAGAGCGAGGTGGTGAGCTCAGGATTGTTCGGATCGCCCTTAACAGGGTTGTATCTCATCTGTGAAACAGCCTGTGACGACGTGGTGCTGTTCATGTCTTTCGCGATACCATGGGTGTAACCGAAGTTAACCGAAACACCTCTTGAGACGTATCTCTGGAACTGAACCGCGAAGTTCATCTGGTAGCCTTCCGAAGTGTTCTTCAGTGAAAGAACATCTCTGAAGTTGTTGTTCTTTGCGTCAGTGCCGCCATAAACAGGTCTGTTCATTTCGGATGCAATGTAAGTAGGTGTGTTGTATTTGCTGATATTCAGCTTCTCATACATAACTTCGTTGAGGGTCTTTGAGTAGATAGCCTCGAATGTACCTACGAAATCCCAAGGGAGTTTCTGATCATAAGCGAGGTTAACTCTGAAGAGCTGTGGGAACTTGAAGTCGGGGTCAACCATGTTGATCTCTGAGATCAGACTTGGTGAGCCTGTACCCGGATCACCAACTTTTGGCTGGTTTCTCGGATCAAGTGTAAACACTGTTCCGGCACCACCAGAGATCTCGGCAGTGAGAAGACCGGTGTTCGCGAAATTGTTTGAAATCCACACATAAGGAACCTTGCCCGTGAATATGCCGATGCCGCCACGGAGCTGTGCGGCTCTGTCGTCAGTCATTGCATAGTTGAAACCGAGTCTCGGTGAGATAAGAATCTTTCCGTCAGGAACGCCGCTTGTGCTGTATCCTGAGAAGTACTTCGAAACTGAATCATTTGCTGCAGGGGTCTTCGGGAAGGTAGGAATGTCAACCCTGATACCGGCAGTAAATCTTAACTGCGGGTGGATCTGCCATTCATCCTGAACATAAAGACCGAACTGGTTGGCGCTGAAGTCAGCCGCGGGTCTGTTATCGTATGAGTCACCACTTCTGGCGAAAGCTCTCTGATATGAGCCAACTTTGCTTGCCTGGAAATCAGCAAGTGAGTTGAATACATAGTATCCGTAGAATGAACGGATGAAGAGGTTCGAGAAGGTGTAGAACTCGTTATGTGTACCGAAAGTAAGGATGTGCTCGCCAACGTTCCATGTGAAGTTGTTGGTGAACTCAATGATGTCCTGATCAAGTTTGTTGGCAGGTGAGAATCTGTCGGGTCCAAGTCTGTAGGTGTTACCGGCTTCACGGACTTCGATCTCGGGGGCTTCAGCGTAAGGAAGCTCTCTCTTGTCTCTGATCCTGGTGTATCCAACGATGAGTTCGTTCGACATGTTGTTGCCGATAGTGGTGTTCCACTGAAGAACCGATGAGTTGGTAACAGAAGCGAGTCTGTATGTATATGAGCTCCATGAAAGAGCATTGTTCAGGTTTCTTGCCGCGAGGATGTCATCTGAAGCGTCAACGAAGTTGTGTCTGAGGGTCAGACGGTTGTTTTCGTTAAGGTTGAAGTCCAAACGGGCAAAAATCTTTGTTGAAGGTCTCTTGAGGTCAACAGAACCGTATGTTCCGGGGTCATAACCTTTGCTGAGCATTACAGACTGTATCTGGTCAGCAACAGTGCTAATGCCGGCTGAACCGGTTGCAAGAGACGAGTTGGCATAAGGTCTTGTGTATTTTGTAAGTTCCGCGCTCGCGAAGAAGAAGAGTTTGTCTTTCAGGATCGGACCGCCAATTCTTCCACCCACCTGATACTCTGTAAAGTCAGGGTATGCAGTTTTTAGGGCGTCGGGGCTTTTACCAACGAGCGACTGATTTCTGCCGAAGCCGAAGATCGAGCCCGAGAAAGTGTTGGTTCCTGATCTTGTAATGGCGTTGATGCCGCCACCGGTGAAGCCTGAGAGCTTTACATCGTATGGGGCAACCACTACCTGGAATTCCTGGATCGCGTCAAGGCTAATAGGGTTGGTTCCGGCTGTTCCACCCGGAGTACCGGAGCTGCCGAGACCGAAGAGATCGTTGTACTGTGTACCGTCGATCTGGATGTTGTTGTATCTGGCAGATTTACCGGCTGCAGAAAGATCGGCACCCGAGAAGAGGGGTGAAAGTTTCGAGAAGTCAGAGAATCTTCTGCTAATGGTTGGAAGGTTCTCGATGGTCTCGGTGGCAACCGTCTGTGCTGAACCTGTTTTGGTTTCAGTCATAATCGGGTCACTTTTTGCCGTAACCAGCACTTCCTCTGTTACAAGGGCCGATTCAATCATCGTGAAATCGAGACGGAGGTTCTGTCCGAGTTCAAGGGATACACCCTTCAGTTCCACGGTTTTCTTACCGGCATATGAAGCCACTACTTCGTAGGGACCACCGGGTTTCAGACCGTAGATGTTGTAGTTACCATTTTCTCTCGACGTTGTTCCGTATACCGTTCCGGTTGGAAGGTGTTTCGCACGGATCACAACACCCGGCAGGGCCATGTTCTTGTCATCGTTCGCATTACCGAAGATAGTAGCGGTCGTAACCTGTGCTTCTACCTGTAATGCAAAAAAGACAAAGAACAATCCCGCCAGTGAAAGCCTGTAAATGGATCTCATACTTTGCTCCTGATTGTTGTTTTGTTTGTGAAAAAGTAAAAAATCAAGTCTTTAAAATTACAAATGGGGAACCGGAGATCACTTGAACCGGATATTAAGAAATCGTTAACAGATTTTGCTACTGATACGATACGTTCATCTCAGGGTTTGAATGGTAAGCTAAGCCGCATAGGGCATAAAATTTTCTTGGCAAAAACTTTACCCTTTTACGGACTGAAATTTGCAAATATTTCGTGAACTAAAAAAACAATATTTAAAATAAAGGGAAGTGGTGCCTGAGGTGGAGAAGGCTCTCGCTATTATAAATTTTTTGTAGTTGTCCTACTTAAAAATAAATTTGCCTATCTCAAATTTAAATTATATATTTGTAGAGCTATTACACAGGATTTTTTATGCCGACACTAAGTACTATTTCCAGCATCCGTACAGGGGTTTTTCTTCAGCCGGGCGTAAAAGGTGATGCTCATTACCTCCAGATAAAGGATTTTAACAATCGTGGTGAATTCAAAGGTGAGGCCGTCACCGGGATTCAACTTGATACCAAATTGGAGCGCCATTTGCTTATCCCGGGTGACATACTGTTTGCCGCAAAAGGGAGCAAAAACTTTGCTGCAGTTTATTCAGGGTTTGGATATCCTGCCCTGGCTTCCTCAGCGTTCTTTGTTATAAGACAGGTAACCGGGTATCTCCCTGAGTATCTTGCTTGGTTTATTAATCACCCGAGGATACAGAAAGCTCTCAAACTTGAAGCCAAGGGCTCAGCTATTCACTCAATATCCTTAAGGGCGTTGGAATCGCTTGAAGTTTTATTGCCGGATTTAGCGACGCAAAAATTGATCGTGGA
>CAZVBQ010000008.1:95523-104953 GCA_964625575.1 uncultured Ignavibacteriaceae bacterium | reverse complement strand
TTCCGCGTTCCCGAGGAATGCACCTTTGAATACCTGCTCGAGCGAAGAAACGAAACAAACATTGGTGAACTTATCAACATCGCCCTCAACACGCTTGAGGAAGCAAACCGTGAAAAACTCGCTGGCGAAGACGGCTCAGGTATTTTTAGGAACATAGACTTCAACTCCAGTAATCTTGGAGATATAAAAGACAAGAACACCAGGCTCAGAAATCTGTTGAATGATTTTAATAACCCCAAACTCGATCTCCGTCCATCCCATCTCGAGGGCAGGGATATCATAGGTGATGCCTATGAGTTCCTCATTTCAAATTTTGCATCCGATGCGGGAAAGAAGGCGGGTGAATTCTACACACCAAGTGAGGTTTCAACTCTACTGGCCAAACTCACCAAATCACAACCCGGTGCCCGGATATGCGATCCAACATGTGGTTCTGGTTCCCTCCTTATAAAGGCCGCCAGAGAGGTAGGCTCAAACAATTTCTCACTTTTCGGGCAAGAGGCAAATGGCAGCACATGGGCACTCGCCGTTATGAACATGTTTCTTCATGGCTTCGATGATGCCACAATAAGATGGGGAGATACCATCGGCAACCCGAAGCTCAAAGATCGTGACTCACTCATGAAGTTTGACACTGTTGTTGCAAATCCACCATTCAGTCTTGATAAGTGGGGTGCTGAGGATGCAGTGTCCGATCCATACAACCGGTTTTGGCGTGGCATACCACCTAAAAGTAAAGGCGATTGGGCTTTTATCAGCCACATGATAGAAACCGCTTACGAAGGCAAGGGAAAAGTTGGCGTGGTAGTCCCGCATGGAGTTCTTTTCCGTGGGGCGAGTGAAGGAAAGATCAGACAGAAAACCATCGAAGAAAATCTTCTCGAAGCTGTAATTGGGTTGCCCGCGAATCTTTTCTTTGGAACCGGTATCCCAGCAGCGATACTTCTTTTCAACCGTGGTAAAGGTGAAAATACTGATGTCCTTTTTATTGATGCAAAAGATCATTATGAGTCTGCAAAGAATCAGAACAGACTTCGTGAAGATGATATAAACAGAATAGTCGAAACATATCAAAAGTTTTCCGCTGGCGAACTCAAACCCGGAGTGATCGAAGAAAAATATTCATATGTTGCCACATTCGAGGAGATCAGGGACAATGAGTTTAACCTCAATATCCCAAGATATGTGGATACTTTTGAGGAGGAAGAAGAAATTGATGCCGGTGCGGTACAGAAAAGAATCGACCAACTTGAAGCAGAGTTAGCAGTTGTGCGGCAAGAGATGAAGAAATATCTAGAAGAATTGGGGATTTCATAATGGAAGCATTTGAGATTCTTCTTTACTCAACTCCTGAAGGGAGCGCAACTGTCGAGGTGTTTTTTGAAGGTGAAACCTTCTGGCTTTCACAAAAAAAAATGAGCGATCTTTTTAATGTTGAAATCCAAACGATAAACTACCACTTAAAAGAAATCTTTAGTTCAGGTGAATTGGGCGAAAAGTCAACTATTCGAAAATTTCGAATAGTTCAACCAGAAGGCGGAAGAGAGATCGCCAGGGATATCACGTTCTATAATCTTGACGCGATTATTGCCGTTGGCTACAGGGTGAACTCAAAAGAAGCTACAGCTTTCAGGATATGGGCAACCAATACCCTGCGGGAGTACATCATCAAAGGATTTGTTCTTGATGATGAGCGACTAAAACAGGGGAAAAAATTCGGGAAAGAATACTTCGACGAACTTCTTGAACGTATCCGCGAGATCAGGGCAAGTGAGAGACGGTTCTACCAGAAGATCACCGATATCTATGCTGAATGTAGTATTGACTATGACAAGAATTCCGAATTGACGCAGTTATTCTACAAAACTGTTCAGAACAAACTGCATTGGGCAATCACCGGCAAAACCGCTGCCGAACTTATCGCCGGAAGAGCTGACGCGTCAAAACCCAATATGGGGCTGACCAGTTGGAAGAAATCACCATCAGGAAAGATCCTGAAAACGGATGTGTCGATTGCAAAGAATTATTTGAACGAAAAGGAACTCGACGATTTGAACAGGATCGTAGTGATGTATCTTGACTATGCGGAGAACCGTGCCGCAAGAATGATTCCAATGACTATGAAAGACTGGATCGAAAAACTCGACGCCTTTCTCGCCTTCAACGAATATGAAGTTCTCAGAGATGCAGGAAAAGTTTCTCACGATGTAGCCTCGGCTCTCGCAGAAAAGGAGTTTGACAAATACCGGGTAATCCAGGATAAATCCTTCGAAAGCGATTTCGATAAAGAGGTGAAAAAAATTACTGAAAAAAAGCGGGGTAGAGAAGATGAAAATTAAAGATGAATCAGTGAAACCTGGCTATAAAATGACTCCGCTTGGAGAGATACCGGAAGATTGGGAGGTAAAGAAACTCTCCACAATCACTAGAATTCAAGCAGGGGGGACTCCTTCGACAGGAAGGGAAGAATATTGGGGAGGGGAGATCAAATGGATGGCTTCAGGGGAGTTAAACCAGAAGAAAGTCTATGAGGTTGAAAACAGAATTACCGAGGCTGGGCTTAAGAACTCAAACACTAAAATTTTACCAATCAACTGTGTACTTGTTGGATTAGCTGGGCAAGGGAAAACCAGAGGCACGGTTGCGATTAACAAAGTTGAACTGTGTACAAATCAATCAATCGCCGCTATACTCCCAAATGAAAAGTTTGAACCTGATTTTATATACTACAACTTAGATAGTCGTTACAGTGAACTAAGGCAGCTTTCAACCGGAGATGGGGGTAGAGGAGGATTAAATCTTAAACTACTAGGGGCTTTATATATTCCACTTCCTTCTCGCCAAGAGCAACTTACTATCATGAAAGTTCTTTCCACTTGGGATGAGTCCATCGAAAAAACCAGACAGCTGATTGAGCAGAAGGAACTTCGTAAAAAAGCCCTTATGCAACAACTTCTTACCGGCAAAAAACGGTTGAGGGGGTTTTCCGGGGAGTGGAAAGAGATAAAAGTTGCTGAAAATTTCGAGTTTGTTAGGTCCTACTCTATTTCGCGGGAGGGATTGGTGAGAGCTGGTGGAAACCAAGGAATTTATTGCATACATTATGGTGACATTCATACTTCTTACGAAAGTGATTTTCTAGATTTTGCTGTTCAAAAAGGAATTCCTGAAATAAAAGACAGCGAATACAAATTGAACAAGGATAATTATCTGCGGGAAGGTGATATTATCATCGCGGATGCCTCAGAGGATTACGAAGGTGTTGCCGCAAGCGTTGTTGTAACAAACCTTGGAGATAAAATCGCAGTTGGCGGGCTTCACACAATCGTTATGAGATACAACATCGACTCGTTTAACAAGTATTTTATCGGCTATCTTTTTGCAACAGAATTTATTAAAAATAAGCTCAGAAAAATGGCTACGGGTACTTCCGTTTATAGTATAAGTAGAGCCTCGCTAAGAGATTTAACCTTTAAATTACCACCGTTGGAAGAGCAGCAGAAAATTGCAGAGATCTTGCTTAAAGCGGATATGGATTTTCAACTTGCAAAACAAAAACTCGAACAACTTAAACTTCAAAAGAAGGCACTGATGCAGGTCTTGCTGACGGGAAAGAAAAGACTAGTTTAAAAACAACTTACCAAGAACAATGAACAAGACTTATAACTTATACTGCGATGAAAGCACACACCTTCAGAATGATGGCAAACCTTTCATGTTGATATCGTATATCGGCACACCTTATAACGACAAAGATATTCACTCCAGAAATGTAAAAGAATTAAAGCTTAAGCATCGCTTGAAGGGAGAGATAAAGTGGACGAATGTTTCCGGTAGTATGTTTCCGTTCTATGCTGAGCTAATTAACTATTTTTTCAGCTCATCTCTCTATTTCCGATCCGTAGTTGTCCAAAAAAAACAAATAAATAATGCCTTACCTGGATTTAGCTTTGACGACTTCTACTATAAGATGTATTATCAACTCTTGTATAATAAGCTGGATATGAATTCGGTTTACGATGTATATATAGACATCAAAGACACCAATGGTGCGAAAAAAGTGAAACGACTCAAGGACATTCTGAATGTCAAGTACGGAACCATCCGAAAAATACAGCTCGTCCATTCTTATGAAAGCAACCTGATGCAAATCTGTGACCTTCTAATGGGTGCGATAAATTACCACATCAGAGGTGAAACCAAAGTTGATGCAAAAATCAAAATTGTTAATAAAATTCTTGATCACACAGGTGTCCCACTTAATAGAACAACGAGCAGGTGGGAAGATAAATTTAATCTATTCTTCATAGACCTAAAAGGGAATCGATAAAATGCCTTTTAACTTATTGAAAAAATATCCGGAACTACTTGAATTTGGCGGAATGAATGAAACACAGCGAGATCACTCGCTGAAGGCGATATTCAATCGAGATATTGAGAATAATGAAAATTTTAGTTTTCGCGATAGAAGGATCTGGCCCATGAAAGGCGATAAAATTCCGATGGAATTGTTATTTGAGCATCTGACAACATCTAAAGAGATAATCGAGATTACCGGAGAACAGACATATTCCAAAAGGGTTTTTGAACCAGACAGGTCAAAACGTCTGCACTGGATAAGACATCATGTTGAGGAAAGTGAGCCAACCGGGGTATTCTATTTCAGTGTTATGGAGAGGAACAAAGGAGAAGATATCGTTCGAACATATATTTTCGATTCGATTGAACGATATGTGGTTGTTCTGGAACCTCAAAGAAAACAGAACAATTACTACTTGTTAACCGCCTATTATTTGAATAGACCTGAGGGCGAGAAAACAATTAGAAAGAAAATGAAAAGGATGTTACCAGATGTGGTTTAAAAAACGCAAGGACCGGTACATATCCAGATATATCGGTCCTCGAAACTCCTTCTTCCTAAAATGGAAAGATGAGCAACTCAAATATAATATTTCCAGTTGTCGGAGGCAAGTGCTTTTTTCTGAAATGTTAAATCCCCATATTTTCCCCATATCCGGGACAATCACCTCGTAACTCTTTGTCATTAAATAACTTAGAAATTTCCCAAATTCCACATATAATGGTTTAAATCTCATGTACGAAACACCGAGTTACAAAGAAGACATGATCAGTCAGGTTCCGGCAATTAAGTTGCTGGTAAACCTTGGCTACACCTACCTTACACCGGATGAAACGAGGCAGGAACGGAACGATAAAGCTTCTTCAGTCCTTCTTGAAGGAATTCTGCGGAGACAGTTGATGAAGATCAACTCAATCTCCTACCGGGGGAAAGAATATGACTTCTCTGAAGGTAATATTGAGGCGGCTATTCAGGCGCTGAAAGACCTACCGCATCAGGACGGGTACATCGAAACCTGCAAGTATGCTTATGACCTTATTACTCTCGGTAAATCATTCGAGCAATCAATCGATGGGGATAAAAAGAGCTACACCCTAAAATTCATTGACTGGCGAAAACCGGGCAACAATGTTTTCCATGTTGTCGAAGAATTCAATGTAGCCCGGGCAGGCAGTAATGAAACATACCGCCCCGATATCGTCCTCTTCGTTAATGGAATCCCCTTATCAATCATTGAATGTAAGCGACCGGATATGAAAGAACCATTGAAGCAGGCGATTTCACAGCATATCAGAAGTCAACAAGAAAACGGAATCAGGAGTCTGTATGTTTATAGTCAACTGCTCCTTTCCATAGCGACTAATTTTGCCATGTATGGGACAAACGGGGCCGGCGAAAAATTCTGGTCAGCCTGGGAAGAAAAACTCTTGGACAACTCAGGGAAGGAAGAGTATCAGAAGAGGCTTAAGAAAATCAAAAACCGGACTCTTTCTGAGGAAGTAATACAAAAAATTTGTTCGGGAAAAACCAAAATCGAACGGGCTCATTTTGCGGAAACAGGCGCGGAAGAGAGTAAACCGACTGTACAAGATGAATACCTTTACAATCTATGCAGACCTGAACGGCTGTTGGATCTCATTTATAACTTTATTGTCTTCGAGCCTGGTGCAAAAAAGATCGCCCGTTACCCACAGTATTTTGGCATCAAGAAAACGATCGCGAAAATCCGCTCAATTGAAGGTGGCACCAGGAAAGGCGGGGTTATCTGGCACACGCAGGGTAGCGGTAAGAGCTTAACAATGGTTCTTTTGGCTCAGGCGATTGCTTTGGACCCGACAATCAGAAACCCAAAGATTGTGCTTGTTACAGATCGTATTGATCTTGATGTTCAAATTACCGAAACTTTCAAAAAGTGTGGCAAAGAGATTAGAAATGCGACAACGGGCAGGCATTTACTTTCATTACTTCAAGGAACCGGAGACTATGTTGTAACGACTGTTATCAACAAGTTTGAATCGGCAATGAAACAATCCAAAGCAGTGTTTGAGTCGGCTGACATTTTTGTACTCGTAGATGAAGGACATCGCACTCAGTATGGAAATTTTAACATTAAAATGAGGAAGTCGCTACCGAACGCATGTTACATCGCTATGACCGGGACACCTCTGCTCAGGAGAGAGAAAAGCACAGCTCTCAAGTTTGGTGGGATAATTGATACTTACACTGTCGATAAGGCCGTGGCAGATGGGGCGGTGGTACCTCTCCTTTATGAGGGACGACATGCCTTGCAGGATGTAAACATCAACCCCATTGATGCTTATTTCGATAAAATTTCGGAGCCTTTAAGTGACTACCAAAAGGCCGATCTGAAGAAAAAATTAAGCCGTGCGGAACAACTGAACATCGCTGACCAGAAAGTTTACGCAATCGCTTGGGACCTTAGTGGTTATTTCGACAAGCAATGGAAAAATTCCGGATTAAAAGGACAGTTAGTGTGTCCCACAAAACAGATAGCTGTTAAATATAAAAACTATCTTGATGAGATCGCTTTAGTCTCATCAGAATTAGTGATCTCCCCTCCGGATGAACGGGAGGGAGAGGAAGATACATACGGTTCAACTCCCGAAGAGGTCAAAGCTTTCTGGAAAAGGATGATGGATCAGTATGGAACAGCAAAGAACTACGAAAATCATATAATCAGTCGATTCAAATCATCAGATGACCCCGAGATCCTCATTGTAGTAGATAAATTGCTCACAGGGTTTGACGCTCCGAGGAACACAGTTTTGTTTCTTACCCGAAACCTCAAGGAACACACCCTTTTACAGGCGATAGCCAGAGTGAACCGTGTATTCCCGGGAAAGGAGTTCGGATACATCATAGATTACTATGGTGTGCTCCAGGAATTGGCGGATGCAATTGAGAAATATACTGTAACAGATGATTATGATCAAGGCGACTTGGAAGGGATTCTCGCAGGCATTGAGAGAGAGATAAAAAAACTCCCCCAGCATTACTCTGAATTGTGGGATCTCTTCAGATCGATTGAAAACAAAAAAGATGCAGAAGCATTCGAGTCACTGCTTCGTGATGATGCTCTCAGGCATAAATTCTATGAGAAACTCTCGGCATATGGTCGCACGCTTAAGATAGCCCTCTCGAGTTTACAATTTCACAAGGAGACTCCTGAAAAAGAGATCGAGAAATATAAAGCGGACTCGAAGTTCTTTTATGAACTTCGACGATCAGTTAACCAACGTTATTCAGATGTGGTTGATTTCTCCCTGTATGAACGACAGTTGCAGAAATTAATTGACAAGCATGTCACCACCTCAGAGGTGAAACCCCTAACTGAACTGGTGGATATTTTCGACAAGGAAAAATTCCGCGAGGAAGTTGACAAAACCATCGGTCCCGCTGCCCGTGCTGACAAGATTGCCCACAGAACAGCAAAATATATCAACGAGAACATGCAGGATGATCCCGCTTTTTTCCGAAAATTCTCAAAAATATTGCAGGATGCAATAAGTGATTATTTGGAGAAAAGAATTACCGAACTTGAGTACTTGCACACCGCTAAATCAGTAATGGAGAGTGTCCTCTCTCGCCAGGATGAGGGTATTCCTCAAGAACTAAAGGAAAAGGCAACAGCCCGTGCGTATTTCGGTCTCGTGTATGAGGCATTTGAGGGCAAGGTTGAAGACGAAGGAACAAGAAAGTCCTTGGCAAAGGAAGCTGCTCTCGGGATGGATAACATTATCAACGAGCTGGTTCTCGATGAAGGAAAACCTGTAATAGACTGGCAAGAAAAGAGCGATATAACAGGAAAAGTATTAATAAGTTTTGGTGATCTATTGATCGATGATATCAGGGATAAGCATAACATTTCTCTTACTATGGAAGAGATTGACAAAATCGCTGAAGAATGTTTTGATATTGTGAAAAGGAAATACCGGAATTGAGAAGAACATTGGAATTTGGCTCAAAAACCATTGAATACGACCTTTCATTTGCTGAAAGGAAAACCCTCGGTATTAAAGTTAACCCTGATATGGAAGTATTTGTCAAAGCCCCTCTTGGTTCACCGATTGACAGAATAGAGTTGATTTTAAGAAGGAGAGCACCATGGATCCTTAAACAACAAGATGACTTTCTCGCTCACTTCCCCAAAATGCCTCCAAAAAAATTTATCAGTGGTGAGACTCATTTGTATCTGGGAAGACAGTACCGGCTAAAGATTGAAGCGGGTTCTAAAGAATCCGTGAAGTTAAACGGAAGATTTCTTGTAGTAATTACAAACGAACCCGGGCGTGTTTCTCAATTACTTGACCGTTGGTACAAGACGCATGCAAAGGCAAAATTTGGGGAGTATTGCTCAGAGTGGGTGGAGAAATTCAAGATATTTGGTGTTGTACCTGATGAAATCAAAATACGCAAGATGCAAAAAAGATGGGGAAGCTGTTCCACTAACGGGAAAATTATTCTTAACCAGGAATTGATAAAAACACCCAAAGGTTGTATAGAGTATGTTATCATCCACGAACTATGCCACCTCATTCACTACAACCATGACTCAAATTTTTATGATCTTCAAACCCGGATGATGCCTACATGGGAGAAATGGAAAGCCAGGCTGGAGAAATTCCTCGCCTGACTTTCAAACATTCAGCGAATATATTTTGTTGACTATCCCAACCCGTTGATAACCCTGCCGAGTTTCTCAGAGATCTCATTGGCGAGATCAGCAAGGGAGGTGTTGCCTGTTGCCTGCATGGCAGCTACAGGATCAATAGCGGAGACTTTTATTTTGCCGCCTTCGGTTTCCTGGATGAGGACGTTACACGGCATCATAAGTCCAACATTTTCTTCGATGTGGATGGCTTTGTTCGCGAACGGGGGATTGCACGCGCCGAGGATCCTGTATTTTCTTACTTCTGCACCGATCTTGGCTTTAAGTGTTGCCTGAACATCTATATCGCTAAGCACACCGAAACCTTCTGTTTTAAGTGCGGCGGTTACGGTCTCAATTGTTTCATCAAATCCGGTTGACACGGTCTTTTCAAAATAGTA
>CAZVBQ010000008.1:0-95423 GCA_964625575.1 uncultured Ignavibacteriaceae bacterium | reverse complement strand
TTACGGTCTCAATTGTTTCATCAAATCCGGTTGACACGGTCTTTTCAAAATAGTAACTCATTGTATCTCCTTTTTTTAATGTCGGTTTGATTCGTGAGGGTTGGAAAGGATTCAGATGCGTTGCCCGTTGCCCGTTGCCCGTTGCCTGATGTCCGTTGATCGCCTGCCCCTTGGGGGTTGCCCGATAGGGGTAGTGAGTAGTGAGTGGCGAGTAGTGAGGAATTTATTTGGGACGCAGATACACGCGGAAAGCGCGGATAAACGCAGATTTCAATTATCCGTGTTAATCTGCGAAATCAGTGTGTATCGGCGTCCTAAAAATTACAACTCATAACTCATTCCGCCGCAGGCGGATCATAACTAACCTCTGACCTCTAACCACTCGAATTGATCTGCTCCAGGATCACTCCTTCGCGGAGGGCGTACTCGGAGTAGAGGGCTTGCTTTATCTCAAGTTTTTCGAAGATGGCTTTAAGGATGATCACGCCTGCCACGACAACATCGGCTCGTTTCGGCTCGAGACCCGGGATGCCGAGGCGGTCTTTCACTTCCTTCGCGTCAAGAACACGGTCGTGAACTTTAACAAGGTCTTCGTAAGTGAATATCTGGCTCCCCACTGGTACAAGACCCATTCCCGTTGCCATCATTAAGACTGACTTGGCAGTACCCGCTGAAAAGATTGCCACTTCGTACCCTGTTTTTAGTACGTGAGATCTTATTGACTCGACCATCCCCAGCGCGTAATAGTATGCCATGGTAACTGAATTTTTGCGCACCACAAAATCGGGGAAAAATTCACGCGTGAACCTGACGGCACCAATTCTGAGACTTGTAGCGAACACCGGCACCTCTTCCGATCCGGTGATGAACTCGGTGCTTCCGCCTCCTATATCAACGCAGAGTACCTTGCTCCCCTTGAAATGAAGAAAGTGCCTCGCGGCACTATAAATGTAATTTGCTTCTTCATGACCATCGATAACATCGATCTTTACGCCCGTTTCAGAAAAAACACGCTCTACAAATTCATCCCTGTTGATCGCTTCCCTCACCGCGCTGGTGGCAACTGCTTTTATCGCGGCTTTGTTCATGGCGGCCTTTGATTTGAAAAGATCGATCAATTTTATAGCCTGCCTGATATCCTGATCTTTAATGAACGGCCTGCCATAACCATCTTTCGAGGCGAGGCGGTGAACAGCCTTCTCCCTGTCGATCACCTCGAACCTGCGCCCGTCAGGTGAATTGGCTATTATTATGTGAAACGAGTTTGAGCCGATGTCAAGCACGGCAAAATTCTTCTTATACATCATCTTTTTTCTTGTTCGAAAGGAAGAGCAACCGGTCTGCAACTTCGCAAACCTCGGCAACGGTTATGTTGTCAATTATGTCCGATCTTTGCAGGAAAACCTTGTTTGTCCCCATTGGCGCCCAGACAAACGGATTTGTAGGTCCGAAAAGGGATATTTGAGGTGTGGAAGTGGAGCCGGCAACATGCATTATGCCGGTATCGTTCGTTATAAAAAGGTCGCTCCTCGCGATGACCGCCGCCACTTCGGGAATGCTCCTGTCGATGCAGGTAATTACAGAGAAGGGAAGCCCTTCCTGAATTTTCCCGGTTATCGGAAGATCAGCACTCGAACCGGTGAGGTAGATACGGGCATCGTGTTTTTCACGGAGATACTTTATAACACTTATGAAATTCTTGTAATACCATCTGTTCGGCACCTTCCCGGCACCGGCGTGAAAACCGATAACGGGTCTTGAGTTGTGCTCCTCAAAACGGTTGAGGAACTGCCGGGCGAACGCCTCATCATCCGCGTCAAAACTGACCTCGGGCGCGAAACCGGCCGGTTCGATACCGAGGGGTTTAACCAGATCGAGTATCCGTTCCGCTATGTGAAGGTCGGGTTGCTTCCGCCAGTCGAGCACGATCTTTTTATTGAAAAAGAGGTCTGCCTCGTTATATTTTCCATCGAGATATTTGGGACCGGCTTTGAGGTTTCCCTTGGCTATACCCGCCATTAAATTGCTTGTGAATGAAATGGAAACCGTTACGGGTACCAAAACCCAGTCGTAACCGGAACGAAGCACTGAGAGGAACCGGAAGAATTCAAACAGCCAGAGATGCTTTCCTTTGTCAAAAACCACAACCTTGTCGATATACTTGTTCTTCGCCACCGCGTCTTTGTTTGCCGGACTGACAATAAGAGTGATCATCGCCTCCGGGTGCTTCCTTTTGATCGCCCTGAAGAGGGAACTGCTGGCAAGAAGGTCACCCAGTTGATTGTGCTGACGGATGATCAGGATCTTTTTGGGGTTCTTTTCGTATTCCGGTTTTAGTGGTGGAGGGGAGAAGAAAAAGCGGTAGAAAGCCCTGGCGAAATTGTTCATTGGCTACTTGTCCGGACCGGACTCGATCTCGGTATAAGTGGCATCTTCAATTACGCGGTCGGTTGGGTAGGCCCTTCCTTTGGTTAAACTGAAGAGGGTACCGGCATTTCCGGAGTTAACCTGCTGCCCACCGGAGGGGGTTGCCATTGCCGCGTTCTTCAATCTCTTGAAAAATATACGTACAATGTAAAACATCAGAATACCGGTGATGATAAGAAAGATTTTTCTCACAATAATGCCTTGCCTTCGGGGTGGAAATATTCAATTCGTGTTCTGTCTTCTCTGAAGATCTGACTGTAAAGTTCTTCAAAGTCTTCTTCATTATGAACAAAATCTATGTCGGTAGAGTTTACAATCAGCAACGGAGTGTCATTGTAGCCCAGGAAGTACTCGTTGTACATGTCGTAAAGGTCAGCGATGTAACCTTCATCCATGTCGAGCTCATAACTCCGGTGCCTTTTCTTGATGTTGTAAAGCAGCCGCTGCACGTCAGCTTTCAGATAGATCACGAGATCGGGTTTTCTGAGATTTTGTGCGAGTTTGGGGAAGATCTGATTGTAGAGCCTGAGTTCTTCCTTGTCAAGGTTGAGCCACGCGAAAAGGAGGTCTTTCTCAAAAATGTAGTCGGCAACAATATGCTCGGTGAAAAGTGAACCTTGATCGAGGTCTTCGAGCTGCTTGTACCTGCTTATCAGGAAGAACATCTGGGTCTGAAAAGCGTATCTTTTTCTGTGCTTGTAGAATCTCGCGAGAAAAGGGTTTTCATCGTGATTCTCAAGTATCATCCGGGCGTTGAGTCTCGTCTGCAATTTTCTGACGAGGGAGGTCTTCCCGGCACCTATCACGCCTTCAACAGCTATGTAATTGATCTCACTGCTCATTAACGACAACCAAACCGTTTCTCAGTTCAAAAAAAATTCTACTCAAGCCTTTAATATACGGTTTCTCAAGCGTAATTTGAAGATCACGGAGAAATATCCCGCTCACGGGCGACCTTGCACCGGGCTCAAGATCGAGCAATGGTACGGTGAAAAAATCCCTTTTTTCAAGCTCTATGTGGGGAATGTTTAAAGTTTCAGTGCGTAGTACAAGATCATCGTAAAGAAGGATATCGATATCAATCTCCCTTTCATACCACCTTCGCCTCTCCACCCTGCCGGTTTGCTTCTCAATCCGTTTAAGTTCAACCAGAAGCTCGAAGGGGGAAATATCAGTAACTAAGGCTGCTGCCATGTTGAGGAATTCATCTTGACCGGTCACACCATACGGAAGTGTCTCATAGACCGGGGAAACCGCCTCAAGACTCATAAGCGGGTGGGAGTTCAACCGGTCAAGTGCCGACTTGAGGAAACCTTTTTTATCACCGGTGTTTGACCCGAGTGCAAGATAAACCCGTGCCACAATTCCCGCTATTTGTGTGGATGGTTGTTGAAGCGCTCGACCGAAGAGTGGAAATCTTCGCGAGTGGTGTCGATCTCCACTTCCACGCAATCAACCACCCCGCCAATGGGCGGGTTGTTTTTCCGCACGCGGATCACGAGACGCTCGAGACTTGTGTATTCGCTAAAAAGCAGCTCACATATCCTGTAAGCAACAGTTTCGATGAGGTAACTCTTCCTTGCGAGGGCTATTGAGAGGATATGATTGTAAACGGTTTCGTAGTTTATGGTCTTGTTAAGATTATCGGAGACCCCGGCTTCGGCGAAATCGATGTACATGTCGATATCGGCTTCGAACTTGCCGCCAACTCTTTGCTCCTCTTTCATCACGCCGTGATAGCCGTAAAATGAGGCCTTCCTTATTCTAATGATATTTGTCATACTGCTTTATTATCTTTTTTCTTTATCAGTTCCGACTGCGAGATGAGCAGTCCGGTGAGTACAAAAATGCTTCCTGTCAGGTGAAACAGCGTCAACTTCTCATTATAAACCAGCCAGCCGAGTATCAGCGCGATAATCGGTGTAATGAAGGCGATCAGTGACATAAAAAGCACACTGACCTTCTTCAGAAGCCAGTAGTAGGTAGTGAAAGTGACTATTGAGCCGAAAATACCGAGGTAGAGAACGGATCCTGTGCCGGGTAGATCGAACCTGTTCCTGCTGACATCCTCAACCAAAAAACCGGTTATCAGAAATCCCACAGCCGCTATTGCCATCGGCACCAGGTTCATCGAGAAGGGGTTGAGGTGCTTCCCCTCCTTCTTTATGAGCACTACAACAAATGACTGAATGATGCCGCTGCCAACGACAGCCGCCATGCCGAGGAATTCCATCATGTTGAAACGGATGGTAAAATTATCGGAGAATATGATGATGATCCCCGTGAAGCCGATAAGCATCCCGAGAACTTTCGTCTTTTTTAACCTCTCCTCACTCAATGAGAAATGCGCGACCGCCGCGACACTGAAAGGGTAAACGGCAAACAGAACCGAGGCAAGCCCCGAACTTATGAATTGCTGCCCCCAATAAACCAGCCCAAAGGGGATGAGGAACGAGAAGAATCCCCCTGTGAGGTAAATCTTCATCGCGGAACCATCAACGATCAGTGGAATGTTCCTGATCTTCATCACCGTGAAGATCACGGTTGATGCTATGGTGAACCTTACTCCTGCCGAAATAAAAGGGGTCAGAGACTCCATCCCCAACCTGATAACCAGCCATGTCGATCCCCAGATCAAACAGATGGCGAGGTACCCAAGTGCTATAAGTGGTGTAATTCTGATCAACGCGGTCTTATGGCAATAATACCTGAAGCCCTGCCCGACTTTGCCCCGTCGCGTCTGTAGCTGTGGAACAGTTTATCATATTTGAATGTGCAAAGTTTGGATGACTGAATGTTACCTTTTGGAATGCCCGCTTCAAGCAGCATGTCAAAGTTTGCCTTCGGAACGTTAAGAAGGTATTTCTCGCCCCGTTCTATCAGGTAACGGTCATCGAAGAGCTCCGCCACTTCCGGACCCACTTCATAATTCATCTGGTGGATCGAGGGAGCTATATAACAGTACAGATTCGAGGGTTTGCAGCCCATTCCGTTCTTCATGGTGTTTATTGTCTTCGAAACAATTTTATGAGATGTACCCTTCCAACCTGAGTGGATGCCGGCGACAAGTTTCTCTTTCTTGTCGTATACAAAGATAGCGGGGCAATCTGCCGAGCTTATAAGCACCGCGATACCGGGCTTATCGGTTATCATGGCGTCACTCTCCCCTTTCATCCCTCCTTCAGTGATGGACCGTATGGTGTCACCATGCACTTGCTTCTGTGTGGCGCAGTTTTCGGGGAGAATGCCGAGGCTCTCTAGCCATCTTTTACGGTTCGAAAGCACTTTTGCTTCATCATCACCCACTGAAAGTGACTGATTGAACCAGTAGGGCGCGGTGGCACCTTCATCTATCATCGTGCTGAAACCGCAGATTATATTGTCAAATCCGGCAAATATCGCCGGTTTAAGGGTTACCATAACCCGCTCCTTTCGTATCCGTTTTTCATTTTAATCCCGTCAAACCGGGGAATATCTTCCTGAATATCGCTGCCTCACCACCTGCCTTGAAGAAAGAACCCGGACTCAGGCTCGAGGAGATCACGGTATCTTTTCCCGCCACAAAAGCCGAAATAGTAAACCCGCGTCCGGAGACTGTTTTCACTTCGAGTTTTGTAAGAGGTTTGTCACTCTTCCCGGGGAAAGTGTCGTCCGCGAATTCATTTCCTTCCAGTGATGCAAATGTAGTTAAATATTCTGTCACCTTTGTTGAATCAAGTTTTTTACCGTCAACAAGCCAGTCGAGTCCGCTTCGCGTCATCACGAAATTATCGCGGCCGGTGAACTTTATCTCCTGCCACGACTCAACGCCGCCGAAACCAAGTTGCCTGCTACGGTAAAGTGAGACGTCTGAGTTGAAGGTCATGTCGAGAAAACCGGAAACAAGATAAATGTCGTTCGATTTTTCTGACCTCACGTAAGATCCCATCTCTTGTGGAGAGATCATTTCCGCCCTTCCGATCATTATCGCGAACACTTCACTCTCACCTGCAAATAGCCTTACCCGGGTGTAGCCTGTGTCAAGTCCGTATTTCCCTCTTTCCGTTTCAGTTCTGGCGACCAGATTTACCGTATTCAATCCGGCAAGTGTGCCGATGACCTGATCCATTTTAGTGGCACTTGCTTCAAAGGTTCCGGGAGACTTCCCCGCGGTCGTGATCAACCATTTCCCGGCTTTCTTTTGAAACACGATCTCCCCGTCACCCCCTTTGGGCGTCATTTTAATCACAGTGACGGCTGCCGTGTCAAACACCGGAAATGCCGGTTCCTGACCGGCGGAAGAGCCCGAAATTTTACTTATTACTATAACTGCCACAGTAACCAGGAACAAAGCCCCGGCCACCATAAAAAGCTTTTTCTGCGATCCGGCGAAGAGCATTATTCTTTCTCCTCCGGTTCCCCGTCACTGCTCCATGACTCTGAAGCGAGCGCCTCACGCATCGCTTTTCTTTTGCTGTACCGCCATAGCCCAAGGAGAACGGAGAGCACCACGGGCATCAAAAAGTTCAGGTATTTTATCACTGTACGCGCGCCTTCACCGATCGAGGTATCAATGGGCCTGCTTGTAACAGTCTTGTTTCTCAACTGGGCTATTCCTGAATCATCGGTGAGATATTCCACAAGATTCGCGACATAGTTAACATTGTCTTCCTGAATGGTTTGAGCGGATTGTCCTTCTCCATTGATCATGAAATCACCATCGGATACAACCGCTATCTTTGCCCCCTCTTTCCCCCGCTTTTCTTCAGCGAGCACCGAGACCAGGATATTTGGAAGCTGAAAATCAGACACTTCCCACTCCCGGTTAAGATCGACCTTGTACGGAAGGACACCGAGACCCGCCCTGTCTGAAGTGGCGGCCAATGGAATGAATTTGAAACCCCTCCCCGGTACTGTATCGATGCTCGAAGGGAGCATTAATGTGATCGCTTCTATCCCCTTCAAGGGGGGAATACCCGCGAAAGTGGTAATTACCGGAAATTCATGCACCTTCACGGGGGTCTGGAAGATCATGCCGGCCGACTGCTGCTGTACCATCACTTGAGCGCAACTGAAGTCCCTTACAACATCGGGCTTTATGCTGATCCCTCTCTCTTTAAGAAAATCTTCGAGACCCGTTCTCAGCTCTTTAACCTCACCCGATTCACGGTTAAGGTCAACCCTGTTCAAAGCGGCTACAATTCGCCCCCCTCTTTTCAGAAACGAGTCTAAAAGAGCGAGTTGAGAGGCAGGTATTGAATCCTTGGGCGCTATTATCAGAAGGGTTTTGATCTGCGTTGGGAGGTAAAGGGAGTCGGAAAAATTCACCGGTAATACATCCATCGTCACGGTAAGTGTCTGCATTAATTGCGCGACTGCCTGCATCGAAGGCTCGCCATGCCCCTGAAGGTACCCGACGGACGATTTGGTTGTGGATGACATTTTTTTGATGGCTGTGGTAAGAGCATACTCCATCGAAGTGCCGGGTTGGATAACCGGTATCACTTCTTTTTGCGAACCAAATCTTACAACCGCGCCGAGGTAAATTTTCTGCTGCTTTACCTGGTCTTTATCCCTGACATCGAGCAGGACGGGGGTGATGCCATCTGACTGGGCTTTGGTGCCGTCACCCGGGTCTTCCATTTTGAAAACAAAATTCGCGCCCGCTATACTGGCATACTCGGTAAGTATGTCTTTTAGGTCATTCCTGGTTTTGTCAATATCAGGCGGGAGATCACGCGAGATCCAGGCCGTAACGGTTACAGGCTGCTTCAGATCTTCCAGTGTTTTGCGGGTCGCGTCTGAAAGTGTGTATGAGCCGTCACCTGTGAAGTCGAACCTCACCCAGAAAAACCACGATAAAATGTTTGCCAGAACAACAATGCCAAGCACAGTGGCGGTGATGGTGTAATATGTTTTTCGTGTTATCATCGCCGCACCTTAGTCAATTATGTTTCTTTTTGAAAGGGAAGTGCTCGCCAAAAAAAGTCCGGCGAACGTTAGGGAGATGAAATAGACCATGTCCCTCGTGTCAAGCACACCCCGGGAGATGGAGTCGAAATGCCCGGTCATGCTGATGTAATTTATGATCACGCCGGTGATGCCAAACATCTGCTGAGCCACCACATCGAAAACAAGAATAAAGAAAATTCCCGCCAAAAGCGAGGAAATGAAGGCGACGATCTGGTTTGTTGTTAAACTGCTCATGAAAATGCCGATGCCGGCAAGCGCGGAACTCATGAAGATCAGTCCGAGATATCCCATCAGAGTGGCTCCATGGTCAATGTTTCCGAGAACCCAGACTGTAAAATAGTAAGGAAGTGTCAGCCCCAATGCCACAAACACGAGGATCATGACGGAGAGATACTTACCGGCGACCACTTGCCAGTCGGTGACGGGCTTGGTAAGCAGAAGTTCAAGCGTTCCCGTCTTTTTCTCCTCCGAAATGGTGCGCATGGTAAGCGCGGGAATGAAGAGGAAGAGTATCCAGTAGGCAGCGGTAAAAAATGATTTTAATGAAGCCTGCCCCGAGAAAAAAACATCGGACCCATAAAGCCATGTGAAAAATCCGCTGAAGCCGAGAAACACGGCGAGCAGCACGTAGGCTATGAGGGAGTCGAAGAACAGAAGTGTTTCCCTCACTGCAATTTCAAGAATTATTTTCATCTTCAGTTCTTTGTCAATTCTTTAAAAATATCTTCAAGACGGGTCTCTTGCGTACTCATCTCAAGGAGCACCCAGTTTTTGTTAACCGCGAGCGAGAAAATCTCCCGGTTTAGGTCACGGTCGCTTCCTGAAACAAGATAAAGCCCTGAGGGGTCAACCACCTCAACCGCGGTCACTCCCTTGATTCCTGAAAGAGAACCCTTCACTTTGGATGTATCTTCACCTGACTCGAGCCTCACCCTGACAGCCACCCCTTCAGAGGTTGCTTTTTTAAGTTCTTCCGGTGTGCCGTCAGCAACTATCTTCCCTTCATGGATGATGAGTATCCTGTCGCTAAGGGCCTCCACTTCGGAGAGAATATGGGTGGAGAGAATAACGGTTTTCTGCAACCCGGCCTCTTTGATAAGATTTCTTATCTCGATTATCTGGTTGGGATCGAGCCCGGTGGTGGGTTCATCAAGAACGAGTATCCCGGGATCGTGAATGAGTGCCTGTGCCAAACCGACACGCTGCCTGTACCCTTTTGATAATTCGCCGATCTTTTTGTGTTTTTCGCGATCAATACCGCAAACAACCACCATTTCCCTTACACGGTCTTCGATCTTCTCTTTCAGTACCATCTGAAGCGAGGCAACATACTCAAGGTAGTCGGTGACGTACATGTCAAGATAAAGCGGGTTGTTCTCGGGCAAGTATCCGGTCATAAGTTTAACCGACCGGGGGTCTTCCCAGACCTGCTTGCCGTTAATTGAAATGGTGCCGGAGTTCGGCGCGAGAAAACCGGTTATCATCTTCATCGTTGTGGTCTTTCCGGCTCCGTTCGGACCCAGAAAACCAACGATCTCACCGGTCTTTACCTCAAAGGAAATGCCGTCAACGGCGGGTTTATCACCATAGAGACGGGTGACATTCTCTAATTTGATGCTCATGTTTGGAAATTTTGAAAAACGAAAACTTAAATTTAGATATTTCGGAGAGTTTTAAAAGAGGCCAAAACGGAAGCTCTTCAACATTGCCATAAAAACAGGCTTGTATGTCTTGAAAGTGTCCATTCCTTTCACACGATAAGTGATAATATAATCTTCAGAACTGCCGGTTCTAAGGTAAACCTCGAATTTCACTTCACCTTCGAGTTCTTTTTCATCGTTATAGTAAACGGTGTAATCGTCAAGTTCTTCCTTGTGCTTGTATCTGGACTCACGGAAGAGGTATTTATCGGTAACCTTAAGCTGCACCCAAGGTGAATTAGGGATGTTTGGGTTCCAGAATGTAACGGCATCAAGCTTCGAGTGCTCGTTGTTATCGAGAAATGCCCAACCCTCAGAGTATTTCATTCTAACATGAAGAGTGTTCTCTTTGTATTCAAAATTGAGAAGGGTTGAATCAACCGAGTCAAAGGCCCCGGCGATCACACCTTTGGTTGTGGATCCGGATTTCGATCCAGTTGATTCCGTTTTTGTTACAGGATCTCTCTTTACTCCCGGGTCTTTGTCAACAGGTTGTTCCGGTTGAAGCGGTTTACTCTCCGGTTTCTGTTCAGTAACTTCACCCGAACGGTCAAATGACATCTGAAACACCATTTTTGATCCGAACTGAGGTGCCGGACCATACTTTGAGGTAATTATCGCCGCGATCACAACGATCACGTGAATCGACACTGATATCATCAGTGCCACAGGGAACCGGGATTTTTCTTCAGTATATTCGTTCATTATGTCTTTTTTACTGCCGGCAATCCAATTTGTTTCAAAATTTCTCTTCACTAACCCCCAAAATATATCACAAACGGAATAAAAAAAGCTGCCCCTTTTCAGGAACAGCTTTTTTTAGTGGTTAATGGTTAGTGTTTGGGGTTTGGGGTTTGGGGTCTGGGGTCTGGGATTTAGTATTTGGTCCGCCCGTGGCGGATTGGGATCAAACCTAATACCTGATACCTAACACCTAACACCTAACACCTACTTCATCAACATCATTTTCTTTGTGGCAGTAAATTTGCTGCCATCAATTCCAACTGCTTCGATAGTGTAGAGATAGATACCACTGCTGAGACCATCGGTGGTAACGTTAACACGGTGCTGACCACCTGCGAGGTTGCCATCAACGAGTGTTTTAACTTCTTTACCGATTCCATCAAACAGTCTGAGGGTTACCTTTGCATCTGCTTTAAGAGCAAAGCTGATGGTGGTCGCGGGGTTGAAAGGATTTGGCCAGTTCTGACCAAGTGAGTATTCCGCGGGGGTAACCACGTCGGCTTCGATAGCCTGTGAGTATTCATATCTGCCGTCGAAATCGAGCTGTTTCAGTCTGTAAATGTATGTACCTAAAGCGAGACCCTCATCCCTGAACGAGTATGAGTGAGCGTTGGTTGAGGTACCATTTCCATTGATGAAAGCAACTTTCGAGTATTCGCTGCCGGCAACTTTTCTTTCGATCTCGAAACCATAGTTGTTGGTCTCGGTCGAGGTTGACCAGCTTAACTCAACCGCGTTACCGTTCGTGTTCGCGACGAACGAAACGAGTTCAACAGGTACAATGTTCTGACCTGCCATAACATCATCCATGTTGAATCCGTTACCGTCAGTGTTGCGGTGCTTGAAAGCGATATAGATGTTCTGTCCGGCAAATCCTGAGAGTGAAATGGCATATCGTGTCCAGGCATTAGCAAGACCGTTTGCAACGTCAAATGTTCTGAGGTTATTGGTAAAGCTGGTTAAACTGGTGTTGGTTGTCGAAACAAGAATGAAAAGGCTATCGGGTGGATATGCTTGATTATACTGCCTTCTGATCCAGAAAGTTAATGAATCACCCGCGGCAACTGTAAGTTGCGGTGTGATAAGCCATTTCTCGTTTTCCGGGGTTGAATAATCGGCAATAGCCGAGGCATTACCCGTGTATCCAAAACCGGCTTCCCTTCCCCAGCCTACAGTACCGAGTACAGTGGTTGATGTCCAACCTGATGGCGGGAAGAGGGTGTCTTCAAAGCCTTCGTTGATATAGCTAACGGTTATACCGTTGCTGCCGCCGGCATTCAAGTTGGTGCTAATCGGCTCCACGCGTGGAGTCTTAAAAGCAGGCTTGCCTGTCTGGGCAAAAACCGCGGTCGCGGTGAACATTAAAGCGACGAAAAGCAGAAGCGATTTTTTCATTTGTACCTCATTATTTAAGTGAAAAACCTTTCGTAAACCCGGTCACGCAGTCGCATGATTCAGAGTGCACAAATTACGCATTTTTCGGACAAAATCCCAATCATTTAAACAATCACAAAACTAATATTCAGTTTGTTTCACAAAAAAAAAAAGCTGCCCCTTTTCAGAGACAGCTTTTTTTAATGGTTAGAGGTAAGTGGTCAGTGGTCAGTAGCGAGTCATGAGTAGCGAGTGGTGAGGTTTCATACCTCATCCATCATACTTCATACTTCATCTTTCATACCGCCGGAGGCGGATCATACCTGACACTTCACACTTACTTCATCAGTATCATCTTCTTTGTTGAAGTGAACTTGCTTCCGTCAACACCTGAAGCTTCGATGGTATAGAAGTATACACCACTGTTGAGGCCCGAAGCGTTGAAGTCGATCTTGTAGTTACCGGTAGCATAGTTGTCACTCAGAATGGTTCTTACTTCCTGACCGAGAGCGTCGAACAGTCTGAGGGTGACTTTAGCGTCAGCCTTAAGAGCAAATTCGATCGAGGTTGAAGGATTGAACGGATTCGGGAAGTTCTGGCCAAGTGAGTATTCTGAAGGAATGTTCACGTCAGCTTCCACTTCGTTCGAATATTCTGATGTACCATCGAAATCAACCTGACGGAGCCTGTAGGTGTATTTGCCTGAAGCAAGACCCGCGTCTGTGAATGAGTATTCTTTTCTTTCGGTGGTTGTACCGTTACCGGCTACATATCCAACTTTCTGGAAGGTGCCGTTGGCAACTTTTCTCTCAACCTCGAAGCCCATGTTGTTGGTTTCGGTAGCGGTTGACCAGAGGAGGGAAACATCGTTCTTAAGAACTGTTGCCATGAATGATGTAAGTTCAACAGGAACTGCCTGAACCGAGCCGACGATCTTGAAAGGAAGACCCTGAGCGTATCCTGAAGCACTACCGCTAGCAGAGTCTCTGAGTGGTACCCAGACTCCTGCCTGTCTGCTCCAGGCGTTGCCTGTTTCATAAGTGCCAAGGATTGAGATCGGGGGAGCCCAAGGACCTGAAGCAAGCGTACCGGCGAGTGTCCACATTACCCAGTAGTTTCCGGGGCCAAGTACTGTCGGTGCACCTGTGAGAACACCCATAATAGGTCTGGTGTTATCGGTTGGGGTGGTCGACAGGGCACGGTAAATACCTGACCATGAAGCGCTGATGAATCTTTCTGTTGTTTCATCGCCAAACACGACAGAACTGGTTGGAAGATCAGGCCTTCCGTTGTAGATAACCATCTTTGCTGATGTGTAGGTCGGAGTAAGGGTCGAACCGGTCTGGTATGAGAATACCTTTATGGCGTCGATTGACCATGTCTCATTCGAAGGAACTGTGAAATCATCGGTAACCCAGTTGTTTGCGGTGCTCTGTGAGCCCCATCCATAGGTATTGAGCGCGGTCTGAAGCATTGAAAGGTCAGCGCCGCCAAAACCACCACCGGGGTTGGTTACAAGGGAACCGTTATCATAAATGTATTGCACAACGAGAGCGGTACGTGTAAGTGTGTCGTTGGCAGGGTTCTGATCACCCGCGAGCTGTGTATAAGCTTTAGCGGTGAAGGAACCGGTTGTAGGTGTCCATGAATCAAATGTAACGTTTGCAGTCTGATCAGCGGCGAGTCCCGAAACCTGTTTGGTTGAAGTGTAGCCACCGGGGTTGATCGTCATGGTAACGTTGAATGTCTGTGTAGCTGAACCGAAGTTCTTTACCGTAGCGGTCGGGGTAAGTGGAACGCCGCCATTGAGTTCGCCACCAACATTGTGGGAAACCATGCCAACATCATTCGGCACGCCAGTTTCAACATAAACGCTGTCGAGGTAAAGTCTGAGCTGATCCATTTCTTTGTATTGGAAGCCGATATAGATGGTTTGCCCGGCAAAAGCCGCAAGACTGACTTCAAATCTCTGGGCGGGAGCCGCGAGAGGTCTGAAAGCAGCAATTCTTGTGTAACCGGTCGGAGGAACACCACCCGCGGTTGAAGCATAAACGATGATTGAATCCACGTAGGTTGAGGATCCAACGGCGTAGAAATTAAGCTTGTCAGCCGCGTCCACGAGGAACGAAGGAGTTACGAGCCAGTCATCATTTGCCAATGATGCCGATTCCCATCTTACCGCGGCAGATGCCACGCCGAAAGGAGGGCTTGAAGTGTAACGGAGCCAAGGGTTTGAACCACCGTCAAGTTGGTGAACTGCCCATCCGGTTGGAGGGAATGTGGTACCCTCAAAACCCTCTGACCACTTCACAATACCGGTAACGCTGTGGGGATTCCCCTGCGACCAGTCGGTCTTCGGATAGCCGAGAAGATCAAGCTTTATCTTTTCAGCTTGGGTGTAGATTTTACCCGTTACATTTTTATCGGCGCCGGACTGCGCCCATGCAGCGCTGCTCACAATGAACAGGGTGAAAACAACAAGGAACAACTTTTTCATTGTTTACCTCTAATTGATGTTGATGATGAGTTGATTAATTAAATAATTGTCAACTGCCACGTTATCAGGGGTGACAAAGAGGCAGACTAAAGTACAATTTTGAATCAACAATAATGTTCCGGCGATTTAACCACCGTGATGTTTGATATACATCACAATATGGTTTAGCAAGTTAAGAATAATTTTTTATAATTGCAATATTTTACAGTGATTAAATCAAAAAAAATTTGATCGACCCGGGCATTTTTCACCCCGGGGATTCAAATTAGCACAACCATTTTGAAACGGGTTGCTTTTTAAAGTTGTTATATCTTTATTAAAGGTTAAAATTTTTTATTTTTCCATCCTAACGAAAGGAGTCCCCCAACGATGCCACAAAAGTCAGATTACTTGAAAGGTGTTATCGAACATATTGATATTAAAGAACATAATGTCGCCCCATTGGTTGATGCCATGGAGAAAATGGCTTTTCAGGCGAGAAACCTGAACAGAGCCGCCAAAATATACGAAATGATGCTTCGTGACAAAGATTGCACCGTAATTCTGACCCTGGCAGGATCACTCTTTTCAGCCGGACTGAAAAAAGTGGTCTATGATATGGTGATGAACAATATGGTCGATGTCATCGTATCAACCGGTGCCAACATGGTTGACCAGGATTTCTTCGAAGCCCTTGGATTTAAACATTACCTCGGCTCACAGTTCGTGGATGACGCTGAACTCAGAGAACTCGCCATCGACAGGATCTACGATACCTACATCGACGAAGATGAACTCAGGATCTGCGACGATACCACCGCGAAAATTTTCGACTCCATGGAACCCGGCGCTTACTCTTCAAGAGAATTCCTCAAAGAGTTCGGGAAATATCTCGATGAGAACGGCGGACCAAAGTGCGATGACAGTATCATTTACGCTTGCTACAAGAAGAACGTGCCGATCTTCGTTCCTGCTTTCAGCGATTGCTCAGCCGGTTTCGGTTTCGTAATGCACCAGACCAAGAATCCCGGTGCTCATGTAACCCTTGACGCTGCCAAGGATTTTCTTGAGCTTACAAAGATCAAGATCGCCAGTGGTGAGTCAGGCATCTACATGATCGGTGGCGGCGTTCCGAAGAACTTCACCCAGGATATCGTTGTAGCGGCTGAAATTCTTGAAGGTGACGCACCGATGCACAAATACGCGGTTCAAGTCACCGTTGCAGACGAACGTGACGGCGCACTCTCAGGCAGCACCCTGAAAGAAGCCAGCTCATGGGGCAAAGTTGACCTCGTTCACGAGCAAATGGTTTACGCCGAGGCAACAATCGCCATGCCACTTATCACCGGCTACGCGTACCACAAAGGTGCCCACACCGGCAGAACAGCAAAAGAGTACACCAAACTTTTTGAACAGGAAACTGTTTCAGCGTAAAGTTACTTGAATTACAAAAAAAAGCCCCCGGATCATCGATCCGCGGGGCTTTTTTTAATTGTTAGGTGTCAGGTGTTAAGTGTTATTCTTTTTCGTTACCCGTTGCCGGTTGCGCGTTACCCGTGACTTAAGTTCTTAAATTCTGGAGTTCTCAAGTTCTGGAGTTCTCAAGTTCTGGAGTTCTCAGGTTCTCTAGTTCTCTAGTTCAGCAGTCCTTTTTTGATGACGGTTTTTATGTTATTGCGCATCACCTGAAGGGGTACGAGTCTTGGTTCGCGTGCCCACACTTCGAGGAGGTTACGGATACCACCCAAAATGAAGAAACGTAATGCCTTTACATTCAGTTGTGGATTAATTGTCCCCGCTTTTTGACCTGCCTGAATGATCAGCTCGGCTTTCGACATAAAATCGTGATAATACATTACCTGTACGACCGCGTTGCGCATTACATGGTGCTGCGCATTCACGAATACAGTGGCGAGGTCGGGATTGTTTGAAAAAATATCAAAGAAAACGTCGATCAGGTAGTCAAGTTTCTCAGTTACCCCGATATCCTCACGGTTCGCGAGGTTTTCGAGTTCAAGGTAGAGTTGCTTCCACAGGTTTTCGAAAACCTTCATTAAAAGGTCTTCTTTATTTACATAATAGAGGTACAAGGTTCCGATCGAGACATTGCCTTCTTCGGCGATCTTCGACATTTTTGCCCCGTGATATCCGCTTCTCGCGAAGGTTTTTATCGCCGCGTCAAGAATGTCTTTTTCCTTGTTTCCGGTCTTTGTTCTCATTGAGACTCCGAATATGGAAAATTTATGAATCATTATTCGAATATATTCACGCGGAACTAATATTACAAGATAATAATTGGTAGCAACCGCGGGAGTGAATGTATTCAGGTGACCCCGCTCCGGTTCTTTTCCGGCAAAACGGGGTCACCGTGACAGGGAATTGTTAGAAATTCAGATTCTTTCCGGCTGGTATCTCGTGCGTGAGACAATGCAGCGTCCCGAGACCCCAAACCAGGTCGACAGCGCTGATACCAACAACTTTTCTTTTCGGGAACAGTTCGGCGAGAATGCCGAGCGCGATCCGGTCGGAAGGGTCATTGAACGTGGGCACGAGCACGGTACCGTTAGCGATGTAAAAATTCGCGTAACTCGCCGGCAACCTCATCCAGTCGAACATAAGCGGTTCCGGCATTGGAAGCGGCACCACTTCAAGTTTGGAGCCATTTTCAAGCACCGCGCCCTCGAGCCTTTCACGGTTCTCGTTAAGCAGTTTGTAGTTCTCATCCTTCCGGTTCTTCTCCGCGCAAAGCACTACGGTTCCGGTGTTAACGAAGCGACAGAGGTCGTCAACGTGTCCGTGAGTGTCATCGCCGGCAATTCCTTTGCCGAGCCAGATAACATTGGTGATGCCCATAAATTTTCTGAAGGCAAATTCATAATCGTAAGCCGTAAAACCGGGGTTGCGGGTCTGAATAACAGGATCGAGCAGGCACTCTTCAGTGGTTAGAAGTGTACCTTTACCGTTGGTGTCGATCGCGCCCCCCTCAAGGACGATCTCCGTGCCATCGTAAACCGGCACTTCCCATGGAATTGAGAGACCATCAAGAAGTATCTTTGACGACTTCGCGTCCTTCTTCCAGTTGTCATACTTTGCCCAAGCGTTGAACCTGAAGTCGTACGCGTGCACATCGCCGTCTTTTTTTACGAAGGTAGCCATTGAGTCGCGGGTCCAGCCCCGGTTCGTTGGGGCGTGAATGAACACGAGATTCTGCTGCGGCACTTCAGCCATGGCAAGTTTTGCCTTGATATCATCGAGTTGGCTCGTGGTGTTGTAAAGGATGACCACCTTCTCATAGGGGGCAAGTTTCTTCACGATCTCCGTGTAAACCCATGGGATCGGCTCAAACTTTCCGGGCCAGTCCTCTTTGTTATGAGGCCAGCCAAGAATTGTAGCCGAATGTTTTTCGAACTCGGCGGGCATCAGGTATTCAGGATTCTTTGGCATCATTTTTCCAGGTTCAGGTTATTCAGTTTTCTAAAAATCTTTTGGTAACGTCGCCGTAGGCATCTATCCGCCGGTCGCGGAAGAAAGGCCAGTTGCGGCGTATATACTCGATTCTTTCGAGGTCTATTTCGGCAACCATCACTGCCTCCTTGTCAACGGGAGCCTCTGCGATGATAACCCCCTGCGGATCAGCCAGAAATGACGAACCCCAGAAGCGGATACCGGCCTGTTCAGGAACGGGCTGCTCAAAGCCAACACGGTTCACGGCGGCGACATATATCCCGTTGGCGATCGCGTGTCCTCTCTGGACTGTCATCCAGGCATCGCGCTGTTGCTTGCCGTGCTCCTCAATTTCATAGGGATGCCAACCGATAGCGGTTGGGTAGAAGAGAATTGAAGCCCCAAGCATGGAAGTGATCCTCGCCCCTTCAGGATACCACTGATCCCAGCAGATGAGTGTGCCGATCTTCCCGTAACGGGTCTCGAATGCCTTGAAGCCGAGGTCGCCGGGCACGAAATAAAATTTTTCATAATACGCCGGATCGTCCGGAATGTGCATTTTCCTGTAAATCCCCTGCATTTCGCCATCATCGTTGATGAAAACGAGGCTGTTGTGGTACACACCGTATGAGCGTTTCTCAAATACGGGAACCACAAGATAGGTGCTTGTTTCCGCGGCGAGTTTGCTGAAAACTTCGGTGGAAACACCGGGTATCGTCTCAGCGAGATCGAAGAGATCAATATCCTCTTTCTGGCAGAAATACTGCGAGCGATAAATTTCCGGCAGGCAGATCACCTGTGCCCCTTTGGTAGCGGCTTCTTTAACCGCTTCAACGGCATTTCTCACGTTCGCTTCAAGGTCTTCGCCGATCTGAAGCTGCAATAATCCAACATTAAATTTACTGTTTTTCAATTTTTCTCCTTCGATCCTCTCAGTATGTTTTCTCAGAGAGGAGATTGCCTTTTTCGTCGTATTCCTTCGACGATTTCAATACGCCTTTTTCATAAGTGTCAACCGACCACAGGGTTCCGTTCTCCCTGTAGATCTTCGACTCGCCATGAAGACGGTTGTTAACCCATACCTGATCAGTCCAGAGTTTCCCTGACTCATACCAGGTTTTGGCGGTACCTTCTTTAAGACTGTTCTTAAAAGTTATCTCACTCTGTAGATTCCCGTTCTCAAACCAGGTGCTGTGAACACCTTCGGCTTTGCTGCCAACGTAGTTCTTTTCGGCCTTTTTCTTTCCTGAAGGATACCACTCCTTTACCAGTCCATGTATTTTGCTGCCGGTGTAGGGATATTCACCCATGAGTTCACCTGTCTCATAGTACCACTTCGTTACACCCTCTTGCACACCGTTTATGTAAGCGAGTTTACCTTTCAGAACACCGTTTTCCCAATATTCTGTTGAAATGCCGTCCATTTTCCCGGCGATAAAAAATGCGCGGGATTTAACCTGCCCGTTCGGATGAAATGAAGTGTAGTCGCCTGAAAACACACCGTCTTTGTATTCACCAGATTCGCGAAGTCTGCCGTCAGGGTGAAATGTAGCGAAAGGTCCCTGCAATTTCCCCGCGACATAGATAAATTTCTCGTCTATGATACCGGTCGAGTCGTAGTTCATCGCGCTGCCATCAAGTACGCCGTTCTTATAATTGGTAACCGACGCAAGCACACCGGTCGGATAATATTTCCTGACTTCCCCGTTGTACTTTCCTTTTGTGTAATTTGCAGCTTCTTTAATTATTCCGCCCGGGTATCTTTCAGTTACAGGACCTTCCTGCGCGATTAAAACGGAACCAATGACCACGAAAAACAACAGAATTTTCTTCATATCAGTATCCAAATTTGTAGGTTAAATTGCCAAGTGTATCAAACTCCCTTGCGGTTTTCAATACGCCGTCCTCATAAAATTCTTCCTTCTTCACCACCCCGTCAGCATAGTATTCCTTAAGCACTCCTTCAAGCTTTCCGTTTTTGTAGAAAGCCTCCCGCCAAAGGGCACCATCCTCAAGGTAAGAGAATTGCTGCCCGTTAAGAACATCATCGAGATAATTCTCAAGCACCCTGGTAAGCCCGTTCTTATGAAACCCCCTGTACTCACCGTTCAATCGGTCATCCCGAAAGGTTGCCCGGAACTTCAGACGGCCATCTTCCTCGTATACCAACATGATACCGTTCTTTTCGCCGTCTTCGTAAACCGCGTCCGACATCAGTGCTCCCGACTCGTAATAGGTTCTCACCGAGCCCGTTATCTTCCCGTTAAAAAGCTCCGCCTCCTGATTAAGAACACCGTTGTCGTGATATTTATATATCCAGCCGGTAGGTTTATCGTTGGTGTAGGTGATCTCCTGTTTCAGAAAACCGTTTTCGAAGTACGACCTGAACTTCCCCTCTTTGAAACCGTTCTTTACCGGCACTTCGTCTTTCATTACCCCGTTGGGGTAAAAATTTCTTTCAACCCTCTCTTCATCCGTGAACTGACCGTTTTTATCATACCGTATACGGGTGACGAGGAGATCGGCATCGTAAAGTTCGCGCACCCTGAGCTTACCGAGGATATCATAATAATAAGCGTATCCGTGCTTCTTACCCAATTTGTAGTCTGCAACCGCGGAAACTTTTCCACCTTCGAAGTAAACAGTGGTTTTACCGTCTTGAAGTCCGTTTACAAATGGTCTTTCAACTTCCTTCCCGCCATTTTCATAGTAAACTGTTGAAAGCCCTTCAAGAAGCCCCCCCTTATAGTACCACTCACCTTGAAGTTTGCCCGACTTGTAGTAAGTGGTGGTGAGCCCCTCTACCTTGTCGTTAAGATAGTTCTCCTTCGCCCAAAGTTCACCTGTCTCGTAATACCAAAGCCCTTCACCTTCACGTTTACCGTTAACGTAGTTCCACGTGCGGTTCAAGGTGCCGTTCTCGAAGTACCAGTTCGATCTCCCTTCCTCGTGGCCTGCTTTGAAGGTCCACTCCTTCCAGAGTACACCGGTGGGGAAATATTCACGGTAATATCCATCGAGGATATCACCCGAGTATTCTCCTTCTGTCTGAACCTTGCCGTTGGGGTAAAGGGTTTTCCTGACCTCTTTATCCGGCTGTGCCATCAGAACAAAAGATAACAGAATGATTATTGGAAAAGTTTTCAGCATGTATTTATTTTTTGGGAAACCTCAAAAATAACACTCGAGAAGAAGAATATAAATTCATTAATCGGTACACAGGTTGGTTTGGTGTTTGGGATTTGGTGTTTAGGGTTTGGAGGTCTTCAACCGGCAAGAGTTTGGGGTGCTGTTTGAGAAATCGATGAATTTGTCTATTTTGAATAGTGAAATATTTTGTATTTCATTTTTAATCGATCATTTAATCAAACAACAAGGTCCACACCGTGAAAAATCTCACATTCGGAGCATTTCTCCTTGCAGTTCTTTTTATCCTGCCATTCAGCGGATGCACTGTTAAAACCACGGTCGGTGGCGGTACGCCCGCCGATTCAGCTAAAGCCCCTGAAGGTGGGGAAACCGCCCGCACCCCGGAAGAAGCAATTAAAGCAGTGATTGAAAAACAGGTTGTCGCCATGAACAAGGGGGATGTGGAGGGATATCTGTCAACTCTCGATCCCGGATCATCGCTTTATGAACTCAACAAGGCGCTCTACGAACCGCTTCTCTCGCAGTACAAGTTCGATGTAACACTCGAGAAGTTCCAGATAGTCGAGATCAAAGATACCACGGCAACCATTAAAAAAGTGCTCGTAACCAAAAAGGTTTCGGGACCTGACTTCACCGATAACAGAACGGAGATTGAGGATAAACTCGTAAAGAAGGCTGACGGCTGGAAGGTTAATGAGTCGACCCCCGGCAACGTGGAAGAGCTTAATAAATAATTTCCATTGCATCTGATACAGGCTGCTCCTCACAAGGGCAGCCTGTTCCACATTAAATTGTTCCCCTGAATCAGGTTACAACACTTCGAACTGCCGGGAACACCCGCCATATGGCCACGGGCGACAGCACTTCCTATTTTCCCTTTCCCTACTAACTCTTTATTTCGTAAATTGTTAGGTTGAAATATTTTTATTTTAACTTTCAGTCAATTGAAGTAATAACATAGGACACAGATAGTTCGTGGAAAAGGAAAAAGAAGAACTGAACAACGACAAGTTGAACGAACAGAAACCTGCCGCGGCCGGTACGCCCGCTGAAGAGAAGGTTTCAACTGTAAACGGGGATCAAATTAGCGAAAAAGCAACCAAGGGTAACAAAGAAGAAGAAGCGACAAACGAAGTAAAGGGCACAGAGGAGAATGAAACAGCTGTTCTTGTGGCAAAGGAGAAAGTTATAGTTAAAGAGCAGAACAGCCACGTTTACAGGATAAAACCACGTGTTGACAAGGGATCAGCCCCCGGCGAGAAAAAAGAATTCGCCAAACCTGAGGCAACACCCGCTGAGAGCAGTGCTCCGGTTAAAGAGCCTGCGGTTGAGCCCGTCGCCGAAACCGTCGTGAAACCCGTGGTTGAGGCAAAAGAAACTGTTGAACCTGTTAAACAGGAGAACAAAACACCGGATGTGGTAAAGCAGCCGGTTGAACCTGTTGAAGTGAAGGCTGAAACAGCCGCTCCAAAAATTGAAGATGTTAAAGTTGAGGCTCCGGCAGTTGAAAAGCAGCAGACAGAAAACATTATCGCCGAACCAACAGCCGAAGGCGACACTTCCGCTGAAGTCAAAACTGACGAAGCGCCTAAAACCGGCACACAACCAAGGCAGGACCGCCGGGGTGAAAGACCACGCCGCGACAACCGCGAGAATCTGAAGAACCAGAACAGGCACAATCAGCGCCAACAGCAGGAGAATAAAGAGCTTACTCCCGATCCTACCATCGTCAACATAAAAGTTGATAAAGGTCTCGTGAAAACCCCTGCTGATCAGGAAGCTCCAAAACCTGTGGTACAGGTTCCAGAGAGAAAAGAACCGGTACGCTCTGAAGAACGGAAACCTGAACAGAGACGCGAACCGAAACCGGAACCCGTCGTAAGGCAGGAACCCAAACCTGAACCGGTGGTCAGACAGGATAACCGCGACCGTGACCGCGACAGAAACAGGGATCGTGACCGCGACCGCGACAGAAAACCTTCACGCGAGCCTTATAAACCGGCCGAGAGGCAGCAGTCAACCCAACAGCAGCAGCCTCAACCACAGAGATCAAGGTTTAAAACAAACTTTACCAAGGTTTCGATCGTGGTGCCCCTGTACAATGAAGATGAGTCACTCATTCATCTCGCGAACGAGATAAAATCGACTTTCAGGGATCTCCCCATTCAGGGTGAGGTTATCTTCGTTGATGACGGTTCGTCAGACAAGTCGTTGCGGATAATCAAGGATATCTGCCGTACCGACCAACGATTCAAGTATATCAGTTTCCAGATGAACTACGGTAAATCCGCCGCGCTTAACATGGGCTTCCGTGCCGCGAAAGGCGACGTTGTAGTTACGATGGATGCCGATCTACAGGATGATCCGCATGAAATACCGAACCTCCTTAAAAAACTTGAGGAAGGTTACGACATGGTCTCGGGTTGGAAGAAGAAACGCTACGATCCCTTCATAAAGAAGTACACGTCGAAGCTGTTCAATTTCGTAACAGCCACTATGAGCGGTATTAAACTGCACGATTTCAACTGTGGTCTTAAAGCCTACCGCAAAAACGTGGTTGATAACCTCACTATTTATGGCGAGATGCACAGATACATCCCGATTCTCGCTAAGTGGAAAGGTTTCACAGTAACGGAATTGGTGGTTAAACACAGCCCGAGGAAGTATGGCGTCACCAAGTTCGGTGCTTCCAGATTCTTCAAAGGCTTTGTCGATCTTATCACAGTAACTTTCATCACGCGCTACATCAAGCGTCCGATGCACCTTTTCGGCTTCTTTGGAGCGCTCGCGTTCCTGCTTGGATTCGCTATCAACGGATATCTTTCGTATGAGTGGATATTCGAACAGCAGTCACTCAGCAACCGTCCTCTCCTTCAGCTTGGCATGCTCCTGATGATCGTTGGTGTCCAGTTCTTTACGACAGGACTCCTCGGTGAGATGCTCGTGCACAACTTCCAGACAGAGAAGGAATATTCGATCAAAGAAACCAATACCCGCGGATAGAAAATGCACTACGATCCAGTAAAGAACGTTTTCGCCGCGGCTATAAACAAACTGCCTTTCACGAGAGTCTTGTTCTACAAGACTCTCGACCTCATGTTCCTCCGCTCATGGTATGTAAGACGCGAACTTAAAAAGCTGCGTCATGCCGCGGGTGGTAAAAAACTCGAAATATATGATGCCGGAAGTGGTTTCGGACAGTACACATGGTTCATGTCGAAGAACCTCACCCCCTGCAACATCTACTCTGTCGACGTTAAAGCCGACTGGATGGAAGACTGCCGGAAATTCTTCGGAAGTGCCGGCGTAAAAGATGTTACGTTCGGTGTTGAAGACCTCACACAGATCGATCACAAAGAAAGATTTGACCTGATTGTCTGCGTGGATGTTATGGAACACATCGCGGATGACGTGACGGTGTTCAAAAACTTCTACCGCGCGCTCAAACCGGGCGGCCACGTGCTGATAAACTCCCCCTCGATCTACGGCGGAAGTGACGTACATGAAGATGACGACGAAAGTTTCATCGGAGAGCACGCGCGCGATGGCTACTCAAAAGAGGAACTGACCGAAAAAATGGCTCCACTTGGCTTCGAACTCTATCAGTCGAAGTATACCTATGGATGGTGGGGTGACAAGGCCTGGAGGCTCGGCATAAAATATCCGATGCTCATGCTGAATGCCTCGAAGGCATTCTTCATCCTTCTGCCTTTCTACTACCTATTCACTCTTCTTCCCGTCCTTTTTATGATGTACGCCGATTACTCATCGGACAATGAGAAAGGCTCGGGCATCAACTACATAGCAATCAAGAAGAAATAACCGATATTTCACCGGAGATTTAATGGCAAAAAAGTTACAGAAGTCAGTAAAGGAACTCAGGCAAAAAGAAAAGGTCGCCACAGGGGTCGACATCGACTCAAAATTCCCGGCGAAGTATATCAACCTGTCGGTTATCGGACTCTCGATCCTGATATTCCTGTTGTTCCTCTCCCCACTCTTCTTCCAGGGAAAGATATTCCAGTCAGGTGATATAATCGCTTCTGAAAGCGCCACTTCATACCTTGCGAAAGACCGTGAAGGTTTCACGCTCTGGAATCCTTACATATTCACAGGCATGCCGGCTTACGCCCTGTCGGTGGGATACACCTGGTTCAATCTGATTTATGTGGGGCTTACGGCAGTAAGGGAATCGTTCACCGGCATTTTTGGCAACGATTTTGTCCGTTGGGCTTTCTACCTGATCGTCCTCACTATCACCACCTACTTCCTGATGAAGTCGATCACAAAGAACACTTTGGTCTCACTCTTTACAGCTCTGAGCACTTCGCTTTCAACGGGAATTGTAGTCTTCCTCTATATCGGGCACGTAACAAAGCTGACTTCCCTGGCATTTCTGCCGGTGATCATCCTGATGCTGCTGAAGAATCAGGAGAAGTTGAAACTGATAAACTTCTTCATCCTGACTATCGCGATGCAGCTTATCGTACAGGGTTTTCACGTACAGATAATCTTTTACATCCTCTTTTCGATTGGTCTTTTTTATCTGTTCCATATAGTCAGGTCTCTTATCACTAAAGAGAATGAAGTGCTTAAGAACACGATTAAATCAGGGCTGGTTTTCGCCGGGGCTGCCTTGATCGCCATAGCGATACAGGCTGACAACCTGACACAGATATATGAGTACACCCCTCACTCGACCCGTGGAACAACGAGCATCCTCGATAAATCCACCCAAAGTGGCGGCGCTGAAGACAAGAGCAAAGACTCCGAGTATTACAAATATCACACAGACTGGTCGTTCTCACCCGGGGAAGTGATGACTTTTATCGTCCCTTCATGGTACGGTTTCGGAAATTCTGAGCAGTTGATCAACGGACAGAAATACAAAGTAAACACTTATTTCGGGCAGATGCCGTTTGTTGACGTGGCAATGTACATGGGCGTTGTGGTGTTTTTCCTCGCCTTGTTCGCGATGATAACACGGTGGCGCGAACCACTTGTGATGTTTCTTACGATACTTGTCGCGGTGACGCTCGTGCTTTCTTTCGGCAGGAACTTCCCGCTGTTGTTTGACATGATGTTCAACTGGTTCCCGCAGTTCGACAAGTTCCGGGTGCCCTCGATGTTCCTTGTGATACCCCAGATGTTCATGCCGATCCTGGCGGGTCTGGGAGTGATGAAAATTCTTGAGTTAAGAAAAGACAAAAACGCTTTCTACGAGAAACTCGTGATGAGCGCGGCGGGAGTATTCTCCGTGCTTTTCGTATTCTCCCTGTTGGGACGTGGCGGCATGGTAAGCTGGGTGGCCAAGAGATTCGCGACATCAGAAAAAGCGGCTCAATACCCTCAGGAGGCGATCGCCACCGTTGGTAACCTCGCCGGTGAAATGTTCGCCAACGATGCTGTGATCAATTTTCTGATAATGGCGGTGATCTTCTGGATCGCCTGGTTCTTTATCAAAGGCAGGGTCACAGCGCTTGTCTTCACTTCGATCGTTGTCGTCCTGAGCGTCGTCGACCTTTGGAGGGTCTCATCAAGAGGTGCCGAATACACCGATCAGCCATCAAAGAGCACCGAGTTCGCCGAACCATATTACATCAAGGCGATCAAGTCACAGAAACACGCGGAAACCGATCCTTACAGGATAATCAACCTGAAAATGGACGGCTCGAAAGGCTCAATTCAGAGCAACGGTAACTTTAACGCCTACTTCCTTCTCGAAGATGTTTATGGCTATTCCGCCATCAAGCCAAGACCTTATCAGGACTTCCTCGATGTCGTAAAGACCCCCGCGAACCAGACCTTCCTGAACATGACAGGCACCCGCTACATCGTTCTCGATCAGCCGGGTATCCCGTTTGAAGGATGCGTCCCCGTGGCAGTTGATACCGCGAGCAAAACCTTCGTGCTTGAAAACAAGAAAGCACTCCAAAGGCTCTTCTTCGTTAACAAGGTTGAGAAGAAGAAACCGCTCGAGTTCCTCGAAATGGTGCGTGACAACAAATTTGACCCCTCAGACGTGGCATTTGTTGCCGACCGTGACGTGAAGGTCGCGCCGAAAGACTCGACAGTCACCCTGAAGATCACCAAGTACACCGATGAGATCATTGAAGCAGATGTTACCACTTCAGGCGACAATTTCCTCGTCTTCAGCACCACCTACCATAAAAAAGGGTGGCACGCTTATGCCGACGGTAAAGAGGTCGAAGTTCTTAATGCCAACCACAACTTCATGGGCATCGTTGTACCAAAAGGGACGAAGCACGTAAAGTTCGAGTACGCTCCACAGAGCTTCTTTATGGCAAAATACCTCGCGTTGGGGTTAAGTTCATTTGTAACCCTCGGGCTTGTAATTACACTCCTCCTCGGCTGGTTTAAACCGGGGAAAAAGGAAGAGGTTGCAGAACAGCACCAGAATTAATTTCGGATCGGAATCATTCAGGAAGTATTTCAAAAATACTTCCTGGATGTTCGCCGAAAGGGTGATCAAGCTACTTTTTAGCTTTCTCATAGGTGTCTTCCTCGTCAGATACCTGGGACCCGGTGAGTTCGGCGTACTCTCGTATGCCGTAAGTTTCGCCCTCCTTTTCGCCAGCATCGCAAACTTTGGACTCGAGAACATCCTCGTCCGCGAGCTCGTAAAATACCCCGAAGATAAAAACACAATACTCGGTTCCTCTTTCTTTCTGAGGATCGCCGGTTCGATAGCGGTTATCGTGATGACGTGGATCGCGGTTAACATCAACGGTGAAGACAGCAGCACTGCGGTGCTTATATATATAATCACCATTGGCACGATCTTCCAGTCGTTTCATGTGATTGATTTCTGGTTTCAGGCACGAGTTCAGGCGAAATACTCCGCTTCGGTACAGTCATCATCAACCCTGATTTCGTCGCTGTTGAGGCTGTTATTGATAGTGCTTTCAGCGGGTTTGGGGTGGTTCGCTTTCATGCAGGCGCTCGAACCGGTGATTATCGCCGCCGGATTTGTCATAGTTTTCACACTTCAAAAAGAAAGCATCCTGAAGTGGCGCTTCAACAAGGAAGTGGCGCTTCGCCTGTTCCGTGACTCATGGCCTCTGATACTTGCCGGACTCGCTGTATCGATCTACATCCGTGTCGGTCAGATATTCATAAAGAACATGCTCAGCAGCGAGCAGAACGGCTACTTCGCCGCGGCTGTGAGGCTCTGCGAAGCATGGTATTTTATCCCCATGGCGATATCAAGCTCATTGTTTCCCGCGATCGTGAACGCCAAAAGCGTAAGTGAAGAGCTATACCGCTCGCGGATGCAGAAACTTTACGACCTTCTCGCCTTCATTTCCATCGCTATAGCGATCCCGGTGACATTTCTCTCGGAAGAGATCATCACCCTCCTTTTTGGAGCGAAGTTCCTACCCGCGGCACCGGTTCTTACAATTTACATCTGGGCGGGCACCGGTACATTCCTCGGAGTGGCGAGCTCGCAATACCTCGTTACCGAGAACCTGACCAAGGTCTCGTTCATGAGGACACTCATCGGACTTATTTTAAACGTCGTGCTCAACCTGATCTTTATCCCTATCTGGGGAATTACAGGTTCCGCGCTCGCAACCCTTATATCATACACTGCCGCGACATTCGGTCTGGCTTTTCACAGGCCCTCGACTCATCAGGCGGTTATGATGATCAAAGCAATATTCATGGTAAACCTCTTTAAATTGGTTAAAGCAAAATGGCACTCCCGGTCTCAAAACAAATAGCTACAGTTTTCAAACTTCTCACAGAACCAAAGGTTCTTAAAGCACTTCTTTCATTCAGGGTGATGGGTTACCTGCACGACACAGGCTGGATCCGCTCCCTGATCGCCGGATACCCGGTTGATGTTGATGGAAACGCCATCCCGTGGGTCACTTTGAGCTTTTATGAGTTCATGAAGAACAGGATGAAGAAAGATTTCGATGTCTTTGAGTTCGGTTCCGGCAACTCAACCCTTTGGTTCGCTGACAGGGTCAACACCGTGACCGCCATCGAGCATGACAAAGAGTGGTACAACCGGATGCAGCAGAATCTGCCGAAGAACGTTAAAGTGATACTCTCCCACGATAACAAGGATATCTACTCGAACGAGTTGACAAAGCTCGACTACAGATTCGATATCATCACTGTTGACGCGAACCACAGAAACGAATGCCTCTTTGTCGCCCCCGACAGACTTAAAAAAGGGGGTGTGATAATACTCGACGACTCCGAACGCGCCGAATACAGCCCGGGAATCATCTCACTTTTAGAAAAGGGATTCAAAAAGATCGACTTTTACGGCATTGCTTCCGGCTTTATTCATCACAAGGCAACAACTGTCTTTTACAAAGATGACAACTGCCTCGGGATATGACGAATGCCTTCAGAGTTCAGGAAGTGGCTGTATAAACACTCCGGTCCGGTTCTAAAACCGGCTTCCCTGATCTCGTGGTTTATCTACTCACGGGTCTCGGAGAAGATCCGGTTGATCATCGGAAGTGGTGACACCCTTTATTTGGGATGGTTCCCCACGGACATTAAAACCCTTGATCTGACAAAAGAGAGTGACTTCAGGCTATACTTCAAAAAGCGGAAGATTGATCTCGTTCTCGCCGAGCACGTGCTCGAGCACCTCACGATCGAAGATATTGAAGCAATGGCGCGGAACATAAAAGCCTTCGCCAACCCCGGCATTAACATCCGCGTCGCGGTGCCTGACGGGTATCATCCCGACAAAGCATACATCGACCATGTGCGTCCGGGTGGAACGGGTCCCGCTGCCGATGACCACAAGCACCTTTTCAACCTCGATTCCCTGACATCCCTCTTCGAGAGACTTGGATACAAGGCGAACCTGGTGGAATACTGGGATAAAGCAGGGAATTTCCACACGACATATAAAAACGGCGACGGCAAGGGACACATCAGAAGGTGTTTCCTGAATCACAGAAAAAATAAAGACGGCAAGCCAAATTACACCTCACTGATAATAGATTTTTCACTATGAGCAAAGCACCGGTAGCACTTTTCGCTTACAACCGCAGGAACATGGTTGAAAAAACCATGGAATCGCTCGCCAACAACCACGGCGCGGCGGAGACGGATATCCATATCTACTCCGACGGGTGGAAGGGCGCCGCGGATGAACCTGCCGTGCGGGAGGTGCGGGCATACCTGAAGACAGTTACCGGATTCAAAAGCGTCACTATTCATGAAGCCGGAAAGAACCGCGGGCTCGGCCGCTCTATTATCGCGGGCGTTACTGAAATGATCGAGAATTTCGAGGAAGTGATCGTGCTTGAGGATGACCTCCAACTCTCACCGTGGTTTCTTAAGTTCATGAACGACGGACTGGATACCTACCGTGATTCGGAAAAAGTGGCATCAATTCACGGTTACCTTTATCCCGTGAAGGCGGCACTTCCTGAGACATTTTTTATCAAGGGGGCTGACTGCCTCGGCTGGGCAACATGGTCACGCGCGTGGAAACTCTTCAACAGCGACGCAAAATATCTCTACGAGACCATACTCGAACGGAAGCAGATGGATGAGTTCAATTTTAACGGTGCCGCTTTCAAAGAGAAAATACTTCAACGGGTAATTGCCGGAACAAACGACTCGTGGGCGGTAAGGTGGGATGCCTCAATCTTCCTGAACGACATGCTTACCCTCTACCCCGGCAGGTCACTGGTTCATCATATGGGTGCCGACGGCGCGGGAACCAACACAAAGAAAACCCGGAAACTTGATGTTGAGATATCGGATGATCCCGTAAAAGTCAGTAAGATCGAAGAAGTTCAGTCACCTGAAGCATGGGAGGCGATCGGCAAATTTTATTTGTCGTTCAAGGCATATAATCCCTTTAAAAGACTTAAATTCGGTTTAAGATCAAAAAATTTAATTCCACCCCGGTAAAAAAAATGAAGAACATCCTGATTATCAGATTCAGCTCCCTCGGTGATGTCCTGCTCACAACACCGGTAATACGCTCACTCAAGAAGATGCTTCCTGAGTCAAACATCGACTACCTTGTAAAAGAGGAGAGCCGGGAAGTGCTGCAGCACAATCCATACCTCCGGGATGTTCATGTTTACAAGGAGAACACCACCCTTAACGCGCTGACCCGCTCTGAATATGACCTTGTGATCGATCTGCAGAACAATATGAAATCGATCAAGCTTACATCCGGGGTTGAAAGGGTGGTAAGATTCCACAAGTCGAACATAAAGAAATTCCTCCTTGTAAAACTTAAACTGAACCTCCTCGAAGACATGCCTCAGATTCCGGTTAGGTACGCCCTTTCGATCTCGAGAAGTGGTTACATTCAGGACTTCAAACTTGACGATCAGGGGCTCGATCTATTCTTCGGTAAGCAAGAAACAGGGCTCGACCCCAGGAAGGATCACATTGCCATTGCTCCCGGTTCAAAACACTTCACCAAAAGGTGGCCCGAGTACCACTTCACCAAATTATGCCAAATGATCCTCGAGGCGGGATATACCCCCGTGCTGGTCGGTGGCAATGATGATATGAAGATATGCTCCGCCATCCAGGAAGCGGAACCCCGGGTGGTTAACAAATGCAGCGGAAACGACCTGTACGCCACCGCGTCGGTTTTTGCCGACTGTAAAGCCGCTGTAACATGCGACTCCGGACTGATGCACGTGGCATGCGCTATGAAAACCCCCGTGGTGACGATCTTCGGCTCAACCGTGCAGGAATTTGGTTTTACCCCCTACAAGAACAAAAGCATTGTTATCGAGAACGATAATCTTTCATGCCGTCCGTGTTCGCATATCGGCAAGAATTATTGTCCGCAAAAACATTTCCGCTGTCTGGCAGATATCCAGCCGGCTGATGTTTTTGAATCACTGTTCAGACTTGTAACAGAGGAGTAGGTTTGCTGCTTTTTCTCTACAACCTGCTGTTCATTCCCGTGTTCACACTGCTTATGAAAACAGCCGCCCTCTTTAATCCAAAGATCCGGCGGGGACTTGACGGGAGGAAGGATATCCTGAAAACCACGCGTGAAAAGGTCGCGAAATTCGACCGTAAGAAGATGACCATCTGGTTTCACTCTTCATCACTTGGTGAGTTCGAACAGGCAAAACCGATAATCGAACACCTCAAAAAAGAGGGAGGAGTTAATATTTTTGTCACTTTCTTCTCCCCTTCGGGGTATGAGAACTCGGTCAAGTATCCTCACGCCGACGCGGTCGCGTACCTTCCGGTGGATGCTCCTTCGATTGCAAAAAGTTTTATATCAATAGTTCAGCCATCCATCGCGATTTTCATGCGGTATGATATATGGCCCAACTTTATTCTGGCATTAAAACAGCAAAAAGTGCCCTCCTTCCTCGTTGATGCCACCATGCGCGGCAATTCACCACGGCTTAACCCTTTACTAAGGGGTTTCCATCACTCCCTTTACTCCGCTTTCGGATATATTCTTACGATCTCAGAAGAAGACATGAACAACTTCCTGAAGTTCAGACTTGACCGCCAACGAGTTCTGAAAAGCGGCGACACCCGCTTCGACCGGGTTTATGAGCGGGCTCTTATAGCAAGGGAGCGGAGGTTAATCCGCGAAGGTCTACTGGATGGAAAGAAAGTGATAGTTGCCGGTAGTATCTGGGAAGAAGATGAGGAAGTGTTGCTGCCTACAGTGAAGAAGCTCCTCGGATTCTACAAGGATGTGGTGGTAATACTCGTGCCGCATGAGCCGACCCTTCTGCACCTCGAAAAGCTTGAAAACGAATTCGCCGGCATTGAGCCAACGATCAGATTCTCATTCCTGAACAGCTACAATAATGAGAGGGTGATACTCGTCGATTCGATCGGCATCCTAATGACACTTTATTTTTACGCTGATATCGCGTTTGTCGGTGGAAGTTTCAAATCTAACGTGCACAACACCCTTGAAGCCGCGGTTTACGGAATTCCCGTGGTGTTCGGGCCGAAGACCGGCAACTCTCAGGAAGCGGGACAGCTCGCTGACTCGGGTGGCGGCTTCATCGTGAGAACGAAAAAAGAGATGTACCGCGTAATGCGCACACTTCTGACTGATGATCAGGCGAGAAAAGAAGCCGGTGAAAAAAGCCGTGACTTCGTAATGAAGAACACGGGTGCCACTTCAATAATCATGGAAAAAATAAGGGAAGTTATCAAACTCCCCTGATGCCGTACCGCTCCTTTAGTATCGAAACATGATGCTGAAGGTGACCCGCTAAAACATATATTATCGCGTTAACGGTGTTGTTGTGTCCACTTGCCATACCACCCCTTACCACATCTTCTTCAGAAAAACTGTTGAACAGTATCAGGTTCGAGTCCCGCAGGTTCTTGAATTCAGCAAGGATTGACTCAAGCGGTCGCCTGTTGAATCCGCCCGCGGCTGTAAATTCATTCTCATCGTAACCGGGAAGCGGTTGCTTCTCGCCACGCGCGAAACAGAGGGCGCGGTAACTGAACACCCTTTCGGTATCAACGCAGTGCCCAATCACTTCCTTTACTGTCCACTTCCCCGGGGCATAGCTGTAAGCCTGCTGTTCAGGCGTCAGTCCGGAGAGGAGACTCAATACTTCATCCTTCTGATCAGAGAGAATATCGAGAATGTGCCTGTCACGGTCGATATGTTTCAGATAATTCTCATAATACGAGGGGAATTTTCCCTGCACGGGAAACGGTATTGCTATTCGTTTTTCCATATCATAACCTTTGGTGTCATTCCTGAGCCTGTAACCCCGCGGAACATTGAAGAAGTGGTGAACATCAAAACGTAATTGCCACCCTTGTCGATGGCAATCACACCGCCATCTTCAGGATCCAAAACTTTCTCCATCACTTCCTTGCAGGCTTCCTGCAGGGTTAATCCTTTATATTCCATCAAAGCCGAGACTCTGAAGGCCACATTGTTTCTTATAAATTTTTCGCCTTTACCGGTGGCTGAAATGCCGAGCGTTTTGTTGTTGGCGTAAGTTCCTGCACCAATGATGGGGGCGTCACCCACCCTTCCGGGGAGTTTGTTATTGATTCCGCCTGTTGAAGTGGCGGCGGCAAGATTGCCTTCCATATCGAGGGCAACGGCACCCACGGTACCTTTCGAGTTGGCATTTCTCCAAAGTTCAACGTTTTTCGCTGTGAGGAAATATGAACTGTCAACCATCTCAAGTCCGTTCTGAGCCGCGACTCTTTCAGCTCCGTAGCCGGTCATCATCACGTGCTTTGTTTTCTCCATCACCACGCGGGCGGCAGAAATTGGATTTTTGATATGCTCAACAGCGGAGACTGAGCCCGCCATTAAGGTCTTTCCATCCATTATTGCCGCGTCAAGCTGAGCGATACCATCCTTGTTGAGCACTGCACCTTTTCCGGCGTTAAAGAGGGGGTCATCTTCCAGAAACTTTACAACAGCTTCAACCGCGTCGAGGCTCTTTCCGCCATTCTTGAGGATGTTCTCTCCTATCGCAAGTGCTTTTGTGAGGCTTTCCCTGTAGTGTGCCTTCAGTTCTTCGGGGGAGTCGGGATTGAAATATCCCGCGCCACCGTGGATCACAAGCATGTACTTGGGTTTCTCACCGGTACCACTTCCGCGGGTGCTGAAAACCACCGTAAGAACAATCAGGGCAAGGGTTGAGAATACGAGGAAAAACCTCCCTTTATTCATCATCTTCTTCCTCGATCGCGATTAGTTTTATGTCATCGAGGAAGGGGAACGCCTCCCTGGTTTTCTGGATGTGCTCAAGATCGATCTCAACAACACGGATCGCTTCTTCTTCGCCCATCATTATCACCTCTTCACCCATTGGACCGAAGATCGAACTGCAGCCGGGGTAGTTGAGTTTGGGGTCACTGCCCGTCCTGTTCACGGCAATGAAGTAGCATTGGTTCTCGATCGCCCGGGCGCGACAAAGTGCCTTGTAGTGCTCGATCCTCGCTTCGGGCCAGTTGGCGATATTCACCAGCACTTCAACCCGGTCGAGTGCCATAAACCTGAACAACTCCGGGAAACGGAGATCGTAACAAATTGAAAAGCCGATGTGGAAATCGGTTGCTTCATGGTTGATGTACGCGAAACCGCCGGTGTAATGTTTCGATTCTTCACCAAAAGTGAAGGGGTGGATCTTTCTGTACTTGTCGTCAAGTTCCCCTTCCCGGTTTATGAAAAGAAGAGTATTGAAGAATTTCTTTTTCCCACGCTCGATCAGACCGGCAACCACGTTAGTCTCGAATTGCTTCGCGATTGATGAAAAGAAAGAAAAGCTCTGCCCGTCAACGTATTCGGCGAGGGCAGCGGGGTTCATGCTGAATCCCGTTAAAGTCATTTCGGGGAATACGATCAGGTCAACCGGCCCCTGAAGGGTCTCAAGTTGTTGCCTGATCTTTGCCATGTTGGCTTCCTTGTTCTCCCACTCGGGTGAGTACTGGAACAATGCCACTCTGATAAGTTCGCTCATTTTCCGGTTCCTGTTTCAAACAGTTTGTGTAAAATTATTCCTGCCGCCACCGCTACATTCAGCGATTCGGCACCTTTAACCCCCGGAATCTTCACGCGGCCATCCGCGAGTGAAGCCAGCTCCGGGAGAACTCCGTGACTTTCACTGGAGAGTACAATAATTGTTTTTTCGAAGGGTTGATATTTCTTTAGCCCGGTACCGTCAAGTTCAGTTGTAATCACCGGATATCCTTCTTTTTTCAGTGCCGCGAGTTCTTCGATCCCCGCCTCCTGGTGAAAAGCTCCTCTGAATATCGAGCCCATCGAAGCCCGCACAACTTTTGGATTGTAAACATCCACGCAGCCGGGTGACAGGAGGATCTCGCGAAAGCCAAACCAGTCGGCGGTTCTGATGATCGTGCCCATGTTGCCGGGGTCGTTTATCCTGTCGAGATACACCAGAACGGGGGAAGTGGTGTCAATGGCAGCCCTGTGGGGCATCCTGAAATATCCGATAACGCCCTGCGTGTTAACGGTGTCACTTAGCCGTTCAAGTTCCCTGGCCTTCACTTCCTCACATCTGATCCCCTTCCTCGAGGCGATGTTCAAGATATCTCTGATCTCATCACGGGCATCGGGTCTGAAAACAATCAGATCGCAGTGGTACCTGCTTCTAACACCTTCATCAACCTGCTTCACCCCTTCGGCCATAAAAAGCCGGGTATCTTCCCGGTACTTCTTTACCTTGAGGGCGGAGAGATGTTTAAGTTCGTTGGCGCTGAGCATTCTGGAGTCTTCTTGGCTATTTAGTTCTCTGGTTCACCCTGGGTTGAGCGCTCGCTCAAAAGCTGATCGATATACGACCATGAGTAAATGCCTGTATCGTGTCCGTCTTTCCACCTGATCTGTATGGCATAGTCACCAACGGGCGCCACTGCTGCCACCTTGAACATTTCGGGGGTTTCAATGGTCACGCGCTGTGGTTTGAAAGTGGTGTAAAGTATCGTCTCACCTTTGCAGTTGGCACAGGGGCACTCGTCCCTGAAATATTTGAGATCAAACTCCGCTTTTCTGCCATCTGACCAAGCGAAGTGTATCTTGCCGTCTTTTATCTGTATCTGTGATGGTTTCATATTTCCGGTTTTTGCTTTTGGTTCAATTGTAGATCAAATATATATTTAAACTTGCAAATTACTTAATTTATTCCTTAGATACCAAAAATATATAGAGATTCCCAATGATGAAGAGATCGCTACTGCTCTTGTTCTGCTTGGTGACCTTTGTTCAGGCTCAACCGATAACCTACACCGATATTACGTCAACTGTTACACTTCCTCCCGGAGTGAAGTTGATAAAAGGTGAAAGAACCACAAATCCGAAGCTGAAACTTTGGTATTTCGATGTTGACATGAACCGCACCGATGTGGCGATAAAACCTTACCTTCACCCCACCGGTAAAGAGGGGATCACCGCTTTTGTACCACGGATGGGAGCTTACGCGGGTATCAACGGTGGTTATTTTGACGTGAACTCAAGCGCTTCATACTCCGCGCTGATTGAACCCGGGGTGGTTAAAGCAAAGAACATTGCCACTGTAACAAGACCGGCCGGCACCTACTATTTGACAAGATCCCTTTTTAGTTTTACGGACACCCGTGAATTTGCCATCGACTGGATCTACCACTGGGGTAACAGAACCCTCGACATTGCCCGGTATGGCTCGCCACTTCCAAACACCCAGTCTGCCCCCGCGCCCGCGCCTGTTCAGGCAGCCGGACAGCCTTACTATGAAATTCTTGCCGGTATCGGTGGTGGACCCACACTCGTGAAGAATGGCGCCGTTAATCTCACCTACGATCAGGAAGTCTTTTTCGGCTCAGGCGTGGGAAGCACAAACCGTGACCCCCGTACCGCCGTCGGTTATACTGCCGACAAACATGTGATCATGGTTGTGATCGATGGAAGACAGACAGACAGTGAAGGGCTCTCCCTCCCTGAAACAGCCGATCTTATGATCTCGCTCGGCTGCGTGGAAGCGATGAACCTCGATGGCGGCGGCTCAACCCAGATGGCGATCGGCAGCCAGCTCGTCAACCTTCCGGTTGGAAGCACTTACCAGAGGCCGGTCCCGACCATGCTTGCCATTGTAAAGCCTGATTCGATCAATCTTCTTCCTCCAAATTTTTATTTGAGGAAGATCGATAACGCCGACTCAAACATTGTTAAAACCGGAACATGGGCTGTTTCCAACATCTCCGGTTATTGGGGCAGTACACCCTCGATCTACGCCAACGCCGGATCAGGTGAAAGCACCGTTAAATGGAAAATGAACATCCCCGCTCAAGCACAATATGATGTTTACGCTTGGTGGGTCGCTGCTTCTAACAGGGCATCTGACGCGCCATATATTATAAAACACAAATACGGCACTGACACCGTAAGGATAAACCAGTCGATCAACGGAAGCCAATGGAACCGGATAGGAAGATTCACCTTCTCGGGTGACCTCTCTGAAGGAGTGACCCTCTCTAACAAGGTTGACACAGCAGGCAAGGTTGTAAATGCCGATGCCTTAAGAATAATCTCATTCGACAGCGTTTTTGTTTCGGTTGAATCCCCTGAAACTCCGGTACCTGTTCAATTTACCCTTAAACAGAACTACCCCAACCCGTTCAATCCTTCAACAATCATATCGTTCACACTGCCAAAAGAATCGGATATCACTCTCGTGGTGTATGATATAATGGGCAGGGAAGTAAAAATGATCGAGAAAGGTTACAGAAGTGCCGGAAGCCACCAGATCGAGTTCAACGGTGAAAGTCTGACTTCCGGTGTTTATTTCTACCGCCTCACCGCGGGAGAATTCACTGAAACCCGGAAGATGATGCTTGTGAAATAAATGACGTATGAAGTATGAGGTATGAAGTATGACTCTCCGCAGAGCGGTGTTAAATTCATACCTCATACTTCATACTTCATACAAAAATTCATACCTCATACTTCATATTTCAAACGATTACTACAAACTAATACTTTTTCAATATGAATTTTATTCTCTCCGCTTTACCGTCGATGCCGCCTCTGACCGGGATATCAAATATCTCGCAGAGAAGGGGATAGATGTCAATATTCCAGAGGGTGCCGGTTCTGAAGTTCTTCTTGAAGGATGGACCCATCGCTACAAAGTAGCCGTGCATGTTAATTTCATCCTTGCCGTAGCCGTGGTTGCCGTGGGCATCCCACTTTTCGAACCCTTTTCTGCCGTCAGTTGAGCCTGCTTCCCAGCCAAGATCTGTCACAACAACTATTTCCGGGATGAAGGGGTTGCTTGAGAAATGATAAAAGTCGGGCACTTCACTTTTTCTGTAAACACGGTAGTGATCCTCACCGGCTTTCAGTTTCCGGTAAATGGACTCTTCACTTCCTTTTGACGGGCGTACAAGAACGTAGGTACCTGAACCCCAGATATCATATTTCTCACCTTTCAGAATGGTATCAATGTCGATGTACTTCGATTTATCCATCTCCGTCATTCCGTGGTCGCTGACGAAGATAACATTTGTGGAGTCGAGCATGTTTATTTTTTCCAGTTCGCTGATCAGATAGCCTGCCATACTATCAAGGTGGGCAATGGCAAAGTTTGTGCTGTCAGAATCGGGACCGTAAGTGTGTCCGTAAGTATCGGTAACGTCAAAGTAGACGGTGAGGAAGCGCGGGCGTTCCCCGTAGGGCATTGAAAGCCAGTTGATTATTCCATCCACGCGATTTTTATATGGGTAAGTATGATCATATTTCATGTAGTATTTTGGCCGGCGGTATTCAAGTTCCACTTCCGAGCCGGGCCAAAAGAAACTCGCCGCCGTTATTCCGTTCCGCTGAGCGGTTTCCCAGAAAGCTTCCCCCTTGTACCACCGTGAATTGCGTACCTGAACGGAATCGCTGATCTTGTAGGTGTCTCCCGTATAAGGGTCATACATGGTGTTGTTGATTATACCGTGATTTTCAGGGTACATCCCGGTAATTATTGAAAGATGATTCGGAAAAGTTTTTGAGGGATAAACAGGCCGAAGTGAGGCTGCCTTCACGCCATTGTTAGCCACACGCCACAGATTGGGAGTGAGGCCACGGTCCATATAGTCATATCTGAAGCCGTCGAACGAAATGAGTATCGTGTATGGCTGCTGGGCGATCGCAAAAACGTGGAAACAAGTAATTAAAAGGAGGGTGTAAATAGTAGATCGCATACAAAAAAAATCCCGAAATTTATTTGTAAATATACGGGAAACAGCCATAATAAATCTGCCCGAACCGCCCCCACTCTCCCTTTGATTGATGGCTAAAAGTACTCTACGAACCTTCCGAACCGGAATGTGTAAATGCTCTTGTTGTCGACCACTTCAACCTCCCTTTTCCCGGCGTGCGCGTAAACACGGTGACCCAGCTCCTTCAGTGTTCTTACTGCAAAGTATGTGTATCTGAATTCTCCCATGATCAGGAATTCAGCATCCTGGATCTTCTTTCCAAGCGGTAGAAGTTTCTCCTCCACTTCTTTCATAAAGGCATTGAAACAAGCTGCCACTTCCTCTTCATTCCATTCAGGTTCGGTTTGCGGAAAAGGGATATCCACTATTCCCCTCCACTTATCAAGAGCGGCATCCTTCTGCTCGCCGCTCCAGTTCGCGGAGGGGTGGTTGGTGTAGTTTATCAATATCATTCTCAAATCTTTTTTCATCTTTAATGGCATCTGTTTTTATAGAGTGGCTGAATATCAGAATTTCCGGATGTCCCCTTTCAAATAAGTTCCGTAAATTTAAATATCGAAAAAATAAAAATAATGGAGTTTCAGTATTGTCTTCCAAAAAGATAAAAATAGCCGTAATTGACCTTTACAACGGTGAGGAAAATCAGGGGATGAGGTGTATTCAGGATCATCTGTACGAGGTTGACACTCTCTTCGAGGATGTGCCGATGGAGTACAAAATATTCGATTCACGCCTTAAAGGTGACGTGCCCGGGCTCGATCACGACATCTACATCTCTTCCGGCGGTCCAGGCTCCCCGTTTGAAGATTCGGGCAGGGAGTGGGAGACAAATTATTTCAAACTCCTTGACAGCATCTACAACCACAACCAGCGCTCCACCGAAAAGAAGCACATCTTTTTCATTTGCCACTCATTCCAGATGATGGCTCGATTCTTTGAACTCGGGGATGTGGTGCAGCGTGAGAAAAAGTCGTTCGGCATAATTCCCTTCGGACGCACGGAAGACGGTAAGAAAGACTCTGTATTTTCGCACCTTACAGATCCGTTCTATGGAGCCGACTTCCGTGGCTGGCAGGTGATCCACCCAAACCGTGCGAAACTCGACCAACTCGGCGCGAAGGTGCTCGCGATGGAGATTGAGCCCGCGGCTATCCATGTCGAGCCCGCGATGATGGCGATCAGGATATCGGATGAAATTATCGGAACTCAGTTCCACCCGGAAGCCGATCCACCAAGTATGTATTACCACTTCAGACAGCCTGAAAGAAAAGTTCAGGTGGTGGAGCAGTACGGTGAGAAAGCCTATTACGATATGATCCACCAGCTCGAAAATCCGGTGAACATCAACCTGACAAAGCGCACCGTGCTTCCCGGTTTCCTTCACAATGCCATCGAAACGCTAAGGGCAGGCGCTCATCCCGTGAATTAAGCAGTTTATCCTGAATTTATATACCCGTAAAACATATTTTCTGTAAGTTTGTTTACGGGTATTTTTTTTACTAAAAAGGAACTGCCATGCGCAAAACCTCTTTACCTCTCATCATCCTTGCCTTTTCAGGCATGATATTCCCTCAGGAAAAACACTCCCCTGATGCCCTGATGCTCCGGTTCCCCGACATCTCGCAGACCAGGATTGTTTTTCAATACGCGGGCGACCTTTACAGCGTGCCCAAAACTGGCGGCACTGCCACAGGTCTCACCACCACCATTGGAAGCGAGAATTACGCGAAATTCTCTCCCAAGGGTGACAAAATTGTTTTTTCAGGCAATTACGACGGCAATATTGACCTGTACGTTATCCCCTCTGAAGGAGGAGTACCGGTAAGACTCACCCACAGCCCCTCGGCTGACCTGGTTGACGACTGGTACCCCGATGGCTCAGCCATCCTTTACCGTTCACAACAGAACTCCCCTTCATACCGTTACAACAAACTGTGGAAACAGTCAGTAAACGGCGGAATGCCGGAAATGCTGCCGATGGCCTACGGTGAGTTCGCCTCCGTTAGCCCCGACGGCAACAAGATCGCGTTCCAAACCCTCGCGGTTGAAAATAGAACCTGGAAACGCTACCGTGGCGGTATGGCAAGCGATATCTGGATCTACGATCTTAAAAACAACACTTCGGAAAAGATCACTGATTTCGACGGCTCCGATGGTATCCCGATGTGGATCGGCGAGCAGATATTTTTCCTCTCCGACCGCGACAAAAACAAAAAACTGAACATCTGGAGCTACAACACCACGACTAAAGAGGTTAAACAACACACCTACTTCGATGAATATGATGTGAAGTGGCCCTCCGCCGGAGTTGACGAGATCGTCTTTGAGAACGGCGGGAAGCTCCACGTGCTAAACGTTATCACAGGAAAGATCAATTCCATCGAGGTTTACATTCCGACCGATCTTCCCAAGGTTCGTCCCGTGATTAAAAACCTCGCGAAAATGATCAGCAATTTTGATATTTCACGCGACGGAAAGCGCGCCGTTTTTGAAGCAAGAGGTGAAATACTCACAGTGCCGGCTAAAGACGGCGTTACCCGGAACCTCACCAACACTTCCGGAGTTGCTGAACGCGAAGGCACATGGTCACCCGATGGCAAATATATCGCTTATTTCTCCGACAAAACCGGTGAATATGAACTCTACATCAAAGCGGCTGACGGAAAAAGTGAGGAGAAAAAACTTACCAAAATGGGAGCCGGGTTCAAACAGAACATCAACTGGTCACCCGACAGCAAGCAGATCGTATTCAACGACAATCACGGGAATATCTACATCCTCTCGGTTGGTGATGAAAAACTGACAAAGATCGATAAAGATGACTATGATTACTTCTTCAACTATGGCTGGAGCCCTGACAGCAAGTGGCTTGCATATAGCATAAGAACAAGTTATTCCCACACCGTGATCAAGCTCTATAACCTTGAGACAGGGAAATCATCCGTTATAACCAACGACTTTTACAGCGCCAACAACCCCGTGTTCGATCCTAAAGGTGAATACCTCTACTTCTACAGCCTCAAGAACTTCGAGCCAACTTACTCCGATCAGGATCCCACATGGGTCTATAAAAACTCGGTCAACCTCTACGCGGTTACACTTCGTAACGATGTTAAAGATATCTTCGCCCCTAAAAATGACGAAGTGGAAGTGAAGGTTGAAGCGAAGGAGGAGAAGAAGGACGAGAAGAAGGACACCTCGAAAACAGAGGCTAAAAAAGATGATAAATCCGTCAAGATCGACTTCGAAGGAATTGAATCAAGATCGATGTTGATCAAAAAACTTGGTTCAGCAGGTGCTCTTGCGGCAGCAGAAGGGAAGATATTCTACATTCAGTACCAAGCTGACGGCGACTGGAGAAAAGGGGGCACGCTCTACTCCTTTGATCTCGATAAGAGAGAGCACAAGGAAGTTGTTTCAGGTGTCACCCAATTCAGGCTCTCTTTTGACGGCAAGAAAATTTTGGTTGCAACCCCGGACGGGTCATTTTCCATCATCGATCCATCGCCCGGGGCGAAGCTCGCGGATGGCAAACTCGATCTTTCCAACATGACCGCGACCATCAATCCGAAGGAAGAATGGGTACAGCTTTACAACGAAGCATGGAGAATCGAACGCGACTTCTTCTATGATCCCAACATGCACGGGGTTGACTGGGAGAAGATGAAGAAAAGATACGCCGCCCTCCTCCCTTTTGTGGCATATCGCAACGATCTTAACTATGTTATCGGTGAGTTGATCGCGGAGCTTAACGTATCACACGCCTATGTGAGCGGTGGCGATCTTGAAATAGCCCCTTACGCGCCCGTTGGCGTGCTTGGATGCGACTTCCAGCTTGACAAGGCCTCCGGAATGTATAAGTTCGCGAAAATATACGAAACCGCTCCATGGGATGCTTCCGAAGTCAGATCACCACTTCGTGCCCCAGGGCTTAATGTGAAAGAGGGCGACTACCTTATCGCCGTGAACGGCGTGGATGTGGATCCCAAGTATGACCCGTGGAAACCATTCCAGCGACTTGCCAATAAAACTGTCATACTCACAATAAACAGCAAACCATCGAAAGATGGCGCGCGGGATATCCTTGTTAAACCTCTCGAGGATGAGCAGGAACTCAGATACTACGCCTGGATTGAAAATAACAGAAAGTATGTTGAAGAAAAAACGGACGGAAAAGTTGGCTACATCTATGTGCCAAGTACCGGAATTGACGGTCAGACAGATCTGTACCGCCAGTTCATGGGTCAACTGAACAAGGAAGCTCTTATAATTGATGAACGCTTCAACAGCGGCGGACAGATACCTGACAGGTTTATCGAACTCCTCAACCGAAAGCTCTATAACTATTGGGCACGCAACAGTTTCGCCGATTGGGAATCCCCGTTTGTTGGTCACTTTGGCCCGAAGGTAATGCTCGTTAACGGCTGGTCAGGCTCCGGTGGTGATGCCTTCCCGGCATACTTCAGAGCGGCAGGCCTCGGCAAGATAGTCGGTAAAAGAACCTGGGGCGGTCTGGTCGGTATAAGCGGTACACCACCGCTCATTGATGGCGGATCTGTAACGGCTCCATCATTCGGATACCGCGAGATCACCGGTGAACTCGGAATTGAAGGCTACGGCGTGGATCCCGATTTTGACATCGAGAACCAACCTCACGAGCTCGCCAAAGGGAACGATGAGCAGCTCAATAAAGCGATCGATCTCATGCTTGACGCGCTGAAAACCAATCCACCGAAAAAACCGGGCAAGGTTAAATACCCCGACCGTTCTAAATAAACAAACCGTTTAAAATAAAAAAGGCTGCCTCGTTTGAAGCAGCCTTTTTTTTCGGTGGCCCGAAGCAAATAATATCTGATACCTAATACCTAATACCTGATACCTGATACCTACTTAAACTCAACTTTCTCATAAGTTCCATCCAACCGTGGGATGATCTGATAGTCGATAAAGAGGGCAACACCAAGACCGATAGCGAAGAAGAAGAAATCGACGGGGTCTGCATCCGAGCCAAAGATATTTACATCGAAGAATTGTGCCACTTCAATAGCGGAAGCCAGTATAAAGATGACAGCTGCCTTTGCAATTTTGTTTCCGCTGATCCTTCTATGAGAAACGCTAAGAAAATATGCAGCGGCCACCACGGATGTTTCCATCGCGTAGTTGTTCATGAATCCTGCAAATAGACCGCCATAACCGTCAAGTAGCAGATAGTATGTCACTCCGGCAGCAGTAATAGAAAGAAGAGCGAAAAATATCCTGACCAATCCGTTTTCCTTGGCTCTGTGATAAAGAAATTGTTGAACAGACTTAAAACACTTTTGAATTGCTGATAGCAATATAAAGAAAGAACCGGAAGTTATACAATATTTTTCTGTTAACTCGCGATTTTTCCCTGTCAGAATCTGTTTGTCATCTTGAATTCTATTCCTCTGAACTCAGGTTCGTATCTGCATACGCCGCCAATGCAGATGATCCCCGCTTCGCGTGAGCCCGCGAGAAGACTGATATCTGTATGCTCACCTATCTTCATCGTGCCGATAAGGTAATTCCAGAAGAGCCTTACTTTCTCACCCGGGAGGGGTTCTCTGGTTTTCATTTCCGATACCCAGGCAATTGAGTATTTCGGCGAACGCAGGTATTCAACAGTAAGAACGTCGGCGAAGTAATCTTCAAGCGTTGTTCTGTTATTGGTTTGCTGGTGCTCAACTATCAGGCGGAGCGTGTTTTTGGGGTCGATCGAATATTTAAGATCGAGAACCCCGGTGTAGTTCCTGGTATTCTCGTCAAGTTCTTCGTTGTAACCGAGGGCAACTATCATTTTGAGCTTGTCCGACAATTCACCTGAGTATTGCGCCGATGCCTCCCTGTACTTCACCCTTGGGTCGAGATTCTGGTTGTACAGCCTCTGAATGAAGGAAGTGTTGTCGAGTGTTTTGGTTTCAGAGTATTGCAGCAGAAGCGAAGAGTAATCAGAAAAATTCGCGTTCGCTTCTATCTGGAAGCCCTGTTCATTGTCAGGATCAAGCGTCGATGGATGCCGGTTGAAGAGGAGGTAGGTATAATCACGCCTCGTGGCAGGTGGCTGATTGTAACTTACCGTTTGGTCAAATGACCTGAAACCGAAATTATCGTAATATTTATATTCGCCAACTAATGAGAAAATGTCGTAGTAATATGAGAGTGAGCCATAAAAACCTTTGCCGATGAAGTTTTCGGTTCCTTTGAACGCCGCGCTCTGAATGTCAGAGTTCTTTTTCAGGCCGTATTCGATGTATCCGTCGAGTGAACCGATCGAGGTCTGAAGGCGGAGTGAACCGATATCGGTGTTCGCGACTCCGGGAAGATCAGGCTTGTTGGAAGCAAAGGTAACGCCTCCCTTCAGCCATTTCATGCCCCGGTATTCAAGGTCGGCGAGGTAGAGGATGTCTTTTCTGTCATTATTAGAATTGGCAGCCGAACCGGCAAGCGCGGTAAGCTTGAAATCAGCATAACCCGCGCGGACGAGGACACCCTGAAGATTGTTGTCGAGCCGCAGGTTTCTGTCTTCATAACTCCTGAGCACCATTCCCCTTCCCACGAGGGCATAAAAATTGCCGGCGGTCAGCTCAAAACTGCTCTTCTTGTTTCCGAAGTTAACCGTGAAATATTTGAACGCGATATCGGAGTAGTTCTCCTTCCCCCTGCTTATCGCGGGAGAGGGGTCATTCGGTTTGAAGGTTTCATAACGGAGTCCGGCGGTAAAGTTTTCGTGCCTGTAATCGACGTTCAGCCAATCTTCGAAGATCGATATCTTCTTTCCAAAATCGTATGAAGCTTTTGTCTGGTTTAAAATACTTAAACCGGCAGGCAGTTTGGGAGCGGACAGGTCTTGAGCAAAAAGCGGAAGTGCAGGGATCAGAAGAAAGAAGAGGGCTTTTCTCATCACTTGACTTCCATCAGCGCGGTTATTTTCTCCCTGAGCTCCAACTCATCCCCGAGCTTGTATCCCGAGTGGGTGTAAACTATCTCACCGGCAGCGTTCAGAAGCACTGTGAAAGGAACATCCTTCGCGTAGAATGCCCGGGCGACATCCCCGTTCGGATCAAGCAGAACAGGGATCTGCATCCCCTTCGTCTTCGCGAAAGGCTCTACCTTGGCGGCGGTCTTTTCTCCGTCAACCGAGATCGCGAATATCTTCAGTCCCTTCTCTTTCAGTTCAGAGTAGATCTTCTCAAGGTGAGGCAACTCTTCTATACAGGGCTTGCACCAGGTTGCCCAGAAGCTCAGCACAACGGGCCCCGAACCGGTGTTCTCACCAAGGGTTACGGGATCACCATCAATATTTTCAAGAGTGAAATCCGGGGCTTTCTTCCCCTCCTGCGCGAGTAGGGAGAGGGAAAGCAGTAACAGAAAAAAGGGTAAATATCTCTTCATTACTTTGCCAGGAGCATTTTCTTTGTTGAAGTGAAGTTGGCTGAAACAAGCCTGTAAAAATAGACTCCAGATCCAAGTCCGGAAGCGTTGAACGAAACCTGATGGTTACCTGCTTCCTGTACACCTTCCACGAGGGTTATAACCTTCTCTCCGAGTGAGTTGTAAACAGTGATATCAACATTGCCCCCGGCCGGCAACGAGTAACTGATAACGGTGGAGGGGTTGAACGGATTAGGGTGGTTCTGACCGAGTGAAAACTCAGCGGGCACTGCTTCATTTTCAACTGAAACAGGGGAAGTCCTCCCGGTAAGTGTGTGGGAGTATGATTCCGATGGATTTGCGAGATTGTGCGCCTCAACCACCACTGTGGCGGAACCTTCCTGCGTCATGGTGAAAATGTGAACCGAAAACTCGCGCGATTCCCCCGGCTGAATTGGCGAACTGCCGAAATCAACCGTGGTTGCAACGCTATCCACAAACGGGGCAAAACATCCCTGATCGAAACAGAGGGAAGATGTCCAGTCAGGGTGGGGCAACACCTCCACAGGTCTTACGATATAAACGGTTTGAGGTGAGTTCGAGATATTTTTTAGTTCAAACTCAAAAATCAGTTCACTCCCAAGCGTGTCGGTCACCGTGGTGTGATTGGGTGTGAATTGGAATGTTTGTGATCTCAGTACGATTGTTCCCGCGATGAGAAAGAGGGAAAGTAGTAGAGTTTTTTTCATAATTTGCGCTAATTTACTGAAAATGCTGCCTGATAGATCTCTTTTGTGGTTTTGTGCTGCAAAAACGCGACAACCTTTATCTTTGCAAGATCCCACCCGCTACCGGTTGCCAAGGAGAAATCAAACGTGAGTTGTTGCCCTGATTGCTTGATCACCGGGATGATTCCACCTGTACCGGTGAAAAATCCCCTGACCACGTCATGGAAAACAGTCTCACCATTTGCTCCGGGGGGATTCGCGAAACTCGTCTCAGTTTGCAACGCGTAAACATGAAGGACAATGTCGCTTGAATCAACCTGTGGCATTGAGAGGACATTTATCCTTACCTTCGCGTGGATGACCCCCAACGAAACCGAATCGCTAACGTTCATTCTGAAAAGAGCAGGTTTTGCGAGTTGCTGATCGACGTATTGTTTTATCTGGTTCGAGTCGCTTGAGACAGGTTTCAATTGTCCGTCAATATAGGTTGTTGGAGTTGAAAGGATATTGTAAAGCTGTCCCCGGGCGTTCAACTGGGATTTGTTCGCCTGATAGAACGGATCATTGGGGCTTGGGAAATTCAGGTGGTACTTTATCACAAGGAGTTGCGAATCGTTGTAAGTGCCGGTCTTTAGCGACTCAATCACCCGGTTCGAGGTAACACACGGCACACAGGAGACGTTGGCGAAATCTTCGAGCACCACCAGCTTCCGCTCCGTTACGGGGGCAAGATCAAAGACTTCTTCAGTTATCGCGTGACCTGGCACTGTTACACTTCTTGTTTCAGAGATGTAGCCGTCTTTTTCAATACGCAGTGAACGGATACCCGCCAGCACAGTAACAGTGTCGGGTATCGCCTTACCCGTATTCGCCCCGTCAACTATTATCGAGGCACCCCGGGGAGAGCCATTCACCGCCACTCCGCCATAGATGTTTTCCTCAACATTAACGGGGGGTGAAGTTTCACACCCCGTTAATATAAGCGCGAATACCGCTAAAAGTGCTGTTCCTCTGAATCGCAAATTTGCCCTTTGGTATTTACTTCAACAAAATCATTTTTTTGCTCAGCACTGTTCCCTCTGAAACAAGCCGGTAAAAATAGATCCCGCTCGCGAGACCTGTCGCGTCAAAGTCGACGGAATACCTGCCCTGTCCCATTGTCTCGTTGACAAGTACCTTTACGAGCTCACCAACAGAATTGTAAACCGCGAGGTTAACAACCCCTGTTGAGGGCACCGTGAAACTGATCTTCGTCGAGGGGTTAAAAGGGTTCGGATAGTTCTGATCCAAGTTGAACTCGGTTGGAAGTGTCTCCTCATCCTTCTCAATAACTGAAGTCGCGATACCTGCCTCGGGTGTCGGCAGCTTCTGGGTGGTGTATATCTTGAACTCTCCGGGCAGAAGTGTAACCTGCATGTTAACATCGGAAACTGTCATCGAGTCACCGGAGAAAAAGTCGTACCACTTCCCTGTGTTCTGGAATCCGGGATTGTAACTGCCTTGTGTCACTCCGAAATTACCAACTATCACAACGTTCATGGTCGCGTGATTTATCTTTATCGTCTTAAGGGCGTTCGCGGCATCGATCGAGAAATCGGTGCTGCTGAAAGCTTCATAATTCTTTTTAAGGTTTATGAGCTCAGCCCATGTTTTGAAGAGTTTCACGCGCCACGGGTCTTGAGCGTACTCCCACTTTACCGGTTTCATGTCGGTTTTGCAGGCATCTGTTCCACAGGGGTAGAAGATGGAAACATCGTAGCCAAGCTCGCCGAACTGCCAGATCATTTTGGGTCCCGGCACAGTGAAGAAGAATGCCCCGGCAAGCTTCTCACGCGCGATGGCGGTGGAAAGGCTTTTTATGCTGTAATTTCCGCTCACATTACCATATTGCAGGTTTTTGTACATCAATCTTTCTTCATCGTGTGATTCCATGTAACCTACAAGTTTTGGTGAGCCCCATCCCCTGTTCTTCCATGAAACACCGCTGAAGTTCGACTTGTTATTGTCGTGCCAGCCCATTGTGGCTTCGCTGTAGTTCGAGTTGTGATTACCCCAGAGCATCATTCCCGCGTTGGCGAGTACAGTCTCTTCACCGTTATCAGCGAAGTGTTCAAGTATCACGTATGAACTTGGGTCAACCGTCCAGATCTGATTTGCCATTCTGGTAAGCAGGTTGATGCGTGACTGGTCATACTGACCCCATTGGCCGACGTTGCTTCCGCTGTTTGTCTGGGTGAAACCCTTTGAAAGGTCGAACCTGAAACCGTCAAACTTGTACTCCTGAATCCAGAATTTATTCACGCGGTCAACGTAGTCTTTGGTAGCCTGGCTTTCGTGGTTGAAGTCAAACCCGACATTATAAGGATGGCGGGCAACCGGGTTAAACCAAGGGCTGTTTGCCGCGGGTCGGTTGTTCGCGGCATCCCAATAGAGTCTTACCATCGGATTTAATCCAAAGGCATGATTCAGAACCATGTCAAGAACGACGGCAATGCCTCTTTTATGGGCTTCATCAATGAGCCTTTTAAGCTCGTTTTTGGGTCCGTAATACTTGTCAACGGCCATGTGAAACATCGGGTTGTAGCCCCAACTGTTGTTTCCTTCAAACTCCATAATGGGCATCAGTTCGATGCAGTTGATCCCGAGTCTCTGAAGGTAGCCGAGCGTGTCGACTATCGACTTGTATGTCTGTGCCGCCGTAAAATCCCTTATCAGAAGCTCATACACCACCAGTTTCTCTTTCGCGGGCTTCTGGAAATTTGTAACCTGCCAGGGATATGGTGCCTGACCCGGCTGCATTACCGATACAACATTTGAGGTCTTCCCTACCGGGTAAGGTATCAAACCGGGGTAGCGCGTGGAATCGATGTATTTGTCGTTCCAAGGATCAAGCACTTTTTCAGAATAGGGGTCACCTATTTTGATGGTGTTATCAACAAGGTATTGAAAACGGTACTCCTGGCCGGGGGTCAAGTCTGAAACGTTGATCCAGTAACGGTTGCCGTCAGGCGTTTTATAAAGTTCGTGAGCCGGCTCTATCTCCCATCCGTTCATGTCACCGATAAGGTAAACGAACTGCTTCTGAGGTGCATAAAGAACAAGGGTCGCGGATGACGAGTTTGGGTAGTTAATGCCATCCTGCACGCCCGCGGGGAGTGCCTGCACGGGTGGTGTGCCGCGTACAACATAATAAGTTGAGTCGTAGCCCATACCGCCTGTGCCTGAAATGGCGAGGGCTTTAATGCGGGTTTTGCCGACCGAAGAAGCGGTTAATTGATAAGTTATTGAGTCGTTATTAACGGAAGCAACTTCATTTCCGTTCACAAAAAGTTTCATTGTCTGCGTACCGGGTGCCCCAATGGCGAGTACCGGCACCTGGGTGTTCTGCGCGATCAACCCCTCTGTGGCAGGTTGAAGTATAGCCGCGGTCTGACCCGGTTGAGCGAGTGGGAGGAAGATATCACCACCATCAGCGGTTTTACCCGTGACTGTTCCGGCCGCATTTCTGAACACGAACGCGAGTTGAAGGATCGTTTCATTCTCTGGCACGCCATAATACTGTCTGATCTTGAACGCGATCTTCCATTTGGTTCCGCCAATAAACGTCAATTGTGTTTCCGGGGTGTTCTGACCCCAGTTGGTTTTAACGTAACGCCAGTCGGATGGACTCGTACTTTCCGTTGTTATAACCCCTGTGTGGGCATAGACCGGGAAGGTGCTTGTAAGCGCGGCATTTCCTTTTGAGGCGTCATAAATAATAACAATTGAATCGTTCGGGGTCGCGAAATAGGGCGTCCACTCCAGTTCCCCCTGCGCGCGCGTGAAAGTGAACAGGATAATAAATGCAAACAGTATCTTCTTCATATGGTCTCGGTTCGTTTGTTATTAAACTTTTTGGGGTATGGGGTTTGGGATTTGGGATTTGGAAGATTTATCTCACCAAACACCCCACCCCAAACACCAAACACTACTTATCGCCAATAATCTGATACACCACGGTTCTTTCCCGCGGGCGGGTATCGAAATCGATGAATATAACCTGCTGCCAGGTGCCGAGGGTGAGTCTCCCTTTAATGAAAGGGATGTGGAGGGATGGCCCCTGAAGCGCGGCACGGATGTGTGAATGTCCGTTTCCGTCGTGCCAGGTCATGTCGTGATGATAAATCTTCCCGGCAGGGACGAGTTTTTCCATGAATTCGGGATAGTCTTTCAGGAGACCCGGTTCGAATTCTATTGTCGTCAGCGCGGCAGTTGAGCCCGGAACGAAAAGGAGCACATTTCCTTCGGTATAACCGTGTTCTGAAATTATCTTTTCAACATCCGCGGTGAGGTCTTTAATGTCTGAATCCCCGTTCGTATTGAACTGGATTTTACCTGTTAAAAAGTCCATAATAGTCACTTAATATTTAATAATGCGAAATAAAAATAATGATATTTGGAGGGATGAGCAAGCGATAATTTGCTACTTACCAGAGTCCGCGTTCACGCAAAACGTTAAAGAGGGCAACACCGGTTGCAACAGATACATTGAGTGATTGTATCTGCCCGAGCATCGGGATCTGTAAAACAAAGTCGCACTTCTCCTTCACCAAGCGGCGGATACCCTTCTCTTCATTTCCGGATACAATCAGAAGTGGCGATGTGTAGTCAATCTTCGGCTTTCCGGCTTTTTCGTCAAGCGCGAGACCAACCGACCAATACCCCGCCTTCTGACAATCTTCCATGGCAGTTACAAGATTGTTGACTTCGGCTATCATCATGTAAGCAGCGGCACCCGCGGAGGTTTTGAAAGCGGTGATATTCAGAGGGGCACTCGAGTGTTTGGTAACTATTATCCCGTCAACTCCCGCACACTCGGCAGAACGTATTATCGCGCCAAGATTGTGGGGATCCTGAACGGAATCGAGGGCGAGCAACAGTTTGTTTCTTTTGAGGGAGTGATTGATCATCTCATCGAGTGAGACGGTGCGGAACGCCCTCACCTTCGCCGCCACCCCTTGAGAGGTTTCAACACCACGGGTAAGATCGGCGAATTTTCTGTTGTCAACTTCTGACACGGGGATCTTACGCTTTAAGGCAAGTTCCGATATCTCTTTGAGCAATTCCCCTTTTATTCCGCGCTGAAAGAAGACAATGTCAACTTTCCCGCCGGCTTTAAGGGCTTCAAGCACCGGCTTTCTGCCGGCGATCACGATCGATTCGCTCAATTTTTCTTTTTCTTCTTGGGTTCCTCACCCTCTTTTTTCGGCTTAAGAGACTCGGGAACCACAAACCTTGGCTTATCCGGGTTTTGGAACGTGTAATAATACACCCCCCAGGCGCCGGCGGAAAATAGTCCTAACGCGACAAGTTGCGCCTCGCTCAAGCCAAGGAAAAGTCTGGGATTCAATCTGATAAATTCGACGAGGAACCTCTCAAGTCCCGCGCCGACAAGATAGATCGAGAACAGCTTTCCAATTGGCCAGTCTTTTGTCCTGAGTTTCCAAAGGATGCCGGTCAGAATGACCATCGCGAAAAACTCATACATTGGTGTGGGATGAAGTGGTGTGTTGTCCGGAACAAGTCCACCTGGATATGCCTTCGCCACTTCGGAACCGAGGAACATGAGTGACGGTTTTACTATACCGTGCTCATAATTGGTACCCCAAGGGAGGGAGGTGGGCAAACCATAATCGCCATCACCGGCAAGGTGACAGCCGATCCTGCCAATTCCGTAAGCCAGCGCGAGAGCGGGGGCAACGGAGTCAGCCACAAACAAAAATGGTATTTTCTTTTGACGCAATCTGATATATATCGCGAGCATGGCGAGCAGAAGACCACCGTGGAAAACGAGTCCACCGGGGGAAAAGATCGCTCCTATGGGGTCAGACTTGAATTCGCCCGGATTCGAGAAGAGATGAAAGAGCTTGCTGCCGAGCACGCCGAAAACTATAGCCAACAGCGTCACTTCGGTGGCAAGGGAAGTATCCACACCCTTTCTTTCAAACTCCTTTGAGAGCATCCAACTCGCGACAATAAATGAAATTCCGAGCATCAGTCCGTAACTGTGAACGGTAAGTGGACCAAATGAAACAATTTCAGGATACATCGGTTAGTTAACCTCTTCGAAAGTGTTCATTTCAGGGGCGGGCCTGAAAGTGCAAAAAAGCCTGTTGTTCTTCTTCTCGGGCATGGTTTCGTCAACCACCAGCATTTCCTTCTTGTAGATGTTGAAATCCACCGTGAACGAGTTGATGCTGCCATCCTGTTTAATTACATTGAACGTGTGCTTCCCGAAAAGGTCTTCAAAGTAGAGATCAACCCTCGCGGGGCCGGGCTGCACATAGTATGACTGTCTCGTGTTCAGACCGAGGAGGCTGACATCGATAACATCCCTGACCTTTCTTACATCCACGGAAATTTCGTAGTTCATGTAAACGAACTCTTTTACCGTGGTGAGGGTCAGAACGTAGAACTGTCTTTTCTGCACTTTATCGTAGTGGTAGTAAACCATTGCCCTGTACTCGATCACATCCCCGGTTTTCACCGGGGTTGTGCTCTTCATTTTATCAATGGTCTTCTTCCGTGTCTTTGGTATCTTGGGGACACCCTCTTGTTTTCTGAGTGGCATTAATTCACGATCTTACAGGTTGTCGTAATAAGTCTCTTCCTCTGACCGGAAGATTTCCATGATCTCGGCAGCCGTCTTCGCTTCCATGAGGTTGCGGCGGAACTCATCCTTGGTCATCATTCTTGAAATCCTGCTCAGCAGCTTGATGTGCAGGCTCACGAGGTTCTCCTTGCCTACAAGCAAAAAGACGAGGTGTACCGGTTGACCATCATGAGAATTGTACTCTATCGGTTCGGTGCTTTTACCGAACGCGCAGAGTATCTCGGTGATGGCATCGGTCTTTCCGTGTGGCAAGGCGAAGTTCTTACCGATACCGGTCGAGATGATCTTCTCCCTCTCGAACACGCATGTCCTCACTTTTTCGAGATCGTTGACACGGGGATCATCTTCGAAGATGTTGACCATTTCGTTGATCACTTCCTCTTTTGTGGTTCCCGCGAGCTGTGGAATAATAAGTTCCGTCTTTAGCAGATCAGAAAGTTTCATGTTTTTTCCGGATCGTTTAGTTGGTTGAGAATAAACTTTGTTAAATGCCGTGGCTCAGGGCATCATCAGAACATCGCTGATATGCTTCAGTGCCTCGTCGATCTCCTCTTTCTTGATAACAAGTGGAGGAGCAAATCTAATTACGTGTGTATGGGTTTCCTTGCAGAGAATGCCGCGCTCAGCCAATGCCTCACAGAACCTTCTTGCACCGCCTGAAGACTCCTTCAGCTCAACGCCGATAAAAAGCCCTTTACCTCTGATCTCTTTAACGTGCCCGGATGGGATATCCGCAAGTTTTGCCCTGAAGTAATTGCCGAGCTCGAATGAGTTCTCAACGAGCTTCTCTTCAATGAGCACTTTAAGACTTTCCCTCGCCACAGCCGCGCCCAAGGGATTTCCTCCAAAGGTTGAACCATGGTCTCCGGGGTTGAAAACCCCCAGCACTTCCCTGTCGGAAAGCACGGCTGACACAGGATAACATCCGCCTGAAAGGGCTTTTCCTATTATCACAACATCGGGCCTGATACCGTCATATTCAAAGGCAAAAAGTTTGCCCGAACGGCCAAGGCCTGACTGAATTTCATCCGCGATGAACAACACATTGTGTGCCTTGCAAAGATCGTAAGCGGCTTTAAGGTAGCCATCAGGTGGTATTATGATACCTGCTTCACCCTGGATCGGCTCGATCAAGAACGCAATGGTTTCATCGGTGATCGCCGCTTTCAGAGATTCAATATTGCCGTACTCCACATTCTGGAATCCGGGGGTGAACGGACCAAATCCGTCTTTGTACTGTTCCTCTGTTGAGAAACTGACGATTGAAATTGTTCTGCCCGAAAAATTATTGGTGCAGGTAAGGATCGTTCCTTTTTCTTCGGAGATGCCTTTAACCTTGTGGCCCCACTTACGCGCGGCCTTCAGGGCGGTTTCAACTGCCTCGGCACCCGAGTTCATCGGAAGCATCATCTGATAGCCGGTCAGTTCGCACAGCTCTTTCGCCAGTAGAGGCAACTGGTTGTTTCTGAACGCCCTCGAAGTCAGGGTAACCTTTTCAGCCTGCTCCTTAAGAACATTGACGATTCTCGGGTGGCAATGCCCCTGATTGACAGCCGAATAAGCAGCCAGACAGTCTAGATACTTCTTGCCATCGACATCCCACATGTAAACGCCTTCAGCCCGGTCGATCACCACATCCAACGGATGATAATTGTGCGCGCCATACTGTTCTTCTATTGCAATATAATCTTTCGAGTTCATTTTAAGCCTTTTCCAATAATTTAAAAATCTCCGTTACTAAATTTACTGAAAAGGTTTGATATTAGTGGTCAGTGGTAAGAGGTCAGGATTCGTTGTGCGTTGCCCGTTGCCCGTTGCGCGTGGATGGTTGCGCGTTTCCCGTTGCCCGTTGCGCGTGGATGGTAGTGAGTGGCGAGTAGTGAGTGGCGAGGATTACAACTCATAATTCCCAACTAACCACTAACCTCTAACCTCTAACCTCTATCAGAAAGATCATCCCTCTTCGTTTTGTCCCAAAGGGGAAGTTTGTTAATGTAGGCGGCTTTGCCGAGAAGGTGTGAGGCGACCGGCGCGGTGATCATAAGGAATACAACGATCAGTATGGTGCGGGTGATGATGCCGGTGGTGCCGAAAAAGAAGCCGGTGGTTATAAGTACCACCGACACCCCCAAAGTGGAGGCTTTTGAAGTGGCGGACATCCGTGTGTAGATATCAGGCATTTTTACCACGCCAATTCCGGCGAGAAGCACGATCAAACTTCCAATGATGAGGAAAACGCCCGTAATTATTTCGCTCATTTCTTCCCTCTTAGTTGTAAATAATACGCGTAACCGACTGTCCCAAGGAAACCCGCGAAACCGAGGATCAAACCGACATCGAGAGTCCAGGTCTCGCCGGTCTTGATCGAATATATCGAAATGAAGGCGATGGCAATAGAGGTGACTAAATCGGCAGCAACTACCCGGTCGGCGGTGTGGGGGCCTTTCACTAAACGGACTATGGCGAGGAGTATTGTGAACCCGAGCACGGCGAGTGAAAAATCGATGGCAAAATCGAGGAACATCACGCGAACACCTCCATGATCCTTCTTTCAAAACCTGATTTGATCTCCTGAATTGATTTGTCAGGATCACTTCCATACATGATATGAACGTACAGAACTGATTTGTCATCTGACACATCGATGCTTAGAGTCCCCGGGGTCAGCGTGATCAAATTCGCCAACAGGGTTATCTCGATATCACTTTTTACCGAAAGCGGCACGGCCACGATCGAAGGCTCGGAGATGAACTTTGGTGTAAGCACTTCCATTGCCACCTTTATGTTTGAAACCAGCAATTCCCAAAGGAAAAAGAGGAGGAGTTCAATCACCTTTACGAGTTTCCTGATGTAACCTTTTGAGCCAAGAACGGGATCGAGGACGAACATGATACCCAGTCCGACCACAGCCCCCTCGACAAGCGGAATAAAACCGAAACTGCCCGAAAGGAACATCCACAACAACGAAAGAGCGAGATGAAGCGCAAATTTTGCCGTCATTTCAACCTCAGAACGCTGTTGATGTAATCTGCCTTGTTCATAAGTTCACCGGCCGAACCCGCCGCGGCATCGAAGAACGGGGAGGTATAAAATCCGATCACAAGCGTAAGTAGTGCAAGAGCAACCGCGGGCGCGAAAAGCAAAAATTTCTTCCCGGTTGAGAACTCAATATATCTGTCACTAACTTCATGTTCCGCGGGTGTGTCTTTCCAGAACACTTCGTTCCAGATCTTCATCATTGAGTATAGGGTAAGTATCGAAACAAAAAGGGAAAGGGCGGTTATCGTCCAGGCTTCTGCCTCAAAACCGGCTTTCACCAATGAGAACTTCGCCCAAAAGCCGGAAAGAGGCGGAATTCCGGCGAGTGAAAGCGCGGGGACAAGGAAAAGCAGACCGAGAAGTGGATAGGCTTTGTAAACACCACCAAGCTTTTCAAGGGAGTAAGTACCCCTTATCTCTTTTATCGCGCCTCCGATAAGGAAAAGATTCGTTTTCACGATGATGTGGTGGATAATGTAGAACACTGCTCCCGCAACGGCAACGGCGGAATTAAGCCCCAGCCCCATTATCATGTAGCCGATCTGACTTACAATGTGAAATGAGAGTATCCTCCTGATGTCGTTCTGTGCCGCGGCACCCAATACACCAACAAGCATGGTGAATCCGGCGATTACAAGGATAGCGGTGTGGGTCACTTCAGGGTTGTTGCTGAATATCAGGGTGAAAACCCGGATCATGGCGTAAACCCCGACTTTGGTCAACATTCCCGCGAAAACCGCAGAAACCACCGCAGGTGGAGTGTGATATGACGCCGGCAACCAGAAAAAGAGGGGAAAAACTGCCGATTTTATACCAAAAGCGATCAGGAAAAGAAGCGCGACCGTGGTCGTGAGCCACGCGTCAGGGTGAGCAGGTATTTTAACAGCGAGATCCGCCATGTTCAGGGTTCCCGCCATTCCATAAAGAATTCCGACGGCTATAAGGAAAAACGTGGAGGAGAGCAGATTAAGCGTGACATACTTGACCGCCCCTTCAAGCTGTGCCTTGGTTCCACCCAGAGCTATCAGCACGAATGATGACATCAACATCACTTCGAACCAGACGTACAGGTTGAATATGTCACCCGTAAGGAAACTGCCGTTAATGCCCATAAAAAGAGTGGAAAGAAGGGTGTAAAAACCGAATTTTTCCCTTTCACTGTCAATCGTGGCAAAGGCGTAGAACGACGAGGCGAAAGCCATCAGACCCGAGATCGCGATCATTATCGCGCTTAGTTTATCCACTACGAAAGAGATGCCGAACGGTGCCTCCCATCCCCCCGCCTGCAAGGAGTAAACACCCTTGTTAAAAGCGTGATCCAACAGAAAGAGTGAGACCAACAGCACCAGTCCCGATGAAACAGAGAAAATCACCCTCTGAGCGTTCACCCTCTTTCCGGAGAAAAGGGTCAGAATTGCCGCGAGGAACGGGATAAGAACCGGAAGAATAGCGAGTATTTTCATTATTGCCCCAGCCTGTCTGTTGTGTTCATGTCATCAAGATCGTCTGAGCCGATACTCTTGTAGTTTTGCTTGAACAGCACTATCAGGAAAGCCTGCACGCCAAAACCGATAACAATGGCAGTGAGGATCAGTGCCTGCGGCAGCGGATCGGCAAACGGCTCTGTTATCGCGCTCATTCCTTCAGGTACGAATGCCGCGTTCCCCGCGGTGATCCTTCCCACGGTAAATATCAGAAGATTAGCCGCGTGCCCTATGAAAGCAAGACCAAGAATAACCCTGACAAAACTTCTCCGCAGGATCATGTAAACACCCGCCGTGGTTAAAATACCGGTGACAACCGCCAGAAGAATCACCATTATGCCTCCTCCTCTGCCGCGAGTGTGAAAATAACTTTTACCACCATTCCGGTAACCAGAAGGTAAACCCCAATATCAAAAATTACAGGCGTGCCAACTTTCCCGATCACGGGCAGGACGATTCCGGGCCATACCCCCTGCATGAATTCACCGCCCATGATCCAGCCCGGGATACCGGCGAGGAGGGCAATCAGGAGACCGGTGGCGATCACTGTCTGTGGCTGAACACGGAACATTTCCTCCGCCTTCTTCACCCCCCAAGCAAGGGTGTAAAGAGTGATGGCGGCAGCGGCTACAAGTCCACCGACAAAGCCTCCCCCGGGTTCATTGTGACCCCTGAAAAGGAGGAAAAGGGAGAATATCAACAGTCCCGGGATGATCAACCGGATCGCCGTGCGAAGTATCACGCTCGGCATTATCCATCCCTCCTGACAAGTTTTACAAGTCCATATATACCAAGTGCCGCTATCCCGAGCACGGTTATCTCACCCATCGTATCGATCGACCTGAAATCAACCAGGATCACGTTCACGATGTTCCTCCCCATTCCGCCGGGCACGCTGTTCCGCGCGAAATAATCTTTAAGCACCGTCTGGTTCTCAACCGAATAAACAGCCAGGATCAATAGAACCACAAACACCCCGACAGAGGATGCTATAACAAGATCGCGTATTTTCGCTCCTTTGTTAGATATCTTCAGAAACCCGGGTAGTTTGTAAATAGCGAGCACGAACAGAATAACCGAAAGGGTCTCGATTGCGAACTGTGTAAGCGCGAGGTCGGGCGCGCCATACATGATGAACACTAGTGCCACACCGGCGCCTGTAATTCCCAACCCCAGAACCGCGAACAGCCTGCTGCTTGACACCGCCGCGATTAACGCGCCTGAAACAATGGCAATACCTACAAATATCTCATGCAGCGCGATTGAACTGTCCGGATTGATCCTTGAAATGTCGAGGTGATAAACGAAATACCCTCCCGCGAGGGCGAGAGCGGTTACAAAAATTGTGATTATGTAGTACCTGAGGTAGCCATTCTGAAAGAATGAAGTCTGCCATTTTGAGGTGTTGACTAAAAGTTTCAGCGCCTTGTCGTAAAGCTTTGAGGGCATAAGGTACTCAAGCGGACCGTAAACCGCGGGCAGAAGAAAGAGTTTATCCCTCATTTTAAATAATCCGTATCCTGCTGCCAAAGTCGCCAGACTGAGAAGAAAAACCACATTGAATCCGTGCCACAGTCCGGTTTTCACGCTCGATTCCACTCCTGCAATTGAAGTGACAGCCATGCTTGCCACTGGGGAGAGAAGCGCGGCGGCGAACAGGCCGAGAATCAGACTTACAACCGAGGCCGCCGCCGGTCCCGTGAAGAGGGTAAAATCACCTTCATGCGCTACTTTTGGTGTCTCACCACCTTTTCCGAAAAAGGGCTGAACACCCGCCTGAAGTGCAGAATAAACCATTGCCACTCCGGTGAACAGCACGGCGAAGAAAAGAATTGGTGCCCCGTCAAGCGCGGTGGAGTAGAGATACTCTTTCCCGATGAATCCAACGAATGGTATCACACCCGACATTGAGAGGGCGGCGGTAATTCCCGCGAAGGCTGTTACAGGCATTTTGCCCGCCAGACCGCCAAGCACCCTGACGTCACGTGTACCGGTGGAGTGATCGACCGCCCCGGCGGTCAAGAAGAGAGCGCCTTTATACAGTGAGTGCGCGGTCAGGTAGATCACCATCGTTTTGTAAGCGGCTTCAGTACCATAGCCCGTGAGCATCATAAGAGTGCCGAGCACGCTGAGGGTGGTATAGGCGAGAATTCTTTTAAGATCGGTCTGCTTCAGCGAGAGAAACGCGCCGAGAAACATTGTATAACCGCCAAAAACCATTAGTATATCGCCCCACAATCCGGTGGAAGCAAAAACGGGGTTCATCCGCGCTACAAGAAACACACCCGCCTTTACCATTGTGGCGGAATGGAGATAAGCGCTTACGGGACTTGGTGCCTCCATCGCGTTGGGTAGCCAAAAATGGAACGGAAACTGCGCCGATTTCGTGAACGCGCCTCCGAGCAACAGGATCATTATCAAAGTCAGGTTTCCGCTTGAGGTGATTAAACCCGGGTTTGCGATCAACGCTGAGATCGAGAAAGTGCCCGCTTCGATGTATATCAATATCACGCCGGCAAGGAGTGAGAGTCCGCCCAATCCCGTTACCAGCAACGCCTGAAGCGCGGCATAACGTGACTCGAGATATTTATGCTTAAAACCGATCAGAAGGAAGGAGGAAAGGGAGGTCAGTTCCCAAAAAACAAAGAGAAGAAGCAGGTTGTCGGAGAATACCACCCCGAGCATCGCTCCCATGAAGATCAGGATATATATGTAAAACTTTGTGGTACCGGAGTCATCGCCAAGATACCCTCCGGCGAAAAGAAAGACGGCGGTACCAATTCCCGTGATGATCATGCCGAAAAGCAGGCTTAAGCCGTCGGCACGAAGAGCGAGCTCAACCCCCATCCGCGGTATCCACTCGTATACCACAGGTAACGCGCCGGCAAGGGGTAAGTTAAACGCGTCATAAAGGAAAAGAAGGAAAAGACCAAGTGGCACCATCGACAGGACAATTCCAAGCACGCGGCCGCTGCTCTTCTTCCCTATTAACGGGACGAAGGGGGCTATAATGAATGGAAGAAGTACCTGTAATATAAGAGCCATGGGTTCCTTTGTTTTCTTTTCCGGTTCGGACGGTTCTGATCAATATTTATAATTTTTAACGCAAAGATTTATTTATGAGTTCCTGATACAAAAATTTACCGTCTTTTTCACCCTTTTCATTACTATTTTTGGAATCTGATTTTACAACTAATATCCGGACATCATTTAATGGCAAAAGAAACAAAAGAGAGAAAGATCGGTAAAAAACCGGTTGAAAAGAAGGATCCAGAGTGGCTCGCGTACTATAAAAAACACAAAAGCTGGATCCAGGGTGTTATCTTCACAATAATCGTGATATTCTTTCTGATACTGAACAATACGAGAATTGAACCGCAAACAGGCAACTACCCTCCCGGAATTGACTCCTCAAAGGTGATGGATCTGCTTAAAACCGATTCAGCAACAAAAGATACCTCTGCCAAAGACACGGTTATACTCAGGTGATCTGAATCCAATCTTTTTTGCGTGCATCAAATCCGCTTAAAAATTATCCGGAGAATAAAATGAAATTAAAACTGTTTATCCCTGTAATTCTGGTTCTCTCAATTCTCACTTTGACCTCTTGCAATAAAAAAGTTGAGAATCAGCCCGCGAACAATCAGCTTGAAAAATACAATCCTGAACCCGTCGCTTCAAACCCGGGTAAGGCAGCAGACTTTTCTCTGAAAAATGCCAAAGGTGGAATGAATATCAAGCTTGCCGACTATAAAGGCAAGGTTGTGATCATCGATTTCTGGGCTACATGGTGCGGACCTTGCCGTAAAGGCGTTCCCGATCTGGTAGACCTTAAAGCAAAATATGGTGACAAGGTTGAGATCATCGGCATTTCGGTGGATGATGAAAGAACCATTGCCGACGTTCCCGGATTCCTCGAGCAGAACAAGGTTAACTACCCGGTGGCTTTCGCCGATCAGGCAGTTGTTAACGCGTACGGTGGAATTGAAGCCATACCAACTTCATTCGTGATCGATAAAGAGGGCAACATCATCGACAAACATGTCGGCCTGGTTGAAAAATCGACCTACGAAGAAGCGATCAACAGACTGAAATAGTTTACTTTTCCAGTTTCAGTATCACGCTTGTATAGGGGGGGAGCTCAAGCTTTCCCTCTTTTGTTATCTTGAATTTCGCGCCGGTCAAAAGGTCGGTTGCAGAGATCCATCCTTCAAGGCGGCTCCAGTAGTAGTCGTAACCCACGTAGCTTTTTTGCTTCGAACCATTGACAGCGACCATAAATTTTTCACCTTTGAACTCCCTGAAATATGAGTAAATATCATGCTCAGGGGGGAAGTGTATCAATGATCCACGAGTGAATGCCGGATTTGTGAGCCTGATCGATATCAGTTTTTTCAGATGATTGTAGATCAAGTTCTCGGTTTCAGTTCTTCCCTCAGAAGTGAAGGCATCTCTTTTATCCTCCTTCCATCCGCCCGGAAAATCGGCACGTAGATATCCATGATGGTCAGTACCCTTTATCCCGATCTCTGTTCCATAGAATATCTGAGGGATGCCCCTTGTGGTCATCAGAATATCGAGAGCGGTGAGGAATTTCGCCACATTGCTGTCAGCTCCGTACATCGCGCGGTTAATATCGTGATTGTCAACGAATGTCACGAGGGCATTGGGGTCGGCGTAAAGGTAGTCCATTGCGATAGCCGAGTAGACGGTGTATAAAGTGGCGCCATTTCCCTGAAGGTATTTGTAGATAGCGTCCCTTAAACCGAAATCGGTGAGGGAGTTTACGTGATTTTCAAAACTTTTTCTTGTTCTGCTGCCACTCTGGTAGTATGAAAGGAAAGCGGGTTCCCCGGTCCATACTTCAGCCACGATATTTATTGAGGGGTACTCGTTTTTAATAACTTTTGCCCACTCAGCCATGAACCCTTCATGGTTGTAGGGGTAGGTGTCTTCGCGAATGCCATCAAGCCCTGCAAACTCGACCCACCAAAGGGTGTTTTGGATGATGTAATTTGCTACAAATTCGTTCGTCTGATTGAAATCGGGCATATAGTCGGTGAACCATCCCTCCACCACTTTTTTGATGGTGGAACTGTCACCGTGGATATCGGAGAAAACCTGTTTGTGGTGCATCGGCGGCGGAGGGTTTTGTATTGATCCGTTTATCCAACCGGGGTGGGGAAGCTGAGCGATCCAGATGTGATCTTTGCTGAAGTGGTTCGCCACATGATCGAGGATCACCTTAATCCCCCGTTTATGGGCCTCATCAACCATTTTTTTGTAGAGATCGTTGGTGCCAAGCCGGGGATCGACTTTATAAAGATCAGTAGCCGAGTACCCGTGATAGCTTCTGAAAGTGTTGTTCTCAACCACGGGGGTAAGCCAGAGGGCAGTGAAGCCGGTTTCTTTCAGGTAGTCAAGTTTGTTTATCACTCCCTGGAGATCACCTCCGTGTCTTCCATCGAAGAAACCACGGTCAACTGCCTCGGAGAACCCTGCAACCGAATCGTTACCGGTGTCACCGTTGGCGAAGCGGTCGGGCATGATCAGATAAATAACATCGGAAGAGGAGAAACCTGCCGGTTTTTTCCCCGTTCTGCCGTAAACGGGATATTCAATGGCAGTTGTGACACCTTTGTTCTTGAGGGTTATCGTGTGGTTTCCCGGTTTAAGTCCGGGTTGTATTTCGATATCAACAAAGAGATAGTTGTCGTTGAAACTCCGCGTCTTTTTTACTTTTATTCCGGAAGAAGCGGACGCGGTCGCTCCCAAAAGGCCTTCGCCATACACCATCAACTGTATGCTGTTCTTTTTCATTCCAGCCCACCAGTTAGGTGGTTCTACCTTGTTTACACTAAGTGTCTGGGCATTGACACAGGTGATCAAAAGCAAAATAAAAGCGAAGGTTCTGATCATAAATATTTCTCCGGGATAAGTCAACTAATTCAATGTTCAAAAATAAAAAAAGCTGCTCCTTTTCAGAAGCAGCTTTTTAATTTTATGCGTGGCTTGCTCAAGTCAAGGTCAATTGACCTCTGACCATTAACCACTGACCACTAAAACCTTCTATCGTTCTTCGTTTTGTTGTAGAACCAACGAAGTTCGACATATGCAGGATCGGAAACCGATGTACCGCCACCGTAACCGGTGATCTTCATCTTCGCGTAATTCTGATCAGCAGTGTACATGAAGAAGTAGTTGGTTTCCCTGTCACCTACACTGAGTGCCCATGAAGCATCCTTGGCAGGAGCATCTTCACCATCAGTAAGGGTGCCGCTTGTTCCGAGTTTGAAGAATGTCTCTCTCGGGAGGTTGAAATCTTTCGCTGATGAAATGATGTAACCGGCGGTTCTGTAGTAGATGTCAACAGAGTCTTTGCTCACGCCTGAACCGATGTTCGAAGCCCTTCCAACTGAGAGGATAAGTCCGCTCGGTACATTGGAGGTTGAGAATGATTCATAGATCTTGACAGAAGTGTACTCAACATAGTTGAGAGCTGTCATTGTGATGGCAACACTCTTGTTGGCTGAGTCGGCAGGTACTGTGAATGTGGTATCAGCATATCCCGCGAGTGTGAGGGTAATAGTGTTGGTACCAACAGCAAGGCGGATGCCTGCAGGGGTGACACTTCCTGTGTTAACGCCATTCAGATAGATCTTGGCGCCGGCAGGTGTTGAGCTGACGGTGAATGAAGCTTCTGAAAGTGTAACCGCTTTCGAAATGGTCTGATTTGCAACGATGGTCACTGTGAAAGTGGTATCTTTGTAAAGGGTTTTCTTCAGGGTAATGTTATAGGTTCCTGTGGGAAGTGTCAGGGTATCGCCCGTTTTCTTTCCGGAATTGGTGCCACCGACATATACATCAGCAAGAGTTGGGGTGGATGTGATCACAAGTTTACCCTCATCTGGGTTCAGAGGGTTATCCTTGTTGTCGCAACCTGTAAGAAACAGGATGGTGCTCATTAAGAATAAGGATAACAGGAGTTTTCTGGTCATTAAGTTTGTCTCCGGATTAGTTGAAGTTATTTATTAAATGAAAAATTTACTGTAATGCCGCCGGGGCGTTTTTCGGTGAAACTTCCGGTGATCGATCTGCCGGTTTTTGCAACAACACCGGCATAGTGACCTGACGAGCGAGTCTGATCGTTGTCACTCATTGAGAAAGCCCCTGTTTCGGGGTCAACACTGCCGACAACGCTGTGGGTGGCGACATTTCTGTAGTTCACAACAATTGAACCTGTGAACTGCTTGCCATCCTGGTTGGTTATCTTAAGGGTGGCGGAATAATTCGCGAGGGTTCCCTGCCATGTGCCCAAGAGGGAAATCTCTTTCGCTTTTGCAGTATCGGCAGAAGCTGTATCTTTTGCCGTGGTGTCCGGTTTCACAGTTTCGGTTGCCTTCTTCGCGGTGTCAGCCGGTGAGGCGGGTTTTTCTTTTTTCGTGCAGCCGGTAAAAAGTGTGAAAGTGGCGAGGAAAAGAACGGCTAAAATTTTAATTTTGCTTTTCATATTAAATCATTCTTTGTGAAACACATATTCTTAAAAGTTTAATGTACAAATATATTCCCATTCTTCAAAAGATTGTGTGACCGGACACAAAAAAAGTGAGAATTCGATTTAATCGTAACCGTCTTTGTGTGATTTTCCTCGGTGAGAGGTGTTCCGCTCTTTTTATCGACCAGGGAAAAGCCCCTCGCGGGAAAAAGTTGTTCACCATTCTCCCGTCAGGTGAGGAGGGCAACTTCCCCTATCTTCCCGCCAACCCCGACCGGAAACTCTTCAAGAAGATACAGGGCACCAACATTGTTGTTATACCTGATATCAGGCTCCTCCACCACGGCAAGGAGAAGAAGGATGATGTAACCTTCACCAACAGCATCATTGATGATCTGCTAAATTATCTCGCGCGAGCCGGCGTTGAGAGTCCCGTCGTGATTTCGTCACTCGCTTCCCCTGAAATTCTGTTTCACTACTATTCAAGGAAGCTTAAGTTCTTTCCCGACGACCGCACCTACATCCTCTCGGGCGATGACGACATGGTTTTTGAAGCCCGTCTCAGGGGGCGGGGGCTCGCCGCGGCGAGGTTGATCGACTTTGACACCTTCAGGAATTCCAAAAACTCATATCTCGATTGTGATCAGCTTATCACCTTCACCTCCGACCCTTATGCTTTCCGGTTTGAAGATGAAATAGCCGGTACCGGTCATCCTTCCCTCTCAAGGGGGCATGAAGAAAGTTTTGCACTTCAAGAGGGTACACGCGAAGGCAAAACATGGAAAGGCATCTACAATATCTGCGAGATGGTATCAGAGCTCTATCGCTCGAATGCACTTCCATTGCCGGGGCTTCTTACACCTCAAGAGGTCCAAACAAGTGAAGAGAACAGGCTCGCCAGAACCGCTTCCACATTGAACCTGGTGGCCGGGATGGTCACAGGCGCGGTTTCCCTCCTCTTTTTAAGCGCTCTTGTCAGATTTTTCATTCTCTCCCCGGCTGAAAGCGGGCTGGATGACTTCAAGAAGAAGGAACCTTCCGTTTATAATGAAGTGGCAGCCTACGGCGGAAAGATCCCGTTGATCCCCGAAAGCCGGCAAAGGCTGAAACGCCTCGACTCAATGTATATCCGGCTTGACAACCTTTTGCGGGGGCTTGAAAGCCACGCCGAGTCTGCCAACCTTCAGATCACGGGAATATCCCTCCGGGAGAAAAACTACATCCTCATTAAGGGATATACCGAAGCACCGGGGGTGGCAGCGGAATTGGCGGGCAAAATCAAGGGTGCAGAGCTCCTCTCAACCGAGATATTCCGAACGAGTGAAAACACTTACACCTCTTTCAGGATAGTTGTACCGGGGGATGTCAAGTGGAAATAAAAAAACTGCTCATGCAGAACAACCGGACCGTGATCAAGCTTTTCGTCTCCGCAGTCCTGCTGCTCGTTACATTTCTTGTTGTGATACCTGCCGGGAACAGAATAGAGGAGAGATTTGAGTCTCTGGGAATTTCACCGGGTGATGACATTGCCGGTAAGATGCACACCATTCAGAAAGAAACGGGACCTGCCTTAAAACCCGACCCTGAACTGCGCTATAATCTTTACACAAATATCACCCTGCGTGATATGCGGCTTCTTGTTGACAGTATACAGCTTTCCCTGACCACTGGTTTCAAGTTCAACATTACTGAACTGGAGGAGGAGCAAAGAGCAGGGTTCACGATAAAGAACTTTCTGATCAAGGGGAAAGCCTCATTCCTCGGAATTGCCGGATTCATCTCCGCGATAGAGGAGTACCCGATGTTCATGCGGTTCAAAACCGGAACAATAAGATACTATGGCGTGCTTGAGGGAAGTGTCGCCTTTGTTGATTACGATCTTGTTATCTCGGTACCGGTTCAGCCCGGGGGATTCTTCCTCCCCCCTTTTACAGTTCAACAAGACAGCCTGTTTGAGCAAATCGACATTTTCCTCCCCTTCATCGAGAGTATCGCGGGAGTCTCTGAACCGGGCGCTGTAAATCTTGACGATTATGAACTGAGGGCTGTAAAAAACGGGGAGGCCGAGTTCCACCACGTCAGATTCAAAGAGAGGATCTTCCTCAGGGCAGGCGATGAGGTCAAGGGCGGAATTATCAAAGAAGTTACAAAAGAATCGGTAAAAGTGTTATATTTGAACCGAAATGAAGTGAGTTTAGTGGAACTTAATATCCCTGACTGAATTTTTCCAATAAAACACCGGCACGATCCCTCATGAGCCTTATTCTCGCAGTCGACGACCACGAACAGAACATCAAATACCTGGAAACGATTCTTAAAAGAGAAAATCACCAGTTTCTTTATGCCTACGACGGCGAAACCGGCATGAAAATGGCCTATGAGTACCTCCCTGATCTTATCCTCCTCGATATCATGTTACCCGGAATGAACGGACTTGAGGTTTGCCAAGCCCTTACTAAAGATGAGAAGACCCACAACATCCCGATCATTCTGGTCACAGCAAGAGTTACGGCCGAGGATACTTCCATCGGGCTTAAAGCCGGCGCGCATGATTATGTAAAAAAACCGTTCGACCGGGTTGAAATTCTCGCCCGGATCAACTCAGCACTTAAGTTCAGCGAGATCAGAAAGCAAATGATCGAGTCTGAAAGGATCGGAATGTTTGCTGCAACCGTTGTAACAGCCAACCACAAGATAAAACAACCCCTCACGGTCATCAAACTCGCTGTTTCCGCGTTAAAAAGGGAGATGGGTAAACCCGACCTGAACAAAGATGCCGTTGCCAAAAGGATCGACTATATCGAGACCGCCGTTAACGAAGTGGCGTCAATTCTCGATCAACTCAAGGAGATCCAGGCACCCCGTATGTCCGAATATCTTAAAGACATCAAAATGGTCGATCTCGACACTTCCACAAAACTGACCGGCCCGGAAGAATAACCCGTCACCCGTACGAAATATTTAAAATGAAAAAGGCTGCCCGTGATGAGCAGCCTTTTCAATTTCATATCCGCGAATATTAGTCTTGCTTCGCTTCAGTTTTCTTTGCTGAAGGATGTGGAACCTTCTCAGGAATTGGATGATACTTGTTGTTGTCACCGTGGCATGTCATGCAGTCGATATCCTTAGGGTTGAATTTCTCGACCTTTGACATCTTGTCCACGTGGCATGTAAGACATTCAGCAGCTTCCTTCGGATTGGCTATCTTATTCTTTTCAGCGATCTCTTTGGCAGCCGGTTTGTCGAACGTGTCAGTAACTTTGGCGTGGTTTGACTGTAACCAGGCTTTAAATTCATCGAACTTTGGCTTTCCTTCTTTATGGCAGCTGTTGCACATCTTTATTTTTGCATCAGCGGGGGCCTTTTGGGCGACAGCGGTTCCGGCTGTGAAAAACAGTGCGACCGCGGCGAGCAAAACGAGCTTCTTCATGGTGGATTCCTTTGCTAATTAATTTTTTTCGCTGTGTTAAAATAATCCGCTTTATATTTATATGCAAGTTAATTTATGTGACTCTTTTATTTTTTTACTCCCGGAACCTAAAAAAGTTCCATCGCTTGATTTCATCCGAATCAATTAAATTACGTTTTCAATTTTCCGTTTATTATGCCTGACAAAAAATCAATTGACAAGAACCACGCGATGATCAATGGCAACAGCCTTCCGGTTGGCGTGGTGCTTTTTGATTCCGGACTCCGTGTTACCTTTATTAATCAAGCGTTGCTCGCTTTCGGTATACTGAGCGAGGAGGTCACAGGTTATTCAGCCGGTATCACCCTTGACACCACCCCCTTGTTCGAGAACATTGATCTTGCCGCGCACATCACCTCACTTCTCGATGGAATACCGTTTGAGAAAGAGATCAAGCGTATCTCTTCAGGGCGTAAAAATTTAAGTCTGATCTGTAAAGGTGTACCCGTGTTTAGCGGGGAGGTGATCACCGGCGGGCTCATCGTGGTTGAGGATATCAGGATGATACCTGAAGTGGCGATGGACCCCGGATTCAACCCTTTCAGATCGGGTGAGATACTGACGGAATTGCTCGACCTTGTCTTCATCTGCGACCTCTCCGGCAAGGTGTTGTTTTATGGCGGGCACCGGTTATCGAATTATTTCGGCCCAAACTCAGTGGTCGCCGGCAAGATGCTGACATCTCTGGAAGGTTTTGGCGGTTACATCCCCGGCTCACAGGATGAAGTGGTCACTATTGTAAAAGATGGTCTATCGAATGAGATACGACTCCGTTCCGCCGGTTTCACAGGCACCGACGGCTCTGAGCTCACCATCATAACCGGGGAGGATATCTCCGCTAACAGGGAAGTGATCAGGGCGCTTGAAGAGCAGATCAAAGAACTTCGCGAGTACACCCTTATCGCCGAAAAAGGGGGCATCGCGATCTTTTCCGTGGACAGGGAAAACCGGATCGACTCATGGAGCAAAGAAGCGGAAGCATTCTTCGGTTACAAAAAAATTGAGATATTCGGCAAAAGCGCCACTTCCCTGATAAAACAGTTTCGCAGATCCCCCAAAGGGGGGCTGTTCAGGTCGGCTTACACTTCCCACTCCGGAACGGGCTCCGGCGAGTTCAGAGTGATCAATGTGCAGGGCAGGCTTTGGGTTTTATGCCGGGATGTCTATGAGGATGAAAAAGAAAAAAAGGAGCTGCAACTAAAAAACAAGCAGTACAGCGCGTTTCTAAACACTTCCCGTGATATGATCTGCCGATTTGACGGTGAACTGAATATTCTGAACTCAAACGACAGGTTTGATCAGAAAATTATTCCATCCGGGAAGAAGGAGAACAAAAAACTGACAGATATTTTTGCCGGTTTCGTGCCTGATCTTGCTGTAATAATGAAAGAGAGCCCGTTGATCATTAACGCCGGTGTGATCGACTCCTCGGGCAAGGTATTCCCCGCTGAGGTATCCTTCGTTTATTTTGAAGATGAAGATCAGATTGTTTCATCATTTGCCTGCCTGATAAGGGATATTTCATCAGAAGAGAAAACCCGGCAAGACATCCTGCTGATGCAGTCGGTTTTTGAAGCCTCAAACGACGGTATCGCCGTTGAGGAATCGGGAAACCTTATTTTTGTAAACAACAGTTTTGTCAAGATATTCGAGTATGAATCGGAACTCGAAATAATTGGTAAACCTGTCGTTAATTTTGTCAGATCCGGTCAGCGGGGCGACAGAGGCACGACAGAAGGCGAAGGTCTGAAAAAAGACGGTTCCACTTTCACGGCGGAAGTGTCCGGCGCCTCTTTTGAGTTCAATGAAAAGATGTTCGACGTGCTGATAGTACGGGATATCACTCAACTGCGGAATGCTCAAAGATTGATCGAGGATTCAGAAGCCAAATACAGAAGTATCGCCGAGAACATCGACGACTTTCTATGGGTCTCTGAACCGGTCGGCGGAACCCTGACCCCCGTCTTCGTAACGGCCTCTTTCGTGGCGATGACAGGCTATAAAACAACCGAGTTCACCAATAACATCAGGTTCTGGTTCAGAATAATTCATCCTGAAGATATCGATGGTTATTTCTCCGATCTGAAAGACCTCCTAAGGAACAAGTATAAATCGGGCGGGTCACTGGAGTGCAGGATCATCACAAAGAACGGCACCCCGATCTGGATAAGAAACAAGATCACCTTTGTAAGAGAGGGTGACCGGATCGTTAAAATGTTCGGGCTTGTCTCAGATATCACCAAACAGAAACAGGCCGAAAATGAGATCAGGGAATCTACAGAGAACCTTAAAAAACTCAACGAAGCGAAAGACAGGTTCATCTCCATCATTTCTCATGATATGAGAACGCCGTTCAGTTCCATTCTTGGGTTTACCGACTTCCTTCTAACCGAGGATCTCTCTTCTGAAGAAATGAAGAAATATGTCAATTATATCCAGGATTCCACCAAGATCATGCTCAGTCTGGTTAACTCACTGCTCGACTGGACCAGACTCCAGACAGGCAGAATGAAGTTCGAACCCGTAAAGCAGGATCTTCGCACTATCACCAGCAAATCTTTCTCGGCTGTTTCAGGAGCGGCGTTCCAGAAGGATATCGAATTGGTGAACGAAATGCCGGAAAATGTGGTGGTGTTTGTCGATCAAAACCTTATTCTTCAGGTGTTCAACAACCTCTTCTCAAACGCGATAAAATTCACACCGAACGGCGGCAGAATCACCGCGGGCATCACCGGCAACCTCTCGGGCAGGTTCCTCGAAGTGTTCGTAAGTGACTCGGGTGTGGGAATAAAAGAGAGCGACATTCAGAAAATATTCCATGTTGACAGCAAATTCACCACCCCCGGCACCGCGGGTGAAAAGGGTACCGGACTCGGGCTAAGCCTTGTAAAAGAGATTGTTGAAAAACATGGCGGCACGATAACACTCACAAGCAAGGTGGGTGAGGGAACCCGGTTCACTTTCACAATTCCCGTTGCCTCCTCGAGGATCGCGCTGGTTGAAAGCAGTCCAACAGACCGTGTCCTCTACGCGAAAATAATCACAAACCTCCTCCCAGGCTACGAAGTGGAGCAGTTCAAAGACATCGATAGCGCTATAAAAAGCATCACCGGGTCAGTTCCGGCTGTGGTTGTAACCGCTCATTCTTTCGACGGGAAAACGGGACTCGATCTGATCAAAGGAATAAACTCCGACCCTTCAAGGGCGAAGATCCCTTGCATTGTTCTCGGAAGTAATATGGGGAAAAGTGAGAATATTGCCTACAGTGAAGCAGGCGCGGAGGCGATCTTTAACAAACCGGTTAACCTCCAGAAATTCAAGGAAGCGATCCAAAACGCGGTAAAGACAATCTTTACGCTGAAGGACATCATTAAAAGGTGAGAGATTTGACGCGCGACCGGTAACCCTCCCTTGCGGGAGGGTCCACGGTTTTTAAGATTACAGTTTCAGTCTCAAGCCTGCACTAATTCCAACATAACTGCCGTTTGATTTCGATTCAGTGTAAGTGACCGAACCACCGGAGACGCTGTAGGTCTGAACGCTAAATTCATGACCGAGAAGAGCGTATCTTACGTTCACATCGAGATCGGCAACAACTCCCATTCCGATAACAAGACCGGCACCAATTCCAACGTATTGTTTGGTCTCTGAACTTTCAGCGGATCTCATGTTGTAAGGATTGCCGGGAAGTGGATCAGGAACCCTCGCCTTTATGGTACCGAAAGAAAGACCGAGATTAACCTCGGCATACGGCTTTACGAGCGCTGGAAGGAAATAGTAGCGGGCGTTCGCTGTCACCGGTATGACCGTGAGAGGAATGTCAAGATCGAGACCGGGGTCTGTACCTGTCGCTTCCTTGTACAGATTGTTAATGTATTCATTGTTGAACTTGAAAGTATTGAAACCCGCGGTGGCGGAGACTTCAATCGGTCCCGGGATCGGCAGGATAACAGTAAAATAACCGCCATAGCCCGTTTTATAAAGATCTCCCATATCTCCCTGGGGAAGGGCAACATTAGCGCCAACCGCCATGCCAAACTTCGGAACAAGCTGTCCGAATGTGGCAGGAACAAACGCAAGAACAAAAAGGAGCGTGAAGAGTCGTTTCATGAGTACTCCGGATTAGATTGATGATGAAATGATGATAAATTACAGGCGGCAAATATAACATAATTTAATAAGAATCCGGCTTTTCCGGACATTAAAAAAGCCGCCGTGTCGCTCGGCGGCTTAATTGCTTAAGGCTTTACATTTAGAGTTTGAAACGGAGTCCGGCGTTAATACCGAGGAATGATCCGTTTGACTCGCTGTACGAGAGGGAATTACCCGATGCCATCGCCTGGCTAAACTTCTGTCCAAGTACCGCGTACTTGACATTCACGTCGAGATCGGCAGCCACGCCAACTCCAACCAGGACACCCGCACCAATTGTGAAGAACTGTTTTGTCTCAGAGACATCTGAAGTCTTCAGCGAAGCAGAGCCTCCGGAAGTGGACTCAAGATAGACGCTCTTCAATGAAGCGATCCCGATTCCGGCAGTTACCTCAGCGTAAGGTCTTACTCCGACAGGGATGAAATAATATCTCGCGTTAACAGTAACCGGGATCAGATTCAAAGGGGCATCGATATCGAATGTCTTGTTCGAGCCGGCGAGTTTGATCTGCTCATTGAAGTGATCGCTGTTGAAACCGAATCTGTAGTAACCGATTGACGCAGAAAGCTCTACCGGGAACGGGATTGGAAGCACGAGAGTAACTCCGCCACCAAATCCGGTTTTGTACATGTCTCCCATGTCACCTGAGGGGATTGCAACCCCGGCGTTCACTCCCAAACCAAACTTGGGGACTATCTGTCCGAATGCAAGCGGGGCAAAGAGGAACACAAACAACAATAAATGAATTCTTTTCATTTCTTCTCCGTTTAATCGTTTTTAATAATCCCAATTGTCAATATAAATAAAGCAGCTTTAAAACAAAAAAAGCGTGACCGGGTTCACGCTTTTTTAATAATTGTTTCAAATCAGGCTGTCAGTTGCTTCTTGCCCTTTTGATAAGGATGTTGTTCAACGCTTTGAACAGGTATTTGATATCGGCTATAAAGCCATATTTCTCGAACTCACGAAGATACCTCTTCTCAGAGTCTATGATCTCCTCCAGCGTTTTGGGAAGGTCGGCATAGAACGGGGGGAGCAGCCCCGGCTTGTGTTTTAGACGCATTTCGCGCAGCTCATCGTCATACAGACTGAGATAATGCTTGCTCAGAGGGCGTACGCCAACTAATTTCAGGTCACCTTTGAAGAAGTTTATGAACATCGGCAGTTCATCGATCCAAAGCTTGCGCATGATCCTTCCCCAGTATGTGACACGGAAATCATCCTTGATCTTCCCACCCTCCTGAAGGCTGTTCCTCTCAAAAATAAACTTTTGAAGGTACTCGGAATACGGGTGCATGGTTCTGAACTTGTAAACGTAGATCACCTTTCCATGCTTCCCGATCCTTCTCATTTTAAACAGAGGGCCATACGAAGGCTCTTCGTTGTACTCGGGATCGGAGACTTTTCTGACAGCAAAGTAGGTCTGCTCGTTATACGACTTGTAGTCGACTATCTCAAAGCCGCAAGAAACCAGCCTCCCCAGCACTTCCGTGAGAGAATAAACCCGGTTGCTTCCACCTGTAAGGAAGAAATATATCTTTCTCGTCAGTTTTAGCTTGGGGAATACACGGTGGAACATAAAATCGACAAAATAGACCGGCAGGGCTATCCACTTCTTGTAGCGGGCGAAGATCCTGCGCCTTCTCTGACCGAAAGTCTCGAAAGTGCCTATAAAAAATCCACTCTCGGGAAGTTTCCGGTTGATCGCCTCAAAAAACTTGTTCAGATATCTGATGTGATTCAGCGACCGGATGTTCACAAAGTCGGCGACCTCATCATCAGGAAGGGATTCGACGTTGAACTTCGATGAAGTGTGCAGCACCTTGGTAGAAGGACTGCCGAGGCTGACGTACCCCCGGATGAATCTTAAAGCCTGAGAGCCGACGGTATTAGCGATGCGGTAGTCGAGCATCAGATTCTCCACCGGCAATGCTTCGCCAAACGGGCTATTGATCTCCTCGTTACGTATCGCGCGGTTGTTAGTTGAATCGGCACTCATATTGCTATTAAACGATTGTTAAAAAATCAGTCCGGTTACCCGTAAAAAGTCGTAAAAATTTCCGGTACGAAAATCGCTCAAACTCAAAACAAAAACTATGATAAATGTCACACAAGTGATCAATGTGGTATTATCTCACATCCTTCTCGGAGATCGAGTAGATCCACTTCTCAACACCATCAGTGTTGTAGACCGTGCATTTCATCACCCTTTCCTTCATCTTGCCTGAAACTGTAAACTTCGCGAAATTCCTTTCAAAAAGAAGTGTCCCCGGATGTCTGAAGGGATTATTGTCTTTCTCCGCTGAATTACTTACCCCCGCGGTGAAAGTTGATATTGTAAACTCGTGTAGCGGATAGGTGCCTTCACGCGGCATTATATCAAGTTCTGAACTGTGTCTGTCACCTGTCAGAAAGATCACACCCGTGATACCCTCTTCTTTTATCCTGTCGAGGATCCATTGACGCTCTTCTTCATAGATCGCGTAGTTCTCAAATTTCTTATCAGGATTCAGGAACTGCCCGCCCATCGCCACCATCTTGAATGTCGCGTTGCTTGAAACAAGCGCGTCGATCAGCCACTCTCTCTGGTGAACCCCGAGCACCGTTCTCTCACCTGATTTTCTCTTGTCGGGAGCCCTGTAATATCTATTGTCAAGAAGGAAGAAATCGACATCCGACCATCCGAACGAAGTGGTGATGCCCGGTTGCCCGTCAATTCCGTAAGTGGGGTTACCCCAGAACATTTTAAACACCTCGAGGGCGTCACTCTTGTTGCGCCAGCCACGGTCACTGTCGTTGGGACCAAAATCATGATCATCCCAGATGGCGTAGTGATGCATGGAAGCAAGCAGCCTTTGAAGCTCCGGTATCGACCTGCTGTGCGTGTATCTGTATATCATCCCGTCTTTTGTTCCCCACTCTGCTTCGCGGAGATAGACGTTATCCCCCAGCCACAGCATCATGTCACCCTTTTTACCGGCGATCGTTTCAAATATCCTGTAATCACCGCCGTAGGGTTTACCCGGACGGTCGTAGAGGGTATCGTTAATATAGGCGCAACTTCCTGTTATAAAACTGAATTCAGGCGGATCTTCACGCCATTCCCACAATTTCTGAGTGGTGAACTTGAAAGGATACGGCTTGACAACTTTCTTGCCGTTAACGTAAACTTCGTAATTATAAAGCGTGCCGGGGTCAAGACGTTTCAAAATAAATGACGCGGTGTAACCGTTGGCTTCAGATGTGGTGATAACTTCCGAGCGTTTTGCCGCTGAGGGTTTTCCGGGAAGGAAATATTTTAAAAAAACCTTGGAAGCTTTGGTGGTTTGCAGCCAGACAAGTACCTCGCGTTTCTCTGAATACCCGGGCATAGGCCCCGAGGAGAGGAGGCTTTCCTGGCCGGGAGCAGGAAAGTGGATCAGAATAATTAAAATGAAAGCAGCCGGGGGAAAGTGTCCGGCGCTAAATGACCTTCCTGCGTAGATCAATTTGAATATTTCTTTCACGAAAAAATTCCTGTTAAGTCATGCAATTAAGCATAATTAGCGGAAAGATACAAATATTGCCCCCCTTAAAAAGCACTAAAACCTGTTATTTTTTCGTTAAATCCCCTGAAACAGGTAAAAAATCCTGTTTCAGGGGAGTAAATGCGTTATATGACCCCGGACAAAGTTTTAAGGGCCTCAAGAGCATGACTGCCACCCAAAAGGGTTAAAACCTTCCGGTCTTTGCCCGTGAGAGCAGCCCTGTCACCCATCGCCTGAGCAACAACCAGCGTTCCGAAAGACATCTTGCCCTCTTTTTTGCCCGCTTCATCGGGGATGACGGCATCACTATCGACACCTGCGACCACCTGAATGAAAAGCCCATGCCCGGCGTCACCTTTGTGCAACTGACCGGTTGAGTGGAGGAACCTTGGGCCGTAACCGGTGGTCACGGCAATACGGTATTTCTTCTGGAACTTGCCTCTGATCTCTTTGAGTATTGCCTCAGTTTCGGGCGATGATTTCACATACGCCTGGATCGACAGGTAGCTTCTGAGATCATCACCGGGGTTCCCATGGTGAATATTTTTCATGAACTCCATGAGGGCACCACGAATATCCTTCGATTTTACATCAGCAACCACTTTCATTCCGTTTTCCTCGAAAGCGACAACCGGTTCTGGGAGTTTACCCTCTTCACTGAACCTTTTAAGAACAGCACGGGCTGAAACCTTGGCCGACTCAACATCGGGCTGATCGAACGGATGAATACCGAGACCCCAACCGGCAATTGCCGTCGCGATCTCCCAACGGAGGAACTCGTAACCGATATAACTCTTGTCGGGTACTATGATCTCAACACCCGGGTGACCGGCTTCAACCAAGGCATCAAATCTCTTTTTCAACGGATCGTCCGAAGTATCAGCGAGGTAAACGAATATCCTGTCACCGGCATATTCAGCAGGTTCAAGCACTTCCTCACCTTCAACAGGAAGAATGCCTTTTCCTGACTTGCCCGTGCTTTCGGCAATCAACTGCTCCGCCCACGGTCCAAAATAAGAGAATACACCGGGTGCTATGAATGTCACTTTATCGTAAGCAGCGGCGGCACCTCCCGACATAAGAACGCCGAGTTGGGCGGGGCTTCCGCCATTGGTTTTTGCTTCTGATATCATCAGGAATGTTTTCTCAAGCACATCTTTTACATCGACTCCCGTTAACGCGGCGGGCACCATTCCGAAGAGGGAGAGGGCTGAGTATCTTCCGCCAATATCGGGATCGTTAAGAAATATTTTCCTGAAACCGAGCGATCTTGCCATCTCTTCCAGTCCGCTGCCCGGATCTGTTATCGCCATGAAGCGCTTTTTCGCCTCTTCCGCGCCAAGTTTCCCGGCGACGGAGCTGAAGAAATACTTCATGAATGAAAGGGTCTCGACCGTGCCACCCGATTTGGTGGAAACTATGTAAAGTGTCTTTTTATCCGCGAGCCTTGCTTCTTTTTCAAGAACCGCGGCCGGATGAGTGCTGTCGAGTATCTCGAGGGAGAGATATCCGTCCTTTGCCCCGAACATCTGGCTGAAAACCTCGGGGGCGAGTGACGATCCACCCATACCAAGCAGAAGGGCATTAGTGAACCCTTCTTTTTTGATCTCTTCGACAAAGGCATTTATCTCGTCGAGTGAGGCAAGGGTATTGGCGGGACTCTCGAGCCAGCCGAGCCTGTTCGATATCTCAACCGGGGATTCGCTCCAGACGGTGTGATCCTTCGCGAAAATTCTGACAGGAATATTTTCCGAAGCGAGTTTCTTCATCCCTTCATAGAAGTTCTCCGAGAGAACTGTCGGCGAGCAGGTGAAGGTGTTACCCTCACGGAGGATGGCGAGCGATTTCTTCTCAACCGAGCCGAGAAGTGAATCGAACGATTCTTCGAACAGCCTTACGCCGTCGGTCTGCAATTTGTCAGTAATAGCATTTATATCGATTCCAAGTCCGGAAAGTGCTGCAATTTGTGCTTCGGCTTCCGCGACTCCTTTATCAAGCGTCACTTCAAGCTTTCCGTGATCGAGGAAAGCGTCAATTGTGGCCGGAGGCATTGTGTTCACGGTCGGACTGCCGATCAGCTCGTCAACGTAGAGAACGTCGGAGTAAGCGGGATTTTTCACTCCCGTGCTCGCCCAGAGAACGCGCTGGGGCATCGCGCCATTGGCAGAGAGCTTTGCCCATCTCTCACCCGAGAACAACTTTCCGTACTCTTTAAAGGTCACTTTCGCGTTGGCAACGGCGATCTTCCCTAGCAGCTCCTTGTTGCCGGCTTTTTCAAGCGCGGCATCGCAGGCGGAATCAACGCGGCTAACAAAAAATGATGCCACGGAAGCCACTTTTGAAATGTCGCCGCCGTTTGCTTTGAGTGTCTCAAGACCTTCAATATACGCCTTCGCGGTTTCAACGTAGCTCTCGATCGAAAAGATCAGAGTGGTGTTAACCGAAATACCGTGTGAGATCAGCTCTTTTACGGCAGGAATACCTTCCTTTGTGGCCGGAACCTTGATCATCAGGTTCGGCATCTTAACCGCGGTATAAAGCCTGATCGCTTCCTCGATCGTCTCTTTGGTCTTGTACGCGAGTTTTGGGTTAACTTCAAGGCTGACGTATCCGTCGAGTCCATTGGTGCGCTCATAAACCGGCAGCATCATTCCACAGGCGGTTTTAATATCTTTAATCGCGAGTTGCTCATAAATTTGAAGAGTACCGTGCCCCAGTTTAAGAAGCGCGGCGATCTCGCTGTCGTAAGCGGCACTTCCTGCTATAGCCTTGTCGAATATCGTTGGGTTAGAAGTGATGCCCCTCAGACCATCGTTTATCATCGCCTGAAGTTTTCCGCCTTCAATGTAGTCACGACTGATAAAATCAAGCCAAAGCGACTGACCAAGTTCCGCGAGTTTTTCTATTTTGCTCATTTCCTGTTCCTTTTCTAATTTTATATCAGACCGGCTGCTATGTATGCCGAGCCGTGAAGACCGGCGCTACTGTCTTTGATCAGGTAAACCGGTGTGTTCGCTACAATGTAACTGAGTCTTCCTTTTGCCTTGTAGGCTTCGACAAACGAGCCGTCAAGAAGCTTTTCGGTTATCTTTGGGGGAATGCCGCCACCAAGATATACACCTCCCTGAGCCATAAGCGTGAGCACAAGATTCCCCGCCTGCTGCCCAAGCACCCGTGTAAAAAGATCAAGCGCGAGCACGGCCAGCTCATCCTTCCCTTCAAGAGCAAACTTCGAGATCATCGCGGCGGTGTCTTCGGTCTCTATCGCTTCAAGCAGTTCGGGAGTTGGTGTAGCGGTTTTTGTCTCATAAAGGAATTTAAAGATCCCCCTCAGCCCGAGTCCGGAAGAGATACGCTCAACGCTGACCCTGCCGTATTCAGCCGTCATAAACTTCAACATCTCGACCTGGAGATCATTAACGGGGGCAAAATCAGCGTGACTTCCCTCTGAAGGGATCACTTTGAACTTTCCGTCATTAAGAGGTACGAGGAAACCCTGCCCCAGACCGGTACCGGGAGCGAGAACAGCTTTTACACCCACGCCGTTTGTCGGGGAGCCCGCGTAGACCGTTAATATGTCTTCATCCGTCAGGAACGGTATCGCCGAGGCGAGGGCATACAGGTCGTTAACCAATTTGAAGTTGGGAATGCCTGTTTTCTCCTTAATAACCTGCTCATCCATTGCCCAGGTGAGGTTGGTTGATGAACTTTTTCCGTCAACCACGGGACCGGGCACGCCGGCACATCCTGTTTCGATCTTGTAGCCGGTATCCTTCAGGAAGTGAGTGATTATATCTTCAAGACTTTCATATTCGTTCGAGTTGTAGCGCTCTGATTTGTGCGCGACAAGTTTTTTACCTTCGAGTGTAAAGACCGAGAGCACTGTTTTCGTGCCGCCCGCGTCGCAAGCCAGTATCATCAATTTTCTCCGTAATAATAAATCGTTATTTGTCAGGGAAGCCTGTAGGCTTCGGTATCAAGGAACCAGTAAACGCCGTCGTGCGCGTTGAAAACGAGTCCCGCGGGAAAGTTCTCCCTCTCCCTGTTGTCAAGTATTTTAGCCAGCACTTCCTTCTTTTCCCTGCCGTGAGCGAGGAAAACGGTGGTAAGGCTGCTGTTTATCACCTTCCCGGTCAAGGTGATCCGCTTCTGACCCGTGTACGGATTTTGCGTCCGGGCAACGGGAACTGAAGAATTCATCAAAGTTATCTGCGGGGGGAAGACTGAGGCGGTATGCCCGTCGCCACCCATACCGAGGAGGCAGAGATCAAGCTGCATTTCCTCTCCAAGCTCTTTTTTCAGCACGGAAGTGTATCTCGCCACTTCTTCAGCGGGGTTGTTTTCACCCCGCATCCTGAAAATCATGTCGTCATTGATGCCCAACGGATCGAGCAGAAGTTTCTTCGCGGTGCCGTAGTTGCTCTCCGGATCATCGGGAGCGACACATCTTTCATCCACCCAGAAGAATTTCACCTTCCCCTTCCACGCGGCATCACTGTATGAGTCAACCAGCACCTTAAACAGGATCGAGGGTGTCGAACCACCCGAAAGAGCCACTGAAACAAACGGTTTTGTTTCAAGCAGCTTGGTGAACTCACGGTCGATCAGCGCCGCGCAGGCGGCAGCCGACATTTGAGGATCAGGGTGGATTCTTATGATGTCTTTCATCTATAGCTCGCAGAAGTTTTCGTCATCAGTCAGGTTTCTGCACGGGTAGCGCCAGCTTTGCCCGTTTGAGTTAAGAAGCGCGTCCGCCTCAACAGGCCCCCACGTACCCGCGGGGTAGCCGAAGATTTTCGAAGCGGGGTCATCCTTCCAGGCGTTCAGTATCGGGTCGATAAACTTCCAGCAAGCCTCCAACGCGTCACCACGGGTGTAGAGGGTTGAGTCGTTCATCATGCAGTCGTAGATAAGCCTTTCGTAAGCCTCGGGAAGCCGCCCCTCGCTGTGTTCCGAATAGTGGAAATCGAGCGAAGCATTCTTCACAGTATAACCCGCGCCGGGCTGCTTGAGCGCGAAACGAAGGAGGATTCCTTCATCGGGCTGGATCCTTATAATAAGCTGGTTTGTGCCCGATTCATCGTCAAAAATGCTTCTGAACAGACGGTGAGGCGTGTTCTTAAACCTAACAACTATCTCGGTGACCCGGGTTGGGAGCCGTTTACCGGTTCTGATGTAGAACGGAACGCCTCCCCAGCGCCAGTTGTCGATGAAGAATTTCAGGGCTACAAATGTCTCGGTTCTTGACGAGGGATCAACCCCTTTCTCTTCACGGTAGGCTTTCATCTTCTCTCCCTTTATGGTCGAGCCGATGTATTGCCCCCGGATAACGTTCTTCCGGATGTCATCAAGGGTGTAAGGCTTTATCGACTGAAACACTTTAACGGTTTCATTGCGGATGGAATCGGCATCAAATCCCGCGGGGGGTTCCATCGCGGCGAGCGCCACAAGCTGCAAAAGGTGGTTCTGCACCATATCCCTGAGGGCACCGGCGGTGTCGTAGTAGCCTCCACGGTTCTCAACCCCGATGCTTTCGGAAGAGGTCACCTGAATATGGTCGATGTAGTTCCTGTTCCAGAGCGGTTCGAATATCCCGTTGGCGAAACGGAACACCAGAATGTTCTGCGCCGTTTCCTTCCCGAGGTAGTGATCAATACGGAAGAGTTGACTCTCATGGAAATACATCCTCAGTTTGGCGTTGAGGTTACGCGCCGTTTCAAGACTGTAGCCAAAAGGTTTCTCGATCACGAGTTTTTTCAGTCCGCCACCCGGCTCATTATGGTTAAGTCCAGCCGCGGCAAGGCCTTCGGCAACACTTTCATACAGAAGTGGAGGCGTGGCGAGGTAGAAGATATACTTCCCTTTTATCTTGAAGCCATGGTCGATCTGCCTCAATCTTTCCCTCAGGGCATAGTAACCGGAGGGATCTAGCGGGTCAAGCGGCATGTAATGGATCATGGAGAGGAACGCCGGATCGTAGTCGCCCCCCTTGATCTTCAGTTTCTCACGAAAATCGTCATCCGACATCACAGTGCGCCCGGTACCAAGCACGGCAAAGTTCTCCGGCAGAAGCCCCCTGTTCTTCAGGGCAAACACCGCCGGAATCAGCTTCCGCTCGGTAAGGTCGCCGGAAGCTCCGAATATTACAAGAACCTGGTTGTTCGGCACGAAGCTATTCCTTCGTCTTCATTTCGTGTCCGCCGAACTTGTTCCTCAGCGCCGAAAGGGTCTTCATGGCGAAGCTCTCATCCTGCCTGCTCTGGAACCTGTTGAAAAGGGAAGTGGTGATCACGTGAGCCGGAACGTCGAAGTCGATCGCCGTCTGCACTGTCCATCTTCCTTCGCCGCTGTCGGCAACGTAATCCTTTACTTTTTCGAGCTTCGGATCCTCTTTAAACGCGAGGTTCGCGAGATCGAGGAGCCATGATCTGACGACACTTCCGTGCTGCCAAATGCCTGTAATTTTCTCAAGATCGATATTGAACGGCGATTTCTCCATTATCTCGAAGCCTTCGGCGTATGCCTGCATCATTCCGTATTCAATACCGTTATGCACCATTTTCACGAAGTGCCCGGCGCCGCTGGTGCCGCAGTAGGCATGCCCACCGACCGGAGCGAGTGTTTCGAGAACGGGTAAAATATGGTCAACGGCCTCCTTTTTCCCGCCGTACATCAGGCAGTAGCCGTTCTGGAGGCCCCAAACGCCGCCGCTGGTGCCGCAGTCGAGGTACTCAAAACCCATTGCCTCAACCTTCGCGTTGCGTGCCTGTGTATCGCGCCAGTATGAATTGCCGCCATCAATAATTATATCACCCGGGTTGAGGTGTTTTACAACTTCATTTATGTTATCATCTACCGCCTGACCCGAGGGGACCATCAGCCAAACCACTTTCCTTCCCTCAAGTTTTCCGCAGAGATCTGCAATCGAGCTCGAACCAATCGCACCTTTGGCGACTGCTTCCTTTACTTTTCCTTCAGATCTGTTATAAACCACCACTTCGTGACCACCAAGCAAAAGCCTCTCGACCATGTTGGCGCCCATCTTGCCAAGACCTACAAATCCTATTTTCATCTTTTTCTCCGTTATCTGTTTATATTGTCAGTTTCCATAAATGGTTAGTTTAGGAGCACGGGGTCCGTCAATTTTCTTAAGATTTTCAAACGCGTTCTCATTAAGACGGTAGAACCTGAAACCGAGGAACTCCCAGCCGCCCTTCTTTTTCTTCTTTTCTTTCCACTCTTTCCAGTATGAAAGCACAGTCTGGGTCTTTACAACGGGATCGGAAGAGTGCATGAAGTTAACCGTGCCATCATCCTCAACCGAGATGAGACCGACGTGCCCCACCCACGGATCACTGCCGGGGTATGCCCTTACGATGTTCACGAAGTCCCCTGTTTTCAGGAAAGGGAGCACTTTGTAAACCGAATCACCGGGGATGTAGGTCCACTCGATCTTTTCTTTTGGGATGTTCTGCCCGATACCGTGCTTTTTGAAAAACTTGGCGCGGTCAATCTCCGAAGAAACCTTCACAACATCTGTACCGGCGATCTCATTTGTGATCTCGGTGATAAGCCAGTCGTTGTTCTTTACCCAGTCGGCTTCAGTGTAATGATTCCTCGTGAGCATGCCGATCTCGCCGTTCTTGTAGCGTATCCTCTGGAGCATCGCGAAGAACTCCTTCCAGTCGTGACTGAGAGCCATCGCGTACATATGCTCGCTGAAGACCACGCAGTCGCTCTGTTTCAGATTAAACAACGGTTGCTTGTCTTTAATTTCAAAAGGATACTCTCCGAGCAGGTAGATATCGTATTTCTGCCCCATCGCTTGTTTCGCGAGTATCTGGATCCTCTTTCTGATGTCGGGCACTTTCTCCTGCAGGAAGCCGGTGTACTTGTCCACATCCTCTTCGCTGAAGGTGTAGAGCGGCTTGCGCATCAACTGCTTGATTTCTTTGGGGATGTTCAAAGTGTCGAGCCCCGAAGGCAACTTGAGGTCGATGTTCACTTCCGAAGGGACTTCCTTCTTCCCCTTATTGTTGTTATTGTTCTTGTTTTTGTTCTTCTGCGGGAAGACCGAGATCATAATGCTCAGAACTGCCAAGACCAGGTATTTTAACATTTAATTCTCCTTTTATTGGGGTGGATACAACGAGAGGATACCATTTATCGTCGACTTAAGTACCTCGCGGGGATTTTCTTCCTTCCCCACGATCTTCGAGTCCCAACCGCGCCAGATGACCTGACCCGTGCCGGCATCGATCATGTCGATAACAATAAGCCCCTTCACCGCGAAGAGGGGTTCCTCTTTTGTTGACCAGAATCCTTTCCAACGCTCAAAGTTCACACTACCGTATGAGGTCTCAACTTCTGTTTCAGTGTAGAATGTCACCACGAAATCGTGCACTTCATTTCCGCGGATGAACCCTTTTTTCTGCATAACAGAGTCGATAACACCCGCTATTGTGGCCGCCAGAACGGGTGAACTCCCCTTCAGAGCCGTGCTCGGGTAGATGGTGTAGACTTTCAGTTTTGAAAAGTCGGTCTCTTTTAAATACGCGCTGTCACTCGTCACCGTCGCACAGGAGGAGAAGAGGATAACTGACAGCAAGGGTAGAACATACTTTATCAATTTCATATTAAACCGGATTCAATAATCGAATACGAACATCGCCGCGAGTTTGTCTGACACGGTGAATATCTTCCTCTTAACGGGATCAACGCAGACCCCCTCGAGTTTCTCAATTTTAAGCTTGTATTTTTTGATGAGCTCCCCCTCACGACTGCAGCGGGCAACGAACTCACCCTGATCTGAGAGTATCCATATCTGGTTAGACTTTTCATCGTACCAGATATCGCTGATATCAGGGAACTCCTTGCCGATCGGTATCTCGCGTTTCACTTCAAACGTGGACGCGTCAACCTCTATAAGCCTCCGCGGTTTCTTCTCCTGCGCGAGAATGAAAATATTCTCCTGCTTGACACAGGCGATCCCCTCAAGTCCGGAATTGTTTTTCATTTCAACGTCGATGTGCTGGTCGCGCAGCACTTCACCCGATGTTGATACCAACATCACCGCGTGTTTTCCTTCACGCGTGAGGGCGAGGGTTGTGTCGTTGTAAACCGTTATCCCTTCAAAGTCGACATCTTTCAGCGTGAACTTTTTGATCAACTCACCGGTGAATGATATCTGCACCACTTCACCTGTACGGTCACTTACTGTCCAGAGGCCCTTCCCATCCGCGGAAAAGCAGAGTCCCGAGGGTTCAGGCACAGGGATATCGTAGTATTCCAACGGTTTCTGCTTACCTGCAAAAACGTAGAACAGAATAAAAACCGCCACCGCAAGCGCCGTGAGCGATACTCCGATTATCAGTGTGGGTCTTTTCATACAATATCAAATATCGAACTTTAAAAATAAACAAATCTAAGCGTTTTAAGGGCGTCAAACCAAAGGTCTTTCTGGCGGAGGAGCTGTTGCGGGGTTTTGGAAGTTTTGTGTATCTGCCTCATCGCTTGGGAAAAATTGTATGATTCGAGGAAACCGTAAACCCGGGGGTCCAGAGTTTGAACTGCACATATCAGTGAATCAGCAGACTGGTGCGGGAAATGGTAAATTTCAAGGAATTCTTTCAGTGGTTTGAATGCCTCAAGGGGGTAGGGTGTTATCTTTTCACCGGTTTCAGCCCTCTTTGTCATTGCCTTGCCGGTACCGAAAATAACCCGGTCGCTGGGGCGATTGGAGGGGAAAACGAGCGCGGGTTCTACCGTGCGAACAGCAACAACCTTGGCAAGGGCTTCAAGAAAATAAAAATCTTCCGCTGCACGGCGCTTGTTCATTCCGCCTGCCTTGGCGTAAGTTGTCGCGTTACACGCCATGGTGGAACCGATAAAATGATACGCGTAAGGCGAACCGGCATACTTCAAACCATAGGTGTACGACCTCAACCACGCTTCGTACTCCTTTATCGCGCCTGCATTCCCCGGATCATCACATCTGTGTTTATATTCAAGAACTGCCGCCGGGCATCCTTCACGCGCGAGTGAAACCAGCACGCTGAAATAATCCGGTGCCACTTCACAGTCGGCATCAAGGGACACAAGCAGCGAATTGCTGCTTCTCCCGGGGTCAGTCAACCCGATAGCCGCGTCAAGCCCTGCCTTCCGTGGATAACCGGCACCCGCGTGTTTTGCCGGCACTTCAACTCCCGGGGAGAAAAGATCGAGAATGGCGATTGGCAACCGGGACCCGTCACCCCTGTTTTTCAACCATTCAAATGTTTTAACGCTTTTGCTCTTTTTTTCTTCAGAAGCATTTTCAGGGTGATTTATAACGAAGAGGAGTGCAATACTTCCCTCAACGGGAGGCGCGGCTTTCAAAAGTGATGCATAAAGGCAGGGGAGATTTTCAAGTTCATCATAGCACGGAACCACAACCACCACTTCGCGGTGGCCGGTGAAATTCCGGTACACCGGCTGAAAGTGAAAACCCCGTTTGCGAAGGTAGGTCGAAACGGGGTCTTTTAAGTTACTCAACTATCGCGAAACCCGATTCTTCAAGAAGCGCTTTTGTTGTGGCTATATCCTCGGGTGGTATCCAATTAACGTTGATGTAGTGCTTGTCAATTTTTGAGATACCGGTCATCTGTTTCTTCGCGTAGTCGTTTATCGCGGAGATCATTTTCTGGATCATATCGTTCTTCGAGAGCTCGGAACGAAGATATTTCCCGGCATACTTGTACTCGAGACCGAAATAGTCGAGACGTTCATGGTTGATACCCGAGTTCATCAGGTTCCGCACCTCATCCACGAGTCCGTTACGGAGTCTTTCAGCCAAACGTAGACGGATCCTTTTGTAATACTCTTCACGTGATACCTGGGTGGCGATCACGAGGGGTTTCAACTCAACGGGCGGATGGACGAGTCCGTTCTGCTTTTCAACTTCAGAGCTCTCACGTGCAATTACGAGGGCCTTCGCGGTTTTCATCTTGTCTTCAAGATCGGTACGGTTGTGCAGAAGCGGGTTAAGTTTCTTCAGTTCAGCAATCATTTCCTGATGATCAGACTCCATCATCGCCTCTGTTTTCGCTTCAAGGTCTTCAACTTTCGCCATGGGATAGCGCATGAAGAGGGCCGTGTAGTAAAGGTGACTTCCTCCGCAGAGTACGGGTACTTTACCGCGGGCTTTGATGTCGTCGTAACTGTTGTAGAAATCCTCGAGGAAGCGGAACACGCTGTAGTCCTCTCGGGGGTCAAGGATGTCGATCAGATGATATGGAATTTTCCCCTTCCTTGTATTATAGGCATCAAGGTCTTTCCCGGTGCCGATATCCATTCCTCTGTACACCTGTCTTGAGTCGGCAGAGACAATCTCTCCATCGACCATTTGGGCTATCTTCACGGCAAGGTTTGTCTTTCCTGTCGCGGTAGCCCCGATTACTGCTATATAGTCATAATTCATACGGGTAAGGCTATTATTATTTCTGTTCCTTGGTTTCTGGATGATTCGAGGTAGATGTAACCTCCATGTTCTTTAATAATTTTGTTGGCGATCGGTAGACCGAGCCCCACCCCTGTTTTTCCAAATGTGAAAAACGGTTCAAATATCTTGTCACGGATATCGAAGTGTATCCCGGGACCGGTATCCCTTATCGAGATAAGGATATTCGACTCATTGGCGGAAGTGGAGAAGTACACCTTTCCACCCTCCGGCATGGCATCAAAAGAGTTTTGCGTTATTAGCGAGAGGGCGTGAATGAAAAGCTCACGGTTGAAGAACATCACCATATCCGCCTGATATTTCCGCAGAAGTGTGACCTCGCGCTGTTTCGCGGGTTCCGATATTTTCACTAAAAAGTCGTCAAGCAGTTCGCTTACCAAGTAAGGCTGCTTCGTAAAACCTGATATTTTACCCACGAAGAACTGGATCGAGTCGAGGAATCCCTTAAGACCCGATGCCCTCTCCCTGATAATATCAAATCCGAATCTCACCTTCTCTGAGAGTTTCCCCCGGTCGAGGGTTTCACTGACGGAAAGAATTGTCTCCACCGCCATTTTTATCTCCGAGCCGAAAAAGGCGGTGTACTTCTGAAGGTCTTCATACTTTGCTGTGATTGAGGTCTTTCCGGCAGTAACCTTCTCAAGAATTCCGGAAGCGGCCTTCATAAGGTCGGATAAAACCATCACATCCGAAGATGAGAATCTTCCGTTAACAGAAGAGAAAAAAATAAAGCACCCCGTTACCCGTTGAGCCGGTCCGGTTAACGGGTAATATAAAAGCGATGAGGGAATATCCCTCTGATCAATATTTTCGAGTCCTTCTATCATGCCCGAACCATCGAGATCGAACAGGGTAACGGGCTCCTTCATTGTAATAAGCTCGTAAGCTATCTTCTCCCTTACCGCGAAATTTGTTTCAGACTCTTTCCGGCCGCCCACCGCGGTCAGAAATCCACCGTCAAACACGAACATCACAAACTCGCGAGCACCCACCATCTGCGGAAGATCGTTCTTCAACGCGTCATAGATGTCAACGGGCCTTTCAGCACCGCAGATCGATACAATCAGTTTGAGGAGGCCGGGTTGTTCGGGGTTTGGTCCACCTGCGGCGGATTGGGGTTCCTCAGTATCGAGGCTGTAATCTTCTTCGTCAGGGATGGTGTAAGAGAAATCTTCTTCCTCAATGTCACCGGCTGATTCAACGGACTCCTCTACCGGAGTATCGCTCCAAATATCCAATTCATCCGGTTCGGTCTCCTCTTCGGAGAGTTCATCCCGGAGATCCAACTCCTCCGGTTCAATATCCGCGTCCGGAAGTTCATCACCCGTTTCCGGCTCAGAGGGTTCGAAATCTTCAACAGATTCGAGATCCTCTTCCAATTCAATATCTTCTTCGAGCTCAAGGTCTTCCTCAAGTTCTGTATCTTCTTCAGGCTCGAGGTCTTCTTCTGATTCAATTTCTTCTTCGGGCTCGAGTTCCTCATCAGGTTCGTCATCCGGAAGTTCATGCGACTGACGGGGTGTCACGGGACGTGGTGGTGCCGGAACGTCATGCTGAACCTCCAACTCCTCCTGTTCCTCAAATTCTTCCTCCTCCACGGCTGCCATTTCAACCTGCTGACTGATCAACTGTCCGGCAGATCCTGGTTCCGCGTCATGAAGAATCACCTCCGCGCCTTCTTTGCTGAGGTCGTAAGTCCTCGCGAGATTTATCTTTACATTCGTCTTGATCTCGCCGTTGTTATAGACCAGACCGAAGAAACGCGAAGCCGGAATCAGCAGCAATTCCGAGCCTATCTCCGCTATTGCCGTGGAACTCCGCTCGAGACCCTCCAGCACTTCCCTTTCGCCAAAAAAATCACCCGCGGCTTTGTTTATTATCTTCGCCCCCTGCCGGGTTTTGATCTTGATCTTGACAAGTCCGTAAAGAATAAGATAAACATGCGTGGCACGTTCACCCGTCTGATAAATGATCTCACCTTCGGCAATCTCCTTCACCTGAGAACGCAATCCGGCGATTCCCGCGGCTTCTTCGGGAGCTTTCTTGAAGAAGAAATTCGTCTTTAATTTTTCAACTAATTTTGACGTTGTTAACATTTAACTTTCGGGGACGAAAATTTCGAAATATAGACAGGCAAGTTAACATAATGGATCGAAAAGAAATAACAAAAGGTATCGCTCACCTTGCTAAAAATGATCCCGTTCTTAAACCTTTAACTGAAAAGATTCCACCGTTCAGTTATGAGGAGAGACCTCATTACGCAAAAGACCTGATAACAGCGATACTGAACCAGCAACTTTCGATAAAGGCAGCCTGGAAGATAGAACAAAGGTTCCTCGCCAAATTCGGCGACGACCCTGATCTTCAGATGATCCTTGATACCGGGCATGACGAAATTAGAGCGCTCGGCCTCTCGAACGCGAAGGTAAGGTACGTCAAGGCGATCGCGGATGCGTTTCTGAAAGAGGAGGTACACTTCCACAAATTCCCCAATATGTCAGATGAAGAGATAATCAGGGAATTGGTGAAGATCAAAGGTGTCGGCGAGTGGACCGCGCACATGTTCCTTATGTTTACCCTCGTCAGACCCAACATCCTTCCCGTGGGCGACCTCGGCATAAAACGCGCCGTGATGGTTAACTATGAACTCCCCGAAATGCCCGATGCCAAGAAGCTCAGCGAGATATCTGAAAGGGGCAACTGGGCACCTTACAACACCATCGCTTGTTATTACCTTTGGAAGAGTATTGATACTCCCGGGGACGGATCACCCATTTATTGAATCTTTTTTACATCCGGATCATCTAATGACAGAAGAAAAATTAGTAGAACTCGCGAAGGCCGGCGACAGGGACGCGCTGAGAGACCTCGTAAAAATGCACGAGAAGACCCTCTTCAGTTTCGCGTTCAAGATCTGCCGTAACCGCGAGAAAGCGGAAAACGTGATGCAGGAAACCTTCCTGAGCATGCTTAAATCGCTGAAGGGGTTCGACGGAAATTCCAAACTCTCAACCTGGCTTTACAGGATTTCCGTTAACCACTGCCTCATGTCTGCTCGCAAGGCCAAGAACCACCTCTTCGTTGAGCCCGGGGACGATGAAGAACTATTTAATGACAAACATGCAGCCGACTGGTCGACAATTCCGTACAAGTCGGTTGAAAACCAGGAACTCAGAGAGATACTCGACAGGTCGATCGCCAAACTGGCTCCCGAGTACAGAATTGTTTTCACCCTGCGGGATGTGCAGCAACTCTCGACTGAAGAGACCGCCGGTATCACGGGGCTTTCGGTTCCCGCGGTAAAATCACGCCTTCACAGGGCACGCGCTTTTTTAAGAAATGAGATTTCAAAGGAATTTCAGAGATGAAATTTGAAAATGTCAACTGCAAGGATGTAATGGTTTACATCTGCGAAAATCTGAATGAGAATATCGACTCGGAGAGGTGCCGCGCCATAAAGCACCACATCGAAAGCTGTGATGCCTGCCGCGACTACAATTCCTCTATCGAGTGCATTATCGAATGGTACCGCGAGTATGACCCCGGTTTCAGCGACGAGATCCACTCAAACCTTTTGAAAAAACTTGATCTTGAACAATAAAGGAGTTAAAAATGCCAATTTATGAGTACAAATGCACAGATTGCGACCATCGTTTTGAGATACTTCACCGTTCGGTCACAAAGATCGAGGATGTAAGCTGTCCGAAGTGTAACTCTGCAAACATTAAAAAACTGATGTCAACCTTCGCCCCCAATGTGATAGGAGGTTTTTCATCAAAGACGAGTCCCGCCTACGACTCAGCGCCTTCCTGTGATACCGGAAGCTGCTGCGGTGGCGGCTCTTGCGGTCTGAATTAATAAAAATACAGGTACATAAATGAGATACAAAACATTTCTTCCGCTCCTCTTTTTCGTTCTATCCATCACTGGCTGCAATGCCCAGGATAACGGAACCGGCGGAAAGCCCGCGACAGATGTTCAAAGCGCGAAAACAACCATGACCGTGGATGAACTGAAGCAAAAACTTGCCGCGAAAGATACCAATCTGGTACTCGTGGATGTAAGAACTGTAGCCGAATTGACAGGCGAGCTTGGCTCCATCCCCGGCATCATCAACATCCCGGTTGATGAAATATCCACACGCTACACCGAACTCGAAAAATACAAGAACAAAGAGATTGCTGTGATCTGCCGCTCGGGTAACCGCTCCGGCAAAGCCACCACCATCCTCCGCGATAAAGGCCTCAATGCCGTTAACGTCACAGGTGGCATGAAAGCCTGGAGAAGCGCGGGGAATTAGTGGTTAGAGGTCAGTGGTGAGAGGTTAGTTATGATCCGCCTTCGGCGGCATGAAGTATGATTTTTAACAATAACCGGTTGCGTTTGTAACCGGTTTTTGGTTTTAAACAACCAAATGCCCAGAAAGGGGCAATGTGTGGGTAGAAATAATGTTAATCAAAAACCAGCGCCCCGCAAGGGGTGCCGTAGGCTTTTTTAGGCTTTTTCTTTATTAAGCCTTTTCTTTTTCAAACCTCTCTCCCCCCTACCCCCCTCTCTCCTTTGCTAAAGGAGCGAGGGGGAAATGGCTGAACCAAAAGCGCTGAATTCCCGTCGCCTCCGCTAATGGGAAAATAACTCGCTTCGCTCAAACAGATTTTCCCATTCGCGCTCCGGCTTCCGGTAATTCTTCATGCGCTTTTGATTAGGCCATCCCCCAAAAAACATTTCTACCCGTGGATAGAGCTTTTTGTGCAAACGAAAGGCTACGACTTATTAATGCTTTGTGGTATACTTTACGGACGATTCCCCGCCCATCGGGGCCAGCCCTGTCAAGGGCTATGTATAGATAGAGGGAGGTCAAATTAAAAAAATGTTCCCCGCCAGGGGGACAGTATGATTGAAACGGGAAACACTAAAATGCCTGCCTCCTCGCTTCGCGGGCTGTACTCTCCGCGTTAATCCATTAAATCCGTGTGCATCCGCATGCTATTCTCCGCTTTGCGAACTTTGCGAACTTTGCGGTTCAACAATCCTAATTATTCACACCCCCAACAATTTCATGATCAAAAATGCAAATATCGCGGCGGTGGATGATCTATATATCCATTTAATGTATCCCCTCCCCTCATCACCCTTGGATTTTAAGAGGTTAATGTCGGAATAACTGATAATGGCATCCATGAGTAAAAACGGAATGATATACACAACCCCGAACCATCGGAGAATGAACGGAATGATCGTAAGCATCATAACAAACGCGAAAATGGAACTACTGATCCGCAGAGCGGTTGCCCTGCCAAATTTTATCGCCAGGGAATTGGAGTTGATCTCTTTATCCCCCTTCATATCCATCGCGTCAGCGGCAATCTCCTCGCCAAGATCGAGCATAGCGGCAAGGAGTCCGAAGAAAAGTACTGTTTTCTCCAATGGCATTCCAACAGTTATGCCGCCGTAAACAAATGTCATCCCCACCGAAAAACTGACCATCAGATTCCCCGGCAAACCCGTTTTCTTAAACTTCCAATTATATAAATTTCCCACAATCGCCAAAACCGCACCCGCGGTGAGCGATAGCCACCCGGTCACCACGCATATCCCCGCCGCGACCGAGAGATCCGGGCGGATGAGAATAAGGCTGCCTTTGAGGAGGTTCATGATAGCACCAATTCAAAAAAAATGAAATAACGATCGATCGAAATTTAATACATACCCTTATCAAGGCTGTTCCCGCGGAGTGGGAACTTCGTGTTAATCCTTCCAAATCTAAAAAATCTCCCAATGGGTTGTGCAAATTTAGTCGGAGGCTTGCCCTACGGGCAACGCAAGCGAGGACGCATGCACCACAAAGTATAGTGACATTCTTGCCCAATTCAAAAGCCCAATCAAATCAATACTTCAGCACAAACCTCCTGCTGGGCGCGGCCTAAGAAAAAGCGCGAGCAAGAATTACCGGCGATCGGAGCGAAAAAGGGAAAATCTGTTTGAGCGAAGCGAGTTATTTTCCCTTTAGCGGAGACTCCG
>CAZVBQ010000007.1:38737-112009 GCA_964625575.1 uncultured Ignavibacteriaceae bacterium | reverse complement strand
CTAATACCTAACACCTAACACCTATTCTTCTCCATCATCAAAGCTGGAGATAACTCCGTCAACGATCTGGGAGCGGGCCTGGATCTCATTAAGTTTTTGGATGATCTTCATGATCTCCAGCCTTCTGGCATCGATGATCTCGCCGAGAAAGTCCTTGACATCGGGGGTGCTGCACTGGTCCATCATACCTTCATAGTATTTGACGGTACCTGTCTCCTTCCGCAGGGCTTCCTGCAGCGTGGCACAGGTGTTTTTACAGATCTTGTCGCAGTTGCAAATATGTTCGGTCATTATGGGTACCCGCCTCTCCGGTTAAACCGGTTCTTTCATGTATTCCTGGATTATCTCTTTGCCCTTCAGAAGCGCCTGCTCATTCACGGGAATGAGGTGGTGGTGCCTTTCGGGGAGCACTTTCTTAAGCGCCGCGAGGATGCTGCTGTATTCTACAATCGGCTTCACTTCGAGGAAGGCACCGAGCATAACCATGTTGGCGACCTGCTTTTTGTTCAGCCTTTCAGCTTCGCGCAGGGCGCTGATACGGTAGATGTTGATATCTTTCCTCATGGGAGCCTGAATGATGGTTGACTCTTCATAGAAGAGGCATCCGCCCGGTTTCACGGCCTTTTCGAACTTGTCCATCGAAGGCTGGTTGAGCACGATGGCTGTATCGAATTTGGTAACGATCGGTGAACTGATCCGGCTGTCTGATACGATCACCACGCAATTCGCGGTGCCACCGCGCATTTCGGGTCCATATGAAGGCATCCAGCTTGTCTCTTTATTGTCGATAAGAGCGGAGTAAGCAAGCATCTGCCCCATTGAGAGGACACCCTGCCCGCCGAATCCCGCTATGATTATTTCTTCTGTCTTCATTTCATAATCCTGATTAATTTTTGTGTACCAACACAGGCTCGCCTGTCTTTGGATCGGGCACCTTTATGTCACCAAGCGGATAGAGGGGAAGCATGTTCTCTTCGATCCAGTCGATCGACTGCACGGGGCTCATTTTCCATCCCGACGGACAATTTGACACTACTTCAATAAAGCATGTGCCGCGGTGCAGTTTCTGATATTCGAACGCGTTCTTGAACGCCTTGGTGAGTTTGCGTACTGCGTTGGCGGTGTGCACGGCCTGCCTTGTAACATAGTACGCGCCCGGGAGCTGAGCGATGAGCTCTGTGATCTTCAGAGGGTTACCCATCGAAGCGGCATCCCTTCCGTAAGGGGAAGTGGAGGTTTTCATCCCGACGAGTGAAGTGGGGGCCATCTGACCGCCCGTCATTCCGTATATGGCGTTGTTAACGAAAACCATCAGAATGTTCTCACCACGGTTAACGGTGTGCATCGTTTCCGCGGTACCGATGGCGGCAAGGTCGCCGTCACCCTGGTATGAGAAAACAAACTTCTCAGGTCTTACTCTTTTAATGCCGGTGGCAACGGCGCTAGCGCGACCGTGAGCTGCCTCCTGCATATCGACATTCATATAGTGATAAGCGAAAACGGAGCATCCTACAGGGGCAACACCTATTACCTCTTCCTGAATGCCAAGCTCGCGTACCACTTCCATAAGCACTTTATGGATAACACCATGCCCGCAACCGGGGCAATAATGGAATGGCTCGCCGGTGAGGGTAACGGGATGATTGTCATATACCATGCAATCGGGGTTAATTAAAAATTGTTCCATCGTATCTTCTCCCGTTATTTCATTGTTTCGATCTTTTCAAGGATTTCTTCCGGAGTCGGGATCATTCCACCCATTCTTCCGAAGAACTGAACATCGGCTTTGCCGTTAATGGCGAGGCGGACATCTTCGACCATCTGGCCGGCGTTCATCTCGACCACGAGGAATTTCTTCACTCTGTCTGAAGTGTCGGCAAGCACCTTCGAGGGGAACGGGAAGAGGGTTACCGGTCTGATAACACCTACTTTTATCCCTTTTTCACGGGCAAGTTCGGCGGCTTTCATACAGATCCTGGCAACGAGGCCGAAGGCCACGATAACGATCTCAGCGTCTTCAGTGTTGATCGATTCCGACTTTACTTCCGATTCCATCGCTTTGTATTTAGCCTGAAGTTCGTGGTTGATGCCTTCCATTTTCTCTGGTTGGATGAAGAGGGAGGTTATTACATTCTGTTTTCTTCCCTCTTTTTTGCCCGTGGTTGCCCAGTCGGGTATTACATGAGGAAGTGACCCCTCGGCTGGGAGCTCAACTTTTTCCATCATCTGTCCGAGAGCGCCATCGGCGAGGATCATGGCAGGGTTTCTGTATTTTTCGGCCATTCTGAAGCCTTCAAATACGAAATCGACCATTTCCTGAACGGTTGAAGGGGCGAGTGTGAAAAGCTTGTAGTCGCCGTGACCGCCGCCTTTAACAGCCTGGAAGTAGTCGCCCTGTGAAGGCTGGATTGTTCCGAGACCCGGACCGCCGCGCATCACATTAACGAGCAGACAAGGGAGCTGCGCGCTGGCGATGTATGAAATGCCCTCCTGCATGAGGCTCATGCCGGGGCTTGAAGATGATGTCATAACGCGGGCACCCGCGCCGGCAGCACCATAAACCATGTTGATCGACGCCACTTCACTTTCTGCCTGAAGCACGACACCTCTTCTGATCGGGATCTGCTCCGTAAGGTATTCCATCACTTCCGACTGCGGAGTGATCGGGTAGCCGAAATAAGCATCAAGTCCCGCTCTGATAGCAGCTTCGGCCATAGCCTCGTTGCCCTTCATCAGGCGGACTTCTTTACCTTTTAATTCTTTCTTCTCCATCGTATTCTTTCCTTATTCCGCTTTGGCTTTCTTCTCGCGGTAAACAGTTATCGCGGAGTCGGGGCATACCAGCGCGCAATTAACGCAGCCGGTGCAATTGTCCATGTAAAGCTCAACAACGCGGTAACCTTTTAAATTTATCTTGTCTGAAAGGATCAGGCCTTTCTGAGGGCAAGCAAGCACGCAAAGCTCGCAACCCTTGCAAAGCTCGGTGTCTATAATTATTGTGCCTTTTACTGCCATTTTTAGTGATCTTTCCGTTTTTTAATCCAGTATCATTTTTACAAACAACTACTGTGCCAAACTTTTATTCGCTTTAATTGCTGTTTTAACAACAACTGATTTCTGATTTTGTCAAAATATAGAATCTCATCACTTTTTTTCTAACAATTGAGAAGTAGAGGTAGTGTTGCGCGTTGCGCGTTGCCCGTTACGCGGTAAGGTAGTGTGTAGCGAGTGGTGAGTAGCGAGATATAAGTGATGAGCGATGAGTAACCCCGTCAGGGGTTATACAGGGGTAGGGGCAAAGATTTAGAGAGGGACGCAGATGCACACGGATTTAACTGATTAACGCGGAGAGCAACAGAAATCTCAGATTTCCCGGTACAACCTCCAGGGGGAGGATGGCCTAACCAAAAGCGCGGAGAGAATTACCGGAAGTCGGAGCGCGAATGGGAAAATTTGTTTGAGCGAAGCGAGTTATTTTCCCATTAGCGGAGACGACGGGAATTCAGCGCTTTTGGTTCAGCCATAACCCCCTCGCTCCTTTAGCAAAGGAGAGAGGGGGCACGGGGGTGAGAGGTTTGAAAAAAAGGTAGCACCCCTACGGGGCGCAATTTAATATATGATTGTGTCCTACCAACATTCCTCCCCTACGGGGAGGGCAACCCCTTGCGGGGTTGTTTGTCCTGCCGGCAACAAAAACTTCACTCCGCCGCAGGCGGGTCACAGTTCACCTCGCCGCGGGGAGTCACACTTCTGAATCTTGAACTAATCTTCACTTCTGAAAGTTAGAAAAGTAGTTAAAACAAGGTAAATATGAGAACTATTAAAGCATTAGCATTATTCTTGATTTTTGTGACAACAATTGCCGTTGCCGCTCCGGCATCGGGAATAATTAAAGGTAAGGTGACAAATGTTGCCTCGAAACAACCCGTGCCATTTGCCACTGTGGTGGTGCTCGGTACTCAAAAAGGAGCTACAACGGCCGAGGATGGCACATTCGCCATCGAAGGGTTGCAGCCTGGTTCGTACCAGGTGAGGGTTTCAGCCGTGGGATTTGCCACCATCACCCTCTCAGATGTGACGGTTACCAATACAAAACCGGCTGAACTCTCGATACAGATCGAGGAGACATCGCTCCAATTGAAAGATGTTACCATCACTTCCGACTATTTTTACACCCCGCCAACGGATGTTAACTCGACCACTTCATTTTCGTATGAGGAATTGCGGCGCGCTCCCGGCGGCTTCGAGGATGTGATCAGGGCACTTTCGATCCTCCCCGGCGTGGCAAACGCTTCAGCAGGCAGAAACGACCTCGTGGTAAGAGGTGGCGCCCCATTCGAAAACCTCTATGTGCTTGATGAAGTGAAACTGCCTACCATTAACCACTTTGGTTCACAGGGTGCAACCGGCGGACCACTTTCGTTTGTAAACCTTGATTTTGTGAAGGAATCGGTATTCTCCACCGGTGGTTTCTCGGCTATTTATGGCGATAAATTGTCATCGGTACTGAAGATCGACCTCAGGGACGGAAGAACCGACCGCCTTGGCGGAAAGGCAACCATTTCAGCTTCTCAGTTTGGTCTTAACCTCGAAGGTCCACTTTCAGAGAACTCAAATTTCATCTTTTCTGCCAGAAGAAGCTACCTCGATTTTATCTTCAAGGCAGCGGGTTTCGGCTTCGTTCCTGAATATTATGACGTTTTGGCAAAATATGACTGGAACGTCAGCAAAAATCAGAAGCTCTCGTACCTATTTATCAGTGCTTTTGATAATGTTAGATGGTTCAACGACACCGAGGATCAGAGATACGATAACTCCCGCGTTCTCGGAAGCAACCAGGTACAGTACGGAACTGGCCTGACCTTCACGAATCTTCTTCCAAAAGGTTACTACAAGATCACCCTTTCTAGGAATTTCATCGATTACGATTCAAGACAGAGTGATTCACTTCTGAATCCGATCTTCCTGAACGTTTCAAGGGAAGCAGAGAACAAGCTGAAATTTGAGTATTTCCACCAGTTCTCGAAGATCACTGAGCTCACAACGGGCATTCAGGGTGAATACATCACCACTTCTTTTGATGTGAAACTGCCACGCTTCAGAACCTCGTTCGGCGAGCAGCTCCCGGTTGATTCAGTGAAAACTGATAAAAACTTCTTCAAATACAGCGCTTTCGCGAATGTTACGCACCGTTTCACCGCGGGACTCCTCTTCAACGCCGGGTTCAGATTAGATGATTTCAGCGGGATCACAAGCGGATTGAGATTGAGCCCGAGGTTCTCGGTCGAGTACAAGTTCAACCCTGAGACAGGTATATCCTTCTCAACGGGTGTTTATTATCAGTCGCCTTCTTACATTTGGCTGATCGCCGATACAAGAAATACCGATCTGAAACCGATGAGGGTTGATCAGTACGTTCTCGGCATCGAACACCGTGTAAGCGACGACGCGATCCTGAAACTTGAAGGCTTTTACAAGAAATACATGGACTACCCCACCAGCCTCGTGAGACCGTATGTGGTACTTTCGAACACGGGCGCGGGATATGAAGGTTCTGATAACAACTTCGAGTCGTTTGGCTTCGAGCCCCTCACCAGCGCCGGAACAGGCGTTGCAAAAGGTATAGAGTTCTCCGCTCAGAAGAAACTATCTGATATTCCGTTCTATGGAATACTTAGTTTGACCTGGTCACAGATCGAGAACATTGCCCTTGATGGTGTTGCCAGAACGGGTAAGTACAATCAGGAGTGGCTGCTTAGCGTTTCGGGTGGATACAAATTTGACGAAAGCTGGGAGGCAAGTTTCAAATTCCGTTTCTCATCGGGCGCGCCATACACGCCGTTTGAACCGGACGGAAGTCAGCTTGTTTCGAAGTATAACACCGCCCGTCTGCCCGACGCTCACGCGCTCGATCTGAGGGTTGACAAGAAGTGGTTCTTCGAGAAGTTCACGCTTATCACCTATATCGATGTTCAGAATGTTTACAACAGGAAGAATGTCTTCGCCTACCGTTGGGACAGACGCGAAAAACGCGAAGACAGCGGCGGAAATATCGGTGTTCTCCCTTCGATTGGGGTGAGCTTGGAGTTTTAAGAAGTGTGAGATGTGATCCGCCTGCGGCGGAGTGAACTGTGAAGTTTTAGATGGTTTGAATATCCAATAGAACACGGATAAAACGGATTATACGGATTTTTACGGATTAAATAGATTGTTAGGACGCGGATTAGACGGATTACACGGATTTTTAAAGGACGCAGATACACGGATTTCACGGATAAACGCAGAAAGATTTTCTTAATCAGCGTTAATCTGCGTAATCTGTGTGCATCCGCGTGCTAAAATCCTATCTGTGAAATCCGTATAATCCGTCTCATCCGTGTTCTATTCGACCCCTATACAGGTTAGAATTTTCAGCCTTCAGCCCCCTGCCCTCAGCCAAAAACCTCCCCCTTCAGCCCTCACCCTTCACACTTCAAATAAACACTTTCGCCACATCTATTAACAGCCCGGGGTTGTGGATAAGTGCAGTGCGGAAAAGGGAGCCGAGGGTGCGTTTGTGGTCGGGGACGGACGCGAAGGAACGCGCGATAGAGTTGAATTTCTCATCGGAGAAGTTGTAGATGCCGTTCTTGATACGGTCGAAGGTTTCGTGGCGGTTGCCGAGGCGGTCTGCCCAGGCCGTATCGTAAGTCAGGAGGTGTTCAGGTTTTCGCATCTTGATCGATTCAGCGGCTATTCTTCCACCGATGCTGCCGCCGATCATGCCGGATGCTATTCCTCCGCCGGAGAGGGGGTTCACCTGCCGGGCAGCGTCACCCACGAGGATGATGCCGGGGGCTGAGATCTTCTCAAGAGTTACGCTGCACGGTACGCCCCCCGCGATCGAGGTGAGGATGGCTGCATCGGGGTAAGTGCGTTCCATGAATTCTGTTAAATATTGAAGTGCCGATTTCTTCTTACCGATTAGTCCACTTATACCGAGGCCAACATTGGCTGAGTGGCTCCCTTTTGAGAATACCCAAAGGTACCCCTGCGGAGCCGCTTTGCTACCGAAATGGAAATAGATGGTATTGGGATCAACATCGATACCCGATATTGTGTACTGTACGGCTGACTCCATATCCCTGAAGTCGATGTGAGTCTTTATTCCGGCCCAGCGACCAACGCGTGACTCGACACCATCGGCGGCGATCACAACATCCGCCTCGACCTCGTGCTGCTCACCGCGGAATTCAAATTTCACGCCTGAGACGGCATCGCCATTGAAGAGGAGTCCGTTAACATAAGCGCGGGTGAGAATTTCGGCACCTGCATTCACGGCGGATTTCGCGAGTTCGTAGTCGAAGATACGACGCTCAAGCACATAACCCTCTTCCGGGAGTGGAAGCACCACTTCGGTACCATCAGGGGCATTCATTGAAAATTTTGTAATGTGCGAGGCGATCCATTTTTCATCGGGTTCGATGAACTCTTCGATCCCTTTACGGCTTACCGCTTCGCCGCAACGGACGGGGTAACCGATGTCACGATCTTTCTCGAGCATGAGGACAGAAACACCTTGCTCAGCCGCGAACCTTGCCGCCATCGAGCCGGCAGGACCCCCGCCAACAACCACCACATCATAATATCTTTTCATCGTTTCACCACCCCTTCCTTGTTGAACTTTATGACCTCGATCGGACAGCTCCAGACGCATTTCGCGCAGTTCGTACACCGCTCGTCGATTATAAATATTTCGGCTTCTTTCAGTTCAATCGCGTCTTCGGGGCATACGCCCACGCAGCACCCGCAAAAGTCGCATTTATCAGGAAGTATCTCGATGAGCAGTTTGCCCGTCTTTGCCATTCTGTATTCGTTTGTCATGCAGTCTTTGTTGTATTTGGTTGTCTTAACCACAAAGGCACGAAGGCACAAAGAAAATGCTAATTGATAATTGTGATGAGAAACGGTGAATCACTCATCGCTCATAACTCATGACTCATAAGTCCTTTGTGTCTTTGTGACTTGGTGGTTAATTATAAAAAATCAAAACCAAGATGATGGATTAAGGTTCTGCTTTCCTTTCCAGATCTCGAAGTGGAAGATGTACCCTTCGAGGCTTCTGCCGACGGTACCGAGCACCGAACCACCCCGTACCTTTGTACCTTCTCGCACGGAAATGGTGCCGAGGTGACCGTAAACGGTTCTGTAACCTTCGGTGTGGGTGATGATGATAACGCTACCGTAACCCGGGAGCCACTCAATGGCGGAAACCACGCCGTCAGCAACGCATTTAACGGGTTGCGAGCCCTCCACCTTAAAATCGATTCCGTAATTTACAGTTACCGTATTAAGCTCTTCATTTTTGTTTTCTCCGTAACCTCTGAAAACCTTGGCGGAGGAGACGGGTTTCATCAGGTTGCCCTTAAGGGATGAGAATGCCTTGCCTGTTACGATCACCTCTTCGTAATCCTCAACAGGTGAGCCGCTTATATCTTCCGCGTCAGCTACACCGGCGCCTTTTACTTCCTCATTTTTGCCCGGTTTCGGCTCAGGTTTTTTTTCGGCGACCTTCTCATTCGGCTTCGGTTTCGGGTTTTTGGGCGGTTTGGTTTTGGCGATCTTGTCCTTTTTAGCCTTCTCCTCTTTGAGGATGAGCTTGTCGATCAGTGAGCCGATCTTCTTTTCAGACTGTTTTTTCGCCTCAAGTTCCTTTTTCAGGGCATCCTTGTTCTTGCCGATATCCTTCAGCAGGACTTTCTGATCTTCAATGCTCCCTTCGAGCGCGCTTTCCTCCCCCTTTTTCAGGGCGATTATCTTCGCTTTTTCATTTTTTTCATACTGAAGTGCCGTCCGTGCCGACTCCAGCCTGTCGATCGATACCTTGAACTCGCCCAGCACCTGCTCACCTCTCTCCGTGAAAGCACGGAAGTAACGGTATCGGCGCAGTGCCTCATCAAGCGAAGCCGAGTTTATGATGTAGAGCCATTTGTTCTTTATCAGCCCTTTGTACATCGCGACCACATACCGGGCGTAGAACTCCCGAAGGTCTTCTATCTTTTTCTCGAGTGAAGTAATTTCCTTCTCAAGCCCTGATATCTGCCTCGTCTTGCCGTCGGCTTCGGCCTGGAGTCCGTTTACCAATTTATTGAGAAGAAATACCTGCTTGTTCAGTTTTTCGATCAGTTCAAAGGTCTTTTTCTCTTCTTTTGAAGCTTTACTGATCTCATCCTTAAGAGATTTTATCTCATCCCGGATCGCCGCGAGTTCATCTTTTTTCTTCTTGATGTCGCCCTGTTGGTTGTGTCCGTCAAATGTAATGGCAGCAACCAGCATTAATACAACCATCACCCACACCCCGGGGTTTGGCCCTCGTGTGCCTTTTTGCATTTTTACTGCATGGTTTTCGGGTGACATGTCTTCCAAATCAATACTCAATAAGTGTAGCGTCAGCGGGTGGAAGGAACTCGATCTTCGGCTCTTTGTTGAGTTCGAATGATTCATAGACCAATTTCAGAGTCTGGTTCATCTTCGGAGCCCGCACTTCAATTGTCTGGGGAAGCATTACTGTTCCGAACCGCTTGAATTCAGAATATTTCGCGTCAAGCAGCAATTCCCCCTTTTTGGTCTTAATCGTGTACGACTCCACATTCAGACCCTCGAGTTTCACTTTGTAGGTGACGACATTACCCGAGAGGCTATCGGTGTAAGCGATGTTGAAGTAACCTTTGTCGAATTTGAATTCAGTGGGCTGCGTGTAGAGTCTGGGCTGCATGTTCACCATGCCGGCGAAGGCATCCCTGACATCCTCGAAACCGAGATCAACTTTGAAGATGTTCCGAAGAGCCACGTTATCAACGTTTCCCGTGTAAAGGGTGTTATTGAGGGCTTCGTAAAACTTGAACTCCTTCTGCGTGAGGAGCACGTTCGCCAGTTCGATGCCGAACGGACCGAAAACATTCACATTCAGTGAATCAGGGCGTTTGAGTATAGCCTGAAAGAACGCGGAGTTGTCAAGCTCGGGAGTCTGTACGTACATCTCACCTTTTCCGGCAAGGGTGCGCACCTTCATCCTGTTGGCCTCGAGTTTTTTGATCAACCTTTCAGGTCTGATATTCCCATCCACTATTTCTGTATCATCATCGGTCGATTCAACCGGGGTGGCGCATCCGCTCAATCCTAAAGTGAGTGGAAGTATCATCATAAGTATAAAGAGTGTTTTTTTCAAATTTCGCCTCTTTCGATCTTTCTTTTGATTGATTCGTTATCTTTATTAATGTCAAGTGCTTTCCGCCAGTAAACCAGTGCTTCTTGCTTGTTCCCCAGCTTGAACTGCACGTCGCCGAAGTGGTCGAGCAACTCGTGGTTGTTCCCGTCCATCGTGAGTGCTTTTTCTATATAAACCTTGGCGGTATCGTAGTTCCCAAGTTTGAACTGTACCCAGCCGTAAGTATCAAGATATGATGGGCTGTTAGGGTCGATCTCCAGAGCCATCTTTGCCAAACGAAGTGCTTCTTCAAGTCTGACTCCCCTTTTAGACAGTGAATAAGCGAAATTGTTCGCTGCCAGCGCGTTTTTCGGATTGATCTGAAGGGAAAGGGCATAAAGACTGTCGCTTTTCACCTGATTTCCCATTCCGTCGCAGACTATGGCAAGGGAATTAAGGAGTTCGGTATTCCTTGGCTCCAGCTCCAGAGCTTTCTCATAAGTTTCGACCGCAAGGGAATCCCTCTTCAACCGGGCGAGAGTGAAGGCGTATGCCGACCACGTGTTCACCTCGTTCGGGTTAAGTTCAGTCGCCTTGAAAAGATACGGCTCTGAACCCGCGTAATCACCCATCAACGCGTACGACAACCCCAGGAAAAAGTTGATCAGGAAGTCATCAGGAAAGTTGTCATGCGCCCGTTCCATAATAAAAACGGCAGCTTTGTACTTCTTCGCGTCATAAACCAGTCCGCCAATCCTTTGCCACACCTGAAGATACATGTAGGAGTCACCCGGCACATGGAAAAACCTTTCGCGCGCGGCAAGAGTGTCGCCAAGAAGTGTGGCGATCGCTCCCTTGTAAAAATGAGTGATCCAGTTAACCGTGTCTTTCTCTATAACCGTGAAGATGGTATCGGCAACTTTCAGAAGTGTATCGTTAGCCAGAGCTTTCTCGAAATAGACCACTCCAATATTAAGTTTCATATCGAGCCGTGTGCCGGGAGCTTCAAGCAGTTTAAGATATGGTGCCGAGGCGGCTACAAAATCATTCTGTTCTATAAAAACGCGGGCTTTTGACTCGAGAGCGCCCGGGTTATCGGGGAATATCTGGAGAATCGTCTCAATATGAAAGAGAGCTTTGTCGAATTTTTTCAGACCGATGTAATAGTTTACAAGTATCTGCCTTAACTCAACACTCGAGGGGTTGTACTGAAGGAACTCCTCGATCACTTCCGTGGCTTTCTCCTTGTTCCCGGTTTTATCGTAAAGATCCGCGAGGCGGATGTAGGCGTTCCAGTCTTCGGGTTCATCTTCAAGTATCTTCTGATACACTTCTATTGCCGAGAGAGGTTTGCCTTTCTCATAAATGTTCGCGAGGCGGTAGAGCGCGCTGTAGTCACCGGGATAGTGCTTCACGAGCGCGGCGATAACTGCTTCCGCGGCATCGGACTGTCTCCCGGATGTATAGATATCTGCCAATAGGTAATAGTATTCCTTCTCGAGGGAGTCACCTTTAACAGCTTCACGGGCGTAAGGAAGTGCCTGCGAAAGCTTTCCGAGGAGGTAATAATTCTTGGCAAGCGCGTAACTTATCCCGGGAGAGGGATCAAACTGATATGCAGTGAGAAGAGAATTAACAGCCAGAAGATATTCGTCCCGTGCTTCAAATCCTGTGGCGATGATGAAGTTTTCGAGCGCGAGCTCCGGTGATACAGGTCGCTTCACTTCCTGCTGAGTACCGGTTTGGGTGTTCGTCTCCTCAACGGAGGCGGAACCACATCCGTAAAAAAGGAGGATAGTCGTAAAAAACGCAGTTACTTTTGCAAGGGTCTTCATCGTGAAAAGATTACAGGGAGAAATCCGGAATTGTTCCAATATGGCAATTTGGTGAAATCCCGCGAAATTAAAAGTCCTAAAATTTCGGATTTTAAAGTTAATCATTTTAAGCCTTAAATCTGCTTTTTACCGTATTTTTGCAGTGCCAATTCCCCGTACACGGAAAGGGCAGCACATCCAATATGAGAACAAGAATGACATTTATAATCGTTTCCTTCACTATCGTGGCGGTCGCCGTGATTGCCTTCCTGCTGCACGGATATCTCTTTTCGATATACGAGGTTACACTGGCGGAAGTGCCAAAGGAAGTGAAGACCGGCGATACTGTGACAATTGAGGTCGTGCCGGTGAATGGACTCGGATTCCGCCCTCCTCTCAGGAAAACTTCGTTCAAACTTGAGTTCAGAAGTGGCGCCGGGCTAACCGAATCTGCCGGGGGGAGCAATTTGGAAGGTTTGGTAAAACTGAAAGCATTAAAACCGGGGAAAGTGGAATTGCTCGTGGTGCCTGAACATGCCCTCAAACCATCCATTGTTGAGTTTGAGATCAAGTGACCGGTTACCTCCCGTCAATCACAACGGGCACACTAATTCTTATTTTATTTTGTAAATTAGCGCATCAAAAAAAATCGGAAATTGCCTGATGAAAAAGGTTTTCGCCCTTATACTCGTACTTTTAATCAATTTTCCCGTAATTCCGCAGTACCTCGCGGGTGAAAAACTCGATTTCGAACCCCGTTTTCTGATCGACATGCCCACCGCGGGCGTGCTGAAAAGGGGTTACGTGAGTGTCGGATCCGACCTTATGCCCGGTGGCGTTCTGCTGACACGTCTTGATGTCGGCGTGTTCGATAACCTCAGTTTCGGTATTTCATACGGCGGCGAAAATGTGATCGGATCAGGCGATGTGAAGTGGTACAAATACCCGGGCGTTAACATCCGGTTCAAGATAATAGATGAAAGCCTGAATCTTCCTTCAATAACCGTTGGTGCCGACCTTCAAGGGAAAGGGCAATACTTCTCTGATGACGGACGATACGAGATAAAATCTCCCGGGTTGTTCGCGGCGGTAAGCAAGAATTACAAGTTTCTTGGATATCTGAGCCTGCACGGCGCGATAAATTATTCGTTCGAGCAGAAGGATGGCGACAATTTCACCAACCTGATGGTCGGAGTTGAAAAGACAGTCGGTTCAAGCGTTTCACTGATGCTTGAGTACAATTTCGGATTTAACGATAACTCCACTTCCACTTTCGGAAAAGGGAACGGCTACCTTCACGCCGGCATCCGCTGGGCAGTCGCCGAAGGCTTCTCTCTCGGTTTCGACTTCCGTGACCTCCTCGACAACAAAAGATGGTCACCCTCCACCGCCGACCGCGGCATAAAGTTTGAGTTCACCAGAAGGATTTTGTAACTTTCTGCGGTTATAATCCCAAAAAAGTTATGACTTTTTGCGGGTTATAACCGCAAAAAGGCTGCCCCGTCTCGGGAACAGCCTTTTTTCGAAGTGTGAGGGGTGAACTCTGAAGGGTGAAGTATCATACTTCAAACATCATACATCATACTAAAACTTCACAGTTCACCTCGCCGCGGCGAGTCACAGTTCACACTTATTTCACAAGCACCATCTTCTTCACTTCACGGAAGTTCTTCCCGCCTGTTTGTGATGTGGCATCGATTACGTAAAGATAAATTCCTGAAGCAAGTCCTGATGACGAGAACTCAAGATCGTGGTAGCCTGTAGTCGCTTTACCGTTGAATATCTCCTTTATCAACTGTCCCGAAAGGGCATATACCTTCACAGACACCTTACTGTCAGAAGGTACAGCGTATTTTATCACAGTCGTCGGATTGAAGGGATTCGGATAGTTCTGATAAAGGGCGTATTCCTTCGGTGTAAGGTCAACTTCAACAGACAGTTCACGTGAGTATGAAACACTTCCGTCGTTATCGATCTGTTTCAACCGGTACACTACCGCACCCGATATGTTCTTGAAGCGAAGGTCATCTGTAAACGCGTAGTTGGATTTCGTCGTTACCGTTCCCGATCCCTTCACGAAACCGGCAGACTGCCACATATCACCTGTCTTTCGTTCCACTTCATAGCCGCTGTTATTGGTTTCGGTAGCGGTCTCCCAGTTCAGGATGACTTTTTGTCCGTTCAGATCGGCGCTGAATGAGGTCAGTTCGACCGGTACGAGAGTGACCACTTGAGCCTGGTTGCTGTAGTTAGAGGTCGAAATGGCATTTGTCATCTTTACCCTGTAAGTGTATCCCGTGCAGCCTGTTACCGTGGTATCCATAAATGCCACAGTGTTTGCCGGAAGTGTCGCGACCACGGAGTAGTTACCGGCAGAAGTTGAATCACCTGCTTTTCTTTCGATGATCACGTTTGTCTCTGCCGAGGAATTGTCATTCCAGGTGAGCGTTACCCGGTTGTACTGGCTCGATACTGCAGCGAGGTTCGCCGGGGCATTAAGTTTTACCTTCATCGATAGCGTGGATGAATAACCGGAGAAAAAGTTTTTTTCAGTCACTCCCACTCTCCAGTATCTTACAGTTCCCTCCGGTAATCCGGAGACAGTATAGAACGTATCTGTTGAACTGTAGACAACAGGTGATGCGAAGAGCGAGTCGCCAGCAAGCTGAATGTTGTATGTTGTGGGCGCGCCGCCATCAGCGACATCTCCCTTTGAGCCTTCAAGCACAGGTATCTGGAAGTTGGCTTTCGACCAACAGAGGGTCACCTGGGGTTCGACTAACTGGTTATTCGCGGGTGAAGCGGGTACCGGAGCGACAAATCTTGCATCCACGAGGCTGTATATTCCCCCTCCTGTCAGACCTGAGGTTGAAATGTATCCCGGTATCTTTGTCGAGTTTCCCGTCAGATACCACCTGTCGGTGAAGACCACTGACTTGAGCCGTGTAGTATCGGATGCCCCAACCGATCCCGGCAGAAGTCTGCTACGGAATGTAAATGTATAGTCTGATCCACCAGTGGGGACTAATTTCCATTTTCCGTGATAATATTGAATATCCTCTGTCTGCAGCGGATCATCACTATAGTAAGCCAACGCCATGTTCGAGGGGAGCGTACCTGTGTTACCCCATTGTATCTGAGCGATCACGATTCCGTTAAGCGTGTAAGTCGAAAGCCCATTTGGAGCAGGTGGTGGATTCGGGTAAGCAAGCGGAGGCTCGACATCAAGATTGTATTCATAAGCACCAAGATCGACAGGACCGGCGGCGACAGTGGTACTTCTTGGAGTGCCAAGGAAATCAGTCGCCAATCCAAGCGGATAGCCGAAACCGTCGGTATTTGCGGCTTCAGGATCCTGAGCGTTGATCTCGAGAGTGAGAGTATCCGCGAAAACTGGCTGTCCGGTGTAAGTAAAATCACCCTTGCCCGTTAGCGTGCGAATACTGTCCCTGTTGTTAATATAGGCTCCCGCGAGATACATCAACTTTCCGGACGCGGGTGACACGTCAAACAGATTAAAATTGAAGTTCGACAATACCGAGGAAGCTGCCGCCCAAAAGGCGAAGTGTGTCCCGTTTATCCCCGCCGGGTTGCTCAATTGGTTCGAGAGGATGTTGTTCATCACCGTTATGCCTGTCGAACCACTGCTCAGCAATACGATACAAGATGAGAAAGATGCACCGGTTGAGTTGTAGGTGATCTGACCGCTCATCCTGATCGAATTGTTAACTATTGTTATTACGTTCCCGTTCTGCACATAGATACCGCGCGACGAACTAAATATGCTGTTTCTCGCGCCAGAAAAAACGTCTGAGATAACATTATTTGTGACGGATATCTGTGAGTTGGAATTGTTGGGAGCAAGCCAGATACCCGTTACCGCCTGAGCATTATCAACCCCTGTGTGTCTCAGACTGTAGATGTGGTTCCTGTCGATCACGCCTTTTATGGGTGTTGATCCGGCGGTACTGTTCGCGATGTTTATCCCGGTTACGGTCGAGTTTCCGTTTGCCTTCAAGCCAAATATCTTGTTCTCCGAAATGGTGTAGTTCGCGCTGTTCGCGACCACGATCCCTTCAAGGCTGATCCTGGAGCCATCATTTAAGCTTCCGATGACATTCTGGGTTATGGTTAACGTGTCTGAAGCATTTTGCACTACTATCCCCCGTGTGGCGGTGTTTATGCTAATGTTTGACAACGTCGCTACCTGTGAGCTATCAAGAGTCACACCGAAACCGACCGACGAGTCAGCGCATGCCACATTCAGATTGGTGAAACTCAGCCCCCTTCCCCTCGCGTAGATACCACCGGAGTTGGAATTGCTGCCGTTATTCTTTATCGTCAGATTTCTTGTGGTTCCGTTCGGCGTATTCGAGCCGTTGATCTCGACATAAGAGTTCCGGATAACGAACACGGGGTCATTCGAAGTTGTCCGCAGAGTCGTGTTAACCCCAGCGCCCGGCTTTATAACCAATTTCGCGCCGGGGTTCGGCAGGTATGCCGATATGGTCGATATGGTGTATGACGAAAGCGAGGTGTATCCCGTATCGAGCAGGATAAAAGTTGTGTTACCCGAGATGCCTCTGACATTATAATCATTTATCGCCTGTGAAAGCGTGGCGTAAACAGCCTCTGTTGAAGTGACCGCAAATTGCGCTCCGGAATAGGGGCTGCCGTTCTCCATTAGTACAGGTTCGCCGTCGCGTGAGTGCTCAAAATAGAGTTTCTTGCCGGTGATCCGGTTAAAGGCGCCCAATCCGACAGTATAATTTCCGGAGAGAGGCGCCCCCTGAATCGGCACTTCAAAAAGTGTCTGTGGAGGTGTGCCACCCGGAGGATTGATCGCTCCGCCGCCATAAGGATATGTTCCGCCATTCGGAGTTGAATAATTATCCTGTGCCGCCACGTAAACGAGCAATGTATCACTCGCGCCGGCGTTTACAAGTGCCGGATCGATTGTGAACTGAAGTGAGTCACCCGCGACCGGCACACCGGCCTGCGACAGGTAAGTCGAGCCCTTCGTGGTCTTGTAAAAAGCTTTGGGGGCGTTTCCGGCTGAAGCGACTCCATTTCTGTCCCGGAAAGTTGCCTTAAAGGTCAGCATCTGACCTGTCGGGAGAACGTCAGGCAATTTTGTTACAGAAATATATGGCGAAGTCTGATCGTTGTCGATGCCGCTAAACTCAAACGCGCCGATATCGGGAGTTGTCAGGCTTCTCGCGTTACCGTCAAGATCAGTGAGCACGCCCGGCACGGGCACTCCCGCGTTACTTGCCTGAGTTGCCAAAGTGGTGCTGATCCTGAGATTAAAGGGAGCCACGGTCGAGTTGATAAACGGGACGCTCGAGTAGATCGAGTTATAATCCTTCGTTCCTGTATTTGCGGCCTTGAAGAGATAAATTATGTGTTCCGTGAGAGTCTTGTTTAATACATTAGCAACATAGGAAATGCCTTTATGGGTTGCCGGCGAGTATTGATAGTAAAGATTAAAATTTGACTCATCTGACAATTTAGAGAAGTTTGAAGCCAGATCGGAACGTAACGAGGTCGCGATTCCGTTCCCGCTACTGCCCGCGATGGCGTCGTTGATGAAAATATTGTTCTTCATATCTATTTTACCTGTGCCGACATTTCCGATCAAAAGGCAGGTGGAATTAACAACCTGAACATTTGGCGCCACAAAAGCATTGAGATAAACCGTGTTGTTCGCGACTGTAACATTAGTGCTGTTACCGTTGCCTGATTTGACTTCGATGCCATTTATAGTGACGAGAGGTGAAGCCGAGGTTGACGCTTTCAGATCGCTGATCACATTATTGGCGATGATGCCTGATGCAGTCTCGCCCGGATAACCGCCGCTGTATACTATCCCGCCAATTCTTGACTGATTCGAGGGAGTGTTCGATTCGAGATTAAATATTTCATTTCCGTTAATATTAACCGTTGAACCCGGTTTTGTCCTGTTGCACAGAATGCCATAAACCGTACCTGATGCTGTGGTCGGAGATGTTTCGGCAGGGGACACTTTAATATTGGATATACGGTTGTTCCTGACTAGAATATTACCATGATTCGCAAAGGTGTTGTCATCGATCTGGTTGAGGTTTATACCGTAGCAGAACCCACCGGAAAAGATAGATAACTGAATATTGGAAATATCGGTCTTTTCTATAGTGAGATCTTTCTGCTTGTACGCGAAAATACCGTTGGCAGAAAGAAAACCGGAGGTCACCGAGAGTGAAAGGTCGCCGATATAATTCCTCCCTGTCGAGGCGGTAATTCTGTTGCTGATGTCGGGCGCGTTCTCATGAACACCGTTCATATAAATACCCGTTGAACCGAAATCACGGATCGAAACATCCTGAAAGGTGTTGTAACTGCAAGCAACGGTTGAATCACTGTTATTTAACCCTTGCCCGCCGAACATGATACCGGTTGTGTTCGAGGAAGTGGCAACTGACAATCCGGACTTCATATCAATCGTAAGATTCTTGAACGTGTTGAATTTTGAACCCGTGTACGTTGTGACCGCGTTTAATGGCACGTTTGATGACGTTACGCAAAGCCCGTTCTCATACCTCGCGGTGGCACCAATATTTACTGGGTTCTGAACGATCTTTAGCCCGTCAATTGTCACCCATGTCACACCGGCACATCTGACAATACTCTCCCCGGCGAAGGGACCAATCTGATTTGTCGAGAAGGAACCGTTTGTGGGTGAGAGTGTCACCGTGGCACCCGGCACGGGCTTGATTGTAACGGTATTTGTTTCTGAAGTACCGTTTATCAGTGCCAGATACAAGAAATCATCATAGGTACCATCCTGAATAAGGAACGTTACTGGTCCCGTGATTCCTCTGGTGTTTAATGCTACCGCCATGTCACTGATGGTTTTGAAGTCGCCGGTCACGCCTACGGTGTAAGTTCCGGGGGCGATTGGTGTGTTATTCTGAGTGAACCTGAGAACCGTTCCGGGTAGCGGCAATCTGGGGATATTATCATAGCTCAGACACGTGTTTTGCATATATGAGGGATTCAATGAGTCAGCGCCCAGATTGATTGAGAGCATTGAATTAGTGCCCGTGGCAGATCCTGACGCGGTTATTGGCTGATTGCTGTTCAGACCAATCGTGTATGAAACGGATGAACCCGGATTCATTGTTCCGTAAATAAACTCGATGACATTTGTTGTCTCGTAGAATTTAACCATAAAGCTCGAGTACCCGGTGGCGGTGCTCCACTTCACTGCTCTGAAATCCACGGAAAGCACCCTGTTAGGAGCAGTTCCGGTAGTGAGGTACTGAATACTGTTCGTGTCTTGTGGAACAAGATCATCCCAAAGCGGCGCTATCAGCCTTCTGACCAGCCTGTTCAATGAATTATCCGTTCCCGCGTCGTTCAGACCCGAACCCAGCCGGATGAAACCATTCGTCGCGACTTGGAACGTGTCATAAACCACATTATTGTAGTTGAATGAGAAACCTATCGGGGTGGCGAGCGAAAAGTTATTATCCAGAAAAGCAGGATTAACGATGTACTTGAAGTTTTTTCCGCCGGTGAGGGGGACATACGTGCCGGTGGTTTTCTCCATTATGTAGTTAATTTGTCCATAGCTTGTTGAACCGAGAAGAATAACTGTCAGCATGCTGAATAGAAATGTGGATCGCATGGGAACACCAAATTGATTTAAAAAAATGATTAAAGTCGATTAAATATCAGATACCCCGGGCTGAAACCCGGAAATATTTGAGTCACCGGGATGAAAATTACTATAAGCTAATAGAATAATACCCGCCAAGTATGATAAAATTGCGCAATTTTATCTGATTTCCGTTTGAATGGAGACCCCATTGCCAAGACGCGATTTCATGCAGGTAAAATCTTTATAAAATTGTAACTTGCAGTTATAAATTGATCGCTTTTAACCGAAACCAAACCATGCAAAAGTTACTTTTATTACTGTTTCTGATCTCTTTCCCGGCATTCCCACAGGTTGAGAAAACCGCCGACAGCATCATCGCGATACTGAAAGAGACCGGTGATGAAGACACCCGGGAACAGCTTGAAGAGCAACTGATCGCGATCTTGTACACCTCGGCATATGATGACGGAAGGAAATTGAGCGACAAGTTACTGAAAGTCTCTGCCGGGCTTCCTGACAGGACTCTTGAGATCAAAGTGCTGATCCATTCGTACAGGTTTCACGGTTTCAGCGAAAAGATCAGAATGCTTGACAGGGCGATAATGCTGATAAACGAGTCAGGCGAAAAGAAGATGCTGCCCCATGCTTATGTTTTTAAGGCGATCGCTTTCCGCGACAATTCGATGGCTGACTCCGCCATGATATATGCCCTTAAAGCACGTGATCTGCTTGAGAGCAATGGGAACAAGGAAGACCTCTTTTCTCCCATGCAACTGATTGCCGACATGCACTACTACGCGGGGGAGTACAACCAGGCTAAAACCCTCTACCTTAAGATCAAGAACCTCTTCCCTGAAATTGATACGACATTCAATTATCGCATTATCGAGAATAATCTCGGTCTGGTCGAACTTGGGCTTGGCAACTACAACGCTGCCAAGCAGCACTTCCTGAATTCTCTCGCGCATCTCAAACGGGTAAAAGCAATCTACGCTGACTCAGCCGGCCTCCCTTATATCTTCAGAAAGTTAATGGAAACCAACCTCCTGAAAGGTGAGGTTGACAGGGCTGAAAAATTTTGTGATTCGGGGATAACATTCTCGAACTATTTTAAGACGTCGTATGAGTTACCGGGACTCCTGACGGGAAAAGGAATTATACTCTACCGACGGGGACAATTCAGGGAATCAATCGAGTATCTCGAAAAATCGGAAGAAGTTGAAAAAAAGTACCCTGATCTTAAATACAAGATTGACCTCTACAAGGCTTTCTCCGACACTTACACCGCCCTCGGAAACTACAAAGACGCCAACAAATATCTCACGCTTTATTCACTCGAAAGAACGAAATCAGATTCCCTGCTTAACAGTTCAAAGATCATGTATCTGCTTGCCGAACACAACTATGTTCTCGCGGTAAAGCACATATCAGGCCTCGAACGTGAACGGATCCTTTACATCATAATACTCGCCATCCTCCTCTCCTCAATGATTATACTTTACTTGTATTACACGAAACTGAAGAGGACGAACCGGATATTAGTGGAAAAGAACCTTAAGATAGCCTACTCGTTTACATGGAGCGGTACAACTCCAACGCCGGAATTGTCACCGCCTGACACAGGTGAGGAAGCACAGGTAAAGAATGACTCTGAAGAGAAGAAGCAAAAAGACGTGGATGACACAAAGCTTTCTGATATCGCCCGTGATCTGGATAAACTTGTAAGCGAAAACAAGGTCTATCTCGATCCCGACCTTACTGTTGTTTCACTCGCGGAGATGCTTGGGACGAACAGAACCTATCTTGTAAAAGCCATCAAGAAAAAACACGGGATGAATTTTCCCGACTTCATAAACGGTCACAGGGTTGCAGCCGCGATAAGACTTTTCGACTCGGAAGAGGCAAAGAACCTTTCGATCGATGGTATAGCGGGCCTTGCGGGGTTTAACAACAGGGTGACATTTGCCAAAGTTTTCAAGCAGTCAACAGGAATGTCACCCTCAATTTTTATGAAGAGTGTGTCTGAGATGCGGAAACATCCGGGTAAGGAATCACCGGACTCAGACTTTCAAGGAAGTTAGTTACTTCTTAGATATTCATCAATGGCCTGGGCGGCTTTTCTGCCGGCACCCATGGCGAGGATTACCGTTGCACCACCGGTGACAATGTCACCACCGGCAAAGACACCTTTCTTCGAGGTCTTCATCGTTTCCTGATCAACCACAATATTCCCCCACTTGTTGAACTCAAGTTCCGGGGTTGTCTTCTTGATAATTGGATTTGAACCGTTGCCAATGGCGATAACCGCCATATCTATCGGCATTACATATTCAGAGCCTTCAACCGGCACGGGGCGTCTTCTGCCTGAAGCATCAGGTTCGCCGAGTTCCATCTTCTGAAGTTTAACACCATGCAACCAACCGGCATCATCACCGAGGAATTCGAGCGGATTTGTGAGCATGATAAACTCGATCCCCTCTTCCTTCGCGTGGTGAACTTCTTCGAGTCTCGCGGGCATCTCAACTTCACTTCTTCTGTAAATAATGCACGCGTGCGCGGCGCCAAGCCTTTTGGCGGTTCTTACAGCGTCCATGGCAGTGTTCCCGCCACCGAAAACAGCGACATTCTTCCCTTTCACGTCGAAAACGGGTGTGTCATATTCGGGGAATTTGTAAGCTTTCATCAGATTAACGCGGGTAAGAAACTCGTTTGCCGAGTAAATTCCGTTGTAATTCTCTCCGGGGATGTTCATGAAGTAAGGCAGACCGGCACCGACACCGATGAAAACAGCGTCGTACCCTTCCTGAGTCATAAGCTCATCAACTGTATCTGTAAACCCGATCACGGCGTTTGTTCTGAACTCGACACCAAGCTTTTGAAGTGCCTCCACTTCGGCATGAACTATCTCTTTAGGCAGTCTGAACTCAGGAATTCCATAGATCAGAACACCACCAAGCTCATGGAGTGCCTCAAAAACAGTGACATCGTGCCCCTGCTGAATAAGTTCACCGGCGCAGCTTAAGCCCGCGGGGCCCGAGCCGATGATCGCCACTTTCTTTCCGGTCTTTGGTTTAAGATCAGCGGGACGGATACCCACAGTACGGCGCTCATAGTCGGCTACAAATCTTTCCAGCCTTCCAATCGCGACTGATGACCCTTTTACACCTGTCACGCAAACAGCTTCACACTGTTCTTCTTGAGGGCATACCCTGCCGCAAACAGCGGGGAGCACATTGTTTTCCTTTATCTTGGATGCCGCTCCAAGAAAATCACCTTCAGCAACGAGGTGAATAAAATCTTTTATCTGAACGCCCACCGGGCATCCCTCAACACACTTGGGTTTCGGGCACTGAAGGCATCTTTCGGCTTCGAGACGCGCGAGTTCCTCGGTAAAACCGAGATTAACTTCAAGAAAATTGGCGCTCCGTGCTTTGGCATCCTGCTCGGGCATTGCCTGGCGAGGGATCTGCATCCTCTCTTTTTTTGTTAACTGTGCCATTGGTTCTCTTTTGTAAGGATATTAATTTGTGTTCACCGCTTCGGCATACTGCTTGTCGATATTGCATACATGACGTTCGAGAGCGTCGTGTTCTTCATGCCTGTATGTGTTGTTCCGCTTCATGAGTAACGGGAAGTCAACTTCGTGCGCGTCGAATTCGGGTCCGTCAACACATACGAACACAGTTTTTCCACCCACAACCGCGCGACAACCGCCGCACATCCCTGTGCCGTCAACCATAACGGGATTAAGACTTACCACGGTCTTGATCCCGTACGGTCTGGTTACTTCCGCGACCGCCCTCATCATCGGGATGGGACCGATGGCGAGTACAAAATCGATCTTCTTCCCCGATTCGATCAAGTCTTTCAATTGTCCGGTAACAAAACCGTGATAACCATAACTTCCGTCATCAGTGGTAACGTAAACTTCATCGCATATATCGCGGAGTTCATTCTCAAGAATGACGTACTCTTTTGATTTGCCGCCGATAATTGAAATGGTGTGGTTCCCTGCATCTTTAAGTGCCTTCGCCGTGGGAAAAGCGATCGCCGTGCCTACACCTCCACCGATGCTGACGGCAGTTCCAAAATTTTCTATGTGTGAGGGTATTCCGAGAGGTCCGACCACATCCATGAAATAATCGCCGGCTTCGTGAGTGTTGATCTCTTTTGTGGTCTTCCCGATCCCCTGCACGATTATGGAGATCGTTCCCCTTTCAACCGAAGCGTCAGCGATGGTAAGGGGAATTCTTTCTCCCTGATGCGAAATTCTTACAATAACAAACTGGCCTGCTTTTCTCTTGGCAGCTATTTTGGGCGCTTCTACCTCAAATCTTTTGATCTCAGGAGCCAGAAACCGCGCCGAAACTATTTTAAACATTGATCTACCGTTCTTAGTGATCCACTTACTGAAATGACTTTTTAATCTTTATGGTTTTAGGGAGGTTCGACTTCTTAACCCGGGCACGATTTATCCGGTTGTTCATCACACCAAGATAGATCAGAAGGGTGCCCACACCCGCGATAAAACCCACCACTTCCTTTGAAGGGGAATCTCCAAGGAAATAAATAATAATTCCAATTACAAATATGAACAAAAATAGTGGTATTCCGTATACCATAATCACGGCCTTCAGAAGATCTGAGCCTTTTACCTCGATTACCACTTCATCGCCCGGTTTCGAGTTAAGCCTGTCTAACACTGTAAGTTTTGAGTAGCACGAGTTATCCACGGAAACACAGTATGGTTTGGCGGCACACGAGTCGCAGTCACCTTTTTCAACAATGGCCACTTCCGCCACATCGCCGTGCTTCTCTAATACTATTCCTTCTTCTTGAAAAACTTCCATTTTTTCTGTTCAGTGAGCCGCAATTCTGCCGCGTTTTTCAATGATAGTCGTGTTGCTATTTATTTAAGCAGATATCTGCCCGCTCCGGCGCTGAAATGCAGCTTTCCGGCTTTATCAATTACAATGTATTCACACCCGGGAAACTTTTTCATGACCTCCCCGCCTTTCTCAAGGCCCGCGACAAAAAGAGCTGTGGCAAGCGCGTCGGCGGTTGCAACATCATTAGCCAAAACCGTTACGGAAGCCACCTTTTTTGCCGGAAATCCTGACACCGGATCAAAAATGTGGCAATACCTTGTTCCGTCAACTTCAAAATAATTCTGATAATCACCGGAAGTGGCAATAGCTTTATCTTTTGGAGCGATAACCAACTTGACGAGACCTGGATCGGATGGATCCTGCACACCCGCGGTCCATCCTTCACCCTTACACCTGATCTCGCCTCCCGCGTTGATCAGAAAACTCTGAATCCCCATCCCCTCCAGAACTTCCCATGCCTTGTCAACCGCGTATCCTTTGGCTATTCCGCCAAGATCGATCTTTAATTCTCTCTTTTTTCTTATGACAGTGTCATTTACAAGGGAAAGGTTTTCCCAACCGGCGTTTGATTTAACCTCTTTAAGGGAATCGATGGCAGGAATGTGCATCGCTTCATCTTTGAATCCCCACAGTTTCATCAGCCCCCCCACTGTAATATCAAACGCGCCTCCTGTCGCCATTGAAAGCTCAAGTGACTGCTTGATCAGTCGCGCCACTTCATGTGAGGTAACAATGTCACCCGGCTTCGCGATATTGATCAACCCCACGGCACTCGAATCATTATAATCGGTGAATACCGAGTCTATCCTTTCGATCTCAGCGAACGCCGCGTCAAAAGCATTTTTAATCTTAAGCGAATCATCACTTTTGATTGTGATCTCAACCACGGTACCGAGAGCTGGTCTCATCAGTTTTACTTTTGGCAGTTCATCTTTTCCCCCTCCTATCCATAATCCTGTCACGAAAAAGAGCACAAAAACAGCGGCAAAGGCCAAAGCCCTTTTCTGAAAAATTTTGTTTAACATGTCACACTATTGTGATCGTCATTTTGTGCGGAGCGCAGGCAATTACATCCCCCGCGATGGCCGCGTGCCCCATTTTAGAGCAAATACCATGTTTACAACCGTGATGTTTTACCCGGGCCCGACCCCCTCCGACCGCGATAACATTCCCTCCGTAGACATTTATCTCTTTCACCGCGCCGGAAAGAGGAACCCTTTCGATCTCTTTCCCCTCTGAGCCGATGACGGCGTATCTTTCTCCGCCAATGCTTCCCTGCCTCACAGTTCGAAGTGTGACCATTACGGAAGCGGGAACCTGTTTCAATTCAGAACGAAGTGCTTTCAGCGATCTTGAAAAAGCCGCCTCCGGTGAAAGAATCCCGTATTGGTCCGTTTTAATAAAAATATCGGATGTGTTGCCTCCGGCAATTCTGGAGAGTGAAATTACGTATTCAGGCTCTTCCACCTTCCCGGTACGGAATCCCGCCGGTCTTAACTTACCCGTCAGGGAGGCTTCACCCAGTAAAAGGGCGCGAGAAGGATCGAGGGCAATACCCGACTCACCCGCCAGTTCGCTTAAAACCCGCGCGATAACGCGATGGTCATCCGGAAGCATGGCGGCAAGTGTTATATCACGACGCTCTTTTCTCCCAAAAAGTTTTTTTAATCCGGCACCACTTCCGATGGCCACGAGTGCCAAACCCGAAAGTTTAAGAAAATCTCTTCTGTCGATCAATTTTCACTCCTGAAAATGTTTTTACTTTGGTGAAGATGCCGGAAAACAACAGATGATCCCGAGGTTTTCTGCATCAAAAATTATACCGTAAGAATTATGCGTTTTTATTCATTATTAGCCACCTCTGATCAAAGAATTGCCAATAACGACAATTGTTTTCTAACATTTGAAAAAACGATTGAGAACTCACTTCCCGACCGCTTGTTATATTTGCATGGTAAAAATTATAAATTTGTGAGGAATTAGTATTAAAAGCTCTCCAACCGGTGCCATTGCTGCCTGGAAAAACGCGTTTGCCGGTAAATCATTCAAATGGTACTTCATCGCCACTTTTGCCTTTAGTCTCCTTCTCGCCTGGACAGCGGGAAAAGTTCTGGTCTGGAATGAATACAGAGAAGGATTCAGTTTCAAAGATCCAGTTCTCAGCCTGTTTTCTCCGGTCGATATGACGTGGTGGACATTCATCGCCCTGTATGGCGCGGTGATTCTCACGTTTCACTACCTCTCGAGCAGACCTGTAAGACTTATGATGGGCTTTCAGGCGTACTTTTTCCTTTTGGCTTCCAGACTTATAAGCATGTCACTTCTGCCGTTAAAGGCACCGGAGACGCTCATCCCCCTTTACGATCCTTTCATCTCGCAACTAAGTCAGGATATTGTATTAAAGCACGACCTCTTTTTCTCGGGTCATTTTTCTGTGATCGTGCTTCTGAGTTTTGTAGTGCACGATAAAAAGAAGAAAGCGATAATACTGGCGCTTGCTGCCATTATGGCAACCTGCATACTCCTGCAGCACGTCCACTACAGCATCGATATGTTTGTGGCGCCTTTCTTTTCATTTGCCACATGGAAGATGATCAAGGCATTTAATACCAAGACCGGCTTTACACCCGAAGAATGATCACGGATTAAGCTGCTTTTGCTTTTGCCACGACTCAACCCACTCGGTGTATGGCTTCGTCATAGGGAAAGCAGTGATCCTTCCGCCAAACCCCATGTACCTGTAGTAAAAGGAGTTGGTCTCGGTTACCTTTAGACTTTTAATTTTCTCCATGTCGATCTGAGTATTATACCTGATAGCAAGGTTAGCGGTGTTTTCCGTAATGGCTTTGAAATATTTCTGCCATCCGAGGTCACGCTTTAACTTGTCTTTCACCGCCTCATAATCCTGACTGAAGGCTATATCTCCCGTTCTTCTATCCACGAGTTTTAGTATCATGTATTTATCACCCGTTTTAACGGGACCGAATACACGCCCGGGATTAAGCTTTAGCGCGATCGTTCCCGACTCGCCGTAGTCGACAGCCGGTATAAACTCACCGGAATTGCCATTTATTTCGTCGTTTTTATCACCGTTTATCGCGGCAGCGAGAGTGGCAAAGTCTTCCCCGGCATCAAGTTTACCCAGAAGCTCCGATAACTTGTCAAGATCTTCGCTTATCGCCCTGATCAATTTAATATTAACTCCACCCGACTGACCACTGTTACGACGGATAAAATAATCCATAACTTCCGTGTCGCTGATCTTCGCTGAATCGACATAGAGCATCTGGTACGCGTTTGAAAGTACGAAATCGCGCCAGATGTTAAATTCACGTCTCACATCAGGGATCTTGTGCAACGCCCTTTTGAAAGCTTCTTTCGCGAGCAACTCGTATTCGATAAAATCACGGGTCCAGTTCCTGAGTTTTATTGCCAGTTTGTCACGGTTAACCGACTCAACCGTCCTCCCGTCACCCGCCAGGAAATAGATAAATTCGCTTACCGGGTAGCTTATACCTTCGTGCGTAAAATATGCCGCGGAGACTGAGTCAGCGGGCATTTTTACTTTAGCTTTGTAGAAATAATCCCCGTCGAGGTTGTAGGGCACTCCATTCCGTATTGCCGAGGCGATACCCGAATCTTTCTTAACGGCTTCGGCAAGCACTTCATACAATCTACCTGAAAGTGAATTGAGGGCGTTTGCATCGGTGGTCACCTTTAACCCCTTGAAAAATTCCTTCTTGAAGGCTTTATAATATTTTTCAGTCATCCTGTCGACATACAGTTTTTTTACCCTGGCGAACTCATTTTCAATCGCTTTTGAGTCTTTCATTACGGTGTCACGCTTCGAGTCGATATAGAAGATGTACCACATCTCATTGAACTGAACCGGTCCGGTGAATTCCCCCGGTTTTGTTGAATAGATCAGATCTTCAATGTCACGGTCAAACATTCCGTAAGTCATTGTCAGTTCGCTATTCTCCCGTTCATCGCCATAAATGCTTTGGAACAGGGAATCGAATGGTATCCCGTTCCGGAGGAAGTCATAAACATTTTTGATCTGTTCACTGTCGAGATTCCTGATGGCTTTAACCCTGACCTTCGTTAAAGCTTTTGCCAGCTCATTCGAGAGTGTCTGCTGCGACTGGTCGATCTTGTCAGTTATTTCAATCTTGAACAGGGCATCAAGCGCGAACATCTTCTCGAACTGCTCAATTCTTTTGGCAACATCTTTTATCGTATCAAGCCTGAGGTGCTCCGCTTCAAGGGCGAACAATTTTTCTGCCGCAACTGTATAGATCAGTTCTTCTTTCAGCGCGTCGACCGCTCCCTTTACATGCGGGATGAATTTGGGAGTCAATTCGTAGCGGAGAACGAACTCACGTGAGCTTATCTCCCTGTCGCCTATCTTCGCCACCACATCCTTGTTAATTTGCGCGTTAGATTGAAACAAAAGGAGAAGCGTTGTAACTGTTCCGAATAAGAGCCGGTTTATTTTCATAACATTTTAGGTTTTTTAATAGTCAATAATTCACGAATTTTGCTTGCCCGTTTTCTACAAATTGACAAAGCACAAATGGAAAAGAAGAAGTACCCTGTTGGATTTTATCTCGTTACAGTTCTCGCGCCGTTCATCCTCTTCACCCTGATTGAAGTGTCGTTGAGGGTTGTTGGCTACGGAGCACCTGACCCCGCTTTTATACCGGTACCGGGAAGTGACGGTAAACTTCTGTTCCTTAATCCCGATCTCACCCGGAGGTACTTCAAGGGCGCGACATTTGTTCCTCAGTCGATCAACGATGTTTTCAAAGCGGAGAAAGATCCCAACACGTTGCGGATATTCATTCTCGGTGAAAGCAGCGCCGCGGGCTTCCCTTATGAGCCGAACGGTTCATTCTCCAGGTTCCTCGCATTGAAGCTTAAGCTGCAATATCCTCAGAAAAAGTTTGAAGTTGTAAATTTAGGTATTGCGGCTATTAATTCTTATGCAATTTTGGATATACTCGAAGATGTGATAGCACAAAAGCCCGATCTGGTGCTTGTTTACACGGGGCATAATGAATTTTATGGCGCAATGGGAGCGGCTTCACTTACCGCCGTCGGCGGTTCACCCTGGGCTACCAGATTTATTCTCGCGATGAACAACCTCAGAACGATGAAACTGATCTCTTCTATTTTTTCAGGAACTGAGGCGCCACCGGCTGCTCCCGGGCTTATGGAGTCACTCGCGAAGGACAAATTGGTACCGATCGATTCCGACATCTATAATGCGGGTGTCGATCAGTTCAGACACAATTTGGCATCAATTTTCAGTTCGCTAAAGAAGGCGGGAATACCTGTAATTGCCGGAACACTGGTTTCAAACCTGCTTGACCAATCACCATTCTACCCCGAACTTTCGGGTGCGGGCGAAGCCTTCAAAAGAGGGAAAGAGTTGTTCGCGGAGGGAAAGTATACTGAAGCCGCCGGTCAACTCATGAAAGCGAAAGATCTTGACCAACTCAGGTTCAGGGCTCCATCAGTGTTCAACACGATCATCAGGGAAGAAGCAGCAGCAAACGGTTTTGGTTTGGTGGCAGTTGATTCTGTCTTCGCCTCCCGTTCCAAGGGAATGATAACAGGAAATGATCTGATGACCGATCACCTTCACCCCAACCTGAAGGGATACAGCATTTTGGCAGACATTTTCCTCGAAGGTATTGCCTCCCGTGGGTTCATTAAAGATCAGCCCGCGTTTCAACCCGGTTCAACCACGCTTGACAGCCTCGTTAAAATGAATTTCCCCTTCTCCCGGCTTGACTCGGTAATAGCCTTCTACCGCCTCGCGGGCATCACTTCCCAGTGGCCTTTTAACAGAAGCGGAAAACAGTATAAGCTTGAAGAGCTCAGGAAACCATTGGATTTTGTCGACTCACTCGCCATCAGGTCGGCGCGCGGTGAGATCAACTGGGACGCGGCACATTCATCCGCCGCGGATCATTTTATAGGGCTGGGCGATGCAAAGTCTGTGGAGATGGAATACCGGGTGTTGATCGCACAGTTCCACTACCTGCCAAAATTTTACAACGCGTATGCCAACGCCTTAATGAAATTGCATGATTACACGAAGGCCGCGGACGTGCTTAAAGAAAGTTACGGTGTGAAGCCGGAAGCATTTTCGACGAAGTGGCTTGGTATTTTGGCACTGAATGACGGGAAACCGGAAGAAGCCAAGAGGTGGTTGCTTGAAAGCCTGAACTATAAAGGGGATGACCCCCAGACACTATACAACCTTTCAGGGGCTTTTATCAATCTGAAAGATTACAATTCTGCAAAAATGTACATCCAAAGATGTTTGCAGGCGGATCCCAAATTTCCAGGAGCCGCGCAACTCGCGGCTCAACTGCAGAATCTAAAGTAGAGGACTATTTCTTCTCGGCGAAAACCCAACCGCCCGTGTAGTTTTCACCAATGATTGTGAATTCGGGCGAATTCTTTACATCCTGGTAACTGCGGTAGTGCTTCACGTGGTGAATATCGTCAAGAATAAGAAGGTAACTGTGATCTTTCAAGGTTTCAATGGTCTTTTTAAACTCAAGATATCCCACACCACCGGCTGAATCGAGAAGTACAAGAAGCTTTTTGCCCTTCATTTCAGTCAAATATTTAACGAGAAGGTCATCACCTTTGTGATGCGCTTTCATCTCCTTCTTTACCTTCCGCTCATAGACCTTGTTCAGAATCTTGAACCGGGAGTTACCAAGTTCACCTTTTATCTCTTTGATGTAGAACTGGTGGGGATTTTCACCGCCATCGCAGTAAACGTCAGGATACTTGTCGGCATTCTTAAGCATCTCATCATTTTCAACAAACTTTATCGCCTCGGCGCGGTTCAGTGAAAGTCCCCAGACAGGAGTTACGAACGGATAAGGTTTCAAATTCTCCACTGCCTTTACCCAGCTGAAATAGTTGGCTTCAATAGTCACAAATTTCTCGGGTGCTTTGAAGGCGAGGAAAGCCTCCGCTACCATTCTGGTAGAGCCTTTCCCCTGAAATGTACCCGTTTCGAGAACGTGAGTTATTTCTTTTTCCCTGATGGTTTTCTTCAGCAGTTCCTGAAGGTTTTTGTCATCCGACATATACATGGAGTAGCCGGGATGTGATGTGTACTGACGCATTTTTCTCTTACATTAAATTTAAAATCCAAGGGCAAAAAATAAAAAATCCGGGCAACTTTTCAGCAGCCCGGATCAGAATTCTTTTCAGAAGCGAATTACTTCAGAAGCATCATCTTGCGTGTCTGGGTGAAATTACCTGACTGAATGGTATACAGATAGATACCTGAAGGTAATTTAGCAGCATCGAAGTTTACTTCATAGTTACCGGCTGATTTCTGCTCATCAAGGAGAACAGCAACTTCCTGACCGATCGCGTTGTAAACAACCATTCTAACAGTACCTGCTTCAGGAATGCTGAAACGGATAGAGGTTGAAGGGTTGAACGGGTTAGGATAGTTCTGGCTCATGTTGTAGCTTGCAGGAATATTGTTGTCAATTTCCTTAACGCCTGTTACAACGTTGATGAGGTTAGCGGCTGTAATTCTACCGAATGTATCAACAGCGGTAGCACTTACATAGTTGATCTGCCAGTTAAGTGTGTGGTTTGATCCAACACCTGCTTCGTTATCGTTCGAGCCCTGGTTTGTAGCAAGACCGAAGTTAAGACCGTATTTGTACTCGAGACCGAGTGAAGTGTAGGCAGGGAAAAGAATATCCTTTGAGAATATCATGTCGCCGGCTACGAGGTCACCATTGGTTCCGTCGTCAAAAAGTCTGATAACGATAGCTGAGTCACTGGTTGGCCAGCCGCCACCCGGCCAGCCGAGTGGAGCGGAGCTACCCGCGATGATCGCGTTGCTGACAGTGGTGAAAGGTCCGATAGGGCCGTTCGCGCCATTGGTGTTAACTGTGAATTTAATTGTACAAGGCTGGTTGATAACGGTTGCAAGGCTACCGTCGTTGTATGTACCTTCCTGAACAAGAAATCCATTGGTAACATCAGCCTGGGTGATGATATACTGTCTGTTAGGACGACTTTCCCAAGCATTAGGTGTGTACCAGTATTTGTAGTTAAGTTCTTCACCAACTGAAACTTCTTTGTCAAAGGTTACTTCATAGATATCAGGGTTGGCACTTGGAAGCATGATGTTAACTTTCGAAGCCCATCCGTTGAAGTTACCGTTAACTGATACGGTATCTGAAGCGGGGGTAAATCTTCCGGAAAGTCTTTCAAGTTCCATGTTAACCGAGAATGTCAGTGAAATGTTGGTGGTAGCCTGATATCCGTCGTTGTCGAAGTAAACAACATCGAGAACAGTCGGGTCACCGTCAACAGTTAAACTTCTGTTCGCGATTGATTCCCAAACATCGGCACTTGCAGACACGTCTCTGAATCTGAATTTGTACTCTGCTGTAGCGCCGGGGGCACCAACTGCAGGCACGGTAACGGTCCAGATCGAGTCGTTATTTGCCGGTTTTGGAATTGGATTCGCTGTGCCCCACCCGTTAAACGCGCCACTGACAAATAGAGTATCAGCATTGGGATCGAAGTTACCAAGGGTAACCTGTTTTCCCATGTTGACTTTAAAAGTCACTGCGTTCTGGGCGAAAGCCATCGAAGCCATGGCTGCTACAATTACAACAGCCGTAAAGAGTCTTTTCATAGCGTTTCTCCTCATTAGTTGAATTTGAAATTCAAAGTTATTGATTGTTATTTATGAATTAAATGCTAAAATTTAATACCCATCGAGAAGTACTGAGTGTTTTTCAGTATCCCGAAATCCTGATACGCGTAATCAAACGAGAGACCAAGCCCCGGGGCAAAATCATAGTTCAAACCGAATCCAAGGGTAAGCCCCTCTTCAGCGTTGTTCAGTCCCAATGATTTATATCCGGCTCTTACGGCCAGCATGTTTTTATACGCGATCTCGCCACCAACATTGAGGCTTTCCGAGTTGTCACTCGGGTGAAGCGCGTCAACACCGGCAGTAAATCTGAAATCTGAAGTGTTGATAACATCCATCGCCACACCAACTTTAAATGTAAGCGGGAGAGGGAACGGGTCAGTCTTCAGTTTCGCGAGGATCTGGTCGTTGTTTCCATATTGAGTATTGTCGATGTCGTAAAGAACATACAGATCTTTGCCGTCCATCGTCATTTCACCACCGAAGTTCGAAATGGTGGCACCGATTCTGAGACCGTAGATCTCTGAAAGGAAGAGCACGCCAAGATCGAACGCCACTGATGAAGCACTGGTGTTCCATATCTTCTGCTGAACATATTTCACGGTACCACCTATCGAGAACCTGTCAGTGAGGTTCATCGCGTAATGAAGCCCCATCGCGAGGTCTTTCGCGCCGTATGTAGCGCCCGTTCCCTCAGGTTCTTTTATTGTGGTGATCTCTGTTTCGCCGTAATCAAGGTAAGTTACACTGGCGCCAACCGTACCCCAGTCACCGAGGCTCAAAGCCGCGGCAGCATAGTTGAAGTTGATATCAGCAAACCATTTTGTATGCGAAAAATAAGCCGCGCTTCCGCCCATTCTGGAAATCCCCGCGGGGTTCCAGTAAAGGGCTGTAATATCGTTGGCTGTGGCGGTGAAAGCACCACCCATACCGACGGCTCTGGGTCCGATCCCAATCGACAAGAACGGAGCGGCTGTTGAGCCGACTTTTGACTGCCCGTACATCATGGTAGAGGCGGTCACAAGAACGATCAAAATAATTAGTCTTTTCATTCTCTAACTCTCCGCTATTTGATTAAGGCGAACTTGCCGATTTTGGTTCCTACATTCGGAATTTCAACGGTGTAAACGTACATTCCGAACGCAGCGTCAAGATTTTCTTCAGTTCTGAGATTCCAGTATACATCACCAACATAAAGGTCAGTTGCCAACAGGGTCTTTATCAATTCACCCTTTACGGTGAAAATCTTGATTGTTGATCCCGGTGGGATGTGTGTAAATCTGATTTCTCTCTCTCCACGACCGCTTGTTTGGGTACTTAAAAGTCTTGCTTCACCCTGATGTGTCACCACATACGGGTTAGGCACCACTTTGATCATATCCATCTGATTTGAGGCCACGGTGTTGTCAATAGAACTTGCCTTCATGTTGAAGCGGTATGAATCGGCACTTGAGAACGGCTTCTTTGTATAAGCCTTAAGGAATCCCGAAGTTGGAAGTGGCGCGTTGATAGCATCCATGAAGATATTTAACCTCCATGTACGTTTCTTAACACCGTTCAGGTCTTCTTTAAAGTAGATGTTGTGAACCGTGCTCTGGGTACCTGTCTTGTAGTATACAAACGGTACTTCCGAGTTGTCTTTGATCCGTTTTACCTTAAAGTTGGTATTCTTCGCCGGAATTCTGTTTGCCGATGTTGGCGGCAAGAGAGTATCGGCAATAGACCTGCCGAACGTCGTGTCGGCACTGAACTCAAGATAATAATCGTCTGCCCAGATCGTACCGGTGTTTGTACCAACAAGAAATGTAGTGAATGTAAAGCCAGGGAACTGAACTGAACCGGCACCACCCGCTGCGGGTATGGTATCCTGTCCGTTCACGTACCAGCCTGACTTGGTAGTATCAAGCTTGATAACTTCGTCATTCGCGATCTGCATTCTGAAACCGTCGTGGATCGGTGTTGAACCACCGAAAACGGTTGCTTCTCTGATCACAGTGTCACCTGTTGTCACGTTCACGAGTGACCATGACGAGGTATATTTCTGAAGGGCGGTATCAGCAAAAACCACTCTGTAAGAATAGTTTGGTTTGATCGCCTTCTGATCAACCACTTCAACGCTTACTTTACCGGTTCCACGAGGTGTTGCTTCAGGAGATATGGTCTGAAGCCCGGCATCAACATATCCAAGAGGTCTCGCTCCGGGGGTGATGTAGCCGGTGTTATCGTCGGTTACAATCTCACCGGTGTTTGTGCGGAAGATATAACTCGAGTTTTCACTCGGGAAGATATTGTTGACAGCATCACCATGATCGTAAGCGGCTACCGCGTAGTAATAGGTTAAACCTTTAGTGGCGGTCGAGTCGATAAATCTGTTGGTCAGACCTGTGGTGTCATCACCGAGATAGTAAGTAACGCCGCCGAGCTGCTCGAGAAGTTCCGGCTTCGGATAGAAGAATCCTTTAATACCGTTACCTTTGATATCGAACTGCTTAAGTGGCTTATTGAAGAAGAGCACACCATAAGCATTGGTGATTGTTCTTGCATCAATAAATCCGGCATCGCTCGCGCGATAGATCTTGTAACCTTCAAAGTCTTTTGTCTTTGAAATAAAGTCGATCGAGTTCTCAACCGGTCTTGGATCCCAGTAAATGATAACTTTTCCGTTATCCTGTGTAACCGTGATTTTCGGCTTTCTTGGCGGTTGCGGGAACTTGTAACCGGCATTGTATATCTGCTGTACAATATTCTTCTGGCGAACCACATCATCACGGTCGACACCAAAGAGGAGTGAAACCGAGAATCTTTCAATTTTATCGGGTGCCAACGGGAAGTAACCCGAAGCGTAGATAAAGTCACCATCCTGTGGGTTAGGTGGAATTACGTCGAATCTTCCGGGGAACATCCTGCTCCAGAGAACTTCATCCTGACTCATGTCGGGAGATGAAGCCTGCTCGAAGAAGTTGAATGATGTAAGACCGATCTGGTCTGATTCATCAACGTCGGTTTTACCGAAGTTCGGTTCACCCTGATCAGGTCTTCCGTTTCCTTCTGTTCCGTCAGGATCAGGTCCGGGGTATCCTTCATCAAATGGTCCGAGACCGTCACTTCCTACGTCGTCCCTGATATCACCGGTTGAAGGATCTGAAGCAACCCAGTTGGCGTTTTCATCGCCCGACCAGTGAGTTACCTGAGCTGAACTGCCGTCAGGATTTTTGATAAATGAAGTGATTATCGTTCCGGCATCATTGTCTCTTTTCTCATCGATAAGAGGATCGTTAACGCCTGCTCCCGTTTTGAAGTCTTTGTACTTCAATCCGGGGAGGTTTCTTATTCTTCTTGTTTCGTAGTGGATCGCCTGGTTCTCATCGATCAAACCGTCGAAGTCGTTATCAATACCGTCGTTGGCGGATGAATCGGGAATCGACACACCGTTAACGATCTCTTTGATATGACCTTCTCTGAAGTAGGTAACTCCGGGGGTGAAAGAAGTGGTTTTACCAAGGCTGGTAACGGTGTTAACACCCGGCTGAACCGTGTAAAGTGATCTCGCGTAGGTGGTTCCGTCGATCAGCACCATTGTCTGACCCGGGAGGTAAGTCACGGAGTCGAATGATGTCTGCACGAATCTTGGGGAGTTTGGATCGCCTGAGTCGTCATCGTTGTCGATGCCGTCAAAAGAGTTACCGGGTGATTCGAGGAAGGCGTATCCCACCCATCCTACCTTCTGACCTTTGTTTCCGATTCCGTCACTGTCCCACGAATAGGTGATCGAATTTTTAACATCGAATTCACCAAGATCGTCCTGACTGTCACCATCACCGCCGGCGAGTGTACCAACCACGGTACCAAAGTCGGCTTTTCTGTAAACGGTGGTTCCTTCATTTTTAATGTCATACAGCCAGAAAATACTGTTCGCGGCAAGGAAGCTTGACCACTGGAAACCTCTCACGCCCATAAGAAGGCCCATGCCTTTTCTGGAAGTGTCCCTGGTATCAGGGAGGAAGTTACCGTTGAACTCATCGTCCTGGTTGTCGTCTGCCCAATAGTAGCTTTCCTGATCGGCCTGGATCACTCCACGTCCGAAGTAGCCGTTCCACTGGGTTCTGCCGGTGGCTGGGTCGACCCACGATGGCTGATCCCTCCAGCCACCAATAGGCCAGGAATCAGGAAGGTGTGACATTGCAACCGACTGTGATGCAGGGTTAAGGTAGCCCGGAATCGGGTTCCAGCCCCAGAAATAGTTGTAGAGAGGGTGTCTCTCTTCAAACTGTCCTTTTCTTGGTCCTCTGGAGATACAGACCGAATGTCTGACCTCTCCGAGGGTGTTGGTGAATTCCACACCGATCAACGGTATACAGTCACCAATATAGTTTTCACCGGAGCCGAGAGGCCATTCACCTCTGATATCGACACCCTGGTTGAAACCGGATATCTGTCCGTCGTTGTAGAAGGAGATACCGATACGGTTTCCTGTATGGTATCCGATCCTTCTGAGGTTCGGGTCGCCACGTTGAGCAAGAGCTTCACCGGCAAAGACGAAAAGAAGCAGTAACGAAATATTTATCAGGTATTTATTCATAAACGCAACCCGTCTTAAAAGTTATACGACAAACCGATTTCTACTCTCCGGGGTTCGGAGAAGAAACCAGGATTTTGATACAGTTCTTCAAGTGTGTTGTAGTACAATCTTGGGTTGATCTTTCTGGCTTCAAGCAGCCCAAACGTGAAGTATGGATCGCCGGTGTCAGAATAGAGACCGCGGGGATTGTCGAGGTCAAGCAGGTTGAAAACTCTCAGGAACGCTGTGATCCTCTGACCTGCGATTTCAAATTCTTTGTAAGCTCTAAGATCGACATTGAAAATATCGCTCTTGTAATCACTGTTTCTCGGGAAGGCGTTCTGTGTAACCCTTGTGTTCTTGTTAACAGCAGGAGTGTAAGGCTGACCCGTGAAATAGTTGGCTATAAGCGATACACCGTAATCGTTCGATACCGAGTAAGTGACCGCGAGGTTGAATGTATGTGTCTGATCCCAGTCGAGTGGGGCAATGTATGTCTCAGGAGCCGCGCCACCAAGGATCGCGTTTCTCGCGTCCGCCGGATTTGAGGAGTTACCCTTCGTTACCGAGAAGGTGTAATCAGCATTAACTGAAAGTCCGCCGCCAAATCTCTTCTCGAACTTTACGATAAAACCTTTCGAGAAGCCAAAATCAGAGTTTGCATACTGACTGTAGGTCGATTGTGTACCGAATATCGAGATCTGATCTGTCTGTGTACCGGTCAGGTCTCTAAAATCCTCGAAGAAGAGGGTTACATCAATCGCCATGTCATCAGAAAGCTGCTGCTGGAGGCCGATCTCGCCTTTTACCGTCTTCTGTGGTTTCAGATCGGAGTTACCGAAAAGGGCAACGTTCCCGGAACCATCGAGAACTTCAAAATCAGGATTGCTGTAAAGAAGTTCGTAGCTCGGGAGCTGGAAGAAGTGTCCGTATGAGAAGTGGATCACTCCTCTCGCCGTGATCGGGAAAGCAATACCAAGTCTGGGGCTGAACTGTGTTTTAACAGACGCGTCTTTGTACCAGTAGGTAAGTCTTTCTTCGTATGTTTTGGCTCTGTTCTCCGGTTTAACAGGCTTCCTGATGTCAGGATCTGTCGGGTCGGCGAGAATTTTGCCGTCAGGATTGAAAAGGTCAAATCTTACACCGGCATTGAAGATCAGGTTGAAAGCTTCAAATTTCGACTGTACATAACCGGAAATTTCCTGTGGTTTTCTCGTGTATGTGTCGTGATCGGTTGAAGTTTCCGGAGGAATAACAACGTTGAACGGTTTCACGTCAACGCCGTTGATCGACATCGGAACAAGGTTGATGTTCTCGAAATAGATCTGGTGCTGCTTGGCATCAATACCGGCCTTAAAGCTGATCTGTTTGTTGAACTGGGTTTCCCAGTCAAGTTTTACCGAGTAGGTTCCCGTGTTTCTTACAAAGCGGTTATTGTTGGTTCCACCGATATCAAGACTGTAAGGGGGATTCTGCTTCAACCTGTTGTCAACATAGAGTGTCGGTCTGGCAGGGTTTCCGGTGTAGATATCCTCATAAAGGTAGTGTCTGTAGTCTTTGAAGAAATAGGAGAGATTTAATGTATAGAATGATGAGTTTGATACTGCATGGTTGATACTGAAGGTGTTGCTGATACCTTGTCTGAATCTCTGCAGATTGTTGTCAGGGGTAAGTCTTGGTGCACCGTCAAAGTAGTTTTGCTTGTCGAACAGGTAGCTGAACCTGACCGTAAAACCGGGGAACATTCTGTATGTCAGTTTTCCCTGTGCAAAATATCTCGTGTTCTCATTTGTTGGAACATACTCGCCGTCACCTCTTGGTCCCGCGAGGGGAGTTAGAGAAGTATCGGCACCGTCAACGAGATTGTACGACTGGTTTGCTGAGTTCTCACGGGAGATATCCGTGGTCAGGAATGTTCTCTTGCCGTAGAAATAGCCTTCGTTGTAGTAGTATCTTCCATTGGCAAAGAAGAAAAGTTTATCTTTCAGGATAGCGCCGCTTAAACTCGCGTCAATATTGCGGACAGCAATTGGATTGATCTTCTTGATATTCCAGAATACATCCTCTTTGCTCGATAAATAATCGCCGCCATAGAACGAAAGTGAACCGGTGTAGTCGTTACTACCATCTTTGGTGACGATATTAACGATACCCGACATCGCTTGTCCAAACTCGGCATTGAAAGCACCCGAGATAACCTGCAATTCCTTAACTGAATTGGTACCTACATCAACCACGTTGCTGTTGTCATAGGCATCGGTCACGGGAACACCATCGACCTGATAAACAACCTGACCACCACGGCCACCGCGCATGTGGAGCTCGCCACCGCCACCCACAACGATACCCGCCTGAAGCTGCAGCACGTCAGAGATATCGGTAACAGGGAGTTCGGAGATGAGTTCATCACCCACGATCGATGTGGATGCTGTGATGTCTTTGTTTATTAGGGGTTTTTCTGCCACCACCACAACTTCTTCCGTTTGGAAAGAGGCGGGCACTATGGCAAAATCGAGGGAGGTTGTAAGACCTGATGCAACTTTGATATTTTCTATCGTGTAGTTGTTGTAGCCGGTCATGGATGCCCGGATCTTATACGTTCCGGGGGGGATATTCAGGATAACATAATCACCGTCCAGATTTGTCGCCGCGCCAAGGTTTGTCCCGAGTATCACGACGTTCGCGAAAGGAAGTCCTTCCTTCGTCTGCGAATCAATAACCCGTCCGGAGATCTTTCCAGTCTGAGCTAAAACCTCTTGAGGCAGCAGCAGAAAGGATACGGTAAAGGTACACAGTAACAGTAGATACCTCATTAAAGCCTCCGACTAACTCTCATCATTTTTGTTGTTGAATCATTATATAAAATTTCGCATCTTTAAAATATTCGATTTCCCGCACAAAATCAAAGATTATTTTCATTTGTTTACAGGAATTTGACCACTTTGTCTAATTTTTGTTTAGACAAATGTTTGCCAAAATTTAGACATGCCCGCCCATCGTGCTCTAAATCACGTCTTTCTTTCTGGCGCGGGCAAAGTACATTTCAACGGCGATGAACACCATTGCAAGTATCAAAAAAAGTTTCCAAAGTTCAGACCCGGTACGTGCCTGAAGCACAATTCCCGTAAAGTCATCACCGGCTTTAATCACCTGAGGAATATTCTTTAATTTGACTGATGCAAAATACGCTTTTAACTCGTCCTCACCAAGATATGAGGTGTTCGACTCGGAAGAGTCGGTGTTAACGGGAATGTAGTCGATCTCTTCCCCACCCCGCGTAAATTTGTAAATACCGGGCATCGATGTACCGGAAAACCGCATCGCCTCACCGTCACGTCCCGTCTGTAAATATGAAGTGATCCCTCCGGGCGAGGTAACTTCAATTTTCCCTCCACCCGCCCTCTTGGCGGGTACGCTGATCTCTTCCCCGGCTACTGTCCCCTGAATCGCGGGCTCCTGTGAAGCGAGATAAAAGAGTGATCTGTAAACAAGAGGAGCGAAGATCGGGATCATGGGGAGGTCGCCCGAAGCAAGTGTGGGGGGTGAAGCGACTGTCAGCACCTTACCCCGGCCGCTTTTTGTTTCTTTTAAGAACGAACCACCATCAGCGAGGGTGATCACATCAACACCTCCACCCAATGGGAGACGGAACCAGGTAAAAAGTCCGGGCGACTCGACGGAGTTGCCGTAAGGCGTCACAAATATCTCTTTTAACAGCGGATGGTTAAAACTTACAGAGGCGAACTTGCCGGGGAGCGCTTTCGCGTCTTTTTTTAATTCGGCAGGCGCCGTGACTCCGAATGTGTTGAGAAGTACAGAATATCCCTTAAGTGAAGTCGACTCACCCGGGAAGAGGAGGACTCCCCCGCCGCCGTTAACAAAATCTTTCAGTTTTCTCAGGTCAGCGCCTTCACCCGATCCGGAAACGATCACCATATTTACACCGGTGAAATCTGTCGCGCCCGTTTGTGAGATATCCCGTTCGGTTATCTTCATATTCCCGGCGAATGAACCGGCTTCGATCGCTGCCCGGACAAATTTAAGGTCATCTTTCTTTCCGAGCAGGAGCAGATTAAACTCCTTCGGGATGTAAACCGAACCGTACCTCTGGTTGTCGGTTTTTATATCATCCTCGTCGATCTGAACCATAACTGAAGAGTAACCCGTCTTCTTAACAGGCGCTGAAAGTGTGACATCGGTGATCTTACCGGCTTCCAGACTGTAGCTTTTTTGGGCTCCCCTTTCGTCATTCACAAAGAGGGAAACCACCCCGTTGTTGATGTCATCATCTGAAAAGTTGCGGATTGTGGCGGTAACGGATACCTCTTTCCCCGGTTCAAAAACCTGATTGTTGATCTTCAGACCAACCACAGCGGAATTGACGGTTTTCTTCGTTTTCAGGTCGATAACCATGGTTTTTACGCGGGAGTCGATTAGAGAGGAGACATCGGTGAACTCCTTCGGGTCACCCAGCGTCGAGCGTTGGAGATCGGAGAGTATATAAAGTTCTTTGTTCAGGTTTTCAGATTCTTCCATCAGTTTGGCCGCCCTGATAACCGCCGAATTAAGGTCATTCGACACGGAGGAGGGCTCAAGTTCCTTGATGAATTTCTTGAGGGCGACCAGGTCACCTTTGGCGATTCCTGCGTCTTCATCGCGACCGGAAGTAAGAACCACGCGCGCGTCGTCGCCATCTTTAAGACTTGAGATGATCCTCTCTGCAACACCCTTTGCCTTGTTCAATAAAGAACCCCCGCCATCCACCACTTCCATGCTGAAACTGTCGTCGATTATCATCACCACGCTTGTTTTGGCAGCGGAAGTGAACCCGGGGATGCTTGTTTCCTGTAAAACAGGCCTCGAGAACCCCAGCACCAGCATCATAATGATCAGCACCCGAAGCGCCATCAGCAGCCACTGGATCAGCTTCACGCGGCGTACTTTCTGCTTTTCGATCAGCTTCAGGAAGTGCAGCGATGAGAAATCGATCTTCTTCAACTTGCGCAAATTCAACAAATGGATCAGCACCGGGATCGATGCCGCCAAAAGTCCGAATAACAAGCCGGGTGAGAGGAAGTTCATTTTTTGGTGTTAGGTGTTAAGTGTTAGGTGTTAAGTGTTAGGTGTTAAGTGTTAGGTGTTAGGTGTTAGGTGTTAGGTATTATAATTAACCGCAAAGAATTAAAGAAAAGGTTACACGGATCTCGCAGATTATGCACGGATTCACCGGATGTAATTTCAATCCGTGGAATCCGTGTTAAATCCTTTTAATCCGTGTAACCTTAAGAAAATTAGTCTCCGGCGGCGATTAGATTCAACGCGCTGCCTGCTTTGAACCACTCGAACTGACGTTCGTTAAATGTGTGGTTAAGGGAGCATTCTTCAACTGTGCCATCGGAGTGTTTGATCACAAGGGTTACCTGTTTGCCGGGGGCGAACTCTTTCAGACCCTTGATCGAAACTCGGTCGTCTTCCCTGATCTTGTCGTAATCCGCGGGATTGGCGAAAGTCAGCGGAAGCATACCCTGTTTCTTCAGGTTGGTCTCGTGAATTCTCGCGAAGCTCTTAACGATTATCGCGCGTCCACCGAGGTGTCTTGGTTCAAGAGCGGCGTGCTCACGGCTTGAGCCTTCACCGTAGTTCTCGTCGCCAACTACAACCCACATTTTGCCGGCTGCTTTGTACTCACGCGCCACTTCAGGAACGGATTTGTATTCACCGGTAAAAGTGTTCTTCACTTTGCCCGGATCTCCGGTGTAAGCGTTGATCGCGCCGATGAACATGTTGTTCGAAATGTTGTCAAGGTGACCGCGGTACTTAAGCCATGGACCTGCCATCGAAATATGGTCGGTTGTACATTTTCCTTTGGCTTTCAGAAGTACAGGGAGATCCTCAGGATCATTTCCGTCCCATGGAGCAAAAGGCTCGAGGAGCTGGAGTCTGTCGCTGGTTGGAGCAACCTTCACCTCAACGGTCGATCCGTCAGCCGCTGGAGCTATAAATCCGCTTTCGCCGGGGTCGAATCCTCTCGAAGGAAGTTCATCTCCTGTTGGCGGCTCAAGTTTAACTTTCTCACCTTTTTCGTTAACGAGTTCGTCAGTCATAGGATTGAAAGTGATGCTTCCGGCGATTGCCATGGCAGTAACAATTTCAGGTGACGCGACAAAAGCGAGGGTTTCGGGATTGCCGTCGTTCCTCTTCGCGAAGTTTCTGTTGAACGAAGTGATGATGGTGTTTTTCTCACCTGGCTTCACATCCATTCTCTTCCACATGCCGATGCAGGGACCGCACGCGTTCGCGAGGATCACGCCGCCGAGTTCAGTAAGCGTGGCAAGTTGACCGTCTCTCTCAATGGTCGCCCTAACCTGCTCCGAACCGGGAGTGATAGTAAACTGTGATTTTGCTTTCAAGCCTTTTGCAAGTGCCTGACGGGCAATGTTGGTTGATCTGTCAATGTCTTCATAGCTGGAATTGGTACAGCTACCAATGAGTGCAACACTCAGTTTTTCAGGATAGTTGTTCTCTTTGGCTGCTTCTTTCAGCTTCGAAACGGGCCATGCAAGATCGGGAGTGAATGGACCGTTAACATGCGGCTCAAGCTCACTGAGGTTGATCTCGATGATCTGGTCGAAATATTTTTCAGGGTTTGCGGCAACATCCGCATCCGCTTTCAGCTCGGCTGCAATTCCGTTTGCGAGATCAGCGAGGTCAGCACGGTCTGTTGATTTCAGATATGCAGCCATCTTGGCGTCATACGGGAAGAGTGAAGTGGTGGCTCCGATCTCGGCGCCCATGTTACAGATCGTGCCCTTGCCGGTGCATGAAATAGACTCGGTTCCTTCGCCGAAGTACTCAACGATCGCGCCGGTTCCACCTTTTACGGTGAGGATACCCGCGAGTTTAAGGATCACATCTTTAGGTGATGTCCAGCCGTTAAGTTTGCCGGTAAGTTTTACGCCGATAAGTTTTGGCCATTTCAGTTCCCAGGCCATGCCTGCCATAACATCAACCGCATCAGCACCACCGACACCGATGGCGATCATGCCGAGTCCACCCGCGTTGGGGGTATGGGAGTCGGTTCCGATCATCATTCCGCCGGGGAACGCGTAATTTTCGAGCACCACTTGATGGATGATACCGGCGCCCGGTTTCCAGAAACCGATACCGTATTTAGCGCTCACGCTTTCAAGAAAATCATAAACTTCGCGGTTCTCGGTGTTCGCGCGGTCGAGGTCATCTTTCGCGCCAACCTGAGCCTGGATCAGGTGATCGCAGTGAACAGTTGAAGGAACGGCAGCTTCTTTTCTGCCTGCTGACATGAACTGAAGAAGTGCCATCTGGGCTGTCGCGTCCTGCATCGCCACACGGTCGGGGGCGAGATCAGCATAATCTTTTCCTCTGGTCAAAGGTGCCGAAGGTGTTTCCCAAAGATGGGAATAAAGTATCTTCTCAGCGTAAGTAAGCGGTCTCCCTAAAATCGCGCGGGCATGCTCAACCTTTTGGGCAAACCCACCATAAACTTTCTTGATCATGTCAAGATTCGCAGTCATCAATAACCTCGTATGAAAAAATTGGAAAAATTCAGTTTTTAAATATAGCTATTAGTGGTCAATGTTGCTGAGTTGCCCCGTTGGGGTTTGGGATTTGGAATTTGGGGTGGCGAGTAGTGAGTGGTGAGTAGCGAGGGATTTGCGTTGCCCGTTGCCCGCGGTTGGTGGCGAGTAGTGAGGGATTTGCGTTGCCCGTTGCCCGCGGTTGGTGGCGAGTAGTGAGGGATTTGCGTTGCCCGTTGCCCGTCGCGCGTTGCCCGCGTGTGGTAGCGAGTAGTGAGTAGCGAGTGGCGAGGGATTTGCGTTATACCGCGGAGGACGCAAAGAACGCAAAGAAATAAAAAAGGCTGCCCCATTCCGAGACAGCCTAAATTCATCTCCTCGCCCGCAGACGGGTTTCATACATCAAATGCCGAAGGCGTGTCATAATTCATACTTTCTTGGCATAGCCGAGGGCGTATCATACTTCATACATCAAACTTCATACAACTTCACCGTTCACCTCGCCGCGGCGAGTCACACTTCACACTTCTTTCAGCCCTTCTTCTTCGGTCTGTACAAATGCACACTCTCCCCAAAGAAGACCTCGGCCGCTTCCATAACGGTTTCGGAGAGGGTTGGGTGAGGGTGGATCGTAAGTTTAAGGTCTGAGGCTACCGCGCCCATTTCGATGGCGAGGGTACCTTCCGCGATGAGTTCGCCGGCACCGGGACCACATATTCCAACGCCGAGTATTCTCTCGGTGTCGGGATCGATCACGAGTTTGGTGACGCCGTCAAAACGGTCGAGGGTGGTTGCCCTTCCCGAGGCAGCCCAGGGGAATTTCGCCACTTCGTGCTTAATGCCTTTTTCACGGGCTTCGGTCTCTGTGATACCTGCCCACGCGATCTCGGGATCGGTGAAGACAACAGCCGGAATTGCAGCCGGCGCGAAGGCCACACGGTGTCCCGCGATCAACTCAACAGCCACTCTGGCTTCGTGCGAAGCTTTATGGGCGAGCATCGGGTCACCGGCAATATCGCCGATGGCATAGATATATGGGTCAGTGGTCTTAAGCGTGTTGTCAACGCGGATGTGCCCTTTCGGGGTCAGTTCCACCTTGGTGGTCTCAAGTCCGAGTCCGGCGGTGTTGGGGCGTCTTCCGATTGATGCGAGTACATAATCGTAAAACTCAACCCTTTCAGCACCGGTTTTATCCTGGATTGTAACATTGATACCGTTCTCGACGGGGTCAAGTTTCATAACTCTGGACTCAAGCATTATCGCTTCAAATTTCTTCTTCAGCATCTGCGAGAGGAAGTTAACCATGTCACGGTCGGCACCGGGAAGGAGTCCGTTGGTCATTTCGACCACGGAGACTTTCGTGCCAAGTGCTGAATAAACCGAGCCAAGTTCAAGTCCGATATATCCGCCACCGATCACAAGCATCCTTTCAGGAATTGCAGGGAGGTCGAGCGCGGAAGTGGAGTTAAGCAGACGGTCACTCTTAATATTGAAAGCAGGAATTGTCGCAATTTCAGAGCCGATCGCTATGATCGCCTTCTCGAAATGGACTTCATCTTTTCCGCCGTCGTTAAGGTCAACTTTTACAGAACGGGACGAAGTAAATGTCGCCCTTCCCTGAACAAAGTTGATCTTTCTCTGTTTGGCAAGCTGACCAAGTCCGCCGGTCATTTTGCCGACTACCTTGTTCTTGAACTCACGAAGCTGGTCGAGGTTGATCTTCGGTTCACCGAAATCGACACCCCAGTGCTTTGCTTCCTTTGTCTCGTTGATAAGTTTCGCTACATGAAGCAATGCCTTTGAAGGGATGCAACCCCGGAAGAGACAAACTCCTCCGGGATTTTTATCAAGGTCAACAAGGGTTACTTCCATACCCATATCGGCAGCGGCGAACGCGGCGGCATATCCGCCCGGACCCGCGCCAATAACCAATAACTGTGTCTTTATCATGCCTGCCCCCTATCCTTCGATCAGAAGTTTGAAGGGATTCTCAAGCGCTTCGATAACCCACCTTAAGAAGCGGATAGCGTCGGCACCGTCGATCACCCTGTGATCATAGGAGAGTGAGAGTGGCAGCATCAGACGGGGGACAAAATTGCCGTTCACGTAGACCGGCTCCATCGAACCCCTCGAAACACCAAGTATTGCCACTTCAGGTGAATTAACAACAGGCGTAAAGTAAGTTCCACCAATTCCTCCGAGATTGGAGATGGTGAAGCATCCGCCCTGAAGTTCTTCAAGACCGATCTTCTTAGCCCGTGCTTTTTCTGAAAGTACATTCATTTCGGCGGAAATTTCTGTCAGATTGAGCTTGTCTGTTCCTTTGATGTTCGGAACGATCAGCCCGTGCTCTGTATCAACAGCGATGCCGATATTGTAGTAATTCTTATAAACTATCTCTTTTTTCTCCATGTCAACCGAGGAGTTGAACTGCGGGAACTGCTTCAGCGCCGCGGTGATAACCTTCACAAGAATGGAGGTCATTGTAAGCTTTCCGCCGCCTTTGGCAACCACGGGTGCAAACTTCTTGCGAAGCTCTTCCAGCTCAGTGATGTCAGCTTTATCGAACTGTGTCACATGGGGGATTGTCGCCCATGCATAGCTCAGGTGCTCGGCAGTCTTCGCGCGGATGTTGTTCATCGCCTTCCGCTCAATATCACCAAACTTGGAGAAATCAGGAAGCGGCTTGTGCGCGATACCGGCAGCCATGGCAGGAGCATCTCCTCGCCACTCGCCACTCGCCACTCGCGACTGATGCAGCGCTTTAGAATACGCCTTCACATCATCCATCGAGATCCTGCCTCTGGGACCTGTACCGGTGACTTTGTTAATATCAACACCAATCTCCCTCGCGAGCCTTCTTACCGAAGGAGCCGCGGGGGCTGCGTTAGCGGTGATCGGAGGCTGCATATCGAGGAAAACCTTCGGCGGCGCTATCGCCACTTCAGGATTGGTAAGATCCTCCTTAAGTTCTGCGAGTTCAGCCTCTGAAAGCTTCAATGCCGGACCCGATTTCGGAACCGGGAACGCCGGCGGTGCACCCACCTTATGCGCAACTGATACAGGCTTCTCAACTTTTTCGTCGGGCAACGGGGAACCGGCAACGGGCAACGACTGGCTGGTCACAGCCTTCTGCCCGCTAACCCTCAAAATAACCCCACCAACAGCCAATTTCTCATTCTCTTTCGCGAGTATCTCGGTTACCACGCCGGCAGCAGTTGAAGGCACTTCAACAGTGGCTTTGTCAGTCTCGATCTCGAGGATCGTATCATCCTCTTTGATCGTATCACCAACTTTAACAGTAACTTTAACCACCATCGCCTGAGCAACATTATCACCCAGATCCGGAAGGACTACCTCAGATATCTCACTGACGGCTCCCTCTGTGCTCTCTGTGGGCTCTGTGGTTTTATCTTCCTGTTTCGCGGTTTCAACATTTACCAAGGGTGCAACTTCCTGCTTTGCGCTCTCTGCGATCTTTGCGGTTTCTTCTCCCCCACCTTCAACAGAAAAAACAACCGCGCCAACAGGCACCTTGTCACCTTCTTTAATATACACTCCGGCAACCTTACCTGAGATTTCGGAAGGCACCTCAATCGTCGCCTTGTCGGTTTCGATCTCAAGAACCGTCTGGTCTTCTTTCACGAAGTCACCCGGTTTTATCAGAACCTTGACAACCTGCGCGGAGACAATGCTCTCTCCCAGATCCGGTAACTTAAATTCTCTATTCATAACTAAATTCCTTTGCGTTCTTTGCAGTTTCGTTCAACTCATCGCTCATAACTCATAGCTCATCGCTACTACGAAATCATCGGGTTAAGTTTGTTCCTGTCGATATCGAGCTCTTCGATGGCTTTATCAACGACAGCCTGCTTCACTTTACCTTCGAGCATCAGGCCATAGAGGGCAGCTACAGTAACATACTTTGCGTCAACTTCAAAGAAGTCACGGAGCTCGGCGCGGCCTTCACTTCTGCCGAAACCGTCGGTTCCGAGAGAAATCAGTCTGCCGGGTACCCACTTCGAGATCGAGTCGGGCATCGCCTTGATGTAGTCACTCGAAGCAACAAACACACCCTCGGCGCCTTCGAATACCTGTGAAATGTAAGGCTTCTTCGGATTGCCCGGGTTTAGCATGTTCCATCTCTCTGTTTCGAGTGCTTCGCGGCGAACCTCTTTGTAGCTAGTGGCGCTGTAAATGTCAGCGGCAACGCCGTATTTCTCTTCGAGAATTTCTTTGGCCTTCAGCACTTCGTTCATGATGGTGCCACTTCCGAGAAGATTAACCTTCAATTTAAGCTTCTTTTTATCCGATGTGCTGAATTTGTAGAGACCTTTCACGATACCCTCTTTAACACCCTCAGGCATTGGAGGCATGGCGTAGTTCTCATTCATCACGGTGATGTAGTAGAAAATATCCTCCTGCTCCTCATACATTCTGCGGATACCTTCGCGGATGATCACGGCGAGTTCATAAGCGAACGCGGGGTCATATGTCATGAGGTTCGGAACGGGGTAAGCGAGGTGGTGCGAGTGACCATCCTGGTGCTGAAGCCCTTCACCGTTAAGAGTGGTTCTGCCCGCGGTACCGCCGATCAGGAAGCCCTTCGTTCTCATGTCACCACCAGCCCAAACGAGATCACCGATCCTCTGGAACCCGAACATCGAGTAGTAGATGAAGAACGGTATCATGTTAAGACCGTGATTGGCATAAGACGTACCGGCAGCCAGGAAAGATGCCATCGAACCTGCTTCTGTAATGCCTTCCTCGAGTATCTGACCGTCTTTTGCCTCTTTATAATAGAGAAGGCTCTGTCTGTCAACCGGCTCATAGAGCTGTCCGTTGTGCGAGTAGATGCCCACTTGGCGGAAGAGTGCTTCCATACCGAACGTGCGGGCTTCGTCGGGAACGATAGGAACGATCAGCTTCCCTATCTCCCTGTCCTTCAACAGATTCGCAAGTATCTTAACGAACACCATTGTGGTGGATACTTCCCTGCCGTCGGTACCCTCGAAAAATTCAGAGATAAGGTCTTCTGGTGGGGTTTTGATCGGCCTGATATCCACAACCCTTTTGGGAACAGAACCGCCGAGGGCTTCACGTCTTGCCTTAAGGTATTGAATTTCGGGACTGTCGGGAGCGGGCTTGTAGAACGGTGCCTTTGCCACTTCATCATCTGAAATGGGGATGCCAAACCTGGTTCTGAACTCTCTGAGTTCATCTTCATTGAGTTTTTTCTGCTGGTGGGTGATGTTCTTTCCTTCACCGCTTTCGCCGAGGCCGTAGCCTTTGATGGTTTTCGCGAGGATTACGGTCGGCTGTCCCTTGTGCTCGTAAGCAGCTTTAAGGGCATTGTAAACCTTCTCGGGGTCGTGTCCGCCCCTTCTCATCTTCCTGAGCTGTTCATCGCTCATCTCTTCAACCATTTTCGCCAGTTCGGGATGCTTGCCGAAGAGTTTCTCTCTTACATAGGCGCCCGACTCAACGGAGAACTTCTGATATTCGCCGTCAACAATCTCACCGAGTGCCTGAACGAGGATGCCCTTGTCATCCTTCTCGAGGAGCGGATCCCAGTCGGAACCCCATACAACTTTAATTACATTCCAGCCGGCACCTCTGAAAGCTGCCTCGAGCTCTTGAATGATCTTGCCGTTACCGCGAACGGGACCGTCGAGCCTCTGGAGGTTACAGTTGATAACGAAAAGGAGGTTATCCAGTTTCTCGCGTGAAGCGAGGGTTATGGCGCCGAGTGATTCGGGCTCATCAGTTTCACCGTCACCCATAAAGGCGATTACTTTGGCGTCACTCTTTGGTACAAGCCCCCTGTCTTCAAGGTATCTGTTGAACCTTGCCTGATAAATAGCCTGCAATGGGCCCAAACCCATCGAAACGGTGGGGAACTGCCAGAAATCAGGCATTAGCCAAGGGTGCGGGTATGATGAAAGTCCGCCGCCGGGTTTCAATTCGCGTCTGAAATTCTCAAGTTTTTCAACTGAAATTCTGTCTTCCAGAAATGCCCTGGCGTAGATGCCGGGTGAGGCGTGCCCTTGGAAGTAGATCATGTCACCGGGGTGGGTATCGCTTTTTGCTCTGAAGAAGTGGTTGAACCCAATCTCAAGGAGTGTCGCCACAGAGGCGTAGGTTGAAATATGTCCGCCTATGCCGTTTTCCAGTTTGTTTGCCCTGACAACCATTGCCATGGCATTCCAGCGGATGATGCTTTTAATTCTTCTCTCGATTTCCCTGTCACCGGGAAATGGTACCTGATTTTCTCTCGGTATGGTATTAATATATGGCGTGTTGGCTGAGAACGGTATCTGTACCCCTGCCTTGTGTGCCCTTATTTGCAGGAGGTTAAGAAGCTCTACAACCCTCTCTTTTCCACCATTCTGGAGGACGTAATCAAGAGAGTACAACCACTCCTGATTCTCCAGTTCCTGTATTTCGCGCAATTGCTTTTCGTCAGTCATAATAAACCTGTCTATTTGTCGATGTTCGTTAATGTTCTATATCTGTAACACGGTAGGAAAATATAAAATTCAGAAACACAAATTTATGAAAAATTTTACCAATCAACTTTATGTGACGGATATCGCTATTCTCTCACTTTTATTTGCATTAACCAACAAGAATTTTATCTTTCAACAACAAATTATAATAATTTTGCCAGAACTTTTAGAGATTAGAATGGCCTCATCAGTGAATCTTGCCGGGACGTCCGTTAGTCTTCTCAGGACGTGGTTCAATTTCCTTCCGGGAATGGCCTACAGATGCAGTAACGACCACGAGTGGACAATGCAAATTGTCTCTGCCGGATCGCAGGAACTAACAGGCTACTCGCCTATCGAATTCATCGAAAGAAGAATCACATTCGAGGAACTTATCCTGCCTGAGTACCGCCAGATGATCTGGGACACGATTCAAGCCGCTATACTCGACAGATCAAACTTCATGATCGAATACAAGATCAAGGACAGGGCCGGGAATGTGAAGTGGGTCTGGGAAAAGGGTACCGGCATCTATGACGAGAACGGCTCATTGCTCTTTCTTGAAGGTTATATAACCGATATTTCCGATAGAAAAGCAAGAGAGGAAGACCTCGATACCTTCTTTGATATCCAACCTGAATTGGTTTGTATAGCATCCCGGGAAGGGATATTCCTGAAACTGAACCGTGCCTGGGAAAAGAAATTCGGCTACAGCCTGGATGAATTAACCGGTGAGAGCTTCACAAAACTTGTCCATCCCGATGATCTTCACAAAACCGTTGATCTCGATAATATCACCCCCGATGGTGTGATCCCTTCTTTCAGAAACAGATATGTTGCCAGAGATGGAAAAGTGGTTCACCTCGAGTGGTCAGCCGCGCTAAAGGATGGCAAATATTACGCCTCGGCACGCGATATAACAGAGCGGATAGAAGCTATTAACAGACTTGAAGAAACCACCAAGGGACTCAGCGCGCTTAACGACCAGAAGAACAAGTTCATTTCGATTCTCGCCCACGACCTCCGTGGTCCGTTCCACCCGCTCCTTAGTGCTTTGGAATTGCTCGACCTCGATTACGACCAACTGTCAGAGGAAGAACGCCGCCACTTCATACGTTCCGGAAGAGATACCGCGTTGCAGTTGTTTGATCTTCTGGAGTCGATCCTTACATGGTCACGGGTTTCTCAGGGGATGGGCAAGATAAATCTTGAGCCGGTTGATGTGGTAAGTTTAATTAATGTGGCAATAATACAGGTTTCCTCCCTTTGTGAGGGCAAGGGTATATCCGTGAGCCCACCCGGTGTCCGGGAGTGTTATGCCATCGCCGATACTGAAATGTTTGTGACAGTTATGAGAAACCTGATCACGAACTCGGCTAAATTCAGTGACCCGGGCACCACCATAGATATAAATGTTTTCGCCGGGAATCAGGTAAATATTGTGGTTTCTGATCAGGGAAGGGGAATCGAGCCGGATAAACTAGGCAAGATATTTGAACTGACCGGCTCAAAGTCAACCCCCGGGACATCCAACGAGCCCGGCTCGGGGATGGGAATCCTCCTCTGCAAGGAAATGGTGAACCGGATGAATGGTAAAATTTTCTTCCAAAGCCAGGTGGGGGTTGGAACAATCGTGACAATTTCCCTCCCTAAAGCCTGATACCTGACAAAACGTGATCAAAGAAGTTGAAATCACAGTAAATCCTGAAGACCACAGGAACAACGATAAACTCCGCGCGCTTATTCTTAAAGCCTCAGGAGAAAAGCCGGCCAATATTACCGGATATTATGTCTCTAAACGCTCAATTGATGCCCGGAGCAAAAACCCCGTTTACCGGTTCAAAGCACTCATTTTTGTGAACGAGCCCGTCACTTCCCCAGTATTAACCCCTGTTTACAGGGACGCGAAGGGTGATAAAGAGGTGATAATTGTTGGCGCGGGACCCGCGGGACTTTTCGCGGCACTCCGCCTCCTCGAAGACGGTGTGAAACCTGTTATCCTCGAGCGGGGCAAGGATGTGCAGGCTCGGAGGCGCGACCTCCGGGCAATAATGCAGTTCCACGAAGTGAATCCCGATTCAAACTATTGCTTCGGCGAAGGAGGCGCGGGCACTTACAGCGACGGCAAGCTCTACACCCGGTCCGATAAACGCGGAAACGTCCTTAAGATATTGAATATAATGGTGATGCACGGCGCCGATCCCGATATCCTCGTTGATGCCCACCCGCATATCGGTTCCAATAAACTCCCACCACTCATCGCCGCGATCCGTCAGACCATACTCGATCATGGCGGCGAGATACACTTCGACTCACGGGTAACGGGATTCATAAGGGAAGGTGACACCCTTAGAGGTGTAAGGGTTAACGACAACACCGAATATTTTGGCGACGCCGTTATTTTGGCAACGGGGCACTCCGCGCGGGATATTTTTTACCTGCTACATGATGAAAATATTCTGATCGAACCGAAGCCTTTCGCCCTCGGAGTAAGGATCGAGCACCCTCAACAGTTGATCGACCAGGCAAGATACCACAAGAAAAAAAGACCGGAAGACCTTCCCGCGGCAAGCTATACGCTTACATGTCAGTCGAACGGCAGGGGCGTATATTCATTCTGCATGTGTCCGGGGGGGATAATTGTTCCCGCATCCAGCGCGCCGGGTGAATTGGTGCTGAACGGCATGTCTGTCTCAAGGCGTGATTCCCCTTTCGCCAACTCAGGCTTTGTTGTGGAGGTAACCCCTGCCGACTGGCAGCAGTTCAATTCTGCAGGTCCTCTCGCCGCGCTCGAATATCAGAAAATGGTGGAAGTGGCGGTATGGCACGCCGGCGGTGAAACCCAAACAGCCCCCGCCCAGAAAGTAACCGATTTCATTAAAGGAAGGATATCTCAGTCGCTCCCCAAGACAAGTTATATTCCGGGCACCGTCTCACTCGATCTTAACACCATCCTCCCAAAGGAAATTTCAACCAGATTAAAAGACGCGCTAAAAATATTCGATACCAAACTCCGCGGCTACATTTCCGAAGAAGCCCAGATGCTCGCTACCGAATCCCGCACCTCATCACCTGTCCGCATCCCCCGCGACCGTGAAACCCTCGCCCACCCCCAGATCAAAAACCTCTACCCCTGCGGCGAAGGTGCCGGCTTTGCGGGAGGCATTGTTTCGGCGGCAATTGATGGGGATAAAATTGCTTCGCAATTTTTAAGTGTTAGGTGTTAAGTGTTAGGTGTTATTCTTTTTGGATTTGAGGGTTTTGAGGGTCTTTACCAGAAGTTTCGGTCATTTAAGTGTTAGGTGTTAAGTGTTAGGTGTTAAGTGTTAGGTGTTATTTTTTTTGGATTTGAGGGTCTTGAGCGTCTTTACCAGGAGGTTCATTAGTTCGGTGGCATCTTTATTTATACTATTATATTCCTCTTGATTTAATATCTGGGTTTCTTTCAATATCTCTAACCAATAAAGGGTTTCCGAACATTCCTTTTGAGATATGGAATATTTGCTGATAAAATCAAGGTCAGAGTGTGCATGGATTGCTTCATGTATATTAGCACCAACAGAAGTGCCACTTTTGAGTAACTGTCGCGCAATTATAAATTCCTTTTTCTCCTCCAAATATTTACATAATCTGTAAATTCTCACCGCAAACTTCAGACTTTTATCAGCAAGGATGTTCATTTTCATCTCCTATGTTTATTTACAAAAATAACACCTAACACCTAACACTTAACACCTACCTAATCGCCTCAGCGATTAGGTGAATCTCTCGCATTAACTTTGTGAATTGTTCCGGCAAAAGCGCTTGTGGCCCATCCGAAAGTGCTTTGTGGGGATCATGGTGAACTTCGATGATGAGGCCGTCGGCACCGGCGGCAACGGCAGCGCGGGCAACGGGGGTTACCATATCGCGGAAGCCGGTGGCGTGTGAGGGATCGGCTATTACGGGGAGGTGACTTTTCTGCTTGATAACCGGGATGGCGGAAACATCAAATGTGTTCCGGGTGGATTGTTCAAAAGTTCTGATGCCTCTTTCACAGAGGATGACATTGCTGTTACCCCCGGCGAGTATGTACTCTGCCGACATTAACAGCTCATCGATCGTGGCGGAGAAACCTCTTTTCAGCAGAACGGGTTTGTCGAGCTTGCCAAGCTCTTTAAGAAGAGGGTAATTGTACATGTTCCGGGCGCCAACCTGAAAAATATCGGTGTACTTCCCGATCATGTCTATCAAGGTAAGATCGAGAATTTCAGTGGCTACTTTCAGTCCATTGGCATCTGCGGCATCACGGATGTATTTGAGACCCTCCTCACCAAGCCCTTGAAACGAGTAAGGGGAAGTTCTTGGTTTGTATGCACCACCTCTAAGAATCTTCGCGCCCGCCTTCGCCACAAAAGAAGCTACAGTGTGTATCTGTTCTTCATTCTCAACCGCGCATGGTCCCGCGAAAACGGTGAGTTCATCCCCTCCGATGGCTACATCTCCCACGTGAATAATGGTGTTCGAGGCCTTGAACTCCCTCCCGGCTAACACATACGGCTCTGAAACGCTTAAAACCTTTGCAACGCCTTCGAGCATGCTGATCTCTTTGAGATCACTCTCCGGTTTTACACCGCCAATTCCTATGATCCTCCGCTCAGTGCCTTCAGACTTCTGAACTGAGTAACCCATCTCTATGATACGGTCAATTATTCTGTCTATCACCGCTTGCGCGGCATTTTTTTCAAAAACAACTACCAATTTAATATCTCCGGTATGCTAAATCGTGGCTGACGCGGTTATTTTTTCTGAACCGCGTTCAGTTTTTCCTTCAGGTCGGTGTTATCTGGATAAAGCGCCACGAGATCCTGAAGCATTTTAACGAGTTTGTCCATCTGCGCGGTCTTTATATAATAGTCGAGCAGCATGTCATAAGGGTTTGCCGCGTCATAGTAAGAGAAAGGCTCTGCCTTCACTTGGTTGAGCGCCAGCTTTTCTGCTATAACACCCAGGCGGTTGAAATCGTTTACTTCCCCTGTTCTTTCATACAGAAGAGCAGCCCTGTAGACCGTCGAATAATTTCTGATCAATTCCCCCGGTTTAAGGTTCATGTCGAAGTAGATCATCACCCTCTTTGCCTGCTGTTTGTTATCCATTAGAAGGTATGAGTCGGCGAGGTCGAAGTAGAGGTTTGAGTAATTGTCTATCAAGGCATAAAGCGACCGGTCGAGCACCACTTCATCCGTGTTGATCGAGCTGAAATCATACGGCATCCCAAAATTCGCTGTCTCATCGAAGTAATCAGGCGGGGGGCTAAGCATCACTTCTATCAGTTCTGTGTTGATGCTCTCATTCCGGTGCATCGTATAGTGAGGAAGCAGTCTGTAAGCCAGACCTTCAGAGCGTAGGAAAGTGGAAAACGCGGTTCTGACCCTGCCCTGGCATGTGAGGGTGAAGGTTATGTCCCGGAGCCACTTCGTTTTATTAATTATATCAAGCATCACCTGCTCAGAAGGCGACACTTCGAAAGTAGTGGTGTCGGGCCTCTCCGCCGGTTTTGGAGGGAAGGTGTACTCGAGTTTAGGGAAGCGTTCACTCTGATCAACGTTGTATTTATCGAGCACCGAAATGGGTATATCAAGAGTCCGCTTTTTCGGTTTCATGATCTTAGGGCGAAGTGCCTCCACATCATCATCGTCCATGTCCATGCCAATGTTGTACATCCCCATTATGTACTTCGATCTTACTAATTTCACATACGCGGGAGAGTTCAGGAATCCGGCATGAAGAAGTGTAACATCCTTCCTGATGCCATCCATCAATTGGAGATAATAAACAAGAAAAGTCTCCAGCTCATCGTCCGAAAACACGATGGCATTCTGCGGAACAGACCGGAGCAGGTTCTCGCCATAATCAAAATAAGTGGATGAGATCACGCCGTTCTTCATCATCTGCCGGAAGCAGATCTTCGCGGAATCGGGCTTGTCGTTCATAATGTAAGAAAGGGCCGCGGTTCCCCAGATTGAAATGATCTTTGAGTAGGCGCTCAGGTGCCACGACTCCCCTTTGTACTCAGGGGTAAGTCTGATGGATGTAAGGAAGTGGTCAACTGCCTTTCGAAGGTAACCCATATCGAGCGATTGAAGGTATTCCATCGTCGGCATCGACATCCTGTCGTAAGCATAACCAAGGAAATAATGGGCTTCGGAGCTCAGAGAGTCCGACTTTATATACTCCTCAAGAAGTGTCGCTGCCTCCTGATAAAGTTCTGACTGAACCGTGTCACTCGTCTCTGCCCTTCTGAACAGGTCTTTCCCTTTTTCAAGCAGGTTCTGACCAAACAGGGCGGGTGTCGCGACGACAAAGAGTAATAGCCGGAGATATCTCAAGGAATTTATCAGAAAATTTAATAATGCAAATTCAAAGATACGGAAATATATACAGTGGTTAGTGGTCAGAGGTAAGTGGTTAATTGCCCGTTTTCAGTTGTGAGTGGCGAGTAGCGAGTGATGAGTTGCCCGTTGCGCGTTGCCCGTTGCCCGTTGCGCGTTGCCCGTTGTGCGTTGCCAGTTGCGCGTTGCCAGTTGCGCGTTTATATTATCCACAAAGTCACGAAGGCACAAAAAATTTTTAAAGGTTACGCGGATTACGCGGATTTAACGCGGATTACACAGATTTTACTTTCATCCTTGAAATCTGTGCATAATCCGTGAAATCCGTGTAACTTTTTCTTTGCGTTCTCTGCGGCCTTTGCGGTGCAAAACTAATTCTATTTCAGCAGAACCATCTTGGTCGTCAGCGACTTCGTTCTGGCAGATACTGTATTTGTACAAAACACCTGACAGATATAAACCCCCGATGGAGCGTCAGCCATTTCGATTTGCTGATCGAACCAGCCATGAGAGAGAATGCCGCGGTTTATTTGCTTAATCAACTCGCCCATTGTGTTGAACACCCTTATCACAACCTCGTTCTCCTCCGGGAGGGTGAAGGAAACCTTCGTGCTTGGGTTGAAGGGGTTCGGGTAGTTCTGCGCGATCGAGTAGTTTTCGGGTACTTCGCCGAGGATAACCTCTAACTCGTTTGAGTATGTGGATCTGCCGTCGTAGTCGATCTGCTTCAGGCGGTAGTAGAGTATCGCGGGGGCTTTTGGTTCATTGTCGTCGAAACCGTAGAATATCCTTTTCGTGGATGTGCCGGAGCCCTTTGAGAAACCGATCGTTTTCCAGTCGCCGTGCTTGTATTTTCGCTCGATCTCAAAGCCCATATTGTTGGTTTCGGTTTCGGTGATCCAGTTAAGCATCACCTTGTTGCCAAACTGAAACGCCGTAAACGAGGAGAGTTCAACTGGGGTGTTGCCACGGTTAGAGGTTATCCAGATACCCGGGATACCTCCTGAATTCGCTGCGATACCGTCAAAATGATCAAACAAGTGTACTTTATGGAACGATGCTGCTCCCGGGATGATACTCGCGTTCTCATTCCATGAATACCCACCGTCATAGGTCGAGTAAGGTCTGTTACCGGATAGAAAGTAGTTTAACGAGTCGAAACAAAAAATGCAAGAAGCGGAGGTTAGCCCCGGAAAATTTACAATTTCAAAAGTGCCTCCGGCATTTCTTGTGCGGTATAGTTTCGCATCTGTTCCGACAATAAATCCATTTTTATTGTCATAAAATCCGGCTTGCTTTGGTGTGAAACCTGAAATACCCACCGCCGTCCATGAAACACCATGGTCCATGGTTTTGTAAAGACCGTCGCTTACAACAAAACCTGCACCATCGGCAAACATGTTTATTGAAGTATATGGAGTCGTAGTGTTACTGTGTTTTATGCTCCATGTTTGCCCACCATCTGTGCTCAGCTGCAGGTTTCTGAAGGTTCCAACCAAAATATTCCCATTCGGAGCAACCTTTATTTCTTGAATGAAATGATTGAAAACGGGACCGATCGGCTGAAAAACCTTGCAGGAGATATCTGACTTATATATTTGGTATGGTGAAGAGATAAACACAAGAGAATCGCTCGCGATCTCAACATTCGTTCCAACTTCATCGGGAAAATACTCCGTTCGCCAGTTCCTCCCCCTGTCGGTGGAGATATACACCTTGGATTTATCGCTACCGGGATTATAGGTGCCGACTACAATGGAACCTGGGTTATTTGCATCAAACCCCCGGTGATCGAGCAATATACACTCCAGACGCAGATCCCAAGGATCTACAATGTTGTGTTCCGAAGCCAGAAAGACGGATCCTGAACCGGCGATGAATACCCGGTTATCAAGTACATGCATATCGAGAAATTGATATGATCTTTGGGGAATTTGTCCGGTGCTCCAGTTCTGCCCGCTATTTGTAGTAAAGAAGATGCCGTTACCCCCGGCAAGGAATGAAATTGCAGTGTTTTCGTCAAGGAGCTTGAAGTCAGTGGGTATCCCCCGTAAATTGGTACTCGAGTAATCCTGAACATTCCAGGTAATCCCACTGTTTGTTGAAAATGCCACTTGAGGAGCATTCTCAGTGAAATAAGGTGGGATTTGAATCACTTTTTTGCTTCCAAGAACAATAATGCTGTCGGAAATCTTATCAATGGAAGAACATCCTTCAAAACCAGCCGGCAGATCAATATCGGTAAAACTGTTTCCCCCATCGGTAGTGTGGCGCAATTTTTGACCCAGCAGCCAGCCCTCATTCCGGCTAACAAATTTAAAACTTGTTGACTGGATCCAGGTTGAGTCGAGCGCCGACCAGCTCAATCCTCCGTCAGTCGTCTTCACCAACACGAAATATGTTCCAACCGGTGGTCGCAGCAAGGCGTACCCAAATTTTGTGTCCCAAAACTGCATGTGATATATATTGCCATACCCGGGAGGGAAAGGCACTCCCGTCCATGTCAATCCACCATTAAAAGTAATGTAAACGACTACTGGAGAACTGGCACCAATAAAAAATGTGTCTTTATTTATGAACGAAACATTCTTGACATATCTAAGCGGAGTTTTGGCGACAACCGACCAGTTCCTGCCACCATCGCTGCTTTTGATAACTGCTGATGAGTCACCATGATAAACAGCAGTTATATTGAGTGAATCAGTAAGATAAAACTTCGTTATTTGACCACTCAGTGGATATATGTCCACCTCACTCCACTGCCCAAAAAGCATGGATGCCATCACAATAAAGAATAATATCGATCTTTTCATATTATTTCCTGTTTCCCGTTTTCAGTTGTGAGTTGCGAGTAGCGAGTAGTGAGAATTCATACTTCATTCCGCCACAGGCGGATCAAACTTCATACAAAACTCCACACTCCACACTTTATACTCCACACTATTTCAAAAGCACCATTTTTGTCGTCAACGATTTTGTTCTGGCAGTAACTGTATTTGTACAGAACACCTGACAAATATAAACCCCCGATGGAGCGTCAGCCATCTCGATTTCCTGATCGAACCAGCCGTGCGGGAGGATACCGCGGTTGAACTCTTTTACCAGTTCTCCCATGGCGTTGAACACCCGGATCACAACCTCGTTTTCCTCGGGCAGAGTGAAGGAAACCTTCGTGCTTGGGTTGAAGGGGTTCGGGTAGTTCTGCGCGATCGAGTAGTTTTCGGGTACTTCGCCGAGAATAACTTCAATCTCGTTAGAGTAAGCGGATCTGCCGTCGTAATCGATCTGCTTCAGTCGGTAGTAGAGTATCGCAGGGGCTTTTGGCTCATCGTCATCGAAACCATAAAATATCCTTTTAGTGGATGTGCCGGAGCCCTTTGAGAAGCCGATCGTTTTCCAGTCACCGTGCCTGTACTTTCGCTCAATTTCGAAGCCCATGTTGTTGGTTTCGGTTTCAGTGGTCCACTGAAGCGCCACTTTGTTCCCGAGAGAAACCGCCGAGAATCCCGACAATTCAACAGGTGTGTTGCCGCGGTTCCAAGTCTTCCAGATACCGGAGCCTACACCTGTGCGGGATACACCAATTCCCTCAAAGTGGTCGTACATTGTCATCCAAAGCAGTGAATTATTGCCGGAGAAATTTCTAAATTCGTTTACTCCCCAACTCACTCCACCGTCGTATGTTGAATAGAGTTTATTGGCCGTGACATAAATACTTAGTGAGTCCTTTAAATAAATGTTTAAGGGGTAGCTCATTCCGGGGATATTGAATTGGTCAAGCGTAATCGCCCCGTCCCTTGTTCTGTAGATTTTACCGTCATTCCCGTGGATTATGCCAAAATTGCTGTTCTGGAAGCGAAACTGCCTGATTAAAAAACTGTAGTTTCCGGTTTGGTTCCAAGTGGCTCCATAGTCTGTCGTTTTATAAAGGTTGTAATTACAAGCGTAGCCCGTTCCGTTTTCAAAGATGATCACCTGTTCGAAATTGTTACCGGGGATTGTCAATCTGGTCTCCCAGTTTCTTCCACCATTACTGCTTGACAACAGGGAAGTTCCTGACGAGATCCAAATGGTGCCATTTCCCATCACTGATATCTCATTTATGGAACCGAAAGGGGATTTTGAAACAGAATCAATAGTCGCACAAAGATTTTCAGATTTGTAAAAGACATCCCCGCTTGCCAGATAAACAAGAGAATCGTTCACCAAATTAATTGATGTGGCGCGTCCCTTTGGCATTTTTCTTTTGCCCCAATTATTCCCCCTGTTAGTGGAAACATACAGTCCGCCTCCTTCATCACCAACGATTGCGTAGCCCGGGTCAAGAAAAGATGCACTTGATGTTAAATAGTAAGTTTGATCAGTTCTTATTTCCCATGGTATAGTTATGTCCGTGCCGGAGGTAATAAATAAGACACCATCCCCGGCTGCATAAGCTCGACCGTTATAAAATTTAAGATCTTTAAGTTTTCTCGACCTTTCGGGTCCAATTCCTCCTGACCAGGAAACGCCAAAATTGGTTGTATATATCAAACCACCGTCAAAATTCACTGTTGCCATTAATGTCGAAGAGTTAATAAATTGCAGATTTGCAGGTTTACCTGCGAAGTTGGAATCTCCCATATCTCTTGTCTGCCAAATATAACCCATGTTTGTAGTGATAGCCATAATCGGGACATAGTAACCCTGGTAAGGGTTTACTTGAACCCACCGGGCTCCCCCGATTGCTAAAATAGTATCGTCGAATAAATCAGCAGTCGAAACTGCCATACCTACGGGAAGGGGAATCGCAGCAAAAGATGTGCCGCCATTAGTAGTCTGATAGATGTTATTGCCAAATATCCACCCGGTTTGGATGTTTTTGAAGTGAAAGCCTGAATAGGTGAGTGAGGTTGAATCGATAATATCCCAATTTACCCCCCTGTCAGTGGTTTTAATCAGATGTAAACGATCTCCTGACGCGGAACGCAATATCACGGATGCAAAAGCTGTATTACTGTTAAGGAACTGGATTTTCTCCACATAACTGTATCTAACAGGAATCATGAAGTTCGACCAGGTGACACCTCCATCTGAGGTGAAAATCATTGAATTTACATCTACTGCACGCGCGAATATATTATTTTCGTCAATTGTACATGCATCCCAGATGAGAGGAAGAGGAATTTTCTGCGAACGGGCCCAACTCCTTCCCCCATCACTGCTTTTAATCACATAACAGGTGTCATCCATAAAAGTCGATGTCAGATTGAGTGAATCGCTCATGTAGAAACTAAACATCTGTCCGTTCACAGTATAGATATCAACCGGTTCCCACTGCCCAAACAGCATAGAACTGGCCGCTAAAAACAACATCACCATGTATTTCATATAGATTCCCTATTTGATACTACAAGTTAGGGAAATAATTACAATTATCCTAATTGGCGGAGGAGGGTATAGTTAGGGGTTTCAGGAATGTTAAGAGGTGGAGAAAACCACAGTCCGCCGCGGCGGAACACAGAACCCACTGAGGAAGAGAATAGCACACGGATACACACGGATTAGACTGATCAACACGGATGGAAATATAAACTCTGCGTAACTCCGTTAAATCTGCGTGTATCTGCGTTCCTTATAACCTTCTCTGTGCTCTCTGTGGGCTCTGTGGTGGAATAAAATGTCCTCTAACCGCTGCCTAAAGCCTTTGCGGTGAAAAATCGCTCATAACTCATCGCTCATCGCTCATTACTCACCTCTGCTCACATTCCTCTAAGCGCATTCACAATATTCAGCCTCGCGGCACGGAACGACGGCAGGAAGCCTCCCAGAAATCCCATGAACAGTGCGAAAATGAGTGATGTTACTATTATTTCTGGCGAAAGGGAAAACTTGAACGACAGTTCAGTGAATGACCCGAAATTGAGTGTGGAGATCTGCACGAACGAAAGTGTGGAGGCAAGCGCGAGCCCGATCACTCCGCCAAGCAACGAGAGGAAGAGCGACTCGACGAGAAACGCGAACATTATGCTTCGTCTGCTGAATCCAAGCGCCCTGAGCGTTCCGATCTCAACGGTGCGGTTGGCAACAGCGGCGTACATTGTGATGGTTGCCCCGATCATGGCGCCAAAACTGAAGATCACGGTCACGAATATGCCGATGATCCTGATGAACATCGCCATCATTTCCGACTGCTCCTCGTAATACTGTTGCTCGGGTTTCGCTTCATACTGGTTCAGTTTAATATCCTTCGCCAGGGCAAGGTTCAGAGCGTCAAGATCTGAAGCCGAGCGGAGTTTCGCGGTCATTGTGCTGACGGAAGTTCCACGGTTAAATGCTGAAACTATCTGTTTTGTGTCGCCCCAAAGTTCGGAATCGAACCCGCTTCCACCCGTGGTGAATTTTCCGACCACAAGCCAGTCGCTCCCCGCGAACTTAAGCTTTTTACCCACTGCTGCTTCGGGGAACTGATTCGCGATGGCATCGCCAACTATCAGCTCGTTAACTCCAAATTTGAAATCGCGCCCTTCAACTATCGTCATCTGGGGCCTCAATTCCTTGTATTTCTCGTTAACTCCCCTGACGGTGAGGTTCCCCGTCGCGCCATCGTCACGGGTCAGGTTTATGACAACAACAGGCTCGTTTGAAACAAGGGGTGTTCCATCGGCGGCCTTGGCGATCTGCGGAAGTGTCGCGATTATCGGCTGGTGTTCACCTGAAATAATGCTCGAGATTTCACCCGTTGCCGATTTCCGTGATATCTTCACGTTATCGGGTGAACCGGTGGTCTGGAGCGTCTTCTGAATTCCATACGCCATCATCAGCACCGCCGCGAAAACAAAAGCGACAAGCGCCACGCCGGCAACCGTGATGCCGGTGGTGAGTTTTCTTCTTCCCAGACTGTGCCAGGTATATTTAAATGGTATCATCGCGCCTCCTAACCTACAAATCTGAATCCGTCAACAATCTTCGTGTTAACGGCTCTGTGAATGGGGAAGATCGAAGCAAGCACGCCTGTAAGAAGTGCTGCCGTGACCGCGAGAACTATGGTGACCGTCTTTATTTCAAGCGCCGGGAGAAATGCCTTCGGTATCACTTGTTCGAGACCGCCGACCATCATAATGCCCAGAACCAGACCTACAACACCACCGATAACCGAGATAACCATCGACTCTCCGAGGATCATCATGGTCAGGTGCTTTCCGGAGAAACCAAGGGTTTTAAGCACAGAGTACTCCCTCGTTCTCTCCCTCGCCGCCATAACCATCGTGTTGCCAAGCACAAGCATGATTATTCCGACGATGACCCACGATACAAAATCCATTGCCACCATTATCGCGCTGGTTGATTGCAGGAAACCGCGGCTGAACTCTTCCTCAGACTCTGTTTTCGTTGCGTTCGCGCTGTTCTTGAAGTATGAGTCGATTCTTGCGGCCGCGCCCGCTATCATCGCGGGGTCTTTAACTTTAACCGTGAACCATCCCACTTCATTCGCGCGGTTGGGTGATTCTTTTTCGAGGCGTTCGTTAACATAGTCCCACCTGAAGTACATTCCCGTGGGGTCGGTCATTCTGTATTTCGGTTTATAGATGCCAACCACTTTGAAGTCCCAGTTTCCGGGGTAGATATCACCTTGAAGGGTCATTATATCCCCTTTTTTGATGTTGTAAAGTGTGGCGGTGGCTTCACCCACGATGCATGCCTGCGGGTCGTTCTTGAAAGCCTTTTTCTCGTCATCAGAGACCAGAAATTCAGGATACACTTCGAAAAAAGTATTGTGATCAACGGCTATCCGGCCGAAAAAATACTCTTTCTGTTTGTACATCCCCTGGAACCAGTTGAGGTATGTGACATTCTCTACGCCCGGCACTTTCTGTATCTTCTCGAGGTAGGCGTAGGGTAAGGGGAAGATGAACGAAACTGAATGTCTGACTATCGCACGGTCGGGGGAAGCAGCTTCAAGTCCCGCGTTCCAGGCGGTAAGAAAAGTGCGCATGACTATGAAAGCAAGCACCGCGATCGCGATTCCGAGTATAGTGAGAGTCGAACGGAGCTTGTGCCTGAGAGAGTTCTTAAGCATCATTTTGAGGATCTTCATGATTCCTCCCTGACGAGCTCGCCTTTCTCAAGATGAAGTATTCTGCGCGCCCTATCGGCAGCGTGAGGATCGTGGGTAACCATCACTATCGTTTTCTTGAACTCGCTGTTCAGCTTCTCCATCAATGAGAGAATTTCGGCAGCGGAGTTCTTGTCAAGATCACCGGTGGGCTCATCCGCCACAATGATCTGGGGGTCGGTAACTATCGCGCGGGCAATGGCGACCCTCTGCTCCTGCCCGCCCGAGAGTTGCTTGGGCGAGTGGTGCATCCTGTCGGCGAGTCCAACAATGCTAAGCGCCGTCTCAACATGTTTTTTTCGCTCTGCCTTGTTCAGCTTTGTCAGTAGAAGCGGCAGTTCAACGTTTTCGAACGCGGTTAGCACGGGGATCAGATTGTAAAACTGAAAAACGAACCCTATGTTAGCCGAGCGCCACTTCGCCAGGTTCGATTCACTCATCTTCGCCACGTCTTCGCCGTTTACGACGATGCTTCCGCCAGTCGGACGGTCGATTCCCGCGATCATGTTCAGAAGTGTCGTCTTGCCCGAGCCTGAAGGACCCATAAGCGCCAGGAAATCTCCCGCCTCGACCGAAAGGTCAAGATTGTTCAGAACGGGGATCTCAAGGTTGTTCCGCCAGTACGATTTGTTGAGGTTTTTTATCTCGATTATAGATGCCATAATGTGACCTTTATTTTTTGATCTTCACTTTCAGACCCGGAAGCAGCCCTTCCGAAATTTTTTCAACTATCTGGTCTCCTTCGCTCAATCCGGAGAGTATCTCAAGCGTGGTTCCCGCCTCTTTTCCGGCTTTAACCTCCACTTCCACCAATTTGTCATCTTTTACTTTATAAACGTATTTCTTCCCGTTCTTCGAGAAAACGGAAGTGGCGGGCACCGCCAGGAATGGCTTCTCATCTGTGTTTTTCACAGCCTCAGCCATGAACGAAACCCTCGCCCGCATCTCGGGGAGTACCTTCGCGTCATAATCTTTGAACCCGATCTTAACAAGAACTGTGGCCTTCGCCCTGTCCGCAGTCGGCACTATTCGCGTTACGAATCCGGGGTACCCCTTGTCAGGGTAGGCATCAAGGTATATCACACACTCCATGTTCATCTTTACCTTGTCAATGTTCGATTCCGAAACATCCGCTTCCACCTGGAGCGAGTTCATGTCGGCGATCGTCACAACCGCCGCCCGTGAGTTCACACCTCCAGAGATCGGGGAAACCACTTCACCCACCTCGGCGTTCTTGGTGAGCACCGTTCCGGCAAAGGGGGCGCGGATCAGTGTGTTCTCAAGGTCAACCTTAAGTGACGCGATCTGCGTTTTTGCCAGTTCGATCGTGGCAATCGTCCGCTTCAGGGCGGTTTCAGTGGCGTCAAGTTCAAGTTCGGTCGCGGCACCTGTTGTGTAAAGCTGTTTCGTCCGGCGGTAGTTGTTCTCCGCTTCCTTCAGGGCTGTCTCTGAAAGCTTAAGATTGGCTTCCGCCTGGGCTATCTGTGCCCTTATATCGGAATCTTCGAGCCGGGCGATCACTTCATCTTTCGAGACCTTGTCACCCTCAACCACTTTCAGGAAGACCAATCTCCCCATCGCTTTTGATGCTATCGAGGCTTTCCTCTGGGCAACCACGTAACCGTTTCCGGTCAGAAGTGCCTCACTTTCCGTCGGGGTCTGCATAACCGCAGGAGTCAGCTTCACTTCAACCGGGGGGTTAAAAATATCGCCAAAGAAGTAGTAAACTCCCCAGCCTGCAAGGGCGAGTATTATTATTGTGGCCGCAATTCTGATGTACTTGACGCGGTTCTCAGGATTCCTTCTTTTTGTTCTGTCTATTTTCAACGCGGACAGGTCTGGAGTGGTCTCGGGCATCTTGGCTCAGGGTTAGTTAAAATCAGTTTATTAAAATCGAACACAAATATAAACTTTATTTGTGTAAACTTTATTTTCAAACCCAAAATTACCACTAAGAAACCTATCGGGTTAACCGCTTGTTTAACTATTTGACCGCTCAACTAAAAAACGGATGAGTGATTAATCTTTTCTGGAAATTGGCTGTCCAATTATCAGATTTCATGAACAATTTAAGATCGAGGAACATGAACCGATTATTTTCACTGGCTATGATTGCCTTGTTGATAATGACCAATGAAGGTCTCAGCCAACAGAAAAAACCAGCTAACGCCCCCGGAGGAGCCGACCCTTCCGGAGAAATTTCAGGCGTGCTTATCGATGCCAAAACCGGAAAACCGGTTGAATACGGCAACTTTGTTATATACCGTAAAAAAGACAAGGCTCTTGTGAACGGCACGGTCTCTGAGAATTCGGGCGCCTTCAAGGTTAATCAGGTACCGTTCGGTTTCTACACGGCTGAAGTCTCTTTCATCGGTTACGAAAAACTGATAATTGATTCAATTCTTGTAACCCCAAAGAGCCTCTCGGTGAATCTGGGAGTTCTTAAACTCAATCCTGCCGGGTTGACCACCAACGAAGTGACAGTGACCGGCGAGAAGGACGCCATAATAAACAACCTGGACAAACAGGTTATAAATGTTGACAAGAACATCGCCTCAGCAGGTGGAAATGCCGCCGATGTGCTGCGAAATGTCCCCGCTGTTCAGGTTGACCTTGATGGAAACATCACCCTCCGCGGTAACGGAAACGTGAAGATATTGATAGATGGCCGTCCCGCGAACACAGGAGGACAGTCGGTTGGTGACATTCTGGCTTCAATTCCTGCCGGTTCAATCGAGTCGATCGAGCTCGTCACCAACCCTTCCGCGAAGTATGACGCTGAAGGAACAGCCGGGATCGTAAATATAAAACTGAAGAAGAAAAGCAACCTCGGTATCAACGGCATGATCTCGACCAATGCCGGTACGGGTGACAAGTATAACTCTTCCGTGAATCTTAATTACAAGATGGAACATGTTAACTTCTTCGGAAATTTTGATTTCAGGATCAATAATTTCATGAATGACGGAAACACCCTCAGGAACGCGTTCTACCCCGGTTCCACCAACACCCTGTTGCAGAACTCAACGGGTAATTTCACCATGAACATGAACAACTACAACCTGGGGTTCGACTGGTATCTCGACGATTTCAACACTCTCACCCTCCAAGGCAATTACCGTAAGTTCAGTTTCGACAACGCCCAGCGCACCATGAACACTTCCACCACCACGAACCAGCCGGTGGAGAATTACTTCAGATATTCGGAGGGTGGCAGGGAATTCCAGAACCAGAACTACTCCCTAAACTACAAGAGAAGTTTTGAAGACAAGAACACCGAACTTACGGCTGATCTCACATTCTCGCGTAACGATGTGAATATTGACGGTTTCGCGAGCATCGACAGGTACAACAACACACCACTTCTGAAAAGCAAAAATGAATCAAGAAATAAATTCCAGTTCCTCGTCGGATCATTGAACTGGTCGATGCCCCTTTTCGATGGTACCGCCAAAATGGAAACCGGACTTAAAACAACATTCCGCGATCTCAACTCGGGTGTGTCATATTTCAGTAACGACCCCCTGACTGACGCTTGGGTGCTTAACACGAACACCACCAACTCTTTCGATTATAAAGAGCAGATTCACGCTGCCTTCGCAATCTTTACCGGATCGTTCGGCGACTTCAAATATCAGGCCGGTCTCCGCTCTGAAACCACGATCGCGGACGGTAAAACCGACCGTACAAATGTGAAGGTTGACAAGAACTACACCGATTTCTTCCCGTCTGTTTACCTTACATGGGCTCCCGCGATGACGCAGGAACTCCGCGCCAACTACAGCCGCAGGGTTGACAGACCGAACCCGAGACAGGTTAATCCGTTCGTCGATAACACCGACACGCTCAACCTCTTCTACGGTAACCCCGATATCAATCCGCAGTTCACCGATTCATACGAGCTCGGCTACTCCCTCTTCATGGGAAAACTCAACTTTATGACAACCGTTTTCTACCGTCAGACAAATGACGCGATCAACACCTTTACCAAACTGATCGGCAACGGAGTAACCGAAACAACTTTCGCGAATATTGCCACACAAAAAAGCACCGGTTTCGAAGTGTCGGCCGGTGGCGAGATCTTACCCGGATTCAGACTTAACCCCAGCTTCTCATACTTCAGAACACAGTTGAACGGACAGTCGGGCATCACAAAAATCGATCAGGATGACTATAGCTGGAACGCGAAGCTTATCTCATCGCTCAACCTCTTTGAGGGCGCGAGCATGCAGGTATTCTTCAACTATAACGCGCCACAGGTTATGGCACAGGGCAAAACAGAAGAGATGTACTTCGTCGATCTCGCCTACAAACAGGATTTCTTCGACGGCAATCTCTCACTCACAGTAAGGGTATCCGACCTTTTCAACACAATGAAGTGGCAGATGCTCACAAACGGTGCCAATTTCGACTTCTCGAACTACCGCAAGAACGACTCGAGAAACGTCTATGTAGGCCTCACCTACACCTTCAACAGCTTCAAGAAGAAACCCCAAAAACCTTCCGACGACGGCGGTATGGGAGCTGATTCTTTTTAGTCCGCCGCGGCGGATTAGGTGTTAAGTGTCAGGTGTTATTTTTTTCTACGCTTAATTTAAGGTAAATACACCACAGAGCACACCGAGCACACTGAGTAGTTTTCATTAAAGACTCTCTGATCTCTCAAATCAGGAAGTAACAAATGAATCTCCTCTGTGGTCTCTGTGTGCTCTGTGGTTTTAAACATCTTTGCTCCACCCGAAACGCCTAAAGCAACAAAATTAACACTTAACACCTAACACTTAACACTTCAAAAATCCTCCACACTCAATACTTATATTTGCACAACACTAATCACGGTTTTCCATGCAACTTCTCATTGCCGGCTCCTCCGTAGAGGACATGATCCACATTTTAGGTGACGAGTCCCTCGCTACTCACCACTCGCTACTCACCACCGACTCCGCGTCTTCGGGTCTTGGGGTCTCAGAGTCTGATGTCTACTCCGGGTCTTCGGGTCTTGGGGTCTCAGGGTCTTCCACCTCACCACTGACCACTCACCACTGGTACAGCCCGGAGGCATGTTCTATGTGGCATCGGCGGCTAATACGTTGAAGGAGGAAGGCGACAGGATATGGATGCTCACGGGGATGTCTGAGAAGCAGCGGCACCTCTACTTCCCGTTGTACGACAATTTTGAGCTTGAGTTCGTTAATAATGTTGAGCAGCTCCCGGTTAACCACCTTTTCATTCATGAGGAGGGGGAGCGCGACGAAAAGTATGAGAATTTCGCCCAGAAAATTGAATTCGACCCCGAAACCCTCTCAAGGCACCACTTCGACGGCGTGCTGATAAACCTGATCACCGGCTTCGACCTCACACCTGCCGATGCCACCGCGATAAAAAAGGTTACGGGCGCGCCCCTCTTCCTCGACATCCACTCCCGCTCCCGCTCATTCGATCATGACGGTAAACGGATCTTCGCGAAGATCGACGATATTGCCTCGTGGCTCGAGTCCGTTGACATCCTTCAGGCGAACGAAAACGAGATCAGATATTGTGGCGATGGCGAAGAGGAGAGCCTGATAGTTGAAAATATCTTAAATTTGGGGGTTAAAATTGTTCTGGTTACGCGAGGAGCCGCCGGAGTGAGGATGTATCGCCGCGGTAAAGGTGAAACAAATTCCATCTTCGTTAAAGCCCTCCCGGTCAGATCAGTTAACAAGGTCGGTTGCGGCGATGTTTTCGGCACTGCCTTTTTTATGGAGTGGCTCAGATCGGGTGATCCCGTCAGGTCACTCTATAATGGCAACGCCGCCGGAGCGGCAGTCTCGACTTACGAGAAAAACAGTCTTATCACCAGGCTAAAGAAAGATGTTAATACCCTCTTATATGAAGAATAAGATACTGATATTTGGCGCTACCGGCATGCTCGGTCAGCGTTGCTACGAATATTTCGCCAAGAAACTTGGTTATACCGTTCTACTCTCATCGGTCGAGCCCGGTTTTTATGATACCGCTGCTGAATACATTCAGGTGGATATCACCAAAAGGGATCAGGTAAAAAAGATAATAGCTGATTTTTCTCCCGATTATATCATCAACGCCGCCGCATTCACGAATGTCGACAAATCGGAGTCGGAGAGGGAATTGGCGTGGAATATAAATGTTAAAGCCGTTGAATACATGGCCGAAGGTGCCCGCAACTGCGACGCGCACCTGATACACATCTCTTCCGACTATATTTTCGACGGCGTGAAGGGGCAGTACACCGAGAACGATAAACCCAATCCCGTCGGGTATTACGGCCGTACAAAGCTCGCCGGTGAGAACGCCCTTAAGATATCGAACGCCCTCTACACCATCCTGAGAACAAACGTTCTCTATGGCGTGATCACAACAGGAAGACTCGATTTCGTGAGGTGGGTGGTCGAATCGATCAGAAAAGGTGAAAAAATAAGAATTGTTACCGACCAGATAAACAATCCCACTTTTCTTGACGATCTCGTTAGAGCGATCGGTCAGGTGATCGAGTTCGGCAAGTTCGGCATCTACAACATCGGCGGTGAGCAGTTCCTCTCACGCTACGATTTCACCATGCGCATCTGCGACTATTTCAATCTCGATAAATCTTTCGTTACCGCCATTCTTACTCCCGAGCTCAATCAACCGGCGAAACGCCCCCTTAACTCAGGTCTCGTCACGCTCAAAGCCCAAAGTGAGTTCGGCTACTCCCCCACCCCGATGGAAGAAACCTTCCGCTTCATGAAGGAAGAGTTGGGGATGTGATGAGTTATGAGCGATGAGTTTTAAGGCTGAGGGATGATGGCTGAAGGCTGAATCGCCTGCGGCGGTATGATTTGCCCTGCAGGGGCGAAATGTCGGTAGTAGATCGCGCCAACCCACAAAATATGCTCCCAGTAGGGGTGCAACAGGAAAAGCAACCCTGCCGTTTGATTCATCTTTTTTAATTAG
>CAZVBQ010000007.1:0-38637 GCA_964625575.1 uncultured Ignavibacteriaceae bacterium | reverse complement strand
ATTCGATCTTTCATCCGGCAGGGGCGTATGCTGTAACGGCTTGTGATGTTAACAGGGACAGCTACAGAGATCTGATAATTGGTCAAAAATCACATCGGGAAACTGGGCATTGGTACAAAGTTTATTATGGTGGACCCGATTTTGATACAATACCCGATTTTGAATTCCAATTCCCGGATACTTCAGCAGATTATATACAAATGATGGGAAGGAGTTGGCCCGCGGATATCGATGGTGATGGCTGGGAAGAGTTGATAATGTGTTACCAGTATTACACAATCCCTCCTTTAAGTGGAGATCACACAGGAACGATTTATTTTTTTAAGACCTCAACCACGAATCCGTTGCAAGAGTTTTACACCTATACCCCCCCGATACAAACAGATGGATATGGAATGACCGGACGGGTAGAAGAGTTACATTTTATTGATATCGATGGAGACGGGAAAGCAGATCCCTCATTTATGATTTACAACCGTCAAGGAAATCCAATTTTGAGTCGAAGATTCATCTATGGTAATCAGAACTTCAACTTTGGTGAATGGAGCGACATTAAAAATGAGTATGCAGGATTTGCCTCACACATTTTTTCAGTCCCTGATATGAACGGTGATGGAAAAGGTGATATTATTACAAAAGTTGCGATCCCCGACATATTTCCTTATTGGTTCACAGCGGTGCTTTTTAACGGTTCAAGACCTGTTAACACGAATGCCGTTGAAGGCTTTAACACACAATACAACGGTTGGTCTTATTTATTCTCCCCGGGTGATGTTAATGCAGATGGATTTAACGACATAATTATCCACACATATTACACCAGCGCGAGGCTTTACCTTGGAGGTAACCCAATTCCAGATGAAAAGGCGAGAGTCTATTCACCCGCGGACCCGGCATTTTATTCCTTTAATTTTGGCGGCAGAATAGGTGATGTTACGGGTGACGGAGCAGATGATATATGTATCTTGGAGAATGCATTTTATGCTGTTAGAGCAAAGCAAGGCAACACGTTCATAATAAAAGGAACGCGAAAACCCACCGGTATAGAAGATGAGAAGGATTTATCCCTTCCCTCAGAAATTGAGATATTTACATCTCCCAACCCCATAGAAGGAAGCACAAATCTTAAATACATAATCCCCAAAGATGGAATTATACTGATTCAGGTATTTGACATAATGGGAAGAGAAATTTATTCAAAATCAAATTACACAACAAGAGGTGAACACAATGAGGATATAAACTTCAGTGCCCTTAATGTTTCGAGCGGCACCTATATGATAAGGGTGTCCCCGGAATCTCACGAAGGAGTTTCTGCTAAGACCATCAAGGTCCTCTATCTAAAATAAGGCTTTCTTCTCCAACAGGCTCTAAACAGCCGTTTTAATGGCCCAAAAGGGCACTTTTTCCCATGAGAACCCGCACCAACAAGCCTGAAGGCTTGTTCTATTGCATAGATCCGCGTTTATCCATTAAATCAGCGTCTATCCGCGTCCCACAAAAACACCTAATACCTAACACCTAACACCTAACACCTGCCTAATCACTACTCATCAGATCCGAGATAAACTGCATATTCTTCGAGTCGAAATTTGAGATCACTATCTTGATTATTGCCGTTAAAGGCACGGCGAGGAACATCCCGGTAATACCCCAGATGTAACCCCAGATCAAAACCGAGAGAAGGATGACCAACGGATTCAGGTTCAGCCTCTTGCCGACGATCATCGGCTCGAGAAAGTTGAAATAGAATGTCTGGATCAATGCTATCGCGGCTACCACGAGGGCGGTAAAGCCGGCACTTCCCGACTGCATCAGTGCCATCAGCGCAGGAAGGATCAAGGCGAATGCCGAACCAATGGTCGGAATGAAATTAAAGATTGCGGTTAATGTTCCCCAAACGGCGGGGAACGGAACTTCGAGCAACCACAATACCCCTCCCACGGTAACGCCGGCAAGAACATTCAACACAAGTTTCGTTAAGATATATTTCTGTATCTGTTCGGGTATCGACCTGAAAGTCCGCTCCAATTTCACAGCCTGCTCTTCAAGTTCGGCTTCATTCTGCTCCTCCTCCGGGGTTACCACCTCGCCGTGCGCCTGTTTCCGCCTGATAACCTCGAGTTTCCTGGGGGACACAACCCTTTTTTCGATGGCGTTGTAGATTGCCCTGTGACCGGGAAGGATGAAAGCAAAAAAGAAGATGACGAAAAGGACATACCCCAGCAGGTCGATGGTTGAATTGAGCAGTCCACCGGCGAGTGAGCCATAGTCGATCCCCTTAAGGGCATTGCTGATCGAAAAATTCTGTAGCGCGGGGTCGTTTATGCCGAGCGAAGTGGCGGTCTTCACCACCATTTCAGAAAGCTGCTTTTCATATGCACCCAACTCATCGCCGAAAGCGACGAGACTGTCGACGATGAACTTGCCGGAGAGGTAAAAAATGAGGAAGATTATCACTATATCTATCAGACCCGCCACGCCGAGCGGCACTTTGCGTGCCGTAAGATAGTTGTTCAACGGCAGAAAGGTAAAATAGAGAAGATATGCTATTATGAAAGGAAGAAAGACATTCTGCAGCTCTTTCAGCACGAGACTTACAGTCACGATGCCAAGAACGGCTATGAAAAACTTCGAAAGGTTATCCAACGATATTTTATTGATCATATCGGAAATTATTAGGTTCTAAAAGATTAAATTTGACTCTCGTTAAAATAAAAATTAATCGGATGCCATCTAAAACAAATCTTCACTTCGGCACCTGTAGCTGGAAATATGAATCGTGGAAGGGGCTTGTTTATCCCCACCACGAGAAACAGAACTACCTCGAGGAATACGCCAAGGTTTACCGGACGGTAGAGGTCGACCAATGGTTCTGGTCACTCTTCGCCCCCGGTTCTCCCGTTGTTCTGCCGAAGCAGAAGGATGTAACCGGTTACGATGCCGCCACGCCGGCTGATTTCCGGTTTACCGTGAAAGCACCCAACTCGATCTCGCTCACCCATTACTACCCCCGCAACACGGGAAACAAAACGGTTGAGAACCCTCACTTCCTCTCTGTTGAATTGTGGCGGAATTTTATCGACAGTCTCGGACCTCTTAAGAATAAGACCGCCGCGGCGATCGTTCAGTTCGAGTACCTGAACAAGCAGAAAATGCCGGACCAGCGCCACTTCTTAAAAATACTTGAGGATTTTCTTAAATCAATACCTCGCGAAGTGCCGGTTGCGGTTGAGTCACGGAACCCCTACTACCTGAACAGGGATTTTTTCACCCTTCTGCACGACCAGAATGCTATCCCCGTCTTCCTTCAGGGTTATTTCATGCCCCCGATATTCGAAACGGTTGAGAAGTTCAGGCACCTGATCCCCGGCAAGGCGATCATCCGGCTGCACGGACCCGACCGTTCGGGCATCGAGGAAAAAACGGGAGGTGTCTGGAACCGCGTGGTGGAACCGAAGGATGAGGAGTTGCACAAACTGGCGGAACTTCTTAAAACCCTCGCCGGGATGGATACGGAAGTGTTCATTAATGTTAACAACCACTATGAGGGCTCGGCCCCTATAACCATACAAAAAATTGAAAGCCTGCTGAGGGAAAATTCTTGATCTGGTTCAGTCTTGCTCTAACTTCGGCCGTTCTCTCGAGCATCGCCGCGATAACACAGAAAAAAGCCCTCGCGAAGATGAACGCCCTCGAGTTCTCGTTCCATCTATCGTGGGTTAACTTGCTCATATCCCTGTTGTTTCTGATCGGTTTCGACCCCGCGGGAGTAACATTTCAACAGACATGGGTGATGTTCGTAAAAACCCTGCTTCAGGCCTTCGCGTTCTGGTGCGTAATGCTTTCGCTGAAAAACCTTGAGATAAGCTCGGCGCTCCCGCTGCTTGCCCTCACCCCCGGAAGTGTCGCCATTTTCGCGCTCATCTTCATCGGTGAAACCCTGACGCTTAACGAGACACTCGGACTGATCCTGCTCCTCTCCGGTTCTTACTTCATCGAAATGAAGTCGGTAAAGGACATGATCGAACCCTTCAAAGTCTTCTTCCGGACTAAAAAGTATATTTTTGTGGCTGCCGCGCTGGCTTTTTTCACAATCTCAACCATACTCGACAAATACCTCCTCAAAGATCAGAAGATGGACACCTCATCATTCATGCTCATGCAACACCTCTTCTTCCTGATCGATTTCACCATCCTCATGTTCATCACCCGCACAAAATTTACAAACCCCTTCAAATTAATACCTGAGTCCTCACCACTCACCACTCACCACTCACCACTAACACCTCATACTTCATACTTCATCCTTCATCCCTCATCCCTCATCCTTATAACCGCCTTCCTCACCATCGCCTACCGCTACACGCAGATAGTGGCTTTCACGATCGCGCCGGTGGCTTTGGTAATCGCTATAAAGAGGCTTTCGGTTTTCTTCGCGAGTGTTGTGGGGGGAAAGATATTTGATGAAGGCGGCCTCCTGAAAAAAGGAATTGCCGCCCTCATAATAGTAGCAGGTACCCTGCTGATGCTCTTTAAGAATTAGAGAGATCCACCGGGAGCTTTCGTGCCCGCTTGCCGCAGGCAGCAAAGATGGCATTGGCAAGTGCCGCCGGACAAGCACCGATGCCCAGCTCGCCTACACCTCCAACCTTGAATGTGTTCTCCATTATCACGGTTTCGATCTCAGGCGACTCATCAAAGGTTAATACAGGATAGTCGTCATAGTTCGACTGTTCAACCGCGCCGTTCTTCACTGTGATCTTTCCTTTTAGTGCCGCGCTAAGAGCGAAGATTATCGCCCCTTCCATCTGCGCTTTCACCGTGTCGGGGTTGATCACTAATCCGCAATCAATCACCGCCACATACTTCAGCACCTTCACCACGGGCAACGGGGAACCGGCAACGGGCAACGATCCCTCGCCACTCTTATCTCGCCACTCGCCACTGACTTGAACTGTTGCCACCTGCGCGCAATAGCTGTCGTAACCCTGGAAGAAGGCGATGCCCATTCCCTGGCCTTCGGGGAGTTTCTTCCCCCAGCCCGCTTTTTCCGCGGCGAGTTCGAGCACTGCCAATTCGCGGCTGCCCGGTTTCATCAGGTTTTTTCTGAATGTGAATGGATCGATCTTGCGCGAATGGGCAAGTTCGTCGATGAAAGACTCGACCGCGAACGGAACCTGAGTGTGATACACGGCCCTGTATGCGGCGGCGATGAGGGGCGTCTGAACGAGTGCCCCTTCGATCCTGAAATTCTTCATTTCGTAAGGGAACTCGGTTGAACCGGAGGCGATATCGTACTGTTCCGGCTTAAGCGGCTCCTTCGACCACTGGGCGCGGATCGACTGTCCCGCTATCCTGTGCTGAAAAGCCTGAATGTTTCCTTTTCTGTCTACCACTCCACGGAGGGCGTATACCCCGAATGGACGGAATATACCGTGTTTGGTGTCATCTTCCCGTGTCCAAGTGACTTTTACGGGGGCGTTCGTCTTGCGGGCGATCTCTACAGCCTCAACTCCAAAATCGGTCGCGAGCCGTCTTCCGAAGCCGCCGCCGAGGAACGTTACATGAACTGTTACATCCTTCTCATCGATACCGAGAAGGTTCGCGGCGTCTTTCCGCAGCCTTTGCGGGCTTTGCGTGGGCGCCCAAATCTCGCATTTTCCGTCCTTTATCTCCACTGTGCAGTTCATCGGCTCAAGCGGTGAGTGAGAGAGGAACGGCACTTCATAAATTGCCATTATAGTGTTCGAACTGTCTTCAAACACCGGCACCACATTCCCCTGCTCTTTTATTATCCCGTCAGGGTGATCGATCTTCTCATACGCGAGCTTAACCGCGTCAGCACTGTTAAAACCATCAGCCTTCAGATCTGAGCCATCAGCCTTCAGCCACTCAGCCTTGACACGTTCCGCGCCCTTAAAAACCTGCCAAGTTGATTTCCCTGTAACCGCCACGCCGGTGGATATCTCAAAAACATCAATAACACCGTCATACTTCATACCATCATACTTCATACTTCCAGATTTCACCTTTCCCTTATAAACGGGCGGTCTTTTCACCGCTGCGTAAACCATCCCGGGGAGCCTGACATCAATACCGTAAACAGCTTCACCGTAAAGTTTTGGGGGAGTATCGCGCCTTTTTATGCTCTTACCGATGATCTTGTAGTCTTTCGGATCTTTAAGCGGGACATCGGCAGGGACGGGAAGTTTCGCCGCTTCAACAGCGAGTTCACCGTAAGAAAGTTTCTTCCCTGTCTTTCTGCTGATAACGAATCCAAGCTCGGCATAGAGGTCGCCGGTGTTTTCTTTCAGCATCGCGGCGGCTGCCGTAACCAGCATCACCCGCGCGGTGGCACCCGCTTTGCGGAGGGGGTCGTAACTTTGGCGAATGCTCGTGCTTCCGCCTGTGGTCTGGCTGCCATAGTCGAACCCGGCATCAGCCTGAACAATATTGATCTTCTCCCAGTCAACCTCCAGTTCCTCTGCCACGATCATCGGAAGCGCGGTGTAAACACCCTGCCCCATTTCGGTTTTTGCCATGTAAATGGTCACCTCACCCGAAGTGTTGATCTGGATAAAAGGACCCGGTTTGAAGACTCCCTTGGGGTCATCACCGGGTGAGAGAATACCGTCGCTCGCTTTGGCGAACGTGGCGGGAATGAAAGAGCCAAGCACCAGACCGCCGCCTGAAAGGCCAACGATCTTGATAAAATCCCTTCTTTTCATCTTATCCTCTCTCTTTCAGCAGTTCCTGAACCGCCGTTTTGATCCTGGGGTATGTGCCGCAACGGCATATCACGCCTGTGAGGGCGGTATCCACTTCCTGCCAGTCAGGTTTATCCGGCTTCTGAAGAAGTGCAGCCACCGTAAGTATCTGGGCGGGCTGACAGTAACCGCACTGCGACACTTCGTGCTCGATCCACTTTTTAAGAACGGGTTCGTTCCTGTTCACTGCAAACCCTTCGATCGTCACGACTTTTCTGTTGCCCACTTTTGAGACGGGCAGCGAGCACGATCTTTCAGTCTCGCCATCTATAAGCACCGTGCACGATCCGCACACTCCGATGCCACACCCGTATTTTGTGCCAGTCAGGCCGAGTGTGTCCCTTAGCACCCAAAGAAGGGGGGTATCGGGCTCCACTTCAGCCGTTAAAATTTTTCCGTTTACATTGAGTTTGTATTCCGGCATTTTCAGTTAACTCCGTATGTTTCAGTCAAATAAATTTCCTCGGTTCAGCAAGAATTTTGGATCGAGGTATTGTTTTACCTTCCTCATTTCGCTGATCCCTTCTTCGCCGTACATAAGTTTGAGGTATTCTTTTTTCAATTTTCCGATCCCGTGCTCGGCGGATACAGTGCCACCGGCGTTCACGGCGCGACGGCACAGCTCGAGGTAGATCTCCTTGCCGCGGAGGTATTCGCTGTCATCCCGCGGAAGCATGTTGAGGTGGAGGTGGCAGTCGCCGAAGTGGCCATAGGCAACATATTTTATTCCGGCATCTTTGACCAGACCGATAGCGCTGTTGTAATATTCATCGAAGGCTTCTACCGGTACTGCGGTATCCGTGCCGAGTTTTCTCAACCCCTTTCTTTTAATATATTCGCTCACCTTCCATGAAACGGCATGCCTGAACCGCTTGATCTCTTCGATCCCCGCGGGATCAACGGGCATCCACACCTCATCAAGCGAAACCCCGGCTTTTTCAAGCCTCTCCGCCCATTCATCAACCACATTGTCGAAATCGTCATTGGTGGTTTCAACTTCAAACCATACGGCCGCTCCCTTCCCCTCCGGCACTTTGGGGAAATCCCCCCTTAAGAACTCAAGGGAATTCCCGTCAAAAAACTCCAACGCCCTCACATCTCCGGGTCTCCGGGTCTCAGGGTCTTCGGGTCTTCGGGTCTCAGGGTCTCCGGGTCTTCGGGTCTCCGGGTCTAAGGGTTTTCGGGTCTCAGGGTCTCCGGGTCTTCGGGTCTCCGGGTCTTTCCTCCTGGCCTCCGAAATGAAACTTAATGCTCCCTCCTCCGACCCGAAAAACGCCACGCACGAAAGAAGTTTTTCAGGAAGGGGCAGTACCTTTAGTTTCACGCCCGAAAAAACGCACAGGGTACCCTCGGAACCAACAAGGAGATCGATCAGATCGCAACCCGGTTTGAAGTAATAGCCGGCAGCGTTCTTTACCGGGGGTGGAGTGATTTTTGGGGCAGGAAGATTCAGTATTGTTTTCCAAACGGTGAAAGTAAAATATCCTCCTCGTTCAACCACTTCGCCTCTTTTTAAGGTCGTGAAGCCACAATCAGGGATGGTAATGTTCAGTCCCATGACGAAATTCCGTGCCGGACCGTATTTGTAGGATCTCGCCCCGGAGGAGTTATTTGCCACGACACCTCCCACGGTGCAGAGCGTTTCAGTGGGGTCGGCAGGGAAAAAGTAACCCCGCTCGCGCAGATATTTCTGCAGATCCACCAACAAAACCCCGGGACCACAATTAATGATTGCTTCCTCTTCGTCGAAAGATTTTATCTCACTTAATTTCTCTGTTGAGATCAGTGCCCCGCCCTCCGGCACGCACCCTCCGGTTAGACCGGTTCGGGCTCCTGAAATCGTGATCTTTGTACCTTTTTTATAAAGGTCCATGAGCAACGTCGTCAGCTCCGGTCTATTCCCGGGGCGATAGTAACTGTCGCATTCTCCTCTGAAATTGGAAGCATCGTGGAGGAGGTCTTCGCCGATCTCATCACAATTTTTGTAATTTAATTCATCTTTCATACACTTTTAACGGTCCGGGGATATTGAATATGGTAAAACAGAAATAATTCAGTTGCTTTTCCATATCAAAATTACAATTATTTGATTAATTTTGTTGGATTCGGTTCCTTTTTTTATAGCAATTTTTCGACAATTTAATTGGCAAGTTTTTTAATATTGATCTTTCTTCCGGTCCATCCTCTTAGATCACAAACATTCAGATTGTACACTTTTCTAAATTTTATTTCATTCATTTAATTAATATCGGAACATCTTATGATAAGAACCTTCCTTCTTCTGGCTCTTTTTGCCACTGTCACCTTTTCGCAGGGCTTCTTCCTGAACCCGTGGAAAGACGCGGCAAAAAGCAACATCCCCGCTGGACTCGAGAAGCAGATCACTGTGGAAAACTACAGACTGACTGAGCTTGACAACTCCGCGATCGCGGATTTTTTCAAAAAGGCACCCGCCGAGTTCTCCTTCACTGCCGGACGAGTGCCTGTGCTCGAACTCCCCATGCCTGACGGCACATCAGCGAAGTTTGAAATATTTAATTCCCCGGTTATGGAGCCTGAACTCGCTGGAAAATTTCCGGAGATCAATACATATCTTGCAAAACCGCTGACTGAAGGCTATTACTCAGCCAGACTTGATCTGACCCCGCACGGCTTCCACGCTCAGATATTTAGTGAAAAAGGAACCATTTTCATCGATCCGTACGGAAAAGGAAACGCGACTTATCATATTTCATATTTCAAGAAAGAGTTCGTTCCCTCCGCGATGAAACGCGCGCTTGGAGTCTGCCTGGTCACCGATCAGCACGAATCCCCCGCTGCCGAAGCAAGACTTGCAGCGGGAACGCTTAGAACCTATCGCCTCGCCATGGCTGCAACAGGTGAATACACTGCCTTCCATGGCGGAACCATAGCCCTCGCGATGGCTGCCATTGTCACCTCCGTGAACAGGGTTAACCAGGTTTACGAGAGGGATTTCAGCATCAGAATGCTTTTGGTCGCGAACAATAACCTGCTCGTGTACACCAACGCGTCAACCGATCCGTACACGAACAATAACGGATCAACAATGCTCGGTCAGAATATCACAAACTGTAACAGCGTTATCGGAAGTGCCAACTACGATATCGGTCATGTTTTCAGCACTGGTGGCGGAGGTGTCGCGTATCTCGGATGCGTTTGCGGCTCGAGCAAAGCAGGCGGCGTTACCGGTGGTCCGGCCCCCGTCGGAGATCCGTTTGACATCGATTATGTAGCCCACGAAATGGGACACCAGTTCGGAGCCAACCACACGCAGAACAACAACTGCCAGAGGAACGCTTCAACCGCTTTCGAGCCCGGAAGTGCTTCCACCATAATGGGTTATGCCGGTATCTGCGCCCCTGATCTTCAGAACAACTCTGACGACTACTTCCACATCGGAAGCATGATTGAGATTTCAAATTTTATTGCCGGTTCGGGAAACAGCTGCGCTGTTTCCACTTCAAACGGCAATGAAAAACCCGTGACGACAGTTCCCGCCGGTGGATTCACTATCCCAATAAACACCCCGTTCAAACTGACCGGTTCGGCTACTGACGTTGACAACACAACTCTCACATACTGCTGGGAAGAATATGACGTGGGTCCATCAACACACCCGAACACCCCATCGGGTAACGCGCCGATATTTAGAAGCTTTGATCCTGTTACCTCGTCAACACGCTGGTTCCCGAAAAGAGCCGACGTGTACAGCGGTACTCAGGTACTCGGAGAGATCCTCCCTTCGTACGCCAGAAACCTGAAATTCAGAATGACCGTGCGTGACAACAACCCGGGCGCGGGCAACTATGCCTACGGTGAACTCACTTTTGCTGTAAGCGCGGCGGCAGGTCCATTCAAAGTGACCTACCCGAACACGAATGTTTCGATTCCTGCTTCAACCCCTGTAACTGTTACCTGGGATGTGGCGGGCACAAACGTTTCACCGGTTAGCTGCCAGACGGTTAACATAAAGATCACAACCGATCAGGGCAATACTTTTGTGAATGTTGCTTCAGGTCTTCCGAACAACGGAACTGCCTCAGTCACACTTCCGAATGTTCAGACAACAACCGCGCGCCTCTATATCGAAGCCGCCGATAACATCTTTTACGATGTTTCAGATGCCAATTTCACGATCACTCAGGCGGTTCCTGTGGAACTCACTTCTTTCTCCGCCAGCGCCTCGAACGGCACCGTGAATCTCGAATGGTCAACAGCTACAGAGACCAACAACAAAGGCTTCTCGATTGAGCGGAAAGGCGCTGATGGTAACTTTATTGAGGTTGGTTTCGTGAACGGTCAGGGTACCACAACCAAAACCAGCAACTACTCATTCCGCGACAGACCAAATGCCGATGGCATCTTTGTTTATCGCCTGAAACAGTCAGACTTCGACGGTTCATTCAGCTATTCAAACGAAGTTGAAGTTGAACTTGCCAATCCTGAAGAGTTCTCACTCTCACAGAACTGGCCGAATCCGTTCAATCCTTCGACCGTTGTGCGTTACGCGTTGCCCGTTGCCGGTTATGTAAAACTTGAAGTGTTCAGCACTCTGGGCGAAAAAGTTGCCATCCTCATCGATGGGTACATGGAAGCCGGCGAACACTCAGTTGTGTTTGATGCCTCAAAGCTCAACAGCGGCGTTTACCTTTACACGATCACAGCACAGGGTGCCTCAGGCAAGGCTTTTTCTTCCACACGTAAGATGATGCTGCTGAAATAAGGATGAGGGATGAAGGATGAAGGATGAACCGCCTTCGGCGGGGATATTCTGAAGCCTCTGCATCAATCAAAATCGCAGTAAATATTAAAAGCCCGTGGTACCAGTGATCACGGGCTTTTTAATTATACTTGAATCCACGAAATTACCCGACAGGGATGGACAACCAAACAAATCCGCGAAATCCGTGTTAAATCCGTGAAATCCGCGTAACCTTTAAAGCCCTTTGCGGTTTAATGATGCTAATTCGCTATCGAGTAATCGTTCAGGGCTTCTTCCATGGCGACCTCGGGCAAGTCGCACGACATCAGTCCATGGCAATTCACATCCTTCATATCACCGAAATCGGTTTTCTTGAAGTTGTCGGCGATTATGATCCTGTCATCTTTCATCACGTTGATGAAAGCCATGGATGTATTGGGTGTGATGAGCATAATACATACCGGAAGCAGCTCATTGGGTGTTCCGGCAATAGTGGCAACACCACTTCCCGGGGCATTTCCTTTACCCGCTTCCACGCGGTTCTCACGTGTTAAGTGGCGCCCGCGGGTAATATATTTTGATGTTCCTTTTTCGATCTTTGTTTCAATTGTCGCCAGTTTTATATCTGATTTTGATTTGGCGAACGGCTGGGATCGCGCCCACAGTTCTGATGAGTTAACATTTTTTTCGAGGATCAGGTAGTATTCTACGGAATCTATTTTGTTCAGGGATATAATTATTGATTCCTGTGCGGAAAGTACAGTGGGGACGATAAAAAGAAGAATAACAGGAAATATTTTCATGCATTTCATGACTAACCTCCATTACTGTACCCGTAAACTTACACATTTTTCCGATTAAAGTCAAGTATGTTGAACCGCAAAGAGCGCAAAGGCCGCAAAGAGGTTTTTAGGAGCACGCGGATACACACTGATTTTACGGATTAACGCAGAATATAAATGATAATCCGCGTATATCTGTCTAATCCGTGTGTATCTGCGTCCTAATTATGTCTAATGTGACTTCGAATCGCTTTTCATATTGATAAAGTACACCCCCGAAATGATAAGCAGCATTCCAAGAAGGTGCCAGATGCCAAGGGTTTCGCCATCGAGTACCCCCCAAATGACCGCGACGATGGGGATAAGATATGTAACCGTGGAAGCGAAAACAGGCGAGGTGGTCTGAATGAGCCGGTTGAAAAGGATGAGCGACATGGCAGTGCCCACCACGGCCAGGATGGCGATGTAACCAAACGACTGCAGGGCCTTGGGATGTGTGGTGACAGTGTTTATAAAACCCGAAGAGATCAAAATGACGAGAGCAACCGGCAGGATGGTCATGAACGCGAGAGAAGTAAGCGCGACAGGGTGAATCCCTCTAAAGTGCTTGATTAAGAAATTGGAACCCATTCCGTAGAATAATGTGGCAAGAACAACCAGAAACGCGAAGAAATTGATCTCACCGAGCTCACCACCGCTGAAAAGGATCAGAACACCGGAACCGATGATACCTAAAACGAGTCCGATCGCCTGATTAACCCTGAACTGTGTTCCGTAAAAGAGAACACCGATCGAAAATGTGAAGATCGGTGTCATGCTGTTAAGCACGCCGGCGAGCGAGCTGCTTATGCGGGTCTGTGCCGTCGCGAAAAGGATCGCGGGTCCCAGATTCGTCAAGGCCGCGAAGAAAAGGAAATGTTTCCAGTACTTCTTAAGGTATTCATTGTAGTTCCGCAGGGCAAGCGGCAAAAGCACGGTTGCCGAAATCACAACCCTGAGCGCCCCCACTTCGGTTGCTGAGTAAGCCTCGAGGCCCCGCTTCATTAAGATGAAAGAACTTCCCCAGATGACCGCAAGAAAGCCGAGGGAAAGCCAGGAAAAGAAACTGCTGTCGGTTTTAAGTTTTTCTTTCATAACTCTTTATAAAAATGGCGATGCAAAACTAAGCATTTCACCTTTTATATCACCTTCAAAATCATTATTTATGGAACTGATTTTTTTCAAATGAACCAGGATCCGGTTACGGCCTTAAGATTATGACCCGCAAACTCTTACTTATACTTCTATTCACATCACAGCTTTTCGCGCAATCATCACTGAACTGGTGGAACGACGCCGTTTTTTATGAGGTTTTTGTCAGAAGTTTCCACGACGGAAATGGTGACGGCAAGGGCGACTTCAGGGGACTGATTAACAAGCTTGACTACTTGAACGACGGCGATCCAAACACCACTTCAGACCTCGGAATAACAGGCATCTGGCTGATGCCGATAAACCCCTCGCCCAGTTACCACGGTTATGACGTGAAAGACTACCGTGGAATACAGCCCGATTACGGCACCATGAACGACTTCAAGGAGTTCCTTACCAAGGCTCACCAGCGTGGAATCAAGGTGATCATAGATTTTGTGCTGAACCACTCGTCACGACAGCATCCATGGTTCGCCGCCTCGACCGACCCCTCTTCGCCCTACCGCGATTATTACACATGGAAAAACTTCAACCCCGGCTACACCGGCACCTGGGGTCAGCAGGTGTGGCACCAGTTCAACAATTATTACTATTTCGGGATGTTCTCCAGCGGAATGCCCGATCTTAACATGGCTCACGCGCCCCTGAAAAACGAGATATTCAATCTGACCCGCTACTGGCTTGACACCCTGAACATCGACGGTTTCAGGCTTGACGCGATAAAACACCTCTTCGAAGACGGCCAGATAATGGAGCATGTCCCCGCTACCTTCGCCTTCCTTGAGGAATTCAGAACTGTTTACAAATCCGTGAATCCCAATGCTCTGACCGTGGGTGAAGTGTGGTCGCCAACCGCGCAGGTTGTCCCTTATTCAAACGGGAACAGGCTTGATATCTGCTTCGAGTTCGATCTCGCTTCGGCAATAATCAGCGCGATAAAGAACTCCGCCCCCGCGGGACTCGCTAACAAAATGGTATCGGTTACTTCTTCTTATCAGCCGCTGCAGTACGCTACATTTCTTACCAATCATGATCAGGACAGGGTATTCGGACTCCTGAACCAGAATGAGAAGTGGAGCAAAATGGCAGCCTCGATCTACCTGACACTTCCCGGCGTGCCGTTTATATATTACGGTGAAGAAATTGGTATGAATGGATACGGAATCGACGAGAACAAGCGCCGCCCCATGCCCTGGACGCCCGGCACCAATGGAGGTTTCACCACCGGCACACCATGGTACGCCCTCGGCACCCCGTACAACCTTAACAACGTGCAGACAATGTCGGCGAGCCCCACATCACTTCTGAGCAGGTACCGTGACCTTATTCATCTGCGAAACAGGGAGACGGCCTTAAGAAGGGGTGGCTACAGAGCGGGCACTTCATCCAACGCCAATGTTTACGCCTACTGCCGTGACCTCGATGGTGAAGCTATTTATGTTATTCACAATTTCAGTGAATTTCCGGTATCGAATTTCACCGTGTCATTGAATCAATCAAATCTCGATCCCGGTAATTTCTACGTGCTTAATGCTGAAACAGGCGCGGGTGTGGGGCAGTTGACCGTTAATTTTCAGGGTGGATTTACCAATTATTCCATCCCGGGTGAATTGGCTGGTAAAAGCTCCATGATTTTAAAGATCCAGACCACCCCTGTCGGCGTTGAAGATGAAACATCAGGTCCGGGTTTGTTCACATTATACCAGAACTACCCGAATCCGTTCAATCCCTCAACCGTGGTCTCATTCGCGGTTGACAAGCGTTCAACCGTTAACATTTCCGTCTACGACATCCGCGGTGAAAAGGTCGCCACCCTTCACAATGGTATCACTGAACCGGGCTTCCATACCGTGGAGTTCAATGCCAATAACCTCCCCGCGGGCATGTATCTCATCCGCGCCACCAACGGCAACACACAGAAGGTTGTGAAAGCTTTGTTGGTTAAATAGGGTTTGGGGTTTGGGGTTTGGGGTTTGGGGTTTGGGGTTTGGTAAAAGTTACGCGGATTAATTGGATTTAACACAGATTTCACGGATTTTTTTTTAGAACGCGGATACACGCAGATTTATCAGAGATACGCGGATAATTGTGAAGTAAATCTGCGTTCATCAGTACAATCCGTGTTTATCCGCGTCCTCTTAAAAGCCTCTTTGCGATCTTCGCGTTCTTTGCGGTTCAATCACGGGCAACGGGCAACGGGCAACGCGCAACGGACAACGCGCAACGACACCTCGCTACTCGCTACTCACAACTCACTACTTTGCAGTTCAATCACGGGCAACGGGCAACGGACAACGGACAACGACTCCTCGCCACTCGCTACTCACAACTCACTACTGATCTTTATTCGCAAACATCTTCATCTGTTTCTCACGGGCTTCGGCGCTATTCTCTGTGAAGCGAATGACAACATACGCGACGAGCGCGAAAAGAAACACAAACAGAAGCATCCATGCATTTGCCTCGAGGGTGCCCATGATGGCACGGTAGATCTCAAGGGCCCATCTTTCAGTGGTGAGGAGATAGGTGTATGCGCCGGTTTTTTCGTTTGTAGTGAGGTATTTCTCCAGTTCCCAGATCCTTACCCCGCCTGAAATACCGACGACGAAGATCGCGAACAGAACATATCTGCTCCAGGCGACGTAAATATCCTCCTTGACGAGTCTGTGAAAGATGGTATCAAGCGGTTTTCTGAATGAATAGGCGATTATGGCACAAGTCAGAAAACTGACCAAAAAGTTGAAGATCAGAAGTGTGATGAACATATTAAAACTTTCTTAAAATGATTTTGAAGATATGAATTCTACAGACTCTTTGCAAAAATTGTTTCAGCACCCAGGAGGGTACCCGAAAATTCCGCAAATTTTCACGCTTTTTTTCCATATTATTAAACACTAATTCATTTCCAGTTCCCGCGCGCGGCGTCCTGCTTCAAATCGCGGTAACACCTTAACCTTATTCTCTCCCAACCGGAGTTCAACTATTGAGATATTTCTTACTGCTACTGCTGTCCCCATTCCTACTCTTCTCACAGGCCACATCCGATCAACAGTCAACAATTCTACGCGGATTTGTAACCGATTCGACCAACGGTGAGCCTGTAATTTACGCGAATGTGATCATCAAAGGCACCAAAACGGGCGCCACAACCAACACTTCGGGATACTATATAATCCCCTCGGTACCTCCGGGAAAACAGACCGTGATCTACTCGATGATGGGATACAAGCCCCTCGAAATGGTGGTTGAGATTCCCGCGGGGAAGATAACCCAGATTGATGTTAAGCTTGTGCCGGTTGCTTATACCACGCAAACGCTCACGATCTACGGTGAAAAATCGGTCGAAGAAAATGCCACCGATCTCGGTCTGGAGAAGATAACTGCCCAGCAGATCAAAGTGCTCCCGAAAGGGGTGGAAGCCGATGTACTGCGTACACTTCAGTATACTGCGGGCGTGAGCACCACGGGGGATGTGACGGCGAGGTACTTCGTTAGAGGAAGTGACAATGAGCAAAATGTGGTGCTTCTGAATAAAGCCACCATCTATAACCCTTTTCACGCGCTCGGGATATTTTCTGTTGTCGATCCTGAGATCGCCTCCGCTCTTGAATTCCGCAAAGGAGGATTCACGGCAGAGTACGGCGGAAGGCTCTCTTCGGTGCTTGATATCATAACAAAAGACGGGAACAAGAACCACTTTAGCGGTTCGGCAAATGCTTCACTTCTTTCAGCAAAAGTTGCACTCGAGGGACCCATCCCTGGTGGCAGTTTCCTTCTCACGGGCAGGAAGAGTTACATGACGGAGACGCTGAAGAAGTTTCTGAACAACAAAACATCACCTTTCGATTTTTACGATTACAGCTTCAAAGTAAATTACAGCAACCCAGAGATATTGGAGAACTCGAAATTCGTGTTCCATATCTTCGGCAGCCAGGATGATCTGAAGAACGATGATCCACAAAAAGAGGATTACAGTCTGCGAAACGGGGTGATAGGGCTTAACTGGTATCAGGTCTGGGCTTCACCTGTATTTTCCGAAATGACTTTCTCACTCTCCACTTTTGACGCAGCGGTTACCCCAAACCTCAGTGACGCGAAAGACAGAAAGAACTCGGTCACCGATTTCTCTTCAAAGTGGGACTTTACCTACATCTTCGACTCGCGGGATGAGCTGGGCGTCGGACTTCAAACCACAATCTTCAAATCAACACTCGACCAAGAAAACCTCCGCGGAACGCGCACCGCGATTGAGGGAAGCGGCGTTTCAATGAACATTTTTATCAAATATAAGTTCATGCGCTTTGATAACTTCGGCCTCGATGCCGGCGCGCGAATTAATATGACCACCATTACGAAGAACCGCGCGGGCTTCATTGAACCGAGAATAAATGCAACTTACAAGATTACAGACTGGCTCTCACTGAAGGGGGCTTTTGGGAAGTACTCCCAGGAAGTGACCACCCTCGTGGATGAGAACGACCTCCTTTCTATCTTCGAACCGTGGATCGTGATCCCCGACTACCTCACAACCCCCGAGGCTTACCACTACATAGCGGGAGTGAAGATCGCCCCCATGAACGGTGTGGTGCTTGAACTTGAAGGCTACTACAAGGACATCAGAAATCTAACCGACTTCAATGACATGAAATTCACCGCGAACGACCCCGATCTGATCCAGTTGAATGGTGAATCGTACGGTTTCGAAGCGGATCTGCTGCTACAGAACAATCTTTTCTACTTCAAAGCGGGTTACTCGCTCGGCTGGGCTTACAAGTTCCGTGAAGGCGTAAGGTATGCCCCGCGTTACGATACCCGTCACGCTCTGAACACCATCCTCGGCTTCAATCCGGGTGACGGCTGGAACATCTATATCACATGGAACTTCTCGACAGGAAGGCCTTACACTCCCCTCGGCGGTTATATCGACCGTTTCAGCATTAACGACTTCTGGAAACAGTGGCTGGTGCTTGGGCAGTATAACCCGAAGGCTCTTTATGGCGCCATCAATTCAGAGCGATTCCCTTTTTACCACAGGATGGATATCGGCGTGTCGAAAACCCTTTTTATATATTTCATGACTTGCACGCTCGATTTCAGCATAATAAACGTGTATGACCGACGGAACATCTTCTATTTTGACGATAAAACGGGCGAACGAGTTGACATGCTCCCCTTTCTTCCCTCACTCTCTCTTAAGGTGCAGATATGATGAACAGATTTTTGATCCTCACTCCACTTCTGATATTCTTCGCCCTCATCTCAGGATGCGAAAACTCGTTCGACCCAAAGAAGAACTACCAGGAAAAATATATGATCAATCTGGTGATCAAGGGCGACTCGGTTAACCAGCTCGCTGTTGTATCAAAATCATACGACGTTCCGGGGTTTAATCCGGCCGAAAACGGTGTCAGCCCATTTGTAAGCGGGGCAAAGATCACCATCGCGTCAACTTTCTACGATCTCGCGTATACTTTTAAAGATACAGTTTCGACAGAGATCGGCGGAAAATACGGTTCACCCGCGCCTGTTTACAAACTCAGTCAGATGAAAGCCCGCTCCAACGATACACTGACCCTCTTGGCCACAATGCCCGACGGAACCACACTTACATCCAAGTGCGTCGTGCCGCGTGATCTCGATTTCAGGCTTTCGAAGCAGTACATCTCCACTGTTACAAGCAATCCTTTGGAGAAGGCTCTCACTATTCAGTGGTCGGCCTCACCCGATTACATTTTTGTCCCCCGGCTTACACTCTATTACGCAACCGACAAAGGCGGGGTGGTAAAGGGTTACAAGAGGGAAATCCCTCTTAAGTATGTGGATGTGTCGGGCACGCAAAAGCCCCTTTACCCGGGAGTAACGCGGGATAAGATCCTTATTTATGAATACGCGGCGATAAACAAAATAATGTCAGACATCTCCGCGGGCGACAACGACAAATATTCTTACGTGATCCAGGATGCAATTCTCGAAGTGCTGGTAATGGACAAAAATCTCGGTAATTACTACGGCTCAACCGAAGGCTTCCTTGACGATTATTCCGTCCGCCTTGATGAAGTGGTCTTTACCAACATCCAGGGGGGGCTTGGCGTCTTCGGAGCTTACCTCGTCTCCAGTCGCAAACTCAACGTTGAAGAGAATTTCGTACAATCTTTCGGCTACAGAAGCCGGTTATAACCCTTCAAACAGCGCCGCCACCCCTTATTTGGCGGCGCTAACCCCTTTCCCCGCAATAACTTGACAGTGGTTTGCAAATTATGTATATTATGATATATAAAATTTGCGGCCCACCCTATTAACTCATCTACACAGGATAACAGCCCGGAGGGAACCAAACCGGAACAATAGATGTTATAACATATATTCACACATCCATTGAACATTAACGGAGTTAATAATATATGACTGACACCGGATTACTGGTTTTAAGAGTTTTCGCGGGACTTTTTATGGCTTTCGGCCATGGTTTGGGCAAGTTTCAGAAGTTTTTCTCAGGTGACGAGATAAAATTCCTTGATTTTCTCGGAATTGGCGAGACAGCGAGCATGTTTCTCGCCATGTCGGCAGAGTTCTTCTTCGCGCTTTTGGTAGCCTCAGGGCTTTTCACACGTTTATCATCCATCTTTCTGATCGTGACCATGTTTGTGGCAGCTTTTGTCGCGCACAGCGGAGATCCCTTCGGTAAAATGGAAATGTCAATCCTTTATCTGACCATCTTCACAACCCTCTTCCTCACCGGCGGCGGGAAGTATTCGCTTTCAGCCCTTTTCGAGAGCAAAATACCGGCAGGTAACAAGCTGCTTTCCTTCTTTGCCAAGTAGTTTTTCGTTGCCCGTTGCCGGTTGCCGTTGCGCGCCTGCCCCTGTGCCCCTTGGGAGGTTGGGTGTTGCCGGTATCATAAGCGCCCTTCTAACTGGCGATCAACCACCACAGAGCACACCGGGACGACAGAGGGAAATTTGAAGAACACGGATACACACTGATTTTACAGAGCAACGCAGAGATATTGAAAAGATTATCTGCGTTAATCCGTCTAATTGGCGTTTATCCGTGTCCTCTTGACCTTCTCAGTGTGCTCAGTGTGCCCGGTGGTTAAAAACACGCATTAGGACACCAAACACCAAATACCAAACACCAAATACTCCAACCTCTACACTTCATACTCCACACTATTTCTTTGCCATCTAAAGAATATTGCTTAATTTTAGAGGCTGATTTAATCATCATCACATTAACCTAAACGGAGATCAGAATGAAAAAAATTCTCACATCATTCGCGCTTTTTTTCATGTTCCTCGGCATTGGCAGCCTCAGCGCCCAGCCGCTTTCGGGAATATATTACATCCCTCAGGGTGCGAACCCTCAGGGTTTTGCTTCGCTGGCTGCTGCTTGCACGGCAATTAACTCAAATGGAGCCAGTGGACTGGTTACCTTCATGATTGACGGTGACCTTACCGAAACTTCAAACGTACTGATTAACAACCAGACTTTCACAGAAACAAACCGCCTTTTGATCAGGCCAAGTGCCCTGAAGCAACCAAAAGTAAGGTTCACAGGCATTAACGCGTCAAATGAATTCTTCACCATCCTTAACTCAAATTACGTTACCATAGATGGTTCAAACGGTAACGCGGGCGACGGTGTTAGAGACATGTCGTTCCTGTTTGATAACGCCACCGGAAGATGGGCCATTGAGGTTCAGAACAATTCAGATTTCGTTACCATTAAAAATCTCAAAGTTCTTACCATCAACACCGCCAGAAACACCCAGTCGGGCGGCATCCTTGCCGATGGATCGATTGGTACTGTCGGTACGGCTCCCAACGACATTCTGATCGATAACTGCCAGGTCGGTACAGATACTCTTACCTTTGAAACCGCTGTGGCAATGTGGGGTAATGATCCCTCATCACCTGCAAGCGGCACCATCTCGAATTGCGATCTTTTTGGTGCAAGAAGAGTTATCACCACCTTCTTTATGCAGAACAACAAGTATCTGAACAACCGCATCAGCGTTGTTGATCCGAAAGTTGACATGGCTTTCTACGCGGGAATCTACCTCACCGGAAGTGTGGTAAATGATACCACCCTCATCGTCGGAAACAAGTTCACCAAAATCAACGTTAACACCACCACCAACAAGTTCGCCGGCGCGATCGTTGTTTACGGTAACACGGGCGTTATAAACGTTGTTAACAACTTCATCACTCCCAACTTTAACAATCTGGGAACCGCGGCTGCTAACAAATATTTCGGCGTTGTTTTCGGCTCCGCCACTTGGAACGGCGTTATCAATATTGCTCACAACTCGTTCAGAATTGATGCCCCGGTAACCACCGGCATTAACGCATGCATCGGCTACAACATTAACTCCGATGCCACGATGAACGTAGCGAACAATATCTTCCACCAGGGAAACAACACCCCGACCTCTTATCTGATCCATTATCCGTTGGCTCAGAGCGCTACCAGCGTCATGAATTTTGACTGGAACACCTATTATCTCGCCGGTATCGGCTCGAACTTCGGTTATTACAATACTGCCGCTGTAGCTACCCTCAACGACTGGAAAACCGCCACAACGAAAGACCAAAACTCAAACTACAAAATGGTTAATTTCGTTTCAGCGACCGACCTCCACCTCACCGGCGCGTCAAATGGCGACTGGGACCTGAGAGGCATGCCGTTAGCCGAAGTAAGATACGATATCGACGGTAACCCCCGTAGCACACTTTTCCCGTACAAAGGCGCGCACGAAGCCAGCATTTCACTTCCTGTTGAGCTTACTTCATTCGCGGCGACCCAAAATGGCACAAACGTTGTTATCGACTGGGCAACTGCCACCGAAACCAACAACATGGGCTTCGATGTTGAGAGATCAATCGATGGCGTAAACTTCGCGAAGATCGGATTCGTAAAAGGCGCCGGAACAACCACTTCGGCACAGGCGTATAAATTTACCGATGTCTCGGCACAGTCAGGTAAAAATTACTACAGACTCCGCCAGATCGACATGAACGGTGAGTTCACTTACACTAATGCCATTGAGGTTGATCTTATGCTCGCGGGTGATTTCGCGATCTACCAGAACTATCCCAATCCGTTCAACCCGTCAACCACTATTAAGTTCAACCTTCCTTCAACAGCAAAGGTTAACATAACAGTGTTCGATATCATGGGTAGCGAAGTGGCAAGCGTTCTTGACAAGGAAATGACCCAGGGTTCGCACAGCGTTGAGTTCAATGCTTCCAACCTTGCAAGCGGAAGCTACCTTTATACCATCACCGCCACCACCGCTGACGGAAAGATGTATAAAGAATCACGCAAAATGCAGCTCCTGAAGTAAATATTTAAACAGGACGCGGATGCACGCAGATTTGACGGATAAACGCAGATTGATTAGATAAATCTCTGCGTAAATCTGTTTCATCCGTGTGTATCCGCGTTCCGCTATGAACTTTATTAACAGGCTACCACCTGAACAAATATTGAAATGATAGCTATTGTTGATTACGGTGAAAGACCCGCGTACCTCCTCTACCAATTGGAAAAGCTGGGGATCGAACAAAAATTTACCTCGGTTGAAAGTGAAATTCTGGCTGCCGACCGTATTATCCTCCCAGACTGCAAAGACCTTAAAAGAGCTGTAAGACGCCTTCACCTCCTGAACCTTTTCTCCATGCTCCGCATGATCAAAAAACCGGTACTCGGGATAGGCAACGGATTTGCATTGATGTGTGAGGGAACGGGACTTACATCGTGCGAGGGGCTGGGGTTCTTCCCCGTGTCAGTCAGGGTACCTCAGGCAACACCTCCACTTCCGGCTAAATACACCGCGAAAGTGAAGGAAAACTCAATTTACCTTGACGGGGAAATATTCGAGGGGCTCTACTTCGAAAAATTTTTCAATATATCAAGCGATATTTACACTGTTCTCGGCCTCGAAGAGGACGCGGAACTCCCTGCCGCCTGCGTGAACGGAAGGTACGGAGGCCTGATCTTCAATCCTGAATTCTCAGGGCCTTCCGGAAGTTACCTTCTCAACAGATTTCTCGTACTTTAATTTATAGTCTTCCGAGGAAGTGGGGCAGCATTCTGCGCCATGTGGGCCAATCGTGTGTCATGTCGTGACCCCAGATCTCAAGCTCATGCGGGATACCTTTGCTCCTCAGTATATTTGAGAGGCTGATGGAACCTTCCGGGGCTTCATACTCACCTTGTCCGGTGGCGATAATAATTCTCTTATTGTGCCTCATCTGATTCAGCACGTTCTCATCGTTCAGATTCGACAGATAATCGGTTGGTGAATTGAAGTAAACATTCTCATCGTAGTATCCCTTCGTGTAGGCTTTCAGGTCATAATACCCGCTCATAGGAATTGTACCCGCGAAAAGGTCAGGGCGTCTGAAGAAAATGTTCGCCGCGTGAAGCGCGCCAAGTGAGGCACCGGTCAGATAAATTGGTTGAATTCCATTGCAGTTAGCATGGATAAAAGGCACCACCTCATCTACCACGTAATAGTTATAAGTCATGTGCCTGAGGGCTTTGTGGTGGGGCTGCATTGAGTTGTTCAACCAGCTTTCGTTATTGATGCTGCTGATCGAAAAAACCTTGAACCTGCCCGTTTCAATGTACCATGAGATCGAGTCGATCAGTTGGAATCTTTCATACTCAAGGAAATCCGCGCCCGCGGTGGGGAACATCAATAGCGGGGTGCCCCACTCACCATAAACAACAATTTCCATATTCTTTTCAAGTCGTGGGCTCCACCACCCGTGAATCTCTCTTTTCATCCGTTTTCTGCTTTCAGGTTATAAAATATTAAGTTTTCTCAGGAGGTCGCTTTTATATTTTTCACCGATTGGTATGATCTGCTTTTCGATCATCAGGTTGTTCTCGGTGATATCGGCTATTCTTTCGATCCGCACAATGAACGATCGGTGCACTCTGGCGAACTCTTTTTTAGGAAGTTTAGCCTCAATGTGCTTCATCGTTGAGTAGATCAGGTGCTTCCCTTTCCGGGTGTGAAGTTGCACATAGTCACCCTGTGCCTCCACAAAATTTATATCGGCAAGGTCCAGCTTCAACAGTTTTGAGTCAACCTTTACGAAGATGTAGCCGGGCGAACCGCTTTCACCCTGCTTGTTGTAAAACTCAACAGCCTTGTCGACCGATTTAAGAAATCTCGCGTAAGTTATTGGTTTAAGAAGGTAATCGGTTACGTTATGCTCAAAAGCCTCAACCGCATAGTTCTCCTTCGCGGTCACGAAGATTATCTGAGGTATCTCTTTAACCGTCTCTATCAGTTCGATCCCTGACATCTCCGGCATCTCAATGTCGAGAAATATAAGATCGATCTCCTCGCTTCTCAGTAGCCTTACTGCCTCAATGGCATTCGAGCACGATCCTGAGAGTCTTAGAGAGTCTGTTTGGGCAATGAATTTCTCAAGTATCTTCCTTGATATGTCTTCGTCATCGACGATTAAACAGTTCATTATCTTCCTTGTCTTGGGCGGTTACGACTTACGCAAATTCTGAATAAAATAGTTCCATCAAAAAGCGAATTTACCTATTTTTATAAAAATAGCGAAAAGAAATCTCGATTTAGCGCAACCTGAATAACTTTTTTGAAATATTTTTGTTCCAACGTTAACCCACGGGTTTTCGTAAATTTAAACTCGATTAAAAATAAATTCTGACATCCAATGAAAAATATAACATTCTTTATCCTGCTATCAGCATTGCTTTGGGGGCAGGATATCAGTATCACAGGAAAAGTTACCAATGGCAAAACAGGTGCAGCCATTGGCAATGTGCAAATATACTCCGTAAGTTATCAGCGGTCGGTTTTTTCTGACGCGGATGGAAGGTTCGAACTGTCGCTTCCTCAATTTAAGAATACCACCCTTAAGTTCTACCTCGCGGGTTATTCCCCTTTGACCATGGATGTTAACTCTGATGGACTTAAAAAGATAACGCTTGATATACCCCTGGACCCGGTTGAGATACACCTCGGCGAAATCACGGTTACAAGCCCCAGGTACGTCTCTTCACTTCAGGAATCACCCTTCCCGCTCGGCATTATTGACAAGTCAGACCTTGAAAGCGCTTCAAAGCTCTCTCTTGCAGAGTATCTGAAAGCTGAGCCCGGTGTTTCCGTGACACGCGACGGCATTTGGGCGACCGACATATCACTCCGTGGCCAGCGTGGCACGGGTATTGTTCTTATGGTTGATGGAAACAGGCTTGAAACCGCCACAGAACTCGCCGCCCGGATGTCGATGATCGACCAGTTTGATATCGAAAGGATCGAAATTATCAAAGGCGCGGCGTCATCGATGTATGGAACCGGTGCCCTCGGTGGTATCGTTAACATAATCACGCAGAACCGTAGGTTCAGAGACAGGTTCTACCTCACCGGCTCGCTCGGCGGATTCTTCAACAGCGTGAACACCGGAAGTGGCACCAGCCTCTTCTTGAACGCAGGGGATGCTAACTGGTTTGCAAAGGTTCGCGGCTCTTTCAGAGGGGCTTCAGCCACCGAAACGCCCGGTGGAACTCTCCTTAACAGTCACTTCCACGACAACAGTGTCAGCGCCTCCCTCGGCTTCAAACCCTTCACGAATCACGAATTTGAATTGAATTACCAGAAATATGGAGGTGCCGATATCGGGCTCCCCGGCGGGTCAGCTTTCGCCGCGGCGGCAATCGCACGCTATCCCACAGCCAATCGTGAAATGTACTCGGCCGAATATAAAATCTCCGGCATCTCGTCAACCCTCGCGAATGTAAGTCTGAAATACTACCACCAATTGATAGTACGCGACGCGGAAGTGGTACTGCCAACAGCGCGCCTCCTCCCCTATGCCGACCATTTTAATGATGGTATCACCCTTAATTCAAACTGGGTCATCACCGGTAATTACCGGCTAGTTCTCGGAGTCGACGCGTGGCAAAGGGAAATGGACAGCAAAAGGCAGCGTATCCTCAATGCAAAAAAAGATTCGGTTATCCATGAGCGCCCCGTGCCTCTTTCCAAATTCAAAAGTGGTGGCATCTTCTTCCAGAACGAGATTAACAATGTAACACCGGATCTTGATCTGGCGATCGGTGGCCGCTTCGATCTCATAAATGTAACAAGCGATCCTTCCAATAATCCTGATTTTGTCGTCTGGAAGGGTGTTGTAATCCCCAATCCTCCGGGGCAGACCCCATTGTGGCAGGCAAAGGATGAGACCAATTCATCGTGGAGCCTGAACCTCGCGGCCCTTTACCGGCTTGGCAAAGATCATCAGATCACGTTCAACTTCGGTAAATCATTCCGTTCACCTTCCCTCGAAGAACGGTTTCAGTTCCTCGATCTCGGCGGGCTCGTTAAACTCGGAAATCCTGCCCTCGAACCGGAGAACAACTGGTTCTACGATCTCGGCTACTCCCGGTACACAAGCACGGCTTTCTGGAAGATCAATTTCTACCTGAACATCCTCAAGGATTTGGTGGTTGAAACCCCCGGCTTCAAATATCAGAACCGGACTGCAACGCAGTTCACCAACTTCGGCGCAGCAAGGATCTTCGGTTTCGATCTCGCTTTCGAGTTCCAGGTGATCCAACAGATCAATATTTACGGCAATGCATCTGTGATCCGGGGAGAAGATACAAAGAAAACTGAGAACCTCCCATTCATTCCTGCTGACAACGCGACTCTTGGCATAAAAGTTAAGACCTTCACATTTGCTAATGCCGCTCTTGAGGTGCATACAACTTTTGATCAGTACAAAACAGCCCCGGCTGAAACTGCAACACCCGGCTACACCCTGGTTAATTTCGCGGTGAACGTGAACCCCATCCCCCTCCCGTACGGCACAATCACCCTCTCCGCGGGAGTGGATAATCTTCTTGACCGTTCATACACCAGCCACCTCGCCACCAACCGTGGCCTGATAAAAGCAGAACCGGGCAGAAATGTGTTTGTGAAAGCGCAATATGGGTTTTAGGAAGTGTGAAATGTTAGGTGTTAGGTGTTAGGTGTTAGGTGTTAGGTGTTAGGTGTTAAAATTTACAATTGTTCCTAAGACTTTAAATGCAAAAAAGCTGCTCTGATCACTCATAGCAGCTTTTTTAATATTTATTAGAATCAGTGAAATCTGTGCTAAATCAGTGAGACCTGTGTAACTACAAAATTAACACCTAACACTTAACACCTAACACTTATTTGTTGCCTCTCAAGAACTCAATCCTCTCCTGAAGATCGTTGATGGGGGTGAGGAGCTTGTCTTTGCCGAAGATGGCTTCTTCACGGGAGTCGAAGGCGAGCTCGTAGGTTTTGCTCATTACGATCGCTTCTTCGGGGCAAACCTCTTCGCACAATCCGCAGAAGATACATCTGAGCATGTTTATCTCGAATCTTTCAGGATAACGCTCTTTTTCACGACCTGTTTCGGCAGCCTGAATATCGATCGCCAGAGGTGGGCATACGCGTGAACAAAGTCCGCAGGCGACACATCTCTCCGCGCCGTTCTCTTCCATTACCAAAACGGGTCTTCCGCGGTAATGGCCCGAAGGAATGAACTTTTCTTCAGGGTACATCAGGGTGTAAGGTTTGCGGAACATGTTCTTCAGCGTAATACTTAAACCTGCCACGATTGATGGAACGTAGATCTTCTCCATCAATGTGAAATCCTTCATCCGTTTCTTCACTGCCATAACTAAAAATTCCTTTTTAAAGTGTAGAGTGTAGAGTGTAGAGTGTGGAGCACTTTCAATCTATCAATAAAAATCTGTGTCATTCGTGTCATCCGTGTTCTAAATCAGAGCTTAGTGCATCCACATTGCAAGAACGGCGACCCATAAAAGGTTCAGAAGGGCGAGCGGGAACATCACTTTCCAACCGATGTTCATCAACTGATCGTAGCGGAACCTCGGGATACTCCACCTTACCCAGATGAAGAAGAACAAAAGCACGCCGATCTTGGCGAAAAATGCCAGCACCTGGAGCACAACAACCCATGTTTCAGAAAGCCCAAGTTTTTCAATGTAAGGGATCTGCCAGCCGCCAAGATAAAGGAGTACGATCAAAGCGGAAGATGTAGCCATGTTGGCATACTCGGCGAGGAAGAACGCGCCGAACTTCATGCTCGAATACTCCGTGTGGTATCCACCGACGAGCTCGGGCTCCGCTTCAGGAAGATCGAAAGGCAACCTGTTGGTTTCCGCGAAAGCCGCGGTTAAAAATGTAATAAAACCAACAGGCTGAATGAATGCGTTCCACATCAAACCCGACTGTGATTTTATTATCTCCTGCGGTGAAAGCGACTGCGCGAGGATCAAAACACCCGCGATCGAGAATCCCATTGAGATCTCGTAAGAAATCATCTGTGCCGAAGATCTTACACCACCGATCAGTGAGTATTTGGAACCTGATGACCAGCCCGACATCGTGATAGCGTAAACACCAACAGATGTAAGAGCGAGCACGTAAAGTATACCCGCGTTTATCCCGGGAATTATAGCGAACTGAAAGGTATCGCCGAACAACTGCCTCATCGCCTCATCGGCAATGGTAATATCGGGTCCGATCGGGATCACGGCAAATGACGTGAAAGCCACGAACAACGCCAGGAACGGCGCCAGCGTGTGGATCGATCTGTTTGCCCTCTCGGGAATAATATCTTCCTTGAGCACCAACTTTAACACATCCGCGAACGGCTGCAGCAAGCCGGCAGGTCCGACCCTGTTGGGTCCAACCCTGCTCTGTGCCCAGGCAGAGATCTTCCTCTCGAAATAAACCAAATAAGCGACAGTCACCAACAATATGTTGGCAATTATCAGCAACTTAACCAGCGTTACGCCGGCGTTAATCCAAGGTTCCATTAAGATAGTTGTTCCTTAATAGTTAATTTATGTTGCCCGTTACCCGTTGCCGGTTGCCCGCTGTTTTTGGTAGCGAGTGGCGAGTAGTGAGGCATAATACCTAATACTTTCTGCAATAACTTCACAGTTCACATTTCACATTTCACACTTCAACCGATCTCTTCGTAAGAGACACCGTGAAACCCGGGTTCGTGTTTGGTGAACTCTTCCCAGACGTCTTCAGCCATATCGAACTTGGCTTTCATGCCCAGCAGGTTGCTGATATCGAGGAGGATCTTCCACGAAGGTCTCGCGTCGTACTTCTTGTAGTTGCCCCAACGGTCGAACCTTGTGCCGAACTTGTCAAGTCTGCTCATCGCGAGACCGTCAAGACTTCTGTCCATCAATTCAGTAACGACGGCAGGACGAATCCTCTGCGCCTTGCCCTGGAAGTTGATGAAGACGCCGTTCTTTTCAGTCCAGGTTGCCGCGGGCAGCACAACATTCGCGAGGTCAGTGGTCGCGTTAAAGTTGGAAGCCAGAACCACGAGAATTTCAAGTTTTTTCAGCGCGTCTGCCCATTCCACTCCAAGAACCGCCAGATCTTCCTCAACCACAACAAGGGCTTTGATCTTGTGATCTTTTATACCGTGCAGAATTCCATTGAGGTCGTGACCGTCTTTGCCCGGTTTCACGCCGGCTTTCAGAGCACCCGTATCATTCGGTGATTTCTCATCCCTGATAAGGATCTTGTCACCACTTCCCGGAACCACGTGGCGAGGGAAATCGATATTGGTGACGTGCAGGTGCGAGGCAAGCTTCGCGAGTATGAAGTTATCTTCAACGGTTGCGCGACCCGAACCTACAAACGCGATCTCAGGTGCCTTAAAGCTCTGGAGCTCGCTCGATACCATCGAAAGGGCTTCATCCCAGGTGGCTTTGCTGAGCGACTCTTCCCTTCTGATGTGGGGGCAGTCAACTCTTGTTTCCGAATTTACGTGCTTCCAGGTGTTCAGACGGCCATTGTCGCACATCCAGTAGCTGTTCACTTCCTGATTCTCACGCGGGGTAAGTCTTAAAACTTCGTTGCTTCTTACCCATACATCAACATTGCAGCCTCTCGAGCAGCCGGGGCAGATGGAGGCAGTGTTCGACATGTCCCACACCCTTGCCTTGAACCGGAAATCACGGTTGGTTAAAGCGCCAACGGGACAAATATCGGTTACGTTCAATGAGTAGGGGTTGTCAAGTTCTTTTCCGGGGAAGGTCTGAATTGTAACCCTGTCGCCGCGGTTAACAAATGTAAGCTGTGTTTCTCCCGCCACTTCGTCACAGAATCTGATGCAGCGTGAGCATGAGATACAGCGGTCGCCATCAAACATAACGTGCGGGCCGAGGGGAACCCTCTTCTCTTTGTGCTGTTTTTCTTCAGTGAAACGGCTTTCGCCGACGCTGTGGCTGTATGTATAGTCTTGAAGTTTACATTCACCGGCTTCGTCGCATATCGGACAGTCAAGCGGGTGATTGATAAGCAGGAACTCCATCACTGCCTGGCGGGCGGAGAGTGCTTTGGTTGATTCAGTATGAACTACCATCCCTTCGGCAGCCTGAGTGGCACACGCGATCGCCAGCTTCGGCATCTTCTCAACTTCAACCAGACAAACACGACAGTTACCTGCCACGGTGAGTGAGGGGTGCCAGCAGAAGTGGGGTATATCAACGCCAACCTCCTTGGCAGCCTCAATTATGGTCTGGCCCGGCTTAAAATCTATCTCCTGTCCGTCCAAAATAAACTTTCCCATTCGGGTCTTCTCCTATGCTGCGGTAGTTATCAATTTCGTTTGTGGCTTAATAAACACTTTGGTAAGGTTATCGATGTGCAGCAGTTCTTCAGCAAGGAAGTGTATCTCGTCAACGGTTACTGCTTCAATCTTTTGTATAACCTCTTCCACCGGAATGATCCGTCCGTGATTAAGTAACAAATTTGCCATTCTGATCATTCTGTTCGACGTCGATTCCTGCGTAAGAAGGATGCTCCCCTTCAGATATTCTTTTCCCCTCTTCAGTTCACGCTCATCGATCCCTTTTTCCCTGAACACTTTAAATTCCTTTTCGATCTGCTTCATCGCCTTGCCGAAGTTCCCCGTGTTGGTCGAGAAATATATCCCGAACGATGAGGTGTCTTTGTAGAAGTTGATGAAACTGTTGATCTGGTATGTAATACCGAGTTTTTCCCTGATGTTCTGATAGAGCCGGCTGCTGGTTCCTTCACCCAGAATAAGGGAAAGAAGGTTGAGCGGCAGCCTTAATCCGCTGTTATAACCGACACTTCTTGCACCGATGATGCTGTAAACCTGCTCGGTATCCTTGTACATGATGTGTTCGGAGCCGTTGCTGCCACACTCGTAAATTCTGTTGTTTCCGGCCTTTTCACCCGCTTCGCGGATATGTTTTTCGGCAAGTTTCACTAATTGTTCGTGGGAAATGTTGCCTGAGGCGGAAATAAGCAGGTTACCCGGTGTATAGTGGAGCTGGTGATAGTTGGCCACCACTTCCCTTGTGAACGAAGAAACATTCTCTTCCGTTCCAAGAATCGGATATCCGAGCGGAAGCCCGGGGAACACGAGTTCTTCAAATGTGTCAAAGATCAGCTCGTCGGGGTTGTCATTCAGGTCGTTGATCTCATCAAGGATCACCCCGATCTCGTTCTTAATATCCTTTTCCTTCAGAAGGGGGAACTGCACCATGTCGGCGATAACCTCAAAGGTCTTCGCGAAGTGGGAAGCCATTCCACGGGCGTAGTAGCAAGTGTGCTCCTTTGCCGTAAAAGCGTTCAGATACCCGCCGAGCGACTCGATATCCTCAGATATCTTCCGCGCGCTCCGCTTCTTTGTACCCTTGAACAGCATGTGCTCCAGGAAGTGGGTGATCCCGCTTGTTTCAGCGGTTTCATCGCAGGAACCCGTATTATACCAAAAGCCCAGCGAAAACGACTGAACGTAAGGTATGTGCTCGGAGACAACGGTTGTCCCTCCGGGTAATTTGGTTATTTTTATGCTGTCCAATGAAGTCCGGGAAAAAGAAAATTCAAACCTTAAATATAGATATTCGAAAGGGTTTAAGCAAACTTGCGGGCACACCTGTACCCGCAAGATCGCTGAAAAATGAGGGAAAAAGAGGAGTTATCAGGAGTTGAATTTGGCGAAGTACTGCCCGATCTTTTCGTATGATCTCCTGAGAACATCTTCCTGCGGAAGGAACACGGCTCGGAAGTGGTGCGTGCCCGGCACCTGACCGAATCCGCTACCGTGTACCACAACCACGCCTGTCTCACGGATGAGCCCCGAAACGAACTCGAAGTCACTCTTGTCGGTGTGCAGCCTCGGGAAGGCATAGAAAGCGCCTTCTGGTTTCACGCAGCTTATGCCGGGGATGGCGTTCAGCATTTCAAAAGTGATATCGCGTCTTACCTGGAGTTTCTTCATAGCTTCAACGAGGTGCGACTGATCGCCTTCAAGAGCCAATTTGATGCCATACTGTTCAGGGTGGTTCGCTGAAAGCCTCGAGCGGAGGATCCTGTTCAGGGCGTTCAGATAATCCTTCAGTCTGGCTTCATTACCGCTAACGATACCCCATCCGATCCTGAAACCGGGAACCATGTAGTTCTTCGAAAGTCCTCCAAAAGTAATGCATGGTACTTCTGAATTAAGTGACGCGATCGAGATGTGTTTCTTGTGATCGAAGAGGAGTTTGTCGTAAATTTCATCGGCAAAGATCACCAGATTGTGTTTTTCGGCGAGTTCGATGATCTCGAGCAGAACTTCCTTTGAGTAGAGAGAGCCGGTCGGGTTATTAGGATTGATCAGCACGATCGCCTTGGTTTTACTGTTGATCTTTTTCTTGATATCCTCGATATCGGGCTGCCAGCCGTTCTCTTCGTCGAGGTAGTAGGGGTTCTCAAAAGCGGAGAGTTTGGCGGAAATGGCAGTATAGAGGGGGTAACCCGGGGTTGGGGTGAGGACATTCTCGCCGTCGTTAACTAATGCGGTGAGGCAGATATCAATAGCTTCACTGGCACCGTGTGTAACAAACACGTCGCGGATGTTCTTTATCCCTTTTCTCTCACCCTCGCCTCTGATGGCCTCAACAGCTTCTTTTATTCCCGAGGAGGGAGCGTAGCCGTTTTTGTTCATCAGCATCGCGCGGTATGATGCCTCTATAAGGTGGCGCGGTGGTTCAAAATCGTAAATGTTGGGGTCGCCGATATTGAGGTAAAGTAATTCCTTACCGGTCTTTGCGACTTCATCCGCCACAAGGAGGATATCCCTTATCGCGTAAGTGATATTTTCAGTTCTGACTGCCGGTTTTATTGCTTCAAGTGCCATAAGATCTTCCGTGATTCAAAAATAATGTGTCCACAAATTTACTGAAATTTTGTGAGAGGAGTAAGGGGAAACAGAGGGGGGTTTTGCTTTTAATAATTTTGGCTGTGGAATTGGTGAGGATAGCACTAAATATTCCCCCGGAACGAGTTCCACGGCTATTGGTTTAAAATTCAGACGGGAAATCCTGTTAATCTTTTCAAATCCTGTCAATCGTGTTCAAGACAATTAATCCTGAAAATCCTTTTCAAATCCTGTCAATCGTGTTCAACAATTCAGCACTCTGTTATCGTGTAACCGGCTTTCCCCACAAAAACTATGGCGAATGTTTTGCAATCCAATCCTTCTGCCGCGAGTTCAGCTTTGTATCTGGCAACCTGCTCAATGGCATTGGCTTTCTCCGTTTCGAGGTTCTCCTTGCTGCTCTTTTTCAGGTATTTCAGCTCAAGAAGAAAGTTGTCTTTCCCGGGGTTAAGTTTTGTAGGGATAAGTAAAAGATCTGCATATCCCGCGTTGTTCTCATGCTCGCTCTTTACGAAATAGGCGTTGTTACCCATCAGCAGAGTCATGAAGATCATCTTTATGTTCTTCTCACTGAACTTTTGAAGGTCACGATTTGAAATGTTCTTCAGGATGGAATGGACATACTCAACCAATTTGTTTATTTTCCCCGAGTCCGACATTTCTATCAGTGAATCCCGTAAGGGGATACTGTCAAATTGCAGTTTGTGCCTCGACTCAAACAAATATCTGAAATATTCCCAATACATCTGCTTGATCACATAATTTGGGATAACAAAGTCATAAAACTGAAATCTGTCTCCTTCTATTGTCAGCAAACCATTATAAAAGAGCAATGAAACTGCTTCAGTTTTTGTGTACGGAAGTTCAAAATTGTATTGAAGTGTCAATCTTTCAGAGATTTTTGAAGTTTCCAGCACCTCCTGAATTATCTGGTCTGAAACCTCCGGAGGTAGCGGCGCGAGGATGTTGGATATTTTCTTGTAATCCGAGGTTACATTGTGATCTGCCATCTCATCGGGATATTCATACCGCCTTGAAAATTGCGACAGAAATGTAATAACCATCTGGGGATTATATAATTTCTGATCGGCGTTTTTAGAAAATTTGCTGCCATTGTACCACGAACGCATATCAGTGACGACTGTATCGATATCAAATTTCCCCTCTTCATATATAGTGTTTTCGATCATTCTTCGGAGTTCAGTTTCCGTAAAACCCGCAATTTCATGGAACTTATAATCGAGGGTAATGTTTTGCGCTACATTAAACCCGCTGGTCATGCTGTCGAGGGTGACCGGGGTAACACCCGTTGCGAAGAAGCGATCTATCAGGCCTTCGCCCATCAATTGTTTGATCACCTCATAAAATTTGCGTACCCAGCCGTTTCTTGAAACGATTTCCTTGAAATGTAAAGTATTGAAAGCGAAAAGTTCATTCGTGAAATGATCATACTCATCGATAAACAGGTAGATCTTTCCGGGCATTTTATATTTTCTCAGAAGGTCAGCGAACACTCTCAGAAGTTCACTCCCACCAGCGATACCCAAGGCTGTTTCAACCTCAGTCACGTCACCAATATCGTACCTGTAAAAAAATCCTTTCAGAGCTGTTCTGACCTCAACATCAAACTTCTCTCTAATTTGGGACTCAACATCCGTGGGGATACCACTGAAATTGAAAGAAAGCGTGTAATAACTGTTCCGAAGTGGCGTGGAATTACCGGGCTTACCAACATGGTACTCCCCAAACAGTTCCTCGAACCGGTCTTTGTGCTGAATACCATAGTAATGCTCAAGCATAGAGAGAAGAAGCGACTTCCCAAACCGTCGGGGACGAAGGAAGACGAGATTCTTAAAGTTCAATTCCTCTAACTTGATGATAAATTGAGTTTTATCAACAAAATACGCGTTCTCTGAAATTAGAGTTGCATAATTCGATGTTAAGGATGGAATTTTCTTCTTCATCTGAGTTCTCGTAAAGTTTTTCTTTTCATCCTTTAAATATAAGGTATTTTAGTTTGGAGGGGGAAGTAACAGAGTCACAAAGTCACAGAGTCACAAAGTAGCGGAGTGGTTTGCCTCAGGTCTTGCAGGGAAACTTTGGTAAATTCCTTCGGGGGATTTTCCGGATCATGAGAGTAATAAGAAAACCGCTTAGTGCCTCCCATTATTAATGGTAATAGCAGTTGGTGTAATTCTTCGCAGTTGTCACTTGGTAGTGCTTTGCTTCAATGCAGTAATTGTCTATACTATGGACAACCGGAGGATTTATCCTCCGGTTAAATTTCCAATAGGATCGATTGCCGGGACGCTTCATCCCGGCAAATAGGAGAGTGCAGGTTTAGGCTACTTAGGATCGTAAAAAGAAGACTAATCAGTTACTTTGGTTCGCTAAATCTTGGAACAACTGTTTAAAGCTGATGGAATAATTCTTGGGAATTTGGTTCATAATAGCTCCCCCTTTTAACACTGTTTTCGGTAAAACAATTGGTTCGTCGTCAAGAAAGTAAAGAGTAAACCCTTTTTCCATGTCGCGGATTCGCTCGAATCCTTTAATCCATTTATCGAACAAATTTTTATACTCAGTTAATTCAGGATTTTCGTGCAGAAATCTCGCCGCAGCAGTTTTCCAGTAATCATCTTTCGTATTTGACTGGTAAACAGCCAGCACCTTGTAAATCTTGGAAATTCCATAGTCCCTTCCGGAATTTTTTGTGATATAGGGGGCAAAATAAAGTGGAATACCATGAACTATATCTCGCTTGTAAACCGCGTTTTCTGTTAAAAGGTCCAAATCTTCTTGGTTTTTAAGGTCTTGCACCAAAATTTCTTTCTGCAACATCTTTAAATATCTCCTCTCATAAAATGAAATAAAACTCAAAATACTTTTCCTATCTCTATCTTCATCATCACCTCCTCTGGCATAATCATTTAGGACATCATAGATATCTTTCCAAGTAGTGTTGTGGAAATTAATATCTTCTGAAGATCTACCCAGTACGGTTGGAATTGATGTTATTGCGACTAGGTGGTTAGAAACCGTAGGCCCATCGTTGAATCGATTGTTATATTGTTCCCATTGCTTTTGCACCACGCCATTATTTACTTTTCCCTCGATAATTATATGCAGATCATTGGCTGTTATTTCAATATCTGTACGACCATCTTTTTTTCCATGCTTTTCAATCTCAATCTTTGCTTGCGCGTAAATATCCTTTTTAGGTCGTATTTTAAGAATTCCCTTTAGGAAAATGCGAAATGCACTTTCGTTTTCTGCCATAAGATAGGCAAAGGCGGAAGTTAGTGCTTTTTCATCATCACCCAACAGATCATAGAACTCAGTTTTCCAATTTTTTTCCTTAATTAGCATACAAACTCTCTTTCGTAGATGCTTTCTAAAAATAATTTATTGTTATAATACTTTATTTCTTTACCATTCCTAGTTTAATTCGTAAACTTACAGATTTAATCAGTACTACTACTCATTTTATTAGTAAACTTACAAATTATGTCATTTATGTCATTTTTCAGATGTTCTAATTTGCGCCATGAATAATCAGCTGAGTCTAAATTACGAAAAATTTCCCAGAATAAGCAATTGTTGTGTTAAGAATTTGTTAAAATTGTATTTTTATAAAATTTAACATATTCTTAACCTGGAGAGCAGGTTCATTTAACACACAATCATTAGCTTGTATTAAATATTAAAACAAATGGGATGAATTATGAAATCAGAACAAAAATTTTCGCAAAGCGATCTACTAAAAGAGCTGATGAGCGCCGAACAAGGTCGCGCGCTTATATTAGTGCCTTGGTTATGGAGTCCTGAAAAGGAATTACTCTCTCATATCAGGAAGCAAAAAGAAGTAGTCGATCTAACCAGAAAGTTGATCAATTACCTGATCCCGATTAAGGGTGAGGGTCGCTATATAACTTCAAGAACCTCCTTCAATCCTTCAAATTCCGACAAAATTTTCATGATAAATTGCGCTAAACTTCCTTTTATTTCGATAAAACGGGTTTACATGTTCCTCGCAGTGCTTGGTTTCCGGGAAGAGCAAATCGACATAGTATTTCTGTTTAGAAGTGATATTGAAGCCCGCAATCTTAACAGGGAATCAGTAAAAAAATATTCGGACTTTTCGATTCTTGATAATCATGTCTACTCTGCAAACCAATTAAGAGACTTCCTTTTCACAAATATTAATCTGATCATCACATCTGCGGCAGAATTGACCGGAAATGCCGAAATAATATTAACAGATGATTTTCTTACGAAAGTGATCAATGATGTGGACGGAAAACTTTTAGTAAAAAAGGATAATCATCCGTATCCGGTGATCCATCTCAAAAGAAGAGGGATGAAGTACCCTGCTGATGCTCTTCACTACTGGGTTGCTGAATTTGTGAAGGAATTTTCACCTTATACGCTCGAAAACGAAATGTATAGGCTGGGGAAATCGCCGGAGGAAATAGATGGGGAGGTAGAGATCATCCGGAAAGCAACAGATGCACGCTATTTATCAGTCAGAAGGGTGGATGAGAAAGACGCGCCGATTCACAAGACCGAGGAAGAACAATATAGATTGGATCAGAACCTTCTTGCTGCCGAACTTAAACTTCAAGAAGTTATCCCTGTTCTCAACGGGCGCTACCCGGTTCAGGAATCTGACTCTCACCGGTTTAGTTTTGATTCATTATGGGACTGTTGGTAAATCAATAGAGAAAGTGATCCTTCCGTAATGATGCAAATCCCAGGAATTTTACGTCGAATCGCTAAATTGCGGATAAAAAAATTTACAGATTAGGAAGCTATGAGAAAACTCGCGACAATTCAGACAGTATCAGATGTGCAGCCAATCGAAGGGGCTGACAGGATAGAAGTTGCCTCGGTTCTGGGGTGGAAGGTTGTTATCA
>CAZVBQ010000006.1:92277-136348 GCA_964625575.1 uncultured Ignavibacteriaceae bacterium | reverse complement strand
AAAAGAACGGAGAAAGTTTACACAATAGACAGGCCTTCCATCAAAGGAAAAGAACGGAGAAAGTTTACACAATAGACAGGCCTTCCATCAAAGGAAAAGAACTGAAAAGAAATTTTTCCAAGATTATTCCCGGAAAAATCACATCCGCCTCACTCTACACTAAAAACCCCCGGGAGGACAACCATGATCTTTATTCTTCGGATACTCGAAGCCACTTTTGTGGAGTATACATCATTCAATTACGATTTTGAAGATTTCGCGACTGACATAATCGTCATTGCAGTTTTCAAGTTCTTTGCCCATCTATTCACAGGGAACTGGTAGATAATATCAGAGCCCGAAACTTTGTTTGATGTTTGACAGAATATCTTCTCGCGTCAAGTCTGTGACTCCCATAAGTTTGAGAAGTCCGCCGACTTCCGGTTTTTCTTGTTCCATTAATTCAACAAATTTTTTTAGATCCGACCTGATCTTTGAAGGTAATTCAATAGCAGGATTACGCAGTGCTGCTCCAAGCCGGAAAACATCCTTTTTGTGTTTGCTGATGTCACTCGCATCGATTACCTCTCCTTCTTCTTTTCTGTTTCTCAGATTCAAATAAGCGTACGCTTTCAGACAGATCAATGCTTCAACCCCGGAAATATGAAGCCCGTTTAACAGATGTGAATTGCTTAAAGTGAAGCTGTAATATTCATCATCCAGAATTATTGCCGACAGATGAGAAAAATATTCCTGCGGGTCGATCGCTGTTACAGTTAAACCTTCAGGAAGAGGAATCGTTTCGGGTTTTCTGCACAGAATTTCTATCTGATTAGGGTACTCCTTGTTTCCGGGGTTAACAAAACGGTAGAATTTTTGTTGTGTAAGTTCTTTCTGCAGATTACTGTATTTCCCATCCACAAAGAATTTCCAAAGGTGTTGATTGAAATTAACATCATAATTTTCCAACACCACTATTATATCAATATCCCGGGTAACCCGGAATCCTAGTCCCGAAGACTGTAAATTCCAGAAACAGGCTGTACCACCAATTATGGTATAGCGATCAGTGTATTCGCTAAAATGTTCCCTAAACTTGTCAAGTCCTTTTACCATCTGACATTCTCTATCATTTCATTCAGTGCAATTTGAACACGTTCATCTTCATCATCTTTATAAATAAGATACAGAGACAAAGGATCAATATACCTTTCATTAGTAAGCAACTCAGGTGGATAATTCCATATCTCGATCGCAAATTCTCCATCATATAAATTTATTTCCGGCAACGAGTCCTGCTTTTTTATCAGTTGGTACTGCTTTGAAGAAACGGCGTATCTGTTGACCACACTTCCATAAAGATTACTGTAATGCTCCAGAGCCTCCTCACCGGTTATCAACCCTTCAAAGCCCGCCGGAAGAGTTTCAATGAACACGGTTTTCTTTACCGGTGAGTCCAGCAGGGGCAGTGCAGCCTCCCATAATTCTTTCTTTTTATAGAGAAATTTGATCACTTTTGTTTTCGTACCTGCTAAAGTGCAGAGATTACAGGCTACCAGCTCGCTGACTCCCCTGCTAACACTCATCGCGGAAACCGGAATCAGTTTTGTGATCTCTCCTAAGGGAATATCCTCGATATATCTCATTTGCAAATGATATAGCAACAGTAACTGGCCAAGCGGCCCCAACTTCACTTTTGGTAACACCGGGGAATTACCGAATTCCTTCAGGTCAAGGAACAGGAATGGAATAAACATCTGTTTATCAGCCAAAACAAACGCAACCCTGTGCGTGATCAGTCTTTTACGTTGATAGGATGCGATCTCCCCAAAACAGAAAACCACATTTGCCGAATAGTGCTTTTCCAGCAGTTCCTTTTGTTTAGCAATTTGTCCGGGAGTTAAATCTCTAAAAGTACTTCTGATATCGAGAATAACCCTTCTGCCTTCAATAAATATCTCACGGTGATCGGCCTTGCGGAGGTAAAAAGGAAGTCCTTTCCTCGCTTCATCAGAAAGGATACCCGGGACGACATTCAAACCGGTCGTCCTTCGGATGTAATCAATGATCTTCATCAGATCAGTAGCAGAAGGAATCATTTTGCACACTAACATTAAGAATGATATTATGCAAATATAGTGATAATATATTATATACAAATATCTTAGAGTATTGTATTTCTTCTTGTTCTAACCTCTCGAATGTATAATTCCCGCATCAATACTTCCATAAATAGGCGGGCACCAGGGAATCCATAATTCCCCACTTGACATCCCTACTCCCATTACGTAAATTACGTAACGTTTTTTACACAATTATTTAGAAAGTTTTTACGCAATGTACAACCCGTTCATCATTACCGGGTACGCGGGACCGGAATATTTTTGCGACCGGGAAAGAGAGACCGAAGCCCTGCTTTCAGCCGTTGAGAACGGAAGGAACACCGTGCTTTTCTCTATCCGAAGACTTGGAAAGACTCAACTCATCCATCACGTCTTTGACAAACTAAAATGCCGGAATGACGTTCTTACCGTGTACTTCGATATTTATCACACCCGCGACATCACAGGATTTACCCTCGCGTTCGCTGATGCTGTTTTCAGCTCCCTGACCACCGATTCCACTTCAATGCTGGAAAAGGCGGCAAAGGTTCTCTCCAATCTGCGGGTAATGCTCTCGATCGATCCATTTTCGGGAATGCCGACACTTCAGCTTGATCTGAAGAGCCCCCGGGAGTCGGAACTCTCACTCAAAATGATTTTCGAGCATATCGCCGCGCAGAAAAAAGAGGTGGTGATCGCTATTGATGAGTTCCAGCAGGTCAGCAAATATCCCGAAGGGAACATTGAGGCACTTCTCCGGGCAATGATGCAGAGTTGCCCCAACGCCCGGTTTATTTTTTCCGGAAGCATCAATCACCTTTTGGTATCGATGTTTGCCTCAGCAAACCGGCCTTTCTACCAGAGCGCGGACCTTCTGAAACTGAACAAGATCGACACGGAGACCTATACAAAGTTCATTCAACACCACTTCGCCGGAAAAGGGGTTACCTTGGCTGCCCCGGTGATAAATGACGCCATCGACTGGTGCCGCAACCACACTTATTATGTTCAGCGCTTCTTCAACAGGCTTTATTCTGCAAACGCGGAAGAAATTGGTGAGAAGGAGATCACGGACGCGAAGAGGGAAGTGCTGCGCGAGGCTGAATCATTGATAAATGATTACGTAAATTTCTACACTCATCTGCAATGGGATCTGCTTCAGGCGATCGCGCGTGAAGATGGTGCCACCGGAATCTACTCCGCCGAATTCCTTCGGAAAAACGACCTCGGAAGCGCCAGCTCGGTACGTACTACAATGCAATCCCTCCTCCGCCGCGACTCAATTTATGAGGAAGACGGCAAATATTACGTCTCGGATGTTTTCTTCAGCCGGTGGCTTCAGTACAGGGGAAGGTAACTTGAATCGGCACCGGACTCCGGATCAAGCGTTCTGACGATTGCCTTAACCATATATTTGAGGTTCCATTTTGTTATAGAATGTAACTTCAAAAATTATGGAAACCACCTGCCCGGTATTCACCTAAGTGGTGAGCGGCAGTCTTTTTCCAAATCTGCGGGCAATTTTATATATTTGCTTATGCGTCCCCGAAATTCTTTCGTCCAAAATGATTAAAGCCCCACTCACGAACTGGGGAAGGTTCCCCAAGGTCGAGGCCGAACTTGTCGAGCTTTACAGTGAAGAGCGCGCGCGGGAAGTGGTGCTCTCCTCCCGTTCACTGATCACGCGTGGACTGGGCAGGAGCTACGGCGACAGTTCCCTTGGCGAAAGAGTCCTCTCTTCAATTCCTTTCAACCGGTTCATCTCGTTCGATCCCGTCACGGGTGTGCTTTCCTGCGAAGCCGGCGTCTCATTCGCTGACATACTTCGTGTATTCGTGCCCCGTGGGTGGTTTCTTCCTGTAACTCCCGGCACCAAATTTATTACGGTCGGCGGCGCGATCGCCTCAGACGTGCACGGCAAAAACCACCACAAGGAAGGAAGCTTCGGCAATCACGTGACCCGGATGAAAATACTCCTTGCCTCCGGCGAAGTGGTGACCTGCACCCGTGAAGTTCTTGGCGATCTCTTCCTCGCCACAATTGGCGGTATGGGGCTTACAGGAGTGATCCTCGAGGCGGAATTCAAACTGAAAAAGATCGAAACATCGTTCATATCACAGAATATTAAACCGGCTGAAAACCTTGAACAGGTTATGTCACTTTTCGATCAGTCGAATGATGTAACCTATTCCGTCGCGTGGATCGACTGCCTCGCGCGGGGCTCGAACCTCGGTAAATCTATTCTCTACCTTGGCGAACATGCCCCGAAAGATGAGATCGCGGATACCCCGTTTGGCGGAAACCCCCTCTTCTACCATGGCAAGGGGCTGCTCGACGTACCATTCGACTTCCCCCCGGGCTCACTCAATTCACTGACGGTGAGATTGTTCAACGGACTTTATTACACCACGAACAAAATGAAGGGGGACGGTCCCGTACATATCGACCCCTTCTTCTATCCGCTCGACGCGATAGGCAACTGGAACCGAATCTACGGCAAAAAGGGCTTCCTTCAGTATCAGTTCGTACTGCCCCTTGAAAAAAGTCACGAAGGAATGACGGAATTACTGCAGGCCATCGCCAAAGAGGGGCGCGGTTCGTTCCTCGCGGTGCTGAAACTTTTCGGTAAACAGGAGTCTCTCATCTCCTTCCCGATGGAAGGCTACACCCTCGCGCTCGATTTCCCTATAATGCCGGGGCTGATGAAATTCCTCAACAAGCTCGATGATATCGTGCTTAAGTATGACGGCAGATTCTATTTTACAAAGGATTCCCGGCTAAAACCTGAAAAATTCGCGCCCGGATATCCAAACCTCGACTCCTTCCTTGCCATTAAAAGGAAGTACGACCCCGCGAACCTTTTCTCATCCACTCAGTCAAAAAGACTCGGACTTACATGAACTATTGTCTCATTACCGGCGCCGGAAGCGACATTGCAAAAGCGCTTGCCGCCCGCTTCGCTTCGGCAAAATATAACCTTTACCTCGCCGGGAGAAACACGGAAGATCTTAAGAAAACCGCCGCCGACCTTGAGATCAGATACGGCATCACCGCCGTTCCACTCTTTCTCGATGTGTTGCAGTACGAAACCCACCCGGGGTTTTTCAACGGTCTCGATCCCAAACCGGATGTGGTGATCTCCGCCGCCGGACTGCTCGGCACCCAGGCGCAGGCTGAACATGACCCTTCTTACGCCCGGCTTATCATGGATACGAACTATACCGGCGTTGTCAGCATACTGAGCGAGGTTGCCAACCACTTCGAGACAAAAGGCACGGGCTCAATCATCGGAATCTCAAGCGTGGCGGGTGAACGAGGAAGAAAAAAGAACTATTTTTACGGTTCCGCCAAGGCGGGGTTCACTGCCTTCCTTTCCGGTTTAAGGCAGCGGATGTACGGCAAAGGGGTCTTCATAATGTCGGTTCAACCCGGCTTCGTGCGCACCAAAATGCTCGATGGAATCGAAACCCCGGACATCTTGACGGCAGAACCGGATAATGTTGCCCGTCACATCTTTGACTCGTTCAGGAAACGAAAACCGGTGATCTACACGCCCCCCTTCTGGAGGCTGATCATGATGGTAATGAAAGTGCTGCCCGAGAAAATATTCCAAAAACTGGATTTCTGAGAAACCCGGTAACCCCTTTGGGTTAATTTGAGTGACCCGAATTTGTTATCTTTGGTTTTTAATCTGAAAAAATCCGCTGAAGTCTGAAAGAAATGAGAGAAAACTACCTGGTATTTGGCAGTCCCGTTATTGAACAGGAAGAGATCGACGAAGTTGTTGCAACCCTTAAATCGGGCTGGATCGGCACCGGTCCCAAAGTAGCCCAATTTGAAGAAGAATTTAAAGAATATGTCGGTGCCAAATATGCCATCGCCGTGGCGAGCTGCACCGCAGGGCTCCATCTTAGTGTTGTCGCCCTCGGGATTAAAGAAGGTGACGAAGTGCTGGTTCCCGCCCTCACTTTTGCCGCCACTGCCAATGCCGTGATCCACTCCGGAGCGAAACCCGTTTTTGTTGACGTTGACCGCGAAACAATGACGATCTGCTTCGATGACCTCAGACGCAAAATAACCGCCAGAACCAAAGCTATCATCCCCGTTCATTTCGCCGGCAGGGCCGTCGATATGGATCAACTTTACCAGATCTCCCACGAGTACGGCATTCACATAATCAACGATGCCGCGCACGCCATTGAGACCGAGTTCAAAGGGAAGAGGATCGGTTGTTACGAGGATATTTCGAGCTACAGCTTCTATGTGACCAAGAACCTCACCACCTCAGAGGGAGGCATGATAGTCACGAATAACGAGGCAATTGCCAACAGACTTAAGATCTACGCCCTTCACGGGATGAGCAAGGACGCGTGGAAAAGATTTTCAGATGACGGGTATAAACACTATCAGGTGGTCTTCCCCGGATTCAAGTACAACATGACCGATCTCCAGGCTTCACTCGGAATTCACCAGCTTAGAAAAGTTGACCGCCTCCATAAAAGACGCGAAGAGATCTGGAACACTTACAACGAGCGGTTGAAACACCTCCCGCTGATTCTCCCTGCCCCGATGGACTCCGACGCGAAACACGGGCTGCACCTCTATATTATCCTCGTTGACGACAAAAAAACCAACGTCACCCGCGATCAGTTGATAACCGAACTGCATAAAAGGAAGATCGGTACAGGAGTCCACTACCTTGGTCTGAACTGGCACCCGTTCTACCAGCAGGAATATGGATACAAGATCGGCGATTTCCCAAACACCGACTTCATTTCAGAGCGCACCCTCTCGATCCCCTTCTCGGCTAAACTCACCGATCAGGATGTAGAGGACGTCATTGAAGCCCTGGAAGATATCCTGGGGTAAACAGCCTCAATCTTCATAGTGGAATGCGCTGAAAGTCCTTATCGCGGGGGCTCCCCTCGCGTCTTTTATTATTAGCTTCACCGCGTTTACTTCAATGGGCATTACGGTTTTTAATATCCTCGAGCGCCCTATTGTGGTGCCACCGGTGAGATAGACCCACGAGCCGTTGATCAATCCCCTGATCTCGAACGAATTGACCCGCTGCCCGTAACGGATCGCCTCCTCCACCCGGAAGTAGTTCACCACCGAAGGCTTTTTAAGCTCGACTGTCAGCTCCGCGCTCCGGACACCGCTATCCGCGGCCCAGAATGTATTCCGGTTACCATCTACGGCGTTTGAAGGCGCCCATGAAAGATTCCCTCCCCTTGCGCTTGAGGCAGATGCAGAACAGTAAAGCAACAGATCGTTCCTGAACATTTCGTTCAATAAATTCCTGAATCCCCTAAGACTCGCTACATCGTTCTGATGGAATTTCCCTTCCATCGTGGGTGGCACATTCAATAAAAGATTGCTGTTCCTTCCCACAGATTTCAAATACAGCTCAACGAGTTTTTCGGGCGATTTCACACTTTCATCCTCGTAGTCACGGTAAAACCATGACGGTCTTATCGATACATCACATTCAGTGGGCCACCAGACCTCAACATCGCCAAATCCGTGGTGGGCGGGATGCGCCCAGGTGAAAGACCATTCTGTTTCAGAAGCTATTCCGGCTTCGTTACCCGCCCATCTGATATCGGGCCCCATGATAGCCATTACCGATTTGGGCTGGAGCTGTTTTGTGAGACGGGCGAACCCCAGCCAGTCAAACTGTGAGTGGGTGATCGCCGGGTTTCGGCCAAGGTAACCGTCGAGCCAGATCTCCCCCACATCGCCATAATTTGTGCAAAGTTCAGAGGTTTGACCTTTGTAAAACCTGTCATAATCCGGGGTGCCATATAGAGGGGAATTTTCGTCGAGAACCGAAAGGTAGTAGCCGAATTTCACCCCCTGTGCCCGGCACTCATCCGCGAACTCTTTCACCACGTCTCCCCGGCCCCCTTTCCAGGGGCTGTTCTTCACCGAGTGCCCCGTCAAGGCAGAAGGCCAAAGGCAGAAGCCATCATGATGTTTGGCGGTAAGAACCAGATATTTGAATCCGGCTTCACGGGCAACTGTGACCCACTGCTTGACATCCAGACCTCCGGGGTTAAACAGTGCAGGGTTCTCTGTGCCGTCGCCAACTTCCCTGCCGGTAAAAGTGTTCATACCAAAATGAATGAACATTACAAGCTCGGCATCCTGCCATTCTATTTGGGCATTCGATGGTACCGGCTCAACATTTTCGATAGCCGGTGAGGCAGTGATGTTCAGTGGGAACCCGTCCGACCGGGATTCACCGGGAGAAACGGGTGTGTCATCACACCCCGAAATGAGAACCGGTAGCATGACAAGGGAGAACATCCATATTATCCGGTGAGCCCAAATCGGGTACATATTGTCACATATCCGGTTATTTATTGTAGTAAAACGCGCTGAAAGTTCTGATGGCGGGGGCACCACGCGCGTCTTTAATTACTAATCTTACTTTTTCAACCTCTATGGGTGAGTCAAGTTTCAGTATTCGCGATCTCCCAATGGTTGTACCACCTGTAAGTTTCTGCCAGACGCCGTTAACCAAACCTTCGATGTCGAAACTACTCACCCTTTGGCCATACTTGATCGCTTCTTCCAACCTGAAAATATTCACCATCACAGGTTTTTCTGGCTCCACCGTTAAAGTGGCCTTGGTGATCTCCTTTTCAGGGACCCAAAAAGTCTCCTTGTTTCCGTCAGTAACGCGCGAAGCGCTCCAAAGAGTATCGTTCTTTCGTGTGTTGGTCGCGGTTACCTTTGCCCCTTTGAATAGATCAAGGCGGAACATCTCATCAAGGATCATTCTGAATCCCCGGAGACTGTTCATATCGATATCATTGAAATTGCCGTTTCTCATTGGTGGCACGTTCAGCAGCAGGTTGCTGTTCCTCCCCACCGATTTCATGTAGAGGTCGACCAACTGTTCAGCGGTTTTAACCTGAGGATCCTGGTGCGGAAGATAAAACCATGAGGGCCTTATCGATACGTCACACTCAGTGGGCCACCATACCAGAACGTTTCCGATCCCGTGGTGCGACATGTGGGTCCATGTGAACGACCAGTCGGTTTCCGAACCCAGACCATCCTCGTTCCCCACCCATCTGATATCGGGACCCATAATCGCCATAAGCGATTTCGGCTGGTAAATTTTTGATACCTGCGCGAACCTGAGCCAGTCGAATTGCGGGTGGGTGATCACTGGATCGTATCCCAGAAAGCCGTCAAGCCAGATCTCACCGACTTCACCATAGCCGGTGCACAGCTCAATCATCTGGTTCACGTAGTAATCATTATACGCGGGCGTGCCATACGTGGAAGCATTCATATCCCAGATCGATAGATAAAACCCGAACTTTACCCCCTGCGCGTGACATTCATCGGCAAACTCTTTCACCACGTCACCATTTCCACCCTTGTAATTGCTTCGGGCTATTGTGTAGCCGGTATATTTCGAGGGCCACAGGCAGAAACCGTCGTGGTGCTTCGCGGTCAGGATCAGGTATTTGAATCCGGCTTCCTTTGCGACCGAAACCCATTGCTTCACATTTATGGCTGGGGGATCGAACTGGGTCGGAGGCTCAGTTCCGGTTCCGAAACCACTGTCAACAAAGGTGTTCATTCCAAAATGAATGAACATCACCAGTTCCGATTCCTGCCAATCCTGAATTGTGCCCGGTGGAAGCGGATACACCGGCTCTATTTCGGGAGATGGCAATGAATCAAACGGAACCGGCTTCATCAGAGCAACCGGTTCAACCGGAAGGTTGTTGCACGCAGTAAAAAAGAGCACCAGAACCGGTACAACCAATATTAATTTCTTCATGCTGCTCGCGTAACTTGAAACTTAATCTTAAAATAACCCGGCTAAAATAGGTATTTTTCATATCCCGTAAAACACCCATGCGATTCACGGGAGAGAGATTGCCACCCGGTAATTTTATTAATTAGTGTAAATTGCGTTCTAAATTCTAATTTTTTCTACAAATAAATCGATCGACCGCGAAAGCGCGTCGCGACTTTATTCGATCTGAATTATATACCTGTACACTAAAAAGCAAGCACTTTATGCCCCTCAGAGAAACCGTTAGAGACATCCTGATAAAAAGATTTGGTGAAATGGCGTGGAGCCTTGAAAAAGGTACCGAACCGGATCAACTGAAAGAGTTCATCAGATCGTTACACCCCGTCGAAACGGGATCGAAACTGATACGAATGGGAGGTAAGGGTGACGGTGGATATCTGATTCCTGATGATCTCGAAGGACTGACCGCTTGCTTCTCACCCGGAGTGGGGCTGTTGAGCAATTTTGAACTCGAGTGCGCCAACCTCGGGATGGATGTTTATATGGCGGACGGTACCGTTGAGGGACCCGCCACCAGACACGATAAATTCCATTTTATAAAGAAGTTTATCGGACCTCTCGACACTGATAACACCATCTCGATGGAAACGTGGTTCAACAACTCGATGGCGGGGAAAGAGGGTGATTCAATCCTTCAAATGGATATTGAATTCGCCGAATTTCTGGTCTTGTTCAGCATGCCACAATGGCTCCTCAGAAGGTTCAGGATAATAACAGTAGAATTTCATGAGCTCCAGAAGCTGTTCAGCCTCGATTTTTTCAACCTCAGCAAAACAATATTTGACAAACTGATGATGGACTTTCACATCGTCCATATCCATCCAAACAACTGCTGCGGAACAGAAAAACGTATGGGAATCGAAGTGCCAAAAGCCCTTGAATTTACCTTCTACAGAAAAGACCGCGCGGAGGCCACCTCATTTGCCACCACTTTCCCGCACCCGCTCGATGAAGATTGCACCCCCGACCCCACAATGGTGCTCCCTTCTTCATGGTACAGGAAAAAGTAAGTAAGGGGTAACCGCTACCCCCCGGGCAGGCTTCTCTTTTAGATTTGCCCTTCAAAATATTTATATTGCGGTTTGTTTTAGTTTTCTTTTATCTCAAACAGGAGAGTTTCAACCCACGATGTCCGAAGAACGCAAAATTGAAATGCTGGATATCCTTGTAATCCTGGTCAGAAAAAAATTCCTTATCCTGCTCGTCGCTATTCTAACTGCCGCCGCGGGCTACATTTCGGTATATTTTTTAATTGACGAAAAGTTTGAATCCACTGCCGTGGTGGTGCCTTATGAGTCGGGCAAATCGGGCGGGGGAATGTCATCCCTTCTTAAGAGCATCGGAAGCCTTCCGATCGGTGGCCTTTCAAGCCTCGGAGGTGGATCATCCGACCTCGATTTCTACCTCACGATCGTCTACAGCCGTACAACCCTCACCGAGATCATCGATAAATTCGGGCTCCGGGCTGAGTATGACCAAAAATATTTTGCGGACCTTCTGAAAATGGTGATCGAAGATATCAGGGTTGTGAACAACGATGACCTTTCTGTTTCAGTATCGGTAAGAAACAAAAATCCTAAAAAAGCGGCCGAAATGGCGAATTATATCGTTGATGTTCTTAACCGGAAGATCCTCGAGATAAACACCCGCAAATCAAGGGACAACAGAATGTTTCTTGAAAAAAGGTACACCGAAGTTACAGCCGATCTGAGAGAGTCGGAGAACAACCTTGAAGCATTTCAGAAAAAAAACGGCGTCTTTGAAGCCGAGCAGCAGGTAAAATCTTCTGTTACCGCCTACACCGAACTTGAAATGGAACTCGCGCGTAAACAGGTCGAGTTTGAAACCGCGGAGAAAATGCTCGGCGCAAACACCCCCTCCGTAAAAAGCCTGAAAGATGGTTTGATCGCCCTCGAGAAAAAAGTTAACGATATCAAGGCAGGTAAAGGGGGAAGTTCGGTTCTCATCCCGATGGGTTCGCTCCCCACAAAAGCGATCCAATACTTCAGACTTTATCGCGATGTAAAGATCAACAGTGAAATGCTCGAGTTTCTGCTCCCGCTTTATGAACAGGCAAAGTTTGATGAGCAAAAAGAAACGCCCATTATACTTACCATCGACAAAGCCATCCCCTCGGATAAAAAAGTCTATCCACCACGCACGGTCTTCGCGCTCCTCATCTCCGTTTTTTCAGCGGGATTTGTATCAGTGGTCATCGTGTTGAAAGAAGTGGCGGGCAATGTCGGAGATCCCAAAATAAGATTCCTGATGCGTAATTTTTTCGCCATCCGGAGGAAAGAAGATTAACCCCACGGTGTACGCGAAACCTGCTTCCGGCTTCGGAAGCAACCTGTTTCTCGTTGGTCTGACACTCCTTCTTGTGGTTCCCCTTACTTTTCTTCTCGCCGGACTCGGAGACAAGAGAACAATTCAGTTGATGATCCTCGGGTTCCCGGTGATCGTATTGGGTTTCTTAAACTTCAGGATAGCGCTGATCACGTTCATGATCACGATATTCCTCGATATTTACGCCATGTTCTTCATGAGTCTGGCATTTCTGGTAATCCCCTATCTTCTCGCAAGTTTTCTTGTAACCAATAAAGGATTTCACACCAAGGATCTGAACACCCCCTTCACGAAGGCGACAATTCTTTTTATCCTGTTCATGCTCCCGTCACTCTATAACAGCATGTCACGCGCGAACAGCGCGATAAACATGATGATGTGGCCCGGCATTATCCTTCTTTTTACGCTTTTGGGCATTGCCGTAAAAGAAAGGGTTGAGACCTCTTTTCTCGTTAAGGTTTACGTTTCGATTGTATCATTTAACGCCCTATACGCTATATTTCAGGGAATAACCACGGGCAGAAGGTCATACGGATTCGCGGGCATCATGTTCGTTGACATCCTCGGAATCGGGATTGTGATCGTTTTCATTCTTCTCCTGCACGCCAACGGAAAGAAAAAACTTGCTTACGGCGCACTCTTCGCGATGCTTCTGGTGGCAATGATCTTCAACAAGACCAGAAATGTCTGGCTCAACGTCTCTTTGGTGATGTTGCTCTCATTCGTGCACGCTATAGTACACGCTGCCAATCTGAAGATCGACAAAAAGAAACTCGTGAGATTCGGTCTGATCACCATCTTCGCAACCGTAATAATCGGCGGCGCGTTCATTAGCATTTATGGCACCAAGTTCCTCCGCCTCGAAGAGAAGCAAAAGCTGACCAGCGAGAGCCTCGAAGTGGGTGACGTGAGCAATTCGTTCGTTACAAGATATTTCATCTGGAGCACGGGATTTAATGCCCTCTCTGTTAACCCTGTCTTCGGAATGGGAATGTATTCATTCGCCTACACGGCATCCAACTATAACCAGCTCCCTCCAAATCTTTTCAAAAAATACGTGCTGGGTTACACCCTTCACCATGGTTACTATTCGATGCTGGTGGAGACAGGAATATTCGGATTTATCGGTTTCCTCATCTTCCTGGTGATGCTGTTCAAACGGGCGCGCAAGATCTATCTTAAAGCCGCCGGCAGCCGGCACTTCCTCCATGCTTTTATCGGCTTTTGGTGTCTGATGTATGTTATCACCTCACTCATGTTCACCGATGCCTGGCTTTGGGGGAGAGGGATCGTGATGTTTGGCGCAATACTCGGAGCATTGGCAGCCATAGATTCCAGAATTAATGAATCAGCCCCGGTGGCAATAGATGAGTGAAAGAAAAGTCAATCTCTGGCTGGCTGCTCACTATCTTTTTACGATGGTGACATCCCTCGTCGCGCTCAAGTTCAACCTGATGAACTTCGGCAGTCACCTTTTTGGCGTGTGGGTGCTTCTTTCCTCAATCTGGGGGCTGGGCAACGTACTCGATCTCGGCTTCGGACTGGCACTTATCAGGGCGGTCTCAAAGAAAAAGGAAGACGAAAAAGCCCTTCGGGAGGTGGCTTCAACGGGCCTCGTTTTCTTTTTACTTTTTGGTTTGGCGGTACTCATCACCGGTTGGATCGCAGGCAACAGTTTATACGTGAACGATGTAAAACTTGTGGGTCTTGATGAGAAGGAGAACGCGTTTTACACAAATACCATCCTTGGCTTTTTCTTCTATCTCAACTACCTTTCCACTTTCTTCAGATCGATCTATGAAGGACTCGGGCACTTCGTTTTTTACAGTAAAATAGCGTTTGTTTACAGCGCCCTTACACTGACCGCGGCAGCCATTTCATGGATATTCCACCTGAATATAAGCGGACTCGCACTTCTGATGCTTGCTGCTTCGATAATTCAGCTTGCACTTCTGCTGGGCACAGGCTTGATCAGGAAAAGGATACCGGCACTCTTCCCTTTCCGGTTCAACAGATCGATCTTCAAAGAGCTATTCTCATTCAGTATCAGTGTACAGGGCGCCACAATTCTTGGCACCGCGATCGATCCTGTGGTGAAATATATAATCGGCAGTGGCTTGAACGTGGCATCAGTAGGATATTACGATATCGCGAAAAGATTCGCACAATCAACTTCGGGCTTGTTCTTCGCGTCATTCCGGACGATCTACCCCAAGGCATCACGCATCCCACCCGGTGAGGAGAAAAACTTCCTTCTTCAGGAGTGCCTCCCCCTTTCCCGCAAGGGAATACTCTCCGCGGGGCTCTTTTTCATGGCGATGTCGCCCGTTTTTGCCGGGATTTTTATATTTTTCTACGGTTCACCACTGTCGTTCAACATCTTTTTACTTTTGGCAATGGTCGAGTCGGTCAACCTTTTTGGGTACTCCTACTATTCCATGCTGATGGGTGACGGAAAGGCCTCTTTTCTCGCGGCAATGCAACTTCTTAATCTTGTTGGAGTTGCCATACTCCTTTGGGCAGGTATTAAACTTACAGGTTCTTACGCCGGCATAGCGGGCTATTCGCTCACGGTGATAATTGCAAATTTCCTCATCCTTTCTTACGTAAAGAAATTAACCGCACTGTCACGTTCAAGATTCTTCCTCGATGCAGGGGGAATCAGACTGGTTCTCCAGTTCCTCTCACTCTCAACAGCGGTCGCTTTGCTTCAGACAACGGACATCGCGCCGTTCTACATCGCGGGTGGTCTTGTAGCCGTGTGGCTGCTCATTTACGGGTCTTCTTTGGGCGCGTATTCAGGAATTATTGCCAACATGATCAGGAAAGAGGGATAGGAAATGCCGGCTAATTACACTGTATCCGCCATCATCTCCCTGTTCAAAGGTGAGAAATTTATCCGTGGCAGGCTCGATGACCTCCTCGCGCAGACGCTCGGTGACAAGGTGGAAATTGTAATAATCGACAGCAATTCCCCGCAAAACGAAAAACAGATAATCGATGAATATCTGCCGGCACATCCGAACATTAAATACGTGAGAACGGATTTCACAGAAAGCATGTACGCGGCGTGGAACAGGGGTATCTCAATCTCCTCCGGAAAGTATGTGACGAACGCGAACGCTGACGACCGTCTGGCACCAAACGCCCTTGAAAGACTTGTACAGGCTTTGGAAGAAGACACCTCCGCGGGACTCGTATATGCTGATTATTTCATCTCCCCGGTTGAAAATGAAGATTTTGAAACCGCGAAGAGATCGGGAAGGCCAATAAAACAGTCAGGCACATTCTCAATGCTCCGCCTTCTCAGTGGTTATATGTGCGGGCCCCAATCTCTTTGGCGACGTTCGTTACATGATGAGCACAATATCCTTTTCGACGACTCATTTGAAGTGACGGGTGATTATAAATTTGTGGTTGACGTTAGCGAGGTCACCGGACTAAAATATCTGCCCGAAACACTGGGAGTTTACTACCGGTCGCAAGCAGATGAGAACAAGGAGTTTCAAAACCTTGAAAAAACCCTCGGTGAAGCCTTCAAGATTAAATATGAACTCGTTAACTTCATGCTGGATAACGGTGCATTTGAAACAGACCCGGCAGTCGCGAAAAATCTTAAACTTTACCCAAACCTTCCGGTTAAAATTTCGTCTGTTCTCTGGCGACTCTCAAGTGATCCCGTGCTCAACTATGAACTGATCTACTGGATCAGCGCGGTAAGTGCCGAGCGGGCAGGTAATTACCGGGAAGTGAAGAGGATAATAAGGAAGTTCAGGAATCTCCCCGGCGCGAAGTACATCTCCAATTATGAAAAATTTCTTACCGCGAAGGGTGTGATTTGACGGAAAAAATTGGCATCGGAATAGTTACCTACGAGAGACAGGCTTTCTTCACCAAGTTGCTTAACTCCCTCCCTGGGGGACCCGTTTTGGTGGTGGTGAATGACGGCAAACCGTACCCTGACTCCGTTTTTGATCAGATAAAACCCGTGCTTATTCAGCACAAACGAAACAAAGGGGTGGGCCGCTCAAAAAATGATGCCATGCGGTTTCTGCTCGATCAAGGTTGCAAGCATATCTTCATACTCGAAGATGATATCTTGATAAAGGATGTGTCGGTGTTCGATGATTATATTGCTGCGGCACGGAAAACAGGCCTTAAGCACTTCAACTATGCCTGGCATGGCCCCTTGAACAAGGATGGTGAAGGCAACCCCAGACCCCGCGCGATCGCCAGTTATGATGGGGATCCACTTCTTACACTTAACGAGCACATCCCCGGCGCGTTCTCATACTTTGACGCGGATATTCTCAAGAAAACCGGTCTAATAGATGAGATTTACTACAACGCGTGGGAACACGTCGACCTTACGACCAGAATTACCAAGGAAACCGCGCACACTCCGTTCTGGTGGTTTGCCGATGTTTTTGGAAGTTTCGAGAAGATAATTGATCAGGACAGCGATCTGCAGAACAGCAGCATCCGGAAGAACAATTTCAAGTTTATGCTCTATTTCAGGATATTTTCAAGGTATTACAGGTTGAAACACAAATACATACCTTACAAAACTCCTGATTGCGGAATCGATGGGGCAAAGGCCTCGCTTAATGAGATTTTCCTTCAAAGCCACCCCGGGGAACCGCTCCCAAACATCGAACTGAAAGAATTAACAAAGATCTGAAAAGCAACGGATATTATCTGGTTATCTTAGCTTCAATATCACGGGAAAGTGATTGAAGAGCCTCTCCCCCTTCGCTCCACTGCCACACGCTCAACCGGTTAATTCCCTCCTGCAAAACCGCGGTGGGTACAGTCACGTTCCAAATGGCAGTCTTGCTTCCCTGACGGATGGCGGAAATGAACTCCCCGGTTCTATCATTTCTTAAGAGTATCGCTCCACTTTTTGCCTCGCTTGTCACCGGGTATCCTCCGTTTATAGTTACGTCGTTGAGCCCGGACGCGGAAATTTTAATTTTTACGGCTGAAGTGTCGCTTCCTTTTCCTTCTTCAAAGAGGTAAGGTTTTGCTTCCCTCTTCCAGAACCACTGCCCCTCGATAAAACGGAATGGTCTGTAATTCGCGATCACGTACGACATTATTCTGCCATTCGAGTTAAAAACCGAAACCGAGTCCATCACCCCCGGGAACCGGTCGTTTGAGAAGAGTATGATCGAAGGTTTTAACTTTTCGAGGGAATCTATCACTTCTTTCTGATAATCCGCGGTGCGGGCGTAGAGAAGCTGGTGGAACCTCACGGGAGGGCGCGCGTTCAGGAGGTGATACCAAACCCCTTCGGAAGAGAGGGTGTAAAAATATTTTTCCCCCTTCATTTCCTTTTTAATCGAATCCGCTGCCGTAACATAATATTTATCAGCCAATTCGCGGTCAGTTTCCGCTCCATTTGTCACCACTCTGGCATACTGCGAGAAGGCATCCACCGGTTTGTTGACAGCAACAGCGAGAAACAAAGCCGCTATCCAAACACCCCTAACAATTTTACCCCCCGTTTCACGCAAAGCGAACAACCCACGGTATGAGTCACTCTCAAAGAAAACTGTAAGTAGAAATGTGGTTACAATTATTACCGGAACTGTCGCGTCGAACAGGTGGTTTGTGTCACTCCTTCCGGCAGCCATCCTGAGGAAAACAAGAGAAACTGCCACCGTGAGAATCAGTCCGGCGTACCTCTTTACAAATTCCACCCGTTTTTCAGTTCCACGGAACCAGGTGATAAGGAGATAAACAGCTAACACAAGCACGAAGATGTTCTGGATCCCGAAAAGTGTTATCGACACAAAACTTCTGCTTGTTAACTCAACATCCCATATCAGGTCAGCATATTTCGACCAGTAGTTCACCTGCTCGAGCATCGCGGCCAATTCACTTTTACCAAGGGCGAAATAGATCGCGGCACCTGATATCACCACCCCGGCGACACCCGCTGCAAACGTGGCAAGAAAGCCTTTTCTGACGGTATAGAGCAAGATAAAAAGCGTAACGACTGTAACGACAATACCAATGATTCCACGGTCATAAGCGTTCAAGAATCCCAATGGGAGGGTTAACCCCAACACAATGGCTGATATCATCACATTCCGGTTTTCCCGGGTGAAAGCGCTTTTAAGGAGGAAAAGTGACGCTGACATCTGGAAAAAGAGGATCATGTCACGCCCCGTTACGGGCACGTTCATATAAAACAGAAACTTTACAGCGAGGAATGAGGATATCATCATCAACACGCTTCTAAACGGGCTCCGCTTCCCGCCGGTGAACAAATCATAAGTCTGTTTTATGATCATCCACATGAAGACGAGGGCAATTACAGCGGTGATAAAGTTGTAAAACCTTGTGTAATAGATTATGGTGTCGCCGCCACCGGAAAGAAAGTCGGCAAATATGGCCGGCAGGATATTCCTCCCGAATCCATGAATTATGAAAGCATCTGTGAATATCGCGCCCGTTGCCTTCCACGCGGGGAGATACCCAAACATTTCACCTTCATGGAATCCATCAGTGAGCACGTGATAAAGTCCAAACCGCCCAAGCAAAGGGATGGCAACAAGTAAAAAAGCTGATGAGATGAGAAAACGGGAAAACGTTCCAAGGCGGTCAATGTAGTCATCCGGCCGCACCTCCGCGCCTGTGATCTCCGGGTCAGAACTTCCGGAAGGCAATTGCTCACGGGTGAATCTTTTAACAACCAGTTCTCCCGTCTTGAAGCCAAAAGCGAGTGCAATTAGAGCTACAATAAAAAGTACCGCGATACGGAGGTAATCGTTCAGCGGATTGGTGCCGTGGATGGTTGTATAAGAGATAACGCCATCGGGAAAACCGGTCTTCGCGGGCAGCTTGATGAATGCCCAGACGGCAATAACAGAGAAATACCCGGCAAAAAAGAAAGGGGTGGCAACAATTAACTTTGGCAGGAATTTTCCGTTAAAGAGGTTCATGGCAAAGTCAGTTTTTATTTATTCGCTCAATGTTTTCCGTATGGAACGAGGGGCGCTTCTGCACTTCGAAAAGAACCATTGAGAGATATTTTGAGAGTATCCCCATGAGTGAAAAAATCGCTGAGAACCCGAAAGAGAGAAAGAGCATCGTTGTGGTCCAGCCCTGGATCGCGATGCCTCTCGCGAACATCAATAACGAGTAAAGCCCCAACACAATCGAGATAAAAATGAACAGGAACGAAAGGTTAACTGCCAGTTTTTCCCCCATTCTGGTGTACATCAACATCACTTCAAAGCCGAGATAGAGCCTCTCCCTGAAGCTGTTCCTGTTGAGTGAATGGCTACCGGTGGGATCATACTTTATCGAGGTAACCGGGAAACCGGTAAGTTGATAATTCACTTTTCTGTACTTGAATGAAAACATCTGCTCATTGAATCTGTTGATCGCCCTGCGCGATATGATCCTTACATATTCGCTCTGAAGATATATCCTCTGACGCGAATATTTCCGGAAGAGGTAGTAGAAGGCCTTCGAGAAAAATGAGCCCTTTGAAGCAGGCGAGGCTGATACCACGTCGAACCCTGATTGCAGCCGCTTGTAGAGGTCATCAAGCAGTTCAATGTTATAGTCGATGTCAGATGTGTCAAACTCAAAGACATAGTCACCGATAGAAAGGTTAACCCCCGCGATCATTGCCGCCTCGGTTCCATGATACCATGGGAGCTTGATTATTATCACGTTACCGTTTATCGCCTTCGCGGTCTCTTTTACCAGGGCAAGCGAGTTATCCGAGCTGAAATCGTCAACCACTATGATCTCATAGTTCTTGAACCTGGAATTCATGTAACCATCGAGGGTGGTCAGAAATTTTCCGGCACTGCTCCCGTGGTTGTTGTTATAGATCACGGCGGATACAAAATTATGGTCTTTCATCCAATAACTCTTCCATATCGTAGATTGTGTTGATCTTCCCTGAAAGCACTGTGTAGAAATCGGGTTTCTCAGAGAGTTTTCTCACCAGTGTCGGACGGGAGTCGTCTATTTCAGCGGTTTTCAAGATCGGTTTGATCGCTATTAGCGAAGATACAAATGTAAGTTTAATATCATCGATCAGATATTTTTTAGATATCTGTTGCATGTAATCCCACGCTGTGGGAGGTTTTGCCGCGCATGTATTGCAATTTTGCAACTGAAGTGGCGTGCACTCCCTGTTTTTCGCCTGGCAGGGGAATGTTGGCAATGCCTCGTAACTTGAAACATGAGGTGTGTGCGTAACTGAAGTGAGCGAGTGATAAGGGGTTTTCCCGAAAGGCATCACCGAGAAGAATGGACCGTCCATCACTGTCAGGCCTGTGTTGGCGATGTTTCCGGAGACGTTGCAGAGGCACACTTCCGCGATCTCATACTTGATATTGAACTTGCCGAGCGAAAACTTGTGAAGTATCTGATTAACGCTGGCATAAGTGGCGTTCATCACGGCCGGGGTTGTAAACCTTATATCAGGGTACTCAAGTATGTATTGGCCATCCGCCGTTGAAAGGTTGAATTCCTTCATCGAGTAAAAAACCTCGATGTTTGAATAGCCTGCAACCTCATTCACGAGATGTTCTGCTATCAGAGCCGCGTCAAACGCGTATTCAAGGGTGTGGTATGCACCCTGCACGCTGCCGCGCTTGAAAAACTTTTCAGGGTCGATCCTCTCACAGGGGATCTTTGCAGCGGCGCAAAATTTCTCGAATTGTTCAGCGTTGGCGAGTGAAAAATATTTGGAGATGGCGTAGATCTTCTCAAACTGATTGTTGATCGCGAAACCGAAATCCTTGTTGAAACGGTTGAAATATCCGGCGGATTTTATCGCGGTCGAGTAACTTCTCGGGTAGTGATAACCGTTGTGCACTCTCGCCTGATTGATGTATGAGGCCCTTTTGAAGGGTCCGTCATCGTGCTCAAGCAGCGCGACCTTCTTTCCTTTTTTGCCGAACAGAAGCGCGGCGTAAAGTCCGTAGATCCCTGCACCGAGTATCACCACATCGAAAGACCTCTCAGGCATTATTGCCACCTTCCGGATCATATTTGCCAAGAACGGCTTTGAAAAGTATCTTGAGTATCATAAGATTCCCTTTGAATGGGGATATCTTTGAAACCAGTTCACCCTCCGCGGGGTAGGCCCTTGTAACCGGCACTTCCCTTACTTTATAACCCCGCTTTGCCGACTGGATAGCAATATAATAGTGAAGTTCATAGGTCTGAAAAACATCACGGAAGATGTTGATCTTCTCATCTTTGAGCAATTTTGCCGAGTAGCCTCTGAAACCGTTGGTGGTATCGGTGTATCTGTGTCCGGCGGCGAGTGAGATCAGCGGGGCGTGTATCAGCTTCAACCCCCAGTGCCTTAGGAACGGGGTGTTAATTGCCTTCCCCCCCGGAATATAGCGGGAGCCCTGAATGTAGTCGTACCCGTCTTTGAACGCCTGAATAAAGCGGTCGACCGCGGTCGTGTCGTCCTTGTCGTTGCCGTCAACAGAAATCACGCCCGTGTAGCCCCGGTTCAGGGCGTAGTCGAAACCCATTCTCATTTGTGCGCTCAGTTTGCCTGGACCCTTTTTGGTAAGAAGTGTTGAAACTCCGCACTCTTTAAGGTATTCATGTTCAAGCGAGCCATCGGTTGAGCCACCGTCCGCGATTATGATGTCGATCCTTCCGGAGAACTGTTTCATAACCGAAAGTTGCCGCTTTATTCTCTCACCTTCATTAATAACGAAGACGATAACGGCATTATCGTTACCACGGGGTTTCAGCTCGAGGATGTCGTAACTTGGAACTTCCCTCTTCACGCGCCTCTCCCGTAGACCTGAGTGAACCACGAGATACACTCTTTGAACTCAGCGGGTTCAATCTGCTTCACTTCGAGTGAGAGTATTTTACCGGGAGCTATATCGCGAAAAAGTTTTGCAAGTTCTTCGTGTTCCTTACTGAATTCATTTGACGAAGGTGGCCAGAGGAGCGGATTGCTTATATGGATGTGGCTGTTAAACTGCATCATCTCCGGTGTGAACAGCGAAGTGTCTTCGTTGTTCATAATTATTGTGCCGCTGTCTATGTGGGCTTTCAATCCGGGTGAATTAACGAGTTTTACAAACTCAACCACTTCCGAAGTGGTTTGGAGAAATTCGTTGCCGTAACCGGCGGGGTTTGGCTCTATTGAGAGATTGGTTCCGCACGCTGCCGCGAGTTCGCCCAGCCTGCCGAAGAAATCCGCAGCGATCGATCTCGCTTCCTCCGGGGTTCTCCCGAAAAGTTTTCTCGTACCGGGCGAGCCATAAACGAGATTCGAAACGCCGGTCATCCCGGCAAGTTCAAATTGAGATTTTAGTATCTCCCTTAACCTGTCGCGGTAATCTCCGGTCTTAAAAATGTAGAGTTCACCGGCACCAAAAAGGAGGGCCTGAAAGGCAAATATCTTTAGTCCATTGCCGGAAATGAAATCAACGAATTCACTTACTTTTCGCCGGTCGAAGTTTTCGATGGAGCCGAATGATTTCAGAGGGGCCACTTCGATGTGGGTTACACCAAGGTCAACAGCGTGACGGAGGATATCCGTTTCGAAAGGGTCTTTCCAACCGATGTTGGAAACTGCCAGTTTGTTCAAATCTTTTTCCCGTTCATTTCATTGAGAAACCGGGTGATCTTTCCAAGTATCTCTTGCTTGCTGAACTGATAGCCATCGGCATTTCCGTGCATGGTTCTGATATCGTACGCCACGGGTGAAGGGGATATCTCGTTCACAAAATCGTTGCCACTGAAGTGTTTGTATATCTCTCCCGCGGTCACCGGTTCGGAAACTATGTTTATCAGCCTGACACCGCTTGCAACTATGGATTCTAGCTCTTCGGCAAGGCCTGAAAGATCGAAGAACTGAAAGGTCCCTCTTGAGTCGGTAAACGACAGCGCGCTGAATCCCGCCGGTGAGAATATATCCAGAATTTCAGCGTCGTTTCCGGAGGTGGATCTGGCATATATACCGTCACTTCTAAGGGTGTAAAAACTTTTTAGCTTTTCAAGTCCCGATGCGGGGATAACTCCTTCCCATGAATCAAAAAGCTTGGGGGCAAGAAACGCGGGGACGGGATTAAGGATATCGTAGAGAAAGTTCTTCTTTAAGCCCGTGCCAAAAAGGCCGGGAAGCCTGACTATGTAGCTGTTGCTGAACCGGTTTGAAACATAGCCTTCGAACACGAGACGGTTCCTGCCATAATGATCACAATCAGCGGCGTTGATATTGTGATCTTCATCGACCGCTGTTTTTTTGTCGTAAACGTCAACCGTTGAGATATGAATAAACTCACCGGCTGTTACTTCGTCAAGCACTCCCTCAAGTATCTTGATCCTTTCGATGTCTTGTTCAGGCCTGAGGTTCGCCAGCCATTTTTCAGCCCTGACACCGCAACAGACGACCCGGTCGAACGATCTACCCTTCATTTCTTCAATATTGCTTGAGTTGTACAGTTCGGTGAAATTTATTCGGGAGGCAAGGTTGGAGCCGACAAATCCAGTGTGACCTATTAGTGCAGTTTTCAGTGTTTTCTCATGAACTTAATGATACAACTAACCAAATTTAACAAGCACGAATATAACAATTGCGGGCGGTTTTATCTGTCCTATTAATCATGGGAGTCTCCGGAAACACCGGTCTGTGCATCCACCCCGGAGTGAGGAATATTAGTGGTTTTTGTATACCGGTATGGTAAATGAGAAGGTTGATCCAACTTCAGGACTTGACACAACTGATATCTCGCCGCCATGCCTGTTAACAAATTCTTTGCAGAGCAGTAACCCCAATCCTGTGCCACGTTCGTTCTCCGTGCCGGGAGTCGAACGTGAACCGCCGAGTGAAAAGAGCTGTTCAACCTGATCCTTCGGCATCCCCACACCATTGTCCGAGATCCCGAAACATACCATGTCACCCATGGTTCCGGCGGTGACAACCACCTGACCGTTGTTACGAGTGAACTTGATCGCGTTGGCAAGGAGGTTCCTGAGCACGGTCCTGAGCATCTCCGGATCGGCGTAAATTTCGTTAGTGGTCTCCACCTTCGTCATCAGTTTTATCCCCTTCTGCTCCGCGAGGTGCTGCTGCAGGAGTATCGTCTCGTTTATCAGCCTGAAGGGGTTCAAAGGCCGTGGATTGTAGTTTATCTTGCCGAGACTCGCGCGCGACCAGGCGAGAAGTGACTCAAGAAACTCGAAGTGCCGCCCCGCGATATCCGCCGCCCCTGAGAGAAAATTCTTCTTTTCACTGTCATCAAGATTGTCAAAATCGGTATTTAACAGATCGAGCACATTCAATAATGGATGGAATGGTGACCTCAGATCGTGAGCCAGAACCGACATGAATTTAACCTTTTCCTCATCCGATTTCCGGAGGTCTTCAGTAAGTTCCTGCAGCTCGGTTAGAATCTTCTTTTCACGGGTGATATCACTTATCCTTACCATAAAATAGCGATCAGTACCCACTTCAATTGCCGATACAACCACGTTGCCCCAGAACTCCCGTCCGTCAAGCGCGACGTATTCAACGTCATCCCGCCAGATCCCGTTTTCCCTTAACGCTTTTGCCTGTTCCTCCAGGTCTTCAGTCGTTACAGGGGTTTTGTGGAATTTCTCGGGGGTGAGTTTGATCTGATCCCCTTCCTGGCTTAGAGCGAACATCGCCTCAGCCCTCTTGTTATGCCTTATCAATACCCTGTTGGCAGGATCGACCAATAAAATCGCGTCGGGCGAAGACTCAATAATTGCCGAAAGTAGAGCCTCATTCCTCTCCTTGGCAGCTTCTGCTTCGATAACCCTTTTAAGGTTTTCGTTCTCATTCTGCTGGAGGAACAACCTGGCGAGTATGAACAACAACAAAAGCGCCACAGAAACACCCGAAACCGCCTTCCAAAAGACCCCCCAAACCGGTCCGATTATCTCGTCCCTCGATATCTTGGCAACGAGAGTGTAGTGGAAATCCCCTGAACTCCTGACGTAAGCGTAAGACCTTGCCCCGGAGTAATCCATACCGCTAATAAAACCCGAGTCATTGTGCTCGATCCGGTACGCGAGCGAATTAGGCGGCAGTTCCGAGAGCTTGTATTTCTGCAATCCCTCATCACCCAACACCCAGTGATTTTCAGTGTCAGAGTCAATGTTCACCACAAGCCTGTTCTCCTGAGAGCCCAGAATGGAAGTGGCAGACCACAACCTCGGCAGCAGGTCGGGTGCCGGATCAATCTTGATCAAAAGATATTTAACAGGGGTGGGGTTAACACTTGAAGTGTCGGGGATCAATAAATATATGAAAGGCTTCTCAAGCCCTTCAACAGGTTCGGAGAAGAAATTACTGAATACAGGGCTTTTGGAGCTCTTCAGTGGTTTCACGATATCAAAACGGGAAATGCCGCCCGACGAACCGCTCAATGTGTCAATCTTTTCCATGTTCCGGTCGAGCAGGTAAACAGCTACAAAACCTTTTTCCTTCTTAAGATATTTACGCATTCCGGCGAATGCCTCATCGAACAACATCTTGTTGGAGGGGTTTAGATATTGAAGAAGGCGCTCCCTCATTCTGATGTTTTTAAGAAGATCGACCCCGTGTCCGGTGGTCGCCTCGAACCATTGCCTCACCTCTTCCGATTTGGCAATTGCCACCCGGTTCAGCTTCCCTTTTATATCGTCTTCCACACTCTTTGATTCAGTTAAATAGAAGAACGCGCCGGCTATAAAAGTCAACAGTGTTAACAAACCGAAAAAGTAGAATATCTTTCTCTGCGAAGCCGGTATGGCTTTAAGGTTCATTTTCTTCCAAAATGGATTTTCAGACATGCAAATTAAACAGTATTTGAATAAAAAAAATGATTATTTTCGACAAACAACCTCTTTTTATCCATTACCGCGCCTGCAATCCCGCCGGGCTGCCCTTTAGATGGGTTGAAATTATTTTATTTGATTTCCTGATGCCCATGGCTTATATTTGTAAGCTATATTTCTTTACTTTTTTGGGCCCCCGCCATGGATTCCGAAATAAAAGTGTTTTCCGGTAGATCAAACCGGCCACTCGCCGAAAAAATTGTGAACTACATGAGCAGGCGACTGGATGTTGAGAAAAAATTAGGGGCACTTGAGATCAAGCGTTTCAGCGACGGTGAGATCTGGGTGAAATATGGCGAGAATGTGCGGGGCAGCGACCTCTACATCATTCAATCCACCAACCCCCCTGCTGAAAATTTGATGGAGCTGCTCATAATGCTTGACGCAGCCAAAAGAGCTTCCGCTAAGCGGATCACGGCAATCATCCCTTACTTTGGATATGCCCGGCAAGACAGAAAGGATCAGCCAAGAGTTGCAATAACAAGCAAACTCATAGCCAATCTGATCACTTCTGCAGGTGCTGACCGTGTGATCACAATGGATCTACATACCCCCCAGATCCAGGGATTCTTTGATATCCCCTTCGATCACCTTTACGGTTCAATCGTCTTTTACAACGAACTTAAGCACCTCAGCAACAACCTCGCGGTTATTTCACCCGATGTTGGCGGCATTAAAATGGCACGGGCTTACGCCAATAAACTTAACGCCCACCTTGTTGTCAGCGACAAGAGGAGGCCGGCCCCCAATGTTGCCGAAATAGCCCATATCATCGGTGACGTCGAGGGGAAGGATGTGCTGATCGTCGATGACCTTATCGACACGGCAGGCACATTCAAATCAACGGTCGAAGCGCTAAAATCAAGAGGGGCAAAGAAAATTTACGCCTCGGTTACACATCCCGTGTTATCCGGCCCCGCGTGCGAACGCATCGTGGAATCAGGGATCGAAAAGATCTTCGTGCTCGACACGATCCCCCTCGGCGAGGAAAAAGAAGAGAAATTAGGAAACAAAATTCAGGTACTTAGCGCTTCCGCGATCTTTGCGGAGGCTATATTAAGAATCAACAAACACGAGTCGATCAGCTCACTTTTCGATAAAGACAAAAGCTGACCGCCTTAACGGAGAAACAAATGGAAACTAAAGTCGTCACAGCGTCCCCAAGGACACTTTTCGGTAAATCTGGAAGAAATCAATTAAAGAGCCAAGCTAAAGTACCGGGCATCTTCTACGCTAACAAGACAGAGCCTGTTGCTATTGAAGCACTCGAGAACGCGATCAACCAGCTTTACTTTACATCAAAAAGCTATCTTATCAACCTCGAGATCGAGGGACATGAGACCCAGCAGTGCATCCTTAAAGATGTGCAGGTTGACCCCGTTACCGACAGGATCATCCACTTCGACATGTACGGACTTACCAAGGGTGAGAAAGTTACCATCGACGTTCCTGTTAAATATGAAGGAAACTCGATCGGCGTCATCCAGGGCGGTCAGCTCGCTATCAACCTTCACAAACTTACCATCCAGTGCCTGCCACAGGATCTTCCAAACGCTCTCGTTGTCGATGTGTCGCCGCTGAAACTCGGACACAGCTTCCATGTTGGAAAGCTCAACTACGAGAACATCACCATCCTTCACCCGGCTGAGACAGTTCTCTGCTACATCAATATCCCAAGAGGTGTTGAGATCCCGGTTGACATGGATGAGGAAATGAAAGAGCCTGAAGTTATTTCAAGAGGCAAGGACAAAGACGAAGAATAGTATTGAGAGTTATTGTTGGGCTGGGGAACCCCGGCAGGAAGTATGAAAACACCCGGCACAACGCGGGGTTTATGTTCCTCGACCGGTTCGCCGCTCTTAACTCGATAGACTTTTCACCTTCTAAATACGATTATTACAGGGCAGAGGGCTCCCTCGACGGGAACCCTTTCATGCTCGTTAAACCGGCCACCTACGTCAACCTGAGCGGCTCTGCCGTGCTCAATCTGATGTCGGAATTTCCGGTTGCCCCGGAAGATGTGCTGGTCGTTCATGACGAGCTTAACCTTCCCCCGGGTGGATACAAGATCAAACTAAAAGGAAGTGACGGAGGCCATAACGGGATCTATTCGATAATCCACTCGATAGAAAGCGAAAATTTCCCCAGGATCCGTGTCGGTATCGGGAACGACTTCCCGGCCGGAGCGATGGCTGACTATGTGCTCTCTGAATTTGACCGTGGCGAAGCTGAACTGCTCGCCAAAGTGTTCGATAAATGTGTTGTACTGACCAATGGTTTTATTGTCTCGGGCATTAAAGGTCTGCTTGATGCAAATAGCAAGTTGACCAAACAGGATCAAACACAAGCAATTAATCCGGGAAATTAAGTGGAATATTACACCAGTGGTTGCGAGCCCGTTGCCGCGCCACTCGTAAAGTAAAGTTTTTATTGTTAATTGTTCATTTATTTATTAACCCTACCCGGTTTCAATCAAGCCGGGTCCTTGTCCATAGGGAGGATTCTTGAGAAGAAATCACTATGAAACAGCCGTGATTATTAACGCGGCTCTGGATGACGAACAGATCGAAGCCGAAGTGGCTAAGATCACCGGTATAATCACCGATGGCGGTGGTGCAATATCGGAACTTGAAAAGTGGGGCAGAAAAAGACTTGCCTACACTATCAACAAAAACAGACTTGGCTACTATGCCATCTACAGATACGAAGCTCCTGTCGGCCTCATCGCTGATCTCGAGAGACTTCTTAAAATCGATGAGTCAGTGGTAAGATTCCTTACCATCAGACTTGAGAAAGAGGCTCTTGAATACTTCGCGAACAGAAAAGTTGAAGCTGAAGCTGCCGAAGCCCTCGCTGCCGCTGAAGAAGCCGAAAAAGCGGCTCCTGAAGTTGTAGCCTTTGAAGCACCGGCAACCGCAGAAGTTATTGCTGAAGAAGCTCCCGCCCCCGTGGCTGAAGCCGAAGTTCCGTCAGAAGAACCTGCTGTTGAAGCAGCTCCTGCTGAAGAAGCAGAACCCGCTAAAAACGACGATACTTCCGAAGAGTCGAAGTAACGATGACAAAGGAGACCAATAATGGCTGATCTGAAGATGCCGGAAATAAACTACGTTGTAATTGCCGGTAATCTGACCAAAGACCCGGTCTACAGGCACACTACGAACGGTACCCCCGTGGTCAATTTTACGATCGCGTCGAACCGCAAGTTCAAAGACTCCGGCAATCAGTGGCAGGAAGATGTCTGCTTCGTCGGTGTTGTAGCCTGGAACAAACTCGCCGAGAGTTGCCGGGAACGGGTCAGAAAAGGCTCAGCGGTATTGGTCGACGGCGAACTCCAAAGCCGCTCATGGAAAGCGGAAGACGGAAGTTCACGTAGCATCGTCGAAATTAAAGCAAGACGGATCCAATTTCTTAATAAACGATTTAAACCCACCGGAGAGGAAGTGTATGAGGAAGCTGTTACCGATTACGAAGACGACTCCGTCGGGTACACATCCGATTCTTTCGACAAGTTCCTTACTGAAGAAGAATCAAAACTTATTAAAGAGTGATTATGATAAATAACAACAATAATTTCAACCAGAACAGAAGCAAAATGCGTATGCTGAAGCCCAACAAGGTGTGCAGATTCACACAGATGGGCATCAAATATATCGACTACAAGGACGTTAAACTCCTCCAGAAGTTCGTTACAGAGCAGGGCAAGATCATCCCAAAACGTATCACGGGAACCTGCGCCAAGTCTCACCGTCAGTTAACCACAGCAATCAAAAGAGCAAGACACATGGCGATTCTGCCTTATGTCGCTGACTCTGTGAAATAACCGGGAGGAGGCTTACAAATGAAAGTAATATTAAGGCAAAACATCGAAACCCTCGGCAATGTTGGCGAGATCGTTGAAGTTAACGAAGGCTACGCCCTTAACTATCTCATCCCAAAGAAATACGCGTACGCTGCCCTCGCCGGCAACCTCCGCGCTATCGAAGATGAGAAGAAACTCATCAACAAAAGAAGAGAAAAAGAAGTGGCGGCCGCCAACGAACTCGCTACAGCAATCGAGAACGTTAAGATCGAGATCACCGTTCAGGCCGGCGAAGAAGACAAACTCTTCGGCTCCGTAACCTCACAGATGATCGCCGATGGTCTCAAGGAAAAAGGCTTCGACCTCGACAAGAGATCGATCGACCTCCACGAGCCCATCAAGACACTCGGTATCCACTCCGTACCCGTTAAGATCCACTCTTCCGTAACAGCGAAAATCTCAGTTTACGTTGTGAAAGAACAGAAGGATAACGATTAGTGGTTAGTGGTGAGAGGTCAGTGGTCAATTCCTAACACTTATCACTTGACACTTAATTTTTAAGAGGCTGTCTCAAAAGGATGGCCTCTTTTTTGTTTTAAAGGTTACGCAGATTCCACTGATTAAACGCGGATTCCACTGATTCTTTTGGATGCCCCAAACCCCAAATCCCAAACCCCAAAAACTCCACACTCTACACTCCACACTAAAACCTCATAGTTCATAGTTCACAGTTCACACTTCCAAACACCAATCCGCCACGGGCGGACTAAACCCCAAACCCCAAATCCTCTAATTTTTGGACTTAAATCCAAAAATCTTATATAATTTTTGGATTTAAATCCAATAATCTTATATTTCGTCTCACCATACAACAAATTCAGGCACTATTTTGATAAAGCGATATCTCGAAGATGTGATCCCCGGATTCATGTTCAAAGGGAAAGCGATCATTATCTTCGGAGCCCGGCAGACCGGAAAGACCACCCTCGTCAACAAAATTGTAGAGGCATCAGGGAAGAAAGCCCTTTTTCTTTATGGTGACGAACGTGCCACGCGTACCCTTCTGACGGATGAATCGAAGGAGCGGCTTGCCGGTATAGCTGCCGGATATGAAATTCTTGTGATCGACGAAGCACAGAAAATTAACGAGATCTGGAATGTGATCAAGATATTCACCGACAGGATCCCGGAAGTCCAGGTTATCGCCACCGGTTCCTCATCATTCGAACTGATGAACCGCACGTCGGAATCGCTCACTGGCAGAAAGTTTGAATTCTTCCTCTATCCCTTTAGCTTCGCGGAATTGAAGGCAAACACGCACCTTCTCGCGGAAAGGGGTGAGCTGGAAAGACGATTAGTGTTTGGAAGTTATCCGGAAGTGGTGGCAAAGCCGGGACAGTCGGCGAAAACGATCAAAGACGTCTCAGGTAGCTACCTGTTCAAAGATATCTTTGGAATTGACGGACTTCGTTTCCCCTCTCTGATCGATTCCCTCGCGCGTGCTGTGGCTTTCCAGGTTGGTAGTGAAGTCAGTACGAATGAGCTCGCGCAATTAACCGGGACTGACAATAAAACAGTCGAGAAATATCTCAAAATCCTTGAGCGGGCATTTATTATTTTCAGACTTCCCGCTCTCAGCCGGAATGAAAGGAATGAGATCAAAAAGGGGAAGAAAATCTACTTCTACGATAATGGTATCAGGAACGCGCTTATCGGCAATCTGTATGACCTGACAACCAGAACTGATACCGGCGCCTTGTGGGAGAATTATCTGATCTCCGAACGAAGAAAACTCCTGTCATACAAGGAAAGCATGGCACGCACATTTTTCTGGCGGACATTTCAACATCAGGAGATTGATTACTTGGAAGAGTACTTCGATGGAATCCACGCTTTCGAATTCAAATGGAGTGAAAAGGCAGGATACAAATTTCCCCAAACCTTCCTAAAGAATTATAAAATTCTCTCTCAACAAGTAATCCACAGAATGAACTATGATGAATTCCTGGTATGAAGCAGGCAGGTCACGGAGTCACAGGGTAGCAGGGTTAGAAGTCACAGGGTAGCAGGTCACAGAGTCACAAAGTGGGACTAAACATCATATATTTGGACTAAAATCCAAAAATCTTATATAATTTTTGGATTTATATCCAAGAATCTTATGTTTTTTTAACTCAGACATTGCCCAGAGCGGGGCAAATCCCATTTTGATTGATCAATTACCTATCCGGACATTGCCCCGAACGGGGCAAATGTTGATCACCCACAGACATACCAAACACCAAACCCGAAACCCCAAATACTCCACACTCCACACTCCACACTAAAAATAACACCTAACACTTAACACTTAACACCTACTTCCCTCCCACATAAAGATTCAGCCCCCCGGCCCCGATCCACTTGTTGCCGTCACGGTCGACTGCGATGGAGAGGGCGGAGTTGTCTTTTATGCCGGAGTTGGATGTGGTGTAGCGTGTCCACTTGCCGTTTTGAAGTGTTGAAACTCCCGCGTCAGCGGTGGAGACCCAGACTTTTCCATCGGCAGAGGTGGCCAAGCCGGTGACGAGTGAACCTGTAAAACCGGAGTTCGCGGGCGTGTAATTGGTGAAAACCTTCCTGTTGAACATCGCGACGCCGACAGCCCCCACGGTACCGGTGAAGCCAACCCAAAAGTCGTTCTTCTGATCGGCGACAATTCTGCTTACATATTGTCCCGGGATATTTGAAGTCACGGTGTTGTAAATTATCCAGCCGTCGGTCGAGGGTGAATAGAGCGCGAGCCCTTCGCCGTGGGTGCCGATGTAGATATTACCGTTGTCATCGGTCTTTATCGCGTTTATCCTGTTTGAGGGGATGCCGCTGTTGCCGGTATTGTAAACTTTGAATGTCGCGCCGTCGAACTTCACGAGACCCGCGCTGTAAGTGCCGATCCAGACATTTCCCCACCCGTCGAGGTCGAGGCAATTGATGTAATTGTCGGGGAGGTTGCTGTTCTGGCGGTTATAGACTGTCCAGACGCCGTTTTCGGAGCGACCGAATCCTTCCGGCGTGGCGACCCAGATCCTGCCGTTCCGGTCGAGAAGAAAATCGAGAATATAATTGTCGGGAATGCCTGAATTGGAGCGGTCAATCACGGTCCATGTCTGTCCGTCAAACTTCACGAGCCCTTTGCCGTTGGTCGCCATCCACTTGTCACCTATAGGGTCGATGATTATCTTGTTGATCGTGTTCATCGGAAGTGGCGAGTTTGAGGAGTTCCAGTTCTGCCACCAGTCGGAGGGGTTCTCCCTCATCTCGAGCCGCATTGTATCCTGCTGATCACGCGCGACGAGGGTGTAAAATGTGGTGTCGATATATTTTCCGAGCTTCAGATCGATCTTGTAGAAACCGGGTTCGAGTCCCTCGATAACAGTGGGGGTTACCTTCCCGGTGTTCTTGTTGTTGAAGATCACAGTTGCCCCGGCGGGTTCAGAGACAACAGTCAGGCTGCTGAACTTCAGTCCGGGCAAAACAGGGGGTTCTTCCTCACATCCGGAGAAGAAGAGGAAGAGAACCGGTAACAACATTAATCGCATTAACAGCAGTCGGGACACGGTATTCACGATCTTTCGAAAATTATTTCTTGCAGTGAATAATATAATACTTTTGTCTCATAAATAATTTGAAAAAATTCCATCTCAACCGCCGGTTGCCTGCTTCTGATAGATGATGACATCGAAATATCGGGCGGCGGCTATGATGTGCTCCATTATCCTCGCCTGGAACTCCTCGTAAAGCATGAATGTGGTTTCGGAAGTGAAGGCGTAAATCTCAAGCGGGATCCCTTGCTCTACCGGTTGAAGAAGGCGAGCTGAGATCTGAAGGTCACCCCTTATCCTCTCCTGCCGGAGGAGGAACCAGCGGATATACTTCCTGAAAAGCATCAGGTTTGTCACGTCGATCTCTTTCGAGGCGGTGTACTCCTCGCTCAAAAGGAACTCTTCGAGGAACTCGTGCACGCCCTTCTTTTCATTCAGTTTAGTGAAGAGGGCGGTATCAACTTCCTTCACCGACGAAGTGTCGATGAAAAACGACCGTTTTATCCGGCGGGCATTAAGTTCCTGGATACGGCGCCAGTTCTTGTAGCCCACTTCCATCAATTTGTATGTGGGGATTATCGAGATGGTATTGTCGCCGTTCTGCACTTTTATCGTGTGCAGGGAAATGTCGGTAACTGTTCCGTCGGCGCCGAAAGCCTGCACTTCTATCCAGTCACCCTTCTCGACAAGATCGTATGAATTGATCTGCACGTTCACGATAAATGAGAGGATGGTGTCGCGGAAGACCAGCATAAGTATCGCGGTCAGGGCACTCAGTCCGGTGAGTATCGACCAGGGGCTTTGGTCGGTCAAAATTCCCGCGGCAACAACGAGCGCCCAGAATCCGATCACTATTTTAATGATCTGGAGGTACCCTTTAACGGGCTTCCGGTTGAGACTTTCGCTTCGCTCCCATATCTCGATGATGGCATCGATCGCCGAAAAAACGATCAAAACGGCCAGCAGAGTATACCAGATGTAGAGTACCTCCTTTACCTCCGCGGCGCTCTCACCAAGTATGCCCGCGAAGCGGTTGGCAACAGCGGTTGGAAGAAGAAGGAGAACCCTGCCGATGAACTTCCGGTTCAGCACCACGTCATCGAACCGGGTGGCGGTTTTCCTTACGATCTTGCCGATAACTTTAACGGCAACCGCGCGCAGAACCATGTAGAGCAGGAGCGAAGCCGCCACAATTCCGCCATACACCAACCAACTGTTCCCGCTTGCCAGCCAGCCTGAAAATTCTTTCATTAAGTTTCCGTTTCGTATTTTTGAAGTTTGGATCAAAATCTAATAAAAAGGAACCTCTAAAATAATGAAGTCGCTCTTCTTTCTCCGGGATGATGTCATATTTCTCAATCACGGTTCATTCGGCGCCGCCCCTCTCCCCGTCATGCGGGAGTATCAGCGGTTACAGATAGAACTTGAAAAACAGCCCGTTGAGTTCATGGATCGCAGACACGACGAAATGCTCTCCGGCGCGCGGAAGTGTCTCGCTAACTACCTCGGTTGCGGAAGTGAAGATCTGGTTTACGTGCCGAATACCACCACCGGTGTTAACGCGGTGGCGCGGTCACTTCCACTGGGTCCCGGTGACGAAGTGTTGATGAGTGATCAGGAGTACGGCGCGCTGGAAAAGATGTGGAACTATGTCTGCCAGAAAACGGGCGCGAAGTTGGTGAAAGCCGTGATCCCCTTCCCATTGACATCACCGGATGCGATAAAGAACGCGATCCTGAACGCGGTCACCAATAAAACAAGAGTGGTGTTTTTCAGCCACATTTCCTCGGCAACTGCGCTTGTTTTCCCCGTTAAAGAGATTCTTGACGAGCTCAGAGGTTCGGGGATTTATACCATGATCGACGGCGCGCACGCCCCCGCGCAGATACCGTTCAACATTTCAGAGCTCGACCCGGATTTCTACACCGGCAACTGCCACAAGTGGATGATGGCACCGAAAGGAACCGCCTTCCTGTACGCCCGGAAGGAACTTCAGCACCTCCTCGTTCCGCCTGTTATTAGCTGGGGTAACACCCACAGACCCGAAGGTTACTCATATTTCATAGACGAGTTCGAGTATCAGGGAACCCGTGACATCTCCAACTTCCTCGCGGTGCCTGCCGCTATAAAGTTCATGGATTTTCACAACTGGCGAAAAGTCACTGATGACTGTTGCGCGCGAGTGCAGGAAGCCAAACTGAGAATGGAAGCCATCCCGGGGATGATATCACTTTACCCGGGTGAAACCTCCGTTATCAGGCAGATGGCTTCGGTAAAGCTCCCCGATAATGCCCCCACCGACCTGAAAGCACGGCTGTATGATGAGTACAAGATCGAGATACCGGTCTTCCCTCACAACGGTGAGAGGTTCATAAGAATATCACTCAATGGCTACAATTCCGCTAATGATGTCGATATTCTTCTAGATGCCCTGCAAAAATTGATACCATAAGAAACAAATCAGCCGCGGAATTTGTCTAATAAATATGATGTGTAACTTTTCATCACGGTTTTTTCTACTCGTTTCAGCGTTTTTACTGCTGACTGCGCAGGGTTATGCCCAGCCGGGAGATGTTGGCAACAAAATTATGCTGGCGCAGCAGTTCGAACAGCTTAACCAGCTCGAGAAGGCGAAGACCATTTACCTCGATCTCTATAAAAGCAACCCCTCCGATTACATGTTTCTCGAGTCGGTCGTGCGCGTTTGCAACAGATTGAAGCAGTACGATGAGTCACTCGGCTACCTTAAATTGTGGAATGACCGGAACCGCGGCGACATAAACGGAATAAACCTGCTGGGAAAGACCCATTTCCTCGCCGGGGATGAAAAGGAAGCCCTTAAGGTTTGGGACGACTTCCTGAAACTCTCCAATTACGACATCAACTACACCAAAGTGCTCGCCTACTCGGCGACCGAAGTGAAGGGATTCGAAACCGCCATCTACCTCCTCGAAAAAGGGAAGGAAGCCTCCGGCAAGCCGGTATATTTCCTCCTCGATCTCGGCTACCTTTACGGCTATATGATGCAGTATGACAAGGCGGCTGAGGCTTACGCGCATCTTCTCGATCTGGATCCGGGGCAGGTCTCGCAAGTGGAGGCAAGGATCCGCAATGCCTCGAACAACCCTGATGCCGCGCTTGAATTCATTAAGGCTTTTGAAAGAACAGAAGACCCGAACGATATGACCCTGCGGATCCTGTTCGGTCTCTACCTCGACCAGAGGATGTTCGCCAAAGCGATAGCAACAGCACTGAAAATGGAGGAATCAGGGAAGGAGAACGGTGTTTCACTCTACAGAAGTGGTGAGGAGTCGTTCTACGCGGGCGACTATGTCTCTGCAACTTTGGCTTACACAAAACTGCTCGAGCTTTACCCCAACAGACCCGATAAACCGGTGATCAACCTGAATCTGGTCAAGTCGATGGAAGAAACCCTGAACCTTGAGTACCTTCAGCTCAACCCTGAGTGGAAACCGTACGACCGCGGTATCCTCCCCGAACGCTCGAAATACAACGCTGTTCTTGATAAATACTCTGAAATAATTTCCACTTTCCAGAACTCGGAAACCGCGAGCGAAGCGATCTTCAGGGCGGGTTATATTCACTTCAAACTTAATGAGTTCAGTGACGCCCTCGACCTGTTCGACGAACTTATAGAGAAGCGCCCCAATTCACGATTTTCGGCTTTTGCCTGGCTCTACAAGGGGCTTTTGAACGTGAGGCAGGACGAACTCGACCAAGCGGAACACGCCTTCAATTCGGCTATTAGTGCCTTTTCCACCGATCCCGATGTAAAAAACAGGGCGAAATTCAACCTGATGATGTGCTACTTCTTCAGGAACGACCAACCCGCGATGACAGGTCTGCTGACTGAAATAATAAGCACGCCGACCGATAACCTCGCCAACGACGCGCTCGAACTGGCTCCACTTCTGAACAAGAACATGGCCGATTCCCTCTCGATGCTCTCTTTCGCGCGGGGTGAAAAGTTCATAATGCAGGGGAAACTTGAAGAAGCACTGAACGTGTTCAACTCGCTCGGAACCTCCCCTTCAAAGGTTCTGGCGGCCGTCGCGGGATTCAGATCGGCGGAGCTTGCGGCTTCACTCGACCGCTATGACGACGCCATCGGTATGATTGACGCGGCAGTTGGCGACCCAATGAACATATATGCTGATAAATCGTTATTTTTGAAGGGAGAAATTTATCAATTCGGCAAAAAGGATCGCGAGCAAGCAATTAAAGCCTACGAGCAGATCCTCATTCAGTTCCCAAAGTCCATATTATACGACAAAGCCAGGGAAGCGATCTTGTCACTAAAAACCAACTGAGATTTTATGTCCAAACGACTTTCAAACAAAAACGCGCGCTGTTCTTTCTGCGGCCGGGATTCAGGTGAAGTAAGCCTGATAGCCGGACCCGATGTATATATTTGTGAAATATGCGTCGAGAGCAGCGTCGAGATCCTACGTTCAAATATCAGCGCCGTGCGTCCCAAACAAAAACGCCCGATGGATGTAACCCCGAAGTTCATCTTCGACACCCTCGGCGAACACGTTATCGGACAGGAAAGGGCGAAGAAAACCCTCTCCGTCGCTGTCTACAACCATTACAAAAGGATCAACCAAGAGGATGCCCTCTATAATCTCGGTGACGTGGAGATCGAAAAAAGCAATATAATGCTGATCGGACCCACAGGTACCGGGAAGACCCTGCTCGCCAAAACACTTTCAAAAATTCTTGATGTCCCCTTCGCGATCGCTGACGCGACCACCATCACAGAGGCGGGATATGTAGGTGACGACGTTGAAACCGTGCTCGTTCACCTTCTTCAGGCAGCCGACTATAACCTTGAACGCGCCCAACGCGGTATCGTTTATATCGATGAGATCGACAAAATTGCCCGCAAATCGGAAGGTTCTTCGATCACCCGTGACGTATCGGGCGAAGGCGTTCAGCAGGCACTTCTGAAAATCCTCGAGGGAACTGTCGCCGGCGTGCCACCCAAAGGCGGAAGAAAACACCCCGAGCAGAGCCTGATATATGTGAACACGAAGAACATCCTCTTCATTGTTGGCGGCGCTTTCGAAGGAATTGAAAAAATAATCGCCAACCGTGTTAACCAGAGCAAAATGGGCTTCGGCGCCGATGTTATCGACACAAACCACCTTACCGACGATGAACTGATCGGGATGGTGAAACCGGAAGACCTCCTCAGATTCGGGCTCATCCCCGAGCTTATAGGCCGTATCCCCGTGCTGGCGCCACTTCACTCGCTCAGCAAGGATGCCCTTGCAAACATCCTTCTCGAGCCCAAAAACGCGATTCTTAAACAGTATAAGAAAATGTTCGCGATGGAGGATGTCGAGCTTGAGTTCGATCCTCTCGCAATCGAGGCGATCGTGCAGAAAGCGATCGAGCGGAAAACCGGCGCGCGCGCCCTCCGCTCAATAGTCGAAGAGTTCATGGTGGATATAATGTTCCACCTCCCCGACCGCACCGATGTGGGCAGATGCCTCATCACGCGCGATGTGGTGCTGAACGGTGCCGAACCGATCTACCTCGAAAGAGAGAAAAAATCCGCCTGACAATGCACCGGCTCAGGTCGATCGCGATACTTCTTCTGCTTCTGATATTCTCTGATCTTCAGGGACAGAGCAAGATACTTATTCCGATGGACCTGAGCCAGACCGACCACCTCCGCGCTTATGGCGTTACTTACCGTGCCCTCGCCAAAGGTTACTTTGCCGACTGGCTTCTGAACTACCGTGGCGGCTCTTTTGCCATCGACCGGTCGGATGAAGTGGTGCTCGACTGCCGACTTCAGGGAGTATATTTCGAGGAGCTTGACCCCGCCGCCGCAGTTGACATCTACTCTTTTGTACAGCGGGAAGATCAGAACATGGATGTGGTGCGGATGGAGAAGGCCCCGAAAGTGGCGGTTTACGTTCCCCCCGGCTTTCACCCGTGGGATGACGCGGTTACTCTCGCGCTTGAGTACGCGGGTATTCCCTACGATAAATTCTGGAATGAAGAAATACTCCGTGGCGATCTTGCCAAATATGACTGGTTGCACCTCCACCATGAGGATTTCACGGGGCAATACGGAAAGTTTTACGCCTCATACGCCAACGCGCAGTGGTACATAGAAAACCAGCGGAGATATGAAGCCGACGCCCAAAGGCTTGGCTATAAGAAGGTTTCGAAAATGATGCTTGACGTGGCGAAAATGATCAAGAATTTCGTCTCTTCGGGCGGGTTCCTCTTCGCGATGTGCTCTGCCACCGACTCATACGATATCGCCCTCGCTGCTGAAAGTACCGATATTGCCGCGCAGATGTTCGATGGTGATGGCGCTGATCCCGGTGCCCAGTCGAAGCTTGATTTCTCCAAAACCATCGCTTTCACCGACTTCATCCTCGAACAGAACCCTTACGTTTACGAGTACAGCGATATCGACATTCAGCCCACCGAGATCCTTGATTTCGGGAACGACTATTTCACACTCTTCGAGTTCTCGGCGAAGTACGATCCCATCCCCACGATGCTCACGCAATGCCATACAAACGTGGTGAAAGGGTTCATGGGACAGACCACAATGTTCCGCCGCAACCGCGTCAAAAAATCGGTTATTGTTCTCGGCGAGCGGAAAGACACCGACCAGTTGAAGTACCTCCACGGTACATTCGGCAGGGGTTTCTTCACTTTCTACGGCGGGCACGACCCCGAAGACTATCAGCACGCAGTCTCCGATCCCCCGACTGACCTTAATCTCTACAAGAATTCACCCGGCTACCGCTTGATCCTGAACAACATTCTCTTCCCCGCGGCAAAGAAGAAAAAGCAGAAAACCTGATCTTCTTGCAAGCCTGAGATTCCTAATCCTGATCTTCTTTAATCCCCGATCTTAAACAAAATTTACATCCCACTGCGGATTTGTCCGGCTATGTAGACAATTCTGCACTCTGACTGCGGATTTGTCCGGCTATGTGGACAATTCTGCATTCCAATTGCGGATTTGTCCGGGTATGGAATGTCCTCTCTTTTTATAACAGTGGGTAAACAGTTAACCCGCCGGAAGTTCAACAGTGAAGGTGGTGCCTTCGCCTTCGCGGCTTTCCACGGAGATGGTGCCTTCCATCTTTTCAGTAAATTCTTTGCAGAGGAGCAGGCCAAGTCCGGTGGTTGCTTCGCCGTTTGTCCCTTTTCTGCCGGTTTTTTCCGCCATTTTGAAGAGTTTGCCTATCATTCTTTCAGGGATTCCGATGCCGGTATCACTGATCTTGATCACTGTGCGGTTATCATTGGAACTGAAGGATGAGACCCTCACTCTTCCACCGGTGGGAGTGAATTTTATCGCGTTGGTAAGAAGGTTTGAGATAACCGATGACACCATCTTCCGGTCGCCCATCACGGTGACACCCTGATCGATCAGTATCTCCAGGTCAATCCCCTTGGTGCGGATCGTACTCCCCAGGGATTCCGAGGCTTCAATCACCACGGAATTAAGATCAAGAAGTGCTGGCTCAAACTCCATGCCGCCGCGTCTGAAAACCGCCCAGTCGAGAAGCCCGGTCAATAGCGTGTAGGTACGGTCAGCGCTTTCCACCAATGAAACCTGCATTTCCATTAACTCTTCCTTCGTAAGCTCTTCAAACTCTTCGACGATCAAACGGCTGAGGCTCAGGAATCCAAAGAAGGGGCTTCTCAGATCGTGGGCTATGATCGAGAAGAATTTTTCAAGCTCGCTGTTGGCGGCTTCGAGGTTTTTGTTGAGTTTGATTAGATCGGTGACGTCCCTCGTGATGCTGAGAACAGAGACCACCTCGCCATTTTCATCGAATTCGGGTTCAATGATCCAGTCAACATGCATAGAACCTTCGAAGATCGGTACCACTTCCTTGTGCGGCTTCCCGGTCTCAAAAACCTTGAGTATCAAGCTGTCCCAGAACTCATACTCCTCTTTTGAGAAACCAAGCTCCTGATGATTTTTGCCGAGAAACTCTTCGGGCGAGAACCCAAAAACACGACTGGCAGCGGGATTTGTGTAAAGGTGCCTGCACTCACGGTCAAACCGCATTATTACATCGCTGGAGTTCTCCGCGATCATCCTGAATTTATCTGTCTGGCCTTTGCTGGCTATTGCTTCTCCGGTTCCGGAAAAATCATTCTGCATCTAATCGTACTCATATTGTGGCTTAATCTTTTCATCTGTCTCATTCCCGCGTCACATTCACTCCTGATCCCCTCACTCCCCGACAAATAACACTTAACACCTAACACTTAACATTTAAAGCTGCACGGCCTCCTCAACGGTTGAAACCGCCCTGATCTTCAGTCCCGTTTTCCCTTTTGCTTCTGCAAAATTTGGTTTGGGAATTATAGCCGAAGAAAAGCCGAGTTTCTCCGATTCCTTCAGACGGGAGACGATCTGTGATACCCCACGTATCTCGCCGCCGAGACCAACTTCGCCGATCACGATCAGCCCCGGAGGGAGCGGTTTTTCGTGCGCGGAGGAGATTATGCTCAAACAGATCGGAAGGTCGGAAGCAGGTTCATCGATCCGCATTCCCCCCGATACATTTATAAAAACGTTTTTGTTTGAAAGGTTTATCCGCGCGCGCTTTTCGAGAACCGCGAGCAGTATCGAGAGCTTCCTCTGGTCGAAACCGCTTGTGATCCTTGAGGGATTCCCAAAATAAGACGGAACAACAAGCGCCTGCACTTCTGTGAGTATGGCGCGAGTACCTTCGAAAACAGCGGTTATGCAACTCCCCGAATTTACCCGGTTATCCTCGTTCAGGAAGACTCCCGAAGGGTTAAGCACCTCTTTCAGTCCGCTCCCCTGCATTTCAAACACGCCTATCTCATTGGAAGAGCCAAAACGGTTCTTCACGGCGCGGATGATCCGGAAAAGGTTGTTGCTGTCCCCCTCGAATTGCAGTACGGTATCAACCATGTGCTCGAGTATTTTCGGTCCGGCGAGCGAGCCCTCTTTTGTCACGTGCCCGATTATAACCGCGGTTCTGTTCGTTTTCTTCGCGTTCTCCATCAGCGCGTACGCCGATTCACGGATCTGCGAGACCGTTCCCGGCGAGCTCATCAGTTCGGGGTTGTTCACTGTCTGGATCGAGTCAATTACAAAAAGCTGCGGATCGGTCTGATCAATCGCGGCAAGGATTTTGGAAATGTCGGTTTCCGCGAGAATGGTGATCAGATCTGAGGTGACGCCGAGCCGCTCCGCCCTCATTTTGATCTGTTGAAGCGACTCCTCGCCCGTAACGTAAAGCGACGGTTTTTGAAGCGCTTCGAGCGATTGCAGAAGGATGGTCGATTTGCCAATCCCCGGCTCACCTCCGAGAAGGATGACGGAACCGGGCACGAATCCTCCACCCAAAGTACGGTCGAGCTCACCAATTCCCGAAGAGAACCGCTTGATGGTGGAAGATTCTATCTTGTTCAGCCGCCCCATGTTCAGATCGCCGGAATAGCTTTTTCTGGCGGCGGGTTCAGTTTTAGCCACCACTTCCTCAGCGAAAGTGTTCCACGAGTCACACTCGGGGCACTTGCCGAGCCAGCGGATGCTTTCGTAGCCGCATGAGGAACAGACGAATTTTGTTTTCTCTTTTTTCAAAATTCCTTAAGCCGCTTGACGTGCTCGAAAAGCACCGGCAGCACTTCACCGGATCTCCCCTTAATGAAGTATCGCTTGCCGTGATGGTGGTCGGCTTCATCGATGTTCACGTCAACCACGATCGCACCTGATGAAAGCGCGGCGGATGGCAGAAGTGCCGCGGGATACACCACACCGGAGGTTCCGATCACGAACATCATGTCGCATGATTCGCACCTTTCTTCAGCTTGTTCATAAACACCTTCTGGCAGGTTCTCACCGAACCAAACCACATCGGGTCTGATCAAGCCGCCACACGCGCAGTGAGGCGGGTGCACTTCATCAAGGTTGATGTCGCCATTATAAAATTTACCACATTCTACACACTTGTTTCTGGTAATGTTGCCGTGAAGTTCAAGCACTCGTGAACTGCCGGCTCTCTGATGCAGATCGTCAACATTCTGGGTGACAATTGTAACATCAAAGAATTTTTCGAAGTTGACCAAAGCGTGGTGTCCCGCGTTCGGACGCGAATCGTGTATGATCCGCCGGCGGTACTGGTACCACTCCCAGACAAGATCTGGGTTCCGCATAAAAGAATCGAAGTTCGCGAGTTCCTGCGCGCTGAAACGCTTCCAGAGACCGTCATCCCCTCTGAACGTGGGGATTCCGCTCTCGGCGCTAACACCGGAACCCGTAAAGAAAACCAACTTCCGCGAATCCGCGAGTTTGTCGATCAACTCCCTTGGAATTTTTATTTCATCAGACATTCAGGTTTCGTATCTCCCGTAAAACCATAATTTCAAACTCCTAAAATAATAATGTTACCCCTTTCAAAAAGTGATATTTTCCCAATAAAAAAAAGGCTGCCCGTTTTTGAGACAGCCTTTTTTAAATGTTAAGTGTTAGGGGTTTAGGGTTTGGTCCGCCGCAGGCGGATTGGGGTTT
>CAZVBQ010000006.1:0-92177 GCA_964625575.1 uncultured Ignavibacteriaceae bacterium | reverse complement strand
AAATGTTAAGTGTTAGGGGTTTAGGGTTTGGTCCGCCGCAGGCGGATTGGGGTTTAGTCCGCCGCAGGCGGATTGGGGTTTGGTCCGCCAGCGGCGGTTTGGGGTTTGGGCGAGCTGACCTCTGACCTCTAACCACTGAGCAAGGCTCATCACTCATCGCTCATCACTCATAACTCATAACTGACCACTAACCTCTAACCACTCACCACTAAAACTCACTTCCCTTTTATCTCAGCGAGAAGCTTTTTCGATTCTGCGAGAACGGTGGCGTCATCTTCATCGAGGAAGGGGATGCCGGGGATCTTGTTCAGATGGGTACGGGCTTTGTCGTACTGGTCGTTCTCGATATAAGCCTTGGCGATCTCGAGGTGGAACATCCTGAAGTTCGGACGGAGTTTGATCGCGGTGTTGAGCTCTTTTATTGCCACATCGATATCACCCCATCCCAGACCGAGAGGTGCGCGGAAGATGTATGGTTTTTCGCAAAGCTTGTTGTGGGTCCTTCCGAGCACGTAGTGAGCAGTTGCCTGCACTTCGCTGCCGCCATTTCCGAGAGCGATCGCTTTTTCAACGTCAGCTTTTACATCGTTAACCAGACCCGCGGCGCTGAAGACGTTCTTGTAGAGGGCGATCCTGCCCTTCGCGATCGCGCGCCTCAGATAATTGATCGATTTGTCTGAAGCTAATTTAATTGCCTGAGACGCGAAGCTTTCGGCCTTCTCGAAGTATGAAAGCTGTGAATTGGCACCCGAATGTTCACCGATATCAACGTATGTTCTGCTCAAACGCCAGAGTATCTCCCAGTTGTTCTTCGAAAGTTTGTTGGCTTCTTCGAATTTCTTTAGAGCGTCGTTGTTCTTGAACTGCTTCAACGCCAGTTTGTCACCCTCATCAACAAGTTTCTTCCAGTCTTGCGCGTTAACACCCTGAAACTGAAACAGCAGGAAGAAAGCCAGAAGTGAGTAAAAAAGTTGTGATTTTTTCATGCCTGAATGCCTTTTTAGTTAATGCAATTAATTGATTATTGATCGAATTGTCGTTAATAATTCGCTTTTGCTCAAGGGTGATCGAAGCAGCGCTTTCACACCCCGGTCACCCATGTTGTGAGGATTGTCAAGCTCACCTGCCTCAACAAGGATTATCGGAGTTTTGAAGTGGCTGTCGGCCGGGTTCACCGAGTCGATAAACTGATCGCACGACATGAGGGGCATGTTCTTGTCGGCAATTATAAGCGCCGGGGCGCTTTCCTTCAAAATATCTATTGCCTCATAACCGTTTTCAACAGCCACAACCTCATAGTCCCTGAATTCGTTCACCATAATTGATCTAAGCGAACCTTCCACGCCGGGGTCAGGGTCAATTATCATGATCGTGTTTGCCGGAACCGGCAGGGTGAAGTGGAACTCGCTTCCGTTGTCTTCTTCCGAGTAGAACCAGATCTCTCCACCATGTTTTTCAACTATCTCCTTAACAAGGGTGAGCCCGAATCCGCTCCCCTTTTCACCTTTAGAACCCTCTTTCGAGACAAATTTATCGAGGCTGAACAAGCTTGCCTGCTCCTCCTGGGTCATACCCATACCGTGATCCTTCACTACAAATTCCACCTGCCTGATATTGAACAGACCGGCTGTAACCTCTATTTTGCTGTTCTCATAAGAGAACTTGATGGCATTGTTCAAGAGGTTCACAATCGCCTGCGCGGCGAGCCTTTCGTCGGCCTGAACGTGGAGGTCAAGCGGCACATTGATCACTATCTCTATGTTCTTTCTGATCGCGTTACCCGTCAGGTTCGAAACACAGTTGTGCACGAGAGCGTGCACGGGAAGGCGCTGAAACTCGGGTTTTATTTTGCCCGTGCGGAGCCTCGACCAGTCGAGAAGATAATTGATGAACTGGAGCTGGTTAACCGAAGCTTCGTAAATGTAAGTGAGATACTCGATCTTCTCGTGTTCGGGAAGATCAGGTTCATTTAGAAGTATCTCTGCAAAGCCCAGAATGCTTGTGTAGGGTCCTCTCAGGTCGTGGGAAAGGATATTGATAAAGCGGTCTTTTGAATCATTCAATTGCCTTAGAGCCACTTCCGACTCTTCAAGGTTGAACTGGCGGAGTTTAAGTCTGGTAATATCATTCACTATACCGGTCATGCTTTCCGCTTCGCCCTTTAAGTTCCGTCTGATGTGGCAATATTCAGCCACCCAGATAACATCGCCGCTCTTGGTAACAAGCCGGTATTCGAGTTTCAGTTTCGACTGGGCGTGGTTGTTCTTGGTTTCATTCAGGGCTCTGAGAACCTGGGTTACATCTCCCCGGTGCACTATCGAGAAAAGCTTTCCCTGCATCTGGTTTAACTCAGTGGGTGTGTAGCCCGTTATTTTCTCTACCTGTTCACTGAAACTTATTTCACTACCGGGGTTTGAAAGATCAGGATTCTTCCAGATAAAAAACTCAATGTCGGTGTGAAGTGAAAGTATCTCCTTCAATCCGGGGTCACTTATCTCATGGTGAGTGAATGTGTAGAAAAATCCCCACGCTGTCAGCCCCTCTTCTTTTGGAAGAAGTCTGATGAACATTCCGTCGCACTTGATCTCTTCAGAAAGAAAGTTGCCTGAGTACCCTTCCTTCTGCACATGTTCCATATCCAAAAGCCTGCCGCCCGTGGTTGGATGAAAAACCTCCCTGAAATTCCTACCGTGGAGTCGCTCTGCTGGTATTCTTTTCTCCCGTCCCTTCTCTTCGATGCTCTTTATCCTGAGACGATCGTCGAGATCAATGATAAAATCACCGGGTTGCTGCATTTGGCCACTTGTCGAATTTTTGAAAAACAGCTTTCAAAATAGCTTAAAGCAAGCAATCTACAAATAGTGAATCAATCGCGGTGAGCGTTCGAAAAATGAAAAAAGCGCCCCGGATCGCTCCGGGACGCCACTTTTCCACAAATCAGATTATTATTTCCGGTTTATTTCAACTTATTGAGCGAGATCGAGCCGCCGCTTGTTTTGCAGATCAGTTTTTGTCCGCCACCGTTAACGGTTCCGGTGAAGCTGAAATTGCCCGATTTTACGTTGGAGGCCGGAAGTTCGCAGCTTACCGAACCCGCTGAGGTTTTCAGGGTAACATCAGCCTTGAAGTCGGCAGGTACGTAAACGTCAATATCACCACCTGATGTTGAGCACTCGATACCCTGGTTTTCACCTGAGTAAACCAGCTTGATGTTACCGCCTGAAGTGCTTGCCGAAATGGCGCCCGACTTGCTGTCGATATCCATGTCACCGCCTGAAGTGCCCGCGTCAACCGAGCCTTCCACATCTTTTACCTCAACATTTCCACCGGAGGTTTTCACATTGGCCGAGCCGTTGAATTTTTCGAGTCTTATGTTTCCGCCGCTCGTCTTCGCGTCGAGTGAACCGGAAAGGTTTTTCATCCCGATATCTCCACCGCTCGTTTTAAGGGCAAAACTTCCTTTCATGTCTCTTACTTTCACATCGCCACCGCTCGTCTTGATGCCGGCACTGTAGTTTTCAGGGGTGATAACTTCAACACGCAATCCAAGATTGGAAAGATTCTTTAAAAAACTTTTTTTCTCAATTTCAATAAGAACACCATCACCGCTCTTTTCAACAGTTGCATCCACTTTCTCAAGAGCATTGTCATCGCCATATATCTTCACGCTCACCTCGTTCTTGTTCCAGGTGGAAACCATTACGTCGGCAGCCACCACATCAACCGAGAGTTTCGCACCCGCTGATGTCGGAAGTGTCTTCTCGAGCAAAAGCTTCTGGTTTATATCACCAGTGCCGATGTCAGTGTAATGCGTGCAGGCTGAAGGGACAAGTGCGGCCACCCCAAGAAGCATAAGAAGCAACGATCTTTTAACTGTTACAATCATCCGGTTCATTTTACTTTTCCTTTTTGTTAGTTCTGTTCTTTTGACCGGCAACTTACCAAAAAGGTTGCTCTTACCGGAAGCCATGATGTCCGTTGATCCGTTTATTTTGCCGTTTGGCACTAACTCACCGGTTCAGGCAGCCCCTCCCGGTTGCAGACCACCCCAGGCACCCACTGAAGGATCTCAGGGTGAAAGCGAAAAAGTACGTCTGATATTCACAGCATCAACTCAACTCTTGATTATTAACGAATTTAACTGTATTTTTGCAGACTGTTTATTAATCAAAAAGGTGAACGATGGGCAAAGGCGACCCAAAAACAAAAAGAGGCAAGATCTTCAAAGGATCCAACGGTAAGTTCAGACCGACTCAGAAGAAGGTTAACAGAGAGAAACTGGAAGCCGCGGCTGCTAACAGCGAAGCACCGGCAAAATAACTGTTTTTTGATCTTTTTGCAGTACACAATAGTTTCGGCTTATTCTGTACTGAGTCCACTCTAAAAAGGGTCATTTAGATACGATTCCCGGGGTATGTTAAGGTTTGTTGTTTTTCTGAAAAAGTCGGTTAAAATCGTCATAACATGTTATTATATAATGAGTTAGCGTTGATTTTATTCGTATATTGAGGTAGTAAATATCACAATTATAGCTGCCCAATGTTCAGAAAAAACCACAAACACAAGCAACCCGGACTCTTCGGATTCCAAAATGTGATCAAGGATTCGATGTACAGGGAGATAATGAACTCAGAAGAGTTCAAGTTCTACGAACTTATCTTCTGTCGTATAAAGGAAGAGGATTTTGCCCCGCTGTACTCACAGAAGGAGAGTCGTCCCAACTCCCCGGTCAACAGTATGGTCGCTGCTTTGTTGCTTCAGCATCGCAACAGATGGACTTTTGACGAGTTACACAAGAACATCAAGTTTAATCTTCTGACCAAGACAGCACTTGGGTTGGGTGACCTGGATGAGGTACCGTTTTCTGAGGCTACACTGTTCAACTTCATAAACAGGTTGATGGACTATCATGTGGAGACGGGTATCAATCTGTTGGAGAAGGTCTTCGATCATCTTACAGCGGGACAGTTGAAAGAACTCGAGTTGAGCACCACCATTCAGAGGGCTGACAGTTTTCAGGCTGCGAGCAATCTTCGGAAGTACGGTCGTCTTCAGTTTTTGGTTGAGGTACTGAACCGAGTTTACAGGGAACTGCGCCAGGAGGATCGCACTCTTTACGCTGATCTATTCTCGGAATACGTGATGAAGACGTCGAGCCAGTATGTTTACCGGCTGAAGCCTGAGGATATGCCGTCGAGATTGACAACAGTGGCACAGGTGTACAGGAGGATAAAAGAAGAGATCATCGATCGGTATGAGTCACTCGACATCCACAGGATATTTACCCGGGTGTACAGTGAGCAATTTATAGTTGAAGGTAATGAGATCAGGTATAGGACAGAAGGGATAAAGACCTCGATATTATTATCCCCTGATGATGAGGATGCGACCTACCGCAAGAAGAGGAACAGGGAATATATCGGTCATGTGGTCAACATAGTTGAGACATGTGATCCCGGGAACAAGATCAACCTTATCACGGATGTTGCAGTATATCCGAATAATGTGGATGACTCCACGATGATGGCTCAGCGGTTAGAATCGGTAAAGGAAAAGACCCCCGGACTGGAGGAGCTGCACATAGACGGGGCATATCCATCACAGAAGAGCGACAAGAAGTTTGAGGAGCAGGGAGTAAGGATAGTTCAGACAGGGATCAGGCAGAGGCCGGAGAAAAGAGTACAGCCGGAGATATACAGGGATGAAGAGGAAAATTATTTGGTGACCTGTCCGTTGCAGAAGGTCGTGGCGTTGAAATCGAAGAGAGACAAGAGGTATGTCGCAGAATTTAACAGGCAGATATGTGCGAGTTGTCCTTTTGCTGAGAACTGCAGAACTGATCAAGGGAAAGGGGCAAGAAGATATTATTTCAATGAGACTGATTACCTGATGCATGTAAGACACCGGGCAAAGGGGGAACTGCCTGAGGACAGGCAAAACTTGCGAGCTAACATAGAGTCTACGGTGGCGGATTTTTCAAGGGGGATGAGGGGGAGGAAACTAAGAGTCCGGGGCAGGTTCAAGGCTACAATATTCTCGTTCTGTACGGCGACGATGATCAACTTTGGGAGAATCTACAGATCCTTGCCTCGTGAGATGCCGGTACCGGCAATCTGTTGATATCCAATTAAAAGAAAAGGGGCGAAAAACGATGTTTTCCACCCCATAAAACGATAAAAAAGCGAGAGCAAATGCAAATCCGGTAGAAAAATGGAAAAATGATCGTGAAAATCAAGAGCATTGAAAAAAATGACAGTTCAAAGCTCCGGATTGATCCAAATATTCACCTTTTTATACCGGACTCTGTACTGCTTTTCTGTTTTAAATAAAGGAATTACTCCCCCTGAACGGTAAAAACTGCGTTATTATCACGTTCTATAAATATACCCGGATAGAAGACCCGGAGGAATTTCAGCCCGTGCTGCTGAACTTCTGCCTCCAGGAAGAGATCCGCGGGAAAATTTACCTCGCCCACGAAGGAATCAATGGTTCTGTCTCCGGTGACCGGCACAAGATCGGGATATTCAAAAAATATCTTCAGACTTTCCCGTTCATAGGTGAAGTGGTGTTCAAGGAAGATCCAATTTCCGAAGCTTGCCACACCAAGATGTTCGTAAGAGTGAGGAAGGAATTAGTGAACTCCGGTGCACGCGATATCGATCTTAGCCTCGGCGGCAAGCGGCTCACCCCCGAAGGGTTGCTGCAAATGTACGAGGAAGGGAAGGAGTTCGTTATTGTGGATACCAGAAACTGGTACGAAAGCAGAATAGGCAGATTCAAAAATGCCCTCACGCCACACATCGAGAACTTCCGTGACTGGCCACAGATAGTTGACGAACTCGCGGAACTGAAAGACAAGACCGTGATAACCTACTGCACGGGCGGCATCAGATGCGAGAAGGCCTCGGCAGTAATGGTGGAAAAGGGCTTTAAGGATGTCTATCAACTCGATGGCGGAATTGTATCATACCTCCACAAATTCCCCGATACATACTGGGAAGGGGGAATGTTCGTTTTCGACAATCGCAAAGTGGTCGAGGTGAACACCAAAGAAGAACTTAAACATATCGCCAACTGCGAACATTGCGGCAAACCCACTTCTAAATATATAAACTGCCATAATCTTTCATGCGACAAGATCTTCGTCTGCTGCGAAGATTGCAGAAAAGAATGGGACTACTCATGCAGCACGAAGTGCAAAGAGTCGACCGACAGAAGGGACCGCTACTACGATTAAGCTTCACCGCGCCGTATTTCTTCTGATCTGCGCCACATTCTCCCTGAACGCGCAAGACACCCTCAAGAACTTCCATCCGAACGGAAGTATCGCCGAAGTGTTCGTAATGAAGAACAAGGTAAGGGATGGCCTCGCGAAATTCTACAGCCCCGAAGGGGTTCTTATCAAAGAGATACCCTACGTTTCAGGAAGAGCGGAAGGTGTGGTAAAAACGTATCACCCTAATGGAATGGTGGCTGAATCATACCAGATATCGGAAGGAAGAAGAAACGGCTCGTATGAAAGTTACGACTCGCTTGGCGTCCTTGTCACAAGCCTGAACTTCTACAACGGTTTGATCAAAAAGATCGATACGCCAAAGAATCCTGAGCATACGGATCATGATGGCGCTGAGAATAAACATGAGCTCGCCCAAGTGAAACTCACAAGCGAGGAAACCGCTCTTCTTACAAAGTACAGGCCGGTGATCCCCCCCGGTGACCCCGCTGTTTACACTTTCAGCGACGAACCTGCTAAATTCCTCCGCGGTGAGGAGGAATTTTACGCCCGGCTCTTCTACCCAAGTCGCGCGATCGATGAAGGACTTGAAGGCACGGTGATTGTCAGAGCATTGATTAACACCGAAGGCAGGGTCGACTCGCTTCATGTTACACAAAAACTCGGGCTTGGTTGCGATGAATCGGCAGCCATAACAGTGCAGTACACCGACTTCATCCCTTCAAAGATCAAGGGAAGGGCAGTGAACGCCTGGGTGGAAATACCCGTCCACTTCCGGCTGCCAAAAGCTTCAAACTGAACTTACGCGAAATTGAACCTTAAAGCCTCAAGTCCTTTTCTGATAAAGGGTGAGGTTATCTCCCCTTTAATCACGTAATTGTTAAATTCCCTTCTCAAAGGGTAGTTTTTCCGCAGTTCATCAAACCTGGCACCGCGTGCATCCTCTTCAAGAAGTGATGCCTCACCCATCGCCCGGGTGTCGTTCGAAGGTTCATAAATTGATGTAAGTATCCGCTCAACAATTTCCTCAAAGCTCCCCTTCTCGCTGAAGTTTATAACGTTCGCTGTAACTTTGGGGAAGTGCGGCTGCCACTTCTTTTCAACCCCGAGTGACGCGCAAAGGGCATCATAAACCATTGTTGTGCCGTTTATCTTCCCCTCCAGCGAATACCCCGCCACGTGAGGCGAAGCAATGAACGACCGCTTGAACATCCCGGGCATAAACAGCGGCTCACCTTCCCAAACATCCATAATGGCGGTAAGACCTTTAGACTCAACAACCGGAATGAACGCGTTGTTGTCAATCACCTCGCCGCGTGAAGCGTTTATCACGATAGCCCCCGGTTTAAGAAGTTTCATCCCGTCATCATCAAGAAGGTGAAACGTGTTGTCAGCGCCACCCCGGTTCAGCGGAGTGTGAAACGTAACGATATCAGCACCAAGAACTTTGTTTAACGGGGTGAAGCCTGATGAACCTTCAGCCCTTTCACGCGGGGGATCACTGATCAGAACTTCAAACCCGAAAGCCCGGGCTATTTTGTCAACACGGCTTCCGATGTTCCCACAACCCACAATTCCCACGCTCTTCCCCTCAAGTGATATCCCTTTTGCCACCGCGCTTCTGAATATCGCGGTAAACACATATTCTGCCACCGCGTCTGAATTGCACCCCTTTGCCGAAGTGAAGCCGATTCCATGAAACTGAAGCCACTCACGGTCGATGTGATCGGTGCCGATGGTGGCGGTTCCTACAAACTTTACCCGGGTTCCTTCAAGGAGTTCACTGTTGACTTTAGTGATCGATCTTACCACAAGCGCGTCAGCCTCAAGCAGCAATTCCCGTGATATCTTCCTTCCGTGATATAGATATGTTTCGCCGAGTGTGCCGAACGCTTCCCGGGCGTTTTCTATGTTTTCGTCTAAAATTATCTTCATTTATTTCCATTTATCCTATTTTCGAATTGAAATTTAAGTAAAAGAAGCCCCTCCAAAAAAATAATTACTTAAACCTGTTTTTTATCAACTTAATTCAACTTAATTTTCTTACATGGTTTTTAATTCTTCAACAGAGTTGGCAAAATGAATTTCGATATAATGAAACACAGCGGGATCAAAGTATTCCGTATCCACAGTTCCCGGGCTACATCAGCCATCGCGCCGGAGTTCAGAACGCTTTTAATCGATGAAATAAACAACCATCCGGATGAGATCATAGCGATTGATTTTTCAAAGGTCGACTACATTGACTCATCCTTCATCGGCTCTCTTGTGGCAGCTTACAAGGAATCGACAACGAAAAATGTAAAGATTAAACTGTTTGGCACACAGGAAAGGGTTGAGTCAACTTTTGAGTCTACTAAACTCTACACGCTTTTTGAAATTTACAAAAACTTTACACAGCTGAAGAACAATCTGGAAGAATGATGCCCGGAGGTATCTCTATCCGACTGCCCGCGCTCGCGGGTGAACAACTCCACTTTACCGGGGAGGCGATGAAAATTATCGACTCTCTCGCGGGTGAGAAACGGCTGGAGCTTACTGAAAAATACCGCGGCGAGTGCCGGTTGCTGATGCATGAACTTTTCACGAACGCCGTGAATCACTCTAGCAGCAGCGAGGTTGAGTTCTCCTTCACCCTCAACGCTGACCACATTCTCATCGAAATGGTAACCGAGGGTCCGGGGTTCAGGATCAAACCGGTGAACCCGGACAGTACCCCGGGGAACAAGGTTTTTGAGCCCCCCTTTTCGGGGCTCATAAACAGAACATTCATACTCCACCTCGACTCCGAATTTGAAGTGGTTTGCCGGGTTGAGAGTGAGAACACACTTTCACTCTTCAGCAGAACGCGTGATATACCGGATGTCAACAAAAACAGTTCAATCCCCGAACACTTCGGCCTTTTTATTATCACCCGGCTCGGTACCGGGGTGAGGTATCGTAAGGAGAATGACGGGCGGAACATCTTCAGCCTTAAGCGTCTCCTTCCTGGAAATCACGCCGCGCCCAATCACTTTCGAGACCCGTGAGGCAATGACGCATCTCGCCGCCTGTAATGTTAGCGCCGCCCATCCCGCGGAGGAACCAATTTCTCCCGTTTAGCTTGTTTTTAACGATTTTTCCGCGTTTTTCCAAGTAGTAAAATTTTTTTACTATAAAAAGAATAAAAATCGTTTGTGATCATTTAACTATTTGTGTATTTTAGCGCCGATGATATCACACTGTTTTATGCAAAACGTGCTTAAAACGCGATTTTAACCGAAATATTATTTTGCTATAATGAGATTCAAAATTCAGTCCCACGACACAAGCCTTCAATTCAGGCTTCTATCCACACCACTATTCTGCGGAACAGAACCCATACGACCGGATGAATCAATATTTCCGTCCGAGATCGACCCCACTCTCTTCCCGAAAAATGTGCAAAGGCTCTTCAGTCTGCTTAATGCCTATGAATACAGGGATGTGGTGAACGTTTCTTACTTGACACTCCTGAAAGACAGCCGGATAAGAAAGGTTACCGTTGATCTTGCCCGGAACCTTATTTCAGAGCTATTTTACGGTGAACCGGGAAAAAACCTGATCACCAACGACAAAAAGAACGAAGCCCTGATAAAAGAGAGCTTCCCGGAGTTCCTCTTCCTCGAGGGGGAACGAATGGAGATCGACAGCCGGCTTAAAGGCCTGCTCGATCAGCCTCTCAAGCGCCACACCCTGAGGTTCAGCACCAGGAACAAGAAGTTCATCACTTCTTCAACGTGGGTTAAAAAGGTTTATCACCTCTACAATTTACTCGTATTCTTCCCCGATGAATATTTAAATCAAATGCCGGGCCCCAAAGACAGTCTGAATGATCTCAACCGGGCTTTCATCTCGATAATCAGAAGCAGTGATGATGAAATAGTACTAAACAAGAACACCGGGAAAGACCCCCTGCTCGAGGCGGCAGTCAGAATAAAATCACTGATTCAAATTCAGGACGACAGAACCCGTGATTTTATTAAAAAACGGTTTGAAGAAGAAATGGATATGCGGGCAATCGGCGCGGCTCACGATATCTCTTCCGAAAGGGTTCGCCAGAAACTCGTGGCGTTCATTGAAGATGTACGGCAAGAACTTTCAGCAATCGAAAAACGCCTGCAGCACCACATCCTGAATCACCTGCTCAAAAATCCGAAGGTGATAGAAAGGGACTTCTTCGCAAATCAGGTGCTGAATGTTGATTCATTTGTTAAAATCCTGAACACGGTTTATCCGGCGATCCCCTCATATTCAAACAAGTTCTTTGTGTCGCAGAACATTTACAGGGAAGAAAACCCCCTCTATTCGCTTTACACAAGACTCAGGAGCTACCTCCGTGAAAAAGACGGAGTACCCATTAATAAATTTCTCGACGATTTCACAGATCTCGATGGATGGGAAAAACTTAACATTTTCAAACTCATCCTCGCCATCCGCTTCTTCAAGGTGATCGAGAAAGACGGCGAATACATCCTGCGTGGAAGAATGAACCTGCCTGAAATGGCGGAACAAACCCTTAAGAACAGCGACCGCGCGATGTCGCTCAAAGAGATCATCGACAGTGTTAAAGTGCACTACGGCAGGGTGTATACCGATCTGAAAGTTTCCCTCTGCCACATCAGAATGAACTCAAATGTATTGCAACTCGACAAAGATATCTTCGGTGTCGAGAAACATCTCTCCCTTAAGGGGGAGCAGATGCTCGCGGTTCAAAAAATGGTTGCTGAATTCCTCGAAAAAGAGAAGAAAATTGTGGATGCCTCTGTGCTCTACAAACTGGTCAAGAAGGATTTCCCCTCCATCAGATCGAAGTATGAACTGGTGCAGTTTCTCCGCCTCTCCGATGAGATCACCGATCTCGGATTCTTCTGTTTTATTCACAACTCGGTGAATATGGAAGAACGCAAAATTGTTAACGACTATCTCATCGAGATACTCGAAAAAAACAACTATGTGATGCACGGGAAGGAACTCCTCGCTGAGATCAATAAAGACCGTATCGTCAGCGTGACCGGTTTTTCAAGCAAACTGCAGAACGTTTCGTTCATCGACTCATACGGCGGCAATTTTTACGGGCTTGCCAGTCACCGGGAACAAAACCTGAAAACCATCTCAGCCGATCCCCGGTTTATAAGTAACATGATAATGCAGAACCTCTACCCTGATACCCGCTTCTCACTGTTGGAACAACTGTTCCAAGAGTTCGACTTCGGGAAGGTGAAGCAGACTATAAACAAAAGCAACGTGTTTGTGGTTTATGACCACCCTTCGGTTCAGGGTGACAAGCTGGTTCTCTCAAAATACTGGAAGAGAAACAAACTCTACTACATAATTCTTAGCGCTTACAATAAACCTGTGAGTATAGCCGAACTCGACCGGGTGATAAAACCCCTTGGTTTTAGCGGCGAGACCATTAAAAAAATCAATTTTTACGCCCTTGGCATCGATGTATTCAAAGACCTCGCCTGGATCAAGGACAAGATCCCCGAACCTGAAGGTCTCCATCGAAGGAAACGGGGACGTGCCGGTCAACAATTCGAGTAAAAAAAAGAGGCTGCCTTTTTCAGACAGCCTCTTCTTGTTTTAAATGGGCATTAAGTGTTGCCTCAGGCTTTGTCTTCCCACACATTCGCGAGGGTTACAATGTTTTTTACCGACATTTCCATATCCTGGATCGCTACCCACTCCGTGGCCGCGTGGAAGTTGTGTCCACCGGCGAAAAGGTTCGGGGTCGGAATTCCCATATAGCTCAATCTTGAGCCGTCGGTTCCCCCTCTGATGGCTGACTGTATCGGGGTTACATTTAACCTCTTCAGTGCCTCAAGAGCGTTTGCCTCAACTTCGGGATGCTGATCGAGAACATATTTCATGTTCCTGTATTGCTCGATAACCTGAAACTCATAGCGCGCGCCGGGGTAGTCGCTAACCACGCTTGCCAGAAGATTCTCAAGGTATCTCTCGTAATCTTTCAGTTTCTCATCGATAAAATCCCTGATGATAAACTTAAGCACAGTTTTCTCCTCGGTACCGTTGAAGGCGACACAGTGAACATAACCTTCACGTCCTTCAGTGGTTTCAGGGCAAAGGGTGTTCTTCGGAAGTGTCTCCATGAAGCGGGATGCAACCCTTATCGAGTTGATCATCTTCCCCTTGGCGTAACCCGGGTGAACGTTTCTTCCGTGAATCGTGATCACAACGGCATCAGCGCTGAAGGTCTCGGTCTCAACCTCTCCACGGCTTGAGCCGTCGATGGTGTAAGCGTATTTGGCTCCAAATCCCGCCACGTCAAAGTGTTCGGTGCCTCTGCCAACCTCTTCGTCGGGGGTGAAGCAGATCTTAATAGTGCCGTGTTTTACTTCGGGGTGCGCTATCAGGTACGCCATCGCGTCCATTATCTCCGCTATTCCGGCTTTATCATCCGCGCCCAAAAGGGTGGTGCCATCAGTTGTGATAATATCGTATCCCTTCATCTCCTTCAGCTCGGGGTTGGAGGCAACGTCTATCACTTTTGATGTGTCGCCGGGGAGCACGATATCCTCACCGTTGTAATTCCGGTGAATAACCGGTTTCACATCCTTGCCGCTGATGGCGGGTGAAGTGTCAACGTGAGAAATGAAGCCGATAACAGGCACATCTTTCTCACTGTTCGAGGGAAGCGTGGCGTAAACATACCCGTGTTCATCGAGGCGGGCATCGGCAAGGCCGATCTCTTTCAGCTCCTCAACCAGTACGCGCGAAAGGTCAAGCTGTTTCGCCGTTGTGGGGAACTGTGGCGCTTCGTCATCCGACTGGGTGTCTATCTTTACATACTTTAAAAATCTGTCTACTACTGTGAATTTATAGTTTGGGTCAAACATCCTATTCTCCCGGTTATTTTTCAAAAACAGACCCTAATAATAGAGAAAATTCCAACCATTTTCAATTGTTTTTTTCCTTCCCATCCCCTTTTTCTCCGTAAGGTTGAATATTTTATTTCGTTATTCAGTACAATATTTTATCTTTCAAACCGGGAAAAATTAATATAGGTTTAGCAATGTCTGACTCAAGAAAGAAAACAATTCTCTGTATCTCGAGCTATTACAAAGGCAACGATTTCCTTGTCGAAGCCCACAGGCTCGGATGGCGCGTTATATTCATCACCTCCAAAAGCCTCGAAAATGCCGGTTGGCCCCGCGAGAGCATAGATGACCTCTACTTCATGCCCGACATCGAGAAGGAGTGGAACATGCAAGACCTGATCAAGGCTGTAAGCTACATCGCGCGTACCGTGGTGATAGACAGAATTGTAGCCCTCGACGACTTCGATGTTGAGAAAGCCGCCGCGCTCCGCGAACACCTCCGGGTTCCCGGTATGGGTGAAACCACAATGCGCTACTTCAGAGACAAATACTCAATGCGCATGAAAGCACTTGAAAAAGGGGTGCTCGTCCCCGAGTTTGTTCACGTGCTCAACCACGACGCCATCAACCACTTTATGGCTAAGAAAGAACCACCCTACATCCTTAAACCGAGAATGCAGGCGGGATCGATCGGCATGAAAAAACTTGAGTCGCGCGAGCAAGCGTGGGAAGTTATCAATGCCCTCGGCGATGAACAGTCGAACTATCTGATGGAAAAATTCATCCCCGGCGACATCTTCCATGTCGATTCAATCATTCAGGATCACGAAATAAAATTCGCGATCGTGAGCGAGTACGGACTTCCCCCGCTTGAAGTGGCGCACCAGGGTCGCGTTTTTACCACAAGGAACGTACTCCGCGGAAGTGAAGATGAAAAACGACTGCTCGAAATGAATGCCAACGTGATGAAAGATCTCGGGATGAAGACGGGCGTTAATCACACCGAGTTCATCAAGGGGCACGACGGCAACATCTACTTCCTTGAAACCTCGGCACGTGTAGGTGGCGCCAACATTGTTGAGCTGGTGAAAGCGGCTACAGGGCTCAACCTTTGGGCTGAATGGGCTAAACTCGAAACGCTCGATGAGGGGAAAAAGTACAAGACCCCGAAACTTCTGAAAAACTACGCTGCACTTCTGAACTCACTCGCGAAGCAGGAATGGCCCGACATGAACGCTTTCAGCGATCCCGAGGTGGTCTGGAGGCTGAATAAACAGTATCATGCCGGACTTGTGATCGCTTCACCCAAGTATGAACGGGTGACGAAACTGCTCGAGCAATATGTTCAGCGGTTCTATGATGACTTCTTCCACTTCGTTCCGATGGGCGAGAAGGCGGCAAACTGAGGTAATAACAAATGAAAAGATATTTTCTTGCAACGGCTTTAATCTTCACTCTATCTTTTCTCGTTACCGGCTGCCTCGATTATACTCAGACGGCTGAAATTATGAGGGATGGCAGCGGGTCGATGACGATCCGCTACTCCTTCCCTCCCGGCTCCGAACTGGGAAGAACCTACGCGCAACGGTTCGATACGGCAACAATTCGCAAGCAGGTAACAGAAGGAGCCTATACGATCAACCGTATCTCCACCCAGATGAAGGAAGGGGATCAATGGTCGGCAGAGATAGATATAAGCTTTAAAAATGTTATGGATCTCAGCGCCACCCGCCTCTTTAACCGGTTCGATATCTACTTCGGAGATGGCGCCGCTGGACAAATGAAATTTCAGCAATACCTGAAACCACTCCCCGACAAACCGGACCCCCGTAACCCCGTGAAACAAACCTTTATCTTCGAGTTCGACGGCGAAATGATCACCCACAACGCCCATAAAACCGATGGCAACAAGTATATCTGGGAGTTCACCCTCGACCAGATCGGCGACGGCAAGTACATAGAAGCCACCTTCGCCCCGCAAGAACCCACTTACTTTGTTTACTACATCATCGGGGGTGTGTTGGTTGTTGTCATGGTTGGGTTTTTCTTTTACAGAAGGAAGAAAGCAGTGGCTTGAACAATCTTGTCTTGAACAGGATGTGAAAGATATAAAAAGATTTTAAAGATAACCCCACTCCGCGGGGTACAGCCCTGATAAGGGCGATGTATGGGTAGGGAGACCGTATGACAATTGTCTTGAACACGATTAACAGTATGTCTTGAACACGATTAACAGTATGTCTTGAACACGATTAACAGGATTTAGAAAGATTCTAAAGATTACCCCGCTCCGCGGGGTACAGCCCTGCTAAGGGCTGGGTATGGGTAGGGGTAAGCCCGTGGATAAAAAATTATCATCCAATGATACAAAATCGTGAAACACTCCTCCCTATTTTCAATTCGAATTAAAAAAAATACCGGAAATGGTGCAAGAATCCTTAAAACGGATTTTCATTCGCCACCCTGTTAGACGTCTTGAAAATTTTTTTCGGAAACCGGAAAAAATATAATTTCTTGACTCTATTATGTCAGATGAATTTCTCCTAATTAGTTTGGTAATTTTATGAACGACAGAGCCGTAACAGCCCTGGGCAGAATATACCGCGAAGACCTTAATGCCAAAGAGCAATGGGAGCTTTACGCGGAGAATATGTTCCCCGGGAATGAACACCTGATCATCTCACCCGTGTTCTCAATCCTGCGTAACGAAGGCGGATTGTCAATCTCCTTCTCCCACACTGATGTGCGCCCCTACAGTGATGTTTCCTATAAAAAATACGCCTACCGTAAAGGCGCATCTAACGGCGGGGATATCACTATAACTACAAAATTCGGAGCATTTGAGGATGAGGTGACATATAAGAACAAAAAGATCGATACTATCCTCAACTTTGTAATCCCCCGCCTGATATCCTGTGCTGACGAATCCAACGCTGAAGAAAAGGAACTGCTCAAACTTTTGAAAGTTTACTGGGTTGAAAACATGGAACGTATAAACCGGGATATCCACGCGAAATATTCCCCTCTCGATCAGAAAGTTAAATTTAAGTGCGGATTGTCAGTATTATTCATTGATAATGAACGTGAGATATCCCCTTCAGAGCTCCAACTTTTCCGAAAAGGGATACTGAACGACGCCACCGAGGGACTAAGCACATTTACCGGTGTTATCTCAGAGGGGAAAGATTCGGTCTGTTCTATCTGTCACGAAACCAAACCACGCCTTCATGGCTTCGCCTCCCCATTCAAATATTACACTGTTGACAAAAAAGGATATCTCTCAAATTACTTCAACATTAAGTTGGCTTGGAAGAACTACCCGGTTTGTTCTGATTGCGCAGCTAATTTTTATCTGGGATCCCGTGTAATAGAGAATGAGCTTGGCTATTATTTCTACGGTAGACCTTATATGGCAATACCAAGGGTTTTGGTGAGTGATCCTGAAACAGAGCGGCAGGTCTATGAACTTTTTAAGGAGTACAACAAAGTCGACAGGAAAGATCAGGACAGCTACGAAGATGCCATGATGCTTTATATGGCAGAGCAGAAAAACCTGTTCAATATCGATCTCATTTTCTATGAAAAGAACATGACCACCGGCGCCATAAAACTTAAATCCCTGATCGAGGAGGTATTCCCTTCGAGGTTCAGAAAAATCTTCATCGATGCCAAAGACCACGTTGAGACCCATCCCGCCTTCGCCCTGCATCTTACCTTTGAAGAGGAGGATTATGGTGGCAAAAAAGGAAAAGCCAAGGGAGAGAAGATCACCTTCCGGCAACGTTTCAAATTTGGCAAACTTTTAAACTTCTTTGATAAAGAGGATTACTCAATAATCCAGGCAGTTTTTGACGGCACCGCCATGAGCGAGGAAATGCTTTATTCCGCGTTCATGAACAGTTACCGTGAAAACTTTAACAAGAAACTACAGGGTAAGCCCTACCAGTCACTCAGAAAATTAATTATAGACGCGATCTCGGTAATCTACTTCCTTCATTACCTGGGGTCATTGAAGATCAACACAACTAAAAATGAGGTGAAAATGCCGCAGGAAATTGAAAATCCCGGCAAGGGTGGCATCGACCTTGATGCCTTGAAGGCATTCATTGATGATAATCCGGTATTTTTTAACAAAGATTACAAAGTTGGTGTCTTCCTGTTAGGAATTCTGGTAAAACTTGTCATGAACGCTCAACAGTTCAGATTGAAGAATACCCCGTTCGAGAAAAAGCTTAAGGGGTATAAAATCGCCGGGGGTGATGTCGAAAACATTTATGTTGAGGCACTCTCCAAGTTACAGCAGTATTATGACACCTACGCGTATGGGAACCTCCGCAAGCTGATGGTCGAATACTTTAACCTGATGCTTCCGGAAATTAAGACCGCTTCATCCGCAGAAATTTCTTTCTACTTCGTAACAGGAATGGAAACACAATTCAAATTCAAATCACAAACAGAACCGGGAGAGAACAATGAGTAACCCAATCACAAAAAAAACCGAGATCCTTTTTATCTATGATATTGAAAACGCCAATCCAAACGGTGATCCCCTAAACGAGAACCGACCCCGTTTTGATCCCGAAACCAACACAGCACTGGTGTCTGATGTCAGGCTGAAAAGAACTGTCAGAGATTATTGGTATGAATATGAGGGATATAACGGACAAAACGGGAAAGACATCTTTGTCAGGGAAACATTTTATTCTGACGATAAAGATCCCCTTAAATTGTACGTAAAAGACGGGAAACGCCGTGCAGTCGATTTTCAGGAAGAACAAAAAACTGTATTGGATGCATGTATCGACATCAGGGTATTCGGTGGAGTAATACCACTGAAGGGAGACTCTATCACACTGACCGGTCCCGTTCAGTTCCAGATGGGCAGGTCTTTCAACAAGGTGGAGATAACCACCGAGCAAGGAACAGGCGCGTTCGCTTCCGGTGACAAAATGAAGCAGGCAACTTTCCGGACAGAGTACAAACTCCCCTATGCCGTGATAGGCTTCAACGGAATCGTTAACGACAAGGCCGCTGAAAAAACCGGAATGTCGCGGGAAGACCTGAGACTACTCTACAAAGGTTTATGGGATGGCACGAAAAACCTGATCTCCCGTTCAAAATTCGGGCAGAAGCCACTCCTTCTTCTCGCCGTGACATTTAAAGACTCTTTCTATCTCGGCGGCTTAAGGCAGAAAGTCAAACTAAACAGCGAGATCAACGAGGAAGCGATCCGTTCGCTCAACGACTACTCGCTTGACCTGACTGAGCTCATCGAGTCCCTCGGAAAAGTGGCAGACAAGATCGAAAGTATCGAAGTATGGGTTGATCCGCATCTTAAAGGAGTGGTAAAAGGCCAGGAAGTCAAAATAAAAGAAGGCATCACGGAAACTGTATCCGGTATCCTGGCTTAAGCCGGACGGAGATCAAGATGAAAATTCTGATTTTTGACATTTCGGGTGAGTTTGCTCATTTCCGGAAGTTCAATACAACCAGTTCACCGCTGACATACACGATCCCCACCAGGACCGCTGTTACAGGGTTAACCGGTGCCATCCTGGGAATTGGCAGGGAGGAGTACTATGGCCACTTCCTGAAAGAAAAGGCATCGATTGCTGTGCAGGTGTTGAACCCGGTCCGGAAGCAGGGGTATGGATTCAACCTGATAAACACAAAAGAGGGAATGTACCGGATCAAAAACAGGACACAAGTTCGCTTCGAATTTGTCGCTGAACCACGGTACAGGATATTTTTCGCGCATACTGACCCCCTTTTGTTCGAGGAACTTCAGGACCGAATAACGCGAAAAGACTTCACTTTTCAGCCATACCTTGGGCTGGCACAACTGACCTCGGATGTTACTTTTGTCAACTGTGTAGAAGCGAGTGAGACCCCATCGTCCGGTCCGGTTGAGATCATATCGGCGATCAATCTCAACATCTGCCCGGGAAGGAATATCGAGATCAACCCTGATCACAAATATTCCTCTGCAATCATGCCGATGGAAATGGTGATTGACCTCGAAGATACAACGGTTAAACCTGTGACAGAGGGTTCACTCCCAAAGAACCGGAAAACAACAGAGTACGCTGAAGTGATCTATGAGGTAACCGGACAACCGGTAAAAGCAAAAGTTGAATCATACATAAACGTACCTGACCATGGAAACATTCTCTTTCTCTGATACAAATTCTTTCTCCCATCCGGGGGAACGGCTTGGGAACCACTTGGCACGTGTTGCTGAAAACGCGCGGAAAACTTTCGGGCGAGCCGGTCTCAAGTTTTCCATCGTTTCCCCTGAACATCTTGAAAGGGCGGTGCTTCTCGCTGCCGCCCTTCACGATCTTGGGAAGGCAACCACCTACTTTCAAAAGTATCTTTTGACCGATGAACCCTTTGACAAAGATCTGAAAGCTCACGCTAAAGTTTCTGCAGTCGTGACGCGGGAAGTGTTGCAGAGGTCGATCGCCGGTGAAGTGAAAGACGCGGTGCTTGCCGCCTTTCTTCCACTCCTGACCTTTCTCGCGGTTAAGCGTCACCACGGAAATCCCGGTAACGCGATCAGTGAAAGCAATCTTCCGGGTTCAGCGTACGAAACGGAGGTACTCGCGAAACAGCTCGCTGCGATTGATTGTGAAGACCTCTCAAGAATTTCGGCATTGGTGCAAAAATTCACGGGTTTGGATGTTGACCTCCGTGAGCTTGTGGAAGGAATGGATGTTCCCGGATTAAAAAAATCGTCAAACATCGTTATACAGTCGCTCTCGTTCAAAAGGCTTGATGGAAACAAAAGACTCGAGTATTACTTCCTCGGCTTGAGCCTGATCTCCATACTCTTGAACAGCGACAAGAAGGATGTGATCCTCAGCGACCTTGATCTCTCACCCACCCCCGTACCTCATGATATAGTTGAAAATTATCGCGCCAGGATGGGATTTGGCGAGGCGAAAAGTGAGATTGACAGGCAAAAAGAGAAGGCATATTCCGGTGTGCTTGAAAACCTGCGGACAATCTTCAAACCCGGGAAAAGATTTTATTCTATAACCCTGCCAACCGGACTCGGGAAGACAATCACTTCATTCCGGGCGGCATTGGAGTTGTGCAAACTTGCCGGGGGTGAGCGTAGAATGGTTTTTACGATCCCGTTCACCTCGATCATTGATCAGACTTTCGGGGTGTATGGTGACATCATCCAAACGGATGATTCAAGAATGATGATCAAGCACCACCACCTTGCCGACCCCGTTTACAAGGCTGGAGATGATTCGGTGGGCGCGGAGAAGAGCGAGTTTCTGATCGAGACATGGGAGTCTTCGATCGTGGTAACAACATTTGTCCAGCTTTTCGGCACACTGATCACAAACTCAAAAAGCCGGCTGCTTAAGTTGCCGAATCTCGCGGGCTCCGTGATCGTGCTTGATGAAGTGCAAAACCTCCCATATATTCATTGGAAATTAGTTAACAATGTTCTGAAGGTTTTTGCTGAAGTTTACGATGTCTACTTCATTCTTCTTACCGCCACGCAGCCTTTGATCTTCACCCCCGGGGAAGAGATAGAGGAACTCGTCCCGGATCACCAAAGTTTTTTCAGGCTCTTCAACCGCACACGGCTTCATAACATGCTCGAAAGCCCTTTTGAAAATGTGGAGGCTTTCGCGGAACATCTGCTCGAATATGCCGCGACACATCCTGAAAAGGACATTATGGTGATACTGAACACCAAAGCAGCGGCAGCATCCCTTTTTGAGCTGACCGGAGGCGCGCTGCCTGATGAAAAAGTTTATTACCTCTCAACCTCGGTCTCCCCTTTTGAGAGAAAGATAATCATCAATGACAAGATCAAAAAAGACGCGTCGCCGGGAAGAAAGATATTAATCACCACACAATTGGTTGAGGCGGGTGTGGATATTTCATTCGATACCGTGTTCAGACAGATCGCCCCGGTCGATTCAATATTGCAGGCCGCCGGAAGGGCGAACCGTTACAACAAGGCATCTTCACCGGCTGATGTTTTCATTTTTGTTTTCGGAAAAGACCAGGATAAAAGCGCCCGCGTTTACGGGAGTATATTGCTGGAATGTTCAAGAAATATTCTGAAAGAGAATATCCCTGAGGAAGGAGTGCCGGAAGAAGATTTCCTCAAACTTATCAGCGCCTATTTCAAGAAATTGAAGGAATACTCTGAGAATCTTTCCGATAATGTGCTTAAGGAACTCTGCGATCTTAACTATGAGAGCGCCGGTACATTCAATCTGATCGAGGATCTTGGGAACCAGGTTCCGGTGTATCTCTTCGTGAACGATGAAGCCAGGGAGCTTTGGCAGCAATTCAAAGATATCATGCGGAAAGATATCCCCTCTTATGAGAAGAAGCGGGATTTCGCCTCAATCAAAGCGCGGTTTTACGATTTCGTGATAAATGTGAGCGTCAGGGAAGACGAAAGGATCAACATCTTTAACCGCGAGCCGGAGTTTGGTTTTCAGGTTTGGGACCCTGAACTTAACGACACATTTTATTCTTACTCGCCATGCGATTTCAGAGAGAATCGCGGATTCACAAAAAACACCACTGCGGTATTATGAAAAAGATAGACCATGCCATCTTCCATTGTCCCGATATCTCGCTGAAAACCCGGGATGCAGTAAAGCTGAGGGGCTACATCGGTAATCTGTTCAAGGAGAGATCACCACTTCTACATAACCATCTTGAAGACGGCACACTCCGCTACAAATACCCTTTCGTTCAGTACAAGGTAATTGATGGGCAGCCCTTCATTATCGGTCTTGAGGATGGGGCAGTATTACTTAGACAGCTTTTCATGGAGATCAGGGAATTGGTGATTGATGATTCCCGGTACAGGATATCAGAAAAGTTCATTGGGTCAGACACCCGGTATACCGGTGTTGATGACGAGCTTCACACCTACAGGTTCCTGACCAATTGGATGGCGCTGAATGAAGAGAATTTTAAGAAGTACAAAGAAGCGTCGCACACCCTCGAGAGGAACGACATGCTTAAAAAGATTCTCACGGGAAACATTCTAAGCATGTTCAAATCGATCGGCCACCACGAAGAAGGTAAAATTCTCGTGATTATGGATGCCAGGGCTGATCACTCCAACTTCAAAGAGAACCGGATGCTCACATTTAAAGGTGAGTTTACCACCAACGTGTTGCTTCCACCCCTCTGCGGGTTGGGCAAAGCCGTCTCCCGTGGATTCGGAACAATAGTGGAGAAAGGGGTACCTGTTGTATCTTACGATTGATTCATACGGTGCCTATGTGCATGTAAAAGATGGAATGTTTGAGATCATAATAAGAAACGGGCAACAGGAGATCAAGAAACTCTTCTCCCCTTCCAAAATCACCACTATTTCCCTTAATCAGGGCGCGGCGATCTCCGGTGGAGCAGCGGAACTTGCCCTTATGAATAATATCGACATTATCTTCCTCGATAGATTTAACGATCCCGTCGGAAGGGTTTGGTTTCCCGGACTTGGTTCAACTACAAAAATCCGCAAAGCACAACTCTACGCCTCAGTAAATGGCGAGGGGCTCAGAATGGCAGCAGTATGGCTTAAAGCAAAAGCAGAAGGCCGGATCGATTTCATCACAAGATTGAAGAAACACCGCCCCGAAAAGAAAAAACCGATCGACGAAGCCGTGACGGCGATCAATGAAGGGATTGCGAAATTAGCCAACTTTGATGCAGGATCAACCGACGACCCCGCGGCACTTTTGAGAGGAATTGAAGGTTCCCAGGGCAGGGTTTACTTCTCCCTCTTGGGTGAACTCATCCCGGCTGACTTCAGATTTGAGGGGAGAAGTTTCCGGCCCGCGAAAGATCATTTTAACTCGTTTCTTAACTACAGTTACGGGGTACTGTACGGAAAGATTGAGAAGGCGCTTGTAACTGCAGGTATCGACCCATATCTCGGATTCCTCCACCGTGACGATTATAACATGCTTAGCATGGTCTACGATTTTGTTGAACCATTCAGGGTTTACTGCGAGGAAGCAGTGTTCAAACTCTTCTCTCAGAAAAAAGTCTCTTTGAAACATGCCGACAAAGTGCTTGAGGGCGTGCAATTGAACAAAGAAGGAAAGGCACTCCTGATTGAAGAACTGACAAAGGTTTTCAGTGAGAACAAACAGAAATACCGGAACAAAAGTCAGGCAGTTGACAATATAATCCGCCTCGAAGCTCATGCAACCGCCATGCAGTTACTTAAGAAGGAATTTAACCCCGCGGATTTTGAATATCTTCTTACATCAGAGATGCAGGCGTAGCAATGATCTGTTGGGTTCTCTACGACATCAAAAACGATAAAACACGCGGGAAGGTGGCAAAAGCCTGTCTGCAATCAGGGCTTAACAGGGTTCAGTATTCTTGCTTTGTCGGGAATCTCGACGAAAATGAAATGGATGCGCTTCAGATCAGATTCGAGGATCTTTTCAATGAGGATGAAGACAGCATCTATATGTTCCCAATGAGCCGTAAGGATTTCAATCAAACCGTTCTGCTCGGCCAGGCATTCGACAAAAAATATGTCTCCGGCGATTTGAAAAACATGTTACTTTAGGCCGCGATGTTCAGTATCACCCCTTCAGTCATAATAGAGTATTTATACTGTCCCCGGTTCACATATTTTGAACACGTATTGAAAATCCCCCAGTTCGAAGAAAAGAACTACAAGGTGATGAAGGGGAGGAACATCCACGAAGAGAAGTTGAACGTCAACGCCGACTATTTGCGTAAGAAGATCGGTGTTGAAAGCAAAGTTTCAGATGTTTACCTCTCGGATGACATTCTTAGAGGAGTTATTGATGAGATACTCTTCTTGAATGATGGTACGGCAGCACCTCTCGACTACAAGTTCGCGAAGTTCGAGGGCGAGATTTACGATACATACAAAACGCAGCTTTACTGTTACTCATGGTTGATACAAAAGACCACAGCGAGAAACGTTACAAGAGGTTTTCTGGTATATACGAGATCGAAAAACAAACTGGTGGAAGTGCCGGTAACCCCCGCCGATATGGCAAGTGTCAGAAGTGTGGCAGAGGAGATACTTGATCTTGTACAAACATCCACACTGCCGGAAACACACGCGAATTACAAAAAATGCATCCAGTGCACATATGGGAATATATGTCCAAAATAGATTTCCGCCCGGCAATTTATCAAAGTTTTCGCCTTACAGAATTGTAAACTGATGTATAACAACAGCTTACAGTAATCAAAGTTTACGGGACGAGGGCTTAAAAGGCTGATTTCACCCATATTTTCTATCAAAGAACCGGTTAATTAAACCAACTAAAATTGAGCTAAACCATTTATATTTGCATACTTAAAAACGCGGGCTCTTCTAAAGCCAATTCCAGAATAACAAGGATTGAAACTTATCGCCGCGATAATAGATATTCTTATTGGTAATACTTCTAAAGCCAATTCCAGAATAACAAGGATTGAAACAAAATGTTGATGTATGGTTTTGTGCTAACCTTATAAACTTCTAAAGCCAATTCCAGAATAACAAGGATTGAAACATCACCGGCGGTATGCCAAAAGCTACACATCTTTCCTTCTAAAGCCAATTCCAGAATAACAAGGATTGAAACTATTACCGCATGTTGGAAAGAGCTGAGGAGAATGCTTCTAAAGCCAATTCCAGAATAACAAGGATTGAAACAGGACGCTGTCGCGGTTGGTCCCTCTGACGGTTCACTTCTAAAGCCAATTCCAGAATAACAAGGATTGAAACTAAGGTGACTGTGGTGGCTTACAATAGCAAGAGCACTTCTAAAGCCAATTCCAGAATAACAAGGATTGAAACTTCCACTGACCGCGCGCGTAGTTTGGCATCCCCTCTTCTAAAGCCAATTCCAGAATAACAAGGATTGAAACATGTAATTCGCGGAATCGTCGAGGACATGGCTTGAAACTTCTAAAGCCAATTCCAGAATAACAAGGATTGAAACACGCATTTACACATTCCTCAATCACATCAAGTGAACTTCTAAAGCCAATTCCAGAATAACAAGGATTGAAACCGGCGGGGGGAAGACATACGCCGTTTGTGTCGAAAACTTCTAAAGCCAATTCCAGAATAACAAGGATTGAAACATAAAGGAGTTACGGCGATTATAGACCTAATAGTCCACTTCTAAAGCCAATTCCAGAATAACAAGGATTGAAACCCCGGACATTTCCGGTAATTCAAACCGCCCCGAACTTCTAAAGCCAATTCCAGAATAACAAGGATTGAAACATTTTTCGGATAGCCACCATTTTCGGCGGCATTGGACTTCTAAAGCCAATTCCAGAATAACAAGGATTGAAACTATGTCGTCACGACCGCGCGCTCACGTTCCGATTCTTCTAAAGCCAATTCCAGAATAACAAGGATTGAAACAGGCGCCACCATGAATGAGGTGCCGGCGGACTCCACTTCTAAAGCCAATTCCAGAATAACAAGGATTGAAACTTCTTTTGGCGAACCGGGAAAGCGCTTCCGGGGTTCTTCTAAAGCCAATTCCAGAATAACAAGGATTGAAACGCAATCCGCGAACAATCGTGCTTTCACAGTATCGACTTCTAAAGCCAATTCCAGAATAACAAGGATTGAAACGTAGCGATGGCGGTTCTGACGGATCCACCACTTCTTCTTCTAAAGCCAATTCCAGAATAACAAGGATTGAAACTAGTTCGTGTCAGCCATGTTACAAATCTCCTTTAACTTCTAAAGCCAATTCCAGAATAACAAGGATTGAAACTCCGGCGGGGCTTCCTCTTCACCGTCTTTTGTGATCTTCTAAAGCCAATTCCAGAATAACAAGGATTGAAACCGGCTGCTTTTTTGTCGGAGCATGATATAAAATTCCCTTCTAAAGCCAATTCCAGAATAACAAGGATTGAAACATCAAGCACAAAGACCTTTTGCGGGAGGCGGTATTCTTCTAAAGCCAATTCCAGAATAACAAGGATTGAAACAGGCGACGGAAACAGACGACACGGTTTCAAACCCGCTTCTAAAGCCAATTCCAGAATAACAAGGATTGAAACTGAAAGATTCGCTCGCCTCTATTTCGGTCGCTAATACTTCTAAAGCCAATTCCAGAATAACAAGGATTGAAACTTGCATGGTATCCGGGTTTCATTGATAATATCCCTCTTCTAAAGCCAATTCCAGAATAACAAGGATTGAAACTGTGTGCATAGTTGAATCGGCGCGAACTTCTTAATCTTCTAAAGCCAATTCCAGAATAACAAGGATTGAAACCGCCTCTCCAACTCGTATATCACCCAAAACTTGGACTTCTAAAGCCAATTCCAGAATAACAAGGATTGAAACCAAATTCTTTGCGAAATATCCGCTTACCGGCCGGACTTCTAAAGCCAATTCCAGAATAACAAGGATTGAAACTTAACAATATCCGGACAACCGACACCGTATTTTACCTTCTAAAGCCAATTCCAGAATAACAAGGATTGAAACTAATTAAGCGTAAATGTTACCCCGTAAAGACAATACTTCTAAAGCCAATTCCAGAATAACAAGGATTGAAACACAGTTTCCGAAACAATGGAAGCGATTGAGGCAATCTTCTAAAGCCAATTCCAGAATAACAAGGATTGAAACTTTTCGATTGACGGTGTTGTTGGATATTACAACCTCTTCTAAAGCCAATTCCAGAATAACAAGGATTGAAACTGACAAGTCAATTAATTGCGTGAGTGAACAGGCGGCTTCTAAAGCCAATTCCAGAATAACAAGGATTGAAACACGCGCGCGGTGATACCACTTTTTACCTTCTTAATACTTCTAAAGCCAATTCCAGAATAACAAGGATTGAAACTCCTAAAATCAGACCTTGAAACGGTTGCTAAATCCTTCTAAAGCCAATTCCAGAATAACAAGGATTGAAACAGTGTATAGCAAAACATAAGATAGAAGACAGTATTCTTCTAAAGCCAATTCCAGAATAACAAGGATTGAAACATGGCAGGCGTCGATGTAAGAGACATTGAAATAAACTTCTAAAGCCAATTCCAGAATAACAAGGATTGAAACAGTCCCACGGTTACGCCTCCGTAGGGCTCGTTACGACTTCTAAAGCCAATTCCAGAATAACAAGGATTGAAACTAATCTGAAATGTATGTTTTATGCCCGGTCGTGTGCTTCTAAAGCCAATTCCAGAATAACAAGGATTGAAACTTATCGAGGTACATTTCAGGATCATGCGAAGCATAACTTCTAAAGCCAATTCCAGAATAACAAGGATTGAAACCAGCAACTACAACAGCAACAACTTTGGATGCGAATACTTCTAAAGCCAATTCCAGAATAACAAGGATTGAAACTGTCGGTATAAAAGAAACTGAGATACAGCCGGCTGCTTCTAAAGCCAATTCCAGAATAACAAGGATTGAAACACATCGAAACTGATAGAAATCTACAAAATAAAGGACTTCTAAAGCCAATTCCAGAATAACAAGGATTGAAACTGCTCTTGCTTATGGGAATCAAATATCTCCCGCAAGCTTCTAAAGCCAATTCCAGAATAACAAGGATTGAAACTCCGTTCGCATATTCTGGCATCTCCTTCGTGTCAACTTCTAAAGCCAATTCCAGAATAACAAGGATTGAAACAAAGAATTGCCGCCGCTCCCGGTCGTCGGAACCATCTTCTAAAGCCAATTCCAGAATAACAAGGATTGAAACCGGGCGCTTATACCCGGTTCCGGATTAGTATTTGACTTCTAAAGCCAATTCCAGAATAACAAGGATTGAAACAAATGTATTGCACAATAACTGATCTGCTAAAACGAACTTCTAAAGCCAATTCCAGAATAACAAGGATTGAAACTAAAGTTCAAAAGGATTACGACGATAATTTTACTTCTTCTAAAGCCAATTCCAGAATAACAAGGATTGAAACTTTTACCGCCCCCGGTCGGGAGTGAAAACAGAACACTTCTAAAGCCAATTCCAGAATAACAAGGATTGAAACTTGGTATTCTCTAAGTTGCTGCTTCATATCAACACTTCTAAAGCCAATTCCAGAATAACAAGGATTGAAACAATAATGCGCGCGCTCCGTCTTCGAAGACCCTTCACTTCTAAAGCCAATTCCAGAATAACAAGGATTGAAACAGAAGCCTATATCGATACCTTTAACTAACTTGAAAGCTTCTAAAGCCAATTCCAGAATAACAAGGATTGAAACATAGCTTTCTTCAAGAAACTTCTGCAGGCGAACCCCTTCTAAAGCCAATTCCAGAATAACAAGGATTGAAACATACCATTGACAATATAGTATAGCTTGGTTTCTTTTCTTCTAAAGCCAATTCCAGAATAACAAGGATTGAAACCAAGGGATTTCCTCACCGGTACGGGCGTTCTTTACTTCTAAAGCCAATTCCAGAATAACAAGGATTGAAACATAATTCGCCATGGTAGGATTACAATAACAGAGAACTTCTAAAGCCAATTCCAGAATAACAAGGATTGAAACTTACTTCCTTACACTTTTCATCGTAAAGAATTTGTCTTCTAAAGCCAATTCCAGAATAACAAGGATTGAAACCTATAATAAGAACCTCCTATGCAAACAGGTTCTTCTTCTAAAGCCAATTCCAGAATAACAAGGATTGAAACATTAGGGACTTTTTTTTTACGAATATACACTACTACTTCTAAAGCCAATTCCAGAATAACAAGGATTGAAACCTTTTCCTTTCTAATTGCTTCTGTGGCTTCCATACACTTCTAAAGCCAATTCCAGAATAACAAGGATTGAAACCTTGGATAGTTTTACCATCCAACCATGCCTGCATCTTCTAAAGCCAATTCCAGAATAACAAGGATTGAAACATCACGACGGGGTAATTGAACAACTTGAACCGGTTCTTCTAAAGCCAATTCCAGAATAACAAGGATTGAAACTCGCGGCCTCAATTAATGAAGCGGCAAACGGAACACTTCTAAAGCCAATTCCAGAATAACAAGGATTGAAACCCCTCCGCCTCTTGCCATGAAAGGTGTGCCGCCGCCTTCTAAAGCCAATTCCAGAATAACAAGGATTGAAACGGTCGGTGGTAATAAACAGGCGGTCTGATTCTCTTCTTCTAAAGCCAATTCCAGAATAACAAGGATTGAAACACCCTTACAAGCGCGGGCGTAAATAATCTGTTGCTTCTTCTAAAGCCAATTCCAGAATAACAAGGATTGAAACTAAACGATTGGAACGGGCAAATATTGCAGTTGCTTCTTCTAAAGCCAATTCCAGAATAACAAGGATTGAAACCGGCTTTGCCAACTGCTTCGTCAAACTGTTTTCCGACTTCTAAAGCCAATTCCAGAATAACAAGGATTGAAACATCAATCTGAAAAAATCTCCCCTCGTTTGGCTTATACTTCTAAAGCCAATTCCAGAATAACAAGGATTGAAACTTTGCGGTTTTGCAATAACCCTCATAAGTCGTGCCCTTCTAAAGCCAATTCCAGAATAACAAGGATTGAAACCACTCCCGGCGAATGATACGACAGCAGCCCTTGCACTTCTAAAGCCAATTCCAGAATAACAAGGATTGAAACTTCAGGGTGTTAATTGTAGCATTGAACGCCTCGACTTCTAAAGCCAATTCCAGAATAACAAGGATTGAAACATAATCGACTTCACCGCCCAAACAAGGGCAAAAACTTCTAAAGCCAATTCCAGAATAACAAGGATTGAAACTATAGGCATGCTCAGGGGAGCAAGAAGGCAAGTCAACTTCTAAAGCCAATTCCAGAATAACAAGGATTGAAACCGGGCGTTTCGAATCGTTTGACGCGGGGCGGGGGCTTCTAAAGCCAATTCCAGAATAACAAGGATTGAAACATGGATGGTACCGGTCCGATGAGTTTAGAAGATAGACTTCTAAAGCCAATTCCAGAATAACAAGGATTGAAACGCAGGCTCTGCAAACTGCTCCCGGTTTCACTGCAACTTCTAAAGCCAATTCCAGAATAACAAGGATTGAAACTCTTCAGGAAGTCATCTGCTGGCTCGACGATACACTTCTAAAGCCAATTCCAGAATAACAAGGATTGAAACTATATTTTTTCATGACCGCGGGACTTCGAAAGGATCTTCTAAAGCCAATTCCAGAATAACAAGGATTGAAACATTCGTTCCCACGATTAAAAACTAAACACAATTCAACTTCTAAAGCCAATTCCAGAATAACAAGGATTGAAACAATATATGGCTGACCCATATCTCCGTCTTTGAAGTCTTCTAAAGCCAATTCCAGAATAACAAGGATTGAAACTTGTGCTCAGCTTTTTCGCGCTGGTCGTGCTGTCAACTTCTAAAGCCAATTCCAGAATAACAAGGATTGAAACGCTCCGAAAGGCGGGGGCAAAGACGAAAAGAGCACCTTCTAAAGCCAATTCCAGAATAACAAGGATTGAAACACCAGTTTTCATGTTTTTCAACCAAAGAAAGGGAACACTTCTAAAGCCAATTCCAGAATAACAAGGATTGAAACTACCTTACCCTGTCATAAAATGCACAGTGACAGCTCCTTCTAAAGCCAATTCCAGAATAACAAGGATTGAAACAAGTTCGGAGATAAAGCGATCAAACAAGATGCTCTCCTTCTAAAGCCAATTCCAGAATAACAAGGATTGAAACCCGTACTGTGTATCGATCCTTACCGTACCGGTAAACTTCTAAAGCCAATTCCAGAATAACAAGGATTGAAACCCACATGTATCGCATGGGTATTCCACGCGCTCTCTACTTCTAAAGCCAATTCCAGAATAACAAGGATTGAAACTAGTCATGTCAGATGTGATAGCGCTGAACAACATCTTCTAAAGCCAATTCCAGAATAACAAGGATTGAAACAGGGCAGGATAAGGCTTCTGCAGGGGCGTGAGCGCTTCTAAAGCCAATTCCAGAATAACAAGGATTGAAACTCTTGCTGAAGGCCGCCGTCCAGTCTGTTTCTTGCTTCTAAAGCCAATTCCAGAATAACAAGGATTGAAACTGCGTGAAAAGGCGCTCGATCTCAAGCGCCGTTGCCTTCTAAAGCCAATTCCAGAATAACAAGGATTGAAACACATCCTCAGCATGTTCATAAACCTTGTAATAACCTTCTAAAGCCAATTCCAGAATAACAAGGATTGAAACTAGATTGAACCCGAATACCGAATGTCTTCTGCGATCTTCTAAAGCCAATTCCAGAATAACAAGGATTGAAACTCATCGGTCGTGCGTTTTCGATCCTGACGGCTTCACTTCTAAAGCCAATTCCAGAATAACAAGGATTGAAACACACCGATCGCGAAACTGCAACCCAGCCAACCGATCTTCTAAAGCCAATTCCAGAATAACAAGGATTGAAACATATCGGGCCGCTGTGGAATCGAAATGGAGTGATCTTCTAAAGCCAATTCCAGAATAACAAGGATTGAAACCAAGGGGCAAATTATCTGATCGCGCGCGACGCGAAACCTTCTAAAGCCAATTCCAGAATAACAAGGATTGAAACTCCCAGAACAAAACTACATTGTCGTTTTCTTCCATCTTCTAAAGCCAATTCCAGAATAACAAGGATTGAAACTGCAGTCGCCCATACCTGCGGATTGACATCCTGCCTTCTAAAGCCAATTCCAGAATAACAAGGATTGAAACCCCTCTGTATTGTTTCAATTTCTCCTCAATTTTCCTTCTAAAGCCAATTCCAGAATAACAAGGATTGAAACCCCATTCCGGTGTGAGCGGCCCAGAAATCTTCATCCTTCTAAAGCCAATTCCAGAATAACAAGGATTGAAACCTGTTTTTATCCAAGCGCCAAGCATACGCCCCACCTTCTAAAGCCAATTCCAGAATAACAAGGATTGAAACAGCGCAAAGCATGTTCCGGTGTTGTATGATCCGGTCTTCTAAAGCCAATTCCAGAATAACAAGGATTGAAACTCAGGGCGGTGCGTTCGGGAACATTTATGTCAACTTCTAAAGCCAATTCCAGAATAACAAGGATTGAAACAGCCGTCCGTAATCACGCTAAAAATGTCCTCAAAATCTTCTAAAGCCAATTCCAGAATAACAAGGATTGAAACGAATCCAGTCTCCAAAATCAAACTTTCCTTTTCCCACTTCTAAAGCCAATTCCAGAATAACAAGGATTGAAACAGTTTTCTATTTTTCTCATTTTCCCTAATAATGTACTTCTAAAGCCAATTCCAGAATAACAAGGATTGAAACTACCAGTGGCCACCGGCGAGCGGCTGTTGCGTGGCCTTCTAAAGCCAATTCCAGAATAACAAGGATTGAAACAATAAAAGCGCGGGATATACACCATGATCGAGCCACTTCTAAAGCCAATTCCAGAATAACAAGGATTGAAACATATCGAATTGCCTAAGCCTTGCCCTGACTTGCTCCTTCTAAAGCCAATTCCAGAATAACAAGGATTGAAACTCTCTCCATTGACGGAACATACCACCCATGAAACCTTCTAAAGCCAATTCCAGAATAACAAGGATTGAAACATTGCATCTCATGGGTCGGCGAGGATGGGAAGATCGACTTCTAAAGCCAATTCCAGAATAACAAGGATTGAAACCCCGGCGGCTTCGGCAAATGCAGTGCCGTATATACTTCTAAAGCCAATTCCAGAATAACAAGGATTGAAACCGAAAACCGAACATGCGATGGAAATATACAAGAACACTTCTAAAGCCAATTCCAGAATAACAAGGATTGAAACCTGCGTTGGAAGCGCTGAAAGAGTTCTACAGCTTCCTTCTAAAGCCAATTCCAGAATAACAAGGATTGAAACGCCCAAAATCGCACTTTCTTACAAACTTTGTAAGCTTCTAAAGCCAATTCCAGAATAACAAGGATTGAAACCCAGCCAAGCCGAGATGTTAGCACTTCCTGCAGACTTCTAAAGCCAATTCCAGAATAACAAGGATTGAAACCAAAGAACTCGTATTGAAGAAGACGAACTCGAATTCTTCTAAAGCCAATTCCAGAATAACAAGGATTGAAACATTATCAAAAAAGAGCCACGCGGTGGCCGCATAACCTTCTAAAGCCAATTCCAGAATAACAAGGATTGAAACCCGACGATAGCGGAAACTATCTGACCGATGACAACGCTTCTAAAGCCAATTCCAGAATAACAAGGATTGAAACCGCGGGCGGCCGGCTTTGCCTTTGGGTTTTTCGTCTTCTAAAGCCAATTCCAGAATAACAAGGATTGAAACTTCATATCCGAGCAAGTGAATGTCATCTCTTGATACCTCTTCTAAAGCCAATTCCAGAATAACAAGGATTGAAACTTCCAACCATCCGGATTTTCCGGATAGTTCAAAAGCTTCTAAAGCCAATTCCAGAATAACAAGGATTGAAACGCAGCGGTCGAGGCGTTCTGGGATAATCATGCCCGCTTCTAAAGCCAATTCCAGAATAACAAGGATTGAAACTACGACGCGTTCGCGAAAGCGGGCAGAGATGGAACTTCTAAAGCCAATTCCAGAATAACAAGGATTGAAACACTCGGTGCAAATAAAGGGCGATCTCACCTTCACCTTCTAAAGCCAATTCCAGAATAACAAGGATTGAAACACAAGGAACAATAAAATGACACCAGCACAAAAAGCAAACTTCTAAAGCCAATTCCAGAATAACAAGGATTGAAACTCCTGAATCGTGCCACGAAGTCACGGATTGCGTGGACTTCTAAAGCCAATTCCAGAATAACAAGGATTGAAACCATCGACAAATACAAGTGGAGCCTAACGAACTATGCTTCTAAAGCCAATTCCAGAATAACAAGGATTGAAACTTTTCAGGCTGGCAGGGCAATGTAACCGGCTCGGCTTCTAAAGCCAATTCCAGAATAACAAAGATTGAAACACACATATTGGGCGGGTCGTAATGAAGCTCGAAAGACTTCTAAAGCCAATTCCAGAATAACAAGGATTGAAACTGCCGGGTCGTTCTCGAACTGCAAAAGCAACAGTCTTCTAAAGCCAATTCCAGAATAACAAGGATTGAAACTTCACTTTCAAAATAATTTCACCCTGTTTATACTCTTCTAAAGCCAATTCCAGAATAACAAGGATTGAAACGCGTCCGTGATTAAATCATAGCCCCAATTAAGTGTTCTTCTAAAGCCAATTCCAGAATAACAAGGATTGAAACACAATGAAAATGAACGAAAAAATAAAACAATTTACTTCTAAAGCCAATTCCAGAATAACAAGGATTGAAACATACAAACAACATTGATAAAGCACTTGCCAAAGTACTTCTAAAGCCAATTCCAGAATAACAAGGATTGAAACTGACTGTGGTCGTACCGTCTGAAAGGGATACACCACTTCTAAAGCCAATTCCAGAATAACAAGGATTGAAACCAAGTGATTCCCTCGGTACATTGTCCACGATTGCCGGCTTCTAAAGCCAATTCCAGAATAACAAGGATTGAAACATGCTCCTGCATGAGCCATACCACTTGTAATAGTTCTTCTAAAGCCAATTCCAGAATAACAAGGATTGAAACTGACATCGAAAGACCGTTCACAGTCTCAAAACACACTTCTAAAGCCAATTCCAGAATAACAAGGATTGAAACTCAAAGGGCGGTTGAGTTTCGGAATAAATACGATCTTCTAAAGCCAATTCCAGAATAACAAGGATTGAAACTTCTTTTGGCGAAACGGGAAAGCGCTTCCGGGGTCTTCTAAAGCCAATTCCAGAATAACAAGGATTGAAACTTGAGTTCTTTGATTTGGCGAAGCAACTTAAAAACTTCTAAAGCCAATTCCAGAATAACAAGGATTGAAACACGAATACCGCATCAAACCGCCCGAACCCATCAGCACTTCTAAAGCCAATTCCAGAATAACAAGGATTGAAACAATTCTTTTCGTATTGCATCACAATACCGTGATAACTTCTAAAGCCAATTCCAGAATAACAAGGATTGAAACTCCGTTGCCATATAGATTAAATCAAAACACCAAACTTCTAAAGCCAATTCCAGAATAACAAGGATTGAAACCGATCTGAAGAAGAAGAAACTTCGTAATGAAGCTCCTTCTAAAGCCAATTCCAGAATAACAAGGATTGAAACTCTCGAACGCGCTGAAAACCAGCTATGCCGTTCTCTTCTAAAGCCAATTCCAGAATAACAAGGATTGAAACTGGAAAATGGATAAGTGTCGGGTGTGCCTTTCTTCTTCTAAAGCCAATTCCAGAATAACAAGGATTGAAACGTATTCCAAATATTCTTTGCAAGATCTTAGGGAATCCTTCTAAAGCCAATTCCAGAATAACAAGGATTGAAACCGTGAAAGAAACCGCCACTTCCTCACAGGAAACTTCTTCTAAAGCCAATTCCAGAATAACAAGGATTGAAACACGCTGAAATAGAAAAATTGGAAGAAAAAGCAGCCACTTCTAAAGCCAATTCCAGAATAACAAGGATTGAAACATAAGCACCTTATATGGCGCTGTCATGGCGTTAAACTTCTAAAGCCAATTCCAGAATAACAAGAATTGAAACATTGAGATAGTGTTGGACAGACCTGAACTGTTGGCTTCTAAAGCCAATTCCAGAATAACAAGGATTGAAACTCCCCAACTCCCTTTACCATCTTCCTTCGTCATCCCCTTCTAAAGCCAATTCCAGAATAACAAGGATTGAAACAAATTTCAAGGATGTTTTTCGAAGCGAGTTTTTACTCTTCTAAAGCCAATTCCAGAATAACAAGGATTGAAACAAACTTGGCGCGGTACCGACTGAGAAGGCGGTCGTCTTCTAAAGCCAATTCCAGAATAACAAGGATTGAAACTTAAATGGAGCATAACCGCCGAATCCTTGCCAAAAGACTTCTAAAGCCAATTCCAGAATATCAAGGATTGAAACAGGAACAGGTTCCTGTTCTTCTTGTAGAGCTCATACTTCTAAAGCCAATTCCAGAATAACAAGGATTGAAACCAAAGTACATCCCCGGACAGGAGAAGATCATCACCAGCTTCTAAAGCCAATTCCAGAATAACAAGGATTGAAACTAGTGCTCGGGGGCGAGGCGGTAGTCTTGTGTGATTCTTCTAAAGCCAATTCCAGAATAACAAGGATTGAGACTTCAAATATTCGATCAGGGCACCCGCATCCCCAACTTCTAAAGCCAATTCCAGAATAACAAGGATTGAAACTGATCCGGTAACCAGTGGGTGCGCTCACCGCGGTATCTTCTAAAGCCCATTCCAGAATAATAAGGATTGAAACTATTCGGGCTTGAGATCGAGCTTAGATCGATACTCAACTTCTAAAGCCAATTCCAGAATAACAAGGATTGAAACACCGGAGAAGATTTTTTTGACACTGTCACGAAAATTCACCGGGCAGAGAGAATGGGAAAAATATAATGCTTAATCACCGTTTTTATCCTTAATGCAAAGGAACCAAATGTCAAAAACAAACAAAAAACAGCCCAAACCACTCGATGAAAGATGCAGGATACTTCTGAGGGTTTGGATGACGAATGAACAGGGACGCGGAGAGTATAAGTATTGCGGCGGGTATTGGGAAGTGCTTTATCCGTTGTTGCGGAAGTACGCGCCGGAGCAATTGGACAGTTATGAGCGAATGTTGCCAGAGAATTTCGATTATTTTGATGACAGGGTTCATGAAATCCTCGATTCGGGAAGTGAAGAGAAAAATTTCCGTAACGCGGTCAATTACATGAATGCCCGGATGGCAATGTATTACCCGGAGAGCGTTCACCACATCGAAATGGGAGATGATGAGATATTGGCGTATGTCCCGAACCAAAATATAGATCAGAACGATTATTGGGGCAGGGAAGATAATTCCGGTCTGTTCTAAACAATATCCCCCGAATCATACTGTCCCCCTGGCGGAGAACGTGTTTTGATACAACATTTTTCTATCCACACTTAGCCCTTAACAGGGCTGACCCCGCGGAGCGGGGTTATCCTGAAAATCCTCCTCAATCCTGTTAATCGTGTTCAAGACTTCAACATTCAACATTTCAAAAATTATCATTCAATGATAGAAAACCTGGAATGGAAGTCGTTATGTTTCGGATGTAATCTTGAGCATTTAACATTATAGAAATCAACCTGAAACTTGGAGGTATCATGCATGGAAGTAATTTGCAACCCGGATTTTTATCATCTTTAAGACCATATAAAGATTTTTTCCCGTCGGCGTATTATTTTTTCGATAAAATTGTCAGCGGAAACGCGCCCGGTTTATGGATAAGTACCGATAAAAACGCCCATTTCTATTACGATAATAAATTGATCGCCTATGTCGTTTTGCACACGACACATCTCGAATTTATCGGGAGAAGAAATGGCGCGATGGAGAGCGGTTGCACGGATGTCACGAGGGAACTTCTGGATGAGAGCACCAAGAATATCGCGCGAAAGCATGGTTTGATCGCAAAAAATTTCGTTGAGTTCGACCGCTTAGCGAAAATGACGGTTAAACGACAGACACCGGAACCCTTCTTCGATGATCTGATTGAATATTGGAGAAAAAAATATTCGGAATAAATCCTACCCCTGTTGCACCCCTGGCGGGGTGCTTTTTATTTTTGTCGTTTCTACCATACCCCTTTTAAACCCCGCGAAGCGGGGTTGGTTTGCCCCCGCGGGGCAGATCGCCCCCAACGGATACCACAAAGTGATCTGGTGTTGTACATCCCCCTAATCGGAATAGCACCCCTACGGGGAGCAATTAATTGTTAAAATTGTGACCTACCGACATTTCTCCCCTACGGGGAGTGTAACCCCCGCGAAGCGGGGGTAGCTTGCCCGGAGGCCTGTCCCCGCGGGAGCAACGCAAGTTCCGATGGATCGGGACTTCACAAAGTAACAATAAGTTGCATCCCTTCGGGACTTGCGCCACAAAGCAATAATAAGTAGTAGCCCCTCCTGAAGCATAAAACTTTCAAAATAATGGCACGAATGATTTATGGGAGAATGGCCTAACCAAAAGCGCGGAGAGAATTACCGGAAGCCGGAGCGTGAATGGGAAAATCTGTTTGAGCGAAGCGAGTTATTTTCCCATTAGCGGAGGCGACGGGAATTCAGCGCTTTTGGTTCAGCCATTTCCCCCTCGCTCCTTTAGCAAAGGAGAGAGGGGGCAGGGGGTGAGAGGTTTGAAAAAAAGAAAAATGATTTGAATACTGACATCCTCTACCCCTGTTGCACCCCTGGCGGGGTGCTTTTTATTTTTGTCGTTTCTACCATACCCCTTTTAAACCCCGCGAAGCGGGGTTGGTTTGCCCCCGCGGGGCAGATCGCCCCCAACGGATACCACAAAGTGATCTGGTGTTGTACATCCCCCTAATCGGAATAGCACCCCTACGGGGAGCAATTAATTGTTAAAATTGTTACCTACCGACATTTCTCCCCTACGGGGAGTGTAACCCCCGCAAAGCGGGGATATCCTGTAAATCTTTTGAAATCCTGTTAATCGTGTTCAAGACAGAAAAATCCTGAAAAACCTTCCTAATCCTGTTAATCGTGTTCAAGAAAAAGGCATAAAAAAAGCCGCCCTTCATCAGAGCGGCTTTTCAGAAAATTCCGGAGACCGGGAGGGAATTTTTAGTAGATCATCAATCCTGCAACGATACCGTCGATCGCGTAGAGGATAATTCCGTACTGTTCCCAAACCATCTGCACTTCGGAGCCGTAGTCGTCTGTGAAGTCAGCTTCGCCGAGCAGTTTTGCAACTTCATCGAGGCTGCTGTTAACGCTGATGGTAGTTCCCTTTACGTTCAGTTTCACAGTCGGGTCGAAGGAAGTGATACCTACAACCTTGTTCTCTTTGTCGAAGTAGACGATGAGTGAAGGTGAATCGTATGACCAGATGTCGCCGTATTCGTCTTTGTCTTTTTCAGTCGGCAGTTTGAGTTTCTTCATAACATCGTCCTGGCTCATTCCGATTGTGACACCTGCGAAAGCGAGCGATCCGGGGGCGAGTGATGACTTCTTAACCTGGTTTTTAGGTCTGGTGTTAGGTCTGTTATCGTTCGGTGAAGGATCTTTTTTCTTGTTGTCAACCTGTGGAGCTTTCTTTCCTTCGAGCACGTCAAGTTTTTCCTTCGCTTCAGAGGCGTAGTAGCTGTCTTTGAACTTGCTGATGAATGACTTCCAGGTTGAGATGGCTTCATTCTTCATCGAGCCGTAGGTGTACGCGAGAGCCATGTTGAAGAGGGCTTCAGGTCTGCTCGGTTCGGAAGTGTTGGCTGATTTGAAGATATCAACTGCTTCCTTGTATTTGTTCTGCTCGAGCTGGAGGAAACCCTTGGCAAGCATAACGTCGTATGACTTTTTGGTAACCTTCTCTGCCTTGGCAATTGCTTCGGTGGCACTCTTGTAGTTCTTTGTAAGGGTATTCAGAACCGCCATGTTGATGTACGCCTGGAGGTAGTTGGGGTCGAGTTCAATCGCTTTCGAGAGGGCTTTTTCAGCTTCTGTCAGCTCAGAATTCTTAAGGTTGTACTCGCCTCTTTTGGTGTTCACTGTGAAAATGCTGGTGAAGAAGTCAACTTTCGAGAGTGTTGTTGGCAGCGCCACTTCGAGCTTGATACCCTTCTGGTTGAGCTTCTGTGAGAGAACCGCCACCGCGAGGTTGTTGTAGCCTTCCTTGAAGTTCGGGTAAGCCGAGATGAATTTGTTGAAAGCGGTGATCGCGTTCTTGTAGTCGCCCGAGTTGAGGTAGATCATACCGTATTCGAAGTTTCTGGCGTACTCATAGTAGGTTGCGATGTGCTTGAAAACCTCTACCACTCTGGCAGTGAAGTTTGGATGTGTAACGTAGTTCATGGTGTGAGGGGTGTACTCGTAGCCCTGGTTGGTCATGTAGTTGAACCACTCGATACCGCCGAGAGGTGAGTATCCCGCTCTCATGGTGTAGAGAACAGCGTATTTGTCAGCTTCAAACTCCATGTCGCGGCTCAGTTTAAGGAACTGCTCCTCGGTGGCGTTGGGGTTCTTCTGAAGGAACTCATCGCCTTTGGCGGGGTGCTTCATCATAACGTGAGCGAGCTCATGAGCGAGAACGAACGCGAGCTGGTCGATGCTGTTGCCGACCGATTTGAAAAGTCCTGTGTGAACGTAGATGCTATCGTTAATATACGCGAAAGCGTTGATCTCTTCGTTCTGAATAAGTTTGAAGTGGATCGCGCTGTTGCCCGAAAGCCCGGCGGCTTTGTTGAGTACCTTTGCCACTTCCTGAATTTTCTTGTACTGCTCGGTACCGTATACCGGTTTGCCATAGGTGGCGATCACGATACTGTCGTGATTCACTTCCACCTGATTTTTCTTTCTCTGAGCCGAGATGTCGGGCGACCAGACCGATACGATGATTGCGATGGCTAAAAAAGCCGAAAAAAGGTTGAATTTGGTTTTCATTTTGGGTGTCTCCGGTTTATTAAAATTGAAATCGTTTAGTGATTCTACTTACGGCAGGGTAACAAGTTCCGGGGAGTTTCCTGTCGTGTGACGAGCGGCATATGTTGATGATGAGCGCTCAAAGAGACTGACGGTTAAACGATCATTTATAGAGGTGCAATTTATGAAAAGAAACGATATGGAAAAGGGGGTAAGTTCAAAAAAAAGCGCCCCGTGATGAGACGCTTTCAAAACTTATTTTATATCCGTCACTTTGGCCATGTCATCAAGCTTAACGAATTTCTCGTTGAACTTGAATGAACCTTTGTCAGTTTTCACTGACTTGATAACCTTAACCGAGGTGTACGGATCTTTTTTCTTTCCTTTAGCCTTGTCGCCGAAGGTCTGTGTTTTAGCCATTTGTTACTTCTCCAATTATCAAGACTACAAAAATAATGAATTACATACGTCTGACAAAATATTTTCTTTCATTCGCAAACTTTCACGGGGAAATCGTTCATATATTCCCAGCTTACAGGGCGCTGCGGGGTCAGATTATACTTCCGGGCGGTCTCTTTTACTTTTTTGTTCACGTAAAGGTTAAGCTCTTTCACGTTGATTATGCCGTCTTTCTCAAAGAAGTCGGCGTTACACTTAAGCCCTTCGATGATCGACCATGTGAACACGCCGTGCCCGAGGTCGCGCACCTCCTTTGCCGTCTGATCCGCCTCCGAGGCAGCCATTATGTATAGCCCCCTGCTTTTTGAGAGATCAATTATCGCCTTCTCTGTCTGGGGACCGCGCATCGCGAAGTTCTCAAGTGCCTGCCCCGACTGGCAAGCATCTATTAGGATAAGCTGTTTCTGTGCTTTTATCTTTAGCGACCACTCTTTCAGCTCCTTACCCGAGAGGGAGTAAGGATCGCGGGCGGATGGATTGCCGTATATCTGCTGCACTTCGTGAAGAATGAAGAAAAAGTCGGTCATGTTCCCGTCGGCGTCTTCATCCGAGGCGCCATGGCCCGAGAAGTAAAAGACGAATGTGTCTTCCGGCTTGGCGGAGTCAGCCACTTCACTGAATGCCTTGCGTACCTTCGCGATAGTGGCATCGGCATCGTAGAGGAGTTTGACCTTCACTTCCTTGAACAGCGTGCTTTTTGTGTTCTGAAGCGTTTTCGACAAGGCTTCCGCGTCGGCTTTAGCGAAGTTCAGGTCGTATTTGCTGTTCTCGTACTTGTCAACGCCGGTGGCGATCACGTAAAGCGTGGAAGCCGGTTTCGGAGCGCTGTACCGGATGACCACCGGTTTCGACTTCCCTTCAAGGCGCCCTTTGCTAAAAGCAGTTGCCTTGAAGATATTATTTCCCGAGACCATCTGAGCGGTGAAGTTGAGGGTTATCTTGTTCCCTGCTTTTGGCACACGCTCCTTGTAATATTTTACGTCGATCAATTTGCCGTTCTGGTAAAGGCGGATCTCATCGATGCCGCCCCCTTCATCGGTCACGGTCATGGTGAGAGTTTCTTCAAGTTCTTTTGAAATTTGAGCGTCATTTGGTGAATAGATCGCCACCGAAGGGGGTAAACTGGCCATTCTTGTGTTTGCATCCTCTCCGGGGGAAGTGGTGCCGACTTTCTTCCCCTCTACCACTGAACGGTATAACGAGGGTGAATACGCCTTCTCGAAAAATGCTTCAAGCGGTATGATATCAAGTCCGTCCACATAATATAGCAGACCCATCGCGCCAAGGGAAGCGTCGAAGTATCCGTCGGGGGTTACAACCGCCCAATCGGTGGTGTCAAAGGCATAAAGGGTCATTGCCCTCTTCCCCGTGGCTGATTCTATGAAATTCACGCTGCCATCCACCTCACCCGTTACGAAATATCTACCGAATGGATCAACCGCGACCGGATTGAAATCGGCGGGGGTGATATCCGAAGTGTCGAGTATCTTCCATTTTTCAGCATCGAGAAGCCTGAAAGTCTTCCCCGAACGGAGCGCCACCCTTTTCCCGTCGGGTGTCGCGGCACCTTTCGCGGGTGAAAATTCAAACTTCATGAAATTGTTCATCGCTCCCGAGCCGATATCCCAGTAAGTTATAAGATTACCGTGAAACCCGACAATTTTGCCGGTTGAAGGGATCACAAGGTTACCCATCGAGTAGTCACGTGCAGCGAGCATGGTGATGCTGTCGGTGCTCATTCCCGGCACAAAATCATCACTGTTGAATTTCCTGGTGTTAATTTCTTTCACCGGTTTACCGGTCGCGAGATCGAGCAAAGGAATTGTACCCTCCATTTTGCCGACAATTATCTCCTTCCCCGATGGGGAGAAATCGACTGTGTGCACGAGGGCCGACTGAATTTCATACTCCCTGAGGGCTTTTCCTTTTGCGAGATCCCACAGAATCACCTTGTTCTTTTGATCGAGCGAGACAAAATATTTGCCGTTGGGTGACACTTTCAGGTCTTTCAGCATCGCTGAGTGACCGAAGAAAGTGGCAGTCTTGGTGAAGGTCTCAACGTCCCACTGCTGAACGTTATTGTCTCCCATTCCAAGAAGGAGCGATCGCGAATCGGTAGTAAACGCGATCGCGAAAACGGGATAAACCAACCCTTTCAGCGATCTGACCATCTTCCCCGCGTCGAGATCCCAGAGGAACACTTTGCCGGTGGTGCCCGTTGCCATCCACTTCCCGTCAGGAGAGACCGCCACCGAGTAAACCTGCGATGTGTTCTTCAGCTCCACTTTCAGTTCAGGAGCCTGCGCGAAAAGGGGGAGGGTAAAAAGTACGAAAAGGAAAAGCTGAATGGTTTTCTTCATATCACCTCAGAAAAGTCATTTTAATGGTTTGGAAGTAACCGTTTATCTCCATCCGGAGGAAATAGACCCCCGAAGGAAGATCACGCGGACTGAACCGCGCGGTGTATCTGCCCGGCAAGGTGAAGCCTTCGGCAAGAACCGCCACTTCCTCACCAAGCGAATTGTAAACCTTAAGTGAGAGCACTCCCTCATCTTTTACGGAGTAATCAACCGAAGTGGTGCTGCCATCCGTCCCTGAGAATGGGTTCGGGTAGTTCCTCCCGAGGGTGTAACCCGCGGGAAGTGTCTCCTCTTCAACCGAAACGGGGACGTTCGTGTATCCGGGGGTCGGAGGAAGTGAAGCCCAAACGGGGCCTCCATCCGGTAACCTGCCATAAGACACGTTCGTGGTCTGCTGACCGAAGATTATCGAATCAAGAACCGTGACGCCATCCGGGGCGGTCAGGAATATCTCCTCACCGGACTTGCTCAACTTAAAATTAGTGTGCAGCCCGGGATCTGTGATGTCTTCATCGCACCACACAACGAGGAACGCGCCCGGCTGGAGGACAAGCCCGGGCTGATCGAAACGCCACTTCGTGAGGGCAGTACTATTGTCGGTCAGGTACATCCCGGTCAGTGTGACGGGTTGGGTGGATGAATTGTACAGCTCAAGGTAGTCGTCGAATTCACCGGTGGTGTCGGGTATCAGGGTGTTATCGGCAAGAAATTCATTGATCTTCACGCCGTTAACCGCGACAGCCGGGGTCTTTATCTCGATCTTCCTCGAGCGGGGGTACTCCGCGGTCGCGTTAAGACTATCGGTCATTCTGAATTTTACTTTATACCGGGCGTTGGGTCCCAATGGGGGGAGCTTTACTGTGTAAAGGTCATTTTCTTCCAGAAGTTGCGTGCCGGGTACCGGCGACCATGTCATCGGAAGGGAAATTGAATCACCGGAGACGGTGTTGGTGAACACTGCCGTCACGCCGCGCAAACCTTTTGCTGAAAATGCCGAGACCTTCACTTCAACGGTGTCTTCCGGTGAGGGGTTTGCCGGCACCACTTCATAATTATATGCCATCGGCGGGGCGGAAAGATCACTTAACTGCGAGCCGAGCGAGTTGGCACGCGCAAAAATGAACTGCTTCAATCCCTTCTTAACGTGCAGAAAGTTGAAGGAGGTGGAAAAAGAGTTAAGAAAATGGTTGAAAGTAAAGCCGTAATCCTTCGTTCTGAAAGTGTCGGGGATCGCGAAAGCGGTGATCATGTCGCGGATGTTATCGAGCCTCGAGGTTTGCAGCGGAAGCGCGTAAACACGGTCACGATAAAATCTCAGCATTCTTGTATAGAGGTTACGGTACTGCGGCACTTGCATCAATTTTTCGGCGAGGGGGCGCGGTCCGTTATTGATCTTTGGGAAATTATACGGGTTCGCCGCGGACCAGTCGGTATTGAACCAGTCGATGCCGAAGGTATTGTCGTAATCGTAAGGGATAATATGTATCACCCCTGCCGCCGGCTCATGGTAGAGGTAATAATTGTTCATGTTCGACCAGTAATCGTCCCACTGCCCCGTGAAAATGTTCATCGCGAAATACTTCATAACGCTTGTAACGTCAAGCGTGGTTTCAAGCGAGTCGGGAAGTGCCGCAATCGAAGTGTTGTTCAGTATTCTTGTGAGCCGTATAAGCTTCGAGAAATCCATCCCCGCTTCATTGGTCGAGAGTTCATAAGCGGGTCTGCCACCTCCTAAAGTAATGTAAGAGGTTGGATTTTCACCGAGGTACTGAAGATCAGCGGGCCAGAGACACTTCCAGAGATTACCGGAGTCGTCGGCATATCTCTTCTTCAGAAATTCCTCATCGACATGTTCTACATTTATATACAGCCCGTAGTACCTGCCGTTAATGTAAACTTCCGTGTGGCTCGCGCGGGAAGCAATCAGCCCGGTCTTCCCGAATAGATCGAAACTTATCTTGGTGCGCGCTATTGAGGGGTCGTTGTGCTCGCCGTTAAGATTAAGTTTCTCCACTCCGTGGAACTGTCTCCCGCTGAAAAAGCTGTTGATCGCCACTTTGAACGATTTTTTCTGCGCCTGGCGGGAAGTGTTGCCCCTAAGCCTGAAACCGACCGAGTCAACCGTCTCATCGAACCAGCGGTTCCTGAATCTCATCGTCGCGACAAATTCGCTGTCACTCTCCGGGTGAGCGTAGATCCACGAGAGATAAGCGGTGTCGATCGTTATATCCACCCTCCCCACCTGGTTGTCATCGAAGACCTTCCAGCTATCGTCAGTTTGCGCGTGAAGGGTAAAAGCCAACAGTATAAATAAAGGTATGAGGTTTTTCACGATGCTTCCTAAAAGTAAAATATTTCTTTCCAAACCTAATGAATAATCACCACTTTGCGGGGGAAGAACCACTTCCCCTGTTAACTCAAATTTTCATATTTTTGGCGCGTGTAATTTCAGATATTTGTATAAAAAGGAAGGAAAGATCCATTGGAATGGCTTCTTAACCCCGAAGCGCTGGTAGCGCTCGCCACCCTTGTAGCACTCGAAGTAGTGCTCGGAATCGACAATATCATCTTTATCTCCATCCTGGCAGGAAAACTCCCTGCTGATCAGCAGGCAAAAGCACGCAACACCGGGCTTATACTTGCGATGTTCACCCGGCTCCTCCTGCTCCTTTCGATCACATGGATAATGAAGCTGACAGCTCCCCTCTTCATAGTGATGTCGAACGAGATAAGCGGTCGCGATCTGATCCTCATAATCGGAGGTCTCTTTCTCCTCGGTAAAAGCACCTTCGAGATACACGATAAACTTGAAGGAGAAGACCACTCCGCGACCGGCGTTGCAGCCAGATCTTTTGCCGGTACAATAGTCCAGATCCTGTTACTCGATATCGTTTTCTCTCTTGATTCAATCATCACAGCCGTGGGTATCGTCTCCCGGATAGAGATCATGATAACAGCCGTGATCATTTCGGTTATCTTCATGCTGATATTTGCCGGACCGGTAAGCAAATTCGTCGATAAACACCCGACGGTAAAGATGCTGGCACTTTCATTCCTTTTAATGATAGGTTTTACACTGATCGCTGACGGGTTCGACTACCACATCCCGAAAGGCTACATCTATTTCTCGATGGCTTTCTCGATCTTCGTGGAGATGCTGAATCTTAAGCTCCGTTCGAAGAAGACAGTGCCTGTACAGCTCCATAAAAAGATGTAAATTTCAACTTTAAGGGGGAGATACACACCGTTTTCCACGGTATCTCCTCCGATCTTCTTAAATTTGGTGATTTAAATAACTTATTTCCTGATGCCAAAAGACATTAACAGCCCTGAACACAACGACAACCGCAACTACGACTACTCGGAAGTGGAATCCGAGGAGCGGAAAGAGTACGCGGTGATCGAAAGCTTCATCGAGGGCACCCCTTCCGTGATCGATCTCGGCTGCGGAAACGGCTCCCTCCTTCAGATGCTGATGCAAAAGGGGAAGTGCAGCCGCGCGGTGGGTGTTGAAATTTCGGAGTCAGGAGTTGAAATGTCACAGAAAAAGGGAATTGATGCCCGGCTTGGCAGGATCGATGAACCACTCCCCTTCAGGGATAACGAGTTTGACTACGCCGTATGCAACGTGACCATCCAGATGGTGATGTACCCCGAAGTGCTCCTGCGGGAGATGAAAAGGATCGCTAAAAAACAGATAATATCGTTCCCCAATTTCGGCTTTTACAGGAACAGGATCGATCATTTAATGAAGGGTAGAATGCCCAAACCGGTGCTTTTCGGCTATTCGTGGTACTCGACGGGGCATATTCATCAACTTTCGATCGCCGACTTCAAGGAGCTTGTCGATCACACCGGTGGACTTGAGATAGAGAAATTCTCAACCGTCTGGCCCGGAGGCAGCATGAAAGACACCCTTACCGGGATGTTTCCGAACCTTTTCTGCCTGTTACCCGTATTTTTATTGAGAAAAACAGCATGAACCTGATAGATAAAATATTTGAACTCCCGGCACTGAAGCAGGAGCCACCCGTGCTCGTCGATATCGGCGCCTCGGGAAGCATCCATAAAGAGTGGAAAGCCTTCGCGCGCCATGCCGTTTGCCTCGCTTTCGATGCCGACGACCGTGAGTTTGGCTACATTTCCGACGAGTCGAAAGGGTTCAAAAAACTTTACATCTACAATTCCCTCGTCTCCGCGAACGAAGGGGACAAAACCGATTTCTACCTGACCAATTCGCCTTACTGCTCGAGCACGCTTGAGCCTGATGGCAAAGCACTTGAAGAATGGGCTTTCGCTTCCAAGTTCAAGACCGAAAAGAAGGTGACCGTGAAGAACACAACTCTACCGAAAGTGCTCGCTGACCTTAAATTAAACAAGATCGACTGGCTGAAAACAGACACCCAGGGGATCGACCTCAGCATTTTCCGGTCACTTCCCGAAGATATTCAGAAGAAAGCGCTCGTTGTAGAACTCGAGCCCGGCATCATCGACTCTTACAAGGGGGAAGACAAGCTCTACAAGGTTTTCGAATATTTCGACGCGCTCCCCTACTGGCTTGGTGCCATGACGGTGAAGGGTTCGCATAGGTTACGAGAGTCGGATGTTGAGGGGCTTCACCTTTCGGAGGGACTGAAGAAATTTATCTACTACTCCCACAAAACCTCGCCCGGATGGGCTGAACTGAAGTATTTTAACGATTTCAGCGATGAAATGTCGCTGCGTGACCACCTGCTCGGTTGGGCATTTGCCGTGCTCGAAAAACAGTACGGCTACTCGCTCACCATCGCTCATCACGGAAGGGAACGGTTCACCGAACCCCTCTTCGAGGAGATGATCAAGCACTCAGAAGGCAAACTTAAATCAGACCTGCTGAAACTGAAGTTCCTGCCTGCTGTTAAAGAGAAATTTTCAAAACTGTTCAATCAATGACGTATAACTTCTGTACACTTTTCGACTCCAACTATCTGACCCGCGGGCTCGCGCTCCACGAGTCGATAGTGAAGCATATACCTGACTTCAAGCTCTTCATATTCGCTTTTGACGAGAGATCGTACAAGATATTAACAGAGCTGAACCTGAAGAACACCACGGTGATAAGCCTTAAGGAGTTCGAAGACCCCCAACTGCTCGAAGTGAAGCCAACCCGGTCGATAGCCGAGTATTGCTGGACCTCCACCTCTTCGACCGTGCTTTATGTTCTCGACAAATACAACGTCGATAACTGCACCTATATCGATGCCGATATCTGCTTCTACTCATCCCCTGAACCAATTTTTGCCGAAATGGGCGACAATTCGATACTCCTGACTGAGCACCGCTACAGCCCCCGGTACAACAAGGAGGTGAAAAGCGGGAAGTATTGCGTTCAGTTCGTCACCTTTAAAAACGATGAGCGCGGAAGAAAAGCACTGACGTGGTGGCGCGACCGCTGCCTGGAGTGGTGTTACGACCGCTACGAAGACGGGAAATTCGGCGATCAGCTCTATCTTGACGACTGGACAGAGCGCTTCGAAGGAGTGCATGTAATGCAACACCTTGGCGGAGGCCTCGCGGCATGGAACGTACAACAGTACGAATTTGTTGAAAAGAACGGGAAGATAACCGGAAAAGAGCTTTCGTCCGGGCAGCAATTCGATGTGATCTTCTATCATTATCACTACCTCCGCTTCTTCAAAGGGGGGAAGCTCGAGCTCGGCAGAAGAGTGCTGACCAAAAATGTTTTGGATATCTTCTATAAACCGTATATTTTAACGCTGGATCGTCTAAAAAAGGAGATCACCGCCCGGTGGAAGGGTTTCGACCCCAACGGCAGTCGCGAAAGCAAATTCAGGGTAGTCACCCCCGCAATCTATATGATGCGCAAACTGACCGGCGTTTATAATGTTTTTGATGAGAATACATTTCTGAGGAATTAATGGCTTATTTTATCGACCTTAGCACAAAAAGTGACGAAAGAGGCTCGCTTACTGTTATCGAGAAGGTGCTTCCCTTTGAAATAAAAAGGGTTTACTACATCTACGATAACAAACAAAACCTCCCCCGCGCGAAACACCGCCACAAAAAAACGGTGCAGGCCACCATTTGCCTCAAAGGTACCGTTGAAGTTTACAACAATAACGGCACTCACAAACAGAACTTCGTTCTCGACAGTCCCTCAAAATGTCTCATTCTTGAACCTCAAGACTGGCACATCATGCACAATTTCAGCGAAGACTCCATCCTTCTGGTGCTTGCATCATCAGAATATGACACCGAAGACTATATTCACGAGGAGTACAAGTGATAGAATACGAGAATCTGGGGAAACTTAACCAGCCCTTCTTTGAAGAATACCAGAGATCATTTGCCGAAACCCTGAACTCGGGCTGGTATATCCTCGGAAACAACGTAAAGAAATTTGAAGAAGAGTTCGCCGACTATCACCGCGTAGCGTGGTGCCTTGGCGTTGCCTCCGGACTCGATGCCCTCCTCCTCGCGCTGAAAGCTTTTGACTTCCCGAAGGATTCAGAGGTTATCGTCCCCTCAAACACTTACATCGCTACAATTCTGGCGATAATTCATGCCGGGCTAAAACCCGTTCTGGTCGAGCCTGATATCCGTACTTACAATATTGATCCGTTCAAGATCGAGGAGAAGATCACAGGCAAAACAGTCGCGATAATGGTTGTTCACCTCTACGGCAAGCCGTGCGAGATGGGTTACATCACGAAGATCAAGAAGAAACACAATCTCGTGCTGATCGAAGACGCCGCGCAAAGCCACGGTGCCAAGTGGCGCGACCGCCTCACAGGCACCTTCGGCGAGTATGGCGCTTTCAGCTTCTACCCCACGAAGAATCTCGGCGCGCTGGGTGATGCCGGCGCGATGCTGATGCAGAGTGAAGAGCTTTACAAAAAGATTCTCCGCCTCCGTAATTACGGCTCAGATATTAAGTATTACAATGAAGTGGTGGGCTACAATTCCCGCCTCGATGAAGTTCAGGCAGGCTTCCTCTCGATAAAACTGAGAAAACTCGACGAGATCAACGAGCACAAACGCTCCCTCGCGAAACTCTACCTCGACGGGCTGAAAGAAGATTTCATAAAGCCAATGGTCTCTCCCGACCACTACGATGTGTACCACATCTTTAATATCAGACACCCGAAACGGGACGCGTTGAAGGCATATCTCCTTAAAAACGAAATTAAAACCGACATTCACTACCCCGTGGCGCCCCATAAACAGAACGCCATGCAGGGAATAATCGAGGGTGAATACCCCATCTCCGAGGAGATTCACAACACGACACTCTCGCTTCCCATTTCTTATTATCACACACCGGATGAGGTCAGCAGGGTGATAGAAGTGATGAACAGGTTCTGATGGCTCAACACGAAAAGATCGACCATGTTTTCACTTATAACCGGTGGCTGAAAGCGGTTTACCGGTTCGGAAACATCCCTGTCTCGATGGTGCTTGCGCTTTACATTATCCCGTTTCTCTTCAATCCTTCGTCACGCACGGTAGATATACTCTTTTTCTCCGCGGTTGTCTTGATACTTTTTGTGCTTAATTCATTCTTCTATAAAATCTGGAAAATTGTACCTTTCAAGATCCATGCGCTCGACGACCGGCTCGTCTGCTCGGATTTCTTCCTCACCTCAAAGGAAGTGGAACTTTTCTACAGCGATATCGAAAATCTGAAAGGCGGCACATTCTCCGGCAAGTTTAACGGGATAATGATTGCCGAAAGCACCGAAAAGGATGTGCAGATAGGCTTCTTCGCCCGGATCGATAATGCCAGGCTTCTTGAGGCAATACTGATCAACCGCTCCCCGCAACCGGTCTATGAACGCGTCACCGCGCTGCTAAAGGAACGCAGGGAAGAACTGCGCAAAAAATAGTCCACCACTCAATCGCCCTTCTTTTGTTATATTCCGTGCGTAATTCACTGAAATGTGAAACAAACCCCGGGTTAAACCATGAAAAATTTAATAACGATCAACCGGCTGTTGGTCGCGGTGTTTTTCATCTTCGCGTACGCGGGATGCGAAACCGTAAAAGTTGAAGAAACTCTCTACCTCGGAGATGTGGATGTGCAGGCTCCTGTTAACACACCACCGGTGCGCGTGATAATGAAAAGCGATACCCCGTCCGAAATAAAAATTTCCCCGAAATTAGTGTTCAACAGCAACAAGAATATCACCACCGCCACAGGGAACAACTTCTACTCAAGTCTTAAATCATCCGATTCGCTAAAACCGTTTTTCAGGGATGAAAACCTCGATTGGTCTTTCCCTTCAGTGATCGCCGGATTCGATCTTGAAGTACCCCTTTCTCAGAAGGTGTTTTTCACGGGAGGATTCCATTTCTCGAACATGAGCAATCAAAGTTCATTAGGTGGTGAGCTCGGGCTCGGATTTGGCTCAAACAATGGGAAATTAGGGATACGGTTCGACGCGGGGATACTGATCCAGAGTCATCTCTATCAGGCTCAGACAGTGATCAAAACAGTTGAAAGATACGAAAACGGCACTTCAAAAGAGTTTATAAACATCTATTATGACAATTCATCAACCACTAATATCAATCCGTTCGTAACCCTGAATCTAAATTCCGATTATGGCGGTATTGCCGATTTCTACATAGGCGCGGGATATTTCTCGCAGAGCCTCCTCGGGTTTACGCCGACCAACTACCTTAGCCGCCCCTGGTGGCAACCCAATCGTGAATATGTGAGATCAGACAAAAGAAGTGACGTAAACCTTGGTTTCATCATGATCAGCCCCGGGCTGATAGTGAAAGTTATGGAAAACACTCACGCGCTTTTCGGCCTAAAAATACTCAAAACGATCGGGAACGACACCAAAGCCGACAGTTGGTTGATGCTCCCTTCATTCCAGGTGGATTTTCAGTTTTGAGTTCTATATTGAACCGCAGAGGACGCAAAGATCGCAAAGAACTTTATTTAAGGTTACGCAGATTCCGCGGATTTAACGCAGATTACACGGATTTTTTGGGGACACGGATACACACAGATTTCACGGATGGACGCGGAAATATTTTTAATCCGTGTTAATCTGCGTAATCAGCGTGTATCCGCGTCCTAAAAAAATCTGTGAAATCCGTGCATATTCAGTGTAATCCGCGTAACCTTTAAAACCCCTTTGCGTTCTCTGCGTTCTTTGCGGTTTTTAATTCTATACAGCCACCTTAACTACTACTTTTTTCACGGGAAGGCGCTCACTCCCGGTCATGATGCCGGGTTTGTGCCCGTCCTGCGGGAATAGAACCATGAAGTAACCTTCAGGCAGGCGAATGGGGTCACCGTCACCGGTGTGGAAGACGATGTCTTTACTGTAATCAAAGTCAGTTTTGGGTGTAAGGTTCTCCAGTCCGGTCACGCATATCATCTCTTCCCCTTCAGGGATGTATTGTATATCAAGATACTTCTTGTGTGACTCAAACTCCCCCTCGTTATAGGGCTTTGTTTTGTAGGAAGAAACAATCGCGAACACTTTATCACCCGCGATCACGTGTTTTCCTTCGGGCGTGTCAAGCGTGTAGCTGTTAACGAGCCATTCAAATCCCTTTTTAAGATTTTCGCTTAAGTGCGCGTAGGTAGTGTAATTTTCAAGTTTGTCGAAGATCATCGAACTTTCCTCTTTATTTCAGAATGAACAAAAAAAAGGTGGAGACAGGGTCTCCACCGTAAAACGCAAGGTATGTTCAGCCGTAAAATCTTTTGGCGAGGTCTTCCGCCACAGCCTCCATCTTTTCGGGATGGTCGCTGTTCATGAAAAACATTGCCGAGAGACTTGTGAGCTGCTCCATGTCAAGCCCGAAGACTCTCGCGATCTTTTCGAGCTCGAGTGCCTCGGAGTTGAGGATCTTTCCATCGGCGGAGACAAGATAAAGGATGTCAAAAAGCATCATTATCTTTCCCGGACCATCGGAAGGAAGTGGTGGCATCTCGCCGGTTGAGGCTCTGAGAAGCAAGGCTTGGAAATTTAGATCATTAACTCCCATTGTCTGGGCTCTCCAGACTATGAACTCGGCTTCCGAGTCTGCAAGTTCATTGTCTGCGGTAGCCATCTGAAGAAGTAAAATGATCCTGTCTTCAATTTCCTTTCTTCCCAATTTGGTTTTGCCCATTGTTCAGCCTTTCAGTTATTGGCCGGCCGGATCCCCCGGAGGGGAACCCGGCGCGGTGTGTTAAATCGGATGAAAAAGAACTTCAAGCTACTAAGAATTCAGTTAAAAACCAAGTTCTTTAAGCTGTGGCTCCACCAAAACCTTGTCACCCACTACAACGAGGGTGAATTTATTGAGATCGAGGTACTTTTTAACCATCGCGGAAACATCCGCGGGTGTGGTATCAATTATCTTCTTCACATAAGTTTTCAGATAATCATCAGAAAGTCCGTGGAAATTGATGAAGCTCAACTGGCCGATCACTCCGGCGCGGCTTGAGTTCCTCAACACAAATATTCCCGCCTCATAGTTTTTGATCCCCTGCAATTCTGATTCCGCGGGGTTCTCATCACCAAGACGTTTTATTTCCGACTGGATCTCTTTCAGGGCAGGTCCTGTAACATTGCTGGTCACATCGGCCTCTTCATACCAGAATCCCGAGCGGTAGCGGGTCATTATGCCGCTTCCGGGTGAATAGGTGTAACCCTTGTTCTCACGGATGTTGGAAGTGATGCGACTCGCGAACGAACCACCGAGAAGGGAGTTCATTACGATGAACTTTACGTAGTCAGGCGACGTGGGATCAACAGTACCGATGCCGTAAACAATCTTCGACTGCTTGGCGCCGGGTCTGTCAATCAATGAGTACTTCTTAACATTCTCGATCTTGGCAGGATTGATAACAGGATCCTGCCCCTGCTTCCAGCCGTTGAATGTCTCTTCTACCGCTTTCATCACCGCTTTCTCGTCAAAAACACCGGAAATGTAGAGGTGAGCCCTTTTAGCGCCAAAATTATCTTCGTGATATTTCTTTGCCATTGCTACTGTATAACCCTTCAAGGCTGCCTCTTCAGGTTCGGTTACACCATAAGGGTGCTTGCCATAAACGAGTTTGTAGAGCTCCTTGTCAGCTATGTTATCCGGGGTTGTCTGCGCCACTGCGAGGTTGGTAAGATAGTTTCCTTTGATCCTCTCAAAGTCTTTCTCATCAAAGCGGGGATTTGAGACCACGTCACCAAGCAGTTTTAAAAGGTTAGGCGCGAATTCTGAAAGAACATCAGCACCAAGTTGCGACTGATCAGTACCGGCATTGCTGAAAAGCTCGCCGCCGTATGAGGCAACTTCTTCAGCAAGGGCCTGACCTGAACGGGTTTTTGTCCCCTCAAGAAGGAGATCCGCCGCGAGATCAGAGATCCATATCTGGTCTGCCGGTTCATTCAGACTTCCGGTTCTCACGATCAGCCTGATGGTGGTTTTTGGCGTGGTGCCATAAGGAACGAGGGTTACCTTCATCCCGTTTTTCAGGGTCATGGTTTTGTAGGCGGGCACTGTGAAATCTTTTGGTGTGCCGCCAACCGGGGGCTGCTCTTTCTGCGCGAAAACGGTGATGCTCAGAAATGCCGCCGCGAATACGAACGATAATATTTGCTTTTTCATTCTCATAACCTCCTTACTTTTTAGCCTTGGCTTCAAGTTTTATAACTGTCCTGTTCGTGTTTCTCAGATATTCCTTCGCGGTTTTCTGAATCAGTTCAGGGGTTACTTTTTTGAATGAGTCTTCAAGCGAGTTCACCTTGCCCGGGTCATCGTTGAAGAGGGCGTAACAGGCGAGAAGATCGGCGAGACCGAATCCAAATGTGCCCTCTACAATATCATACAGGTTTGAGCGCATTTTTATGATGGCACGGTTGATCTCATCTTTCGTCAGAGGCTTCTCGATCACTCCGGCGATCACTTCATCTATATCTTTCAGAATGTCTTCTGATTTTACATTGTTTTCATGCAGCAGGTACATATCCCAAAGCATTGGTCCGTTGTAATTGAACATGTTGCCGAGGCCTGAATTGATGCCGCCGTAAACTCCTGAATAGTATCCTTTTTCGGAGACGAGCTTCTGATAAAGCCTGCTGTCCTGCCCCTGAAGAAGGATCTGATCAAGGATGCCCATGGCGAAGTATTCCGGAGTGCCCACTTGCGGCATTTTATATCCGAGGGCAACTGCCGGTTTGTTGGCGAGTGAGTCGATCTTTATCGAAACTCTTTCTTTATCCTGTTTCGGTTCGGAAATGTCGGGAACAGGCTGCATTTTTCCGGCAGGTATCTTTCCGAAGTACTTCTGAATGAAAGCCTTCGCCTCTTTGGTATCAAAATCACCCGTAACCACGAGGGCAGCGTTGTTGGGGATGTAATATTTGTGGAAGAAATCTTTAACGTCGTCAAGCGTCGCGGCGTCAAGATCTTTCAGATCGCCGTAAAAGTTGTGGGCGTTGTACCAGTTCTCGTTGGCGGCCTGGGGGAGATCGAGCCAGGGGAAACCACCGTAAGGCTGATTCAGCACGTTCACCTTCACTTCGTTTGTAACAACGCCTTGCTGGTTTACCAGATTGTCTTGTGTAATGTCAAGTCCGCTCATTCTGTCGGCTTCAGCCCAGATGATGGTCTCCAATTTATGCGCGGGAACAATAGCGAAGTAATTGGTGAAGTCGAACCTGGTTGAACCGTTCAGGATGCCTCCGTTCGACTGAACAAGCTTGATAAATTCCATTTTACCAAGATTCTTTGAACCTTGGAACATCATGTGCTCAAACAGGTGCGCGAAACCGGTTCTGTCTTTCGGTTCGATCCTGAAACCGATGTTGTAGTAAACCGCTACTGTTACCACGGGGGCTGTTTTGTTCTGTGAAAGGACAACTTTTAATCCGTTGTCAAGTTTGTAGTACTCATAGTCGACCTTCAATTGCGCGAAAACGCTACCGGCCGCCATGAAAACAAACAGGATCATTAACGATCCGAATCTGTTCATCTGACCTCCATTAAAAAGAAAATTAACAATTAAACGAACTCACAAATTAAGCAGTTGGAACATCATGACAAACAGAAATTGATGCGCGGTTCAGGGAAATGTCAGGCGGCGGGGGTGAAATGTGGATTTAAAATAAAAGAGCCGGATGAGCGCGACATCATCCGGCTGAACCTCAACCTTAGAACGGAGAATCTCCGTTTTTAGGATGGAAACTTACACACATTTTGTGTCTTTCATCATTGTAATTTCGACTATTGCCGTTACGCGACGATTTTAGCTATTTTCATGCCCATGAATGTTGCATCTTCTTGCTCCATATACTTATATTGGGTTTAATCAATTTTTAATTATGACAGACAGAACCGATCAGAACGCGGAAGCGCTCTTCATCGCCGCGCGACGAGGTGACAAATACGCGTTCTTCAAGCTGATTCCCGGTTTTTACAGAGACATTTTTTCGCTCGTGTTCAATGTGATCCCCCACTATGAGCGGGCAGAGGAAGTGTTGACGGAGATCTTTGTGCTCGCCGCTGACAATATCGCGCATGTGAAGGAGGGCCGCGACTTATTTGAATGGCTGCGGAAACTCTCGATAATTGTTGCACTTTATGACCTCCGGGCCAAACCGCTTTTCAACGGCAACCCCGGCGAATTGGCACCACATCAACCTGAGTTCAGCGAGACAGAGAAGGTTTACGCCTCGCTTACAGATGTTGAAAGAGTGGTGCTTACTCTTTCTCTTCAGTTCGACTATTCGCCCGCCGACATTGCGGGTTTTGTTGCCGGTGAAACAGAAGACTCGATCAAGAACCTCCTGTTCAGCAAACTTGAACGCCTTGGGTTTTTCTCGGGCATTAAGGATATTGTAACAGAGAATAAAGAGTGGTTCCACAGACTGATAGTGCTGCACGGCGACCCTTCATTCCGGCAGTCCGCGGAGGCAGAGGGCATCCCCAACGCAATCACCGAAAAATTCCTTGATTTTATATCCCTGTGCTCCAACCTCTTCCCGGGCATCGTGGTCAAGGAGTCGATCCTGACGATAATCAGGGACGAACTGATCGATGAAGACAAGATCAAAGCCCGCCGCTCACGCAAAAAGGATGAGCGCACCCGGGAGCTAAACCGCATTGCCGAAACCACCGCCCGGCAAACCGCATCACCCTTCGCTCGCAAGGCTGATGTCCTCGTTAAAAAGGTGGCTTTCCGCTCAGGTCTCATCGACCGGAGAAGGATATTGCTTACTCTTCTCACGCTTGCCGTTATTTCAGGCTCCGCCTGGGCTTATATCTATTTCTCGAAGTTCAACACCCCTTGGATGCTCTCACGCCCCGACGGGGATGTGGCGGTGAATGGCGCGGTAATTCTTGAGGCAAACGTGGGTGACTCGGTCACTACCGGATCCGGTTCATCCGTAAAAATAGAGATCGGTGATCAGGGTGTGGTTTCAATTGGTGAAAATTCATGGTTGGCTCCGGTACGCGGTCACAAGGAGCAGAATATTCTCAACTTCCGCGGTACAGGCCTCAAGCTGGTTACGAGGATAGACACTGCTTCATTTTTTGAGTACGCCGATATTCCCCCTTTTAAGATCAAAACACCGGAATATGAAATTCTGACCGAAATCGCGAATCTTGAAGTGAAGCACCAAACCGTTTCGCTTGAGTTCGGCTGGGCGGAAGTGCTGCTCAAGGGGGAGAAGCTCAGCCTCGCGACAGGATATTCCGTTGATGTGGCAGGTGATCTTATCATGCACGTGCCTGTTTTTGAGGGTACCGACTCAGCACAGAAATCGCGAATCGCTTTCCTCAATAAAAACGGATTGTACGGAAGCGCGATAACGGATCTGATTGTGAACGCTCAAGACCACGACGCTCTCTCGCTGCTCTACCTGATCAAAAAAACAACCCGCGCCGACAGGGAGCGTATCGCCGCAAAACTCGCTGAATTCTACCCCGCGATTGATGAAGAGGTACAACAAGGTTTGCTTGAAGAAAACGGTGACTCCGTTGAGTACGTCCTTGGTTTTCTTAAATGGATTCTTTTATTCTGACAGGAGATCATATTGGGTCAACAACAATTACTGCTGATAGTTCTTGGTCTTATTCTGGTTGCAACCGCCATCTTCGGCGCGTTGAACTTTTGGGATGAGTACACATTCAATACGTCGCTCGATAACCTCAGAGTGATCACAGACGTACTCCTTAACGATGCTTACAAAAACTATATAAAATCGGCGGAGCAGGGGGGCGGGGCACGAAAGACTTTTGCCAAATGGACTCCCGCGCAGGCATTGCTCGCTTCACCGTTACTGATCAAGAAAGTTAACAAAAAGAAAACCGCCGGATCGAAAAACCAGGCGACATTCTACATCACCACAAATCTGACCGATTCAAAAAAGAAGAACATCCCGATCCAGGGCTCTGTTGACAAAGACAACCAACGCACGCGTACCTGGTACGACAGCGGCACAAAGAAGTGGTACAGGTTCTGACAGTTATTTTATCAGATTGTAATATTTTCTTGTAAGATCTTCAAAATCCTTGGTGAAACCGCCCTGAAGTGCCTTGTTGATGTTATCAGAATAATTTCTATCCCTCTTGTCACCTTTCAGGTCGAGCGAACCGGGTGAATTCTTTTTCACGTTGGTACCGGTAAACGACTCCCTGTCTTTTTCATAATCACGCTCATTTATCGATCTTGTCGCGTCAAGCATCTTCGAGAGTATTTTGTCCTGCTTCTTCACAAGTTCATCGTTGAATTTGCCGGTTCGCATGTCGCTGATAACTTCCTGCATTTCCTGAGAGAGTTTGTCAAGATTCGCGGGGATGCTTTTGCTCTTTCCGGTTGATTTCGCTTCCTTGTTCATCTGGTCGAGTGATTTCTTGATCGACTCCTGCTCCTGCCGCAATCTCTGCATTTGCGACATCTGCTCTTGGGTCATCTGACCGTTGTTCCCCTTCATCATATCCTGCATCTGCTGATTCAACTGCATCTGTTGCCCCGCCATCTGAGCCATCTGCTGCATGAGAGACATCATGCCCCCCTGACCGCCGCCGCCCTGCTGCATCATCTGCGCCATGGCATCCTGCATTAGATTTGCTGCCTGATTTAGAGAAGCCATCGCCTCACCCTGGTCTTTTGAAGCCTGACGGTTGTTGCGGTTCTGCATGTTGTCAAGAGCCTGATTCATCTCCCGCTTCGCGTCACCGAGTGATTTTGCCATCTCCGGACTGACCGCGAAAGTTTTCTGTCCGAGCTCGCCAAGCTTGTTCAAAGTCTTGTCAAGGTTACGGCGGAGGTTGTCCTGTTCACGCATCTCCTTGTTCATCAATGCAGAGGGACTGCCGTTCTGCGTCTTTTTCTTAAGGTCTTCCTGCTGTTTCGAAAGATCGACGATGTCGCTGATTATCTTCATCATGTCTGCCATCGTCTGCATCTGGTTCGCCTGGTTCACTGAGCTCTGAAGTTCCTTCAGCCCCTTCTCCATTTTCTGCATGTTTTTGGACATCTGCATCTGGTTCTGCATCGCCTGCTGTTTTTGTCCCTTTTGCAGATTTTCCTTCGCGTCATCTGAGAGCTCTTGATTCTGCTGCTTTTCAAGCTCTTTCTGAAGGTCGGCAGCCTGCTCGTTAGGCATGTCCTTCATGTCCTTCATCTTGTCCCTGAGATCCTGCATCTCTTTTTCGAGGGATTCCATCTGCTTCTTTATCTCATCCTGCTTTTTGGCGAGCTGGTCCATCTGTTTCTGATCAGCGTTCTTCGTCTCATTCTGCATCTTCTCGAGCTGTTCATTCAGATTTTCAGCACGCTTCATCAGTTCATCGATCTTCTGCTCAACCTGTATCCTTTTAAGGAGGTTCATTGTCCGCTCGATGCTTTTCTTGAACTGTTCCTCGTCCATCTTCATGTTTTCGAGGTTCTGCTGAGCTTCCTTCCTGTTCATATTCTGCAGTGTGTTGGCCATCTTCTCCATCAGTTTTTTCATCTCTTCAGTTGAGATATCCTTTAGCATCTGCTGGAGTTCCTGAAACTTTTCCATGGTCTGGGGCGAGAGCATGTTGTTTTCCTGCATGTTCTTTTGGGCTTCATCCATTTTCTCCGAGAGCTGATCCGCTTTCTGCTGCAGCTTTTCGTAATTCTGAATCATCTTTTCAAGCTTTTCCTTTTCATCAAAACTGAGCTCTTTTTTGTCGCTCTTCATATCCTTGCTGAGCTTTTCCATATCCTTTTGTAGCTGTTCTGCCTCTTTCAGCACTTCGGAGAGCTCTTTCTGTATCTCTTCTTGCTTCTTTTCACCCGTGGCAAAGAGCTCTTCAAGGGTTGGCACCCTGACTATGTATTCACGGGTACGAGCGCTTTTGGGCCCCGAAACCTGATCGTTGTCAAGCACTTCGATATAATAAGTGACTTCATCCCCCTGCGTGAGGTAGAGCCGGGAGAGGCTCCATGTGTAGTCAACCCCGGTCTCTTTTACAGGTTTGTTAAATGGAATTGAAACGGAGGTGAAATTCTGCTGAATTGTTCCTTTATCTTTGCTCTTCGAGATTCTGTAATGGAGGTTAAGCCCGCTGAAACCGAAATCATCGGAGATCAAGAGCGAAAGGTCTTGCCTCTGGCTACGCGGCAGCGCGGTGTTCGAGTCGGGACTGACCATTGTTATTTCCGGTGGCGCGTCAAATGATGCCCTGACACTGTATTTAACAGGGGAAGTGTTGCTGTATCCCTTGGTGTCGGTAAGCTTTATGTAGTATTCATTGTCGCCCATCACCCTGAAATTCCCGGAGGCGGATGAGCCGCTTACCTCAAGCGGTATGCTCATCCCCTGCATAAACTCGAGACTTGCATCCGAAAGCTCTTTGTTTGACTCGAGTGAAATGGAAACCAAAGTTCCCTTTATAGCGGAAATGTTGCCGTTATCCGTCTGCTCTGAAGGTCTTTCACCCGTGTACGCCGGAGGCGCAATGGCAAGTTTAAAAGTGCGGATCAACGGCTTGTCGGTAACGGTAATTTTATAGACAAGGCTTTTTGAATCTTCGATCGAGGCGTAGTATTCGGTTGAGTATCTGATTGAAGAAATAGCAAACCGGAAGATTCCATTCTTGCCGGGGCGCAGCACTTCTTTTACAAACGCGGGTTGCGATTCATCTTTGTGGTAAAGGTCAAGTGTCTTCGTGGCCGGGCCTTCCACCCTCACTTCGATCATGATGCTGTCTTCACGCGCGGCTTCGATGTTCCCGGGCTTCACTTCGAAGTTGTGCTTTTGGGGTGGTAAATAAGCCGTTCCGTGATTTATGAGTCTGCCCGCGGCATCCCTCATCCCGCCACTGAATCCAAAGGCACTTCCCGTGATCAGTAGCGCGGCAAGCGTGAATGTGAACAACTTTTTCGCGCGGCCGAATGAGACGGCACTTCCGAACTCAAGTTCTCTCACCCTCGTGTAGATCGACTCAAACGCGGCAGCCACAAGATTTTCGCTGAATCCCTGACGGCTCTCTATCGTGAGCAACTGCATCGCGTTCATAAGATCATCCTTTACCTGCGGGAACATACCGCCTGCCAGCGATGCCGACCTTAAAGGATCTGATGGAACAACAAAATATCTTTTATAAACAGGTGTGAAAACGAAGTGTACCAGCGATCCGCCCGTTGTTCCGAGCCAGATGTAATACAAAACAGACCGTGTAACGGGTTCGAAAAAGAAGAAAGCCTCGAACGCGGAGAACAGCGTGAAAAGCAGTAGCGAAACGATGGTCACAATCTGTCCACCAAAGGCCAGCTCTGACATCATTCGCCTGTTCTCAAACCGGGCAAGCTTGCTTAAAATTTCTTCATAATGTTGTGATCTTTTCAAAATCTTTTTTCCTATTGCGTAAGAGCGAACAATACTATATTGGTACCAAACTGCAGGGCTTCCTGTCTTTTCTCTTCAGGATCGTTATGAACCTCAGGGTCTGCCCAGCCATCGCTTGGATTACTTTCGTATGTGTAGTAGACTACCATTCTTTCACCTATGAACAATCCGAATCCCTGAGGGGGTTTCTCATCATGTTTGTGCGTTTTAGGTGGTCCGTCCGGAAACTTGTATTTAATATTGTAAATTTTGTGATTGAACGGGAGTTCTTTAAGCTCCGCGTTCGGGAAAACCTTTTTTATCTCCCGCCGGAATCCCTTGTCAAATCCGTAATCATCGTCAACGTAAAGGAAACCGCCATTTTCGAGGTATCGCCGAAGGTTCAGAACCTCCTGATCAGTCAGGGCGATGTTCCCGTGCCCCGTCATAAAAAGGAACGGGTAGCTGAATATCTCATCTCCTGCCAGATCCGCGAAACGGTACTCGGGATTCACCTTCAAATTGGTGTTCGCCTTCAAGAATTTCTGCAGATTAATATCCGATGACTGGTCATTGTACCAGTCGCTGCCTCCGGAATATTTCACCCTTGCCATCCGGAAATCCCCGGGTTGGGCAAATGCGGAGATTGTGGCACAAATTAAGCAAAGCGCTAATATCAGTTGTTTCACAGTGTTTATACTTCAGGAGAGGTTATTTGTTTCACATTCTTGGTTCACTTGAGCCAAATACTTCTAAATTTGCCTTCAATTTACGGAAAAGAGAGTTGAGCATTTGAGACAAAAAAAAGCGTAAAAATTGCCGGAGTTGATTTTTTTTTTATCTTACATCAACAACTAAATTTATTTTGGGAAAGAAAATGGAAAGCAGTGGAATCAGCCGGTTGAAAACCGTCCATGATGGTCAGATCTGTGGACGAAGCAGTATCTTTGCTACAATCGTTTTGTTAGTCATCAGTTTCACGGGGGTCAGGGCGCAATATGTTCAACTCCTTCCGGAAATGAAGAATTACGTCACCCGATGTTCCGCGGTGTGGGATACATCCGTTTTTGTAGCAGCGGGTTGGTCACCTGAACTGATATTTTCAAATGACCGGATGAAAACCATTACCTATAAACCTTTCAACCTCCCCCCTCCCGGCGAATGGCAGGATGTTTTTGGACTCTATATGACCAGCCCCTCCACAATCTTCCTAAGCGCGGTACAAAAGCACTATGTCTCACGCGATACGGGTAACACCTGGACCGCGATCACACCGGAATACCCCACGAGCCTGATCTTTTCATCTATGAGTGATGGAATATTCTGCAGCCTCGGGAAAGTTCATTTTACGAAGGATGGAGGCAACACATGGACCGTAGCTGATTTTGTCGCGCCAAATTACAGGGGAGAGGCAAGAGGTATCTTCGCGAACGGTACCATGTTTGTTGAGCAAAGCATGAAGCTTTACCAATCAACAAATTGTGGTACTTCGTGGACTCAAGCCGCTTTCCCGCAGGATTACTTCGCGAATAACATGCACATCTGGGGCGGAACAAACGCTTTCTTTCTGACCGGCGGGAAGGTGTATCTGACCACCAATTCAGGTGTCAACTGGAGCGTCACCTTTACACCCCCGGCATCTCTCAATATTCTTAAAGTGTTTTCTCATGATTCGGTGTATGCCTTTAATAAATCCACGGCTGAACTCCTTCTTTACAGAAATTACTTCACTTCTTACGAAGTGTTACATCAGTTTACTCCCGGTTCGAATATAAGAGATCTGGACTTTACCGGGGGACCGGGAATAATCGTCACCCTTGATAAAGACTCATTGGGGATTTTCGCGGTCTCTAACGACGGAGGCCATAATTTCCAATCGATAAGGAAAAGACAGGTCGTGGATCCGCAAATGATGAAATTTTTTAACGACAGGGAGGGCTGCCTTGTCTATGCCGGAACGGCGGGCACTTACTTTATTTACACGACTGATGGCGGAACGACATGGAGTGAAGAAAGTCGTGTCCCTGTACTTCCACAATACGCCTATAACCGTTATCCGGAGAGTCTGACATCGTTCATCGAATTGGATGACTACAGGGTCGTGAGGTACACTTACGGGACCGGTTATTCAGAAATATTCAACGGAATGGCCTCTTCAGACTATCCTCACAGGCCTTACCTCTATAACGATTCCGTATATTATCTTATCGCCTCGAATCCTGCCCTTCAGTCCACTCTGTGGAAAAGCAGTAACCGTGGGAAGAGTTGGTTACAGGTGACAAGTTACGGTCCGGATTACTGGATGCACGATATCTATCTTCATGACGATTCCACAGGTTTCGCCATTTTGAATTCGAATGTGGTAAAGATCAAACAAGGTGGCAAATTATGGGAACCTATACCGATGTTTCCGGCTGGCGGAATGGAGGATATACCGGGTGAATACAGGATCATAAAGAGCTTTAACGATTCAACGGTTTATGTAAGGATCAATAACCTCTTTTACCGGACAACCAATAGCGGAGAACTTTGGGATTCATATTTTTTCAACGGCACTTCTCATATAACTGACGCAATTTTTCTTTCTGCTGATACTGGCTTCGTCACCACAGATGGCACTTACCCCGTCAGGATGACGACAAATGGCGGTAAGAACTGGATGAATGCAACACCACTTCCCGGCGATTTAAGCGCTCCCCTTTTTCTTGGCACAACGGGGCCAAATTCAATATTCATGGGGACTTATCATCAGTTACTGTTTACGAGCAATATGGGCGGACAGCCGCTCGGAATTGAAGATGAAGAGGTGGGAGGAATTAATCCTGACGAATTCAATTTAACTCAAAACTGGCCAAATCCTTTTAACCCCTCAACAATGGTTATCTATAATCTTCCGTCACCCGCCGAGGTACAGATCTCTGTGCACAACATTATGGGTGAGACGGTAAGATACTGGCCGAAGGAATTCCGGGAAAAAGGTTCGCACTCCTTCAACTTCGATGGGGCGGGACTCCCCTCAGGAGTTTACATCCTGTCGGTCACCGCGGGCAACAGCCGGAGAGCTGTTAAAATGGTTCTGCTAAAATGAGGGACCAAAACCTGTGAAAAGAGAGGTAACTACTCTGACCTCTCCTTTGAGAAAGAAAACTGATACCTGACCCCCTCTTCTTCCTTAAAGATCCAGAGGCTCATTAGCAGCTCCCCTTTCATGTACTTAAAGGATGTCACTCCATCCCCGGCGTCATTCATCCCCGTGAGAGCGAAGTCATTTCTTTTAGCAGCGCGGATGTAAGCGTCCCACCGGGAAGGGTTTTTTGTATATTCGATCACGGTAAAGATATCGTTCTCTTTGTCTTCGTAAAGCCCCACGAAGTACTCATCACCGGTTCCAACCGCTTCATAGAGAAGTTTGTACCCAGATTCACCGGTTTCCACTGAGTTAAGGATAAATCCTCTCGCGGTGAGATACCCGTTCACGGCAGAAGTGTCGCTAGCTTTCTCGAGCACTTCAATCATTTCAGTGTAATCAAGATATTGCGCGTTGACGCTGGTGGTGGCCAAAAGCAAGAGGGTTATAACTGATCTTTTGATCATCGGGATCATCCTTCACATTTTTTTACTTTTACTTCACAATTTAAATCAAATTGAAATAATATCCCTTTTGGGCGAGCAATTTGCACCATCTCACAAGAATATTAGCAAGTGTTTTATTATATTTGAATTCCAATTATGGGAATAAGAGGACTGAAATGGAAAAGAGACCACTTGGTAAAACCGGGCTCGAAGTGTCGGTTTTCGGTTTTGGCGGTTACAGGATAGATAACCGGGTTCACGCCCACCTTGACGCGCTCAGGCACGCGCTGCTCTCAGGCGTTAACTTTATCGATACATCCACCAATTATAGCGATGGCAACAGTGAACTGTTGATCGGTGAGGTGCTGCGCGAACTGGAGAACTCAACCGATTTCCGGCGAGGTGACTTCGTTATCGCCTCAAAGGCCGGTTACATCCAAGGCAAAAACCTCGAGACCGTCCGCAGACACGAATTATCGGGTGACCCCTACCCTGAGGTCACAAATTGTTCCCCCGATCTAAAACATTGCATCCATCCATCTTTTCTCAAAGATCAGATCACCGAATCCATCTCCAGGATGAAGTGCGGCTACCTCGATGTCTTCTTCCTCCATAACCCCGAATATTTTCTGATGTACTCGACCGAGCGTGACCTCTCAAAACTCCGCAAGGAGTACTATGGCAGGCTTCGCACCGCGTTTGAGCATCTTGAAGAGGAAATAAAAGCCGGTCGCGTAAGAAGTTACGGGATATCCTCAAACACATTCGGTTACCAGAGCTTTCACCGCAACTTCACCTCACTGGAAGAGATTCTTAAAATATCTCCTAACGGGAAGAACAACCGGGGAGTGGCTGCCATTCAGCTTCCCCTTAACCTGAAGGAAAAAGAGGGACTTACCCTAATCAATCAGGCTGAAAACGGGAAAAGCGCCATCAAGCTCGCCGCGAAGGCAGGGCTCGGTGTCGTGATCAACCGCCCTCTGAACGCGATCGTGAACAACAGGATCGAGCGCCTTGCCGACTTTAAAATGAACGGCAGTTACAACCTTAAAGATCTTCAGACTCTGTTCAGAAAAGTTGATAAGATGGCTGAAGCGATCCTCTATGAGATAAGGCGACAGACAAGAACGGGTAATGAGAAGTTTCTCGACCTCAAGGATTCGTTCGGACCCGCGAAGTTTCTCATGAAAAACCTGGATGACCTCGATAATCCTGTCTCATTGAACGACCTGATGGAGTTTTATGTGAATCCAAGGGTGCGGATAATTACCTCGAACGTGATCGAGAACGAAATGATGCCCACCATGATCAGCGAGATGGCAAAAAACTTCCTCGAGGAATTGAAGGGATTTATCTACATTCTGAGAAATATCGTGATCGCGAAGTACAACCTGAACAACTTAAAACTTCATGGCCTGCTAAACAACTACATGACGCAGGAGATGCGCGCGACTTCACTTCAGGCAAAAGCCCTGACGCTTACCGCAGCACTACCTTATGTTTCATCAGTTCTTGTCGGGATGAGGCAGAAGGAATACGCGGTGGAAGTAACGGGACTCGATACTCAGACCGGCACGCCAGACCCCGAAGCCTACTGGTTCATGGAGAGGTGATTTCAGTGACGGTGTTTCAAAATTTCAGCTTTTGAAAGACCCTGCTCCCTGATCTTGTAGAGTCGCCACCACGGTATGGCGGGATAACTGTGGTGCTCATAGTGATATCCGAAAAAGTAACAACTGACCATGGCCCATATGTGATTCTTCTTGAGTGACCTCGCGTTATGCGGCTTCATCTCCGGAGTGTGAGGGTATTTATGAGGCAGATACGTTCCGAAATAGAACAACTGAAGTGTACCCAGGAACGCCGGTACCACCCAAAACAGGATTATTGCCTGCTCGCTGAACCATATCTTTAATACATTATACGCCACAGCCATGAACAAGATCTGACCGGTGGTGGTGTACCTTCTCATAAATGTAAACCACCACATCCAGAAATTCTGCGTTTTAACGTTAAAATCAGGGTCTTTTTCACTCCCCGGGTATCTGTGATGGTCGAAGTGGTGCTTGATCAGCCGGTTGTAAGACATCCCCGCGAACAGAATTGTGGCCGCGAATCCGAGGATAGTGTTGATCGTTTTGTTTTTACTCACGGTACCGTGCATGGCATCGTGACCGGTGATGAATAGACCGGTGTAAAGGTAAGCCTGAATAAACAGATGAATCCAAAATGGTAGCGTAAGTGGATCGGGCGCCACCGATGAAAGGATGTAGTAAAGATGGCCTGCCCACAATCCTATAATACCAAGGGCTATTGCCACGCCTTTAATTGCCATTGGCTCCGAGGATAAAACTAAGAAGGACAAAAAAGAGAAATTGTATCAAAACGTACCATATTGGTAACTCTTTCTCAGGTTTCTGCTTCAGGAAATAATAACCCGTCGCTGAAATCACTGCCACAAGGAACCATGCCAGATAGTTCTGAAACGGAACTTTATCCCCCTCCCAACGCCAATAATTCAGATGTATCGCCACCGGCTCCATTACAAAGTCGAAAGCCACCACCGCGGCACCGGTCAGAAAAATAAAAGCAAAAAGATTGTCCGTCGCCTTGGTGAGAATTGATACAACCGCGTAGATAATGATCACCCAGTTGATACCAATGATCAATGGAACATCGAAGAGTTTCAGGCCAAGCGTGTCGCCATAGGAGTACTTGCCAAAAATCACACCCGTGGCAACACCCGCCACTTCAAGCAGATAGGTGAAAATAAACGTTGAAACTGCCCAAATGATGACTTTTTTGTTCCAGTCATCTTTGGTCATATAGAGTACAAAGATTGAGGTAACCAGCAGGGTGTATGGTGTCAGTTCTTTCATCAACGGAAGGAAATTCTGGAGCGAATGCCCGAGAACACCAACCGCGTAGAAAAACGCCAGCAGCAATACATGCCAGTACTTTTCTACAAAGTTCTGCCTTTCCATTCAAGCTTTCCTGATTTTGAGAAATAAATTGATCGCATTCCCGTAATATACATAATTATCATCTGCACGGGATGTGCGAAAATCTCTACCGAAAGAAACGACCGGCTGAGAAGCGAGATGAAAATCTTTGAAAAAATGACGAAAATCGCCGGAATTAACCACAAAGTGTTCAAGAATATCAAAATGAACGGCAATAAATAAACCAGTATGAAAAAGGTGATCATAACGAAAAACAGAAGCGCCGGCATGGCGAACCCCGGATAAAAGTTCTTCGTGAATCCTTTGATCGAAGAAGCAAGATCGGGGTACATTCTGCACTCTACAACTTCACCGCCAAGAGCTGTCATCAACTTGTCACCCCGTCGCTTAACCGACCGGGCGAGTTCCATGTCTTCGACAACCTTGTTTTTAACTGCCAGGTGACCGCCATTTTTTTTGTAGGCTTCACGCTCAAACATGATGAACTGACCATTCGCGGCAACGAGACTTGGCGACTCCCCCTTGTAGACCTGTTTCAGCGGCAAAAAGTTTAAAAGCAGCCAGTTCATTATCGGGATTACCAGCGCCGCGCCCGGACCGGAAAGTATCTGCGTCGGGAAAATTGAAAACATTGAAAGCCGGTGCTCCTTCATCGCGGAAAGAGCGATCCCCACAGCCTGAGGCTTCATGACGACATCCGCGTCCACAAAAAGGAGATATTCACCCTTCGCCTGACCCGAAAGCTGGTGGCAAGCCCAATTCTTTCCCAGCCATCCTTCAGGAAGTGGCGCGCCCGCGAGCAACTTCACCCTCTGGTTGCTTTTAGAGAGAGTGTTCACGATCTGCCGGGTTCTGTCTTCTGAATTGTCGTCAAGAACAAGCACCTCAACATTTGTATGGTTTTGGGCGAGGCAGGCGGTCACGCAGTTGGCTATGTTCTTCTCCTCGTTCCGCGCGGGGATGAGTATTGAGACCAAAGGTTGTTGGCCACCCGGGAGATCCTCATGCAGGTTCTTTCCTGGAATTGGCGCCGTGAAATGGTTGTACAGTGCCACCATCATTGTAATGAATGAGAACAGAGTGACAACAGCAAAAACGATCATTTCAACTGTCATTTGAAGAGGTCCCTCGTGAATTCCTTCTTCCAAGCCGCCGCGTCAAGCTTTTCAAGATTGGCAACGAACTTTTCCTGAAACAGCCCAAAGTTCTTTTCGACGGTGCCTGCTGAAAGAGGCTCCCCCACTGAGCAATACAACGCCGGGAGTTTAACCTCTTCGTACTGAGCTTTGAAGGCGACGGGGATAACAACCGACCGGTCACCAAGTCCCCCGACAAATCGGGATATTCCCCCCTTCATTTCAACCGGTCTCTCATCATAAGGCCTTATTTCACCCTGTGGGTATATAACCGTCAGGTTCGCGGAATTGGAGAGGAGTTCACGGGTGTATTTCACCGTTTTTATTATGCTTTTTGTGTCATCAAGATCGATGCCGTAGGCCCCCATCCACTTGAAGAACTTGTAAACCTTTAACTGATTCGCGAGCATCAGGATGTGAAATTGCTTTCGTGGGAGAAACTCGCGTTGAATCTTCTGAATAAGGAAACCGTCCCACCACGAAAAATGATTGGGCGTGAAAGTGACAGAAACTCCATCCGGGACATCCGGAAAATCGCCCACAAGATAAAAATGGGAGAAGTGCTTCCGCGTCAATCTCTCGAGGTACATCGTGAAAAGACGGTCAAACCACGGTTTTCTGTCAGCGGCTACCACTGATCCACCTCATATTTCTTTATCAGGCCGGCGGTTATTTTACCCGAAAGGATCACCAATGGTATCCCGCCTCCCGGGTGAGCGCTGCCACCACAGAAATAAAGCCCCGGGTATTCCGCCGAGCAGTTATCCTGTCTCAAGAAAGCGGCGTATTTGTTGTTCGATGAAATGCCATACAGACTCCCGTAAACTGAGGATGTTCTATCCTCAATCAATGCCGGAGTTAATATATCTTCAAAGACGATCTTATCACTAATATCGACCCCAAGAACAGCTTTGATCTTGTTCAGGATGTTTCGTTTGAATGTTTGCACATCAACTTCACCCTCACCTCTTGCCGGGGGCATGTTTATCATGACGAACCAGTTTTCGTGTCCCGTGGGAGCATCATCCCTGTTGATCTTCGAAGAGATGTAGATGTAAACAGTCGGGTCTTCAGGTGCTTTCGCCTGATTGAATATCTCATTGAACTCGACCGCGTAGTCTTTAGAGAAGAGGATGTTGTGCGTTTCAAGTTGAGGGTATTCCCCCTTTACACCCCAATAGAACACAAGCGCGGAGGATGATGGCTCGGTTTTGTAATACTTCTTCGCCGGCTTCACTTGTGAATCGTTGAGAAGATTGCGATAAGTGTAGGTAACGTCTGAGTTTGAGATGACAATGTCAGCTTCAATTATCCTTCCGTCAGCCCTGACACCGGCGACCCTGTTCTCATTGGGGATGCACTTCTCACGGCATCTCGCGCCGATCACCTTGTTCGACTCGAGCACGATCTCATCAACCTTTACTCCGGTCTCGATCTTCACGCCGAGATTCAGGGCAACATTGGTAAGTGCCTTTGAGAGGGCATAAATACCACCGCGGAGGGTATAACCACCGATGCCATACTCGACATACTGAATGATGTTAAGAGTTGCAGGTGCCTTGAACGGGTTCGAGCCATTGTAAGTTGCGTACCTGTCGAAAAGCTGCACGGCTTCATGATTTTTGAAGAATGAAGCGTTCGCCTGATGCATCGTTCTGAAGGAATCGATCTTCGGCAGGTTAAGAAGTGTTGCCGCAGCCTTTTTATTGAAGAAGGTTGACCACTCCCGGAAGCTGTTGAACAGGAAAAGCTCCGCGGTCAGATCGTAAATGGTTTTGGAATATTTGAAGTAATCATCAACCTTACGGGGGTGTTCACCGAATTTCTCAACCAACTCCGCCTTAAACTTTTCAAGATCAGCCCACGCGTTGATAATATTTCCGGAGGGATAAAAATATTTGCACAGCACTACCGGCTGTATAAATTCGAGATGGTCAGCAGCGTTAAGCCCCGCTTCCTCAAAAAGTTGCTCTATTACAAAAGGCATGGTCAGAAGTGAAGGACCCGTGTCAAACCTGAAGCCGTCACGTCTGATCTCGTTGGCTTTTCCCCCCGTTTTCGGGTTCTGCTCGAGAATGGTTACGTCATTTCCGGCTTTCGCGAGTCTGATTGATGCTGAAAGCCCTCCCAGCCCCGCGCCGATCACAACTATCTTCTTCACCAGATATCCTTCTTATAAAAGAGGTAGAAGAAGAACCACCATGAGATCATCGAAAATGAATAGAAAAAGTCTTCAAGCGGAATGGTAAGGAACCGCGGACCCCAGATCGCCTGAGGTGAATACCAGACTATCGGGGGCTCCGTAAGAAAGAAATTCACAACTAAAAAGGGGACGTAAGTTACCGCGATCGAGAGCCAGTACACCCTCGAGCGAAGTATCACCGGTTTGAATGACGCGGCAATTATGAGGAATGCCGCCGAAAAAATGAGAACCGTTGAGGTATAGTATTGGTCGCTCCACTTCCCCGCCGCGATTATCAATAGCGCGGCGGCCGCGTAATACCACTCCTTCTTGAAGGGAAGTTCCTTCTCAGGGATGTAAAGCTTGATCGTTTCGTAAATGAAGATGCAGGAAAAAGGGACCGTGACAAAGAAAAGTATCTCTTCAAGTGGCAAACCAATACCGTAGATTCCTGTGAGATAGACTGGATTGAAACCCCAGTCACCCCTGCCGGTGGCGATTGAATCCCAAACTAAATAAACAGGACTGACTGTAAGGATGGAAAAGAGGTAGAATTTAAACTTCCGGTAAAAGGCGATCTTGCCTTCAAATGAAAGAAAAACGGGGAATAAAACCGTCAGGATGTTTATCAGAAGGTACCGGCACATAACCACATCCTATTTGAGGAGCGACTGAAGCTTCGGTCTTTTATTCTTTTCGAGCCTGTCTGACTCGAGCACAAACTTGATCACCCCCTCTTGGGTCTTCTTGTCAAGCTCCGAATAATCCTTCTTTAAAAGCAGGTCATAGATGACCGCGAGGTCGTCTTCACGCTCTTTGTCATGCCCGAGAAAGAAAGGGAGGTAGTGCAGAATGGAGAAACGCATAAAGCGGATCTCAAGGGAGTTCGGCAATTTCTTCAGCGCGTAAGCTATTTTGTCGAGCCCCGCGTTCAGCAGGTCAAGTTTGGTAAACGGGTTACCCGCGTGTTTGGCGAGAAGTGTCTCGCTGCCGCCGTAGTATGCCGCCACGAACGGGGACATTTTGCTTAATTTCTTCCCAAAGTTCTTTTCAATATAATTGAAAAGCTCTTCAGCTTTCGCTTCACTCTCCACGCCGGCATAAAATGTCTGCCTGATGTAATTCTTGGTGGAGGCATCGATGTCAGCAGTGTTCGCCGACTCTCCGGCAAATGCCGGGATCATAAAAAAAGAAAGAAATATTATCGCGCTTTTTAACAAGTCTTAAGAACCTTGACTTCTATTATTGATTTGGTTAACAACATAAACTTCACCGGATTGGGTACCCGCGTCCGCTTCTTCATAAGGTTACGGACTTCGCTTGCTTTTATTTTTTCAAAAAGCTTAATATAATAGAGATAAGCGGAATAAACACCAAGTCTTACACCGTGAGGAAGTTTTTTTATCCCCTCAAGCGCGCTTTCAAACTCTTTGTTGATCGAGTCTTCAAGCATTTTTTTATTGTGATCATCAATTCCATTTTCAGTATTGATATTGGGAAGGTATATCCTGCCTCTTTCGTCGATATCAGATTTGATATCACGAAGGAAGTTAACCTTTTGGAAAGCTGAACCGAGCGCTCTTGCCGGCTCCCTTAACTGATCGAAAAGCTCGTTGTTGCCGTGACAGAAGACCCTTAAACACATCAGACCCACCACTTCCGCGGAGCCGTAGATGTAGTTGTTGTACTCCTGCTCGTCGTAATGGTTGTTGTAAAGGTCCATTTCCATGCTCTTGAGGAACGCGTCAATGAACTCCCAGTCGATATCGTAAGCGTTCACCACTTTCTGGAAGGCGTGGAGAATCGGATTTGTCGAAATGCCGCGTTCAATGGCTTTAACGGTCTCTTCGCGGAACTCCATCATGAGGGTTTCTTTGTCATATCCGTGAAATGTGTCAACTATTTCGTCGGCGAGTCGCACGAACCCGTAGATCGAGTAAATCGGGTCGCGGTATTTTTTCTCAAAAGCAAGTATCCCAAGACTGAATGAAGTGGAGTATTCCCGGGTGAAGAGGCTTGAGGTCTTCGTGCAGATGTTGCTATAAAATTCCATGGTCTTTCTCGAGTCTTTCCATAACTAATTTTGAACTGATCACAACCATCGGGAGGCCGGTGCCGGGTGTTGTTGACGCACCGACGTAGTAGAGGTTTCCAAACTTCTCATCTTTGTTTTTGGGCCTGAAGCCGCCGACCTGATCCATGTCGTGGGCGAGACCAAGTCCTGAACCTTTGTAAAGGTTGAAGGCTTTCTCCCAGTCGATCGGGTCCATTATTTTTTTAACCATTATATTGCCGGAAATGTCGTAACCTACTCTTGCCGAGAGATCGTCGATAATGTTCTTGGCGAGCTCTTCACGGTCGTCCCAGTTGTTCTTGAACCTGAGATCAGGCACGGGACAGAGGATGAAGATATTCTCGCAACCCTCGGGGGCGCACTCTTCGTACGATTTAGATGAAACATTAACGTAATAATAAGGCTTCTGCGGCGATATCGAGGATGTGAAGATCATGTCGGCGTATCCTCTGAAGTTGTTGCCGAGGAAGTAATTGTGATGCTCGAGGTTATCGATCTTCCCTTTTACGCCAAGATAAATGGTGAACGGGGCGAGTGTCCAGTGCATCTTGTCGAGCTTCTGCTCTGAGAATTTCTCACGACCAAGGATCTTGCCTCTGAACGAAGCGGCATCGGAATTGGAGATGAAGATATCAGCGCTCCACTTCTTACCGTTTTGGTCGATCACGCTCTTAACCGCGCCATTGCTTTCTTCGATCGCTGTGACCTCGGTGTTGTAAACGATCTCCACGCCTCTGGCAGCGAGAAGCTTAAGGAGTTCCTCAACTAATTTGTACATTCCGCCATGAACTTTCCAGTAGCCGTTGTGCTTCATTTCGGTGTAGCTCAAAAGTGAGTAAACCGAGGGTGTCTGAAACGGCGTTGAACCGAGGAAGAATGCCACGAGCGAAAAGATCACGCGAACCTGCTCTGAAGTGAAGGTCTTCTCAACTTCCGTCCACATTGTTTTGAACAGGTAAGGAAGATGCTTCATCGGAACTTTGGTGAGTCCGAGGACGTAGCCTAACGCGCTGTCAAAATTTGATTTAATTACAGGTTTTTCAGTGTCATGGAAAAACTCCCCGCCCTTGTTTATGTATTTCTCCGCTTTGGCGGCGAGGTCAGGTTCAATTCCTTCAAACTCTTTCTCGAGTTTTTTGAGGTCTTTGAAAATCCTGTAAGGTTTGGGGTTCCCCTCGAAATAAACTGTGTAAAGGGGATCAAGCTCATCCATCTTCACGGGGTTTTTAATGCCGCAAGATTCGAACAGCTCGTCCAGCTCGTAAGTCATGCTCATGAATGAGGGTCCCACGTCAAAAGTGAAACCATCCATTTTCAACTGGTTAAGGCGACCGCCTGCCTGATGATGTTTCTCAAGTATGGTGACCTTGTGACCTTTTGAAGATAACCTCAGGGCTGTCGAAAGTCCGCCAAGGCCGGAACCGATAATAACTACGTTCTTTTTGTTCATTTCTTGTTTGTTTGTTTGGGAATACTTGTCTAACCACAAGGGTAAAAATTTAGTTCAAAAATTCAAAAAAAAGTTAAGATGTTTAACCTTTGTCTAAGATACGTTTAGCAATATTCATTGCACCGATGGTCACGGCAACGGTTCCCTGACCGGGGAAAACGGTATCGCCTGTGTTGTAGAAGTTTCTGAAAGGGGTTACGCCGGAGCTCATTTTCAGCAGGTTGTTGCTGACCGAGTGGGGCACGCCGCCAACCAGTCCTTGAAAACGGGAGGTGTAGCGTTCGAAAGTTTGAGGGGTTCCAAACTCAATGTAACTCTTTTTTTGCTCCTGTAAAAGCGGAAACGCCTCGTCGAACCGTTTTATTATGAAATTCCCTGTTTCTGCCTTCCGAAACTCATACTCTTCACGCGTGATCCCGCTCCAGTTTTCAGGTTTTGTATGGAGGGAAATGGTGACACTTTTCGTACCGGCAGGGGCTTTTCTTTTATCGTCAGCAAGTGAGAACGTAACGAAGAACGATTTCGATTCGCAATGCGGCACGCCCTCAGGCACATGTATCTGCCAGTAGGCGGTTTCGATATCCTCATCAAACGGATAGTCAACGGCGAAGTTGACCATGAAGGCTCCCCAGGCGTTTTCAGTCTTTGGCAAAATTGAGGTGAAGTGTTCCTTCATTTTATCGTCAACGATCCGTGGAATATTCCAGAGGGGGATGTTGGTTACCACTCCCTTAGTTCTGTAGTCAGATCCGTCAGCTGTTTTAACGGTGTAGCCATCTTTACCGTTCTGTATAGCCGTCACAAGTTTTTTGTATTCCGCTTTCCCACCGAAGCTCTTGAACTTCCGCTCAATTTCCTTCGCTGGAAAGAAGAGTCCGCCATACGGGTAATAGGTTTCAGCGGGATAAGCGAGCCCGAGCGCGGCTGTAAGAAATGGAGCGTCTTCAGCGGTGTTTTGGGTGGTGATTAGAAGCTGCTCATCAATGAATGCCCTGAATTGGGGGTCTTCAGCAAGTCCGAGTTTTTTCAAAACCGGTTCAACCGGTTTGAAGATGTACGGAAGAAGGGGAAGCCCCTTAAGATTTGATGGTTTCGCGAGAGAGATCAGATCCCCGAACGACACAGGTGGCAGCCTGTCATTCTTGCCAATGAGTTCATAGCCTGTCCGGTCAATCTTGTGAACAAGTTCCCAGAAGGCCTTAAGTCCTGGTAGTTTGAAGAAATTCTCAGTTTCGGCGATCCACTTTTGCGGATCAGCGTACCGGGTGAGCTTGCGGTCACCAAATTTTATGATCATTCCGGGGTCGAGTTTCTTCACTTCAGGCTCTATCCCGAGTTCACTGAACAGCCTCTGCATCGGCTGTCCCGTTGCCATTCCGCTGAGAGTAGTCGCGCCCGCGTCGAAGATCACGCTACGTCTTGAGTAGAATGACGCGCATCCGCCGGGTACTGTATGAGATTCGAGCAAAAGAACTTTCTGACCCCCTTTTGCCAAAAGCGCGGCTGCCACCAGCCCGCCGTACCCCGCGCCAATTACTATGTTATCGTAAATCATGGATGCCAAATGCCGTCCGGGGGAAAATATTTGATTTCTGTTTCCATTCTCTTTACCTAATTTTCATGATCGAATTATTACAATTCTGCAAACAACGGAAAACGGAAAATTATTCAAATCATGAAATACGATGTTCTCATAATCGGTGCCGGACCGATCGGACTCGCCTGCGCCATCGAAGCAAAGAAGTGCGGCCTCACCCACAAAATAATCGAAAAAGGATGCCTGGTTAACTCGATCTACAATTACCCCGTTAACATGACCTTTTTCTCCACTTCCGAACGACTTGAAATAGGAGAGGTGCCGTTTATCTCACACGGTAATAAACCCACCCGCGCTGAGGCGCTTGAGTATTACCGGAGGGTCGCGACTTCTTGGGAACTCGATATTAATCTTTATGAGAAAGTAACCGGTGTGACAGGTTCACTTGGTGATTTCACCGTCACTTCCGACAAAGGAAGCTACAATTCGAAGATTGTTATCGTGTCCACAGGCTTCTTCGACTTCCCCAACCTGATGAATATTCCCGGTGAAGACCTTCCAAAGGTGAAGCACTACTACGACGACCCCCACCTTTACGCGAACATGGATGTGCTTGTGATCGGCGGCGGCAATTCCGCGGTTGATGTCGCGCTCGAAACCTTCCGCAAAGGCGCGCGGGTAACCATGGTGGTGAAGAATGAGGATATCGACAAAGGCGTGAAGTACTGGGTGCGACCCGATATTGAGAACCGGATAAAAGATGGAAGTATCACCGCGTACTTCAACTCGACAGTCTCGGAAGTTACACCCGAAAGCGTCGTGATAAACACTCCTGAAGGGACGATCGCGGTTAAAAACGATTTTGTTCTTGCAATGACAGGCTACCGCCCCGACTATGATTTCCTAACGAAAATTGGCGTTGCCACACTCGACCCTGTAACGCTGGAACCGCAATACGATAACACAACATTTGAGACCAACATTCCGGGCATCTTCCTCGCGGGGGTGGTCTGCTGCGGCCTCGAGACCCGCAAGTGGTTCATTGAGAACTCACGCTACCACGCGACGAATATTTTTGTTTACATCAAGGATCTTCTGCTGAAAGCTTGGGCAGCCCCCCTGGATCTAAAATAGCTTCTCCGCCTCGCCGGGCTCCTCCTCACCGGGTGAGTCACCGGCGGTTAGTCTTTTTACATCGAAACCGCCGAGCCTCGCGATCTCATGTCCGCGGGAAGTGAGGTTTCCCCTGCCGGTTTTTAACTGACCGTCCGCTTCTCCGAAAACCTTCTGAGCCTTGTCGAGCGCTTTCCCGACTTCTTCGAAGTTGGTAACAAATCCCTCAAGTTTCTTCAGGAAATCCTGAACTTTTTTCGCGATAAGAATGGCGTTCTCGTTCCGTTTTTCAGTTTTCCAGATGTTCTGGATCGTCTTTAAAGTTACAAAAAGGGTGGTCTGAGTTACGATTACAATGTTCTTCTCAAAAGCCTCGGTGTAGACCTCTTTCGCCTCTTTCATCAACAGGTTGAATGCCGGCTCAATTGGAATAAACATCAGGACATAGTCGAGCGAGTTAATACCTTCGAGCCGCGAATAATCTTTTTCACTCAGCAGCTTTATGTGTCCCCTTACCGATTTCACATGCTCTTTCAGGTAAGCTTCTCTCAAAGCCTTGTCATCCGTTGAGTGGTACTGTTCGTATGCCTTAAGCGATGCTTTCGCGTCCACAATGATCTGCTTTCCGCCGGGGAGGTGGATTATGGCATCGGGTCTGTAGGTGGAACCGTCACGGTCCCGGGTGCTGAACTGCGTTTCGTACTCGCGGCCTTTTTCAAGCCCGGAGGTCTCAAACAGGCGTTCGAGCACCACTTCACCCCAGTCACCGAGGGTTTTATTGTCACCTTTCAGCGCGTCGGTCAGGTTCTGCGCCCCTTCGCTGAGCTGTTTGTTCAGTTCGCGAAGCGCCTGCAATTCCGTTTTGAGGGAAGAGCGGTCTTTGGTTTCCTCGGTAAAGATGTTTTCGACGCGCGCTTTGAACTGGTCGATATTCTCCTTGAATGGTTTTAGAAGTGACTCAAGGTTTTGGCTGGTTTGGTCAGAGAAGGTCTTTTGTTTGGTTTCAAAAATGCGGTTCGCTATAACCTCAAACTCTTTGGTGAGCGACTCTTTCGCGTCTCTCAGCTCCTCAATGCGAACTTCGAGGCTCTCTTTTTCGGAATTGTAGCGTTCGATCAAACCTTTGTTCTCGGCATTCAGATTTTTAACTGTCTCACGGAGGCCGTTCAACTCTTCTTCAAGTTGCGGCACCCTTCTCGCCGACTCGTAAAATCTGCCTTTTTCAGCCTCCAACTCACGGATCTGCCTGTTTGCAGTTATCCTTTCATTATCGAGCTGCGATTTCAGCTGGGCATTTTCCGCCTCCGCCCTTTTGGTACTTTCTTCCAAAAGCGCCATCCTGCTATCAGACCCTGACTTCTTCGATACCGCGATAAAATACCCGATTACCACGCCAACTACGATGCCGGTGATTAAGAATGTTATTTCCATTATATCCCCTTTCTCGATACTTATTAAACTATTGCTTTTAAGTTTTCTATAAGCGGTGGCAGATTGATTTTTACTGTATTCCAGACAAAAGGCTCACGCTGCATAGATCACCATAATGTCTGCGAGAATCGAGTCACGACGATACTGATTCCTGCTTGATTCAACAGCTTGTCGGTTTACGAGATCAACTTCCCTGCCGAAGATCTGGAGGAGCTCATCTTTCATTCTCACAACATCGAACAAAGTATGGGAGCTATGTTCGTTGTAAGAAACGATCAGATCAATATCGCTTTGCGAATTAAAATCATCACGAAGTATCGAGCCGAACAAACCCATTTCGGCGATATTGTACAGGTGACAGAAATCCTTCAGAGAGTCCAAGACCTTGTCCGGATCTTTGAAACCAAGTCTTTCTGAAATTATTTTCCGGAGATTTTCTTCAAGCATAAACTTACCTTTTTCTTCACCCGAAATTTACGAAGTGTTTTCTCTAAAACATTATCATTCAATGATCAAAAATTGGAACCTAATCAAGCCAAATTCCGAAATTATTATGGTTTTTTCGTATTTGGCGCTCGAGTCTACCCCTGGTAAATCCCTGGCGGGATTAACTCAACAGGCGTAATCGGCACTGTTGATCCAATCCTGATAATCCTAAAATCCTGAGAATCTCCCGAAAGGATGCCTGCAGCAATGATCCAGACAAAAAAAAAGAGGCCATCCTTTTGAGACAGCCTCTTTTTTATAACTTATACAACCTACTGTCTGACCTTCAGGTGAAGTTCTTTCAGTTGGTCCTCGGCGGCGAGGGAGGGACTGTCGTCCATCAATGAGATGGCGTTGGCAGTCTTCGGGAAGGCGATCACTTCGCGGATCGATTTCTCTCCGCAAAAGATCATGCACAGACGATCAAATCCAAAAGCGATACCGCCATGTGGAGGCGCGCCATACTGGAAGGCACCCATCAAGAAGCCAAACTTCTCCTTTGCGTCCTCTTCGGTGAAACCGAGGGTCTTGAACATTTTTGCCTGCAATTCCGAATCATGGATCCTGATGCTGCCGCCGGCTATTTCGTTACCGTTGAGCACGAGGTCATACGCCTGCGCCCTGACGGCCGATGGATCGGTATCCATAAGCTCGAGGTCTTCCATGTTCGGGGAAGTGAAGGGATGGTGCATCGCGTAGTAACGCTGTGTTTCGTCATCCCACTCGAACAACGGGAAATCCTTAACCCAGAGGAGCTTTGGTTCTGAATTTTCGGTGACCAGGTTTAGCCTGCGCGACATTTCGAGGCGGAGGTTGCCCATAAGGCCAAGGGTTTTGTACTTCTTACCGCTGAGAATAAGGATCAGGTCGCCCGGTTTCGCGCCAAGTTCCCTCACCATCGCCTCTTTTTCGGCGTCGGTGAAGAATTTCATTGTAGGCGATTCAAGCCCGTCTTCTTTCACGCGGATCCAAATAAGTCCACCCGCGCCCTGCTTCTTGATGAAGTCGGTAAGCACGTCGAGCTGGTTTCTGGTGTAGTCGCCGCATCCGGGGGCTACAAGCCCGGTAATGATGCCTTTTGAGTCAATTGTATCTTTGAAAACCCTGAATTCAGTTCCGGCAAAAACACCGTTAAGGGTTTTCATCTCGAGGCCAAAACGAAGGTCGGGTTTGTCTGAACCGTATTTAACCATCGCTTCCTCGTAAGTCAGACGGGGAATTGGCGTTTCGAGCTCGCGACCCCACACATCTTTGTAGAGGATCTTCATCAGGTTCTCGAACATTGAGAAAACGAATTCCTGATTGATGAACGACATCTCAACATCTATCTGGGTGAACTCAAGCTGGCGATCGGCTCGAAGGTCTTCGTCACGGAAGCACTTCACAATCTGGAAATACCTGTCGTATCCCGCGACCATTAATATCTGTTTGTACTGCTGAGGTGACTGTGGCAACGCGTAGAACTTACCTTTGTGGAGGCGGCTCGGCACGAGGAAGTCACGGGCACCCTCGGGTGTCGATTTCATCAGCACCGGTGTCTCAACCTCAACGAATCCGTTCGCGTCGAAGAACTTTCTGGTCACCTGATACATCTTGTGACGGAGAAGGAGGTTCCGCTGCATCGCGGGACGGCGCAGATCGAGGTAACGGTATTTCAACCTGAGCTCCTCGTCCACATCGATATCATCCTCAATCGGGAACGGCGGTGTTTTCGCCCGGTTAAGTATCACAAGTTTTTCAACCATCACATCGATAAATCCTGTTGGAAGTGCAGGGTTTTCCGTCCCTTCGGGTCGTTTCCTGACTGTTCCTTCCACAGAGATAACATACTCTGATCTTAACCCCTTGCCATGGTTGTGCGCCTCAGAGTTATATGTGTGATCAAAAACCACCTGGGTAACGCCGAAACGGTCACGGAGGTCGATAAAAATAACCCCGCCCAGGTCGCGTCTAACCGCCACCCAGCCGTTCAGCACCACTTTATTGCCGATATTGTTTTCCCGTAATTCTCCGCAATTGTGTGTTCTTAACTTGAATTCCATTCGTTCTCTGTAATTTTACTTATTTCAAAAAAATCCGACATTAAATTTAGGCAATCGCAGTGTGGTAAAAAAGGCCAGCAGCAACGCGACACTTCCAGATATTATAAACGGAACCGCGGCACCATACTGATCCCAAAGCAACCCTGTTAATGTTGACCCCGCCATCACCGCGAAACTTTGCAGCATGGTCAACAGTCCGATCGCGCTCCCTCTTAAATTGTCGGGCACCACATCCGAAACCCAAGCCTTCACCACCCCCTCCGTGGCCGAAGCGTATATGCCATACAGGGCAAAAAGCCCAAAAAGCGGAATTGTAGCCGTCGTGAACGCGAAACCAAGGTAAACAACGGCGAAAACAAGAAGCCCAAAGGCGAATATCCGCCGCTTACCAAGTTTATCGGCGAGAAGCCCGACCGGGTATGACGCGGAAGCGTACACCAGATTATAAAATATGTAACCGGCTATCGCGATCATCTCAGAACCGGCGGCATGACCGGTCTTAAGGATCAGAAATACATCGCTGCTGTTAACAAATGAGAAAAGAACCACTATCAAGAGAATCTTTTTGTAACTCGCGGGGACGGACTTCAGGAGCGACAGGTAACTCCCTGGTTTGTTACTTTTCTTCTCAATAAACTTGTCTTTTACATAAAGCGTGGCTACAACCGCCGGGATCGACGGAATAAAAGCCATCAGAAAAACGAGCGTGTAGTTCTCCGGATAAAAATAAAGTATTACCAGTGCCAGAACGGGTCCCAAAGCCGCGCCGAGTGTATCCATCCCCCGGTGAAAGCCGAACACAGCACCTGAATCACCATCTGAATTGGCGGCGAGCAGAGCATCACGCGGAGCCGAGCGTATCCCCTTACCCACACGGTCGAGCACCCGTGAGCCAACCACAACCCCCACCCCGGGGAAGAAGCCCGGTAACGGTTTCACTATTGCCGAAAGTGAATACCCGGTCGTCACAAATATCGATCTCTTCCTCACCCTGTCAGAAAGTGCCCCAAAATAGCCCTTAAGAAACCCCGCCGTCACCTCTGCAACGCCTTCAATTATTCCAACCACCGCCATCGAGGCCCCCAGTACCGAGGTCAGAAAAACAGGTGTCACCGGATACAACATCTCACTTGCTATGTCGGTAAAGAGACTCACCAATCCCAGTACCCACACCTGCCGGGATATCTTTTTCTTCACTTTCATCCTTCAGTCCTCATTTTTCATCCTTCCGGCTCCAAATTCTTACTTCATTCCGCCAAAGGCGGACCAAACCCTAAACCCCATACCCCAAACACTTCCTGATATAGACCGCCGTATCAAACTTCCTCTTACAGCCGTTATAGTTCATGAAGCGGATCTTACCGAAGACGGGCCTTTCGGTCCAAGCGCGGTCGTGGATGCCGCCGATCGACCAGGCAACGCCAGTGTAGCCGTTGGGATCGCGCCCATCCAGGCTGTATTTGTCGTTCAGGTAAATGGCGATCCTCATCGCCTCTTCGGGGCTTTCTGACCACTCCAGTATCTTCTTCGCCCAGTACATCCTCATGTAACCGTGCATTTTTCCTGTTTTCACCATCTCGAGCTGGGCTGCGTTCCAGAGGTCTTCGTGGGTTTTGGCTGACTCAAACTGCTCGAGTGAATAGAGATACTCACGACGGTCATCCCGGTGCTGATTCAGGGTGAGCTTCGCCCAATCCTTCAGACCGTCGAAAGAATCATATTTTGTATTGAAGTAGCAGTAATTATCCGCCAGTTCACGCCTGACTATAAGCTCCTCAAGGAAGGCGTCTTTTGCTTCAACATTTTTTACCCGGAGGAAAGCCTCATGCGCTACACGCTGAGCGGAGATCTGTCCAAAATGTAAATAAGGCGAAAGATCCGACTGAAACTCCCGCGTGGGATCATTCCGGAGATCGTTGTAATGGTCGATCTTTTTCATGAGGAAGTTCTGCATAACCCTGTCAGCCGCGGCAGAGCCGGGCTTGAAGGCCGCAACCTCTTTAACCTCACAGTTGATCGTCAGCGAAGCGTACACAGCCTCCCAGTCGACCCGCTGAGTGTAGTGTTCCTTCACAACCGGCTCTTCAAGATTCGGGAAATCGGTCAGAAATTCAAGTAAAAGCTTATGTATCTTCGGGCGGATAGTGTACGCGCCAAACTCTTCCTTGTTGGTCACATGCAGCGCGGGCACCACATTATGCGCGTCAACCTCATAAAACGGAATCGTCAGCTCCTTCGCCACATCCCGCTTCCAGATCCGCTTGATCTTCAGCGGATCGAAATCGGAGACGAGCACCGAAGCCTTCACTTCCTTTAAAAATTGCGGAAGTGTCGCTGCCGGTTCACCCAACAGCATGGCAAAAGGTATCAGGTAGGCTCTTAATTTCTGCTCGGTTTCATGCAGCCCCTTCAGCATGAAACTGTATTGCCTTTCAGTGGCCTCGAGGAATGTGGGTACAAGCGTGAAGACAACCATAAGGGGTTGCTGCCGCTTGTTCGCGATTTGCAGTGCGTGAAGCAGAGCCCAGTTATCGTCGGCTCTCTGGTCGCGACTCATCCAATAAACCACCACCCCGTTCCTGTTAGCCCCCTCCTGAAGAAGTCTCACCCTTCGTGGATCCACCACTATCTGTCTGTGCATTCTGATCTCCGTGAACCTGCCGGTTCCGCTGTCTTAACTATTTTCTGTAAATTTGATTTCATCTTTCATAAAATTCCCCTAAAATGCAACACTTTGAAGATAACTTTTGGCACTACCAAAATAACAAACTCTACTGTGAAAACACTCCCGTTGAAGAAATAATTTCAGCCGAAGACACGCCCGCGTACATCTATAGCAAAGCCTCGATAATAAAGAGGTGTCGCGAGTTCACCGCCGCGTTCGAAGGAGTACCCCACAAGGTGTTCTTCGCGGTTAAAGCGAACTCTAACCTCAATGTGATCCGGATAATCTACAACGAAGGTTTCGGCCTCGATGTAAACTCGGGTGGCGAGTTCTTCCGCGCCATAAAAGCAGGTGCACACCCAAGCCGCATGATAATGACCGGCGTCGCCAAAACGGAGGTTGAGATCCGCCTCGCGGTCGAGAATGAAGTGCTGATGATAAAGGCTGAATCACGCGATGAAGTGGAGCAGATCAACCGGATTGCCGGCGAGTACGGCAAAGTTGCCCGTGTTGCCCTCCGCGTTAATCCCGATATCGTGGTGCAGACGCACCCGAACATTTCCACCGCTAAAAGCGGCGTTAAGTTCGGCATCGATCCCGGTCCGGCGATGGAGTTGTACCTGAGTCACAAGAATTACCCGAATATCGAGTTCACAGGTATAGATGTCCACCTCGGCTCACAGATCCTTTCTTTCGATCCCTATTTTGTCACGCTGATGAAGCTTCACACTTTCCTGAGCAAACTTGCCGATAGCGGAATTAAACTGAAGCATATCGATCTCGGCGGCGGCTTCGGCTCACCCTACCACGGTGGCGATGTTTTCAAGATCAAAGAGTTCGGCAAACAGGCGGCGCCACTTCTTAAAGAATTTGGATGCGAGATATTCTTCGAGCCGGGCAGGTTCATTTCCGCGAACTGCGGGGCGATAATCAGTCGCGTTCTCTACACCAAGGAGAGCGGAATAAAGAACATCCTCCTCCTCGACGCTTCAATGACCGAGATAATGCGCCCCATCCTTTACCAAAGCTACCACGGAATGTTGCCGGTGACCATACATAACGACCGTGACACGGTGAATTACGATGTCGTGGGTCCCGTTTGCGAGTCGAGCGACTACCTCGCTCGCGGAAGGGAGCTTCAGGAAGCTAAATCCGGCGACCTGATGGCGATAATGTCGGCAGGCGCGTACGCTTCGGTGATGTCGTCAAACTACAATGTCCGCCGCAAACCGCCCGAAATAATAGTTGACGGAAATGCCTGGCATGTAACCCGCAGCCGGGAAAGTTACGACTACCTCCTCCATGATGAGAGGATAATTGATGACTTGGTTGAAGTACAAAAAAACGATTAATTGCTGATCACAATTCAAATATTACGGAGAATCATGAAAAAGACACTGTTATTTATGGCGATATTAGCCGCGGCCCTCACAACCCAGGGGTGCCTGCTGGTTGAAAAGATGAGATATGAAATTACAATAAGCGACAAATCCGACACTTCAGGTACCGCTGTTCTCTTTGCCGAAGGTATCTACTCCGACGCCACGGGAAAGAAAGAACTCGACCAGGACACCACCATTCTGTGGGATATCTACTTCCAGAGGGATGAGTTCCTCGGCTACATGGCAGAAACGGGAAGAAAAGTGCTCGCCACTAACCTTGATGTTGAGAAGAAAAAACTCACCGGCAGGGTCGATTTCTCATTCAACTCGATCCGTAATGTTGAAGCCATCCAGTTCGACGGCGAATACTACTATTACACCAACATGAACAAAGACTCGATCGGCGCCACCAACGGCACCCTGATCAAGAAAAAAGAGTACAACCGGATCATCTGGCCCAAGGAAGCTAAAAAACTCGAGTTCGAACTCATCAGCAAAAAACCCCAGAACAAGAGGGATCTGGTGCCGTTTTTCAAAGAAAAGGTTAAATAGCTATGAGCGATGAGTTATGAGTGATGAGTATTTGTTGCCCGTTACGCGTTGCCCGTTTTTGGTTCTACGCAGTCAGTTATGAGCGATGAGTTATGAGTGATGAGTTGTTGCTCGTTCAGTTGTGCTGTTTTATTTGCGTTTCGGGGCATTTATTAGCTTCTGTTAACCACGAAGACACAAAGACACGAAGTATAGAATTATTTTCTTTGTGCCTTTGTGCCTTCGTGGTTAATTCTAACCTTCGAGTATCACTCATAACTCATCGCTCATCGCTCATATCTCCTGGTTTATCACTCATCGCTCATAACTCATAACTCATAACTCCACCATGAGATTCCTCCAACTCGCCTTTCCCCTTCCGATGGATCAACTGTTCACTTACGCGGTGCCGGTCGATCTTTATGATGTGGTGGCGGTTGGGAAAAGGGCGGTGGCACCGTTCGGACAGAGGATGCTCACCGGGTTCATTGTTGAACTAACAGATACTCCCCCGTTCGAAGACCTGATCAAGGTGAAGAGGATAATTAAGATTATCGATAAACACCCTGTGTTCGATGAAAAAAAGTTGAAATTCTTCAAGTGGCTCTCAAGTTATTACATGAGCTCGCTCGGCGAGGCACTGAAGCTTACCGATCCCTACGGTACATCTGTTCAATCAGAGAAAACGGTTTATTCCGACCGTGAAACAATCGAACGCTTCCTCCCCCTCGAAAAAGGGAGGAACACCACGCGCCATAAAGTGCTCGAACTCTTCCTCCAAAAGGATAAATATTCCCTTAAACAACTTCAGAACCTCACGGGTGTGAAGAGCATCCTGACCACTCTTAAAAAGATGGAGCAGGAAGGGGCGCTTACCATCGGCGATGGACTCAGCCGTCCGCGCGTCAGCACAAAAACGGAGAGGTTCGTTAAACTCGCGAAACCCCTCGAAGAAATCTACTCCGCCATTCCCGAGATCGAGAGAAGATCTCCCAAACAGGTTACGATCCTCCTCAAACTCGCCTCTTTTCGCACCAGGGAGGCTCCCGCGGCAAAACTGCTAAAAGTGGTTTCCGGTTCCGGCTCTTCAATTAATGGATTGGTGGATAAAGGCCTCGTTGAGATTTACGAAAAGGTAGTGGAACGGGTCTATCACGAAGCCTACGCTGAGGAAGTGAAGGATATTCAACTGTCCGAAGCGCAGATCGGTGTTATTGAGGCTGTAACTCCCCACATAGAACAGAGGTCGTTCAAACCGTTCCTTCTTCACGGCGTTACAGGAAGCGGCAAGACACAGGTTTATATCGAGCTTATCAAGAAAGCCCTTAAGAAGGGTGAAAGCGCCCTCCTTCTTGTGCCGGAGATATCACTCACACCCCAAATGACGGCCCGGCTGGTTCAGAATTTTGGTGAGAAGGTTGCCGTTATTCACAGTCGCGTTTCACCCGGTGAGCGGCACGATGCATGGATGCGCATCGCTTCGGGCGCCTGCAAGGTGGTTACGGGTGCCCGCTCTGCCCTCTTTGCTCCGATGAGATCAATCGGACTCGTTATTATCGACGAGGAACATGACGCCTCATATAAACAGGAGGAGATACCCCCTAAATACCACGCGCGCGATGCCGCGGTGGTTCTGGCGAAAGAGATGAACTGCCCCGTGGTAATGGGCTCGGCCACCCCCTCGATTGAGTCGATGCACAACGCCCGAAACGGTAAATACACCCTGCTCGAGCTCCCCGAACGGGTCGATGGCGCTACACTTCCCTCGATCACCCTGATAAACACCACCGAAATGAAGAAAAAAGGGGAGATGGAGAATGTCTTCGCGAAACCGCTGCTGACTAAGATCGACGAGCGGATCAAGAAGGGGGAAGGGGTGATCCTGCTGCAGAACAGGCGCGGATTCGCAACCCAGGTCTTTTGTGTCGAATGCGGACACATGGAGAAATGCGATAATTGCTCCGTCGGTATGATCTACCATATTAAATCCAACAACATGAAATGCCACTACTGCAACCTGACGAAGCCGATGCCAAAGGCTTGCTCGCGGTGCGGATCACGGAATGTGAAACTTTTCGGGACGGGTACCGAGCGCGTAGAGGATGAACTGCAGTTCTACTTTCCCGAAGCGCGGATCGAGAGGATCGACTCCGACACCATTTCCGAAAAAGGGAAGCTCGGACAAACCCTCAACAAATTCAGGGAGGGGGAAATAGATATTCTCGTTGGGACACAGATGGTGGCGAAGGGGCTCGATTTTCCGCGCGTAACGCTCGTCGGAGTTATCTCCGCTGAAGCATCACTCTGGATGCCCGACTTCCGCGCCGAGGAGCGCACTTTTCAAATGCTTACACAGGTCAGCGGCAGGGCAGGCAGAAGCATTCTGCCGGGTGAAGTGGTGATACAGACTTACGACTCGAACCATCCCCTCCTGAAACTCGTACTAAACGGCGACTATCACGGTTTCTTTTCACGCGACCTCCAAAGCAGGGAGTTCAGGCTTTATCCGCCGTTCGCGAACCTCTGCCTCGCCGAAACAAAAGACAAAGACCCCAAGAAAGCCTCCGGCGCACTCATTGACCTTTACAAAGAGATGTTCAACCACAACCGCGCCGTCACGGTGCTTCCCCCCACCGCGGCAGTTATCGCCAAACTCAAGAACGAGTTCCGCTTCCAGATGCTCATCAAAACTTCACGGAAAGCCGACCCTTCAGCCGCCATCCTCCGCGACACCATCACCCGCGCCCACGAAGCCTGGAAGAAAACGGGCAAACACCGCGATATCAGGATCGTCTTCGACATGAACCCTTATTCGGTGGTGTGAGGCTACCTCTTCCTTATCCCGTGCATTACATTTCTTAGTGCCGACATGTTGTTGGCTACAATTCCGCCTATACCGTCGATCTCTTTTTTGTAGCCGTAAACCGACTGTCCACCGAAGATGATCTTTATCGTTTTCGGCACGAGGATGCCGAGCTTTTGAATGTCTGAGGAGAGATTTGAATCGTCGTCGGGGTAAACAATGCTGAGCGCAATGGCGCGCGCGTTAACCCGGAGTGATGCAGCGGCTATATCTTCTGCCGGCAGGTTGCTCCCGAGGAAGACCGTTTTCCACCCTTCGGAGGCGGCCGTAAGCGTGATCATGTGCGCGCCGAGATCGTGCAACTGGTTCAAAGGTGAGGCAATAACCATTGCAGGCGCGGCGGAGTGGGGCGCGAATGAAGATTGTATGCCTCTGAGGAATTTCTTAACCGTTTCGGTTGCGAGGTGTTCGTGCGCGGGTCGCATTTTACCCATTCGCCAAAGGTCACCCGAGCGGTGCATGAGGGGGGTTATAACCTTGTCGAACATTTCGGGAACCGTAAACTGAAGTGAAGACCTGACGAGCTCGGTCTCAAGTTTTGCCGAGTCATACTCCTCGATCGCCTTAAGACACCTGGTAATTATATCCCCTTCGTGTTTCGGCTCCATTGTGGGGATGTGGTGCAGATGCTCGGGTTGCCCCAGCATTTCACGAAGACGGGAGATCGAAAGCGCGGCAACATTTCCTATCGAATAACCCTTCGAAGTGAGAAGCTTTAACAGTTTGAGCTTCTCAACCGACTCCTCGCTGTAAACGCGCCGGTTTGATGCTGTCCGTGCCGGCTCAATCGCTTTGTACCTTTTCTCCCACGCCCTTATAAGGTGGGAAGTGAGGCCCGTGAGCTTCGCCACTACATTTATCGGATAATCAATTATTTCTTTCATCCCTCAAAAATACAACTTAATCCACGGATAATCAAGTTTTGTTTACTTTTTGTCAAATTTTCTCACAGCGCCGGAACTTTTTGTAACACGCGCCTTGTTACAATTTCAGTTACTTCTATTAGTGTTGATTAAGTAATCTCTCCCGATGCTCCGGCACATGCGTAGTTGTTGTGATTATACTGTGAATGAATGAAATGAATGAGTTGAAATGAGCCGGAGTATCACTTTTATCGCGCAACAAAAAAAGCAAGGCTGTTACACCTTGCCCCGAAAATCTGAGTAAATTAATTCAGCCGTCACCCGTCAATCCGCCGAAGGCGGATCATACTTCAAACATCATACTTCATACATTTTCAATTCTTCTTTCGCCCTAAATATCAACAGCCACGTTTTCAGGTTCTCACGGTCTTCTTGGGGGAGGGTGTCGCGGTATTTGGTTACCTGCTCTTTCCCTTGGGCTATGACTTCCTCAAGTGAGCGAGTATCACTGGCCTTCATATATTTCAGTTCTATAAGGTGATCCCACCTGCCGGTGTTGACCTTTGTTTTCTTCAGGAAGATGTCGGCATAACCTTTACCTGTTTCCAGTTCGCTGGTAACGAAATAAGCGGCATTGCCCGCGAGGATTGTCATGAAGATCATTTTCAGGTGCTTCTCACTGAAGTTCTGAAGATCCCGGAAAGAGATCGATCTCATCA
>CAZVBQ010000005.1:101948-166496 GCA_964625575.1 uncultured Ignavibacteriaceae bacterium | reverse complement strand
CTTGCCGGTGGGTACTTCTTCTACCGGATGGGAGTAAAGTCGTTGGAGAAGGATGTTTGAATTGAAGTGTTAGGTGTTAATTGTTAGGTGTTATTTTTTATTATTTTTCTTAACTTCTCAACTTCAGCGAGATCCACTTTTCTTCCGGATGCAGATTTATTCTTTACCAGGTCTTCTATTGAAATTAAAGAAATTGTGAGGCCATCATATGTAATGACCTTACTATCTTGAATGGCCTCATCAAAACTAACGCCAACAATGTCGGTAATAATATCTATTCTGACCGGTGGATATCCAATCTGAATGATGGCATATGGTTTCAGAAGATCTTCTTTCGTGAATCCGAGAGATGAAAGCCCAAATTCGTTCAAGCAATCAATAACCTTCGCAACATTCTCTTCAGAATTTCTAATCCAAATATCAAGATCACCAGTGGTTCGTGGAATGCCATAAAGAGCAACAGCATAACCACCGATTAGAAGATATTCAACTTTTTTTTCGGTAAGTAAGTGTAGCCACTCTTTGAAGTCGTCTTGGAACATCAGGGTGCATATCCAGATATTGTTCTAAAAGGAAAAAACAAGCATCAAGTTTCTCGGGGAAAGATTTCTTCGACCAATATTCCAAGTCCTGTTCTTCTTGTTCCGCTCGAGAAACGATAGTGATTGTTTTGTCAAGTCTGTATTTCTTAAATTTGTTCAAGTTCTTCAGCTAAAAAATGATAATTTTGCCTAAGTAGATTAAGTGTATCATAGACTGTCAATACTTTTGACTTTCTCTTATTTGTGACTCAAGCTCTGCAATCTTTTTATTTCCATCTCAATCTCTGAAAGTACTTCGGTATTTGCTACTTTTTTATCCAGACTAAAAACTATGAAAACCCGCCCACCATATTTATTCTCGAAATCAAGAAAACTATTCTTCATTCTTTCTGAGGCAGAGTAATTACCAAAATTAGCTTTCGCCGTTACTGGTTTAATCTGAATCCCAAAAGCCATATCATTAACCCAACCGAGATAGTCTATATCGCCTGCATGATCTAATTCAGGATCACTCTCTTCAAATTTGATATCTTTGAATATAGGGGATAAATTGTCAAAGATTACAGATTTCTCACGCAAGTAACCGTCATATGTTCTATTTAGTGTCAAGTTAGTAATATAATCGATGCAATCATTCAAGGTCAATTCATCGAATGCTGCAGTCCACTCTGGTATAACAATCTCCGTGATTTTCGAATATAACCTCTCACCTAATTCAATAAGAGTATCTCGAGTGATTTTAACAGGAGTAACGGTTTCTGTGACTGCATTTTCAAAATACCATTTTTCCCATTCTTCGAAGCTAGTTGGTTGGCATTCCCTGATCATTGCCATCACAGCTCCAACTTTATTGGGTCTGGATAATTGGTAGGTTTGAGTTGCGTAATTCAACACCTTTTCTTTTTTACCGAAATTGGAAGATACCTGAGTGTGCATGGTTAAACTCTCTCACCGTTAACTAAATTTGCGTGTGATTCTTCTATTGCATCTGAATGAAGTTTCATAAATCGCGTTTTATATGCATAATTTTTATTGCAATCGACATCCACCAGATTTCTTTTAATCAGATGAGCATTTAGAAAAGTTTTGTTGAGAAGATAAACATAACCTAGTAAATTACCATCATGATCAAACTTTACGTCATCATATTTGATGTACACTCGCTTGCCTTTGGCCAATTCAGATAAAAATCTTAGAGCTGATTCTTTAGAGTCTGGCTTCGTCGAAACTCCTAGCAATCTTATAATTAATCCATTTTCAAGTTTCAATGATTCGGGAGATAGTGCTTCTTTCACTAAAAACGAATCTTCTCTTATTGAATCAGAATGCGAGTCGATCTTGGAGCCGAATCGAAATTTCTTGACATCAACTTTTTTATCGAATTTGTGCGGATCAGAAAAAATATACGGTTGTGAAAATATTTTCTCTTGAAAATTCAATGAAGAATTAGATTCAAAGAATTCAACTGCTGATTCATAAATATCCATCCTCTCAGATTGCATTTTGGATGAAATGATTTCACGATAATCTGGATTAATTTCAAACAAAATCGAATTTCTATCCAGCTTTTTTGCTACATATGATGTTGTACCACTACCACCAAAAGGATCAAGAATATTTTCACCTACAAATGAGAACATTTTTATCAATCTCTTTGGAAGTTCTTCCGGGAACATGGCGATGTGGTCTGATTGCTTCACACCACTGAATTTCCAGTGTCCTGCAAAATATGTGTTCCACTCTTCATTTGTCATTTTAGAAAGTTGTTTTTGCTCTAAAGTAGGTTTTGGGGCATCTCCAAGTTTCTTGAATATAAGTATAAATTCGTAGTCCAATTTTAGAATTCCGTTCCTTGGATATGGATAGGAACCCATCTGAACTCCGCCACCGGTGGTGTTCGAATTAGTCACTTTCTGCCAAATTACCGCCCCCATGTAATCGAAACCAAGAATCTCACAGAATTTGATTATCTCTTCACGAATTGGAATAACTTTATACCTGCCATAGTAAACGGATCGAGCAAACTGATCACCTATATTGATGCATAAGCGACATCCTTTGTGTAATACCCTGAAACATTCACTCCAAACCAAATTAAGATTATTAATGTACCCTTCATAGCTATCATTAAAGCCAATTTGCGATTCTGTACCATAATCTTTAAGTTGCCAATAAGGGGGTGATGTTATGATTAGATGTATCGACTCATCCTGTACTAATGACATGTCACGGCTGTCACCGGTAATAATTTTATGATATGTTTTCACTTATAAGCATCCTTGAATGTATTAAAAGTCAATATATTTTCCAAAAGATATCACGACCATTCATTTAAAAGTTAAACGATTTCTTCGACCAATATTCCAAGTCCTGTTCTTCTTGTTCCGCTCGAGAAACGATAGTGATTGTTTTGTCAAGTCTGTATTTCTTCATGCTGCAATATATCTAAATTTAAACTCTTTGCAATAACCCGCCCGGAATGAATCGCATTCGTATGAGTATATCATGATCGAACCGCTAATTACCTCGAAATTAACGTTAAAAAAACTTCACTGTTCATAGCTCACAGTTCACACTTCTTTAATCCATTTCTTCTGAAACTCTCCATCGGGATCATACATTGCCGCTTGGCGTTCGGGATTGAAGCGCCGGAAATCACGTCCGTCATTCCCGACACCGGCGAGGTAGATCCAGTTACCCCAGTTGCTGCAGGGATCGTAATCGAGGAGCATAGATTCGAAATATTCGGCGCCAAGCCGCCAATCAAGACCGAGATCATGTGCGAGATAGCTGGCTACGTTCTGTCTGCCACGGTTCGACATGAATCCCGTGGCATTCAACTCCCGCATGTTTGCGTCTTTAAATGGTTGGCCTGTTTCCCCGTTGCACCACTCCTCGAAACAGTTTTGATTCACTTCACTTCTGCCGGGAGGTTTTACGCCTCGTATCCCACCCTTGAGAAATATCTTCCTGCCGTGCTTCATTGCCACGAACCGGAAGAAATCACGCCATAAAAGTTCGAAGATCAGCCAATAGGTTGAGTCGTTAGCGCCAAATTTCTCTTCATATCCCTTAACAGACCAATAGATTGTTCTTGGTGAAAGTGCCCCGACGGAGAGCCACGGAGAGAACTTGCTGGAGTAATCGTCGCCAATCAGTCCGTTTCGCGTCTCTTTGTACTTTGAGAGTAAGTGTGTTCCATCAAGATAATAGTTAAGCCGTTTCAAACCCTCCGTTTCACCGCCCTTGAAACGGAGATCGAGTTCTTTATCGATTCCAATCAAACCGGAAATCTCATCGAGTGATTTCCCTTCACCAATATCAACAGGAATGTTTGGTGGTAGGGATGTTACTGCTCCAACGGTTTTGCGAACCTTAAGATACTTCTCGACTTCTTTCCGGAAATTTGTGAACAATTCGGGAAGGTTGTTGTAATGGAACGGAAGATCATCAGGATGGAGCATGGTTCTGTCTTCAAAGAACCGGAAATTCACTTCGGGATTGGCAGCGATCAGCTCTTTTTCAACCCGTATCTCATAATCCGTGTGTTCCTTTACCATGAAAATATCTGAAATGGCATATTTCCGGAGCATTGCGTTGATGCTCCCAATCGTGCTCCCGTGCTCCGTAATTAGCGTGCTCCCGTGCTCCCGGTATTTTCGGGCAAGTTCCTGAACGCTTTCATGGATAAATTTCCGCTTGAACTTACCTGTTCTGTTTACCCGGGAAAGATTGAAATCGCGGTAATCGTTCTGATCGAAGACATATACCGGCAAGAATGTACAGTCACTTTGCGATAGTTCACTTAGAATGATATTATCATGAAAACGCAGGTCATTTCTGTGAAGATATAGCACTCTTTTCATGTGACTAAAATTCCCACTGAAAGCCATATTTGCTGTCGATATCGTAAGATTTCAACCCGGTTAAGGGAATGTTATCGTAGAATAAATTGAATTTCACCGTAAATGAGAGGGCTTTTGAAAATTTGAAGGAAGCTTTTGTTTCGGAGAGGATCCTGAAATCGTTGATGTCTTTGAAAGAAGGTTGATAATAAGTGGTTGACGAAACAGTAATATTCTGTGCCAGAGTAAGATTTAACGATATATAGCTGTTTCCTCTTACCTGCGACATTTCCCGCCATTCTTCACCACCACGGGGAAAATCGAACTCTTCCCTCTCAAGCATTGCACCGGTGCCAAGACGGACTTTCCAGTCAGGTTCCTCAACCAGAATGAATCTCGCGCCACCTCCGGCTATTTCCCTGTTCAGAATCTTGCGCGAAAGATTGTAATTGTATTGGATGAAAACCTCACCGTAAACCGGACGGCTGAACCTCTCAACATATCTTATATGACTCACAAATTCGTTCGATATCCTGTTCCCGTTGCTTTCCCCGATGTCCCCTTTGATCACCAGCAGCGCTGAATTCCTCTTCCAGTCTGCCTCGAGCGCAACGGTGGACTCAAGCAGCAAAACATCGCTGTTTCCCTTTTTAAAGGTTAATTCTGACTCGATGTGTCCCGACCACATTCCGGAAGTGTCGTCATCCATCCGAAGCGATTCAATATTTATCTGAGCGAAAAGTGGCATCACTAAGAGGGCTATAGCTGCAATAAAATATTTCAAGGTCTGATCTATTATTGTTCATCAAACAGGCAAATTTACACCTTCACCATTAGTTAAAACAAGAATCCCCCGGGATATGTTTCACTCCCGGGGGAAATTAAAGACTATAGTTATGGAGTACTCAATGCGCTGCGGCGCACTCAAGTTCTCAATAAGTATTGAGCCAACCCTGCCGTTTTTTGGCTTCCGCATCCCACTGTTTTGCGACCGTCTTGAGGAATTCCTCTTTATCAGCGAACATCGCCTTCAGGTCAAGCCCAAGGAACGCTTGTGCTTTTTCCTTTGTGGAGATGTCAGGAAGTGGTACAGGATAACTCTTTCCGTGTTTGATGAGAATAACAGCGAGTGCTTTTCGTGCCTCTTCTGCCTTGGCAAGAGAGGTACCAACCACTCTTAGGGCTTCAACGGGAGCATGGAATCCGAGTCCATTGGCCGCGGCAACCCAGTCCCAACGCCATTGCGCGTGACGAATGAGCTGGAGGGCGGGTTTCATCTCTTCAGGTGTGGCACCTGCATCCCAGGCTGCTTTAGCTTCGAGATGCGCGGCAGCGATCGATTTTTCAGCTATCCTTCTGATCTCCTCTACCCTGTCCTGCCTGTCATAAACATCCTGGATCAGTTTTTCTGTCTCTTCACGGTGGCATACCTGGCACGAATTGGCAACATTTGCCAACGGGCTCTGGATGTGGTGATCAGTGTACTTGACTCCGCCCTCTGATTTATAAGGCATGTGGCAGTCGGAGCATGATACACCACGTTTGGCATGTATACCCGTCATGAAAAGTTCGAAATCGGGGTGTTGGGCTTTAAGCATTGGTGCTTTGGAAAGCTTGTGCTCCCAATCCTTGAACTCCATTTTGTCGTAATATGCTTCCATTGAGTCGGCACTGAAGCCGTTATCCCATGGGAAAGTTAGATATTTACCCTCACCCTTGAAGTAATATTCAACGTGGCACTGGGCACAAACGAGGGATCTCATCTCCTGGCGGGAGGCTTTGGTTATATCCTTGCCCTGCCTCTGAAATGCTTCAACGAGTGCCGGACGTGTTATTCTCAGGTTCATGGTCTTTGGATCATGACAATCCTGGCAACCGATCGGATTTACAATTTCGGCGCCTTTGTCTTTCCATTTCCCTTTATAAAAGTCGGCTGGACCCACTTTTGCCATCACGCGCGGCACGTCGGTACTTTTACAGCTCCAGCACGTCGCGGGTTGTGGACTGTCTTTCACGCCACCTGTCCTTAAAGTCTGCCTGATATCTCTCACCGCGTGAGCGTGTCCTCTACCCTGATTATACTCTTTTGAAAAGGCATAACCTGCCCACATTATCACCAATTCAGGGTATTTTTCAAGATAATCCACTTTTTTGGATCCGCCATGCTTGCTGGCAAAATTGGTATCAAGTGTCTTCATGTACGATTCATACTCGCGGGGATAGTTTTCACCCCACACTTCATTTCTTGGCTCCCAGTCCGCGATCGGTTTAACAGCCTGAAGTGTAAAGCTTTCAGCTCTTCTCTCAACGATCGTTGAAGCGAAAAGACCGAGAACAAATACAATTACCACCGTGCCGAGAAAGATAACCCACCCGAGCCACGGTTTTTCTTTAAGTTGTTCAGAAATTGGTTTCATCTAATCCTCTTATTTCTGTTTCGAATTGTTGGTTTTCATCCATTCCGGTACAATTGGTGAGAGTCCCGGAACCTTGGCATCAGGGGTTGAAGAGAGCGAATTCACTCTTCCGTGCGGCACTTCCCTGTGGCAACTCCAGCAGTACACGCCTTCCATGTCGATCGATCTGTTCCCCTGATCATATCCCCTGTTTGAAATGGGATGGATCACGTTATCGTGGCATCTGATGCAATTTGCCTGAACGGCTTTTTTACCCGCGTCTTTTATCCTGATCACCTGCGGCTCAAGCCTGAAAGTGAACATGAAGGAGTGACGCAGACCGTCCTGCGCTTTAAAGAGATATTTCGAGATAACATTATCGTGGGGAACGTGACAATCGTTGCAGACGGTGAACCGCCCGTGACTGCCTCTCTCCCATGTGGCAAAGTACGAGTTCATCACGTGACAATTAATGCAGGCTTCAGGCTTGTCTGACGCGTACGAGATCGCGTTGGAAACGTAGAGCACCTGAAAACCCAGCCCGACAAAAATGCCAAGCATGATGATAACCGGAAAACGCCATTTGGGGGGTGGAATTAAGAGATTGAGCAGCTTTTTTATTACTCTCATTCCGTTCTTTCTTTCTTTGTGGACTTAATCAGATTTTTTTATCTGCTTATGCAAAACTTAAGAAATAAACATCAGACCGGCAAATAAATTCGTAATTTTTTAGATTATTTTACTAAAGATAAGATTATATCATTAAGATAAAAAATATTTTAGATGATGATTTTGGCGGGCACAAAATAGAAAAAGCCACCCCTTTCGGAGCGGCTTCTTCATAAAACTGTTTCTATAGCTTATTTACCGTCTCTGTAAATCTTAATTACCTGAACCTTGATCAGTTGATCGGGTTTATCTTCGGGAGATGTTCCGCTGGCTTCAGTGATCTCATCCATCAGGCCGTTTTTGTATCCGATCTTGAACTCTTCTTTAAGTCCCTCTCCCTCCCAAGACCTGACAACGAGGCGGGATTTGGTGTCGTATGCATATACCGCGCGGCTTTCCTCCCAGTCACCCTGCCAGGGACGGCCGTTCTCTTCATACATCACGGTGTGGCCCGGATCTTGTGCTCCGTTCCCTTTCTTCTTGTCGACCATGTAGTTGCCATCCCACTTCATGCTCCCGAACTTGTCGAGTTTACCTTTTTTATAGGTATATGAAGTGTTGTTCGCCTTTGTGATATTCCCTTTTTTATCACGTGTCAGCTTAAGAACAGATTTCTTTCCGGCGGTAATTTCAGTGAGTTTGCCCGACTTGTTATATTTGAAATTAAGAGAGGACGGCTGGTAAACTCCCGCGGAATTTTTAGAATTGACGGTAAGGGTCAGCAGTTTCCCGTCTTTGTCATATTCATAGATCGCGGTATCGAGAGGAGTAATTGTGCCATCAGCGCTTTTTACCGTGCCGATGTGCAGCTCAAGCATTACAGCTTCCCGTTTGATTACTTCGACGTAGAACGGCATCAACTTATCACGAAGAACGGGATCAAGCCGCACTTCCTTTTGTTTATTCAGATTGTATTTTTTTACAAATCCGTGGTCAAGCTGCGCGTAACCTTCCGTCAGGATAAAATCCTGAGCCATCAGCGCTGAAAAAGAAAGGAAAAAGCAAAGCAGCGAAGCGACAATTCGTATTTTCATGGATCGTCTTTCTGTTGATTGATTAAATTACCGGCGGGCGGTATGGATTAAAATAAATTACCATATCAAGTTACGAAAAAAAAGTTAAATACCATCGTCACCACAAACGTAACCAGCAGCCCCATCGCGACAGGCAGAAAGGTTGAAACAAGCGTCCACTTTACTGAGCCGGTTTCCTTGTAAATCGTGTAAATAGTGGTTGAACAAGGATTATGCAAAAGCGAAAACAACATCAGGTTGATACCTGTTAAAAGGGTCCAGCCTCCATGCTGAAGTATCGCCGCGGTTTGTGCGTCCTCCATTTCGAACATAACGCCTGCTCCCGCTCCTGCTCCCGCGATTTTTGAGGTCATCACTGTGAGCATGAGAATTGTCGGAATCACGATCTCGTTCGCGGGTATCGCGATTATGTATGCCAGGAAGATGACGCCGTTTAGTCCGAAGATCATCGCTACGGGATCAACGGTTTGAGTGAACCATTCGGCGACAGTTACATCACCTATATGAACGTTCGCGACTAACCAAATTACTGCTCCCGCAGGAAACGCGAAGACTATCGCCCTCCAAAGCACAAATGCCGTTCTGTCAATAAGTGAAGTGTAGAGCGTCTGAAGCAAGCGCGGCGGACGGTAAGGTGGGAGTTCAAGACTAAAAGTGGAAACCTCACCCTTAAGCACCGTTTTGGTTAGACCCCAAGAGACAAAAAGACTCAGAAAAATACCCAGCAGCGCGATCGTTACAACTGCCCCCGCTGAAACCAAACCCGCGAGATACGGGGGAGCAGCTGCTCCGATAAATATGGTAGCGATAAGAATTTGCGTTGGCCATCTGCCGTTGCAGAGCGAAAAATTGTTGGTGATGATCGCGATCAGTCTTTCTCGAGGAGAGTCGATTATTCGAGTGGCAACAACGCCCGCCGCGTTACATCCGAAGCCCATGCTCATTGTCAGCGCCTGTTTTCCGTGTGCTCCCGCCCTTCTGAAAATGGAGTCGAGATTAAATGCCACCCTGGGCAGGTATCCAAAATCCTCCAGGAGTGTGAAAACAGGGAAAAATACCATCATTGGTGGGAGCATGACACTCACAACCCATGCTCCGGCAAGATATGCTCCGTCAATTAGTACACCGGTGAACCACCAGGGCAACCCCACTGACTCAAATATTGACTTTAACCAGGGATGCCCCCACTCAACTAAAAGAGTCGAAAGCCAAGCCGAAGGATAGTTCGCGCCAACTATGGTCACCCAAAACACCATTGCCAGAAGGAGCAGCATGATCGGGAATCCGAAAATCCTGCTTGTTACAAGCCTGTCGATCGTTTTATCAAGCCTGAACGCGATATTAGAATCGGGTGTCGCGACAGAGTGCTTCGCTATCTCAGCAGCTTCTGAGTATATTGACTCAACAAGACTGTCGTGGAAGCTTTCGCCTCTCTCAATCCTTAAATTTCTTGCTGTTTCAAGTATTTCGTTATTCATTTTCTTTCATTTTAAACCGCAAAGTTCGCAAAGAACGCAAAGAATTTGTTAACACCTGTTCAATTTGCATCCAACTAACATTTAACATTTGACATTTAACACTTAGCTAAACTCATTATTCTTAATCGCGTCAATTATCCGCTGATCCCCTTCGAGGAGGCGGAGAGCAACCCACCTTGCATTAGGAAGTGCCGGGAAGGCTTTTTTTATCTTTCCGGTAAGCTCATCCACGGCGGAGGCAATGTCGGGCGCTAAGGCTTTAACCTTCCGTGGCTTACAAACGTACTCACCAGTCGCCACCTGATGCAGCGTTGAAAGCAGTTCAGGGATACCCTCACCCTGTCTCGCGGAAGCAGGTACAACAGGAATCCCAAGGTCACGGGAGAGAGAACGGATATCAATGGAGATGCCGTTACGCTTGGCTTCATCCATTAGATTGACGCAGAGCACTGCCCTGTCTGTTATCTCGAGCACCTGGAGCACCAGATTCAAATTTCTTTCGATCCTTGTTGCATCAGCAACAATTATCGTAACATCCGGCTTCCCGAACAGCAGGAAATCCCTCGCTATTTCTTCATCTGTACTGGTTGAAAGTAGAGAATAAGTGCCCGGTAGATCTACGATCTTGTATTTTTTGTCAGAATATAGAAATGCTCCCTCTGCTCTGGCAACGGTTTTTCCGGGCCAATTTCCTGTGTGCTGCCTTAAACCGGTCAGCGAGTTAAAAACCGTGCTTTTACCTGTGTTTGGATTACCGGCAAGGGCTACAACGAAATCGTGACTGTCAAGGTCGATCCCCATTCTTTTGAGCGTGGCATTTTTGTTCGCCGGACAAACCTCACATGCTCCCTGACTCATCATGCCACCTTTTCGATGTTCTTTACAAATATTTGTTTCGCCTGTTCAAGACGTAGCGCTGCCACGGCACCCCTGACCCTGAAAGCAACGGGATCACCCGAAGCACTCGCCATTTCAAAAGTGACTCTGCTCCCGGGTACGAATCCGAGATCCATTAATCTCCTCCTCTGCTGCCCCCTGACCCTTTTTGATATCATATGAATATCGCATTTATAACCCTTCCCGACCTTGTCGAGAGTGGTGACCACAGCGGGCTCCACATCCGCACCGGCGACGGGAATTACGGTGACATTACTGCTTAATAGCCTGGTAAAGACCCTTTCTTCACCGTCAGCAACAAAGTGTATCTTTCCCTCCCTGTTGTCCAAAACCCTTACCATCATGCCGGGGTAAAGCTTCTCCGCAGTTATCTGCTCATATACCTCCGATGGTTCATCCTCAATATGGGATACCCTTACGACAGTATCCGGAGCAGCTTCCCTCAATAGTGCTCCCTTTACCGGTGGCATGTTACCTTCCTTGTCAGGGATCGGATCACCATGAGGATCGTACACAGGATTACCAAGCCTTGAAGCGAGCGCGTCAGCCTCTGCTTCACTTATCAGATGCTCCCGTTCCTCGGCTTCAGTGTGCCAGTCATTTTCGGGGAGTCCGGTTTTATCAGCAAGGTAACTCTCCCAAAGCCTGTGAATTCTTATTACTCTAAGGGCGTAACCCCGGCCTTCAGAAGTGAGTTTCAACCGGTCGTTTTCATAGGTTATCAGCCCGCCCGACTCCATCTGTTCTTCAAGTTCGGCAGCGGTTTTTCTTGAAATTCCGAGCACGCCAGCCATGCTCTCACACGATGCCACCGAGCCACGTGAATCGCAGTCATAGAGGTGCTTAAGCGCGTTTTCCAGCAATTCCTTTTCGATAAATGCTTTTTGTTTCTTCGACCTGAAAATATTTTTCAACCCAGGTATCACAAGTGCCATCGCCGCCGCCAATGTTGTCAGCAGTTCGCTCGTCAGTTTCATACGCACTCCTCATACAATACAAAGAAAAGGTTATTTCCCGCTTTTTCGCTTAAACTGTGGGGGATGTCATCGATAACCACTATTGTGGAATTATCGTATTCAAGCCGGGATTTGACCGTGACCCTAACGTTTAACGCGAGCCCTATCCCGGAGAAAAAATTCATGAGTTCGGCACTCTCGTCCAAAACCTTTGCCAAAAGATAGCTTTTACCCGGTTCACACTTGGCAAGTGGCAGAAGTGCCGGTACAGCAGGCATGTTCCCATCCCGGTCGGGAATTGGTTCCCCGTGCGGATCAAAACTTGGGTAACCAAGATAAGCGTCGAGTTTTTCTATCAGAAATTCCGAAGTGGAGTGCTCCAGCAATTCAGCTTCATCGTGAACCTCGCTCCAAGAAAGTCCCAGCACATCCTTGAGAAAAAGCTCCCAAATTCTGTGGCGGCGTATGATGTTCAGGGCTGCCCTTCTGCCCTCCGCGGTGAGAGTGACCCCCTTGTACCGCTCATGGTTCAAGTAGCCAAGCGAAGAGAGTTTCTGCACCATCTCGCTCGTCGCGGCCTTAGAAACTTCAAGTCTCTCCGCCACTTCGGAAGTGGTAACTGCTGTTTCACTCTCGTTCGAAATGCTGTAAATCGCTTTAAGGTAATCTTCTTTTGATATTGTTGGCATAATCAGGAAAATTTGATAATTAAATTTAGGCATACCTAACTTTAAAGTCAAGGGAAATTATTTTTTCTGGTTCAATATTCTGATAATGGCTTAAATAGCTATATTTCGGCATGAAAAAAATTTTGTTGACAATACTCTTTCTTTCCTTTATCCCCTTTTACGGGGAGGCGCAAATAGTTAAACTTACCGGCGCCGGCGGTGGACTGGGTTTGGGGGCTTTTAAGGGAAACACACCCGAAGAATTCGGATACTCGGCACAAGGATCTTTTGATTTCAAGATGTGGTTCTCTGAGAAGTACTACTTCAGGGCAGCGGCATTCTACACGCGGAAGTTTTCTATCCTGCTGCCTGAAGACCGCTATGGCAGAAATTACCCTTTCGTGCAAGGTTTTTCACTTAAATTCATGGGTGAGCAATTGGTGACCACCCACATCTCCATTGAAGGCGGGGGAGGGCTCGCCATGCTTAACGACCGGTCATTTCCTGACACCGATGTCTGGTCGCTTGGCAGCGGCATATCTTTTCATACAGTCTTCTACTTCTTCGACAAGACCATGGAGTCGAAGGGCTTCTCGGTTCATACGGGTGTCGAGTGGAACATCGGCTTCTTTAAAACCATCCCGGAAGTGAATACAGTGATGGCGCAGTTGCACTATTCTTTTTAGCTTTTGCAATTAGGCGGTTTTATCCACCACAGAGCGCACAGAGACCACTGAGGGGGACAATTATCCATCACGGAGCACACCGAGACCACTGAGGAGTTTTTTAAGAACACGGATGCTCGAAGATTAGACGGATCAACACGGAGAACTTTAATATCTTCCGCGTTTCTCTGTGAAATCTGTGTGTATCTCCCCAAAGGACAAGTGCGCCCTAAAAAAAATCCGCGTTTATCTGCGAAATCCGTGTGTATCTGCGTCCCCCAATAATCCGTGAAATCCGTGTGAAATCCGTGATTAGAATCAGTTGTGCTCATATCAGCAATTCTGATCGTGTCCCTCGAGCGGATAAAATGGTCACGGTCACCGGTAAGCCATAAAACCTCAGTGTCCATTCTTCCATAATTTATTATGGAATCCCTGACACTTATCCCGTCATACGAACTCGCGTTCCGGGTTGCATCAAACCAACCGTAATTTGTAAATGAACCGCGGATATCCAGCCGTCCGTTGAAAAGCACGCCCGATGAATCAACTTTTATATTTCTGCAACCCGTGCTCCCGGATACATCCACGGTGTGTCTTATTATTACATCGGTGTTCGTGTCCGGAACCTGATTATTACTCCAGATTGCGGCTTGGTGCCAACCTCCATTGGCAATAGTATGCACCTGGGAATAGGAAGTGCTGATGATTATCAGCAGGAAGGCGAGAAGGGAAACAAACCTGTTCATGGCCGGTTCCTTCGATTGAAGTCTTGGGGGTCGTATCCATTGATCTGAAAAAAACAAATACGATCCCCGAGGGAATTTAATATACCGCTAAATCAAATGCAAGAACTTTTATCACAAGTGACATTGAACCGCTAAGGACGCAAAGTGCGCAAAGTTCCTTGAGGACGCAGATACACGCAGATTACGCGGATGAACACGGTGCTGTTCCCACAGAAAGAATAAAAGAATACAAGGAATAGAAGAGGATATTCAACCGGAAATTCCTATTAATCCCTTTTAATCCTGTTAATCGTGTTCAAGACAGCTATTTTGTCCTCGCGAGCCGAAAACCGAAGTTGCTGCCCCTGCCTCCAGGCCCATAGAAGAGGCGGTCAGCCACGCGGCAGCGCTCCGCGAGGTTGAGCCAACTGCCACCACGCAGGACACGGAAGAAGCCGGAATCAGGGCCCTTGGGATTTGATCCGAGGGAGGAACTGTAGTAATCTCTTTCATACCAATCCCAGCACCACTCATAAACATTGCCGCTCATGTCGTGGATACCAAGTTCGTTGGGAAGTTTTTTACCAACCTCGGATGTCCCTTCTTCATTTTTACGGTTGCCGTTGTTGTCGTATGCTCCAAACCAGCCTACCACATCAAGGTTGTCACTTCCACTGAATTTGTATCCCTTGCCCTTATTTGTGGCGTATTCCCACTCTGCTTCTGTTGGAAGGCGGTAGCCATTCGAGTTAAAATCACAGGTGACACTGCTATCACCGATCTTATATGCCTTCTGTAAACCTTCCTGTTCGCTTAACCAGTTACAGTATGCAACTGCATCATTCCAACTGACATGGATAACAGGGTGAAGTTTCTCAGAATCAGGGCGTTTGTTCCCTTTCGTGTCACAGCTCCAGTCTACTCCTGATGTATCTTTCCATTTGCCGTCTACAAGGACAGAACTGTAGCCTCCCTTTTCGGCATCTGTTTTATATCCTGTGGCTTGAATAAATTTAGAGAATGATTCTAATGTCACTTCTGTCTTACCGATGAAAAAACCATTAAGTGTCACCTGATGTGTTGGTTTTTCATCGTCCTCTCCGTTATTGCTCCCCATAGTAAATGTTCCACCATCCACAAAGGCCATCCCTTCAGGAGTATCACCTCCCGGTAGCAATTGGAGACCGGCAACCGCGGGTTTGTTCACGGTTACTGAGATACTATGGTAGTCCGGTTTCCCGTCATTGTTTTCCACCGGTTTAACTTCCATCTCCTTCACCTGTGAAAAAAGGAGTGTCGAGAGCAAGACTACGAAGAGCATTAATTGTTTCATGTGTATTCCTGTTAGTTGAGAATATTGTTCCTGGAAAATTAACCCAACGAAGCACTGATGGCTGTCATCGTTGTCGTTGATTCTCAAAGAAATTTTTTATCATTCTTAAATTAAAGAATATTTATGAATATTCAGTAATAAGAAGTGAACATATTTTACAGAGAGTGCATTTTCCTTTTTCAGGATTTGCAAAACCGTTATTGTGGATTAAAACGCGAAGTTCGTAAAGGCCGCAAAGGGACCTATTATCCACCACAGAGCGCACGCAGAACACAGAGGAATTTTAGAGGACGCAGATACAAACTGATTAACCGGATGGACACAGAATTCAATTTAATCTATCCGCGTTTATCTGTCACATCCGTGTGTATACGTGTCCCTTCACAAATCCGTGTCATCCGTGTTAAATCCGTGAAATTCGCGTAACCATTATTCCAAACCCCAATCCGCCCCAGGCTGACCAAGCCCTCCACACTAACTAAAATATTCGTAAATTCGTAATCCAGAAAATTTTAAATTCTCACCGGAGATAAATGAACCACATCAGAAACTTCTGCATAATTGCTCATATCGACCATGGCAAGAGTACCATCGCCGACAGGCTGCTTGAATTCACCGGTACAGTTAGTGACCGTGAAGCTAAAGCACAAATACTCGACAGTATGGACCTTGAAAGGGAGCGCGGCATAACCATCAAATCGCACGCGATCCAAATGGATTACAAAGCGAACGATGGCAGCCATTACACCCTTAACCTCATCGATACCCCCGGGCACGTGGATTTTACTTATGAAGTTTCAAGATCTCTCGCCGCTTGCGAGGGAGCACTTCTGATCGTGGATGCATCGCAAGGTGTTGAGGCGCAGACTATCTCCAATCTTTACTTGGCGATCGGCGCGGGACTTGAGATAATCCCGGTCCTCAACAAGATCGATCTCCCGGGCGCGGAACCCGATCGCATCGCCCAGCAGGTTATCGACCTCCTCGGCTGCTCGAAAGAAGAAATAATTTACGCCAGCGCGAAGGCGAAAATTGGTATTCAGGATATTCTTGAAGCCGTGGTTCAGAATATACCCCCACCAAAGGGTGATCCTGAAAAACCGCTCCAGGCGCTTATTTTCGACTCAGTTTTCGATCCCTATCGCGGAGCGATCGCGTACATCCGTGTGATCAACGGTACCATCAAAGAAAAAGAGAAGATCCGCTTCTTTGCTCACGATAATGAGTACCTCGCTGAAGAAGTGGGTACACTTCGACTTGGAAAGATCAGAACAGGTTCAATCTCAGCGGGAAATGTCGGCTATATCATTGGCGGTATCAAAGATGTTCACGATACAAAGGTCGGTGATACGATCACCCTGGCAAAAGGTGGCGCTTCGGAGCCTCTCCCCGGCTACCAGGAAATAAAACCAATGGTTTACAGCGGTCTTTATCCGACGAACACTGAGGATTTTGAAGACCTCCGCGACGCGCTCGACAAATACCGGCTAAATGATTCATCCCTGATCTATGAACCTGAGACCTCCGCCGCCCTCGGATTCGGTTTCCGCTGCGGATTCCTCGGCCTGCTCCATATGGAGATCGTGCAAGAGCGGCTCTTCCGCGAGTTCGATCAGGCTATCATCACTACACTTCCGAACGTTGAATATATTGTTTACAAGCGGAACGGCGATAAAATCATCGTTGACAATCCCGATCACATGCCCCCTGTCGGTGAAATTGAGCGGATCGAGGAGCCTTTCGTGAAGGCGCAGATCGTTACGCCAAGCGAGTATGTTGGCGGCATAATGAAGCTCGCGATGGACAAACGCGGAGTGTACGGTAACACGACTTATATCGATCCGACGCGCGCTGATCTAAGTTTCGACTTCCCCCTCTCAGAGATCATTTTCGATTTTTACGACAAACTGAAGTCGATCTCCCGCGGATACGCCTCCTTCGATTATGAAGTGACTGGCTACCGCGAGTCAGACCTTATCAAACTTGACATCCTTCTGAACAGCGAGCCCGTTGATGCCCTTTCGATGATCGTGCACCGTTCAAAATCGTACGACTGGGGAAGAAAAGTGTGCGACAAACTGAAAGACCTCATCCCAAGGCAGCTCTTCGAGATTTCGATACAGGCAGCAATCGGCACCAAGGTAATTTCCCGCTCCACTGTTAAAGCGATGCGCAAAAACGTGATCGCGAAGTGCTACGGCGGCGACATCTCCCGTAAACGCAAGCTCCTCGAAAAACAGAAAGAGGGTAAAAAGCGTATGAAACAAGTCGGAAACGTTGAAATTCCTCAGGAAGCCTTTTTAGCGGTGCTCCAGATAGAGGAGTAATGTTTAGTGGTGAGTGGTTAGTGGTGACTGTCGGACTAAAACTTGGTTCAGGTCTACCGGGTTTTTGTCTATTTGACCAACTCTTTAATTATTCCCGTAACAATCTTTAATTTGGATGAAATTAACCACTAACCATTGACCATTAACCACTAAAAGAAACTTGTCCACTAAGAAATTTTACTCCCGCATAGCCCTTCTTTTGTTCCTCTTCCTTCTGGCAGTGGTAACGATGCGGCTGTTCTTCATTTCAACCTTTAGAATTACCACCAATTCGATGGAATCATCCCTTGAAGCGGGTGATTTCATTGTGGTGAACAAGTTTCTCTTCCCCCGGCAGGCACCGTTAATGATTCCCTTTTCTGATGTGGGAATTCCATTTACCGAATGGAAAGGGAGCGCGAAACCGGTCAGGAATTCAGTGATCGTGTTCAAATTCCCCGAAGGGAGGAAGAATGACCCCGCGAATCCGGCTTACGTAAAGCGTCTGGTTGGTCTTCCGGGCGATACGGTTCTGATAAAAGCCGGTGTGGTTTACGTGAACGGCACCAAACTGCCTCAGCCCTACGGACTGAAAAAGGGAAAAACCAAGCCCAAAGATGACAACAATTCGCAGCTCTTTCCGGGTTATGAAGATTGGAATGAAGACTGGTACGGTCCCCTTTATGTCCCCAAAAAGGGAGATATAATACCCCTCAATATTTCATCTTTCACCCAGTGGGAAGATGTGATCCGTGGTGAGCAGGGTGACACTTCCTTTATCGTGAACGGGCACAAATTCCTGCTTAACGGCAAGGAAATAACCAGTTACACCGTGCAGAAAGACTACTTTTTCGTCATGGGCGACAATCGCGACAACAGCCTCGACAGCAGATACTGGGGTTACGTTCCCTACGACTATCTCATCGGGGAAGTGTCGTTCATCTATTGGTCGGTCGATCCCTTCGCCGACGGACTGGCCTCCTGGCTGCGGTTCAGCAGATTTTTCAGGTCTGTGGATTAAATTTTGGGAATATCGGGTAAGTGACGGACGGATGTTGAAGATGTTCGTTGCGCTATTTTATCTTATATTTGTGAAATCAGACTAACAAGGTTTCGCGACAAAATGAAGCAGCTCCCATTAGGAATCCAGAGTTTCGAAAAGCTTATCAACGGCGATAATCTTTATGTGGATAAAACCGCTCTCATCTCTGATATTGTCAACAACCTTAATTATGTATTTCTCTCCAGACCCCGGCGGTTCGGTAAATCACTCCTTATCTCAATATTGGAAGAATATTTCAAAGGGAACCGCGAACTGTTCAAGGGGCTTTCAATTTACGATGATTCAAACTGGGTGACGCATCCGGTAATTCGCCTCGACTTTTCAAATATGTCCACAGAGAATGAAAGTCTGTTCAGGAGGTCTTTTGTCTCGAGATTGGAAGCCATCGCCGCTAACTATGGAGTTGAATTATCAGAAGACAATGAGGCGGATTACTTCTCCTCTTTGATCGAAGCACTCTCGAAGAAAACGGGTCAGGGTGTCGTGATAATGATTGATGAATACGACAAACCAATCACAGATCACCTCGATGATGTCCCGTTAGCTGACAGATTGCGCGATTTTTTGAAATCCATATTCGTCAGGTTTAAGGGAAATGATGAGCATATCCGTTTTGTATTTCTCACCGGCGTCAGCAAGTTCGCGAAGGTTTCACTCTTCTCCGGAATGAATCAGATCTCCGATATCTCTATGTACGAGAAATACTCAACTCTTCTTGGATACACCGAGGAGGAATTGAGATCATATTTCAGCGAACACATAAAACTGCTCGCCCGGAAAAAGGAAATGCCGGAAGAAGAGCTGTTGAAGGAGATAAAGCACTGGTACAATGGTTACAGTTGGGACGCCGAAAACAGGGTTTATAATCCCTTTTCAATCCTCAACCTGTTTCAGTCGATGCGGTTTGACAATTACTGGTTCAGTACGGGGACACCGGCACATCTCGTGAAGGTTATGCGGGGAATCAACTTTGATGTAAAGCAACTTCAGAACGCGGAAGCGAATATTCTTACTTTCGACTCCAGCAATCTTGACAAAATTGATCCGGTTAACCTTCTCTTCCAGACGGGCTACCTTACCATAAGCGAGAAGCGCAGCCTCTATCAGATCGAAGAATATCTGCTAAACTTCCCAAACTTTGAGGTGGAGACATCGTTCTGCGCACATTTTCTTAATAAAATTCTGCGAGGTAACTCTAAGAAACTCTCCGAAATTGGACCAATCGCTGATTGAAAAGAATAAAGAACCATAGCCGCTATAAAAACTGATGGCTCAAAGTTGATCTTTAGATCTTGAACACCACCACCACCCCTCAAAAAAAGAGACTAAATTCGCCCTAAACGGGCACCCCGCAATTAGTTATATTTAACAGATTTTTTATTGATTTTCGAACGGTTATTCAGGTTTCCACATGAAAATGTTTCTCTCATTTCTGCTTGTCAGCTTGCTTCTCGCTCTCCCTGCATCCGCGCAGGAGAATTACATGGTATTTTTAAAGAACAAAGGCTACACGGGTCAGTTCACGCCGGGCACGGCGTTGTGGGAATCCGCTGTGGCATCCCTCTCTGGAAGGAGCATCGAGAGAAGGATCAGGCATCTCGGTGCCGGTAACGAGGTGTCGCCTGAAGACATCCCTGTTTCATCCGGTTACCTCGCGAAACTGGAATCAACCGGAGCGCGCCTCCGCTGGGTTCTGAAGTGGTTCGATTGTGTTTCCGTAACTGCTGACAATGCCACCATTGAGAAAATCAAAAACCTCGATTTCGTGTCATATGTCCGTCCCGTTATCAAGATTCACGTCCCTTACGAATTTAACACCACTCCCATCCCCCTCGATGAAGAACTGTTGGCAAATGCTTCATCCTTCACCCCTCACCCTTCACCCTTTAGTCCGCCGCAGGCGGATCACACTTCCTCCGGTTCACACTCCACACTCTACACTACATCTGATAATGATCAGAAATTGTACGGCGGCTCCTTCGTTCAGTATAACATCTCGGGTGTGCCCGAAGTAAACAGAATGGGTGGCAAGGGAAAGGGTATAAGGATCGGTGTTCTCGATTCAGGATTCGACTGGCAGAAGCACGAAGCGCTTAAAACCCGCAAGGTTATCGCTGAATACGACTTTGTAAAAAAGGATAAAATCACCGCGAATCAGGATGGTGATCCATTCTCACAGCACAACCACGGCACTTTCTGCTTCTCGGTTTGTGGCGGCTACATGGAAGGTAAGCTGGTGGGTCCGGCCCATGAAGCTGAATTTGTGTTGGCTAAAACCGAAAACACCGAGTACGAAAGAATGGTGGAAGAAGATAACTACGCCGCTGCCATCATGTTCATGGACAGCATGGGCGTTGACATAACCACCAGTTCATTGGGCTATACAGTTTTTGATGACACCACCTACAGGTACGAAGACCTTACAGGTAGCAAGGCAGTCTGCACGAAAGCAATAAATTACGCTTTTGAGAAAGGAATACTCACCTTCACCGCGTCAGGTAACTCTGCCAACGAGCCTTGGTACTACGTTTCAACACCAGGTGACGGCACTAACGCGCTCGCAATCGGGGCAGTTACCAAAAACCGTGAAATTGCCGATTTCTCCTCGGGCGGTCCAACAGCCGATGGAAGGATAAAACCTGATTTCTCAGCAGCAGGCGTGAGTGTTTTCGGCGCGCTTGCCTCATCGAAGAACAAGTTCGAGCGCTCGAACGGAACCTCGGCAGCAACACCGATAGCGGCAGGTATCGCGGGACAGTTACTTTCACTCTTTCCTCACCTGAAGAACACGCAGGCAAGGTTCATTCTTCGCTATACTTCCGACCAGAGGATGCTCGCAGACAATCTCTACGGATACGGTCTTGTCTCCTCGCTCGAGGCGGTCACACATCCCAACATTGAAGTGGTGACCCAAGGGAAACTTAAAGTTCACAAACGCTTTAAAGATGAAGTGAGGGCTAAAAGCGTTTATCTCGTCTTCAAAACGGGGTACAAAAAAACAGAGCGCGTGAAAATGGACAAAGTTGACGACAATTATTACACCGTCACGCTTCCCGATAACGCGGGGAAAGAGGTGTTCGAGTTCACTTTCGACGCGGGTGAGAAAAACAGTGGACTGAATTTTCCTTCATCCGGCAGAACTTATTATATCCTCCCCGGAAATCTTAATGTTTACATCAACACTCCCGCTTCAATTTCACTTAACGGATTCGTTAAGGAACGCGTTGCCAAATATACCGGTGTAAATCCACGAATATTCACTAAATTCAAAAGCGGCGCCAAATCAACCGTGATCGTGATCAAGGATATCTCCGGCAGAAAAATTGTTGAGATGCCTGTTACCGACCAGTTCTACGACAACCGCATCATCTGGGATGGTCGCGACTCCAACCACAAACGTGTTCCAATGGGCATCTACACTTCCACAGTTTACATAGATGGAAGACCAAGCTCCAGGCAGATTTTCCTCCGCAAATAGATGTTTACTCCTCAACCGGGCAGAATGTTGCAATCGCAACCTTCTGTCCGGTAAACGGTGCCCCATAACACACCCGTAAATTTTCGTGATGGTTGTTAATTAAACAATTGCTTAGTTTACTGTTGGAAAAATACTTTCTCCGGAAACACAGCAATGAAAAAGCTATTAGCCATCCTCGCTATTATCACCATTCAGGTGATACCACAAAGCAAACCTGAACTTATCCTCCCGGTTAGCCATAAAGAAAAGATTGAGACAGTGCAATTCAGTCCCGACGGAAAGTTGATTCTCTCCGCGTGCTGGGATAACACCGCCAAGTTATGGGATGTGGCAACGGGAATGTTGATCCGAAATATCACGGCACACACACAACAGGTTGACAAGGCCGCTTTCTCTCCCGATGGATCGCTCTTCTTCACGAAGGGGTGGGACAAACACGTTATCGTCTGGGAGACGGTGAGCGGAAAACAGGTCTCGGATTTTTATGAAGACTCGATCGCCGTCGCGGACGCTGAATGGAGTCCCGACGGAAAACAGATTTCCATCTCTACAATGAACCAGGTTGCGGTTATCATAGATCCTTACACAGGAAGTGTGATCAGATATCTAAAAGGGCACCAGGGCTCTGTAGACAAGAGCAGTTATAGCCCCGACGGGAAGTACATCATCACGATAAGTTGGGATCAGACCGCCCGCTTATACGACGCCGTGACAGGAAACGTTATTCAGGTTTTACCCACAAGTTTCAACTGGCCTGTAAGCGCGAGGTTCAGCGGCAATTCAAAATATTTCTATACATCCACCAGAAACGGAGATGTCCGGCTCTGGAATACCGCCACAAGATCACTGATCGCGAACCTTCCCGGCATCCCCGAAGATAACAATGTTCCTGTTTTTTCACCCGACTCACGTTATCTCGTGACGGCAACGGCAGGTGACTCCATTCTCCTCTGGAACACTTCAACAGGCACGCTTGAACAGCTGTTCTACATTTGGAGGGAGGAGCCGGGTGCAATTTCACACTTGATCTTCACGCCTGACGGGAAGTCGCTTTTAACGACATTTCTGCAAGCAGCCCCTGTGCTTTGGGATATCGAATCAGGAAGTGCTGACGTTTTCTACCTCAACTTCAGTTCACTCGTTGGCGCGGCGGATATCTCCCCCGACGGTAAAACCGTTGTGTTTGGTGATTATAACGGAAAGATGTCACTCAGCTCAATCCCGGGAGAGGTTTTACGTGACTTTAAAGGCAGAACTGCAGCAATCTCTTCGGTCAGCCTAAGTGGTGACGGAATGAAGGTTGCGGTAACGGATGAACTGAACCACGCGCGCGTGATAGACGCCTTCACGGGGCGGTCACTTTCAAAGATTGATGACCGTGATATCAGTAACTGGTTCGCCGAGTTCGACCCCAATGGCAAGTTTGTGGTGCTCTCCGGTTACGCGGGTCCCGAAGACTACCGGAGCGGACTACTGATCTGGGACTGGGAGAACCGCGTGATCAGCAAGTTCATCCAGGTACCCGAAGAACAGGGAATTTTCGCCGCTTCCATTAGCGGGAACGGTGATCTGATCACCGCTTTTCTCGGTGATACTTCCGTGGCAGTTTATGACAGCCACACCGGGGCGTTGAAAACAAAAATAAAGCCAACAAGCAAAGACATTAACAGCGTCAGGTTCAGTCCCGACGCGAAATTGCTGGTCTCAGCAAACCGCGACAGCACAGCGACCATTTACAACGTTTCCACCGGTAAAGAGATCAGAAAACTGACTGGACACACTTCATTCGTAATGGATGCTGCTTTCAGCCCCGATGGTAAAAGAATTGTGACCGGCTCAATCGACAGGACCGTCCGCGTGTGGGACGTTGCCACCGGAACCGGGATCTGGCGAACGGAAGCCAGCCAAAACATCATCTACCGTACATTTTTCTCGCCGGACGGCAAGACAATTCTTGTATTTGATGACTCAAAACAGGCGATCTATCTCGACGCCGCCACGGGTCAGATCATCGATGCCGCCAACCTCAACAACAACGGAAGGGATGTCTCGTTCAAGAGAAATCTTATCGTCACCGAAAAGAACAGTTTACTCACCTTCTACGATCTGGTTGATCACAGCGAACTCGTGTCCCTCGTTTTCATCGATTCGACCGGGTGGTGCGTAGTGCATCCCTCCGGACTTTTCGACGCTTCGCCGGGCGCGATGGAAAAGATGTACTATGTGCAAGGGATCGATCGTATAGAATTCGGACAGTTAAAAGACAAGTACTGGGAACCCGGTCTCTTCGAGAAGGTAATGAAAGGTGAACAGCTCCGTTCAGTCACCTCAATTGACAAGCAACTTAAACTGTGGCCCGAAGTGACAGACCTGACATTCAGCGAGAACTACGGAAAATTGTCAGTCTCACTGAAAAACCAGGGTGGTGGTATCGGCAAGGTTCAAATATTTCTCAACGGTAAGGAGATGATCGCTGACGCGAGAGGCACAACCATAAAACCGGACCAGGGAAACGGCAAGTTTGACGTCAATCTTAAGGATCATCCTTATCTCGTAAACGGCGAGAATAAAATTTCAATTGTCACCTGGAACAGCGACGGCACTCTCTCCAGTCCGGGTGATGAGGCACAATTTCTATACGAAAAACCGCCTCACTCCCCTTCCGCTTTCATAGTGGCTATCGGAATCGCGGATTATCAGGGGGAGAAACTCGATCTAAAATACGCCGCGAAAGACGCGGGTGACTTCATGAAAGCTGCCTCGCTCGGCGCGGAACACCTTTTTGGTAAGGCAAAAACCGAAGAATTCCTTCTGACGACCGATCCTTCCTCAAAGGTGAAACCCACCCGTGAAAACATCATGAAAACTTTCACCGAAATTGCTTCGCGGGCAAATTCAGAAGATGTACTTGTGGTCTATCTTGCCGGTCACGGTATGAATCTCGGCGGCGAGGAGAGCGATCTCTACTACCTCACTCAAGACGCCTTTTCCGCAAATCCGGAAGTTTATAAAGACGCGACAGTGAGAAACGCCACCACCATTTCGGGAAACGAACTGGTTGAATTACTTAAGAAGATAGCCGCTTTGAAACAGGTGCTTATAATCGACGCCTGTGCTTCAGGTAAATTGGTTGATAATCTCGCTGAAAAGCGCGACATTTCCGGCTCGATAATCCGTTCCCTTGAAAGAATGAAAGACCGGACAGGTCTTCACATAATCACCGGAAGTGCCGCTGATGCCGTAAGTTACGAAGCGAGTAAATACGGGCAGGGTCTGCTCACATACAGCCTGTTGGCAGGAATGAGAGGGCTCGCCCTGAAGGATAACCGTTCGATCGATATTGTAATGCTGATGCAGCACGCGCGGGAAATGGTGCCGAAACTCGCCGAGGGAATCGGTGGGATTCAGGAGCCAAGAATATTCTCTCCGAAAGGGTCTGAAAGTTTTGATATTGGTGTGCTGGACGACAAGGACAAGGCTTTGATTCCTCTCGCGCAGGAGAAGCCGGTTTTCATTAATTCTGTCTTCCTGAATTCGGATGACCTGCTAGACGACCTCTCCCTGGCAGAGAAAATTGACGATGGACTGGAGGCACTGTCAGTTGCGGGCGTCAACTCAAAACTTTTATTCTGGGATGTTAAAAGCTATCCCGGTGCCCTGAAATTATCCGGTACTTACAAGGTCAACGGAACCAAAGTCGAACTGACTTGGAAAATTGTAAAAGACAAATCAACCGTTAAATCTTTCACACGCTCCGGCGAGAAGGGAAAACTGGATCAGATTATCAATGCCGTGCTTGATGATGTGGTAAAATCTCTTAAATGACCGGTTTTTACTTGAAATCAGCGAGAGAAAAACGGGAAACAGTAACAGCCTGAACTCTTTGGTCCGGCTCATTACCGGTCTCCACCCTTGCGAATCGCTGTGAGAGAAGATCTTGTTTCGAGTACATGATATGGCCATCGACCGTGTATTCATCAAACAGTTCTTCTGTTTCCTCATGCTCATTGTTAACAGGTATCACTTCACTTTTGTGGCCGGCTCGAGCAGCAACCAGGGCATATTGGTCTTTTCTGAGTCTTCTCCTGGAGGCAAAACTTGAAGATATGATAAACAGGATGTTGAAGAAACCTACAAGTGCCGCAAGCACGATGATTGAAGTGAACATGTATTTCCGTTCCCGGGGGAAAAATGGTTGTAATAAGCTCATCCAAAAATAATAAATCTTTCGTATAATACCTCCCGGATGATTCAATAGTTTCAAGGGTTAACCTGCATCTGTGAGTGCAGTCACATTATCAGGTTCACCATGAGCGCTTGGCGGCCTCAGCACGTCTCTCACAGGCCCGGACCTTCTGAGATCATGGCGTCGGTTCGAGCGGGAGTCTCAACGCCTGCCCTCTCTTCAGGTCTGAAAAGTGCCATTATTCCATATCTTTGTTCATCAAGGGCATGGTCTGAAATCGAAGGGTCGTTCCCCTTCCCGTGTATATCCTCCGGGTCCTTTGAGTCGAACGTGGCTGACATCATCTCATCTATCAGTGGCGAATTGTAGCCGTCAAATATGAAATATGCCGCTTTTTTCTGCTCCGTCGGGAAGAGGCTTTTCCACACCCACCAACCTGTTTTTCTGGCGGTGTAGGCAGGCGAAAGAAATATCCCTTTAGCCGCGAAGACATCAGCAAAAGTGGTTTCATTCGCGACAACAGAATATCTTTCCTTTTTAGCGAATGCATCCCTCCCCGCCACAACAATTTGAGGCACCCTTCCACCCGTAAGTTTTTTCAGAAGGGGGTCTTCTTTCAGCATCTCACTTATCGCTTCCGCGTGCTGCAGCGGGGTTCTCTGTTTTTCATAATATGTGAAAAGCCGGTAGAATCTTCCTTCATGATCACGGGCGGTTACCCCGAACGAGCATGGGGAACTGAACCCCGGATCGATGCTGCCGACAAGTGACCAGGATGCCGGCACTTCGAAAGGCTGTATAACCTGTATCTTCCTGTCAAAATTGCGGAAGAACATCCCCCCGAAAACCTCCCAGTCACCATATAGATAGGCAGTGCGCAGTTCATCCGGAAGCGATCTCAGATTGGCCGCGTAAGTGCTGTTCTTTAGGCAATACTCGCGCCTTTCAGCCTCACTCCAGACGTGATAATAGTCATGAATTGAAATTCCGTCTGATTCGAGGCTTTTGATCGACCAGAAAACATTATCCCAAAGATGCGAATGAAGGAAGAAGTATTGCCCCGGATCTTCATTCGGGAGGAAATTACGGTCGATAAACAACCTTTTCAGCCAGGCGTGAGAGACACCCCCGGGATTCATCGTCAACACCATCTTTGGCGTAAATCCTGCTTTCATGGTCCTGTTTGAGGTTTTCAGAAACTGCATCTGACGTGGTGTGCAGTGGGTTGCTTCATCTATGAAGATCAGATCGAATTCAAAGCCCTGAAAAGAATAAATATCGCCTTCACTGTCGGCGTAGCCGAACTGAAGAAGAGGCTCACCATTCGGTGAATAGAGTATCTTTTCGCTTTTATTGTAGTTTTCCATCAGTCGGGCGTGTTTTTCATACAGGGGCAGTATGTGGTTCTTCAGCAATTCCTTTGAGTAGCGTCTGAAGATCAGAGATTTAAGCCCGAATGCGGGATCGAGCCCAAGCAAGAGCGCGATCTCCCTTATGGCGTGGCTCTTCGCTCCACCACGCGCGCCCCCGTACCCGATCCAGGAGTAATTGCTCCCGGCAATAAGATCACGCAACTGAAGCTGTTTTGGCAACAGTGATATCTTTTCGGTGCTCAGGCTCAAATTTTGCCCCCCTTCCCTTTTTTAGGAAGTGGTGCCGTCAGATCAACCACCTCTATCCTGACTGTCTTTTCCCCTTTCTCACCCTTTTCTCCACCTGAGGGAAACACCTTGTCTATAAGTATCTTAGCCGCCACGATCCTGTGATTCAGGCTTTTTCCTTCAACATTTCCGTCTCTCACATTCACAAGAAACCCGATTGATCTGAGTGCCTCTTCAGCCAGCAATTCCTGCCCTTCTTTCAACACTTCGACTCCCTGATAGTTTAAAATTTGCCGCACGCGAATTTAATTTGCTTAGATAATGAATTCAATGGCAGATAATTGCACGTTTGTCGATTTTACAAATTGTAATCTCTAAAAAAATTAATAAATTCTTGACCTGAATCAATTATTTATTTTTTATGGAAAACAAAAAAATCAGCAAAGACTCCCCCGGAGCCAAAGGTTTGGAGACAGAGAAAATGCAAGCCGGTGAAACAAGTGATGCCCCGGAAAGCCGGACAAAGGAAGATGCCATCGAAGAGATGAGGAGGCGATTCGAACTTATCGCCCAAAACACTTCGGACGGAATTATTGTCTTCAAAAACTGGAACATCGATTTTGTTTCAAATTCATATCTCGGTCAGCTTGGTTACCCGGAAGAAGAGGAGATTGGAAGAACGCCTGAGAAGGTCGAGGAGCTTATACACCCGGAAGACAGGCATGTGATCTCTGAAATATTCTCGGCGATCGAGCGAAAAGAGAAAAAACTGACCAATACTTACCGCGCGAGAAGGAAAGATGGTACCTACATTTGGAGGGAGGATCTCGCCAACTTCTTTTATGACGAAGATGGTAATTACTATCAGTCAGTTGTTGTGGCAAGGGATGTTACATTCAGAGTGGAGACCACAAAACAACTCGAAGAGGCGAAACTTAAAGCCGAGGAGGTGGCAAGATTCAAATCGAACATACTCAATAACCTGAGTCACGAATTACGCACACCGATGATCGGGATACTCGGCTTCTCTGAAATGCTTTCAGAGTCACTTGAAGACAGCGAGCAGAAGAAATGGGCAGAGAGTATCAACAAATCGGGTACCCGACTTATTCGTACACTGAACCTTCTTCTCGATTATGCCAAATGGGAGTCAGAAACGGTTTTCCCGCCGTTCACAAGAGTTGATATCATGCCGCTGATCAGGAATTCCACCGAGTGGTTCACTCTTGATGCCGGAAAGAAAGGGCTGACTATTACAATTGAATCACCTTATACTGAATTACCACTTGAGACAAATCCCAGAATGCTTGAGAACATCTTCGATAATCTGATAGATAACGCGGTAAAATTCACAACCTCCGGAGGTGTAACCGTGAAGCTTGAACCCCGTCAGAATCTCGTAGACGTTAAGATCATTGATACCGGAATTGGTATTGCCCCTGAATTCCAAGGTCTGATCTTTGAGGAATTCCGGCAGGTAAGCGAAGGTATCGGCCGGTCATTTGAAGGGGCGGGACTGGGGCTCACCCTCACAAAAAAATGGTGCGAAAAGATCGGCGCGAAAATTTCACTTGAAAGCGATCCTGACACGGGATCGGTCTTCACGGTTTCATTGCCAATCTCAAGACAAGAACAGTGACCTCATGCAAGTTCCCGGATGATAACTTTGCACTCCTCCACCCTAAGATTCCTCCCACCGGAGCTCAGCATGATCGTGAAGGTGGCTTCACCCGTGGGAGTATCCAATGGAACAGGTATCTTATTGAAAAAATCCTGGCCGAAGTGAGTATTTGAATTGGGACCAATGTTAAAACCGGGGATGTCAACAACCCGTGTTCCGTTCAGCAGCACTTCTATCCGGCAATCCTCATAAGTTTCGTACCTGTCGTTCACGACCCACATTTCAAAATTCAGCATGCTTCCCGGGTAGTACTTCTCCTGCCGCAGGAATACCGAAAGCAGGAGCGGATCGAAGGCTTTCTTTAACGAGTTGTAGCCTTTTTTGGGCACCCCGTAGTAGTCGATAACCGACCAAGTGATTGACGGCCAGCAGTCGATGAACATGAACTGGAACAATCCGGTTATCCCCCTCCCTTTTCGTCTTCGGTACTGATTGATCGCAAATTCAAGAAGGTCTGCCTGATACTTCTGCGAATTTTCCACAAACTCTTCGAGTGAATTACCAGGATCCACCCCCGTTATGTTAAATGTCTGGTCGGGTTGGAAGTCGTGATAACGCCACTCACTCCAGTCGTATGGTGGTGTGGTCGAACTCAGGAACCGTTTTATCGATTCCGGGTGAGGCAACCCCTGTGCTCCAAACTCAGTTACAAGAGGTCCCATCGGGGCACCGGCATAGTGCTGATACGTACCCCAGTACCATCCATCATACGCGTGTTCTTCATAATTTGAGGCGCGACGCACCACCCTGCTGTTATCTTCCTCCAAAACAGCTTTTTCCAGCAGTACATCCAGTGTTTCAACCTGCTCACCCGGCTCGTTCTGGCAGCTCCAGAACACGATTGAGGGATGATTGTAAAGGTGGTTTACCATCGTCTTGATCTGGGTTACAGCGTTCGCGGCGAATTCCGGCGAATCATCATGCGTCCACTGGAGGGGGAAGTCCTGCCAAACCATTATGCCCGCTGTGTCGCACTCATGGTAGAACTCTTTCCGGGTAACATGAGCGTGAACCCTGACAACGTTGATATTGGCTTCCTTCATCATCGCGATCATCTTAATGATCCTTTCCCTTGTCAGGGATGAGAGCAATTGCTCGGGGATGATGTTCGTACCTCTAAGAAAGAGCTCTTTTCCGTTGATAAAGAATCGTTCATCTGAATCAAGTTCGATCTTTCTAAAGCCAAACCGGTCGGTCCAAAGCTCTTCACCGTTCAGGGAGAGGGTGATGTCATAAAGTTTTTGTTCTCCAAGATCCCAGGGATACCAGAGTTCCACGCCGGATATTCGTTCTATCAACACAACATCAGAGTGCCCGGCGCTTATCGCTATCTCCCGGTGAAAGGTGGTGGTTTCTCCCGCTGGTGAAGTCAAACCGACACTGAGAGTGGCCTTTCTAACTCCGTTTCCTGCCCCCAAGAGACTCGCTTTTATTAGCAGACCAACTTCATCACCCGTTAAAAAGTCATACGATACTTTAACATTTTCGGTTATCGCTGAACCTGTCTCAATCAGGGTCACACTATTCCAGATTCCACCGGTATTGGCATCCTGCCCCCGTTCGAGGTCCCAACTGCCGGGTCGGCAATCGTGATGATTCAGAACACCTTTAACAGTTTTCTTACGGAGGGGCCAGACGGTTCCCGGTTCTTCAAAAGGGGAATTGACGCGGACTACCAGACTGTTCGAGCCCACCCTGAGCGAATCCCTTTCAAGTTTCACAAAAAACGGGGCGAAATAGCCTTCATTGCTGCCCGTGTGAACTCCATTCAGGAATACGTCAGAAATGTAGTCGACCCCCTCAAACTTCAGGAAGAATGAGGAACCGGCATTAATCTCGTTCAGTTGGAACTCACGGCAATACCACACTGTGCCGTTAAAATTCTTCAATCCGTGTAGTTCCCAGTTAGTGGGAACCGGTGCCGGCGCGCACCGGTCAGCAGCAAACTCCGCCGTCGCGGCAGTGATATCCAGTAATGAATCAGGGTCGGGAATAGATTTCCAGATTCCGTTAAGATCAACTATTTTCATCTTATTTTCCGGAAGTGTATCCAAGTTTTTTAAGTCCTTCTTTTATAACGGGGTCCTGCATGAAATACTTCCAAACGAAATCATTTTTGTAGTTTTCGATCATAATAATGAACGGACCTTGGTCGATGCCGAGGCAGTCTTGCGCTACCCATCCGGCGGTTGGGTTGAACGCGTCCTGAAAGCCGTATTTACCCCACAGGCCTCCGGAGCCATATTTGTTTTTCATGTTCATGAGCGCGGGAATAGTGATCTCAGGCGCGAATGGTATCGATCCACCAGCGGCGGTGGGAGCAATGGTGCCGTCATCGTTCCACTCCTGATCATGGATCGCGAACCCACGTGCGGAGTAGTCAAGGAACTTGTAATTGTCATAATTATATTTGGCACCGGGACCATCACAGGCCGTCAGCCCCCAGGTCAGAGAGTCCATCCCCTTCCACTTTCTTGGGTTTTCCTTCCCGAAAAGCTGTTGGGTGTAGGTTGCCCTGCGGGTGTTCTCCCAGTAGTCTATCCCCTTCTCACGGTTCTTAATATCGTAAATACCCCTGAAATCTACAAAAAGATGGGAGTATTGATGCCCAAACAGCGGAGCGAAAAGATAATGGTCAAGCCCCGGATAGGCGGCACCCCACTGGTAGTCACGGAGCCAGCGGTCATAATGTTTTTGATAGTCTTTAGAACCTGATCCTGCCGCCATTATGAAAAGCACCAGTGCTTCATTGTATCCCCACCAGCAGTGGTCGATCAATCCGTTATCCTCCGATTCGGGATGCCACCCCATGGAGAGTCCGTTGAAATAATCACTGTTCGGATCGGTAATTGTAAAAAAGTCCCAGTCGGCCCTCTGAAGTATCTTGGTGACCCCCTCCCTTATCTCCCTGTGAGCTTCACTGTCACCATTGTAGTAGTTACGCGCGAAGATCAGTCCGGCAAAGAGAAGTCCCGAATCGATGGTTGAAAGCTCACACTTCCACTCCCTTTTTCCTTGTTTCAGATCTACGAAGTGGTAGTAGAATCCCTTGTATCCGGTGGCATCAGCGGCGGCACTTTGCTCGCTCGTCAACAAAAACCGGATTAGATTCAAGGTAAGTTCTTCAGCCTTTGCTTTGGTTATCCATCCTTTTTCTGCACCTATTGCCCAGACAGGAACGCCGAAACCGGTTGAAGCCATGCTCGCGGGTGACCAGTCGGCAGACCGGTCTTTTACCAATCCTTTCGAGTGTTCTGTTTCATGAAGGAAATACTCGAAAGTCTGCCTTTGAAGTGTATCAAGAAAGAGCTTTTGATCTTTGGGCAGGTCATTGTACTTGATGTATTTATCGGGCGCATAGCTCTGCGCCATTGAACAGCCTGAGTAAAACACGAGAAAGAGCAAGGAAAACAGATATTTCATTCTTCGTCCGATTGAATTAAAAATTAAACAAATGCCGCCGGGAACAGTCCGGCGGCATTGGGAGATACGGATAACATACGGGTTGTTAGAAGCCCACGCCAAATGTGAAGCGGTGCGCCTGTTCGAGTCTGCCATAGTCAGCCCATGCGTAATCGAACCTCACGACGTAACCGCCTGAAATTGTGGCTTTTACACCGGCACCAAGCACGGCACCTCCTTCAAGATCATCGAGGAAGAGATTCCTGTAGCCACCACGAAGGTAAACCAGATCGAGCAGTTCGAGCTCACCACCCACGCTAACGCTCTCTTTGTTATCGTTCGGATGGAACGCGTCAGCAGCAAGTGTAAGTTTGTAGTCTTTCGAGAACTTAACGGGATACGAAAGTCCAACCCTGAAGGCGGTTGGGAGACCCCATTCATCAAGCCTCAGTTCGGCAGGAAGCTGATCGTTATCACCGGACTTCTTTGGATCGAAGTCGTAGTTAACGTAGGCATCCCTTCCCTCATATTTTGCTCTTGGACCAAAATTGATGAGAGCGGCGCCGATGGTGAGCCCATCCACTTCAACCTGGTACTGCACGCCGATATTGAAAGCGAGCGCGGTAAGGGTTGAGTGCCAGATCGATTCCTGGATATAGGTAGCCTGCAATCCAACCGATACCCGGTCGGTCAGCATGATACCGTAACCGAAACCGAGAGCGAAGTTTGTCACGCTGAACCTCTCACCCGTTCCGAGGGGCTGTTCCACAGTTCTTACATCCATTTCACCTGAGTTGAGGGAGGTCATTTGAAGCGCGAGCGTTCCGATACCATTGATTGGTACTGCCGCCACCGCGTAGTTGTAGTTGATGTCCGCGAGCCACTTGTTATAGGTGAACTGGGCATCAATTTTGTTCAATCTTCCGAGTGAAGCCGGGTTGTAGAAAAGTGCCGTGGCTTCTCCAAAAAGCGCTGAACCCGCGTTTCCGAGAGCGGAAGCCCTCGCGCTGGGTTCGATCTTGAGGAACTGCCCGACGGTTGTCCCGGTCTTGCTCTGCGCGTTAAGCATCAGAGTGGAAGCGATAACAAGGAATAAAACCATGGTTAATTGTTTTGTTTTCATTGTCACACCTCCTACTTCACGATCGCGAATTTACCGATGTGTACCCCGGCTTGACCGGCATCGACGTGGAAGATATAGAGTCCGGGAGCGGCCTCAAGGTTGTCTTTTGTCCTGAGATCCCAAGGGATGTAACCTTCAAGTATGTTACCGTCATGGTGAAGAGTCTGCACAAGCTCACCGGTGATGGTATATATCCTGATGGTACAGTTGGGAGGCAAATTTCTGAACTCAAGTTTTCTTTCACCACGCCCCTGAACGCCGAACCGCTGGGGCTCGAACGAAGCGGCAGCCACATAAGGATTGGGCACCACGTAAGGTTTGTTGTTAAACTGACTGTTCGCGAGCGCCTGATCATATTTTTGTCCGACACTTCTGAACGTGAATTCATCCCCGCTGCCGAGAGGCGCGCGCAGCTTGAGATTGTACTCGTCGCCAATAGTTGGTGGAACGAGCGGCCCGCGCTGCCACTGACCCGTTGTATCAAGGCGAATGTTCCATGTTGGAATTGCTACGGTTGGCGCTTTCGTCTGATATGTCTGGATCTCGATGTAATCATCCACTTGGTCAAGCGTCTTCGAGTTATTCTTGTCGTAAAACTTGAAATTGAATTTCCGTGTGGAACCATCGGGTGCCACGCCAAGCACCTTGAACATGGCAGGCTTGGCCTGGAATCCGGGGAAAGCCTTCGAAGTGTCGAGCACCTGATCACTGAAGATTATTTTCACGTCTTCGGGGAAACCTGGACGCTTAAGGTTCACTGATCTGACCGCGCTGTAACGTGCTGATATTTTCGCGTTGGTGGGACTGCCGGAAGTGAATCCGGTATTGTCAAGATCGATCGCGAAAGTGTCAAGGGTTGAGATCACGGGCAACAGACCTCTCGCGGTCGGACCTGTACCAAGCCCCTTGAAGTCTTGTCCAAGTCTGAAAAGAGTGTCGCCTGTGGTTTCATCTATCAGTCTGTAAAGTTCGGCTTTCACGCTGTCATCCTGCGCGAAGAATTTTACTTTGAACAGGTGATTATCGGGCACTTCGGCTGAGTTCACCACTTCCACTTTTAAGTCACCATATCCGTAACCGCTGCTGTGAACGATGTTCTCGGTTTGAGCGGAAACATAGCCCATAGTGTTGGGGTTGGGCACCACTTCCACCACATTCTTGGGAAGGATGGTTCCACCACGGAGAGTCTGAGTAACAGAGTAGGCGTTTTCAGAAGGGTAGAGGTCGAGTGAGTCTGAACCCTTGTCGTACGCCACCACGGCATAGTAATACTTCTGACCGTTAACGGCGGTGGTATCTGTAAAGGTGTGCTTGATGCCTGTATCATCACCAAGGTAATATGCCACTCCCTTAACGGTTGTTTTTGAATAACCAAGAATGTTGTCCTTCAGATCGAACTGAGCGAGCGCCCTGCCGAACGGCATCGGCTCGGTTCCCGTACCACTGTAAATTGTTTTGATATCGTTGAAGTTAGGATCCGTGCTTCTGTAAATCTTGTAACCTTCAAAATCGTTTTCATTTGTTACGGGGTCAAAAGCCCTTTCCGCGGCTTCATCCCATGAAAGTTTTACATATCCGTCACCCGCGAATGCTGTAACGGTCGGCGTTGGGGGCGGAACAGCGAACTGATAGTTGGCTTTGTAGATTTTATCAACCACTTTTATGTTGTTCTTCAGTTCACGGAGATCCCGTCCGAAAGCGAGGGCGAGTGAAAACCTTTCTGTTTTGCCGGCAGGCAATTTGAACGGACCTGAAGCAAATAGAAAGCCGATGTTCAGGTTGGTTCTTGTTATAGCGGCATCGAAAGCGGAATCGGGATTAGTGAAATTTCTCCAGAGTCTTTCAGGCCAGCCCCTGCCGTCGTCAAAAAAGACGATATTGTCTGTCTGGCCGCCACCCGCGGGATCATTAATTCTGTTGAACTTGAATCCGGTCAGGCCGACCTGGTCGGATTCATCAACGTCGATCTTGTCGAAACCGGGTTCTCCATTCGTGGGGACACCATCGTTTTCACCTTCGTCGTTTGTACCGAAGAGCCCGTCAGCGCCTGTATCGTTGTACTCCGCAACCCAATCGAGGTCTTCGTCACCTGTCCACCAGATGCCTCTTTTGAAAGCAGGTCTTGACTCGACTGGGCCATACGTCGTCAGGAAGTTGGCAAGATTATAGTTGGCAGTAACCCAGTTACGGATGTTATCCTGACCTGTAATCAGTACCCCGGGGCCACTGTCCCTTTTCTCGTCAATTATTCCGTCGCCGTCGTTGTCTTTACCGTCGTACTGGTTACCTGGGGTCTCAAGGTATGAGTAACCAAGGTAACCTGTTGGGCCCTTGCTGCCATTTCCGTAGTAGTCCCAGGTATAAACGAGGTTAAGACCTTCCGATTTGGTGAAGTAGGCGTTGTCATCATCCGACTCGGGATACGGGTCTTTACCTTTACCTGAACCGCCGACACCGGAGTCCATGTAAAGCCCGAAAATAATGTTGTCATTATAGTCGGTTGTGCTTTCATTGGTTATATCGTAGTGGAAGAAGATAACATCTGAAGCCTGTGGGTTGTTCCACTGGAAGCCACGCTGTTCGATCCTGAGACCGAGCCCCCTGCGGGTGTTGTCACGCGCGTCGGGGTAAAAATCCCATGCGTCGTAATAATTGTCATCCATAACCACGAAACTTTCCTGCATTTCAAGTTTCGGCACCTTGCCGAAGTAGCCGTTCCATGAACCGGGCCACCCGGGATCTGTGGCATCGTTCATTTTATTCGGCCACTGGTTTGGCCAGGTTCTCGGGTCGTTCGACATCGCTACCGAACGTCCAACGTTAATGGCAGGATCTTCCTGAAGATAACCGGGACGCGGTTCGTAACGCATTGTTTTACCGGTGAACGGACTTTGCGTTTGCCTTTCACGGTAACCCGACTGCATCATGTACGCGTCTTTGCCGTTGTTCTGTCTTATCTTCGCGAGAACGAATGGTGTGATACCATCGGTATAGTTCTCGCCGGAACCTTTCGGAATCTCAACCGAATGAAAAACCGTCAGGTCAACCCTTAGTGGATCGTCGGGATAGTCGCCAACCATTCCGTAATTGTAGAATCTTGTCCGGATATTGTTGAAGTCGTGCTGCCCCATTCTCTCCCAGGCGATATTTCCCCGTTGATCAGGCGGCACCTGGGCACTCACCACAGAAGGGAGAAAAACAAAAAGGGCGAGTGTGAGCAAAGCGTAAAAATTGTATCTGTTGTTGGTCATAAGATCTCCTGATTCCGGCATGGTCATTTACTCCTGAATGAGATACCGATCTCAATCTTGCGGGGCTCGTAATATCTGCCCGGATTAAGAAGTGCTGCCCTGTCGGCAAAAGCGTTTACTGAATAGTCGGGGCTTCCCGTGTTGGCAAAGACAAAACCGTTCACAAAACTTGTGTTCAGCACATTGGTGGCCCTCGCGAACACGCTGAGATTTATGAAAGAAAATTCAAAGAACTTCTCCGCCCTAAGATCGAGGAGAACGTAACCGTCTTTCCTTCCTGAGTTGGTCTCAAGGTCGGCATTAAATCCCGTTCCGATGGCGGGAGTGTATGGCATGCCGCTTCCAAATCGAAGGATTGCCGAGAAAGTGTAGTCGTTTGGCTCAAGCCAGATCGCGGAAAGGTTCAAGGTGTGCCGCTGGTCCCATCCGAACGGAATATCCCGTGGGCGGGGGTCTTTACCTGCCGCGGCACGGTTTGCCGTTTCATAAGGATCACTCGAGTTACCGCGCGCGAACTGCATGGTGTAATCGACGGATGCCGTCAGCGGTCCAAGTTTCCTCATCTCGAGAGCGAGCGTGAAGCCGTAGACCGAACCAAAGTCAACGTTGGTCAGTCTGGGATAGTCGGCCGCCGCGTATGTCGAGATAAACTCGGCACCGAGCAGGTCACGGATGTCTTTGTAGAAAATCGTGAATTCGCCTCCAAAGATCGCGTTGAACGCTTGTTTTAGACCGCCTTCGTACTGAACGGTAAGCTGTGGTCGGAGATCAGGATTGCCCATCGTTCCGTAGGAGATACCGCCATCCTGAAGGTCTTTCAGGATCATGTAGTTTGAATTCGAATAAAGATCGGAGAGTCCCGGCATCTGATAAAAATGCCCGTAAGCAAAATACACAGACGACATCGCTGTCAGGGGGAAGCTGAAACCGAGTCGTGGAGCCAGGGCAAACTTTACAGTGGTTGGTTTGAGCACCGACTGTGGCGCGCCGGGGATGGCATTTGCCGGGTTTGCAAGATCACTCGGCACATCGGCATTGGCATCGTAATATTCGGCTCTCAGTCCGGCTCTTACAACGAGGTCACCAAGCTCTATCCTGTCTTGAACATAGAGCGCGTATTGTTTCGGGAAATATTGGTTCACTCTCGGATCGGTGATCAACACTGGCTGATCCCTTGGGACGAGTTTGAGCACTCCATCAACAACAACCGACTGAAGGAATCCCGGGGAACCGAATGAAATATCGGAGACCTGACCTTCAAATCCGGCTTCAAGAAGGTTGGTTCTGTTCACCTGCCAGGTGAAGTCACCCTTCGCGATTATGCTGTTGGTTTTCTGAATGTATCTGCCGAGATCAACCCCCTGTAAAATGGCACCAAGTTCATAGTTGGCATCGCTTTTGAACTCGCCGGCGGCGATGTAAGCGGGATCGAAGACAGACTCATATTTGTAAGATTTGTAGTCAAAATAATTTTGGCGCACGCTTATTTTATAAAACATGTCTGATGAAAGCGTGTGCGTGAAATCGATTCCATGTGAGATCGAAGTGGTATTGTTGGGTTTGTTGCCATCCGGATTCAGCCTGAGACCGTAGTTGTAATAATAAGCCTCAATCGAGTTCATTATCGCCTGGTAACTCAGGTTGATGTTTTTTATGGAAGTGTTGGCAAGTTTGAACTGACCGCTCCACTCCCTTGTGGTGTTCATTGGCACCAGTTCATTGTCACCCGTTGGGCGGTAAACCTGATTCTCGAAATCATTACGGTCAGTGGGTAGAAAGCGCCTCGTACCGTAAAGATACCCGTCACCATGATATCTTCTTCCCGAGACAAGAAATGTGGTCTGCGGAAGCCCTGTTGGACCGGAGAGGGTCAACTGATAGTTCTGAATTCCTAAGGGTCTGAATTTATCCGCGTCGGGGTACCTGGTGTTGTCGGTGGTGTAGTAGCTCCCACCGTAGAACTCACCTGAATACTCAAATTTATCATCACCCGAGCGTAAAACAGCGTTAACCACGCCCGACATCGCCTGCCCGTACTTGGCATCGAAAGTACCGGAGATAACCTGCACTTCCTGTAGCACTGATTTGTCAAGCAGAAGTGTAGCGGAGTTGTTGAAAGGGTTGTTAATTGAAACACCATCCACCTGATACTGCACCTCGCCCAACCTGCCGCCACGGAAGTGGCCATCCACCACGCCCGCCTGCAGGTTAACGATCTGACCGAGATCCTGAACCGGCAGCAATTCGATCTGATCTTTCGAAACGTTTACAACTGATGATGTCTGGTTGAATTCAACGAGAGGTTTTTCCGCGGTTACAACCACAGTCTCCGTTGTGAATGACGTGCTTTGCAGCTTTACATCGATCTTTGTGGTCTGATCCGTTGAGATCTGGATCGTTGATATCTTTTTGGTTTGGAACCCCGTGTATCTGTACTCAACCGTGTAAGTGCCGGCGCGCAGGTTAAGCACCGTATAGTAGCCGTCATAATCGGTTACCGCGCCTTTGTTGGTTCCTTCAACTATAACGGTTGCTCCAATCAGGGGCTGACCGCTTTCATCCGTAACCTTGCCGGCGAGCTTGCCGGCTGTTTGCGCTGATGATTCAGCGAAACAAAGCGCGAGGAGTAGCAGAAACAGTACCGGGGAAAAATTGTAGCCGGTTTTAATCATATTGTCACCAGTATGTATGTTGTATTTGATCAGTATTAACACGCGGGTCACCCCGGGGCGTTTGAACCCCGGGGGTAGCCGTGTTTTTAGTCATCAAAAGTCTTACTTCATCAGAACCATTTTGCCGGTAACAGGAGCGATACCAACAAAGCCCTTTAAGCTGACTTTGTAGAGATAGATTCCGGAAGTGAGGCTCGAAGCATCAAAGTTCACTTCCTGCGAACCGGCTGTGGCATTAACCAATTGCCTTGAGACAAGCTGTCCGAGTGAGTTGTAAACTGCAACTTCAACCTGACCGGCCTGTGGAACCGCGAATTTTATTTTTGTCGAGGGGTTGAATGGATTGGGATAGTTACCCATCAACTGAATTGTTGAAGGAACGTTTGAAAGCTGATCTTCAACACCAACCACACCGTCGTTGCTGAGGTAAACCCATGCAAGTGCGGGACCGCCACCATGCTCTCTCATAAACCATGTTCTGGTGCCATAGTTGAGGGCAGGGTCGGTGAATGAATCACCATCATAAAGAACGGTACCGAAGAAGAGAGCCCTGTCACCGAGATCGGCAGGGTAGCCGAGGTGACCGGTAAGCTGGATCTTTGCTTCGATGACGTAACCTTCGTCAACGTCGTTGTTGTTGTTAACGGTTGAAGCACCTTTAAGGGTGTAAGCGAAGGCTGACTGTGTCGAGTCGAGAAGTGTCTGCATGTAATCTTTAGGAACAAGGTTTCCGGTCTCATCGAAGGTCAATCTGAGCATTCTGGCTTCGAGAGAGTGATCTGAAGCGTAAGAATCACGATCCATGATCACAGTGGCGAATCCGTCAACAGCGTCAAATGTCGCGGTTCCCTGGATGAGCTGGTCATTAAAATCAGCACCAATGTACAGGAACCCATCCCTGTGGAAATATTTGATCTTTACATAGCCGGGGTCAACCACAGGTGGTTTGCTGCCGCTAACGAGTTCGGGCTGGTATTGACCGCTCTGATAGGGGCCTACTCCGGGGTATGCTGCTCTTCCAACTGTATCATCCCACGCGATGATGAGTTCCTGCGCGCCTGCCCAGACTTCTTCATCAAGTCGACCATCGATAACAGGAGCAGGTTTGTTGGCTCCATTTTTGAATGTAAACTCTACCGGAGCAAGAGGAGGGTTGGTTGTGTTGGTGGTTACATCAGGACGCGCGTAAACCCTGACTACATTGCTTCCGTTCGCGTTACCCCATGGGTGCTGATAGTGAGCCCTGTTGGTGGCAATTCTGGCAGGGTTGTTGCCCCATACCCAATCGCAATCCCAGATCGAAAAGTTGAGTTGAATAATATCGCCGGCAACTGACGTGATGTCGTAACCGAGCACAGCCATATCCACTCTCATTTCAACCATCCATCCCTGGTCAGGTGTGCTGTCGTCGCATGAAACGCCGCCAACGGTTCTGTAACCGGCATCCCATGCAGCGCGCTGCTCGGGGGTTCTGGTGGTGTCATCGAAGTTTCCGAATCTGCCGACAAAACGGGGAGGTGTTCCAGGCTGTAAATACTGTGGAACATTAAGATACCACCATGTGTAGAAGAACTCGGTAGCGGGAAGAGGTCTGTTCGGACTCGATTTATCCCTGATGTTCATCAGGATTCCATCCCAGCGTGCCCAGTCAGCAATACCACCAACCGAAGAGTCGGGCATCCAGAATCCAAGATAAAGATAGTGGTCTTTAACGAGGAATTTTACAGTTGCCCTTACGGGATCATAGATGGCGTTCTCGTTAAATTCCGATGTCCATCCGCTGGTTGGCAATGCACCCGGCTGACCGTAAATAACCTGAACGGAATCGGCTTTCGCCCAGTCGGCTTCATTCATGTTGCCGTCAAGCACGATATTGCCAATGGCATTTTTTGCCCAAAGGGCGTCGCTGCGTACCACATTCTGCGAGTACGCGAAGTTGGCTGTAAAAAGAAGAATGAATAACGAAGTAATTATTCGATTCATTTTTTCTCCCGTTGATTTGTGATTAATTGATTGAATTAAAAAAAATCAGAACAATGGTGAAGGGCTGGCCGTGGTACAACCACACGACCCTCCGATTATCAATCCGGTCGAAAGCTTTTCGTGATATGCTTCGAGAGGATTGACCTTGCCTTCAATCAGTTTGAGCAGATACCGTACCGCCTTGCTCCCGAGCTCCTCTATTGGAGCGTGAACGGTTGTAAGCCTCGGGGTCAGAAGCCTGCTTAAATAGATGTCATCAAATCCCGTAACCGCGATATCCTCAGGAATTCTCACTTTAAGAACTTTCGCGCCTTCGTAAACGCCGAGAGCCATCATATCGTTGGCTGCAAATATTGCCTCCGGTTTTTCAGCGAGTGTCATCAAGCGCATGAAGCCGTAATAGCCTGCCCTTACGGTGAAATCACCGTCAACCACCCAATTTGGATTTATTTCGATACCGTGGTTCTCAAGGGTGTCACGGTAACCGAGATATCTCTCCTCGGCATCGCAGTTGTCCTTCGGTCCTTTGACGATTGCTATCTTTTTGAAACCGTGCTCCATCAGGTGCTCAATGTTGGCGACAGTTCCCTGATAATTGTCGATACTGATACTAACCGCCTCATCGATTTCATTGAGCGAATTTATCAGAACTACCGGGCGCTTGCTTTTCGCGATAATTTCAGGCACTTCCTTGTGTATTTGGGGTGCCATCATAATTACCCCGTCAACCCTGCCGCTCGACATGAAATCGATCAATGTCTCCACCCCGTTACGTTGGCTGTGCGAACTGGCTACAATTATAAACTTGTTCCACCGGTAAGCCTCTTCATCGATACCATGTATGATATCGGTGAAAAACTCGCCTGATATATCGGGAATGATCACACCGATGGTGTCAGTCATCTTTGTAGATAACCCCCTCGCCAAAGGGCTGGGTTTGTAATCAAGTTCTTCTGCTATCTGAAGGATACGGCTCTTGGTATCCCCTTTTATAAGTTTACTGTTGTTGAAAGCACGAGAAACAGTGGCAATCGACACTCCCGCCATTTTCGCCACTTCGTGAATGTTTTTTCTGGTCATCTTAGGGTTTCTTCTGTAAAAAATATGTAAACGTTTACATCCGAAAAAATAAGGAATTCCCTGACCAATTCAAACAAAAAAATATTTTATTTGAAGTACTTCATTCCTTTACACTCCCCATCATGATCCCCTTTATGTAATACTTCTGAAGGACGAGAAATATCATCATTACAGGAAGTATCGTAATCACACTTCCCGCCATCATCAACTCGGGATCCTTTGTGTGCTCACCCATCAGATTCGCCAAAGCGACCGGAAGGGTGTACATGTCACTGTCGTTCAAAACGATAAGGGGCCACAAAAAGTCGTTCCAGGTACCCATGAATGTGAAGATGGCCAGGGTGACCATTACCGGAGCCGCTAGTGGCAGAATGATCTTGTAATATATCTGAAAATCGTTGGCACCATCAATCCTCGCCGATTCGATCAAACTGTCCGGAATTGCCATTACATACTGTCTGATCAGAAATATGCCGAACACGTTCGCCAGCCCGGGGATGATGATCGCCATGTATGTATTAAGAAAGCCGAATTCCTTTAGCATCAGAAACAACGGCAACATTGTCACTTGGGCGGGGATGACCATTGAGCTTAACAGAAGTTTGAAAATGGCATCCTTCCCCGCGAAACGGTACTTCGCGAAAGCGAATCCCGCCATCGAATTGAAGACGAGAGATACAACTGTAACGATCACTGAAAGCATGAAGCTGTTCAGCAGGTTACGCGACACATCCAGCCTTGAAAAAAGTGTTTCATATTGCGTCAGCGTGAACTCATCAGGTATAAACCTGGGTGGAAAAACCGACGCGTGACCGTCGTGCATGAATGAAGCCGAGACCATCCAGATGAATGGGGCAAGCGTCAGGAAACCTGTGATCACAAGAAACGCGTGAAGCATGAATTTCTTCATTTTACGCGTCCTTCCTTTTTTGATACCACATCTGAAGCAGGGTGCCCGCGAGAATGATCACGAAAAGCACGAACGCGATAGATGACGAGTACCCCATGTTCCACCAGCGGAATCCCTCCTGATACATGTAAAGCACTATACTCAGCGTGCTGTCAAGAGGTCCCCCTTGAGTCATGATATAAGGCTCGGCAAAAAGCTGGAAATAACCGATCATGGTAATGATCGTGATAAAAATTGTCGTGGGCGCCAGCATCGGCAACGTGATCTTCGTGAATCGCTGCCAACCATTCGCCCCTTCAATGTGGGCTGCCTCGTAAAGCTCTTCGGGGATGTTCTGGAGTCCCGCGATAAATATTATCATGTTGTAGCCGAAATTCTTCCAGATCGAAAGAATGATGATCGAAGGCATCGCCCAATTTGGATCGCCAAGCCAGTCGATCTTGTCAACTCCGATAAAACTCAGACCATAGTTCAAAAGTCCAAATTCAGGATGATAAATGAACCGCCACACTATCGAAACTGCAACAAGGGTTGTTACGACCGGCATGAAATAAACCAGCCTGAAAATCCCTTTGAACCTGACGAGTTTTGAGTTCAACAGCACCGCCGCGCCAAGTGAAACAGCTATCGACAATGGCCCCGACACCACCACAAAGAAAAAGGTGTTCTTCAGCGCCTTCCAGAATAACGGATTCTCGAATAACTTTACGTAGTTATCCAATCCCGTAAAACGGAACTTGCTGTAGTTGCCTATGGCATAAATGTCGAAATCAGTAAAACTGATTACGAACGCGCTTATCACCGGGATAAAAAAGAATACAAATATCGCCGTAAGCGCAGGTGCAAGAAATAAATATGCTGCTTTTTTCATTTTTTTTGAGAACTTGAGAACTCCAGAACTTCAGTACTTCAGTACTTCGGTACTTCAGTACTTCAGTACTTCGGTACCTCAGAACCTCAGTGATTCACTGACCTCTAACCACTAACCTCTGACCACTAAAACTCATTCCGCCGCAGGCGGATCATACCTAACCTCTAACCACTCACCACTGACCACTAAAAACTCATTCCGCCGCAGGCGGATCATCACTCACCACTCACCACTGACCACTGATCAACCATCTCCTCTTCTCCAGTATGATATTAACCTCCCGGTCCATTGTCCGCATGGCTTCTTCTTCGGTCATCGTGCCACGGGCGGCGTACTCGGCGTATTGTTGAAGTTTCGAAAAGACTATCTGCTCCCACTCGGGTATTTTGGGTGTCGCGACAACGTTATTGAACTGTTCGTAAAATGCTTTTATAAAAGGATCATCCTTGAAAATCGGCTCATCCCATGCCTTTACGACCGCGGGAAGGTTATTGGTCTCCCGGAAAAATGCCAGTTGCGTCTCTTTTTCAGAGAGAAACTCCACAAACTTCCAGGCGGCGTTCTTGTTCTTTGAATTTTTGAAGATCACCAGACTTGATCCACCGGCGAGGGATGCCCCGGGATACCCGTTCTTTCCGGGAAGTGGTGCCGTTCCCCACCGTTCTCCGGTTGAATCCTTCATCCAGCGCTTAAATTCGGGGATATTCCAAGGTCCAGAGATATACATCGCGAAAAATTCCTGCTCGAATGCCTGGTAAACGTTGGTCACCTGGGAGACTCCCAACGGTGTCAGGTGCTCTTTGTGAAAGCGAATTAAATATTTGAATGCTTCCAGAAATTCCTTCCCGCTGAAATTACCGTATGTCCAGTTTTTTTTGATCAGATCTGAACCGTTCTGCAGTCCGAAGATCACAAAAGGTGCCCACTCGTTTGTGGGAAGGTAGATCGCGTATTTATTCGGATGATTCTGCAGTTTCACGATCTTCCGGGAGAGATCGAGCAATTCGTCCCACGTCTTGGGGGGGTCATTATAGCCGGCTCTCGCGAAGATATCTTTCCGGTAATAGATTATCCTCGTGTCGATGTACCATGGGATGCCGTGTATCTTCCCCTCCACTTCGTTCGTGTTCCAGATACCTTTGAAATAAAACTCAGGCTTTACGACCTTGCTTTTCGAAATGTAGCCGTCTAGTGGTTCGAGTGCCTCGAGCAACACGAACTGCGGCACCCAGGTGTTACCCAACTGACAAATATCGGGCGTGTTGTCGGCCGCAAAAGATGAGATCAGTTTCTCCTGCGCCGCCGTCCATGGTACCATCTGAACCTTTACCCGGATACCGGGATAACGTCGTTCAAACTCCGGAACAAGTTTCTGTATCTTCTCTCCTTCAGTACCCATCCCCCAAAAGGTGATTTCGGTTACATTTCCTTCTTTCGCGCCACATCCTGTAAAAATGAATAATAAAGGAAGCAGGATCAAACCTCCCGCCAAAACCAATCTGAATCTCAGGTTGACCTGCCTCCTCCAACCATTCATTTCATCATCACCATCTTGCCGGAGAGGGTTGAACCGTTCGCGTTTATTTTGTAGAGATAGACCCCGGATGGTGCTGCACTACCATCGCGGTTTCTGCCATTCCAGAATATCTCGTTCCTCCCGCGCTCATACCATTGCCCTGCTGACTCATACACGAGATCACCAAGGGCATTGAAAACCTGAAATCCGACAGGAGCGCTCTGTGGAAGTGAAAACACGATCTTTGTCGCCGGGTTAAATGGATTGGGATAATTCCCCTCAAGCGAGAACTCAACCGGCACTTCGGATGCAAGGTCATCCTCAACCGAAGTGGTGGTATCGGGGGTGAACCCTACCGCCGCAAGCATTGGGGCGATCTCGGGATTCGACATGAATTTGTTCCATAAAAGACCCGTTCTGTAGTTCTCGATCATCACGAGTATCGGCCCCTGATCGATCGCCAAATAACTTGAGGCAAACCAGTTTTGTTGAACATTGAAAGCATCCTTGAAGCCGTAAACTCCCCAAAGGTTCGCGCCATAGGTTCTGTACATGTTCTTAAGTGCAGCTATCGACTCCACGGGAGTGTATGGCATCGATGAAAGCGCCGCTGTCGGTGCTATTGTTCCATTATCACCCCCGTTTGTCGGCTCGTGTGCCGCGTATCCCCACGGATTGTCTGATGCCGTTAGCCCCCATGTGTTTGGGCCATATCCGGCGTATCCTTTCGGATTCGCGATACAGTATGCCCGGTTCACAAGTGTCTGATTTCTGTTATGGTCGAAATAGTTAGCGTACTGGTCTTTCTTGTGCCTCGGATCGAAGCCCAGATAAGAGTAGTGGGCAAAGAAGAGAGGTCCGCCGGTGTTCTGCCCCACCCAGAGGCGATAGCCATAATATGTTCCGGTGTTCTGATAACCGTTCCCCGTCCAACCAAGCCAGTATGAGTTTGCCGGCATAGGATATGTTGGCGAGGCAATGGCAAGCATGTACAGGATCATAGCCTCCATGTAGCCCGATACGGGCAAGTTCATCTGCCAGCCATAGTTTGGTGACCAGTGCCAGTAAAGTTTGAAGGTACCCGCGTATCTGCGGTACCAATTCCACTCAACGGTCTCCCACGCCTGAGTGATCTTGGTTCTAACCTCGGTTTCAAGTGGTGTCTGCGCGTCGAAGTATTGCCTGAGAGTTAGCAGTCCTTGAACGAGGAAGGCTGTCTCAACAAGATCGCCACCGTCATCATAAGTGCTGAAAGGTATAACCGCGCCCGTGGTACCGTTAAGCCAGTGTGACCACGCGCCGTGGAACCTGTCGGCTTTGGTCAGAAGGAAATTCACAACTTTAAGTGCTCTTTCGGCACCTTCCTGACGGGTTATGTAACCTCTTTCGATACCGACAGGTATGCCCATAAGACCGAAGCCTGACCCCCCGGTGGTTACCGTCTCACCACTGTTAAGGCGTTCACGCGCGAGTCCCGAAACCGGATGAGCGTAATGCCAGAAGTAGCGGAATGTCGCCGCCTGAACCATATCAAGAAAATCTTCATCCGACATCGCCGCAGTGGTTACGGTTACCTCCGCGGTTTTGGGGGATTCGTTGTACGACGTGTCAAAAGCAGTAACGGCAAAAGTACGGGATGTACCGAGTGAGCCGATCCATTCATAATAATAGTTGTCGTTCGCGTTGGTGGTTCCTGCCCTTACCCAGTTGTTCCCTTCTTTTTTGTAGATGATGTAGCCGGCTACATCACTTTCGGGGCTTTTCAACCATCTGAGATCAAAATGTTTTTCATATCCTTTCGCCACAAAACCGGTGGGAGTTGAGGGAGGTGTCGGGTCAACTCCACCCTTAAGTACCATTCTTACTTCATCAATGAAGCAGGTGTGTTCAGTTGTGTCAGCTCCGTTACGCGAAAAGAAGACGTACCTGATCTTTGTCAGGTCGGTCGTTCCGGCATTGCTGCGGAAGAGCGAAAGTGGCACAAGCACCCTCTTCCAAGTGTGCGCCGGAAGACTTTGGAGGAAATTCCCCATCGGAACGGTTCCGGTGGCTGATCCAAAATTATCCTGAAGTGAGAGAAGCGGCAGATGGCTCCCGTTCACATCGCTTGCTGAATAGATGTAGAAACTGAGCGAATCCCTCAGATTTACATCGAACAGCGGATTTCCCGAACCGGCTACACCGAGCCGCCAGGCACCCTGGTCCATCGAGCGCCACCTCAACTTAAGACTGTTTGCTCCCGAGAAAGCATACTGGGTGGAAACAGGGAATTTGCTGTCGAATATCAGTTCAACAAAAGCCGGTGAGGTCAGTGAACCGAGACTCGGGTCCCAGTAGGTGCTGACCGCGCTGTTTGTGAAGAATACAAAGTCCTGACCGAAGAGTAGCGTTCCGGTCAGGACAAATACAAGGACGAGGTTCTTAAAAGATTTCATCAATATTCTACTTGATCCTTCCGAGGAGAACATCCACGTCAACTGATTTCTCGTTGAAAGCGGGAAGCAACGGGCTCTGCATTTCTTCACCGTTAACTGTTACAAGCAGCACGCCGGATGAAACATGCTGGGGATTTCTAACAGTAATATTGTAAGTGCATCCACGATACAGACGTTTAACTTTGTAACCGTCCCATTCAGAAGGAATTGCAGGTTCTATAAGGAGTCCACCATCAGTTGAGCGGACACCAAGTATCCAATCAACTATTACTTTCTGATACCATGATGCCGATCCGGTGTACCAGCTCCAGCCTGCCCTGCCGTAGTTTGGAGAGTCGGGTCCGTCAATATTTCCCGGGGTCACGTATGGTTCCGCAACCCACAGGTCAGGGTCCATTCCGTTCAAAACGGGGGAAATTCCTTTGTAAATTTCATACGCTTTTTCGGGCTTGCCTGCTTTCGCGAACGCCCAGATAGCCCAGGTTGCCGCGTGCATGTAAACACCGCCGTTCTCCCTTCTTCCGGGAGCGTAGCGTGAAAGGTAGCCTATGTATTTGTCAGGCACGCTGTAAGCTGGCGCCAACAGAAGTGTTCCGTTCTTCCTTAAAAGGTGTTTTTCCACTGCAAGCAGTGCCGCTTCCTGTTTATCTTTAGGAGCGATGTCACTCATTACCGACCATGTCTGAGGATTAAGGAATATCTTCCCTTGAGTGTTTTCGGCAGAACCGAATTTCTCACCTGTGTCTTTTGTACCACGGTAATAGTACTCACCATCCCAGGCATGCTCGTTGAAGGCGGATTTAATTTTTTCAGCTCCTTCTTTCAGTTTATTAACGGTGGCACTGTCCCCTTTCATTTCAGCGATTTTCGCGAACTCGGTAAGCACGAAGTAGAAGAACTCCGCCATCCAAATCGATTCACCCTTGAACTCGAGTCCAACGGCGCTTAGACCGTCATTCCAGTCACCCGCTCCGATCAAAGGTATGCCTCTTGGACTAAGCCGAGAGAACACAACATCTATCGCCCTGAGAGAATGCTGATACAGTGTTTCGATCAGGTTCTTGTTGTCGTAATATTCAACTTTTTCTTCGACGAAGGCGAGGTTGCCCGTCTCCTTTACATACATCGAGAGAATAAATGGGAGCCAGAGGAGGTCATCGGTCATCTTCGTGGGGAGACCTGTTTCGGTGATCGGGTGCCACCAGTGAAGAACCGTTCCCTCTTCAAACTGATGGGCAGCGTGTAATTTCAATTGTTTTTCAGTGCCGGCGGGATCAATTGGCAGCCAAACGAGGGAATCCTGAAGCTGATCCCTGAATCCGAAAGCACCGCTTTGCTGATAATACGCTGTTCTTCCCCAGAGCCTTCCGGCGATCGCCTGATACCTGAGCCATTTATTCACCATCAGGTTCATTGAGGCGTCAGGGGTTTCAATTTCAAGTGGTGAGAGCATTTCCGACCACATTTTCTTTACTTCGACGAGGCAGGCGGCAACTTTTTCGGGGGTGTCGTACTTCGCCATTTTCCCCTTCACTTCCGGAAGTTCACTGACCAGACCGAGGTGGTAAATTATTGTATCCTCCGCGCCTGCCTCAAGCACTAATTCATTTTGGAGACAACCTATAGGGTCGTTCCAAGAACCGGTCTGGCATGTCAGCGGTTTACCCTGAAGTGCAGCGGGATTGATCAGGTCGCCGTACTGTCCGAGGAAGTTCTCTTTCTCTGATTCGTAAGAGACCACTTTCTTGTTAACACCAAAAAATCCGTGATACTGGTAGTCGATGTTCCAGTGACCACGGTCGCCGAGGGGTATCTCCCACAACCTCTTGGTGCCGTGCATGTAATTGCCTTCGGCATCAAAATACGTTTCGATAAATGTTTTGTGAAACTCCCTGTGAAAATCGGATGAGGAACCCAGACACCACTCAAAATAAGTAAAGAGTGATAATGAGACCTTCTTGCCCGAATTGTTTATAAATTTTACGTTCCAAACTTCAAGGGTATCGTTCAACGGCACGAATACCGTCATTTCAATTTTTATCCCTTTGTACTCCGATGTGAACACGGTGTAACCTAAGCCGTATCTGCACTCGTAGCTGTCAAGCGGGGTTTTCACGGGCATGAAAGTTGGTGACCACACTTCCCCCGTATCGTTGTTTTTAACATAGAGAAACTTGCCCCAATTATCCTGTATAAGATCCTGGTGCCACCTGTTGACGCGATTAAATTCCGAGTGAGTAAGCCAACTGAAGCCACCGCCGGTCTGCGAAATGACGACCCCGTAGTCACCATTCGATATCACATTCACCCAGGGTTTGGGGGTGTCGTATCTTTTAATGACATATTCGGTTCCGTCAGGAGTAAAATAACCGTATTTGGTCTCAAATAATCGTTCCAATGTTTCTTCCATGTTTTGATATGTTTAAGATAAATAAACCGCAGAGAACGCAAAGAACGCAAAGGAAACCCCTTCGCGAACTTTGCGCCCTTTGCGGTAAAACAATTACTTCATCAGGATCATTTTCTTGGTGGAAGTGAAGTTACCTGCTGAAATGGTGTAGTAGTAAACACCACTGGCGAGGTCACTTGCATTGAAGTCCACGCTGTGTCTGCCTGATTCGAACTCACCATTGGCGAGTGTTGCCACTTCCTTGCCGAGAACATTGTAAACCTTCAGGGTTACGAATGATTTCGCGGCAATGGCGAACGAAATGGTGGTCGAGGGATTGAACGGATTCGGATAGTTCTGATCGAGAGCGAAATCGGAAACAACTTCGTTCATTTCAATGGCGTCAGAATAGCCAAACTCGCCGTTGAGGTCGATCTGTTTCAGTCTGTAGAAGAGTTTTCCTGAAACGCCTTTGTCAACGTATGAGTAGTTGCTGATCTGGGTTGTTGTCCCTTTACCATTAACGAAAGCGATGGCGGAATAGACGAGACCGTCGTTGCTTCTTTCGATCTGGAATCCGGAGTTGTTGCTCTCAGTGGCTGTTGTCCAGTTGAGTTCAACGTTGCCGTTCACCGCTTTGGCGGTGAATGAGGTGAGCTCAACAGGAGTCGAGTTGCTGGTCAGGTTCAGCGTTCTGAACTCGGAACCCCACTCACTGCCCCAGAAGGTTTTGTGCATCGAACCCTTTGTTCCCCACGCGGTCATTCCGGCATGGTAGAAGTCGGGATCGAAAATGTTCATCATAACCTGTACCGACTGTGGAGGCGTGGTATATCCAAGAGCCGCGAGGTCGATCATTAACTCGGCGGAGTAGCCGTTGTCAACCTGTGTGGTGTCGTTAACCACTGTTCCGGGTCTCTTTACACCGGCACCGGCGCCTGAATTTGCAACGCTTGCTTCGTAAACCATGTTAGGATCGGGACCGCCCGCGTTGAAGTAGAGTTTGTACTCTTTGTCCTGACCGCCGTTATCCTTTATCTTCATGAAGAGACCATCGCCTTCCCAACTGTCACCAAACTTGCACACCTGTTTGTCGAAGGATGAGAATCCGATGTAGAGTTTGTTGTTGATCCTGAGAATTTTGAGTCCGGTCCAGGTTGTATCGACATACTTGTTCCATACAAGGACTGTTGAAGTTACTGAACTTCCGGGAGCCTGAAGTGGTGGTTTGGGTCCGAAAACGAGGTACTGCATAGGGTATGCCCAGTCAGGTTCGGTAAGATTTCCATCCACTGTGATCGGGTTGACTGCCTGTAACACGTTTATAGACTGTGGATCCTGGTAGAATGCCAGATCTCTCCAGGCACTTCCCCACTCACTTCCCCACCATGTCTTATAGTAGGTTCCGGGAGCCTGCCATGCTGTCATACCAACATGATACATGTCGGGGTCGAAAACGTTGATCATAACAGGGACGGATGTCACGTTTGCATCGTAGCCAAGAGAATCGAGATATATTAACAGCTCGGCACTGTAACCGTTGTCTATCTGGGTGGTATCATTAACAACAGTGTTGGAGCCTTTCAAACCCGCACCAACTCCGGGCGCCTGATTCTCAAATACCATATCGCTGTTAGCGCCCGCGGCATTGAAGTAGAGCTTGTACTCTTTATCCTGTCCGCCCGCGGTCTTTATCTTCATAAAAACCCCGTCTCCTTCCCAGCTGTCACCGAATTTGCAGACGTATTTGTCATCACTCCAGAAGCCGATGTAGAGTTTATTGCCTGACTTCAGGAACTTCATCTTGGTGAAGGTGGTGTCTTTGTAAGGTACTTGATTGGTAACATGCACGCCACCTGTAACACCCTGCATCTGCATGGTGGATGGAGCGTTGGGACCGAACACAAGATACTCCTGAACCGTGTTCCATGCCGGTTCATTCATATTACCGTCAACTGTGATCGGTCCGGCGGTGAGGTATGCCTCACGGGTTGCCGGATCTGTGTATTGCGCGAACAATGTCTGCACTGAAACCAGCACAAAAAAGATCGCTACCAGACTGTAGAATTTGCTTTTCACGGCGTCTCCTGTTTGTTTGTTGTCTTGAAAAAATGTAAACGGTTACACAACTTCAAAATTACACACTTTAAATCACTTTGTCAAGAAGTTTTTTTATTTTTTTGTCAAAATTTTTCTACAATAATTAAAGCAAAGTATTAAAATTGAGCATGTATTGGGGATTCCGGCTCCAACAACCTTATTTCTGAATAAATTTCGCAGTTTTTCAGTCAAATCACCTTTTATTTTCATAATGTAAATTTTACATTAATATTTCATATATTTTCATTGATTTTTAACACAATTTCCATGATCACAGGAACCAAATGAGAATCCATGTATTTACACTGGTTTTCTTTCTCTTCGCGGGCACCTTTTCTGCCTCGAACGCGCAGCTTCTCTACTCGGATAATTTCGAAAACACCGGCATGTGGAAGATAAATTCTTCCGAGGGAGTTGTTGTCTCAACCCACAGTGACAAAGGGTACAGCGGGAACGGACTCCGTTTCGATATAAACTTCACCCTCGGAAGCGGTTACGGCGGGGTTTATGATCTTGTCGCCCTCGATCTTCCTGAAAATTATCAGATGACATTTTACGTGAAAGCGAAAGACCTCCCTGCCAATAACTTTGAATTCAAGGTGGTCGATCCATCCGGTGACAACGTTTGGTGGGTGAACCGGAAAGGGTATGACTTCCCTTCCGAATGGACAAAGATCACAGTCCGCAAGCGTAACCTCGCTTTCGCGTGGGGACCGCAGGGTGGTGGTGAAATAAAAAAAATGGGAAGGCTCGAACTGATAGTTGCCTCGATAAACGGCGGTAAAGGCTCGGTTTGGATCGATGAACTAAAGATCGAGAAGCTCGATCCTCCCGTGGTCTCTGACGTGAAACCAGTGGTGACAATCTTCGGCGAGCATGACCCGGCTGCCTCAACCGCCCTCTTCGATAATGATCCGAACACATATTTCACAAGCAAAGCAGGCCTGAAAGAGATTGATCTGATCATTGACCTTCAGGTTCAGGAAGAATTCGGCGGCCTGGTGCTTGATTGGGACGCGTTGCACTTTCCAAAAGCATTCACCATTGAAGTTTCAAACGATCAGAGAAATTGGATCATGCTTTCGGAGAACAAAGGAAAGGGGGGAAGAACATATATTGTGGCCGCAGAATCGCAGTACAGGTATATGAAACTGAAAGTGGTTAACGACTCCGGCAAAGAGGTCAAACTGAAGGAGATAATCTTCAAAGACCTCTCGTTCGCGGATAATTTTAACAACCTCTACTACGCGATCGCGGCGGATCACCCGAAGGGCTGGTTTCCGAGGTACACCTTGAAACAGCAAAGCTACTTCATCGTGACCGGCGTCTCGGGTGACGTTAAGGAAGGCCTGCTGAATGAGGACGGCATGCTCGAGACCGATAAACAGCAGTTCTCGGTTGAACCTTTCCTCAATCTGAACGGAAAGTTCATCACTTGGAACGATGTGAAGATCGACCACTCCCTCGCTGAGAAGTACATCCCGGTTCCCTCGGTTAAATGGATATCGGGTGATTTTACCATGAACGTAACCGCCTTCGCTGATGGTGAACCGGGCAGTTCAGTGCTCTATTCTGAATACCTCATCACGAACACCGGCAAGGAGACGCTCAAAGGGAATTTTTACCTCGCTCTGAGGCCGTTTCAGGTGAATCCCCCCTGGCAAGACCTCAACTTCTACGGCGGTACGGCAAGGATAAATTCGATCGAGTATAAGGAGGGCTTCGCGACAGTTAACGGCAAAACAGCCGTTGTTCCACTCGGAGTGACCGGGAAATTCGGTGCCCTCTCCTTTGATGAAGGCGATATCTCCGGCTTCATGGCGGAAAACACCCTCCCGCGGGCGGTACAGACAAGCGACCCGAAAGGGCTCGCTTCAGGCGCCTATGCCTTCGAACTGAACCTGAAACCGGGCGAGAGCAAAAGGTTCACGTTCGCCATACCACAATACGTGACAGTCGCGCCTGAGCCTCTTCTGAGGGAATCATCAAAGTTCGATCTTTATCAGCAGGCATACGCGAGAACCATTGAATTCTGGAAGCAAAAGCTCTCACACATCAACTGGAGCGTGCCGAAAGAGTTGCAAACGGTGTTCAACTCGGTTAAAAGCAATGTCGGATACATCCTTATAAACAGGGATGTGGTGGGTATTCAGCCGGGATCACGCTCATATGAGCGGTCATGGATCCGTGACGGAGCCCTCACCTCGGCGGCACTTCTTAAAATGGGACTTAAACAGGAAGTGAAGGAGTTTGCCGAGTGGTACTCCCGGTATCTCTACCCCAACGGCAAGGTCCCTTGCGTGGTCGATAAACGCGGACCAGACCCCGTACCTGAGAATGATGCCAACGGCGAATTCATCTACCTGATCTACCAGTATTACCGTTACACGGGCGACAAGGAGTTCGTGAAGAATCTCTTCCCAAAAGTCAGCTCGGCTGTCGATTTCATAAGGGAAATGATCGCTCAGCGCAGTACGCCCCACTTCAGAGATAATCCAAATGATTCGATCCGCTCACTCTACGGTCTGGTGCCGGAGTCGATCTCGCACGAAGGCTATTCCGACAAACCGATGCACAGTTACTGGGATAATTTTTTCACCCTGCTCGGACTCAAAGACGCCGTAACGATGGCGAACCTTCTCGGCTATAAGGATGTGGCGGCTTCGTGGGCAGGCACGCGCGATACTTTTAACACAAATCTTTACAACTCGATCAGGCTCTCTATCAAACGAACGGGTATCGACTACATTCCCGGTTGCGCCGAAAAAGGTGACTTCGACGCCACTTCAACCACTATCGCGGTCTATCCCTGCGGCGAGATCCACAACCTGCCGCAACCGGAACTCGACAACACTTTCAAACGCTACATTCAGTATGTCCGCGACCGTGTGCAGGGCAAAATGAAGTGGAACGAGTACACCCCCTACGAAATGCGCACGATCGGAACTTTCAATTTCAGCGGTCAGACTGATATCGCGTGGGAGCTCATTCAATATTTCATGAAAGATCAACGTCCCCAGGGCTGGAACCACTGGGCGGAAGTGGTTACGCGCGACTATCGTTTCGCCCGCTTCCTCGGCGACATACCACACACCTGGTGCGGTTCCGACTTCATCAACGCCATCCGCGCGATGGTCATCCACGAACGTGAATCAGATAACTCGATCCTCATCGCCCCCGGCTTCCCCGATGCCTGGTATGAATTCGACGAAGGTTTCACCTTCAACAACCTCCCCACCTACTACGGTGAACTGAACTACCAGATCAAGAAGAAAGGTCCCGAAGCCAACATCACCATCACCGGCGATGTCAAGATCCCCGAAGGTGGAATAAGATATGTTGTGCCGCCAAAGTTCAGGAAGGAACGCGTCGAACTTAACGACAAGTGGGTTGAGCCCGGTCTGAACGGTGAGGTGGTTATTAAATCCCTGCCGGCGACGGTGGAGTTGATTTACTGGAAGTGAGGAAAGACCCTGAGACCCGAAGACCCGAAGACCCGGGTAATTCAAGTCCCGGAGACCCTGAGACCCGAAGACCCTGAGACCCTGAGACCCTGAGACCCTGAGACCCTGAGACCTAAGGCTTGGAAGTAAATTATTTGCTTTGTTCTTCCATTTTGCGGAGAATCGTATGGATCAACGAGTTGGATAAATTTCGAATATCAGAAATTGTCATTAAAAGCTGATCTAATTTTGTTTTGTCGATCATTGACATGTCCAACATAATAAAGAGCATGGATTCAACTTCATTTAGTGAGCCTTTGGAAATATTCAAGAATTGAACGAATTCTTTCTTTGAATATCTTCCAAATCCTTCTGCAATGTTGTTGGAAATTGAAAGCGTTGCCCTAAGAATCTGATCACGTAAATAGTATTCTTTACTATTCTTCATCAGCTCATGAACCTCTTTGAAGAGCAATCTCGATTTCTGCCATACTATCAGATCAGTAAAATGTTCAATTTTCATTTGCCATCCTTTCAAAATAATTTCACACTTCGGGTCTAAGGGTCTAAGGGTCTAAGGGTCTTTGGGTCTAAGGGTCTTTGGGTCTCAGGGTCTACCTCATAATCCCTAAATAAACCAATCCCCTGTAAACGGCTAAGCCGATCAGTGCGTAGATTGCTATTTTGATGGCGAATTTGAACATGCCGGCGACGCTCTTGAGTACAAGAAGTCCGATCACGATTGCGGCGACGATGAAGATTATTTCCATTTCTGTTTTTCTTTTCGATTGTTCTGGGTTATTAATATTTTCTGATTGGCTTCCGCAAATTTAAATAAAATTACGGCGCAAATTGTTTATTGCAGATTTTTAATCAATATATCTTAATTTGTGACTTTAAATCTGTTTTTACTTTAATCTTGCGCCGGCATCAGTATGGATTTTCGGAATAAAGGTGATCCCCGCGACACCTCCGGATGTAAACCTGTTTTGAGGCACGGTGCCAAAATGATCTGATAATATATGTGCCAAAGCAAACTTCCCGTGATAATCCAGGGTGGAATGGGAGTTAACATTTCAAGTCCCGAACTCGCTAAAACGGTTTCAAAACTTGGTCATCTGGGAACCGTCTCGGGCACCGCTCTCGAATGGTTGATGGTCAGAAGACTGCAAATGGGTGACCCGGGCGAGCACTTCCGGCGGGCACTCGCAGGATTCCCCTTCCAGGACATGGTTAAAGAGATCATGCACAAATTTTACGTGAAGGGCGGAATCCCCAAAGACGCGCCATTCAAAGGGATACCTCACATCGGTTTTAACCCTTCAAACCTTTTTATCGCGCTGGTGATCTGCGCCAATTTCGCGGTTGTTCGCCTCGCGAAAGAGGGACATGACAACCCCGTAAGTATTAATTATCTCGAGAAGATCGCGCTGCCGCACGTCCACGCGCTCTTTGGGGCGATCATGGGCGGCGTGGATGTTGTAACCATGGGCGCGGGCATCCCTCTTCAAATTCCGGCGCTGATCAACGACATTGTTGAAGGCAACGTCTGCGGTTACACCGTCCCCGTCGCGGGGACGGAGATCAGAAGCAGCCGCATAAGTTTTGATCCTGAGCAGTTCTTTGGAGAGAAACAGAAGAACCTCACCAGACCCAAATTCCTGCCGATAATTTCATCGAATCTTCTCGCAAATCTCTTCCTGAAGAAATCCCCGGAGGGAAGTGTCGACGGATTTGTTGTCGAGGAACCGACAGCCGGAGGGCACAACGCGCCTCCGAGAAAAGTCGATCCCAACGCCAAACCGGGCGATCCCCCTGTTTACGGTGAGAAGGATATTGTCGATTATGGTGAAATGGCGAAACTTGGAATTCCCTTCTGGATCGGAGGCTCCAATGCCTCACCCGAAAAACTCCGTTACGCGAGATCGGTGGGTGCCGCCGGCATTCAGGCAGGTTCTATCTTCGCGCTGGCGGAAGAGTCGGGGATGGAACCTGCACTTCGCGCCCGGATAAGAAAAGCCGCGTACGACAATGAAATTAATATCAGAACCGACTCGAGAATTTCACCGACAGGATTTCCGTTCAAACTTGCCGAAGTTGATGGAACCATCGCCGAAAGCACGGTTTACGAGGGGAGAGTGAGGATCTGCAACAAAGGCCTTCTGGTTACCCCCTACGAAAAAGAAGGGGGCAGGATCGGTTACCGCTGCGCCGCGGAGCCCGAAGATAAATTTATACACAAAGGCGGGAATCCGGACGAGGTCGCTGGTCGAGGTTGCCTCTGCAACGGTCTGCTCGCCACGGCAGGTGTTGGCGATCCGGTTGAACCACCAATCATTACCCTCGGTGACGATCTAAGCTTCCTCAGAAAGCTAATGACCCACAACACCGGCAGCTATACAGCGGAAGATGCTATCAACTATCTGTTGAGTTAAATATCATGTCACGCGCCGTTAAATTGTCATTAATGTTGCTCTTCACTCTTCACGGACTGTTGGCTCAGGCACCACATCCGAACGCAGTGAACGTTCCCGCGGGAGTTGTCGCCGCGGTTAAAGCCGACCCAAAATCGAACATCAACGCCCTTGTTGACGCGCTTTTAACGGGAATCACCACACCTGAAGAGAAGACGCGCGTGCTTCACGACTGGGTGGCTTTAAATATCCAGTACGATGTAAACGGATTTCTCGGTAATTCGCCCGTGGTTTATGATACCTGGGATGTGATCAAGACAGGCAGATCGGTTTGCGAAGGCTACTGCAATGTTTTCGAAGTGTTGTTGAACACCGCGGGGATCGAGAATAAAAAGATCAGCGGTTACGCCCGGGGCTACGGCTTCGACCTCTTCAAAAATGACGAGAAGTACGAATCAAACCACGCCTGGACGGCTGTTAAACTCGCCGGCGAGTGGAAACTTATTGATGTAACCTGGAACTCGGGCTTCATCGATGGAATGTACTTCACCCCCAATTATTCCCTCGGCTACTACGCGCTCGATCCGGCGAAGTTCCTTTACACCCACTTCCCCGAAGACCCGCAGTGGCAGCTCGTGAACAAACCGAAGAATTTCAGCGAATTCTCCGAAATGCCTTACCTGACCGACCGGTTCTTTGCCCTCGGGCTCGACCTAATCACTCCCCCGGCGAGAATTTACAACGCTACTGACAAGTTCAGACTTGAGATAAAAGTACCGGATGACATAGTGTTCATGGCAAATCTTTACGATATGCAGGAAAACAGGTTTGAAAACCGGACACTTACCCAAAGGTCGGGCTCAGAAGGTGTTGTTGATATTCTCTTCCCTGCCCCGGGTACTTTCCATCTGACAATGTTCGCGAAACACAAAGATCAAAAAGGGCCCTACATCGGTGTGGCAGAATTCGGTTTCATTGCATCGGCAGGCAAAGACGGCAAATTCCCGGTGCTCTTCAAGAAATTCATCGAGAACGGCTGTAAACTGATAAAACCGGGCGCCTGGCCATTCACGCTGGCGGCGGATTCCACGGTTGATTTTGAATTTTATGCCCCGGGTGAGGAGGCAGGAGTGGAAACACCCGATGCAATGGTAATGCTTCAGAAGAATGCCAACGGAAACTTCGCGGGGAAGGTGAAGATAACCGGTCTCCCGGTAAGACCTTTCATTAAGCAGGGTTACACCCTGAACTACATCTGCTCGTGGGAGTGAAATGATGGAGAAATTCATCAGGTTGAACAGTCGTGTTCAGGAAGGTGCCGGTGCCATAGCGGCATTTCTAACTGCCATACTTGTATTGCTCGTGGTTGGCGACGTGGTGGGAAGATACGTTTTTAACACCGGAAGTGTCGCCCTGCAAGAGCTCGAGTGGCACCTCTTTTCGATCATTTTTCTGCTGGCAGCGGGCTACACTTTCAAAATGGGTGAGCACGTTAAGATAGACGTGCTCTACAACCGGTTCAGCCCGAAAAAACAGGCATTGGTTGACATAACCGGCACCATCGTGCTTCTTTTCTCCTTCGCTGGATTCGTGATCTGGTACTCGCTCGATTTTATATGGTCGTCATACCTGATCCATGAAGGCTCCCCCGACCCGGGAGGACTCCCCGCGCGATATCTCCTGAAAACAATGATCCCTGTCGGTTTTATTCTCCTCTCAATGCAGGGTGCTGTCTTCCTGATCGAAGCGGTAAGAAGATACAAAGAAGAGAAAGGTAAACAGGATGCCTGATATTTTAGTGGAATTGATGCCTTTTATCTTCTTCGCTGTCGTAATAATTTCCCTTCTGATGGGTTTTCCCGTGGCGTTCACGCTGGGTGGCGTGTCTGTTCTCTTCGGCACCCTTATGCTGGGGCCTGAGTTCCTCTCCCTTCTCCCGTTAAGGATATGGGGCGTGATGTCGAACTTCGTGCTCCTCGCCGTGCCGATGTTCGTCTTCATGGGGGTGATGTTCGAACGGTCCGGAATAGCGGAAGAGCTTTTGGAGACGATGGCCCTCGCCTTCGGCAAAATGCGGGGAGGTCTCGCGATTGGAGTTCTGCTGGTAGGTACATTCCTCGGTGCCTCAACCGGAATTGTAGGCGCGACTGTCGTGACAATGGGAGTGATCTCCCTCCCCGTAATGATCAAACGGGGTTGTTCTAAAGATGACTCCGCGGGAATTATTGCCGCTTCGGGGACGCTCGGACAGATAATTCCGCCAAGCATCATCCTTGTGCTTCTTGGGAGCGTAATGAACATCCCGATCGGTGATCTGTTTGTCGCCGCCGTGGCGCCCGGATTCACACTCGTCAGCTTCTATTTCATCTGGATAGTTGCCCTCAACTTTTTGAAACCATCGGCATTTCCGCCAATGCCTGATGAAGAACTGGCAGCCTTCAGAAAAGACCGGTTCAGGAAACTCGTCTCGGCGTTCTTTCTCCCCGGCACCCTTGTTTTTCTGGTTCTCGGCTCAATCTTTTTTGGTGTCGCTTCCCCGACCGAGGCAGCAGGTGTTGGCGCTATTGGCGCCACGGGACTTGCCGCTCTCCGGAAAAAACTCGACTTCAAAACCGTAAAAGAAGTCTCCGCCAAAACTGTGACCATCACCACTATGGCGTTGATGATTCTCATCGGCGCTACCGCGTTCAGCCTCGTTTTCCGTGAACTTGAAGGTGATGTGGTGCTTACTGAAATGATCATGGCTTCCGAGATATCACCGGGCATCTTCCTCTTCATAGTGATGCTGATAATCTTCCTGCTCGGATTTCTGATCGATTTCATCGAGATAATTTTCATTGTGGTGCCGATTGTTGATCCGATCTTCCGCCACTTCGGCATGGACATGCTTTGGATCGCCATTCTTGTCGCGATGAACCTGCAGACCTCGTTCCTCACTCCCCCTTTCGGGTTCAGTCTTTTCTATCTGAAAGGTGTTGCTCCGCCTGAGGTTAAAACCACTGACATTTACCGCGGAGTGATACCGTACATTTTGATACAGCTTCTCGCGCTGTTGGCGGTGTTCCTCATTCCGGGGATGGTGAGGTGGATGTGAGAACGAGAGAACCTGAGAACTTGAGAACCTCAGAACTTCAGAACTTCAGAACCTCGGTGCTGATGTACTGCGGTGCTGCCATACTTCGGTGCTTCAGTACTTCAGTGTTTTGGAGAGAATTGAGAACTATAGAAAGAGATTTCCCTCCTCTAATTTGAGTTTATAGGCTTCGGGGTCCCATGGTTCGATGTGGCAGAGGACATCAGAGACGTTGGGGAACACTTCGATAAGTTTATCCTTCACAGAATGAGCGATGAGGTGCCCTTCGAACACTGAGAGATTTCCGTTCACGATCACGTGCATGTCGATGTAATACTCGAATCCCATCTTCCTGATGAAACATTTCTCAATATCCTTCACTCCTTCAACCTGACGGGCGCAGTTTTTCACTTTCTGGACGAATTCGGCAGGCGGGGCAGTATCCAGTATTTCCTTTAAAGCGGGCATGAAAAGTGAAACCGCGTTATACATGATTATAAACGAGGCAAACAGCGCGGCGTAATCATCAGCTTCTTCGTACCCGGCACCACCGATCAAAGCGATCGCGATACCTATAAATGCCGCGGCGGAAGTGATGGCGTCACTTCTGTGGTGCCACGCGTCGTTCTTCACTGCCACGCTTTCGATTCCCTCTCCAACCTTGATCACCTTCCTGAAAAGGGTCTCTTTTACCCCAACCACCACCACCAGAACAATGAGCGTGAATGGTTCGGGGGCGTGATGCGGTGTGATTATTTCATTCAAACTTTGCACAATGATCACTATCGCGGCCACGATCAACATCATTGCAACGAATAAACCGGCGAGGGGTTCGGCTTTACCGTGTCCATACGGGTGGGTGGCATCCTTCGGGCGAGAAGCATACTTGATGCCAAGAAGCACAATGGTTGATGTAAATATATCGGAAAGAGACTCTATGGCATCGGCAACAAGCGCGTATGAGTTCCCAATAATACCCGCGCCACCTTTAATTATCACAAGAAAAAACGATACAATTATACCGAGTATGGTGGTTTTCATTCCCTTGATGGGAGCCTGATTTTTTGCTTTCAATTCCCTGTCGTCATTTATTGTTCTTCTCGATCAATACAACCTTGTAAACTTTTATATTCTCCTTCTTGAAGACCATCGGTGGTATCGACTGGTTGTAGGATGTCAGAACCGCCACGCCCGGGAAATCCTCATTTTCGGTGTAGATCTTCAGCGCTCCCTTCGTCTGATCGTACAATGCCACCACCAGATCACCATGCTTCACCTTTCCGTAAAGGCTCACAAGCACATAATCACCCGGATTTACCATCGGCATCATGCTGTAGCCGAATTCTTCGTCAACTTTAAGATAGAAATGGGTGTCAGGGTCGTATTGAAGATCACGGAACTCGTTGAGGTCGCTCCAATCCTGAATATCAGCCTTACCGGCGGGGACGGTACCGAGAACCTTGAAAGCTGCTTTTTTCTCACCACTTCCATAATGCATTGAGGAAGTGTTGCCGGAAGGTTTTCCCGTCAGGAGCCAGTCGATATCACATCCCATCTCGGAAAGTTTCACCAGAAGTTCCGCGCCGGGCGTGATCTTGCCGGAGAGGTATGAGTTAAGGGTTTGCGGCAGCATATCCAGAAGACGGGCGAAGTCGCTGAGTTTATCCGTCCGGCTATAAGCGAATTCTCTTAAGCGGGCGGCTATTAAAGATTTTTCTTGGGTATTTTGCATTTAAACTTGACTTATATAAGCTCTTAATCTTAGTTTAGCAGCGTGATAAGTTAAAAGTTTTATAGTTTTATAAGATTAACATCTTAAATGTAACACTTTTTCGGTAAATATCAAAAAATCTAGCAAGGAATCTTACACCAATGCCAAGAAAGGTCTCGTAGAGATCACCTTTTTCGGTAAATATCAAAAAATCTAGCAAGGAATGAGGTACGATATGGAGAGACTGCCAGAACTTAACTTCGAGGAATTGAGAGAACTTGGACTGATCGACGAATCAGAATATCGCAATTTTACCATCCGGCAGAAATTTGATGATCTGAAGCGTCAGGGGATAAAAACCGGTATCATAAAGGAAATGCTCGCCGATGAGTTCTACCTCTCCCCCGAATCGATCCATGGCATTTATTACAGGAAGAGAGGAAAGCAGAGATTGGTTTAACGAAGTGTGAACTGTGATCTGTGAAGTATTGGCTGTTGGATGAAGGCTGAGGGATGAAGCTAATGGCTGATGGATGAAGGCTGAGGGATGAAAGTTCAGCCCTCTGACTTCAGCCGTTTTGTTAAATTTCAGCCTTCAGCCCTCTGACTTCAGCCGTTTTGTTAAATTTCAGCCTTCAGCCCTCTGACT
>CAZVBQ010000005.1:0-101848 GCA_964625575.1 uncultured Ignavibacteriaceae bacterium | reverse complement strand
TCAGCCGTTTTGTTAAATTTCAGCCTTCAGCCCCCTGACTTCAGCCTTAAAATTACACTTTTTTAACTTCTATCTTCTTCACCGGGCGCTCAGAAGTCGTTTTACCCGCTTCGCCTGAATAGGGGCATGAACCTGATTTACCGATGTAGGGACATTCAGCAGATTTTTTCTCTTTCTTGCCGGTTGAAGGGGAGCTTTTTTTGCCGGTGTAAGGGCACTCACCCGTGGTTTTATCTTTCTTGCCACTGTAAGGGCATACGCCAGAAGTCTGACCATTCAGGTAAGGACATTCACTTTTCTTTGTTTCGGGTTTTGGGTCTCCGGATTGGGCGTGAACTGAACTGCCGTTCCAGATGAATCCAAGCAGAAATGAGGCGACAAAAGCCGCGTAAACGAACAACTTCATTATAACCTCCGGGTTTTATTATCCGAAACCATTATTATTTACAGCAAGTTCCAATATCACGGGTGTTAGAGAATATTTGGTTAATTTTGATCTTTCGATTCACGACTTTTAGTATGGAATTTGGACGATCTTCTTAAATACTCCCTGCTCCTTATAACCGGGTTTTTCACGGGCATACTGAATATAATGGCTGGAGGTGGTTCCATACTGACACTTCCGGCACTGATCTACACCGGTCTCGATCCAAATCTCGCGAACGGAACCAACCGTATATTTATTCTGATGCAGAACCTTACGGCGGTTGTGGCGTTTTCAAGCGAGAAGATGAGCTATTTTAAAGAGTCGTTCCGGCTTGCGATCTTCACCATTCCCGGGGCGATCGCGGGAGCACTTCTCGCGGTAAGGATTGAAGGGGATGTGTTCGTTAAAATACTCGGAGTGGTTACCATCATCCTCTCACTTCTGATGTTCCTGCCTGTAAACAAGGCGGCTGAAGGTGGCGATATAAAGCACACAAAAATCGTGCTCTACCCCCTCCTGTTCGGAATAGGATTTTACGGCGGATTCATTCAGGCGGGCACGGGGATCTTCATTATGTTCGTTTTGCGAAGCGTACTGAAGATTGATCTCGTTAAAGTTAATGTTCACAAAGTATTTATAGCGTTCATTTTTACAATCCCCGCCTTTCTTATTTTTGTGTACCACAGTCAGATCGACTGGCTTGCGGGTTTCATGCTTGGAATCGGTTCCATCTTTGGCGCGTGGTTCTCGGCGAAAGTGGTGGCGAAACTCGGCGAAAAAGTGGTAAAAGCCGTATTGCTCATTTCAAGTTTATTAATTGCACTCGATCTACTGGATATAATCTGATATGTTAACAAAAAAATTACTCCCGTTACTGATACTTCTCTCTGTCGCTCTCTCTGCCCAGGTTGAGAATGTGAACATCGAAAACCCCGTTTATCCCTTCCTTAAAAGGATGAAAGTTAAAGGGATAATCGAGAGCATTCACGATGATGTACCCAACATGTCACGACAGGAAGTGAATGACTATCTCGATATCATCAGGCAAAAGCAGCACCTCCTCACCACCACTGAAAGGGAGAGATTAAAGTGGTTCACGGAGAATTTTTCGGGAAAAACCCGAGGTGATGACGTAACAAATCTTTTCGGTGGGATGAGTTTCGGACAGAATCTTGAGGACATTTTCTCGAACAAGTTGAAGTATCTCTACGCCTACAATGATTCCACTGTCTCGATGTACGCTGAAGGGATCGGTTCACTTCAATATGGCCACCGGATGAAACCTGACATTAATAACGCTGCCATTTATGATATCGGCTTCCGCGTGCAGGGATCGATCACGGATAACTTTGGCTACATGCTCTATGTTGTTAAAGGGCTCGCCACCGGCAACAGGGATTTCTCGGCAAAAGTGGATCCAAGGCTGAACCACAACTTCAAGTTCGTTGAGAACCTTGAGTCAACACCGAGTTATGATTACACCGACGGTTATTTGAAGTGGAGCTCACGACCAAGGCCCGGGATGGAGTTCCTCGCGCAGATCGGAAGAGAGAAAACACGTTTCGCCCCCGGGTACAACGCCAATCTCGTATGGTCGGGTGAGCATGCCGACCTCGACTTTATCAAGTTCCAGTTCAAGTACGGACCGGTTCGTTACACTTCATACCAGGCTTCTACCGTGGGACGCTACCAGGCAATTAGAAGCGACAATTATACAAAATACATTGCCGCGAACAAGTTCCAGCTACACCTCCCCGATGCCTTTGACGTGTCGATAGGTGAAGTGGTCGTCTATTCCGACCGCGCCATCGATCTGGCGTATCTTAATCCCCTTATTTTCTACAAATTCGGGGAAATGTCGCTGCAGGACAGGGACAATGCCACCGTATTTTTCGACCTGCAAACCGATTTCATCCCAAACCTTGAACTTCAGGCAACCTTTTTCCTCGATGAGAACATTCTCAGCAACATGGGTGATCTTGACCGCTTCTCGAACAAGACGGCTTATCAGATCGGTGCCTATTGGTACACCCCAGTTAATGATCTCGTTATCATCGGCGAGTACACCCGGATCAGACCGTTTGTGTACACACACACAAATCCGAAAAACACTTACACTTCCTGGGACGATCCCCTTGGACATCCTATAGGACCGAACGCGGATCAGATATGGTTGAAGGCGGAATATGCTCTTAACCGGGCAACAAATCTGTATACCGCCTATAGTTTCACAAGAAAAGGATGGAATCTCTACGATGCTTCAGGGAAGTTGATATACAACGCCGGCGGAAATCTTTTTGAGCCACACGTCGAAAAAGTGGATCCTGATCACGTTCAGTTTCTCTCGGGTGACGTTTATCATTACACGAAAATAGAAGCGGGAGTTGACTTCGAGGCCTTCAGAGACCTTCACTTCACTCTTGCCGTTAAAAACAACCTCGCGAAGCAAATTTCGACAGGAAACATTGAGGAAACCACCTGGATATACTTTAAATTTACCGTGGAGTATTAATATTTAACATTTTTTTTTATTTTTGTATGGTTCTATTAATATTGTTCCCGCTTGCCCTCTTCACGCGGGGAGTTAGTAGTTTTTAATCAGTAAATCACAATTCTATACGGGATCTATGCGAATAAGAATTGCGGTTCAGTTTGAACCGAAAAAATTGTCGGTCAACTATAACTACGGCATATCCACAGCGATCAGAAGATTGCTACGGATTGGTACGCCCGGTTTTATTGACTTTGCCAAGGAGAATGGTTACCAGTTTGATGCCAGGAAGTTCGACCTTTTCACATTTTCGCTTCGCTTCGAAAAAATGAAAATGTCGGGTCCAATGATCCAGCTTGTCTCTCCAAAGGCGTACATACATGTTTCATTCCCGATTCTTCAGGATTTTCTTGATTTTGATCAGCTTGCCTCTTCTGTGCGCAAGGAGTTCAAGATCAGAATTGAAGGTGAAGAGATTGGTATAAAAGGAGTGAAGCTTGATTTTGTTCCTGAAACTTCTTTCAGTTCCGAAATGAGGTTTATATTCCTCAGCCCGCTGGTTCTTTCCACTTTCAGATTTATCAATCAGAGGGAAAGGATCTATTTCCTGAGGCCGGAAGATAAATTCGAGATGAACACCCTCCTCAGGGATAACCTGATCGAGAAGTATAAACTCATCTCGAAGAACCCCGGGTATCAGCCGGGTCCGCTTCATATAGTCTGGGACGAGGAATACGCCGAAAAACACCCGAGGATCACAAAGAAGATCTGCATTGAGAATCCCAAGGCAAAACCAATGGACGTTATCGGGATCCTCTCACCGTGCACCATTATGGGAGATCCGAATTTGATCCGCACCGGATTTATTGCCGGTTTCGGCGAAAAAACGTATCTCGGTCTCGGGATGGCAGACCACCTTTACGACAGTTCTTACTCTGATACTATCTGATACAACTCTCCAAGAGTTTTCCCCTTCGCGGGGTCGAAGAGAAGCTCTATATCAACAAACTTGAATATTCCGGTTTTCTTGATGTAGAGCTTCTTTTTGTCTGCAAGAAGCATGGTTACCTCGCCGAAGAGCCGGTCATGGAATTTCTTGCCTCTCTCGTCTCTTGCAGTTTTTTGGTAATCGGGGAAAACCTTTTCTTCCAGATCATTTCCGTCTTTCAGTTGAATGAATTTCGGGTCACCAGATTCACCACCTTTAAGAACAAGCACTCCATACCCAATCTCACCAGGGTATTTGTTGCTGTTGATCTCTCCTCTAAGTATCACGATGGTGGCTTCATCCTTGCCAAGTTTGGCGAGGTGATCTTCCCATTTAAAATTCAGCTTGTAGAAAGTTGAGGAGAAAAGCGTGTCTTTCGCGAGCACAGCGGCAGTTGCGCTGAAAGCATTGTAAATGGTGTCAAGATTCTCATTCCACGCCGCGAGATCCTTCCGGGTCAGCAACTTCAATCCGGCATAATACTCCGCGTGCCGCAGCCAAAAGGTGTAGTCGTTTTCCTGATCATTCAGATACGTGCCGTCAAGTTTGGTTTTCGCGAACCAGAACTTACCGGGGTTAAGCGACGAAAGGATCAAGTAGTTGTTGAATGCCAGGTGCCGGACCTCATCATTTGAAGCCATCTGTGTCATATAAATCGAATTGTAAAGCCCGAAAGCCTCTTCGGCATCTTTTTCAACCTGCTGAATGTCAGGAACAGGCATCCCGGGATAGAGAAACTGCCTGATATCGAGACATCTGCCAAAGAATTCACCGAGCATCAGACCGGCTTCTTCCATGCGCCCTTGTCTGAAGAATACCTTTATCAGGTGAAGCGCGGCCTTGTTAACGTCAGGATTTATTTCATCCAGCAGTTCTTTTCGCCCCTGATACACTTCGATACCGTATTCCTCGGCTTTTACAAGATCACCCTGCATCAACTTAAGGTCAGCGTAATCAGAGAGGAAGTCGAAGAATACCTGACTCTTTTTGGTGTATCTCGGTTCGATAACGCTCAGTCCGTTAAATATCAGGGAATCAGCAATTTTCAATTCCCCTTTTTCCTTGTAGAGCATGGCGAGCTGCCTTAAACCGCCCAGAAACGCGGGATGAGGGGTTCCGACCTTGTAAGTCAGTATCTTAAGTCCAGATTTGTAAAGCGAGTCGGCCCTGTGAAAATCACCAACCTTCGCGAAAACATCGCCAAGATAGATCTGATTGATCGCAAAAACAGGGTCATCTTTTCCGGTGATCTTTTCCCTGATCTTTATCGAATTGGCGATAAAATTTATTGCGTTCGGTATATCATCGAGGAAATAGTATATCCTTCCGATATTCGATATGTCAGCCGCGTAAACATCGCTATTGGTACCCAGTATCTGCTTGTCAATATTCTCAGCCAACTGGTAGTACTCGAGTGCCTTGATATAGTTCTTTCTCGTTTTATGGAGGTCACCGAGATTGATAAGGGTGGTGGTGTATGAGTAATTGTTGGCGCCGGTGGCTTTCTCTTTTATCTGAAGGGTTTTAAGAAAGGTTCTTTCAGCGTCAAGGTACCTGAGCCGTCTCTGATAGATCATTGCGAGGTTGTTGAGCGCCTTGGCATACATAGTGTCAGTTTCGCCGAACTCCTTGCGCGCCTGTTCAGCCGCCTGCTCCGCAAAAATCATCGCGACACCAAATTGCCCTTGTGAGAAGAAGGTTTGTACCTTGTTCGAGAGCTCTTTGTAGCCTTGGGCGTTAACACAAAAAGAGAAAAGAATTACAAAAAGAAGTGATGCTCGCTTCATTTTCACCGGATCGTTAAATTTGAAAAAATACAGAATTTAAATTTAATGATCAGCGGGGATAAAGGGAGTCCCTTATTTTTCCTTCATAGTGAAAGATCCGTCCCAGTCATCAGGTGGCGGGTCATTTTTCAGGTACTTTATCCGCCTGAGAAACTCGAGCGAAGCAGGATCACCTGGTTTCAACTCTACACAGCGGTTAAATGCCTCTTCACTCTTGCCGAAATTTTTCACAAAATAAAGCTGGAGTGCATGGTCAAAAGTCTCAAAGTACTCAGCAAACTGTCTGAACGTACCATCGGAAATAACCTCATAAACTTTTACGGAACGGTTTTTCCCTTTAACTTTGATTATGTCCAGTGCCCGTGTGCGGATATCAGAATCCTTTATCTTTTCATAAACCGGTTCCGATATCATGATGTTAACACCGTAAAGTTTACCCGCCCCTTCGAGCCTTGAGGCAAGATTTACCGTGTCACCTACCACAGTATAATCAAACACCTGCTGTGAGCCCATGTTCCCAAGGATGACGCCACCAGTGTTTATCCCCACCCTCATTCTGATCTCAGGGAGCGCGGGATTAGCCCGGTTTTTGTTCAGTTCGCCGCACTTCCTTTGCATCTCAAGGGCAGCCTTTACCGCGGCAGTTTCATGTCCGTCAAAGTAGAGAGGGGCACCGAACTCTGCCATGATCGCGTCACCTATGTATTTGTCTATTATTCCCCCGTTATCCGTTACGATCTTCGTCATTTCGGTGAAATACTCATTCAGCATCTTGACAAGATCAGCAGGTTTAGTGGTTTCGGAAATGGTGGTGAAACCGGCTATATCTGAAAAGAGAACCGTCAATTCCCTCTCTTCCCCGCCAAGTTTAAGACTCTCGGGGTTGTCGATAAGCCTGTCAACCACTGAAGGAGAAAGATAGCGGGAAAATGCCGATTTGATGAATGACTGCTCCTTCGCGGCGGTATACTGAACAGTGACCAGTAGAGCCAGGTATGCCCCGAGTATGTTCGCCTGGAAGGTGATAAGGGGGAAGGTCATCCTTTCAGTCACAAGATAATATGAAAAAGGGATAGAAAGAATTATGACAAGACCGAAAAGGGTGTGGAAGTAGAGCCCGTTCTTAAAAACAGATACCCCGACCAGCACCAAAGTGACAATAAAAACGGCAAACATGAACCACGAATTTTTCACTGCTTTAAAGAATGAGTCGGTCATCAGCGCGTTCATCAGAGCGGCATGAATAACCACAAGTGGAGCCGCGTTATCGAGCGTTGTGGGCCCGGAGTCGGAAATTCCGGTTGAAACATCACCGACAAAAACCACATTTCCCTCGAAGAAGGTGGTCAACTCATCAGTCAGCTCCGGGTTTTCAGCCCGGGCGATGAAGTTCTTTATCTCCATTTTTCTCTTGTCATCCTGCCACTTGACCGGATAAGGAATATAGGTCTGACCGTGCTCGTCAACAGGTATCACCACATCCTTTTCGAGCTTGCTATCTTTCAGGGCCGGAATAACGAGCGATTCCCCCCAGTTTATAGTGATACTGTCAGGATTTACCTGAAATATTTTGCAGAACATCGCTATGGTCGATGTGGGAATGTATCCGCTGTCAAGCTTCAGAACAAGGGGATAGAAACGGTAAACACCGTCAGATTCTGAAAGGGCGGTGATATGTCCCGAAGTGGCGGCGGCGGCTGCAAATCTGTCTTCCTGAGCCAATCCCCTTCCAACATAAAAAGGTTCGCCCGTTCCATTCTCCTTCGGAAATATTCTGAATTCTTCCTGAAGCCGCTTGTAATAAACCCCTTCCTTCTCGAGTCTCATATGCTTTTCTAGTGAGGCTGAAAAACCCGCGGGAAGACAGATGTTTCCGGCATCTTTCAGCGCGGAAGCGAAGATAGAGTCTGACCTGTTGTCAGAGGGACGGGCAAAAATTATGTCGAACATCACCGCGTCAGGTGAAAATGATGAGAGATCATTTATCGCGGTGGCGAGGAATTTCCGGTCAAGCTGGTTTGATTTCAGGTACTCGTATGTAAGGTCATTAATATTAAGGAAGACCACCCGTGAAGAGGGTTTTGGCGTGGCTCCGTTTTCATTCGCGTAGCGATAAAGAACGTCACCGGCTTTGTTGTCAAGCGAGTTACCTGCAAGATTGAACAGGAAGTGTGAAACTGCCTGCACCAAGAGCACAACCAGACCCACAATAATGAGTGTTTTTACTGAGTAGCGACTTCTGAAAACCAATTGTTTCTGCTTTCCAAAAAAAGAAGATTGAGGGTTTAAATTGCGCAAATAGAACGGAATTATCAAATTGACGCGTCACATCAAGGGCAATTGTCAATCTGTCTGCCATATTGTCAACTCTTGACAAAATTGCAGAATATTTTTGTCATTTTGTCTGTCATTACGTCACACCGTCTGAATACAAATTTTCAAAAATTCCGGTTTTCGCGCGATTTTGAGTTTGGCACGCTCTTTGTAGTATATAGGCCAAAGAGTTCAACAACCACAAACAGAAATTAACAAACAGGAGATACAACAATGAGAACGTTAGTATATAATCCAATGAAAGAGATGTTAAGAATGAGCAACGCGATTGCTGATTCACTCGAAAGAGAATTCAACTCTGCATTTTCGAAGCCGGCTTGCTTCAGCCCAAGAGCTGACATAACCGAGAAAGATGGCGTTGTAGGCATCCACCTCGAGCTCCCCGGTCTTAAGAAAGAGGATATCAAACTGACCGTTGTAGAGAACACCATTACCGTTGAGGGAGAGAAAAAGCTGGTGAACGATGAGAACACCCGCTACTTCATCAGCGAGAGGATATCCGGTTCATTCAAGCGCAGCTTCAAAATGCCGTTCGAAGTCGACAGAAATAGCATCGAAGCTTCATTCGCCGATGGAATTCTCACAGTTTCACTGAAGAAAGCCGAGAAAGAACCTGAAACCAACAAAAACATTGAAATAAAATAAGTTCGAAAGGAGAACAGCCATGTCACAGGAATTAAACAAAACAGTTAACGAAGAATCAGTTGTAAAAGTAACCGAGGATACCTGGAAAGAGGCTTTCGACAAGGAGAACTGGATACTCCCCGAGGTCAACCTGCTCGAAGACGATGAAGCTTTCTACGTGGTAGCCTCGATGCCCGGAGTGAAGAAAGATGACGTGAGGATCAAGTTAGAGAACGGTAACCTCGTGATCATGGGCAGGATCGAAAGGGCAAAGTTCGAGAACAGGAAGATACTCCTTAAGGAGATCAATACAGGCAACTTCTACCGCAAGTTCAAGGTTGCCGACTCGATCGATACCGAAAACGTTGATGCTTCGTTCGAAGACGGTCAATTGGTTCTCAGACTCGCCAAACACGAGCGCATCAAACCAAAGACCATCGAAATAAAATAAAGCTCAAAAAATAAACAAAAAGAGCGCGCCCTTCATTGGACGCGCTCTTTTTTTATGCAAAGAAAATTGTATGATGGTCTGAAGTATGAGGTATGAATTTTTCATACTTCATACATCATACTTCATACATCATACTTCATACAAGACTTTACAGTTCACACTTATTTCATCAATATCATCTTCTTCACAGAAACAAAGCCTCCTGAACGGAGCTCATAGAGATAAAGTCCGCTGGGGAGGTCGACCGCGTTGAATGATACCTGATGGTTGCCCGCTTCCTTGAATCCATCCACAAGGGTTTTAACCTTCTGACCTAATGAATTGTAGACCGAGATAACAACCTCACCGGCAACGGGCAACGCGTAACGCACAACGGTCTCGGGATTGAACGGGTTGGGGAAGTTCTGGGAAAGCCCAAATGAAACCGGAGTGCCTGATAGTTCTTCTTCGACACCCACCATAGTATAGTTTGAGAACTGAAGATCATCGAAATAAAGCGTTCCGATATTCTTTCTTCCCGGAGTCCATGTGAGCTGGAAACTGTCGAATCCGAAAGGAGGTTCGAGCGTGCCGTTACCAATCCAGTTGCCGACAGTGTCATTCGCGAGATCCCATCTAACCAGTTTCCAGCCGTACCAGTCGATGGTCTTCCAAAGGTTGACCTCATGGCCGCCTGTTCCGCCGTCATTGAGACAGAACCTGAATTTGTTGCCGCTGCCGTCTCCAAAAACCATGGCTTCGATAAAGCTATTCTGCACAAGAGAAATGGTTGGTGATGTCGCGCCAAAATATTCCCTGATCAGCCACTGGCTGGCGAGGGGGTCCCATCCATAGGTCAGTTTCATCGATTTGGCGCTTCCCGTACCGTGGTTGATATAAACACCATCGGAATAAATGTTCGTGGTATCTGTCAGAATACCCGTTGTCGAGCCTGATTGCTGTGGTGCCCACCAGTTTGCAATACCATTTTCGAATATGTCGATCGGAGTTGTGGTAAGCTGAGCAACCAGATCACGCCTGAATTCGAACTCAAAAGGAGAGGTCGAAACGTTTCCGCTCAAATCTTCTATACCCGGTTCTATTCTCACTCTGTAATTCTGATCATAAGCAAGGTCCTCCCGGGTGAAAATATTCACGGTTGAAATGTCTGATCCAGGATAGTACCGGGTATATGTCTGAACATTCGTGTTGGTGGATGTATTTACATATGATATCTTCCCACTGAGCGAAGATGTTTTGATCGGTTCACTGAAAGTGAGATTAATAACGGGTCGTTTTTCCAGCACCATCCCGTTTCCAGAGGGATAGTTGTACACCACGCGTAGCGGTACCGCGTCAGGAATACGTGTGCTGAAGTGGTGCACGTAAGCGTCGCCACCTGTACCGTTACCATCACCATCGAGTGGATGGTTGTACTTATCCTTGGCCGTAGGTTGAATCGTCATTGTATACTGCGTTCCGAACTCAAATCCGGAAGTGGTGAAAGTGACAATTCTCTCATTCGCGTTCCATGAACGTGAAATTGAACCCAATGAAGGCGAGAAGGAGATCGCGCTGTTCACCGAAGAGGTGTCCATCGGACGGCTGAACGTGACTTGAATCGAGTTGACACCGGGATATAGTGAATCACCTTCCGCGGGTACCACACCAGAGACATAAGGAGGCATAGCGTTTACGAGAGCCACATCCCGGAATGTAAAGAAGGTGTCTGACATCGCCACGGTTGAATTGTAGGTGTCGTAGCCGGGTGCCGAAACAGAGATCGATTGAGTGCCGCCGGGCACTTTTTCAAAATAATAGAATCCGTTCCGCAGAAGGGTGGAATCGGTCGAGTACTTGTAAAAAAGTGACTGATATGTATCGGTCTTGTAAGTTCTTCCGTTAACCGTTACCACCGCGCCATTTATCGGCTGTCCGCTTTCGGAGTCAGTGATTATTCCTGCCATTATACCGGGATAAGGTCTCTGAGCACCTTTGAACTTGATTATCGACCACCAGAAGGTTTTAGCCTCGAGGCGCTTCCACTCATAGTTCATGTTAAGTTGATTCTGTCGCGGGTTTGTGTGGAAACCTGCCTCACTGAGCTCGGAGGGCATGTTCGAAAGCCTGTTTACCGAAAGGTATGGTCCACCGCTGGTGCAACCATAAAATGAGCAATCACCGATCGATCCGTAGACAGTGGTGGTTCGCATCCCTTTAGTGAGGTTCCCGATCATGATGTCACCCATCGCCTTGCCGCCGTTGGGCACTTTCTCCTGTCCGTTGGCATACTGCCCCCAGAGAAGAAGCGTGGTGTTCGTGGTCGCTGAACCGGCATCACTGTGGATCGAGTGGAACCACGCGGCTCCGATGGAGTTGGCGTAGTCTGTACGCTGACTAAGTCCGACGATCTGAATGCTGTCGGTTCTTGTCATGTAAACTGTGTCAATATCAGTCGAATCAAGAAGGAAACCGCGGAGGTTCAGCCCCACAAAGAGGGTTTTCATCGCCTCGGGGTAATTGTAAATACCCATGTTTTCCTGGGCACTGTGACCCGGATCTATCACGATGTTCCAGCCTGAGAGGCCTGTGATCTGGGAGTGGATCTGAATGGTAAGTACAAGAGCAAAAAGCGCAATAAACTTTTTCATTTTTTCACCTCCGCGCTCATTCTCATTATCGATCCGTCGTTTATGTTCGCGTAATAGATGAACTTGCCATCGGGACTGAAAGCGGGATCCATCTCAAGAACTGTTGATGTTGATGTAAGCCTTGTTTTGGCGGTGCCATCGGCGTTTACTTGCCAGATATCTGAATCGGTGATCACGTGACCGTCATCCCCGGTTACCATGTACGCTATTTTGCGGGAGTCGGGAGCCCAAGCCCCGCGATACCCTTTGCCAAGGTCAACAAGTCCTGTTCCATCGGTGTTAATCACGTAAAGGTTACCGCCGATGATCTCAAATACCACCTTGCTGCCGTCGGGTGACAGGGAAGCATTTATACACCTCTGCCCTTTTACAGGCTCAATAACCTTCTTGCCTGTAGCGGTAGTCACTGATATTTTGTCGTTCTCGACAAAGGCGGCAATTCCCGTGGGAAGTGTTGCTTCGAGCGATCTTGTTGACAGATTAAAACTGTGAACAGTGTTCTCGAACACGGAAAATGGTTCACCCGAGGTGGAAACTCCCGGCAGAACGGTGATCTTTGATGAAAGAGGTGAAGCCGGGGTTCTTCCTTTATCCGCCAGGGTGTAAATTACCACCTGATTTTCGCGGTAAGGACCGCTATACTTCGCTGCCCGCGCGATGATGCCGAAATTATCAGCAAGCCAGCTGTAACCAAAGCCGGAAGCGGGCTCGTCAGTTAACTGAACAATACCGCTTTTTTCGTTAAAAATGAAGATACCGTGGTATCCTTCCTGTGTGAAAGCAACACTGTTTCCATCCGGCGAAACCTTAGGATTTAACAGCAACTTGCCTTCGAGCCGCGCTACGGTTTCCCCTTCCTGCGCCATCATCGATGCCGGGGCAAGAAGAAGAAACAACATTACTAATATTGATCTCACAATATGATTCCTCAAAAATATAATTAAATGTAACCTTAAATTAAAGATTTTTGACGGTTGGAGAAGGTGAGGAATTAATGACCGGAAGGATAAAAAAAACCCCGGCAATTGGGGGTAGCCGGGGATCGTCATTATGGTTGACCTGTCAGGGGAAGAACAAGCCAACAAATTCGAAAAATTTATACGACCAATATAATCATTTATTTATTAAAACGGTGATACTTTTACTATTTTTTGTCTCACGATTTCCAGATTATTCAGGTAAACAAAAATGAAGAAAATCACCGTTCTCGGCGCCGGAATGGTCGGCAGAGCGATAGCCCGCGACCTCTCAACAAATCACACAGTAACCTCCGCTGACATCGATGAGGGGAACCTCGCGATCCTCTCCAGGTACAATATAAACACTGTTACCACCGACCTCTCTAATGGGGCGGCGGTCGCGGATATCATAAAGGACGCGGATATTGTTGTCGGTGCCGTTCCCGGTTTTATGGGCTACAAAACTGTCGAGACGGTGATAAAAAACGGCAAGAATATAGTTGATATCTCATTTTTCCCGGAAGACTCTCAGCCCCTTGATGCCGTAGCGAAAGATAATGGAGTGACCGCCCTTCTCGATTTTGGCGTTGCCCCCGGACTCAGCAACCTCTGGTTCGGCAATCAGTACGCGAAAGGAAACGTGAAATTCCTCGAGTGCATGGTTGGCGGTCTACCCATTGAGAGAAAATACCCGTTCCAGTACAAGGCACCATTCTCACCGGTCGACGTGCTGGAAGAATATACGCGCCCCGCGCGGGTGAAAGAAGGGGGGAAGATCGTTGTCCGTGAAGCACTTTCCGGAAGTGAGATCGTTGACTTTGAAGGGATCGGAACGCTTGAGGCATTCTACACCGACGGACTGAGATCCGTGCTCGATACCATCCCGGTTGATGACATGCGCGAAATGACTCTGAGATACCCCGGACACATCGACCTGATAAAAGCGATCAGACACGTCGGGTTTCTCTCTGAAACAGGCATTGAAATAAACGGTACTTTAATTAAACCGAGGGATTTCTCAGCTAAAATTCTGTTCAAAGACTGGAAACTGGGACCCACAGACGATGAATTTACCGTGATGAGGCTCCGCTCATTAAGAGAGATGCAGGGAGAGGAAGTGGAGTTCACGCAAACACTCCTCGACAGGTACGATCCCGTATCAGGGGTCTCCTCGATGTCACGGACTACCGGTTACACATGCACCGCGGGTGTAGGTCTGATACTGAACGGAATCTTTACCGATAAAGGTTGCTTCCCGCCCGAAATAGCCGGAATGCGCGACGAATGTTACAATCACGTTCTCGCCCACCTCGCGGAGAGGAATATCAGACTCGACTAACGGGTCTCCCCAAGGAGAAAATCTTTGAAGCCGGGATAATCAGTATCTGTTACCCGGCTTTGTTTTTTCTTTGAAAGGCACGCCGCCAACCGGGCGGGTATTTCAAACTCGCCTCCAATTGCATTTTTTACGTCATCGTGAAATTTGGCAGGGTGAGCCGTTGACATCACAACGAAGTGCTCTTTTGGTAACACTGTTGCCAGTTCCTTCGCGTAAAGCATTCCGACTGCTGTATGCGGGTCAATCAAGTAGCCATGATCCCTGTACACCTCACCGATCATCGCCACCGTTTCGGGATCACCAAAACTCTTCGCGGAAACATTCCTTTTCACAGCTTCAACCTTGCCATGGTACGACGAGATTATTCTTTCAGCGTTACTCGGATTACCCACATCCATGGCGTTGGAAATGGTGGCGATCGTCTCTTTCGGCGACAATTCCCCGCTTTTAAGATAATCTTCGAATACGGAATTACTGTTAAGCGCGGCGTAAAATCTGTTAACGGGCATGCCGGCGAATTTGGTGAGGAGTCCGGCCGTGATGTTCCCAAGGTTACCGCTTGGCACAACGAAATTCATCCGGTCAAACCTGTTATAAAGTCTGGCAAAAGCATAGATATAGTATACAGCCTGTGGGAGTAGTCTCGCGATACTTATCGAGTTTGCTGAAGAGAGGTTGATAGTTTTTCTTAGCTCTTCATCGGCGAATGCCTGTTTCACAAGTCGCTGACAGTCATCAAATGTTCCCTTCACTTCAAGGGCTGTTACATTCTTCCCCATCGTGGTGAGCTGCTGCTCCTGTATCTTGCTCACCTTGCCTGAAGGGTAAAGCAGCACCACTTCCACGCAATCCATACCGAGGAAGGCGTTCGCCACTGCACTGCCGGTGTCACCGGAGGTGGCGACGAGTATCTTACATTTTCTGTGCTCCTCATGCAGGTAGTAAGACATTACACTGGCGAGAAACCGGGCGCCAAAGTCTTTGAAGGCGAGGGTGGGCCCATGGTAAAGTTCAACCACGGAGATGTGATCGTTAAGGATTTTTATCCCGATATCAAAATTGAAGGTTCGCTCGATTATGCGGTCGAGCTCAATCTCACCTATTCCCGTAACAAAGGGAGCAAGGAAGTGCCGCGCCAGTTCAGTGAGCGACATACCCAGAAGCTCTTCCGGTTCATCAAGAAGGTGTGGCACGCTTTCAGGGAGGAACAGTCCTCCATCTGGCGCGAGACCCGAGTAAAGTGCTTCCATAAAGCTGTAAAGATTTTCAGATGAGCGGGTGCTTTTGTACCTCATTCAACCTCCAGAAGTTTGGCGCCTTCATTGTTGACTTTTGAAATTGAAATATCCACACCTGTACCGGTTGTGGCATAAATATCTTTAACCACCTGAATTGCTGCCTCAGCCACTCCGGCATCGTTGAACAGGGCGAACATGGCCGGGCCTGATCCTGAAATGTTACAGGCTGCCGCGCCGTTTGAAAGCAGCATTTCTTTTATCTTTTTGTACCCGGGGATCAAACCTGATCTGTAAGGCTCGGCAATATGATCGCTTGACGCAGCCGCGATCTTGCCATAGTCCGCCGTCATTATCCCCGCGAGCAGGGTGAGTGCCGCTGAGGTTTGCTTAATTGAATCCTTAACCGGGATCTCCGCGGGAAGGATCGAGCGGGCATGGCTTGTCTTGATCTCGATGTGGGGGTGAATAAGCAAAACCATCAGGTCTGACGGGGCTTCAACCCTGAAAAAATCGAGTGCTTCAATATCGTTAATTATCACGAAACCCCCAACAAGCGAGGGGATAACATTGTCACCATGCCTTGAACCGGAGGCTATGAACTCACCGGCCATGGCGTATTCGACCAGCGCGCGATGTTCGAGTGGTGTCTCAAGCAGTCCGTTAACCGCCACAACTCCTGCAACCGCGCTCGCGGCGCTTGAACCCAGCCCGCTTCCCACCGGCATGTTCTTTCGCAGAATTATATCAACACCTTCACCAGGGGCGTGTTCTTCAAGAAATGTGGTTATTGCTTTCCCCGCGGTGTTAAGGGCAACATCCGTGCTTAGTCCTTTACTCCCTGTGATCGAGATGATTCGCGAAGTGCTGCTTCCATTCGGCATCACTTCAACTTCATCACCAATTCCAAACACGGAAAATCCCATGAGATCAAAACCCGGTCCCACATTTGAGACAGTCCCGGGTGCAAAAGAACGGGCCCGGCTCATTACAAGTTTACGATGCTCCATGATCATGATGCGATCACTTTAAGAACATCGTCAAGCACACCGGTGGCGGTCAGTTCAACACCCGCGCCCGGTCCGGAGATCACCAATGGCAAATTGTCGTACAGGTTCGTGTAAAAAATAAAGGCATTCCTGACCCCGTCGATGTTGTAAAGGGGATCGTCCTGATCAATTTCCTTAGGACCCACGGACATTTCGCCCCCCTCGAAAGTCGCGATGTATTTAATCTTCTTTCCTCTCTCTTTCGCGTTTGCCACCATGGAATCGAGGTCAAGATATTCCACCTCACCCCGTTCGTTCCTTTTAGCGAGAGACGTGATTTTGATCTCTTCGAACGATTTTCCGAACCCCGCTTCACGGGAAAGAATCAACAACTTCCTCGCAACATCGATACCGGAAAGGTCGATCAAAGGGTCGGGTTCTGTGAAGCCGGCTGCCTTTGCCTCTTCAAGAGCCGCCATAAAACTTTTCCCTTTCCAGACTTCTGTGAGTATATGATTCACGGAGCCTGACATTATGCCTTCAATTATCTTCGGCCGGTCGCCTGTCGCGATAAAATCTCTTACTGTTTTTAATACCGGAAGCGCGGCACCCACATTGGTTTCGTAGTAAAAACGGGAACCTCCGGACTTGCATGCCTCTCTGAGTCTGTTGTAGAACTCCAAATCCGCGGAGTTCGCCACCTTGTTCGCTGCCACAATATGTACTCCCGCGATCAGTAGTGGCTCATAAAACTGAAGTGTTGCCTCTGTAGCGGTGCAGTCAACCAATATTTTAAATGGGTTCGGGTCGTTAACCATATTGTGAAGAAAACGTGAGGCGGAGGCCTTTTCACCGGTTGAACCGAGGGTTTTTAAGGGATTCTCCACATCAAACAGGTTTTCACCGAAGCACATCATTTTGGAATTAATGATCCCTCTCAATTTGATGAAATCATTATGAGTCTCTTTTGCTTTCAGAAGGGAAATGAAAGTTGAACCGACATTTCCGGGACCCGCGAGATAGATGTGCCAGACCCTTCTGTGATCAAAAAAGAACTCGTCATGGAGCGCGGTCATCGCCTGTTTCAATTTGTCGGCCGAAATCACGAAAGATATATTAAGCTCTGATGACCCCTGGGCGATGGCATGAACATTTATCTTGTGCTTTCCGACTGTGGCAAACACCCTGCCCGCCAGTCCGTGCCTGCGGCGCATGTTGCTTCCTACCACGGCTATCGAAGCAAGTCCTTCTTCCTTTTCAATTGAGGATATCCTCGCGAGGCGAAGTTCTTCAGCGAACTCCTCTCTCAGACATTTAACAGCGGCTAAAGCGTGTTTCGGCTCTACTGCCACGGATATTGAGTGCTCCGAAGAGGCCTGAGTGATGAGGATAACGCTGATCCTCGCATCCGCGAGCGCGCGGAAAAGCCTTCCGGCAATACCGCTGACACCAACCATGCCACCTCCCTCGACGCGTATCAAAGCGATCCCGTCGATGCAGGCAAGGCCGGTTATATCATTTTTGTTGAAACCAGGGTCTTTTTTTATGATCGAACCCTTGAAGGCAGGATTAAATGTGTTCTTTATTCTGACCGGTATTCCCCTGTCCATCGCGGGCTGAATCGTAGGGGCATAGATCACTTTGGCGCCAAAGTATGAGAGCTCCATGGCTTCTTCGTATGAAAGCTCATCCACGATAAATGAATCTGTCACTTTCCGTGGGTCGGCTGTGAGTACTCCGTCAACATCTGTCCAGATCTCAATTTCAGAAGCATTGATCGCGGCACCGAAGACGGCAGCGGTGAAGTCGGAACCACCCCTTCCGAGAGTGGTTGTCTCATTGTCACTTGTCGATGCAATAAATCCGGTGATCACTCTAAGCGCCGGGGTGCTCTTCATCTCCTGATTTATGAAGTAGAAGGATTCGGTCGGCAACAGCCGGGCGTTGTTGAAATTATTGTCGGTTTTTATCACCTTTCTCGCGTCAAGAAATTCGGCATCAACACCGGCTTCCCGAAAGGCGACAGTAATGGTATAAGCCGAAAGAAGCTCACCGAAACTTTGAATGTAGTCGAGGGTTTTGGGGGTAAGTTCCTTTAGAAGGTAAACACCATCGAGTATCTCTTTCAACTCGTTGAATCTAAGGTTCAGGCCTTCATGAAGTATCTCCAGTTCACGCCCCGATCTGACGAGCTCTGAAGCGAAATCGAAGTGCTTTTTGCGCAGATCCTCAAAAAGTTCAGAGTAACCACGGTCACGCTGTACCGCGAGATTACCTGCCTTTATCAAATTATCAGTAACTCCCGAGTAGGCTGAAAAGACTACACCGGCTATCCCCTCTTCAAGTTTCCCTTTTACTATTTCAATAACACTCTTTACTCGTTCAGGACTCCCCACCGAGGAGCCGCCAAATTTTAATATCTTCATGATGTTCAACCTGTATCACGGTGCTCCGTGTGAGTTTCTGCTCACAGAAGACCGGCTATTTTCGATTAATTGTAATGGTTATCTTAGGTTCGCGATCAGGTTTCAATCCTGTCGGGTATCGATTTCTTAAGTTTTTCTATTTCATCACGCAGAAATGCAGCCCTCTCGAACTCGAGGTCTTTGGCTGCTTTCCGCATCTCTTCGGTCAATTCTTCTATCATCGCCTTGCGCTCGTCGATGCTCATATACTTCAGCACAGGCTCTGCAACTTTCGAGAATTGCGAACGGGAAGATTCATGATTGTATTCCTTTTTCCGCACATCCGCGATGGCGGTAGAGCTCATGATCTCCTCAATGCTCTTGAAAAGTGTTTTCGGAGTGATCCCGTGCTTTTTGTTATACTCCATCTGAATCTTACGGCGGCGTGCTGTTTCTTCAATTACGAGTCGCATCGAGTCGGTTATCTTGTCGGCATACATAATTACCAGACCGTTGGCATTTCGCGCGGTTCTGCCCGCAGTCTGCATGAGTGAGCGCTCACTCCGGAGGAAGCCTTCCTTGTCGGCATCGATAATGGCAACAAGCGACACTTCGGGCATATCGAGCCCCTCCCTCAGAAGGTTAACCCCGACCAGAACATCAAAATCGCCAAGACGGAGGTCACGAAGAATCTCAACCCGTTCAAGCGCGTCAATGTCACTGTGAATGAACCGTACTGCAATGCCGATCTTCGCGAGGTAGTCGGAAAGGTCTTCCGCCATTTTCTTGGTCAGGGTTGTTACGAGAGTCCTCTCACCCTTTTGTACACGGACCCTGATCTCACCGATCAGGTCATCAATTTGGGTTTTAACGGGTCTGATCTGAATTTCAGGATCGAGCAGACCTGTCGGCCTGATGATCTGTTCGATATATTTTCCATTTGTTTTCTCGAGTTCGAAGTCACCGGGGGTGGCGGAAACGAAGATCACTTTTTTCATCTTCTCCTCGAACTCGTCAAATTTCATAGGACGATTGTCGAGTGCTGAAGGAAGCCGGAACCCGTGATGCACGAGTGTCTCTTTCCTCGACCTGTCACCGTTGTACATCCCGCGGATCTGCGAGACCGTAACGTGGGACTCATCAATGATCATGAGGAAGTCATCAGGGAAATAGTCGAGAAGACAGTAAGGCCTTGTACCTTTTTCCCTCAGATCCATGTGGCGGGAGTAGTTTTCGATTCCGGAGCAGTACCCGACTTCTTTGATCATTTCGAGATCGAACCTCGTTCGTTGCTCAATCCGCTGCGCTTCGAGGTACCGTTCCTGCTCACGGAAATCTGCGAGCCTTTCTTCCAGTTCCGCCTCAATCAGTGCAAGCGAGAGTTTTTGTTTTTCGGGGTTCGTAACAAAATATTTCGCGGGATAGATGGCAGTTTCCTCAAGTTCCCGCAGCACATCCCCTGTTATGGGGTCGATAACTGATATCTTTTCAATCTCATCATCGAAAAACCCGATCCTCAATGCCTCTTCAATTTCATAAGCGGGGATTATCTCAATTACATCCCCCCTCATTCTAAAGGTGCCGCGCATGAAATCGAGATCGTTCCGCGAATAATAGATGTTCACCAGGGCACGCATCAGATCTTTCTTCGTGATTATGTCGCCCTTGTGAAGGAAAATCGTCTGCTCGGCGTACTCGTGCGGCGCGCCGATACCATAAATGCAACTCACTGAAGCAACAATTATTACATCGTTCCTCCCCTCAATAAGGGATGTGGTGGCTTTCAGACGGAGCCTGTCGATCTCCTCATTTATCGAGAAATCCTTTTCGATGAACGTGTCACTGCTGACCACGTAAGCTTCAGGCTGGTAATAATCGTAGTAACTGATGAAAAATTCCACCGGGTTGTTTGGGAAGAACGATTTCAGTTCGCCATACAACTGGGCGGCGAGTGTCTTGTTGTGGGATATGACAAGAGCCGGTTTGTTATGAGCAGCTATCACATTCGCCATCGTGAAGGTCTTGCCGCTACCTGTTACTCCAAGCAGTGTCTGATACCTTTCCCCCTTTTCGAGACCTCCGGTTAAGGCTTTAATCGCCTCCGGCTGGTCTCCCGCGGGTTTGTATCCTGCCTGTAGATCAAATGGTCTGAATGGTGCTTTTCTCATTTTATCAGTTGTGAGTTAATCAGTAGTGAGTAGCGAGGGCGTTGCCCCCATGGGGTTGCCCGTTGCCCGTTGTCCGTTGTCCGTTTGCTTTGTTAAGGTTCTCCGGTTCTCTGGTTCTCAAGTTCTCTCGTTCTCAAGTTCTCCGGTTCTCTGGTTCTCAAGTTCTCTCGTTCTCAAGTTCTCCGGTTCTCTGGTTCTCAAGTTCTCCGGTTCTCTGGTTCTCAAGTTCTCTGGTTCTCAAGTTCTCACTTGACAACCCGGAGTCTGAAGTACACCTCTTCGGGTGAGAATATTCCCGCGAAGAAACGCTCATACATTACCGGTTCGATGTTAATTATAGCATCCATCCACTTCAACGCGGCGAAGTGGGAGGTGATGAATTTCTTCTCCAGCACTTCGAACTGAGCCTGACCTTCATAATTGGTTCTGTGGTTCAATTTCCACTTCTCGTAGAACTTCAGTTTCCTGTTGCCGATGTACTCATAATTGTCGAAAGTACGGATCGAGAATGGTATTTTATGGTCGGGATCTCCAAAATACTTAGTGTTCAGAAAGAACGGGGCATACACGATCATCGTCGCGTTTGGCTTGGCAATCCTGTAAAGTTCGTTGATAACCTTGTAGAAATTCTCAATATGCTCAAGAATGTGAGAGCAGTAGATCTCATCGAAGTGGTTATCCGGGAAAGGGTAAGGGAAAGTGTTGATGTCGTGGATCTCATTACCACCGTAATCCACCACATCTAGATTCACATAACCCGGGCGGATATCCTTGCCGCAACCGAGATTTAATTTTATCATCCGTAATCCTTCTTTTTTAACCCGCCAATTTACTGAATTATAAGCTTTAATTAAAGGGGAAAGGAAGTGTGAAGGGTGAAGGGTGAAGGATGAAGGGTGAGGGTTGAAGGATGAAACGCATTCGGCGGGGAGACCTTGGAAAGATAGGCTTACGGTTCCGATCCCGGATAGCGCGGATACAAAAAGCGGTGGCATTGGGTAACCACCGCTTTAACGAAAAATATTTTGGCTGTCTACTTCAGCAAATTCATTTTGCGGCTGATGTTTACGCCTTCGGCTTCAAGACGGTAAACGTAAACTCCAGAGGGGAGGTTACTCGCGCTGAAGATACGGGAGTAGGAACCGGGCGCCAACTCATCATCCACTAATTTTGCGACTTCCTTGCCGAGAAGGTCGAATACTCTCAGCGATACATACCCGGATTTCGCCACTGTGAAGTTGATCCTGGTTTCAGGATTGAAAGGATTAGGGTAGTTCTGATCGAGCGTAAAATCAACGGGATTACCCGCGATAAACTTATCATCAACACTCATCGGGAAATCACTCAGTTTCCATTTACGTGCCTGATGGATCTCGCTGGTGTTCAAAGGAGTTTTCTTCGAATAAACAAAAGCGTTAAAGTTTGTATTCGTTGCTTTCAGAACATTAGAGGGGATGTAATAAAATGTATCCACTACAGCAGAATCACCGGCCACCCAGCCACTCTTGGCAAGTTCGTTACCGAGGGCGCCGTTCAGCATGGAACGCACCACATTGTTATGAATGTAATCCCCGTTGCCCGGGCAACTGCTATTACCGGTCTGTGTGGTGATCAGTTTATCCTCGGTCAGCACGAAGTTTATTACCGGTATGTCAGGTATCGCGTCGAGGGCTTTAATCTTCAGGTGGACGTGTATCTTGTTGCTGTCAGCTTCAAATTCGACCGTACCATCAATGCTGACCTTCGGAGGTGCCACTGACCTGTTTGATACCTGTCCCGCCCACGCGCTACGGCTCTGCGGAGCAGTGAGCCTGTCAATAATTCCTGTGGGGTAACTGTTGAAGCCCATCAACGAAATGATGTTGTTCCCGTTGAAAATCCTGTATGGATCACTCGAATTGGAGGGGCCATGGTAAGCCAGCACAATTGTATTGGGATTATTCACCATGATCACATCATGAATAATGGTATGACCGCATGGACACCATTGGCACCACGTCCCTGTAACATATTCAAGCACCGGATTTCTTGATCTTTGAGCTTCCGCTTCAATGAAAAGGAACATGAATGACAGGCCAAGCAGAGTGGACAGTTTGAAGAATTTATTCATTCCTAACTCATTTGATTAATAATATTAAAATTACGATAACAAAAAATCCTGTGCAATAATCAATAAAAATTCTGCGAAAGTATCCACTTTCTCAATCATAATACACAAAAGTTTAAAGATTTGTGCATTACGATTTATTTATTGCACAATTTTTGATAATTTAGACAACCGTTAAGAAGATTTTTTGATTTTCATATAATTTTTGGTCGTTCAAGATTACAAAACCCCGGAGAAGCATGGAGATATTAGAGCGGATACGATCCCAAAAGAAAGACCTCGAAACTCTCCCGGTTGATTACCGGGTCCGTTCCAAGAAACTGATCCTTGATGAGTCATCCTTGATCATGGTTATTATCGGACCAAGGCGTGCAGGAAAGTCAACTTTCGTTATAGAAGCGTTGAAGGATCAAAAGCCCGGATATGCCAACTTCGATGATGAGTTGTTGACAACTGTCGAGAATTATGATGAGATAATCGCCGCGATCGATCAGGTTTATGGAGATCCGCGCATCCTGTTTTTTGATGAGATACAGAATCTGCCGAAGTGGGAACTGTTCGTTAACCGGCTGCAGAGGCAAGGGAGAAAATTGGTTATTACCGGTAGCAACTCAAACCTTTTGAGTGGTGAACTTGCCACACATCTGACAGGGCGGTATCTTCCGGTAAATATTTTCCCCTTCTCATTTACCGAGTTCCTGACGGTCGACCCTGCCTCAACATCCACAGCCACGTTGCAGAACGAACTGATGAAATATCTTCAATCAGGCGGGTTCCCAGAAGTGGTAACCGGAAAGCATTTAACAGGAGACTATCTGAGGGTATTGTATGATGCAATAATCTTCAAGGACATTGTAAGGAGATATTCACTCAGGAAGTTCGACGGATTGACAGAGCTTGCGAAATATCTCGTGAACAATTCCGCGACCGAATTTTCCGATTCCCAGCTTTCTTCGGTGTTGAACTTGAGCGTGCACACGATCAAACGATATTTCGGCTACCTTGAGAACGCTTTTCTGTTTTTCCATCTTGACCGGTTCTCCTTCAAGATCAAAGAGAGACCACAGTACAACAAGAAGATATATGTTTACGATACCGGATTTATGTCGACCTTATCAACACAATTTTCACCTAACTTCGGCAAGTATTTTGAGACGGCCGTAGGGATAGCTTTGAGAAAGGAATCACTGGATGGCAAATGCGAGCTCTACTATTATAAAAGTCAGCAGAACGAGGAAGTGGATTTTGTTGTCCAAACAGGTCTCGATATAACTGAGCTGATACAAGTTGCCTATTCCACTGAGAATCCCAAAACCCTTGAACGCGAGATCAGGTCACTTCTAAAAGCTAAAAAAGAGCTGAAATGTGATAACCTGTTCCTGATCAATTCCTCCATCTCGGAAGAGAGGGAATACTCTTGGTACGGTATAACAGCCACCGTAAAATTCATTCGTCTTGATCAGTGGCTGTTACAAAGAGGAGGTTGAGAGGATTTCCTACTTCAACAAATTCATCTTCTTTACTATCGACTTCCCGGCTGATTCCAGGCGGTAGAGATACACTCCGCTGGGGGCGGAGGCGAAGGTGACATCGACTTCGTAGTTGCCGGGAGACTGATACTGATCAACAAGGCTGAAGAGTTTTTCGCCGGTAACGTTGTAAATATCGAGTTTTACCTGCCCGGCTTCGATGACGGAGTAACGGATCCTTGTTGAGGGATTAAAGGGATTAGGAAAGTTTTCTGACAGCGCGAATTCAACCGGCAGATCACCTGTTTCCCTGACCGATGTTGGCGGCGGAGTACTGGTTGGGTCGCCTGGGTTTGAGACATTCGCGGTAATTCCGGGGTTTGGTTGGCCCGTTCTCCACGCGCCGGTGGGGTCCTGAAGTTCAGTTCCGTTGCTGAAGCCGTCGTTGTCACTGTCAAGTTGTGCCAAAGACGCATCCCACATTACATTGCCGTTCACGAGGAAAGCGTTCTCGATAGTCTGTCCAAAGTTGTTCCTGGTTCCGCCACCCGCGGGGGATACATGGCAATTGGCACATGCATTCGTGGATCCGTTCGGGATCTGTGCCACTCTGAAATCGCGGGAGCCCGCCTGATAAACGACCAAGGAAGCGATCAACACGGCAGTGAGGAGAAGGGTGAGGTTCTTCATATTAAAATCCTGTTAAAGTGAAGCAGAATATAATACTCACGGCGAATTATTACAATGGATAAAACAAAAAAACCCGGACGGTGTGTCCGGGGTCTCAAAAACAGAAAGTAGAGAAAATTACCTGTGGTTCCTCTATTTATTGATTGTGGTATCCCTCTGTGTTGCCTTCAAGCTGTCGGCGGCTTTTTTGATGGATTTGGCGTTGGTCAGTCCTGCAACCACACCTCCCCCGGCGGTTCTGCTTTTCATCGTTGGTTTCGCTGAGCCGAAAGTGTCCTTGTTATTCGTTACAACTTTTTCCTCCTGCACGGAAGCCACTGCGGCAGTCACTGGAAGATTGACGTCACCCGTACTTTTTCCGGCGGAGGCGGGGGTGTAGTCAGCGCCTCTTTCAACAGAAACCTTGGGTGGCAACTGTGATGAAGGTGCCTCGCCTTTTGAAGGGTATTGCTGCTCCTTGCTCTCGAACTGTGGACTTTTATCAACCTTCTCTTCCGGTTTATTCCCGGATTGCAGCGCGACCTGGTCGGACTGAACTGAGGTGTCGATTTTCGTCATTATCTCTTCGCCGGGTTGATTTACCAGCAGCACCACCGCTACGATGGCGACAACTCCCACCGCGACGGCAGAGGGAACCGGTTTCAGAAATCCGGTGAACCTTTCCCACAGTGTCGGCTTTGCTTCGGCATATTTTTCCGAATTTATCCGCCGCATAAGATCAGCTTCAAATCCGGGAGGCGCGTCAACCTTCGGCATCTCTTTTAGGAGTTGCCTCAGTTCCCGAAACTGCTCCTCATCACCAAGTATATCTTTATTCTCCATGAAAACCTATTCCTTGAAAATATCTCTCAATAAATCCTGTAACTGAGCACGACCACGGTTGATCCTTGATTTCACCGTCCCGATGGAAATTTCCATCATTTCGGCGATCTCTTCATAAGACATCTCCTGAATGTCTCTGAGGATTATCATCTCGCGGTAAACTTCCGGGAGTTTTAAGAGAGCTTCCTGAATCATCTTGTTCTTGATTCCTGAATCAACCAGCCTGTCAGGAAGTGGCCCCCCATCCGGGAGATCCATCGTCTCTTCATCCTCTCCCCAGGAGTTGATGGAGATCTGATTCTTCCTTTTGCGCCTTTGCAGTTCGGTTTTGGCAAGGTTGCCCGCGATGGTGTAGATCCACGTGGAGAATTTTGCAAAGGTTTTGTAGGAATCCTTGTTCCTGTAAACCTTTATAAAAGTCTCCTGAACCACATCCGAGGTGGCATCCCTGTCGCCGAGGAACCGGAAAACGAAGTTAAAGAGAGGATTTTTGTAGCGAGAAACTATCGCTTCAAATATCTCCGTGTCACTCGTTTCCTGAAATTCAAGGATCAACTGTTCGTCAGTCAGATCTCTTAATCTTCTGTCGCTCAATGTGTATTATACTCTGGTTGTTTTGTAAAAGTTTCAGAGGAGAAAATTAGAATATTCCGCTGATAAGATAAAGATTTTAATTTAAAATCTCGTTAAGGGCAGTGAACATTACGGTTTTTTCGTCAGTGTCGCTGTTCTTCAGGGCAATGTCCGCTCTGAGAAGCGCGGCGTAAACAAGACTCAGCTCTTTGAACGAAAATCTCTGAAGTGCCGGCTTCAGCTTGTCGAGCTGCCACTTCTGAATACCCGACTGGGAAGCCGCCTCAAAATCATTTCTGCCCGTCGAAAGTGCTTCCCTGATGTTTATAATGGTCGAGAACTGACGGTTCAGGTGAAACAGTATAAGAAGGGCAGGTTCACCCTGGTTCATTATTTTTCCGAGCAGGCGAAGAGCGCCGGGCTTGTCTTTTGCAAGTACCTTGTCGATAAAATCGAAAATGGTGAACTGCTTTGTCGGCGCCACCGAGCGTTTGATCATGTCGACGTCTATATCCGCTTTATCATTCCCGGTGAACTCGATCAGCTTTTCAAGCTGCATTTCGATCATCAGTTTATCGTCACCCGTGAGACTAACCAGCAACTCAGCTTCATGCCTCTCTATTCTCTTCCCGGCTTGCTTGGCGGTCAATTCCACCCAGCCAACGAGGTCATCGAAGTCGGGTGTTCTCGCCACGTAGGCGTAACCCATTTCCGCTATGGTTTTGTAGGGCTCCTTGTCAGGGAAGTTAACATCATCATAGAGAATTATTAACGTGGTGTGGGGCGATGGATTCTTAAAGTAAGAGATCAGATGACTGTTATACTTCCTTCCATCGAACTTCAGATTATTGAAGTTCTTAACTATGGCAAGCCGTCTGTCACCCGCGAGGGGAAACGACTGGCAGAAGTCAAGCAGTTCATCTATCGAAGTCGAAGAACCCTGAAACAGTTGGATATCATAGTCAAAAGGGATCTCAGGCTCCAGATATTTCTGGATCGCCTGAGTCCTTTTGTCAATTTCGTATCCATCCTTCCCGTAGAAAAAATAGACAGGCTTCAGGTTTTTCGCCTTCAGGTCCTGTGCTACCAGGGAGATCAGGGGTGACTGAACTTTCTTACTCAACTACCGTTATCGAGTTAATAACCACATCAACTACCGGACGGTCGAAAGGCTTAAGTGTCTCGGTTTTACCGATAGCTTCAACCACATCCATACCGGATGTAACCTTGCCAAAAACGGTGTGTTTTCCATCGAGCCAAGGGGTTGGCACGAGTGTAATGAAGAACTGGCTGCCGTTAGTGTTTGGTCCGGCATTGGCCATCGAGAGTATCCCCGGTCCTGTGTGTTTGAGGTCTTTTACGATCTCATCCTTGAATTTAGGACCCCAGATGCTCTCACCGCCACGGCCTGTACCCGTTGGGTCACCACCCTGAATCATGAAATCGGCAATAACACGGTGAAAGATTACACCATTATAGTAGCCTCTTTTTGCAAGTCCGGTGAAGTTCTCAACGGTCTTTGGGGTATTGTCGGCGTGGAGTTCTACCTCGAACTCACCCATCGACGTGTCAAATTTAGCTTTTGTAACGCTCATTTTTTCTTCCTTTGTTCAATTTTAATTTCCTGAATTATCACGGGATCAACGGGTTTGTCCTGTGGGCCCTTTTTAACTTTGCTGATCTTGTCAACAACATCATACCCGCTGATCACTTCGCCAAAAATGGTGTGTTTGTAGTTCAGCCATTCGGTTTTGGCAGTAGTGATAAAAAACTGTGAAGTGTTGGTGTTCGGTCCCCTGTTCGCCATCGCGAGCAGACCGGTCTTGTCGAAAGTGAGTCCCATAACAAACTCATCGGCGAAGTCACCGCCCCAGATCGACCTTCCACCCGTGCCTGTACCGGTGGAATCACCACCCTGGATCATGAAATTCTCAATAACCCTGTGGAAAATGATCCCGTTGTAGTAGCCCTGCTTGGCGAGGGTCGTGAAGTTCTCAACGGTTTTGGGTGCTTCTTTTGGGTAGAGCTGCAGTTCAATTGTTCCCATGTTGGTCTTCATAACTGCAACCGTAAGGGTGTCATACTTAAACACCGGACTCTCATTTTGGGGGGTGTTTTTCTGCTGGGCACATCCCGTGAATGATATCAGGGCGAAAAGAATTATCACCAAAAAATTACGCATCAATATCTCCGTTATGGTGTAATGGTGTTCGATAATAACAGCGCCAGAATCAGAAGTCCGGCTGCAATTCTATAAACAATGAAAAGTGTCGTGGAGTTTTTCCTGAGGTACTTTAAAAGAAAGTCGATGGCGAGGTAGCCGCTCACTCCCGAGATCACAGTGGCAACGCCAACTGCCACGAGATGATCATAGTTCAGGAATTTGAGACCTTCCTTAAGTTGGAGCAAACCACTGGCGAGTATCGCCGGGATGCTCAGAAGGAATGAAAAACGCGCGGCGGCTTCACGGTTAAGTCCCATGAAAAGCCCACCGGTAATGGTGGTTCCTGACCTTGACGATCCCGGGATCAGGGCGAATGCTTGTGCCACACCGACCACGATTGCATCCCAAACTCCCACGTCCTCAATTTTTTTGTTGAATTTCGCGGTTTTCTCTGCGATAAAGAGTATGATCGCCAGAACAATCAGCGAACTGGCAATTACATAGAGGTTCTTGGTGAGCGCGCCTTCAATCACATCCTTAAAACCCAGTCCGATGATCACTACAGGAACGGTTCCAATAATAACAAGCCAACCAAGCCGTGAATTAAGCGACTGCTCTTTGTAGCTTTTTCTGCTCACCAGATTATCACGAAAGAACTCAATTACAATGTTATATATGTCTTTCGCGAAATAAATAAGGATTGAAACGAGCGTGCCAAGCTGAATTATCGCCATAACCGCGGTCCACTCCTGTGGTTTATCAGCGTTTATCAACCCCATTATCTTACCGGTAAGTGTAAGGTGGGCTGTACTGCTTATCGGGAGAAACTCAGTGATGCCCTGAACGATACCAAGAACTATCGCTTCGAGAATGGTCATTTATGGTCCTTAGAAATTAAAAGAAATACCGATTTTTAGCCCTAACGAAAGGGATCCGACGGAGAGGTCGCCACCACGGTGTCTGATGGCTATTCCGTCATTTTTGGGGGTTCCGCCGGCGTCATATCTCGCGTCAGCACCAATATAGGCAAAAACATCTTTTGAAAGGGCGGTTGAACCTGATGCCCTGGCTACAATTCCAAAACCGGTGGATGTGTAGGTTGTTCCGGTCACTACAAATGGCTTGATCTCTTCAATCACGACAAATCTGGGACCAATTCCACCACCGAATTTAAAACTGTAACCGGCACCTTCGATCATGTAGTATGCCATTACCGAGGGTGAAATGAACCTGTAGTTCAGTTCATATTTACCGTTGGCGGTTATGTTCGTATAAGAATTGAAGGCATAGGCTCCCTCTAAGGCAAGCTGTAGGTTCTTCCCCGGTTTGTAACCGAGCTCGCCGCCAAATTCTATCATCGTGTTTACGTCATCCATCCGGTTGCCGGCACCAAAATTCTCGTTGATATAGTCGCGGATGTTCGCGGTGCTGGCTATATTTATTCCCATGCTCACCCTCCCCTCCCACTGCGCCTGAGTCAGGGGTGAAAAAAGGAGAAATATAAGGGCTAAAAATTTAATTCTTCTGGTCATCATCCTCAATATCAATAATGTCTTCAGATCTCACCCCCGGAAGCTTGAACTTGAACCAGACTAAAAATCCGGCTGCCGTGACAAGATGCAGGATATATGTGATCCCGTGCTGAAATGTCGCGAATGCCAGACCAAGCTCGGCAGGAATTCCATAAAGCATGAGCATGGCGGTTTTTGTAATTGTGTGCACGCTTCCGATCCCGCCGGGTGTGGGGATCATTACGCCGATGGCGCTGATGCTCATTATTATCCAAGCGGCACCAAATCCAAGCCCGTAACTTTTTTCGAGGCCGAGGGCGTAGAATCCGGCCCAGCTTGTAGCGGCGTAACCGAGCATTATCAACACGCTGTAAATAATTGTTTTAATGTACGCCGATGTGGTTTTGAGAGTTGAGAACCCAACGATCATCTTGTGGAACAACTCTTCGAGCTTCTCCGCTGTCTTGAGTGAGAATTTCTTTACGATCGATGTGGCAAAATTTGAAAAGCGCTCTTTATATCTGATCAAAAGTATCAAGAACAGGATCAACACCGCGAATCCCATCGTTCCCAACTGAATGGTGAGTTTGAGCCATCCGAGTTCGCCCGAATAAATGTCGCCGTCGTATATCCAACCACTTAGCACCACGGCGAAAGCGAAAACCGACATGTCGATTATTCTCTCAACCACAACAGTGCCGAGTATCGAGGTTTTGGAAAGATTTTCGGTTTTGCCCACTGAAACAGCGCGCGCGACTTCACCGAGTCTCGGAACAAAGTTATTCAGACCGTACCCAACAAGTACCGCCCCGAAAAGGTTCATGGCGCTGATATCAGGTTTGAGTGACTCCATTATCGCCTTCCACCTGACAGCCCTGAACCAGTGAGCCAGCATCTGAAATACGATAAGCATGATCATCCAGAATATCGACGCGCCTTTTATGTAGTTCCAGAGCGCTCCCGCGTCGACACCTTTAAATGCCCAAAAGAGAAAAAGACCTGCAAGGGCAAGGGAAATTATGTAAACTACTGCTTCGCGGGGAGAGAAAAGCTTTTTCTTAGCGGAGGTCAACTACTTTGATATCTCCGGTTGATTTGAATGAAAAATCAGAGTCGGAAAGACCCTTGTTAAGAGAATAACCGGAAAATGTTACTGTCATCACCGATTTAGCGTTATCCTCGATAACTATTGAAGCGATAAGATCCTGAGCGTCTTTGGTGATCTCCACTGAACGGAAACCAAGTTTCTTCCCCTTTTTTGGGGTCATCTTAACTTTGCCCGCTCCAGTTTCAACCAAATCGCAATCGGAGGGGATTGTGTTAACTATTGTGTTAACACTAAGAAGCGAAACCGACTTGTTATCGGCCTTCGTGATTATAACCTTGTTCTGTTTCTTGTCATGATTCCAGTTCGTTTTACCGTCACTGATGATCAGACTGTTTGCAAAGGTCAGGCGGACCTTGTTGGTCTTTTTGTAGGCAAAAGTGCCTTTAGCGGTAAGTGTCTTCCCCGAAAACTGCTGATACGAAGCAGTCATATCTGAAAGGGAATTAAATTTCTTCTGAATTGCCTGAATTGTGGCATTCTGTGCCACGGAACTGCCCAGCATGATAAAGGCTGTAAATAAACCAAAAAATAACTGTTTCACTTTAACTCCGTTTTTCATGGTTTACTACAGATTCCTCAACAATGTTTCAAGTTCATCCTCGTTATCAACGAGTATCTCCCTCGGTTTGCTGCCTTCGCCGGGACCAACGATCCCCGCGAACTCAAGCTGATCAACGATGCGTGCAGCCCTCGCGTACCCAACTTTGAGCTTCCGCTGAAGAAATGATACCGAACCCTGCTGACTCCTGATTACCGAACGGGCAGCCTCTTCGAAGAATGGATCCTTGTCGTCGAGGAATCCCGCTTCATTCCCCTTCTTTTCAAGGAGCGAAGGGAGTTCGTATGGTTCAGGTGGAGCCGGCTGCTGAGCAACCACTTCAATAAGTTTTTCAATTTCATCTGTGGTGATGTACGCGTTCTGGATCCTCACCGGTTTCGGGGTTCCGGGCGGCAAGTAAAGCATGTCACCACGACCAAGAAGCTGTTCCGCGCCGTTCATGTCGAGGATGGTGCGGGAGTCAGTTCTTTGCGCGGTCTGATAAGCGATCCTTGCAGGGAAGTTGGCTTTGATCACGCCGGTGATAACATCAACTGACGGGCGCTGTGTGGCTACAACAAGGTGGATACCCACGGCTCTTGCCATCTGTGCCAGTCTCGCGATCGGTTCTTCAACATCCTTGCCCGCGGTGATCATAAGATCAGCGAGCTCATCTATTACCACAACAATGTATGGCATGAACTTGTGATCAAACTCTTCCTCGTCACGTTTTTTGTACACGCCACTTTTCATTTTATTGTTATAGTCAACAATATTCCTCACACCGATGTGGGAGAGTTTGTCATAGCGCATTTCCATCTCAAGCACCATGGCTTTAAGAAGAATAACGGCGTTTCCCGGTGAGGAGACTATATAGTCATTTATATCGGGCGATTTTACAAGAAAGTGGTTCTTCAGGGTTTCATAAACTGAAAGTTCAACCTTTTTCGGGTCAATGATGGCGAACTTAACCTCTGTCGGGTACTTTGAAAATAGAAGTGAGGCGATGATCATGTTCACACCCACTGATTTACCGGAACCTGTTGCACCGGCTATTAGAAGGTGCGGCACCCTCGCGAGGTCATCCACGAAAGTTTGGCCTGAGATCGATTTACCGAGTGCTATCGGAAGGGAGTATTTGCTGTTTTTAAGATCAGGCAGCACTGAACCGGCGAGCACGATCGAAGGATTATCATTCGGTATCTCAACACCGATGGTACCTCTTCCGGGCATTGGGGCGATAATTCTGATACCTTTTGCCGCGAGCGCGAGCGCGATATCATTCTCAAGTGAAAGAATCTTGCTTATTTTTACACCCGGTGCCGGAACGATCTCAAAAAGGGTTACAACAGGACCCGCAGTTGTATCGATCTTTTCTATCTCAATATCAAACAGGGCAAGTTTTTCTTTAAGCCTGATCTTCTTGCTTTCAAGCTCCGCTTCTTCCGCGTAGTGCCCCGAATCATCCGCTTTTATCAGGAAATCTCCGTCAGGGATGCTGTAGTCGTCGGTTGAGTGCCTCTCCTCGGGTACAGATCTGTCTATCCGTGGAGGTGGGGGTACAATTTCAGAGTTGGTTTTCACAGTTGTGGTGAAAACAGGTTTCATTTTAGGTTTTGGCTCAGGTGGAGTGAGATCCTGCTCAAAATGAAGTTCATCGGCAAAAATCGGAGGCTGGGTGCTTTTTTCACCCTGCACCACTTTCGCGATCTTATCCTGACTTTTTTCAAGAGATGATTTTCGTTCGCTAGCTTTTACCTGGGTTTTCTCTGCTGCCTTTTCCGTGGTCTCCCTGATTTTATCCGCTCCCGACTGAATGGCATCTTTCCCCTTGTCGGCGAGGAAAAGGAAGAACCTGTCGATTTTGAGATCAAAGGTGATTATCAGAACAGTGACTATCAGAACAATAAAGACGGCAACGGCACCAATTCCGCCAAGAAATTTATAAGCCAGAGCCCCGACTGTCTTCCCCATTCCACCGGAAAGGATAACGGAAGTGTCTTCACTTATGAATTGGAGCGCGTAAATTGTCCCCCAGAATGAGGCAAGTATGAAGGCCGAGCCAAGGAGGAAATTAGTGATGTAGATCAGGCGGCGGATGTCAAGCGGTTTGAAGAGGCGGAAGCCCCACATCCCCGTTATCAACGGGATGACCAGGGAGAAGTATCCGAAGGCGGACTTTACAAAAAAAGCTGCAATATATGCTCCGGCAATTCCAAGCCAGTTTTTGGTTGGCATTGCTTCCACAGAGGCGCTCCTTAATTGAGGATCGTCTGCTGCCGAAAATGATATAATGCTCAGAAAAAGGAGTACGGAGAAGGTGATGATAAACAAGCCAAGCAGCCGTTTCTTCTTTTCCTGCGAAAGCTCAAAATAAGTTCTGCCGCTCTCTTTTTTAGTTCGTCCGCTCATCCCTCTCCGGGGTTAATTATTTGTCAGATGTTGAGATGGATCAAAGAGCTTTATTGAGGTGCTCTCAAAAACCGGTACCACATCGGTAATATTCTTCTGCGCGCAATACTCAAGATCCGTGGTGAAGCCTTCAGCCGCCAAAACCTTGCCGTGTTCGCTTACCGCGAAAAGACCCGAAAGGTCATCACCGTATTTTTTGAACAGCTCGAGAGCAACTTTTGAGGCATCGGAAAGTTCAACCTCACCACCCAGCTTAATAACTTCATCTATCAACATTCCGGCACAAACAGTGTCTTCAAGACTGAAATCGCCATTGCGACCGGAGCATACGATATCAAAATCCTTGCCCCGCGCGTGAGTGAGTTCAGCCACTTTCGACGCGTTAAGGAATGAGCAGATAAACGAGCCGGTGCCGTATTTGGTTTTTACTATCGCCTTTGAGCCGTTGGTAGTGAAGAATACGATCGATTTGCCCGCGACAATCTCTGAAGTGTACTCCAATGGTGAATTGCCGAGATCAAACCCTTCGATCTTTCTTGAGTTTTTTTCTCCACCTCGCATGGTTCGCCCGCCAAATGAGCTTGCGGATGCTATCTTACTGAAATCAAGTGAACCAACAGGCACCACTTCCTTCGCGCCGTTCTTTATAGCCGTAACGATGGTTGAGGTAGCCCTTAGAACATCTATGACAACAGATATTCTTCCCGCAAAATAAAGTTCTTCCACCATTAAAGGTGTTAGTATAGTATTGATCTTCATGATATCCCTGTACTATTTCTTAATAAAGGGCAGCTTGGTCACCTGAAGAGGGATCCTGTTGCCCCTTACTGCCATTTCAAGTTTCTCTTCGTTTTTCAAAGCATCCGAATCGATGTAAGCGAGAGCTATTCCCTGTTCGAGAACAGGACTAACGGTGCCGCTTGTGAGCACACCAACTGATCTCTCACCGGCGAAAACTTCATAACCGTGTCTCGGGAATGATTTTTCAAGGCAGATAACTGGGGTGAGCTTCCTTGAAAGTCCGGCTTCTTTTATCTTCAGAAGTGCTTCCTTGCCGGTGAACGATTCTTTTTTGAGCTTCGTTATCCAACCGAGGCCCGCTTCAAGGGGATTGGTGGTCTGATCAATATCGTTTCCGTACAGGCAGAATCCCATTTCAAGACGGAGGGAATCCCTCGAACCAAGTCCGCATGGTTTTATAAGATATTCGCCGCCTGACTTCATAAGGGCATCCCACAGAGCGCAGGCTGTCTTCTCGTCACCTCTGAAGTAAAGCTCGTAACCAAGCTCACCTGTGTAGCCGGTACGGGAGATGAGCACCTTCTCACCGCCAAAGTCGCCATAAGTAAAGTGGTAATATTCCATGTCTATCTTCTGACCGAAAACCGCTTCAACCACATTGCGTGAGTAGGGACCCTGGACAGCGATAAGCGAGAACTCGTCGCTCTGATCGGTGATGGTAACACCGTGTTTATTGTTCTTGTGCATCCAGGCAACGTCTTTCTCAACGTTTGACGCGTTTATAACAAGCATGAACTTGTTCTGCTCAAGCTTGTATACAAGAAGATCATCAACAATTCCGCCATCTTCGTAACACATTGCTGAATACTGTACTCTTCCGGGGAAGAGGGTTGAAGCGTCGTTTATTGTCAGGTTCTGCACAAATTCAAGCGCGTGATCACCTTCGATCAACACTTCGCCCATATGACTGACATCGAAAAGCCCCACCGAGTTTCTAACTGCCTTGTGTTCAGCAATTATTGACTCATACTGGATCGGCATCGAAAAACCTGCAAATTCGACCATCTTGGCACCCAATTTTTCATGTGCCTGATAAAGTCTTGTCTTTTTCACTTTTTAACCTAAGATTGAAATTTCAATTTTTGAATTCTAAAATATAATCATTTATCAGATACTACTCAGACCCGGAGGCGGTAATATCCTGCTTCGTTTTCCTTGAAATGATTTTGAACTGGTTCGAGTTGAACGCGTTGTCTTCCTCGATCCTTATACGGAGCAAGTACTTCATCTGCATCTTCGCGAGCGTGCTCGGGAATCCTTCTTTAAGCTTCTGGGCAACAAAAGGATGGCACTTAAGGATGATTGAACTGAACTTGGAATCACTGCTGAACTTCCCGAGCCATTCGTCAATTTCATGGATCAGGTGTGATTTCTTGGTGAGCAGTCCCGTACCCATACAAACGGGGCACGTTTCGGTTAGAGCCTGCATAATGTTCTGACGCACTCTCTGACGGGTGATCTGAACGAGTCCAAAATCTGACATCGGGAGTATCGAAACCTTGGCGCGGTCACGTCTGAACTCTTTTTTCAGTTCATCGTAAACTTTTTTCCGGTTCTTCTCATCTTCAAGATCGATAAAATCGATCACGATCAGACCACCGATATCACGGAGGCGAAGTTGCCGGGCGATCTCGCGTGCGGCTTCAAGATCGGTTTTAAGCGAGTTGAGTTCCTGATCCTTGCTCGCGGCGTACTTTCCCGAGTTTACGTCGATCACAACCATCGCTTCTGTATGGTCAATCACGATGTGACCGCCACTTTTCATCGCCACTCTTCTGGCAAAGAGTTCTTTTATCTGCTCTTCGACCTTGAAGGCTTCAAAGATCGGCTCCTCACTTCTGACCTGCTCAACCTTGTCTCCAAGTTCGGGCTGCGCGAGTGTGATGTAATCCTTTATCTCACGGTACACCTTTTTATTGTCGATGTAAACCTTTGAGATATCAGAAGTGAAAAGATCACGTATGACGCTCGAGGTGGTTGAAACATCCTGGTATACAAGTGAGGGAGGGGTTTCGGTTCTTGCCTTCTCCTGAATCTTTTTCCACATCTTCAGCAGGCTTCTAAGATCATCCTTGATCTGCTCTTCAGACTGGCCTCTGGCTACAGTTCTGATGATAAGGCCGTAGTTCTGTGGCAAGAACGACTTGGCAATAACGCGTAGTCTTTTCCGCTCACGGAAGTCGGTGATCTTTTTTGAAACGCCAATTTTGTTGTCGTAAGGGAGAAGGACGCAGAAACGCCCCGGGATGGAAATAGCGGATGAAACCCTTACGCCTTTATTGCTGACGGGTTCTTTTGTGATCTGCACGAGTATCGGCTCCCCTTTCTGCAGAACGGGAACGCCATTTATGAACTTCGGTGTTGAGGCAGTGTTCTCCTCATCAGCCGCTGCTCTGGTTACATTGTCATCCGCTTCATCTTCATCGATCATCGCCTGAAGTTCCTTCGTCCTCTCTCCGATATCAGAGAAATGAAGGAAGGCATCATGCTTCTGGCCTATATCGATAAAAGCGGCTTTAATACCGGGGAGTACCCTCGCAACTTTGCCAAGGTAAACGTCCCCCACCATTCTCCGATTCTCGGAGTAATCGACGAAGAAATCTACTAATCTCCCGTCCTCGGTGATTGCGACACGGGTCTGTGTTGCTGACGAATTTATAATAATTTCTTTTAACATAGTGTGTTAAACTCTTTATATTTAACAGGTTTTGAACTGCTGTAAATATTCCAATACCATTTAAACGCACTTCACCCGCTCCGGAACAGGCAGCGGGTAGTGAGTAACAGAACAAGAGGATTAAGTTTCCGAGAAACTCGATCATTAATATTTCAAAACTTGGTGGTGAAACAGGCTGACCCCTCCGCGGGGTCAGCCATGTTAATTATTAGTCTTCTTTTTTGGGAGCTTCAGCAGCAGCGGCTTCTTTAAGAAGGGCTTTGCGGCTAAGGCTGTATTTGCCACCCTCAATGCGGAGCAGCTTAACTTTAACTTTGTCACCTTCCTTGAAGTAGTCGGTAACCTTGTGCACTTTCTTCATGTCAATTTCGGAAATGTGCATCAACCCTGACTTGCCGGGAAGTATCTCAACGAGGGCGCCAAACTCCATGAGTTTGGTTACAACACCGTCGTAAACTTCACCGACCACGGGCTGTGTGGTCATCAAACGGATCCTGGTGGCTGCCGCATTTGCAGACTCACCGTCAGGTCCCGCGATCTGAACCGTGCCGTCATCTTCGATAGAGATATCAACACCGAATTCCTTCTGCATTCCCTGAATGGTCTTTCCACCCGGTCCGATTATCGAACCGATAAGGTCAGTGGGAACTGTAAGTGAAACGAGTGTCGGAGCGAATGAGCATATCTCTTCTCTCGGGGCCTGAATGGCATTGTTCATTATTCCAAGGATGTGCAGCCTGCCTTCTTTCGCCTGGCGAAGCGCGATCTCCATGATCTCGAACGATACGCCTTTGATCTTTATGTCCATCTGGAAACCTGTAATGCCTTCGGCTGAACCGGCAACTTTGAAGTCCATGTCACCAAAGTGATCTTCGTTACCAAGGATATCTGAGAGAACCGCGAAGGCGTCGCCTTCTTTAATGAGTCCCATCGCGATACCGGCAATTGCTTTCTTTACGGGAACACCTCCATCCATCAGGGCGAGCGAACCGGCGCAAACTGTAGCCATTGAAGATGAACCGTTCGATTCAAGAATGTCACTTACAAGCCTGATGGCATAAGGGAAATCCTTTTCAGCGGGCAGCATGTTTTTGAGCGATCTTTCAGCGAGGTTGCCGTGACCGACTTCCCTTCTGCCAACACCCGAGTATCTTCCAACTTCACCAACCGAGAATGGAGGGAAGTTGTAATGAAGATTGAATCTTTTTACCGACTCTTCCATGAGACCATCGATGGTCTGCTGATCATTCTTTGATCCAAGGGTAAGTGTGGTAAGACTCTGTGTTTCACCTCTTGTGAAAAGAGCTGAAGCGTGTGTTCTGGGAAGAACCCCCAGATCAATTGTGATCGGTCTGATCTCGTGTGTTTTTCTGCCGTCGAGTCTGAGATTCTTCTCGAGGATGCACTTCCTGATCAATTCATACTGGAAGTCGTGCAGGATTCCGTTGATGGTGTTTTCCATCTCGGGATATTTTTCGGCGAGGGCTTCGTTGGTCTCTTTGAAGACCGCGTCGAAGGCATCGCTTCTTTCCTGTTTTGCCATTACAGTGCTGATGATCGAGTCAAGCTTGTCGTAAGCAAGGGCTTTGACATCCGCTAAAAGATTCTGATCGAGCTCTTTCGGAGTTACCTTCATTTTGGGTTTTCCGCATTCGGCGGCGAACTCTTTGATGGCGATAACTATTTTGGCGATCTGCTCCTGCGCGAAAGAGAGCGCGGCAAGCATAACCTCTTCAGATACTTCATGTGCTTCACCTTCAACCATCATGATCGAGTCTTCAGTACCTGCAACCACGAGTTCGATATCGCTGAGAGCGAGCTGATCGAAGGTTGGATTTACCACGAATTGACCGTCAACCCTTCCAACTCTCACACCTGCGATCGGTCCGAGGAAGGGGATATCTGATACGGAGAGGGCAGCCGAGGCACCGCAGATGGCGATAACATCGGGATCGTTCTCTTTGTCGAACGAGTGCGTGTTCGCTACAACCTGTGTCTCATTGCGGTAGTTATCATCGAAGAGAGGTCTGATGGGGCGATCGATCAACCTGGCGGTAAGCACTTCTTTCTCAGAAGGCTTTCCTTCCCTTTTGAAGAATCCGCCGGGGAATTTGCCAACAGCGGCAAATTTTTCGCGGTATTCAACCTGAAGGGGGAAGAAATCGATCCCTTCCATCGCCTTTGGTGAAGCCACGGCAGCCACGAGAACCATCGTGTCGCCATAACGGACCATAACCGAGCCTGAGGCCTGACGGGCGAAACGACCCGTCTCAAAGCTCAGTATCTTGCCGCCTACTTCAACTTCTTTTGTGTACATCATTTAAAACCTTACTTTCTGATATTCAATTCTTTTATTATGGCTCTGTATCTGTTAATGTCTTTTCTGATAAGATAGTCGAGCAGTCTTCTTCTTTTACCAACCATCATGAGAAGGCCTCTTCTCGAGTGGTGATCTTTTGAGTGCGACTGGAAGTGAGCGGTAAGATCGTTGATCCTCTTTGTCAAAAGAGCGATCTGCACTTCCGCTTTGCCCGAATCTTTCTCGTTTTCGCCATACTTCTTGATTATCTCAAGTTTTTCCTGATTTGTCATTGCTTTTATTCCTGTTTTGTTTGTACGATCCGGCACCAGAATTAACCGGTACCAATTAATTAAATGTTATAAATTCTTTAAAATTTCCAGCGCGGTATCTTTATCTTTCTGAATCTGTATCACAAGATCAGATTTGGCAATGAACCGCATCTCACCCCTGATCCGTTCGATAAACTTAACGCGAAGGGTCTTGCCATAGAGGTCGTGACCCGGAAAATCGATCAGATGCACCTCAACCGCAAGGTCTTTAAGATTGAAGGTGGGTCTTCTGCCCACGTTCAACACGCCTTTGTAGTTCGTGCCGTCGAGATCCACCATAACGGCATAAACACCGTTCGCGGGGAGCAACTTGTTCTCTGAATCGCATTCCAGATTTGCAGTCGGGTAACCAAGTTCCCGGCCGCGTTTGTCTCCGTGAATTACTTCACCGAATATCTCATAATCCCGTCCAAGAAGTTCAGCGGCAGCCTTGACGTTACCCTCGGCAAGCAGCTTCCTTACTTGTGTACTGCTGATATTGGTCTGATTTTGCATTACAGCCTCAACATATGTTACTTTGAAACCAAATTTTTCTGATAATTTTCTAATGAAATTTTCATCACCGCTACGGCCCTTGCCGAATCTGTGATCATAACCAACAATTATTTCTCCAATTCCCGTTCCCTCGATAATGTATCTGGTAAAGAACACCTCCGCGTCCAGTTCCGAGAATTCAAGAGTAAAGTTGATGATGAAAACCTCGTCGATGCCAAGACTCTCCAGAATGCGCAACTTCTCATCAATCGTGGTGAGAAGCCTGATGTCGCCGCCTTTAAATACCACCTGGCGGGGATGTGGATCAAATGTGATCAGGAGTGACCTTGCACCGGACTCTTCAGCCCGCTGCTTAAGAATGTCAAGCAGTATCTGATGCCCCCGGTGCACGCCATCGAAAGTTCCGACGGTTACCACCGTGTTTTCAGAGTGCTGAAGTTCCTTAAGGTCACGGTATATTTTCATTGTTGTGTCTCTGTCCGCGGTACTTTATTAAAGTGATCGCCGAATTCCTGAATGGAAACCGCGTCTTCAACCCGGAAATCACCAATGGCAGTCCTCCTCAAAGAAGAAAGATAACCACCGCAGCCAAGCTTTTCACCCAGATCGTGCGCGAGCACCCTTACGTATGTACCTTTCGAACAAACTATTCTGAAAGCCACCACCGGAGGCTCGAACCCGGTGATCTCAAACTCTTGAACAAAAACCTTTCTGGGTTCACGCTCAATTGTTTGCCCCTTCCGGGCGAGTGCATACAACCGGGTACCGTTTTTTGTAACGGCAGAGTACATTGGGGGGATCTGTTCGATCTCTCCCGTAAGTTCTGAAACTGCCTGTTCAACTTCATTGATAGTTACATGACCGTGGTCTTTCCTGATGTGCACACCTGTTTCGGTATCCATCGAGGGGGTTTGTTCCCCAAGCACGATGGTGCCGGTATACTCTTTAGGAAGCCCCATGTACGAGTCGATCTTTTTTGTTGATCTTCCCGTGCAAACGATCAACAACCCCGTCGCTTTTGGGTCGAGGGTGCCTGCATGACCTATCTTCTTTATATGAAGGAAACGCCTCAGCCGGTAGATCACATCAAAAGATGTAAGATCGAGCGGCTTGTCGACAAGGATGGTCTGACCGGCAGCGAAATCAATTTCCTGATAGTTCGTTACCGACCTGGTTATCATTCTTGTGTATTTCCTTTAACAGATTCTCGATTTTTTCAACCTGATCTGCTGTATCATCAATATAGAACCTGAGTTCAGGCATAAAACGGACTCTAATTTTTGAGGCGAGTTCATGCCTGATGGCGGGTATATCCGCCGTTACTTTTTCAAGCGCTTCTTTTCTTTTGGTCCTGTCGAAAACAGAGAACAATACTTTTGCAAGCCTCAGGTCAACTGTAAGGCGAACGCCGGTAATGGTGATCATTCCGAATTCACTGTTACTGTATCTGAGCAGCATTATCATGCTTAACTCATCTTTTATCTGACTGGCGAGTCTTTCAACCCTGTGTCCCATGTTTCTCCTGTTCTCAGTCTGTTACCGTTGGATCAATCAAGCTTCTTTTTGGTTTCAATCACTTTGAAGCCTTCGATCTGGTCACCTACTTTAAGATCGTTAAAGTTATGAAGACTGATACCACACTCATAGTTTGTATCAACTTCTTTAACATCATCTTTGAACCTCTTGAGTGAAAGAATTTCACCCGTGAAAATCACGAGACCATCCCTTATCACTCTAATCCTGTCGTTTCTGGTGATCTTTCCTTCAAGCACGTAACAGCCGGCAACAGTTCCAACTTTTGGCACTTTGAAGGTGTCCCTGACCTCTACGGTCGAGGTGATTTCCTCGGAGAGGATCGGTGAAAGCATGCCTTCGAGGGCCTGCTTCACTTCATTAATGGCATCGTAGATGATGCTATAAATTCTGATATCCACTTTCTGCGTTTCGGCCAGCTTTCTGGCAGCCATGTTCGGTCTCACGTGGAAGCCGATAATGATGGCGCTTGATGCGTTGGCGAGAAGGACGTCACTTTCAGAAATGGCGCCCACACCTTTGTGGATAACACGTATTTTAACTTCCTCGGTTGAAAGTTTCATCAACGAGTCGGATACAGCTTCAACTGATCCGTCAACGTCCGCCTTAACAATTATCGGAAGTTCGGAGACACCGCCGATGGAGATCTGACGTGAGATCTCATCAAGAGTGATGTGGCGGATCTGCTTGCTGTCAAGTTCTCTTTTGAGTTGCTGTCTCTTAAGAGCGATCTCGCGGGCGGTTCTTTCTGAATCAACCACGATGAACTGATCGCCTGCCTGAGGAGGGCCTTCAAAACCGAGTACGAGTACGGGGGTTGAAGGAGGCGCTTCGTGAAGCTTTTTATTCCTTTCATCGAACATCGCTCTAACCCTGCCGTGCTGGTTACCGCAGACAAAGATGTCACCCTGTCTCAGGGTTCCCTTTTGGATAAGAACTGTGGCTGTGACACCACGTCCCTTGTCGATCTGCGACTCAATTACAACACCTCTTGCTTCCCTGTCGGGGTTGGCTTTAAGATCAAGAATTTCTGCTTCAAGAAGTATCTTCTCAAGCAGGACATCGATATTAAGTCCTTTTTTGGCTGAAATTTCAACACTCTGGTATCTTCCGCCCCACTCTTCAACGAGAACATTTCTGTCGCCGAGCTGCTGTTTGATCTTCTCAATATTCGCTCCGGGCTTGTCGATCTTGTTGATCGCCACAACTATCGGAACGTTGGCGGCCTGCGCGTGCGATATGGCCTCAATCGTCTGGGGCATTACTGCATCATCGGCAGCCACAATGAGAATTACAATATCAGTTACCTGTGCGCCACGGGCTCTCATCGCGGTGAAGGCTTCGTGACCCGGGGTGTCGAGGAAGGTAATGTAGTGTCCCGGCTTCACTTCAACTTTGTAAGCACCGATATGCTGGGTGATTCCACCCGACTCACCGGCAACAACGTTTGAACTTCTGATGTAGTCAAGAAGTGAGGTTTTACCGTGATCAACGTGTCCCATGATGGTAACCACAGGCGATCTGTAGGTAAGCTCGTCTTCGGTGTCCTCGATATCCACGAGGGCATCGTCAACATACTCTTCTTCAAGTTCAACCTCGTATCCGAACTCATCGGCAACAAGGGTTATTGTGTCAAGCTCGATCCTCTGGTTAATTGAGACCATCAATCCAAGAGCGATACATTTAGAGATAACTTCGCCTACCGACACAGCCATGGTATTGGCGAGCTCGGAAACCGACATGAACTGATTCACGCGGATCTTCTTCTCGTCCAACCTCCTCTGCTCATCCAGCCTCTCCTGTATCTCCTGACGCTCTTTTCTTTTTTTCTTGCGCATCGAAGCCCTGTTTGAGACTCCTGAGTCTTCGGCTTCCTGCATGGTCTTCCTGATCGACTCAAGAACTTCCTTCTGATCGATCTCTACTTTTTTAACCTTGGTCTTTTTCTTTGAAGCATCCGACTCATCAACCTGAGGCTCACGATTCTTGTTTTTTAATTTCTTTTTGTTCTTTTTCTTTGCCTTGTCCCTGTCTTCTTCCGACTGGGTGGCGGGTTTGGCTTCAGCAGCAGGCTGAGCGGCTGGGCGCGGCTCTTCTTTCTTGGGACGTGGTTCCTCACTCGGCATTCTTCCCAGAATGGTAAGCCCCATTGGTTTGCCCGTGCGTGGATCCCTGCCGTACTTTCCGGCTCCGGGTTTCTTTTCTTCAGGTTTGGAGGCTTCAGGTGTTTCAACCACATCGTCCTTTTTGATCAAGGCTTCGATCTCTGGAGAAACTTTTTCCTCTACCTGTTCAACGGGTTTGGGTACGTGTTTAACCACAGGTGTTTTTTCAACCTTGGGTTCTTCAGCGATTTTCTCTTCAACCTTGGGTTCTTCCTTCACCACCGGCACTTCTGCAACGGGTTCAGGCTGTGGTTCTGCCGGCTTGGGTTGCTCTACAACCACAGGCGCGGGAGGTGGTGCCTCAACGGCAACGGGTTCAGGTTTTTCAACCTGAGGTACAGGCGTGGGGGCCGGCTTCTCCTCGGGAACATTAAGTTTCTCACTCATTCCCGAGAGTTTCTTATTGAATTCTTCAAGCTTTTGATAGTGCTTCTCAGCCCGCTCCATATCCTTCTTGAACTGTACTTTGATGTCGTCAAACATCACGGAGGTCAGAGGGGTATTAATCGATTTTACATCGTAGCCTTTTTTCTTTAAGTAGTCGAGTATCGCCTGCGCGGAAACGTTGAATTGCGAGGCGAACTGATGAATTCGTATCTTTTGCTCTTTTGGTTCAGACATCTGTCTTTTGTCCTGTCTTTCTAATCCTGCATTCTACGCTTCAGGATCTCGATAATTCTGTCAACCTGCTCTTCGTCATCTTCAAAGATCTCGAGCAGTCTTTCTCTTCCGGCTTTGAGCACGTCTTTCACGTAGTCAAGCTTGTTATTGATGAGTGTGTTGTAAACATCAACGCCCAGCTCGCCCCTGCACTCCATAAGCTCAACGCCTTCTTCATAATCTTCAATGTTCTTTTCGATTCTGTGGAAGTCGATGTGGTACCCGCTGATCTGCATCGCTAGCCTGATGTTCACACCGTTCTTTCCCACTATCACTGCCGCCTGTGAAGCGTCAGCGAATATAGTGGCAACCTTGTTCTCGTTGTCAAGTTCGATCGATTTGAGCTTACCGGGAGCAAGTGCCCTTGAAATCAAGGTGATCACATCATCCGAGTAAGGGAACACATCCACGTTCTCATTCGCCAGCTCTTTGGAGATCGAGTGAATTCTCACACCCTTCATGCCGACGCAAGCGCCAACGGGGTCAACTCTTTTATCCAACGACTCAACGGCCACTTTAGCCCTTTCACCGGGCTGACGGGCGATCTTCTTAAGCTCGATTATTCCGTCATAAACTTCCGGCACTTCGATCTCAAGCAATCTTCTGAGGAACTCATTGTCGGCCCTCGAGATGATGATCTCGGGTCCGCTCTTCCCTCTTCTTACTTCCTTTACGATCGCTCTGATTGTGTGCCCTTTGTAATATCTTTCGTGGGGGATCTGTTCTTCGCGGGGCAGGAGGAGTTCATTCTTGTTATGGTTAACAAGAATATCGTTTTTGCGTATCTGGTAGATGTCGCCGATCACGATCTCACCCTCAAGTCTCTTGTACTCGTTCAGGATGATCTCTTTTTCGATCTCGCGAATTCTCTGGTTCAAACTCTGTTTGGCAAGATTTATCAACCTGCGTCCGAATACCGCGAGTTTAAGCTGCTCAACGTACTCGTCGCCGACATCAAGTTCATCTTCATTACCGAGACGGTTAACCTCTTCGATGCTTATCTGCTTCTCGGGATTCTCAACCTCTTCAACTATCTCTCTGACGAGAAATATCTCGATATCACCTTTGTCCATGTTGACCACTACGGAGTAATTGGCTTCTTCCCCGTATTTTTTACGGACAAGCAACCCAAAGATGTCTTCAATTATTCCGTGAAGCACATCTTTGTCAACTCCTTTTTCTCTTACCATCGCCGCAAACGATTCAACTATGTCTGCGTTCATCTCTGTCTTCCTCCGCTAAAAACTTACTTTTACCTTGGCGCTTTTTATTTGTGAAAAAGCCAGGGTTATTGGTTCGTTGTTTATTTCAAATGTAAGATCTTCATTTTCGATCGAAAGCAGTTTCCCTTTGAACTTCTTGACCGCTTCTTCCTCGAGGTAACTGACCTCAAAATTTCTTCCCGTGTGTTTCTTGTATTGTTTCAGAAAAACAAGTGGCCTGCTAACACCGGGTGACGACACATCGAGACGGTATGGACCTTCAAAAAGCTCCATTTCTTCCGTTATTTTGCTGATATCCCGGCTTACCGCGGCACACGCGTCGGCTGTTACGCCTTCTTCACCATCGATAAAGAGTTCAACAACCTTGACTTTCCCCTCACCGCGTACCACGAACTCGATGAACATCATTTCATGCTGTTCAACCACGCTTTCGCAGATATCTTTAAGTTTTTGAATACTGTCGCTCATGTGTGCTCTCTAAAAAAAAACGCCCTGTCTCCGTAGGGCGAATAATCAGATTACAAATATAGCATTTTTTAAAGAAAATAACAAATTCCGGCAGAGTCACGGGCTCTCTTGCCCTGTTGAACCGGATTGCCGCGTTTCACAAAAAAAATACCGGAAAACGGGACAAAATTAGTAAAAAAAGATTTGATTAAACTGAATTTTGATTATATTAATAATTATCGACATATTATTTTCGGCATACCCTTATGCGCTTACGCGATCTTAAAATTGGTACCCGCCTTGCAGGAGGTTTTGGGCTGGTTATAGTGCTCATTATCATATCGTTCTACATTATCTTTGGAAGGGTTGAAACCCTCTCCACAGTAACTGAAGACTTGTACAATCACCCTTTCACGGTCACAAACACCATACGGACAGTCCAATATCAACACAAGTGTATTCAGACTTTACTGCATCATCTGGTACTTTTTCCAGGTCAGGCAGATTCCGCCGGCAAGGTGATCGATTCATTGGATGAAAAGATATACATGAACATCCAGATCGCGCGGCAAAGATATCTCGGAGAGAAGACAGACCTCGACGAACTTGCTTTCGCGTACGCAAAACTCGAGCAGAGCAGAAACCAGGTGATCAGTGACGTGAAGGCCGGTCGGCTCCAGGATGCCATTCGCAAGATGAGGGAGCGTGAGTCGGTGGTTGATAACAGTGCCACCACGATTGAAAAAGTGCTCAACTTCTCAACAAACAGGAGCAAGCAATTTCACAACATCGCTCAAGAAACAAAAAGCGAATCGGTGCTGATGATCGGAGTCATGCTCGTGGCTCTCCTTCTGTTAAGCGGTATAATAAGCTTGCTTACGATAAAAGACATTAAAACAGGGGTCGCGCTTCTTCTAACCGGTGTCAGAAAGATCGGTAACGGAGACTACAGCTCCAATGTGGGAATTGATTCGAAGAGTGAGTTCGGACTTCTCGCGGTGGAGCTGAACAAAGTTACAGGTTACCTGAGAGAGTACTCTGCCGAATCAGAAGCAACTGACCGGATAAAAACGGGATTGAACTCGCTCGGAAAAATTACCAGGGAGGTCTCGGGGCTTGATCCTCTGGTTGAAAAAATTTGCGCGTTTCTGGCGGATTATCTGAACGCCGGGGTAATCGCGCTATACATCAGGGAGGGGAACAGTCAGATATTGAAACCTGTGGGTGGATTTGGTCTTCCGGATGCTGAAACCGTGCTTAAATCGTTCAGTATGAGGGAGAAAATAACAGGAGAATATGTCCATAAAAATGAGATCAAGGTTGTCACCGGTATCGATGAGAACTACTTCAATATCTCATCGGGTACAGGCGAAATGTCGCCGCGCTCAATTCTCCTTCTTCCCTTGAGAAGCAAGAACAAGGTGGTCGGAATTATAGAGGCAGGGCTGTTTGATGAGGGGATAAGTGACGCCACGCTCAGGTTCCTTGAATCTGCTTCGGAGACCATCGGTGTGACGATCGAGTCAGCATTGGCAAAGACCGAACTGGAGATATCGCTTAAAAGGGCTCGCGATCTCGCGGAGGAACTCCAGATCCAAGGTGAGGAACTCCGTGATTCAAACGTGAAGCTTGAGACCCAGCAGGAAGAACTGAGGGTTGCAAATGAAGAACTCGAGGAGCACGCCAATGCATTGAGGCTCTCAGAGGAGAAACTTAAGGCGCAGCAGGAGGAACTTGAGGTAATGAATGAGGAACTCGAGGAGAAAAATGTCGCCCTGCAAAGGCAGAAGTCGGAAGTACAGCTCGCCCGGGAAGAACTTGAAATAAAAGCGGAGGAACTCGCAAGATCGAGCAAGTACAAGTCGGAATTCCTCGCCAACATGTCGCATGAACTTAGAACCCCGCTTAACAGCCTTCTGATCCTCTCTCAAATGTTGATGGACAACAAAGAGGGGAACCTCTCGCGCGAAGAGGTTGAATCGGCTTCAGTTATTAATAAAAATGGTGCCGACCTTCTAAACCTGATAAATGAGATACTCGATCTTTCAAAGATCGAAGCAGGTAAAATGGAGCTCCACAACGCGAAGGTAACCTTACGGCAGGTTTTCACTAATATCGAGTCACTCTTCAAGCATGCAGTCACTAAAAAGGGATTGCAGTTTACCATCACTATTGATGAGGGACTTCCACATGAGATTGAGACCGACAAAATGCGGCTGGAACAGATACTCAAAAATCTTCTGACTAATGCCATGAAGTTCACTGAGTCAGGGAGCATTCTCGTAAGAGCTGAAAGACCGGGTGAAAATGTTAATCTTTTTAGTAGCGGACTCTCCCGGGAAAAGACAGTAGCGATTTCGGTCACCGACACAGGCATCGGTATTCCGGCAGCAAAACAGAAAATAATTTTTGAGGCTTTTCAACAGGCTGATGGAAGCACTTCGAGAGAATATGGCGGAACGGGTCTCGGACTTTCAATTTCCCGTGAGCGGGCGAAACTGCTTGGCGGAGAGATTCAACTGCAAAGCCAACCCGGTGAGGGTTCAACTTTCACCATTTATCTCCCCTTCACGCCTGAACAAAAAGGGAGCGCGACCCCGGCTGTAATGCGAACAACGGGTAATCCGGGATCCGGTTCTTCTCTAAAGAAATCTGAACTCAATCCGGATCCCGTGGTGGTTGCATCAAAACCTTCAACTGCCACCACTCCCGGTACCATGCCGGTCAAAGATGACAGGGATGAGATCACACAAACAGACCGCACAGTTCTGATAATCGAGGATGACCCCGTATTTGCCGATCTTCTCTACAAGGAGTGCAAAGAGCAAGGGCTTAAGGCGGTGATTGCGCTTAACGGTAAAGATGGTATGGCACTGGTCTTCAGGTTTTCACCTATAGGCATACTCCTTGACTTGGGGCTGCCTGATATGAACGGGCTCGATCTCCTCTCACAATTAAAAGATAACTCAACCACCCGGCACATTCCGGTCCATATTATAACCGGTTCATCAGAATCACGACCGGCTCTTCAGAAGGGCGCGATAGGTTTCCTCACCAAACCGGTTGGCAAAGAGGATATTGATGAAGTTATTAAAAAAGTGGAAGGATTCCACGACAAGACCGTGAAAGACATTTTACTCATCGAGGATGACCCTTCACTTCGAACAGCCATAACAAAACTGATCGGTGGTAACGACGTACGCATAAACTCCGTTGGAACCGGGGCAAAAGCCATCGAGGAATTACAGACGCGCATGTACGATCTAGTGATACTTGATCTTGGTTTGCCCGATATGACGGGTTTCGAACTCCTCCACTTCATCGATGAAAACCAGCTAACTCTGCCACCGGTTATCGTTTACACCGGCATGGATCTGACACGCGAAGAGGTATATTCAACTGCCATCATGCTAAAGGAAGCGGGGATATACGACCGGTGCACTATCTTCGCCACTGACTTCAACGATTCAGCACTCGAGATCGCGAGCGCGGGTATTTACAGGATCGACGACATGAAACAGTACATCGCCTCTTACCAGGCGTCAGGAGGCGTTAATCCGTTCTCAACCTATTTTACCGCGGGTACACACTCGGTAACACTGTCAAAAGATCTCAGGAAGAACATCACATTCGCGAATCATAATCTCGTTCTCGATGGTATCTTTGGTGAAATGCAGCTCATATTGTGCAGAAACGTGTTGATCTACTTTAACAAGGATCTTCAGAACAGGGTGCTCGAGTTGTTCAGCAACAGTCTGATCCAGGGTGGTTATCTTTGCCTCGGGAACAAGGAATCACTCCGGTATAGCAGCGTGGTCAACGATTTCCAGGTGATCGACGACAGGGAACGAATTTTCAGAAAAAAATACGCAACCTCTGAAAGAGTGGAAAGCAGCCGGTGAAAGCGATAGTTATCGGTGCTTCGGCGGGCGGATTGAACGCCCTGCAGGCTCTGATCTCAGGGCTCCCCGCGGAACTTCCTGTGCCTGTGTTCATCGTTCAGCATTCTTCCAGTTCCGGTGAGCACCTTCTCCCGGTTCTCTTGCAGGAAGTCACCAAAATGCATGTTTTCGAGGCGGAAGACAAGACTGAAATACTCCCCGGCTGTTGCTATGTTGCACCGCCCAATTATCACTTGATGGTGGAAAATATGGATTATTTGTCACTTTCAACAGACGCGAAAGTGAATTACTCAAGACCTTCGATCGATGTTCTTTTTGAGTCGGCAGCAAGGGTTTACCGTGAAGAACTGACAGGTATAATTCTTACAGGCGCAAACAGTGACGGCGCGAAAGGGATTGTTACCATTGCAGAACTGGGAGGCCTTACCATTGCCCAGGACCCGGAAAAGGCAGAATTCCCGTTCATGCCGCAATCGGCTATAAATACGGGCAGGATTAAACTTGTACTATCCCCGGAAATGATCATCGCAAAGATCATCGAGTTAACCGGGGATAAGGTTATTAACCGACACAAAACCAATGACACGACAAAAAATACTTATTGTAGATGATATCGAGGCTAACCTGATCTCCCTTGAAAGGGTTCTTGCCGGGCTTCAGGTAACCGTTATACGCGCGTCAAGCGGAAACGATGCCCTGATCGCCATTCTGAACCACGATTTCGCCCTTGCCATTATTGATGTTCAAATGCCCGTGATGGACGGCTATGAGCTGGCTGAATATATAAGAGGTGAGAAGAAAACTGAATCACTCCCTGTTATCTTCCTTTCCGCGGTTTATTCCGATGAGTACCATGTTTTCAGGGGCTATGAGTCGGGCGCCGTCGATTTCATGACCAAGCCATTCAACCCGTACTACCTCATTAGAAAAGTGGAAATTTTTCTTGAACTTGACAGGCAGAAAGAACTCCTCCGCGAGAGTCTGAAGATCGAACATTCCAAAAATTACCTCGAAAGTGTCGTGGGAGCCATAAGTGATTCTTTGATCGTGATCGATCTCGAAGGAAGGATCACCCGCGCGAATCTTTCGGCATGCAGAATGCTTGGCTTCACCCCTGATGAAATGTCTGAATTGTCAATCAGGCAATTCTTCCGTGAAAATACATTTAGTGACTGGTACAGAACAATTACCGAGTCAGGCGAGGCATGCACACCCGGCAAGGAAACCGTGCTGATCGCCAAAGACGGGAGTGAAAAACCTGTGATCCTCTCCGGCTCAATGATGAAAGACAACGACGGGAAGATTAACGGCGCTGTGCTTATAGCGGTTGACATCTCCGAAAGAAAAAAGTTTGAAGCCGGGTTGATAGAAGCAAAGGAAAGATCGGAAGAACTAAGCAATCTAAAGTCGCACTTCCTGCGGAATATGAGCCATGAAATAAGGACACCGCTCACGGGTATACTTGGCTATACTGAACTTTTGATGACCACGGCAATCGATTCTGATCAGAAGGAACTGCTCGAGAAAATTCTTCTTTCCGGTCAGAGACTTGGACACACTCTCAACTCTATTCTTGATCTCTCCAAATTAGAAAGCGAGTCATTTAAAACGAAGCCGGAAAGGACCGATCTTAAGGAGATTCTTGAAAAAATCGACTCGTATTATTCCAGCATCGCTGAAGACAAGGGACTCGGCTTCAAAACCGTCATATCTGCAGACAAGACCGTCGCGATGATCGATCCGCAATTGTTCCGTCAGGTATTGAACCACCTGCTCGATAACGCTTTCAAGTTCACCACAGCCGGATCGGTGAAGCTTCATGTTTCAAACAGGATAAGGAATGGTGAGTACCTCATCGATATAGCTGTGGTTGACACAGGCATCGGGATCAGCGAGAAAAACTACAAAATGATCTGGGAAGAGTTCAGGCAGGAAAGCGAGGGGATGAACAGAGGTTATGAAGGAACCGGGTTGGGGCTTACCATAACTAAAAGATTCATCGAAAAAATGGGCGGAAAGATCGACCTTCAAAGCGAAAAAGGGAAAGGTTCTACATTTACACTGACACTTCCTGCCGTTCAGGGTGAAAGAATTCCAACGCTTGAAAATGGAACCGACCCGGTGCAAGAGAACGACCGGTTGCAGCAATCCGTTGATATTAAACCTAAAATCCTGTATGTGGAAGATGAAAAGCTAAATCGCGATCTGATATCTTTTACTCTTGGGAAGGTGGCTCAGCTCGACGCGGTCGCTTCTGCTGAAGTGGCACTCGAGCTCGCATCGGGCAACAGATATGACGGATTTTTAGTTGATATCAACCTCGGACCCGGGATGAACGGCATTGAGCTGACAAAAAGGCTCCGTGAAATGGAAAATTACCGTGACACGCCTATAATAGCGCTTACGGCACTCGCCCTGCCCGGTGACAAGGAGATGTTCCTATCTCAGGGATGCAGCCATTACCTTTCAAAACCCTTCAGCAGTAGCGAATTGGTAAAACTGATCGGCGATGTGGTTAAGCCGGTCGCTTCGTTAGCCTGAACTCGGCCATTTTGTTTTTAACGCGCTTGGTAAGCTCGATGGTGTACCCTTCGTAGCTTACCTTGTCTCCCGGATTTAGTATCTTCCCTGTGATATCCGAAACGAATCCGGCGAGTGTGGTATACTCCTCCGATTCAGGAAAATCACTCTCAAAGTGATCGTTCAGGTCGGTGATACTCGTGTTCCCGAGCACGATCCATGAACCGTCGGGCATCGCAGAAATTTCAGCAGGCTCACCATCCGGCTGATATGTTATATCACCCACTATCTCTCCAAGAATATCCTCAAGTTTTATGATCCCCTCTGTTCCTCCATATTCATCGGCAACAATGGCGGCGCGAATTCCTTTAAGCTGCATTTCCTTAAGAATCTCTGAAATATATTTGGTCTCCGGAACAAAATAAGCGGGTCTGATCGCCCTTTTAATTTCATAGTCGTTATTGATGATGTAATAACGCATCAGTTCTTTTACGTTAACTATCCCGGTGATATTGTCGAGAGAGTCTTCAAAGATGGGCACAGAATTGTAGCCTGTCCGGATCACAGCTTTGAAATCAACCTCTGGGTCGCCGGTCAGTTCAACCGCTGCCATCTCAGTTCTGGGGATCATCACGTCGTAAGCTGTCAGGTCGCGAAACTCAAGCACGTTTTCAAGTATCTCGTGCTCTTCCTCCTCCAGTTCCCCTTTTTCGAGTCCGGCATCAAGAAGTTTTTTGATGTGCTCCTCTGATACCAAAGTTATAGAGTAGTTGGGCTCGGCACCAAAGGGTTTAAGAAATGGTTTCGCGATCGTTTTGAGGGTGGTAGTGAAAATTCTGCCGGTGAGATCGATGAATAAAAGGATGTAGTAGATGAACGGCACGAGATTCCTGGCGTATTTTTCACCGAATCCACGCGGGATATAGATGGCAAACAGCCAGAAGAGCGATGCCACCGGCACCGAGGAGATCACAACCGGAAACCACCATCCATATCCATGGATGTTGATCCCGATATCGTGCAGGTAATCGAGCAGAAAGCTCTCGATAATGATCAACCCGACTGAAAAGATCGCGTAACGGAGAATTTCAGCGGTCTCATTAATATTCCGGGACGGACCTTGAAAACGCTCGACTTTCTCTACATTCGGATCTTCATCCCCCGCCTTTTCATCCTCCGGATATGCAAGCAACACGGTCTCCGCCAAAGTGACAAGCATGCCGAGCACAAAAACAAGAACAACCGAAACTACAATTGAAAACATTTGGTCCGTTTATTGATAAATCTACTTTTAACAAATGCAATTTATCAACAAAAAGTTTAATTTTGATAAAAGTAGTGGAGTAAAGGAGTCACAGAGTCATGGAGTGGTTGGACCATAAAAAAAGCTCCGGGGGCACCGGAGCTTTTTGATCCACATTCTGATTAATGTCAGCTGCAACCGCTGGTTGATCCGCAGGTCATGCACTTAAGGCAGGTGCCGTTTCTGACCATGGTCATACTGTTGCACTCTGTGCAGATATCGCCTGTGTAACCTTTTTCCCTCGCCCTCTCGACCTGGATCTTGACGGCATTGGAAGTGGTGTTCAGGAATTTCGAGGTTGTCTCCTTTGTGTTCGATGTGGAGAGTTTCGAATTGTATTCCACCGCGTTGGCTCCACCTGTCTCGTAGAGGCTCTCGCTGATCAGCTCTTCACTTTCAAACTCCTCGTTGGATTTGTTCATTTTTGTTGAAGAGAGCAGGTCATCGGCGCTTACGTGGGCGAGGTCGTATCTGTTAAGATATGTTACCGCGAGCTCACGGAAGATGTAGTCGATAACCGAGGTTGAGAACTTGATCCTCTGGTTTCCGGTAACAACACCTGACGGGTCGAACCGGGTAAATACGAACGCGTCAACGAACTCTTCGAGTGGCACGCCGTGCTGCAGCCCGAGTGAGATTGAAATGGCGAAGCTGTTAAGAAGACTTCTTACAGTCGCTCCCTCGCGGTGCATGTCGATGAATATCTCACCGAGCTGACCGTTGTCATACTCTCCGGTTCTGATGTAGAGTGACTGCCCGTTGATCTTCGCTTTTTGGGTGTAACCCTTTCTGCGATCGGGGAGTCTCCTTCTCTTCGCGATGTACCTGTGAATGATCCTTTCGGCAACTTTAACGATGTTGTTCTCTTCTTGTGCCTCGTAAATATCCTGCATGTCGTCATCAACAAGGGAGTTGAGGGGTTGTGAAAGTTTTGAACCATCACGATAAAGAGCGTTCGCTTTGAGGCAGAGTTTCCATGACTGGAGGTAAGCATCCTTCACATCGTCAACCGTCGCCTGATAAGGGAGGTTGATGGTCTTGGAAATGGCGCCGGATATGAACGGCTGGGCAGCCGCCATCATCTTTATGTGTGCCATCGCCTTAAGGAAGCGGGTGCCTTTCTTGCCGCACTTGTTAGCGGTATCAAATACAGGATAATGCTCAACTTTAAGCGATGGAGCGCCTTCAATGGTCATCGTTCCGCAGACGTAATCGTTGGCGGATGAGATCTCCTGACGTGAGAAACCAAGTTTTTTGAGGAGATTGAAATCGGGTGAGTCCATTTCATCTTCCGGGATACCGAGTCCCTTCAGGAAATCGACCCCGAGTGTGTATTTGTTGAAGGCGAAGGAAATATCAAACACCGAAGGCATCTGCGCTTCAACAATCGAGATCGCCTCCTCTGTAAAACCTTTTGAACGAAGTGACGCCGCGTTGATATAAGGACAACCTTTAAGTGATCCCGCGCCAACAGCGTATTTGATGATCTCATCTATCTCGTTCTGTGTGTAACCAAGTCGTTTTAATGCCGGAGGAACCGACTGGTTGATAATTTTGAAGTATCCGCCGCCGGCAAGTTTCTTGAATTTAACCAAAGCAAAATCAGGCTCAACCCCGGTTGTGTCGCAGTCCATCAGGATACCGATCGTTCCGGTAGGAGCGATAACCGTCACCTGGGCGTTACGGAAGCCGTGTTTTGTACCAAGCTCGAGGGCGCAATCGGCATCCTGCCGGGCAGCCTCAAGCAGATCGGCGGGGCATTTCGCGGGATCAATACCCATCGGGGTGATCGAAAGACCTTCATAATCTTCCACGGCTTCGTTATAAGCGGCACGTCTGTGGTTCCTGATAACGCGAAGCATGTGCTCCCTGTTTCTCTCAAAACCGGAGAAAGTGCCGAACTCTTTCGCCATTTCCGCGCTTGTGGCGTAGGCAGAAAAGTGCATGATCGCGGTTATTGCACCGGCAATTGCAATTGCTTCTTCGCTGTCGTACGGTATACCCTGCTGCATCAGAAGGGCACCGAGGTTCGCGTAGCCAAGTCCAAGTGTTCTGAAATCGTGGCTGAGTTGTGCTATCTCCTTGCTTGGGAACTGTGCCATCAGCACGCTGGTTTCGAGGGTCATGGTCCAGAGTCGGGCAGCGTGGCGGTATGCCTTGATGTTAAACTTGTTCTTTTCAGCGTCGTAAAACTTTAGAAGGTTCATTGAGGCCAGGTTGCACGCGGTATCATCGAGGAACATATACTCGCTGCAGGGGTTCGAAGCGTTGATCTCGCCATCTTCAGGGCATGTATGCCACTCGTTGATGGTGGTGTGGAATTGAAGCCCCGGATCGGCGCAGTTCCAAGCCGCAAGCGATATCTCTTCCCACAAGTCGCGGGCACGGAGGGTTTTCGCCGGTTTTGGAGCCCTTCCTTCTTTTTTTGCTTTTTTCTTCTCGGTTCTCCAATAAAGATTCCAGTTACCATCTTCAAGTACAGAGTTCATGAAATCGTTCGGAATGCGCACTGAATTGTTCGAGTTCTGTCCCGAGACAGTGGTATATGCTTCCGAATTCCAATCGGTATCATAGATCGGAAATTCAATCGAAGTGTAGCCAAGTTTCGCGAGCTGGATCACCCGTTCAATGTAATTGTTCGGGATCAGTGCCTTCTTTGCCTCTATCACCGCTTTCTGCAACTTCATGTTAAGCTTTGGATTGAACCTGTCATTTTCAGGATGCTCCGCGTAACATGCTTTCATTATATTGTTCAGGTGGAGGTTATTCAGCTTTGAACCTGTAACCAAAGAGGCAACTTTCTGCTCCTCTATCACCTTCCAGTTAACAAATTCTTCTATATCCGGGTGATCAAGATCGAGGCATACCATCTTGGCAGCCCTTCTCGTTGTGCCGCCCGACTTAATCGCTCCGGCAGATCTGTCGCCGATCTTTAGAAATGACATCAAACCTGAAGATTTTCCGCCACCGCTTAGTGGCTCATCCGCTCCACGGATCTTGCTGAAATTGGTGCCTGTTCCGGAACCATATTTAAAAAGCCTTGCTTCACGAACCCAAAGATCCATGATACCACCATCGTTCACAAGATCGTCGCCGATCGACTGGATAAAGCACGCGTGCGGTTGGGGATGGGTGTAGGCATCATCAGAAGCGACAAGTTCACCTGACTGGTAATCCACATAAAAGTGTCCCTGTGAGGGGCCGCTTATGCCATAAGCCCAGTTAAGCCCGGTGTTAAACCACTGTGGCGAGTTGGGCGCGGCCATCTGATTGGCGAGCATGTAAAACATTTCATCGTAGTAGGCTTTCGCGTCTTCCTCACCATTGAAGTAGCCGGCTTTCCATGCCCAGTAGGCCCAGTTTCCCGCGAGGCGGTGGAAGACCTGCCGGGAGTCGCTTTCCGACGTAAATCTTTCGTTTTCAGGCAATTTAGCAAGGTTTTCGCTGTCCGGAACGGATGGTTGAAGCCATTCGGGCACACCTTCCTCGGCCACCCTTTTCAGTAACTTCGGTACTCCTGCTTTTCTGAAATATTTCTGAGCGAGGATATCCACCGCCACCTGCGACCATGTTGATGGTACCAAAATGTTCTGCATCCCAAAGATCAGTTTTCCATCCGGATTCCTGATCTCCGAGTTCCGCGGAACATACGTTATACTGTTTTTACCATTCTGATCTGTCTTCGTAAAAAGTCGTGTGATCTTCATATTAGAGTAATTCCTGTTGTAACAATTGCTGATGATATGTTAATATCGAATCTCAATTTTAAAAAATTTAAAATGCTTCCCTAAAGATTAGATTGCGCTAAACTCAAAAAGTTGCTTGTAATAGTGGACCGATGTTGTAGTCAGACCGGCCGGGGGGCAAAATCCGGAAGTCAGCCGTCAGATTTTGTGTCCGAAAATTACGGTTCCTGTACCACTTTAGCAAATTAATTTTTTCACAACTTCGATTTCATTTCAAAATCGCTCAAAATATTTTTCGCCGCCGCCGTTCACCGATGTAATAAAGCCACTCACCGATTTTCACTATGCAGCCCGCCACTTCAATGCTATAATTCGGGTGAAGATTTTTTGATTTACGGTAAAAAATAAACGAGGTCCACCATGGCTAAAGTTCAATCACAGACAGCAAGAATACTGATCGGCGTAGGCCTGATTATTCTTGGAATCCTCTACTTCCTGAAAGAGGTGGATATAATCGGCGAACAACTGAATGCCGTCATTTTCTCTTTTCCCACAATGGTCTTCCTGATCGGTGTCGTCCTTCTCGTCAACTCACGCAGGAAGTCACTCTCTTACCTCTTCATGGGGCTTGGTGGTACCGGCATGTTGCTCAGGGCGTTCGGCCTGAACTACTCCGATTTTATTTTCCCGGTCATCCTCCTGGCGCTCGGGTTCTACATCATATACCGCCACGTTGAGAAGCAGAGGGAAGCCGAACTCGGCAACACCGACTATGATGAACCCGGCAGAAAATACCGCTCTGACAGGGATGTCCTCGATGAAATGTCGATTTTCGGCGGAAACAAGAGAATTGTTAACAGCAAGAACTTCAAAGGCGGAAATATCACCATCATCTTCGGCGGTTCGGAAATATTCCTCCGCGACTGCGAACTTTCGGATGGCGATAACGTTCTCGATCTTTTCGTGATCTTCGGCGGATGCGATCTGACCGTCCCTTCGAACTGGAACGTGAAAGTTGACGTGGTGTCGCTTTTTGGCGGTTTCTCGAGCAAAAAATACAACTACCGCGTTGAAGATATCGACGAAAACAAAACCCTCGTCATCAAAGGGCTCGTTCTATTCGGCGGTGGCGAAATGAAAGTGTTTTGACCCGTAAAGCCCTTAATTTAATTACGTTACTGGTTGTACTGGCGGTCGCCTCTTCCCTGTTCCTCTTTTACAACACGGGAATAACGATGTGGCAGGCAGTGACAGATTCAGTGATTTCAACAATCCTGCTGACAGGTTTTTCAGCAGGATTGTTCCAGTTATACAGGTTTGTCCCTTTTGAACTCGAGCGGCTTGAAAAATTCATCGTCATCCACCTGACGGCGGGCGTGGTGGTTTCAGTTTTCTGGACCAACCTGACGAGCATTGTACTCCCGAACCTCCTTTTCACCGATCCCGCGTACCAACGCTTCTTTACAGAGAATTTTGTCACCCGTTTTTTTATCGGGCTGATCCTCTACTTCACTTTCACGGCTTTTATTTATCTTATCAAGGCATATTTCCTTAATATCGAGAGTGTACGAACAGAGGAAGCACTTAAGGCACAACTGATAGAAGCGGAACTTAACATCCTGAAACTACAGGTGAACCCGCACTTCATTTTTAACAGCCTGAACTCCGTTGCAGCGCTCGTCCGGCTTGACCCCGGGCTTTCCGCCACTGTGATCGAGAAACTCGCCGGTTTCATCCGGCTATCCCTTGAGGCGAAGCAGAAGCACTTCCTCACGCTGGAAGAAGAATTGAACAATGTTAAAAAATACCTTGAGATCGAGCAGGTCAGGTTCGGTGAAAGAATGAAAACCGTGTATGACATCTCGCCCGGAACAAGCGAAGTGAAGGTGCCCTCTTTCATTCTGCTCCCTCTGGCTGAAAACGCGGTCAAACACGGGGTTGAAACACTTTCTGAAGACGCCTTCATCCGCTGGAGCACAAAAATTGACCACGACAGGCTATTGATCAGCGTCGTGAACAATACGGGGGAAGTGACGGGGAGGAAGAGCGGACTCGGTTCAGGACTCAAAAATATTGGTGATATTCTCCGCCTGAATTACGGTTCAGAAGCCGGGATGAACGTCAATTCCGGAAATGGTGAATTTACCGTAACTCTTAACCTCCCGATGGATAAAATATGATGCTCCGCGCCCTGATTGTTGACGATGAACCTTTGGCACGGGCTCTGTTGCGGAAATACTGTTCAGACTCCGGAATTGTGGAAGTAGCCGGTGAAGCCGTTAATGGAAATGACGCGCTCGAAAAGATTGATCAACTTAAGCCCGATCTTGTTTACCTTGATATCAGGATGCCCGGCATTTCAGGGATATCCATCCCCGATCTTTTGGAAGACCCCCCTCTGATTATCTTCACCACCGCATACGATGAATACGCGGTAAAAGCTTTTGAGAAAAACGCGCTCGATTACCTCCTGAAACCGGTTGAGTATGACCGTTTTCTTGCGGCGACACAAAAGGCTTCTGAAAAACTCGCGTCTGATAAACTGATAAAGGAATACCGCGAGAATCTTAGTGAACTTAACAGCGGCGCCGGAAATTATGTAACCACCATTTCAGTGAAGCACAAAGGGGATATCGTGCTGATAAAGACTGCCGATATCACCTGTTTCGAGGCGATGGATGACTATGTAACTATCCACGTGAAGGGGAGAAAATATATGAAGAAGGTAACACTTAAAGCGCTCGAAGGGAAGCTCGATCCGGTTATTTTTACGAGGATACACCGTTCATTCATCGTGAATCTGACAAGCGCGGAAAAACTCACCAAAGACTCCGAAGGTGCCGGCATCCTCCTGCTTCACGATGGATCAACCTTCCCTGTGAGCGCTTCAGGGATGAACAATTTAAAGAATAAACTCGACTAACACCGGGCACTGATCACAGATTCAGATTCAGTTTCCTTATATCAATCTCACCTGTAATCTCCCGGTATTCCACCTTTGCGAAAAACGATGATGACATTTTTTTGAAGAGCTCTGATTTCGAATTGAAGTCGTTAAGGTAATAAATTTTAACCCGCTCCCGGTTCTGCACCGCCCAGTTCAGAATGATCCGCATCCTCTCATAATCCTCATCCACCGGGAAGATATCTAGCCGGTTGGTGCCCATAAAAAAATCGTCGAGCGCGTCGTCAAAATTATCATACCCTCCCGCGGAGAAACCTCTGATATAGACCTTCCCTTCCAGCAAAAGAAAGTGGTCACTCACTCCTCCATCACCCGCGACGGATATCAGCACGTTTGCCCTGTTAACCGGCTCCTTCAGAAGTGACGACCGGTGAACCTGATTCAGAACCAGATCAACGGTTTTCTTTATTTCCGCTGCCTGTTCAAACTTCAGATCAGCAGAGTACGCCGTCATCCGTTTGATGAGGTTTGAAATAAGATCACTGTTGCTCCCCGCCATAAAATCATAGAATTTCTGAAGTTCGGCGCGATATTCATCCCCGGCTTCCCTCTCGCACGGTGCGACACATCTGTCGATCGTGGCCATGAAGCACGCCCTCCCTTTATCTAATTCTTTTTGAGTGCACGTGCGCAGGCGGAAAGATTTTTCGGCTATCTCAAGAATTTCCTCCGACCGGCTTCGCGAAATGAACAGCCCGAAATAATCATTACCGTCGAGATCAAAATTATTTACGATCTCAAGTTTCGGGAATTGGTGCCTCACGGAAACCCGGATGAAGTATTTATTCCCGTAGTTCTTTAGCTGGACATTGTGTTTCGGTTTGAATTTTTTGATAAGCTGAGCTTCTTTAACGAGAGCCATCACTTCCGTTGAGGTGGTCTCGTAGCAAAGGCGGACCGCCGTGCCGAGGATCAGCTTGCTCTTCCCCGAGGCGTTGTCCATCAGGTGCTGCGAAAGGCGCTTGCGAAGGGTTTTCGATTTGCCGATATAAATAATATTGTCGCTGTCGTCGAGAAACCAGTAATTGCCGGGAAGATCGGGGATCGCGGGAATTTCAAAGCCGGTTTGCGCGAGTGTTTGCGGGAATTTGCGGGAAATGTCGCGGGGAGGGATATACTGAAACCCGAGGAGGTCTTGCAAACGGGAGAGGGCGAACTCTTTTTTCAGTTTTTCCGTCATTTTAAGGAATATTCCCGCGGTTGCCATCGCGTCTGAATACGCCCTGTGAGTCACCCCGGGCGCAATGTTCAAATGGTCACGGACAGACTCCAGCCTCTTCGATTTCAACTGTGGGTAGAGCCTTTTTGCCCCCCTTAGTGTGCAGAAAGTCACCGGTTTGAAGCTCTCATACCCTGCATTGAGAAACTCCGCCTCAAGAAACTTGACATCAAACTGGATATTATGTCCAACAATCACCGAGCCATCAAGAAGCTCCATTATTTTAGATGCCATCTGTTCAAACGAGGGGGCATCTTCAAGGTCTTCATCACGTATCCCGGTGAACATCACAATGTAAGGGTCAAGCCTCCGCTCCGGATTGAAGAACGAGACAAAACTGTCAACTATCTCCCCCTTCTCAATCCTGTATCCCGCGAACTCAATTACCTTCTCATACCGCGGATCGAGACCCGTGGTCTCAACATCCAACACGGTATAAGCAACATCGTCAATGTCTTTTTGAAAGAGGGTTTCGAGGTTCAAAGGGGATTTTTCCGGAAATCAAAATAATCTGTTGGACTAATTTAGCTGTTAAAAAAGAAACTCCCCTTCTCTCCGAATCGATAATCCTCCGTCAATCCAATTTATACCAATTTTTCCGCTGTCAAATATTAATTTTGTTTAACAATTTTTCGGAGAATCAATGAAATTCAAACCGGTTTTAATGCTGGCGCTGTTGAGCTTCATGCTCACTTTATCATGTACAACCAACAATACTGTTTCAACGAACTTTTCTTTTGAGCCGGCGAAGCCGGTGGCGGGTGAAGAGGTGACGGTAACCTTCGACGCCCAGGGCAGTCAGGTGGAAAAAGAGGAGGCGCTGACACTTCTTGTTTTTGAACATTCTTCAAAACAACCTGTCGCAAGTGAAGTGGTGATGACAAAGGACGGCAGCCAGTGGAAGGCAACCTTCAAGTCCCAACCCGGAACGCGCTCGCTCGTGGTGGTGTTCAAAGGCTCTAAAGGACTCGAAAACAACGAGAAAAGGGGCTTCAGAATCCCGCTTTATGAAAAGAACGGCGACGCCATCAAAGGATCTGACGCCGCTTACGTTGATTTCATGAGGAATTACGGCGATATCGCGGAAATGTCGCTTAAGAACAAGGAACTCTTCAAACTGATAAATAACGATTTTGTGATCAACCCTTCACTTAAGGTTGAGTATTACCCTGTCTATGTCAGTCTCCTCAGAAGGGTGAAAGCGGATCTGTACGACAGCCTTATTAGAAAAGACCTCGCTGAGTTCGCCGCGGTTAAAGACCTCGATGAAGCTCATCTTGTAGCCTTGACCCGCGGATACGAAGTAGTCCGCGAAGCGGAATCCGCATCCAAATACAGAAGCATGCTCGCCTCGAAATTCCCTAAAAACGATTTCGTCATCACCGACCGTTTCAACGCGGTCAGAGGTGAGAAAGACCTTAAAAAGCAGAAAGAAATGCTGCTTGAATTCCTTAAAAACTTCCCGGGCGATGACAGGGGTACAACACTTACCGACGTCTATTTGAACGCGTTCGGCAAGAACCTTGAATGGCCCAAGATCGAAAAAGAGATTGTAACCACCGGACTTGAACCTTCGACTATGTTCTACAACAGGAACGCCAGAAAGTACCTGAATGAGAAGGAGCCAAAGCCTGACCTCGCCCTCTTGATCAGCAAGGTTGCTCTTGATAAAATCATGATCGAGAAAAAAGACTTGAAGAAAAAACCGGTGGAAACCCCTAAAAGCCTCTACATTTCCGGGCTTGACGGCACCCTCTCAATAATTGCATACACGCGGGGTCTTGCGTTCAAAAAGCTCGGCAAGAAAGCGGAAGCCCTCGAGATGTTTGAAACGTCGGCAAAGGCTTCACGCATGGAAGATCCCTCCGTTCTCGCAGAATACCTCGATGCCTTGGCCGGTTCAGGTAAAAGAAATGAAGCGCTGGAGTTGGCGAAACAGCTTAAGGCGGAAGCCAAATCGAACAAGGATATCGACAGCCTGATCGGTGTGTTTTACAAAGCTGAAAACGGTTCGGATGAGGGTTTAACAGGGCTCATCGCTGAACTCGATAAAAAAGCTGAAAAAGTGCTGACGGGCAAACTAAAGAAAGAACAGCTCGACCTCCCCGCCAACGATTTCACCCTTCTTGATACAGAAGGACAAGAGGTTAGCCTCTCGAAACTCAGAGGTAAAATTGTTATCCTCGATTTCTGGGCAACATGGTGCGGCCCATGCATCGCTTCATTCCCCACCCTGAAAAAAGCGGTTGAGAAGTACAAGTCAGACCCCAACGTGGTTTTCCTTTTCGTGAACGCCTGGGAGACAGCGAAAGACAAAAAGAAGAACGCCATCGACTTCATGACCAAAAACGGTTACCCGTTTAGAGTGCTGATGGATGAAAAAGACCAGGTGATCACCGACTATGAAGTCTCAGGCATCCCCACCAAATTCATCATCGACCGCACCGGAAAGATCCGCTTTGAATCTGTAGGATTCAACGATAACGAAGCTGAAATGCTTAAAGAGATCGATCTGATGATTGAAATGGCTAAATAGTGGTTAGTGGTCAGAGGTTAGTGATGATCCGCCTGTGGCGGAATGAGTGATGAGCGATTAGTTGTTCGTAATTTTAAAGCTGCTTTGAAAGATCAGGGCAGTTTTTTTTATCCGGTAAATTTAACGGGAATTTCAGCCTTTGGCCTTACTCAAACAGGTTCTTAAACCTTCTACCACCCATGTATTTATCACGATAATATTTGGTATCGAACGAGGAAACAATAACGCCCTGTTTGGTGCTCGCGTGAGCGAAAAGCCCGTGCCCAAGGTAGATACCCACATGACCCGGACGCGATGAAGGACGGGTATCGAAAAATATCAGATCACCGAACTGCAAGGCTTCAAAAGAGGGCACCACTTCACCTTGCGTGAACTGATCGCGGGCAACCCTGAACAGCTCAATGGCGAATGCCTCTCTGAACACTAATTTTGTGAACCCCGAACAGTCAAGCCCGTTCATCGTGTTGCCACCCCAAACGTAAGGCACGCCGAGATACTTGATGATGTTCATTATAAGTATGTCACGGTTTTCCTTCTGCTTGTCGGTCAGGTTCCCGACATTGTCCATTATCAGATCGTCCATCGAGATCATTTCTGACTCGGGAAGATAGTAATATTCCTCATCGGCGCCGCTGTCGGAAGTGTCGGCTACCGGAATCCGGAGTTCCTCTTCTTTTTTGGGGGCCGGTATTTCCGGTTTTTTGGTTTCTTCAGGAACCCGCGTGGTTGATACCTCCGGCTTGGGGGGATTCGTGTCAGTGGGATGTGTACCCCTGCCGGTCGCGGGCTCAAAAAGTGAACAGCCGGTCAGGAACATAACCCCGCCGGCTGCAACTAAAAGGTGGAAAAGCCTTCTTCTAAGAACCAAGATATGCCTTGAGATTTTTGGTTTTAGGATTTCTCTGCAATCTTCTGATCGCTTTCTCTTTAATCTGACGCACTCTTTCACGGGTGAGGTTGAATTTTTCACCTATCTCTTCGAGTGTGAGTGAGTGCTCTTTGTTCAGACCGAAGTAGAGCCTTATAACCTCGGCTTCCCTTTCCGTAAGAGCGGAGAGGGCACGGCCGATCTCTTTCTTGAGCGATTCAGACATCAATGTATAGTCGGGCATCGGATGCTGGTCGTTCTGAAGAACGTCGAGCAATCTGTTGTCTTCTCCCTGAGCGAATGGAGCATCAACCGATACGTGGCGACCCGATATTTTAAGTGTATCAGCCACTTCGTTCACGTCCATCTCCACTTCTTGGGCGATCTCTGAAGCTCTTGGCTCCCTTTCGTATTCCTGCTCAAGCTGGCTGTATGCCTTTGTGATCTTGTTCAGCGCGCCTACGCGGTTCAATGGAAGACGGACGATCCTTGACTGCTCAGCGAGCGCCTGAAGTATCGACTGACGGATCCACCACACCGCGTACGAAATGAATTTAAATCCTCTGGTCTCATCGAATCTGCGCGCTGCCTTTATAAGTCCAAGGTTACCCTCGTTGATCAGGTCACCAAGGGAAAGACCCTGGTTCTGATACTGTTTAGCAACTGACACCACGAACCTGAGGTTCGCTTTGGTCAGTGTTTCGAGCGCGTTCTGATCTCCGTTCTTAATACGGATGGCAAGTTCAATCTCCTGGTCAGGAGTAAGCAAATCAACTTTGCCGATCTCTTGCAGATATTTGTCAAGCGACTGGCTTTCACGGTTGGTATATTGCTTTGTTATTCTCACCGATACCACCTCTCTCTGGTAAAGTTATTCAAAAAGTTAAACATTCTTGTCCGTGTACAAAGAGTCCACGATGGCAACTATTGACGCGTCAACGGGGGCCATGTCAACGGGAAGTGGTATCACTGCTTCACTCGCGGTGATGTAAACCACTATTTCACCCGGTCCGGCTCCGACTGTGTCAACCGCGATAAACGGGGATCCGGTTTTTTCCAGATCTGAATTAAGGGGCTGAATGATCCTGAACGAAGCCCCTTCGAGGCTCTCGTATTTTCTCGTTGCCCATAAATTCCCGATAACGCGTGCCAGGAACATGCTACTGCTCCGCTTTGTCGAGTTTATCGATTATCGCCATAATCACAGCGTCCACCGGTTTGTTCTTGGTAATATTGGTCTGTCGGGCACTGCTACCAGTTGCCACAAGCACCACTTCTCCTTCACCGGCGCCGACGCTGTCGACGGCTATTACAAAATTTGTTTTCTCGTTAAGGTCGAGGTCAAGCTCCCTTACGATGAGGAACTTGGCTCCCACCAGATTTTCATCTTTTTTTGTTGACCAAACGGTCCCGATCACTTTTCCTATGATCACATCTGCCTCGATTTCAGGGCCGGAACATCTCCAACCATTAAACAATTTTTAGACTGTTTTAATTCCCTCGTTGTTCCCCGGGGTATTAACCATATTGGGGAAGTATCAGCTCCGCTGAAGAAAACTCTCTCCCGGAACAGGAGCATCGATGCCAAACCAGTCGAGCACTGTCTTTCCCGCGTCAGCAAAAGTTTTGCGTGTACCAAGGTCAACAGGGGCGACCCCCTTACCTGTCAGCAGTACGGGAACGTATTCCCTCGTGTGATCAGTTGAGTTGACCGTAGGATCATTTCCATGATCGGCAGTGAGCAGCAGAACGTCGGAATCATCCATTTTGGCGAGGATTTCCGGGAGCACCCGGTCGAACTCCTCAAGGGCGTTTCTGAAACCTTCGGGATCGAGACGGTGACCAAAATAAACATCAAAATCAACCAAGTTGGTCATGATGAATGAGTTGGTGTGTTCACCCATCGCTTTTAGTGTTTCGGCACACCCTTCACTGTTCGATTTGGTGTGAACAATAACATCAAGCCCCTTCTCGTTGAAGAGATCGCCTATCTTGCCTATGGCCACGGTTTTGATGCCGTTGGCACGGAGATGATCGAGCATCGTTTCACCCGGGGGATCGAGTGAGTAATCACGGCGGTTTGTGGTGCGTTTGAAGGTTTCAGAGGTTTCTCCAATAAACGGCCGGGCGATTACACGACCGACAAAATGCTCATTGAGCAATTTGTGCCGGGTTATCTCGCATACCTCATAAAGGCGCTCAAGCCCGAAATGCTCTTCATGCGCTGCTATCTGAAAAACAGAATCCGCTGATGTATAAACTATAGGGAAGCCGGTTCTGATGTGCTCCTCTCCGAGCTCTTTGATGATCTCGGTTCCGGAGGCTGCCTTGTTTCCGAGAAAACCGGAGCATCCGGTGAGTTCAAGGAAGCGGTCCATCATGTCTTTGGGAAATCCTTGAGGGAAATAATCAAAATCCCTTGGTGAGATGATCCCGGCAAGTTCCCAGTGTCCCGAAGTTGAATCCTTCCCTTTGGATACTTCAAGCATCTTTCCAAATGCTCCTGCGGGAGCACCGACGGGAGCACCGCCAGGTATCGGGCTGATGTTCCCGAGCCCGAGGGCTCTGAGGTTTGGTATGTTCAGTCCACCCGTCTTGCCGGCGGTGTTTACCAGGGTATTGCTCCCCTGGTCGTTGTAATTGGGAGCATCGGGCAGTTCACCTATCCCGACACCATCGAGCACGATAAAAATAAAATTTTTGATCCCGTTTTCTCCTAAGTTGATGAGACTACTTTACCGCCGCTTCCTTCCTGTGCTTTCTGAAGCGCGAGAAGGGCGTTCTGGAAAATTTCCTCGAAACTGTTTTTGTTTTCCGCCGGAGCGATACCGATCGAAACGGTAAATCCGTTTCCGCCGCCCGAGGCTGTGGCTGACTGTTTTGTGACCTTCGATTTGAATTTTTCAGCCCAAATGAAGGCACGTTTGGTTTCCTTCCCGAAAAAGAAAATACCGAAAATATCTTTGTCAAGTTTTCCAACTGTTAACTCATGGTTGGCTTCACTTCTGAGGAATTCTGCCAGTCGCAGGTTTGGTTTCGCGCTTGGATCCGCGCCAAACAGCTCCATCTGCTCCGGTGCTTTATCAACGCTGACCAGGGCGAGTGCTCCGCCGAGATTGAACTGCTTGACCCTTTGAAGCTCCTGATCCACACGCTCCATGAAGAACTTCTTGTTCATCACCCTGGTCTCCGCGTCGTAGAGCACATCGTTGCGGAGCATCATCTGAAGCGAATAGTTGTAGAACACATACGACAGCAGTGAGTTCAGCCGTGCCACAAATCTTGTTTCCGCCGAGGTGAACGCGTTATTTTCAGGTGATTCAAGGCAGAGTATCCCGAGTAATTGTCCATTTATATTCAACGGAACCGTAAGGAATGAGCCTTGAGAAACCCTCTCTTCGGCCTGATTGAATCTGGGAGTCTCCTCTTCACCAAGGTTCTTGTAGTACAAGGGACCCGCGTTCGAAAGCTGGGTTCCTGCCAGTGTGTTCGCTATTTCCACTTCAGTGCCTTCAACCACGAACGGTGCTCCGTCGTGCGAGAAAACCCTTGAGATCCGGAAAGAATTTGATGCTCCCGAGAAGTCGAGGAAATAAATAACCTTGGCAGGGATCAGTTCCCTTAGCCTCTGTTCAAATACTCCAAGGATATCATCGACCGAGTTTGAGATTAAAAGCTGATCAATGATGCCGTTCATTGCCTTTAAACGCTTTTCCGCCAGCCCTTCAAGAAAACCAGTCTGTACGATTGAAAGAACGTGGGTTACAATTCTTACATATCTGCCCATTGCGAAGAGGGTCTCGGGACCAAAAGCGTCTTCATCTTTACTGTCGACCGCCATAACCCCAATAACTTTCCTGTCGAAAAAGACCGGAACGGCTGCAAAACTTTTGATGCCGTGAGGGGCATTATAATATTTTATCATCGAGGATTCTTCCCCGGCCCCAATGCTTGCTTTCGAAACCGGACGTTCGTTGTTAATCACTTGACTCAGAAGGTCACCTGCAAGAGGGATTTGCGAAACCTTAAAGTCATCAGTCCCAACAACATACGCGGCAGGCGAAAGGCGCTTGCTGCTTTGGTTTACCCAATAAAAAACAGCACTGTGCGCCATCATTCCCTCCCTGACAAGTTTGATCACTTTGTCGAGGAAAAAGCTTATGGTTGCTTTATTGTTTTCAACACCGGGAGCAGTTTCATTAATGATCTCGAAATAGCGCTCACTGATATCAGAAGGCTCCTCGTCACTCAATGTTATTATGTTCCCCTTCCGGGGGGAATCAGGGGTGGCAGTTACAATATTTTGCTTAAAAGCAGGGGCAACTTGTTGTTTCACCTGCGAATGCGCCGGCTCATTGGGAATGAAAGTCCCCGTAACCTTTACCGATTCGGAATCAAAAAACTCGTGGGGGTCGCTGTGCGGTTTTGCGTCTTTAAGAATTTCATCAAAAGCCTTCTCCGACTTCTCTTTCCGGTAAAGAAGATAAAGGTAGACAAGATCAACAATGAGAACCAGCCCCATTACACCACGAGTCACCGTGTCACCTATAACGATAAGAAGCACCAGAAAAACAGATGCTAACGCTATAAGACCATATTTAGTGAGCTGATTTTTATTCATCCGAATTTCGAAACTCTTTAAACTTCAAAAATAGTCTTGAACAATCAGATAATCAAATCAAAATATCATTTGTGTGATCCAAATGATTCCTGATCTGTGATATTACCAGTTTTTTGAACTTTCCGGAGCGGATGGTGTAAGGGAAAATGCTCTCGAACGCTTTTAATCCGGGGTAACACTGTTCGGCGGCCTTCATTGCCGCGCTCATCTCCCTTTGATTCAGCTTGTCGGTTTTTGTAAGCAGCATTATATAACCGTTTGGAAAAGACCCGCAGAACTTATTAAACTCAAGGTCGTGAGCATTCCCCGGCACCCTGCTATCAACCAGATGGATAACAAGCCGGATGCTCCCTGACGCCAGGAAATAATCCCCGATGAACTTGCCCCACCTTTCCCGTTCGGTTTTGCTTACCTTTGCATATCCGTATCCGGGAAGATCAACAAAATAAAATGAACCGTCGATCTTAATGTAATTCAGAGAACGGGTTTTCCCGGGAGTCGAACTTACACGGGCGATCCCGGCTTTTCCGGTTACATGGTTAATAAAGGATGACTTCCCGGCATTAGACCTGCCGGCAATCACCACTTCGGGTAACCTGATTTTTAACGACGAAAGATCCGTGAAGGATCCTGTAAATTCTATTGTTTCAAACATATAAAAAAAAGAGTAATCCTGTTACGGATTACTCTTTGGGGAAAATGATTCAGGAAGATCAGGCCTCAACCGGTGCTTTTTCGGCTTCCTTTTCTTTCCTTGACTGAGCGGCCGCCTCACGGGCTTCCTTCCTCGCTGCTGCCATCTGATTGGCTGCTTCATTGTAATCGACAAGTTCGATGATCGCCATCTGAGCGGCATCACCAAGCCTTACGCCGGTTCTGACAACTCTGGTGTAACCACCTTTTCTGTCACCAACCTGAGGAGCGATACTTCTAAAGAGTTCTTTCGCGGCTTCCTTGTTTCTAAGAACGCTCATTACGATCCTCTGATCATGAAGAGTTCCCTTGCGGGCTTTAGTGATCAGTGGTTCAGCGAAAGATCTAAGTTCCTTTGCCTTGGCAAGGGTTGTTTCGATCCTTTTGTGTAAAAAGAGTGCCGCAGCCAGATTTTTAAGGAGAGCGTTCCTGTGGCTGTGGGTTCTTTTTAATTTTCTACCTTTAACTCTATGTCTCATTTCTTAAACCTTCATCCGGATTAGTTTGAACTGCTTTCGTCTTTAATGTATTCGTCGATATTCATGCCAAATTCAAGGCCTAACGTTTCGACGATCTCCATCAATTCCGCAAGTGACTTCCGGCCAAAGTTTCTGAACTTCAACATTTCAGCTTCATCCTTTGCCACCAGATCGGAGATGGTTTTGATGTTAGCAGCTTTCAGGCAATTATGAGCGCGCACGCTTAACTCGAGATCGTCAACATTGGTGAGAAGTATTTTTTTGATTCTTTCTTTTTCAGAATCTTTTTTCACTTCTTCATGAGTGTCTTCCTGCTCAATGTCAAAATTGATAAAGAGCTGGAGGTGATCCCTCATTATTTTAGCTGCTTGTGTAAGTGCGTCATCCGGAGTGATCGAACCGTCGGTGGTGATGTTGACCACGAGTTTCTCATAGTCATTCCTGTCGCCAATACGTACGTTTTCAACCTCGTATGTCGCGTTAACAATCGGTGAATAGATCGAATCTATCGCGATCATCCCGATGGCGAAATCCGGTGACTTGTTATCAACCGCGGGAACATAACCCTTACCTCTTCCGACACGGAGCTCCACTTCAAATTTGGCGTCAGCCTGAAGTGTCGCGATGTGCTGGTTGGGGTTCAGGATCTCGAGATCCGCAGTATATTTTTGAATATCAGCGGCAGTTACCTCTTTGGGTCCCTGGATCGTGAACTCGATCTTGGCCGGTTTTTTATTCAATAATTTCATTCTGACCTGTTTAAGGTTCAGGATGATCTCAGTTACGTCTTCAACAACACCGGGAATGGTGCTGAACTCATGAAGAACCCCGCCAAGCTTTACGGCAGTGAAAGCAGCTCCTGGAAGAGAAGAAATAAGAATTCTTCTGAGGGAGTTTCCGATGGTTACACCGTAACCCCTTTCAAGCGGCTGCAAAAAGAACCTGCCAAAAGTGCTGCTGTAAGTCGATTCCTCGCAAATAACAGCATCCGGTATCTTCAGATATGATCCACTCATTTAAACCTCTAAAAATTTCATTGTTGTTATTTAGAGTACAACTCTACAACGAACTGCTCGTTGACGTTAAGCTGCATTTCCTCTCTCTCAGGCACATTGATGAATGTACCGCTGAGGGTGGCTTTATCGACGCTCAACCATGGGTAGAGACTGTCTTTAACTCTCTTGAGCGAATTGTGAATAACATCCAGCTGTTTGCTCTTGTCTTTAATTTTAATCACATCACCCGGCATGAGAGTGTATGAGGGAATATCAACAATATTTCCGTTCACAAGAATGTGTCTGTGACGCACGAGCTGACGCGCAGACTTGCGTGAAGGAGCGAAACCGAGACGGTAAACAACATTGTCGAGTCTTCTTTCAAGAAGCTGAAGCATGTTGGTACCGGTGATACCCTTCTGGCTTGAAGCTTTCTCGAAAATAGTTCTGAACTGGGTTTCGAGAACTCCGTAGATCCTTTTGATCTTCTGTTTTTCTCTCAACTGAATGCCGTATTCAGAAACCTTTGATTTACGTGACTGGCCATGCTGCCCCGGAGGATAGTTCTTTCTCTTTCCTTCTTTGCCTTTCTCTTCAAACGGGCACTTTTCTGAGAAGCATCTGCTCCCTTTAAGGAACAGTTTCTGTCTCTCCCTTCTACACAATTTACAAACCGAACCGGTGTATCTTGCCATTTAATAATTCTCCAATGATAAAATTAAACTCTTCTTCTTTTGGGTGGCCTGCATCCATTGTGAGGGATGGGCGTTATATCTTTGATCGAAGTGATCTCGAACCCAACGTTAACGAGGGCTCTTATGGCTGATTCTCTGCCGGCACCGGGGCCCTTAACTCTGACCTCGACTCTTCTTAAACCAAGATCATAGGCTTCCTTTGCAGCTGCTTCACTGGTGACCTGAGCGGCAAATGGAGTGTTCTTTCTGGAACCTTTAAAGCTGTTCCTTCCGGCAGTCGACCATGAGATCGTGTTGCCGTAGATATCGGTAAGGGTTACCAATACGTTGTTGAATGAAGCCTTAACGTGCGCGATACCGTTGGCGTCGACAACATGTTTCTTTTTAACTTTTTTAGTAGTTTTTGCCAAATTACTATCCTCCGATTTTCAATTACTTTTTGGCTACTGCTTTTTTCTTACCGGCAACTGTTTTCCTCTTACCTTTTCTGGTACGGGAATTTGTTCGGGTTCTCTGACCTCTTGCCGGAAGTCCTCTTCTGTGCCTCAAACCTCTGTAAGTACCGATATCTATAAGGCGTTTGATGTTGAGCTGAACTTCAGAGCGCAGCGCACCTTCCACTTTATAGTCCGCTTGAATAACAGATCTGATATTACCCACTTCATCTTCGGTGAGCGAGCCGACTTTTCTGTCGGGATCGATCGAAGCTTTCTGAAGGATTTCCTCAGCAATGTTTGGACCTATTCCGAAAATGTACTGCAGGCCGTAAAAAATCTTTTTATTCTTTGGTAAATCTACACCAGCTATACGTGCCAATTAAATTTCTCCTTTGAAAAAATTCTATCCTTGTCTTTGTTTATGCTTTGGGTTCTTGCAAATAACCCTGATACTGCCTTTTCTCTTGATTATTTTGCAGTGCTCGCATACTTTTTTAACTGAAGCTCTTACTTTCATCTAATACTCCGCTATTTATACCGGTAAGTTATTCTTCCTTTTGTCAGATCATACGGAGAAAGCTCGATAGAGACGCGGTCACCAACGAGTATCTTGATAAAGTGCATGCGCATTTTACCGGAGATATGTGCCAGTATTTCGTGTCCGTTTTCCAGTTTCACCTTGAAACTTGCGTTAGGCAATGTTTCAGTGATCACTCCGTCAACTTTTATTGGTCCTTGTTTTGCCATTTATTCTACGGTTAAGATTTCTGGTTTATGTCCGTTTACCAGGATTGTATGCTCAAAGTGAGCAGAAGGTAAACCATCAACCGTTTTGATCGTCCAGCCGTCGCTCAATTCGAAGACCTCGTACTTGCCAGTGTTAACCATGGGCTCGATAGCAAGAGTCATACCATCCTTAAGCTTTTTGCCTGTTCCTTTTATTCCGTAATTCGGAATAGAAGGATCTTCATGAAGGTATTTTCCAACCCCATGACCGCAAAGGGCCCGGACAACTGAAAAACCGTTGGCTTCCACATATTTTTGAACCGCGTGCGAGATATCATGTACACGGTTACCGGCAACAGCCTGCTCGATACCGAGGTACAAAGATCTTTCGGTTACTTCCATTAGCTTCTGTTTACGTTCGTCATCACCTACGAGAACGCTCAAAGCCGCGTCGCCATAGAAGCCGTTTTTTTTAACGCCACAGTCCAGAGATACCAGGTCTCCTTCGGTTATTACCCTGTCTCCCGGGATTCCGTGAACCACGGTATCATTGATCGAGATGCAAAGTGTACCCGGGAATGGGGGTGTACCCACTTGCCGGTATCCTTTGAAAGCAGGAATTCCTCCACGGCTTCTGATATGATCTTCAGCCATTTGGTCCAGCTCTCCGGTTGTTATTCCCGCTTTTGTTGCTTTTTTTACCAGGTTCAATGTTTCTGCAACAATCCGGCAACTCTCACGGATGGCATCAATTTCTCTGGCATTCTTAATATGAATCACAATTAATAAGATCTTCTTCTAACTAATTTTCCGCCCTTCATGAAACCGTCATAATGTCTCATTACCATCATTGAGTTGATCTGGTTCATTGTATCGAGAGCCACACCAACAACGATCAGGAGACTGGTTCCCCCAAAGAACTGGGCGAAGGTCGGAGCAATATTGAATCTTGAAACAAACGCCGGAAGTATCGCGATTATCGCAAGAAAGATCGAGCCCGGAAGGGTGATCTTTGTCAGGATATTGTCAATAAATTCAGCGGTCTGTTTCCCCGGTCTGATACCCGGGATAAATCCTCCCTGCCTCTTCATGTTATCAGCAACTTCCTTCGGATTGAAAGCAATCGCTGTGTAGAAGTAGGTAAAGAAGATAATAATGATAGCATAGAAAAACGAATATACAAACGATGTGTAGTTGAAATATCTGGATACCGATTGTATAAATTCACTGTTCGGAAAAAATGAAAGCAAAGTGTTCGGGATGAACATGATCGCCTGGGCGAAGATGATCGGCATAACACCCGCGGTATTAACCCTGAGAGGGATATACTGTGTTACACCGCCGTAAACTTTTCTTCCCACAACCCTCTTGGCATATTCAACCGGTATTCTTCTTGTACCCTGGGTAACAAGAATAACACCCGCGATGATAAAGACAAGAAAGATTATCAAGATAAGTGATATTATAAGGTTTCCACCCGCCTGAATCGACTGATACTCAGCCAGAAACGCGTATGGAAGCCTGTCGATAATTCCGATAAAAATAATGAGTGATATACCGTTACCGATGCCTCTCTCAGTGATCTGCTCGCCCATCCACATCATGAAGATGGTTCCGGCAGTGAGAATGAGCACCGACTGCATCGACCAAAAGAAGGGGTCGATACCGGCAGCGATGATACCACCACCATCAGCAGGTCTGTTCAGAGTGAAAGTGGTTCCCCAAGCCTGAAGGCCCGCGATAAGAACCGTGCCAACTCTGGTCATCTGATTGATCTTTTTTCTACCCTCTTCGCCTTCCTGCTGGAGTTTGGCGATTGAAGGGAGCACAGCGGCAGCGAGCTGAAGGATGATCGATGCCGAAATGTAAGGCATGATACCCAAAGCAAAGATCGCCGCGTTTTTGAAAGCGCCACCCACAAAGAGGTCATACAAACCAAAAAGTGAGTCGCTGCTCTGACGGTTCATGGCACTCTTGAGAAGTGCGCTGTCAACGCCCGGCAGGGCAATGTGCGCGCCAATTCTCACGATCAATAAAATAAGAAGAGTGTATAAAACTCTCTTCCTAAGTTCCTCGATCTTAAAAATGTTTTTGATTACTTCAATAAAACGCTGCATTGATACTCAGTTATATTGTTTCTGTTTTACCACCGGCAGCTTCGATCTTTTCGGTTGCCGATTTACTGAATTGATGACCTTTAACTGTTACCGCTGCTGTAAGTTCCCCTGTACCGAGGATCTTAACCGGACGGTTGGCTGTAGAGATAACACCGGATTTTAGGAGCACTTCTATCGTGACGGTGTTCTCATCAAGCTTACCGGCATCAACGAGGTTTTGAATATCAAACAGGTTGACTGTCTGATAGTGAATCTTGAAAGGAGGAGTAAAACCGAATTTTGGGATACGGCGCTGAATAGGCATCTGACCACCTTCGAACCAGGCTCTGTGATTGGCACCTGATCTCGACATCTGACCGTTGGATCCTCTCGTCGCGGTCTTTCCGTGTCCGGAACCTGAACCGCGGGCTACTCTCTTTTTCTTTTTAACTGCTCCGGGAGCATATTTCAAATTGCTAAGGTAACTCATGTCTTTTAATCCTGAATTTCTTCCACTTTAACGAGATGTGCTACTTTTCTGATCATCCCTCTGATCTGGGGGGTGTCAGTGTGTTCAACAGTCCTGTGAGGTCTGCACAGCCCAAGTGCTTCAATAGTAGCCTTCTGATCTTTGGGTCTGTCAATAACGCTTTTTGTTTGAGTTATTTTTAATTTCATTTCGTTTCTCCGAACTATAAGGTGAACATTTCTTTAACAGAAAGACCTCTTAAGTCCGCGATGTCTTTCGCGCTTCTCAAATCGAGAAGACCTGCTAAAGTTGCCTTAACCTGATTGTGGGGATTGCTTGAACCAAGTGATTTGGTAAGAACGTCCTGAACACCGGCTGCTTCGAGAACCGCGCGAACACCACCTCCGGCAATAAGACCGGTACCGGGAGTCGCGGGTTTAAGAAGAACTTTTCCGGCTCCGAACTTTCCGATAACTTCATGTGGAAGTGTATGCGAACCGATCAAAACCTGTTTCATGTTCTTTCTGGCATCATCAATGCCCTTCTGAATGGCATCGGTTACTTCGTTGGCTTTGCCAAGACCGATCCCGACCATACCATTACCGTTGCCAACAACAACAATAGCGTTGAAGCCGAACCTTCTACCGCCTTTTACTACCTTGGCTACACGGTTTATGTGAACAACCTTTTCTTTAAGGCCGTCTGGATTTGTATTTCTTGTGCTCTTCAAAATTTATACTCCGTTAATCTAGTTATCTCTGCTGCCGAGGGAGGATTCGAACCTCCACATACGGCTCCAAAGGCCGCTGTCCTGCCGTTAGACGACTCGGCAAGAATTTGTTAGAACTGTAAGCCGCCTTCTCTTAAACCATCAGCCAAAGCTTTCACGCGACCGTGATACTTGTAGCCGTTCCTGTCGAAAACGATTGTGGTGATGTTTTGTTCAACTGCTTTCTTGGCAAGGTAAACTCCTACCACTTTCGATTTTGCTGTTTTGCCCTGAGCGTTCTTCAGTTCATCCTGAAGATCTTTGCTAAGGGAGGAAGCCGCGAGTACAGTGCTACCGGCACTGTCATCGACAAGCTGGGCGTAGATCTGATTGAGGCTGCGGGTAACCGTGAGTCTTGGTCTTTCAGCAGTACCCGAGATCTTTGCTCTGATCTTTGTTTTGATCTTTGATCTTGAATTTGTTTTCATTACTTCAACTCCGATTATTTCTTACCGGCTGTTTTTCCGGCTTTCCTTCTAATTGTTTCATTCGAGTACTTGATACCTTTGCCTTTATAAGGTTCAGGTTTCCTGAGTGATCTTAATTTTGCAGCTACCAGACCGACTGACTCTTTATTGATGCCGCTAATAACGATCTGGGTAGGAGTTGTCACCTGAAGTGAAACATCATCCGGAGGGATGAAGTAAATCGGGTGTGAATATCCGAGCGACAGGAGGAGGTTTTTATCTTTTGCTTCAACTTTGTATCCAACACCCACGATATCGAGGGTTTTTGAATATCCGTCGCTAACACCGGTCACCATGTTCTGAATGAGCGACCTGGTTAATCCGTGAAGGGCTCTGCTTTCTTTCTGATCATCTTTTCTGGTAACAACCAGTGTGTCATTTTCTTGCTTGATTTCGACAGCACTCTGGAAAGATCTGCTGAGCTGCCCTTTCGGCCCTTTAACGGTCACGTCGTTACCATTCAGGGTAACGGTGACGCCATTTGGTATTTCTACCGGTTTTTTACCTATTCGTGACACTTTTATTGCTCCGTTTATGATTTACCAAATATAGCAGAGAACTTCGCCGCCAACATTGGCCCGTTTAGCCTGCTTATCTGTCATTATACCACTTGAAGTGGATAAAATAGCGATACCATAACCATTTAACACCCTTGGCAGTTCGTCTACAGATTTGTAAACTCTAAGCCCCGGGGTGCTTACTTTCTTCAATCCGTTAATCGCGGGTTTTCCCTGTGAATATCTCAGGAGTATCCGAAGGACATTCTGCTTGTTGTCAGGGATCACTTCAAAATCGTAGATATAGCCATATTTCTTCAGAAGTCCGGCAATAGCTACTTTCATGTTCGATGAGGGGATCTCAACTCTTCTCTTGTTAGCCTTTATTGCATTTCTTAATCTTGTCAAGAAATCGGCTATAGGGTCAGACATTGTCATTTCTTAAGAATCTCCTTTTACCAACTTGATTTCTTTACACCGGGTATTTCACCGCGCAAAGCTTTTTCTCTGAAGACGAGTCTGGATACACCAAACTTTCTGTAATAACCTCTGGCTCTGCCAGTCATCATGCACCTGTTGTGGAGACGTACCGGTGAAGCGTTTTTTGGAAGCTTCTGGAGGGCTTCCCAGTCACCGGATGCCTTCAGTTCTTCTCTAAGTTTCTTATACTTTTCGTATAATTTCGCTCTTTTTTCTTCTCTGGCTATAAGACTTTTTCTTGCCATTAATAAAACCTCGGTTTAACTTTTAGTTACCTTTTTTTCTGAAGGGGAATCCAAACGCGGTGAGCAGTTCAAAAGCCTCTGCGTCAGACTTAGCGCTGGTTACAATTGTAATATCCATACCTAAAATGCGGGTTACCTTGTCAACGTCGATCTCAGGAAAGATGATCTGCTCTTTAATTCCGAAAGTGTAGTTGCCTCTGCCATCGAACGATTTGTCCGAAAGCCCTTTGAAGTCTCTTACTCGCGGAAGAGCGATATTGATGAGTCTGTCGAAAAACTCATACATTCTGTCTCTTCTTAAGGTAACTTTAGCCCCAATGTTCATGCCGGCTCTCAACTTGAAGTTAGAGATCGCCTGCTTGGCTTTTCTGATGGTCGGTTTCTGACCGGTGAAAGCTTCAAGGTTCTTTACTGCTTCTTCGAGGATCTTCGGGTCAGCGATAGCATCACCAACACCCATATTAACAACGATCTTCTCGAGCCTTGGAACCTGCATTACATTATCGTACTGAAACTTGGTTGTGAGCGTAGGAATCACATCTTTTTTATAGTAGTTGAAAAGACGGGACGGGATCTTTACTGCCGGTTCAGCAGTCTCCGCGGCGGCCTTCTTTTCTTTAACTTCAGGTTTCTTTTTTGTTTTTTCTGCCATTTCTTAAACCTTGGTCCTTATTTATATCATTTCACCGCTTTTAACACTGACGCGGACTACTTTTTCTTTACCGGTTTTTTCGTCCACTATCAGTTTTCCACCCAGCCTTGAGGGTTCACCGGTCTTTGCATCGATTATCATTATATTCGATACGTGGATCGGAGCTTCCTTCTCAATGATACCACCCTGAGGGTTGGTCTGATTGGGCTTCGTGTGTCTTTTTCTGAGGTTAACACCTTCAACAATAACGCGATCTGTTTTCTTGAAGATCTTCAGGATCCTGCCAACAGTGCCTTTATCGTTACCGGCGATAACTTTTACTTTGTCGTTCTTTTTAAAGTTTATCTTAGCCATTTTTTCCTCTACAGTACTTCAGGTGCCAGAGAAACAATTTTCATGAAGTTTCTCTCTCTAAGTTCTCTTGCAACGGGTCCGAATATACGGGTTCCCTTGGGCTCGCCCTGGTTGTTAAGAAGGACAGCGGCATTTTCATCAAAGCGGATGTATGAGCCGTCTTTTCTTCTAACTTCCTTTTTGGTACGTACAATAACAGCCTTCGAAACATCGCCTTTTTTAACACCTGCATTTGGAATAGCAGCTTTGACAGAGACCACGATGAGGTCTCCTACACTGGCGTATCTTCTGTTGCTGCCACCGAGCACCCGGATACATTTTAATCTCTTAGCACCGGAATTATCGGCAGCTACTAAATTGGTTTCTTCCTGAATCATTTCTTTCTCCGGTAAAAACTACTTTGCTTTGATCAAAGTTTCAACTAAACGCCATCTTTTATTTTTGCTGAGAGGGCGCGTTTCCATAATCTTAACGACATCGCCGGGCTGGCAATCGTTGGATGCATCGTGCGCCATCAGTTTTGTGGTACTTTTATAGTACTTCTTGTAGATCGGGTGTGCAACTCTTCTTTCAATGGCAACAACAATTGTTCTGTCCATCTTGTTGCTTACAACTTTTCCGATTCTTGTTTTTCTGTTATTTCTTTCCATTATCTTTTCAAGCTCCCGGTCTTAATTATTCTGAGCTTTCATCTCACGCTCTTTCTGAACAGTAAGTATGCGTGCGATGGTCTTTCTCGTGTTCTTGATTGCAGCAGGGTTTGCCTCTTGCTTTAAGGCATTCCTGAACTTGAGGTTATTGAGTGCCTCAAAATTGTCGGCAAGCGTGGATTTCAACTCTTCGGGAGACAGCTCTCTGATATCTTTCAACTTCATGGTGTCTTATTCCTTTTCAAAATCGGGTCTGGCTACGACCTTGGTTTTAATCGGGAGTTTGTAAGAGCATGTACCCAAAGCTTCTTTGGCTATCTCTTCACTAACTCCGGCAACTTCAAACATGATCCTGCCCGGTTTAACCACGGCAACCCAGAACTCGGGCGCGCCTTTACCTTTACCCATACGGGTTTCGAGAGGCTTCTTTGAAACAGGCTTGTCGGGGAAGATCCTGATCCAAACCTTACCATCCCTCTTCATTTTTCTTGAAAGGGTGATACGGCAGGCTTCGATCTGACGGCTTGTGATCCAGGCCGGTTCGAGAGCTTTCAGACCAAAATCGCCGAATGCAACCGATGAGCCCCTGTAGGCCTTTCCGGTCATTCGTCCCCTTTGGGCTCTCCTAAACTTTACTCTTTTTGGCATTAACATATGTCAGCAATCTCCGATTTTTAGTCTGATACTCGTTTACCTAAGATCTCACCACGGCAGATCCAGACTTTGATGCCGATCGAACCGTAGATGGTTTCAGCTCTGCCGTTGGCATAGTCGATATCCGATCTGAGGGTATGAAGTGGTGTTCTGCCTTCTTTGTACTGCTCGGTTCTTGCCATTTCTGCACCACCAAGACGACCGGCGCACATGATCTTTATTCCTTCACCACCGGCTTTAATGGTGGTTGAGAGTGAAGTTTTCATTGCCCTTCTGAAGGAGATTCTTCCCTCAAGCTGTCTTGCGATGTTCTCGGCTACGATCGTCGCGTCGAGTTCCGGCTTCTTGATCTCGGTTACCTGAACCTTGACGTCCTTGACGAATTTAACTTTGAGTTCTTCCTCAAGCTTCTGGATGTCTTGACCGCTTTTACCGATAACGAGACCGGGTTTGGCAGTGTGGATGGTTACGATAACATTCTTGGTTGTTCTATCGATCACAATTCTTGAGACAGACGCGTTTCTGAGTCTTGTCTTTACGTATGAACGGATCTCCTGATCTTCTCTGAGTTTGGTAGCGTAACTTTTCTTTTCGAACCAGTTAGATTCCCAGCCTCTGATAATTCCTACTCTAATCCCGATCGGGTGTGTTTTCTGACCCAAGTTAAGCCTCCTGTGATGATGTTGAATGAGTTGCAACTACTACCGTTAAGTGGCACATTCTTTTTCTTACTCGATATGCGCGACCCATTGGTGCAGGCAGTATTCTCTTCATCGAAGGACCGTTGTTAACAAAGATCTCTTTGATGTACACGTTCTCGGGTTGGATCCGGGCTTCTTCGTTGTTATTGATCAGGTTAGAAACGGCTGATTTAATAACCTTCAAAGCATCTTTTGATGCATGTTTTGGCTGGAACTGAAGTGACTCCATTGCCTTCACTGCATTCATGCCTCTAACGAGATCGACAACCAATCTCATTTTTCTCGGCGATGACGGGATAAATCTGTATGTTGCTCTAGCTTCCATTCTTGTTCGTCCTATCTAGCTCTTGAGGCTTTTTCTGCTTTGGTACCGGGGTGACCCCTGAAGATCCTGGTAGGAGCAAATTCACCGAACTTGTGACCTATCATGTTCTCGGTTACGTAAACCGGGATCATCTTGTTACCATTGTGAACAGCAACAGTGTGTCCGATGAAATCAGGTGTTATCATTGAAGCTCTAGACCATGTCTTGATAATCTTCTTCTGTCCCGACTCATTGAGCTGTTGTACTTTTTTCAATAGCTTATAGTGAATAAATGGGCCTTTTTTGATCGATCTTGGCATACTTACTCTCTACTACTTTCTACGTTTAACAATGTATCTGTTCGAAGGATTCTTGCGCTTGCGGGTCTTAAGACCTTTAGCTGCCTGACCCCAAGGTGAAACAGGATGCCCGCCACCTGATGTTTTTCCTTCACCACCACCCATCGGATGGTCAACCGGGTTCTTGGCAACACCACGGCTGTAAGGTCTGTATCCGAGCCATCTTGAACGGCCGGCCTTGCCGAGGCTGATGTTTTCGTGATCAGCGTTACCAACAACACCGTAAGTAGCCATGCATTCAACTCTAACGAGTCTCACTTCGCCTGAAGGGAGCTTAAGGGTTGCCATATCTTTTTCTCTCGCGACGAGCTGGATCGATGATCCTGCACTTCTTGCAAGCTGACCGCCTTTGCCGGGCTTCAATTCCACATTGTGGATAAAGCTACCAACAGGGATCTCTTTCAATGGGAGCGCGTTACCTACTTTAATTTCTGATCCGGAACCCGATACTATCTTCTGACCAACTTTGATGCCGGCGGGAGCAAGTATATACCTTTTTTCGCCGTCAGCGTAGTGAAGAAGCGCAATTCTGCAAGTACGGTTAGGATCATATTCTATCGATGCGACCGTGGCAGGAACACCAAATTTGTTCCGCTTAAAGTCGATAATTCTGTATTGTCTCTTATGGCCACCGCCTCTGTGTCTGGCAGTTACGCGACCATGATTGTTTCTACCGCCCGATTTGTCCAATGGGAGAAGAAGTGACTTCTCCGGTGTGGTCTTGGTGATCTCGGTAAATTCCGAGACGGATCTAAACCTCGTGCCGGGGGTAGTGGGCTTGTATTTTCTTATTGCCATTTCTGAAACTCCGGTCTGCTACTATGCTTGTTCAAATAATTCGATCTTGTCGCCCTGTTTAAGAGTAACATAGGCTTTCTTGAACCGAGGTGTTTTTCCGGTAAATCTTCCTGTCTTCCTGAAGGAGGTTTTGATTTTTCCTCTGTACTTCACTGTATTTACCGATATGACGCTTACACCGAATTTTTTCTCGACAGACTTTGCAATCTCGATCTTGTTCGCGTCCCATGCTACTTCGAAACCATATTTGGTTCCGGAAAGCATTTTAACGCTCTTTTCGGTGTATAGTGGCTTTACTAATACTTCTTTCATTTACTCAGCCGCTACCTTTTCTTTAGAATAAGTATTGTTGAAATATTCTACCGCCCCGGACTGAAGCAGCAATACCTGGCTATTCAGGATATCGTATGTAGAAACGCTCTGTGCGCTGAGAACTTTAATTTTCTCGATATTTCTGCCTGATTTGTAAACATTTTCATTGTGCTCTGAGGTCAGGAAAAGAACTTTCTTCCCGTCTAATTTCAAAGCGGTAAGCAATGATGCAAAATCCTTTGTCTTGGGAGCTTCATAGTTGAAGTTCTCAACTACCATCAGTCTCTCTTCAGATATCTTCAGCGAGAGGGCTGATTTCTTGGCGAGCATTGCCACTTTGCGGGGTATTTTTAAGCGATAATCTCTTGGTTTAGGACCAAAGATGCGACCGCCACCCACCCAAAGGGGTGATCTGGTTGTACCGGCACGTGCTCCGCCTCTTCCTTTTTGTCTCCATGGCTTTTTGCCACCGCCTCTGATCTCACCTCTCTCTTTGCTCTTGTGTGTACCTTGCCTCTGATTGGCAAGATATACCTTCGAAGCGAGGTAAAGAACGTGATGATTGGGTTCTACCGAGAAAACACCATCATTCAATTCAACCTGTCCGGAGACTGTACCGTCAGTTTTATAAACATCGACTAACATTTCTAACCTGAACTATTTTTTGTATAACTCTACAATTGAATTTATGGCACCCGGAACAGCGCCCTTAACTAAAATTATGTTCTTCTCTTCAACGATCTTGATAACCTGAAGGTTTCTCACGGTAACGTTGTCTTGACCGGTTCTTCCTGCCATCCTTTGTCCGGGGAATACCCTCGAAGGATAGGATGACGCACCGATTGAACCGGGTGCTCTTAATCTGTCGGACTGACCATGTGTCGTACCGCCGACTCCGCCGAAACCGTGCCTTCTCATGACGCCTTGGAATCCTTTACCTTTACTCACTCCGGAGACTTTGATTTTCTCTCCTGGTGTAAAGATACCGATACCAATGGTGTCACCGATTTTATACTCTGCCACGGAATCTACGCGGAATTCTTTTAAATGCCTGACCGGTGTGAGGTTGTTCTTCTTGAAATGACCAAGAACCGGTTTTGTCAGGCTTTTTTCTTTCACAGAACCAAAGCCGAGCTGAATGGCAGTGTAGCCGTTCTTCTCATCGGTCTTTATATCGGTCACTGTGCATGGGCCTGCCTCGATGATCGTAACAGGGATCCTGTTTCCGGTTTCATCAAATACAGCAGACATTCCAATTTTTTTACCAAGTATTCCTAACATATATTCTCCGCAATCCCTTAGAGTTTGATCTCTATGTCAACTCCGGCAGGGATATCTAGTTTACCTAAAGAATCGATTGTTTTTGCGCTTGAATTGTGTATATCTATAATTCTCTTATGAGTACGGGTCTCAAACTGCTCGCGTGATTTCTTGTCTACGTGTGGCGACCTTAATACCGTGTAAATGGTTTTGCGTGTCGGCAACGGTATAGGACCGGAAACGGACGCTCCCGTACTTTTAACAGTTTTAATAATTTTTTCGGTTGATTTATCTATAAGTATATGATCGTAAGATTTTAACTTAATTCTAATTTTCTTCCCGGCCACTTTAGTTTCCTTCTTTTTAAGACACGAAACGGGAGGGATACCCTCCCGTTCTGTGTTAGATTAAGATTCTCTTATTCGATGATCTTTGTTACGGTTCCGGCGCCCACGGTTCTGCCACCCTCACGGATAGCGAAGCGGAGACCTTCTTCCATGGCGATTTCGGAGATCAATTTTACTCTCATTGATCTGTTGTCGCCCGGCATAACGATATCATCCGGGTTCTCAAGTGTAACTACACCGGTAACGTCGGTTGTTCTGAAATAGAACTGAGGTCTGTAACCGTTCGAGAATGGTTTGTGACGGCCACCCTCTTCTTTTGAAAGAACGTAAACCTGGCAATCGAATTCAGTGTGAGGAGTGATCGAACCCGGTTTGGCAAGTACCATACCTCTCTCGATCTCATTCTTGTCAACACCACGCATCAGAATACCGGCGTTGTCACCAGCCTGTGCTTTGTCAAGCTCTTTTCTGAACATTTCGATACCGGTAATAACGGTTTTCTTGTGCTGGCCAAGACCAACGAGTTCAACTTCTTTACCGAGCTCAATCTCGCCTCTTTCAACTCTACCGGTAGCAACGGTTCCACGACCTGTGATCGAGAAAACGTCTTCAACTGGCATAAGGAATGGCTTGTCGATGCTTCTTTCAGGGAGAAGGATCCAGTTGTCAACCGCATCCATCAGATCCCAGATGCACTGGTATCTTGGATCGTCTGTCGGAGCAGCGCCGGCACCCGCTTCGAGAGCGTTGAGGGCTGATCCTCTAACGATTGGTGTGTCAGCTGAGAACTCGTTTTTCTCGAGAAGCTCTCTGAGTTCCATCTCTACGAGCTCGAGGAGCTCTTCATCTTCCATCATGTCAACTTTGTTGAGGAATACCACCATGCGGGGTACACCTACCTGACGCGCGAGAAGGATATGCTCCCTTGTCTGGGGCATCGGACCGTCAGTCGCGGCTACTACGAGGATGGCACCGTCCATCTGGGCAGCACCGGTGATCATGTTCTTTACATAATCCGCGTGACCCGGACAGTCAACGTGAGCGTAGTGTCTGTTGGCAGTTGAATACTCAACGTGAGCGGTAGCGATTGTTATACCGCGTGCTTTTTCTTCCGGGGCGTTGTCGATCGAATCAAATGTTCTGACCGCTGACAGACCCTTGTGGGCTAATGCCATTGTAATGGCGGCTGTTAAGGTTGTTTTACCGTGGTCAACGTGACCGATGGTACCAATATTGACGTGGGGTTTAGACCTGTCAAATTTTTCTTTGGCCATCTTCTTATCTCCTGTTAATTTTCTGCTTGGTTAAATTGTCAGACAGTTGTTGCTGATCTTCTACCGGAAGACTTTTCCGCTATTTCTTCAGCTATTGATTTCGGCACATCAGCATAGTGCGAGAACTGCATAGTGTATATCGCGCGTCCTTGAGTCATCGACCTGAGAACAGTCGCGTAGCCGAACATTTCAGCAAGGGGTACCTTTGCTTTGATGACCTGAGCATCTTTTCTCGCGGAAAAACCTTCGATTCTGCCGCGTCTCGAGTTAAGGTCACCCATAACATCTCCGAGATATTCTTCAGGAGATACCACTTCCACTGCAACTATTGGCTCCAATATCACAGGTTTTGCTTTTTTGGCGGCTGCCTGGAATCCCATCGAGCCCGCAACCTTGAATGATATTTCATCAGAGTCGACATCGTGGTAAGAACCGTCAAAAAGTCTTACCTTTATATCAACCATTGGATATCCGGCAACAACACCATTACGCATTGCTTCCTGAACACCGGCTGATACGGCGGGGATATACTCTTTAGGTACAACACCACCAACGATGCCATTGATAAATTCGAAACCTTTACCGGGTTCGTTAGGGCTGACTTCGAGCCATACATGACCGAATTTACCGCGACCGCCGGACTGTTTAACGAACTTGCCTTCGGCTTCCACACTTTCTGTAATTGTTTCTCTGTAAGCAACCTGTGGTTTACCTACGTTAGCGTCAACTTTGAATTCTCTCTTGAGGCGGTCGACGATGATCTCAAGGTGAAGTTCACCCATACCGGCGATGATGGTCTGCGCGGTTTCTTCGTCTACATGCACTCTAAACGTTGGATCTTCATCCGAAAGCTTTGAGAGCGATTCAGAAAGTTTGTCCTGATCAGCTTTTGTCTTTGGTTCAATGGCGATCTGAATTACAGGCTCAGGGAACACCATTCTTTCAAGAACCACCGGTTCGTCTTCATTACAAAGAGTATCACCGGTTCTTGTAAACTTAAGACCTACTGCTGCACCGATATCACCTGCCCTTACCTCGCTTATCTCTTCGCGATGGTTGGCGTGCATCTGCAACAAACGGCTGATTCTTTCTTTTTTACCGGAGACTGAATTGAACACGTAGGAACCCGCGTCAAGCCTGCCGGTATAAACTCTGAAAAATGTCAGTTTACCAACGTAGGGATCATTCATGATCTTGAACGCGAGAGCGGTAAACTTTTCATCTTCTGAAACTACTCTTGATACCTGATCATTGATGCCGATGTGATGGGCTTCAATTACCTTTGAATCCACGGGGGAAGGAAGGAACGCGATAACCGAATCAAGCAACATCTGAACGCCTTTATTCTTGAAAGAGGCGCCGCAAAGAACAGGGATGATAACGTTATCGATGGTGGCTTTTCTAAGAACCACTCTGATCTCTTCAGCGGTGATCTCTTCACCTTCAAGATACTTGACGAGAAGTGTATCATCTACATCAGAAACTGCTTCGAGCATTTCTGTTCTGTATTTCTGGGCTGTTTCCATGAGGTCTTTGGGAATTTCGATAACATCGAATTCTTTTCCCTGTGACTCATCATGGTACATAATGGCTTTGTATTCGATCAGGTCAATAACACCGGCGAACATGTCACCGGCACCAATCGGAAGCGCGATGGGTATCGCGTTGGCTCCGAGGCGCTCACGGATCATTTCGAGAGCGTTAAAGAAATCGGCACCAATTCTGTCCATTTTGTTAACGAACGCGATTCTTGGCACGCCATATTTGTCAGCCTGTCTCCAGACGGTTTCCGACTGGGGTTCCACACCGCCAACGGCGCAGAAAAGGGCTATTGCACCATCAAGCACTCTGAGCGATCTCTCAACTTCAACTGTGAAGTCCACGTGCCCGGGAGTGTCGATAATATTTATCTGGTGGTCTCTCCAATTGCAGGTTGTAGCAGCACTGGTAATGGTAATACCGCGCTCTTTTTCCTGCTCCATCCAATCCATGGTCGCTGCACCATCATGTACTTCACCGAGTCTGTGCAGACGTCCTGTATAATACAGTATCCTCTCAGTCGTAGTGGTTTTTCCGGCGTCGATGTGCGCCATGATACCGATATTACGAACTCTATCTATAGGTGTCTTTTTGCTCATTATCTGGTCTGTTTCTTAATAATCTTACCACTTGAAGTGAGCGAAAGCCTTGTTGGCTTCAGCCATTCTATGGGTATCTTCTTTCTTTTTAACGGCGTTGCCTGAGTTGTTCGAGGCATCGATAAGCTCGTTGGCGAGTTTGTTGGCCATTGTCTTGTCTTTTCTGTCAGAAGCGTATCTTTTCAGCCATCTGATAGCGAGTGCCATTCTTCTTTCAGGACGAACTTCCATAGGAACCTGATAAGTTGCACCACCGACTCTGCGGCTTCTCACTTCGATAACCGGCTGGACATTCTGGAGTGCTTTTTTGAATACATCAAGCGCCGGCTTTGTGGTTTTTTCTTCTACTATTGCAAATGCATCATAGACCACTGATCTTGCGGTCTCTTTTTGGCCGTCTTCCATAATGGCGTTGATAAACTTTGCCAGCGAATAATCACCAAACCTGGGATCAGGCTTAATATATCTTTTTGGTGCTCTCTTTTTTCTCATATCTGCTTACTTGCCTTTTTGTTGTTTGGGCCTCTTGGCTCCGTATTTCGACCTTCCCTGTTTCCTGTCAGCTACACCATTTGAGTCGAGTGTTCCTCTTATGATGTGGTACCTGACGCCCGGAAGATCTTTCACCCTGCCACCTCTGATCAGAACGATTGAGTGCTCTTGCAGGTTGTGACCCTCACCCGGGATATACGCGGTAACTTCGATATGGTTTGTTAATCTTACTCTTGCTACTTTTCTTAACGCTGAGTTTGGCTTCTTCGGAGTTGTAGTGTAAACTCTGGTGCAAACTCCTCTTTTCTGAGGACAGGCAGACAAGGCCGGTGCTTTGTTTTTCGAAAGCACAACGGTGCGTCCTTTTCTTACCAACTGATTGATTGTAGGCAAAATGAACTCCTGATTTTGTCCAAAACTTAAAAAAATTCAGACTTCAAATATAGGATAAAATAAATTAATTGTCAAGTTTTTTAACTTGACTTACAAAATAAACCTATCTATGGCCTCTGAGTTGCTCAGAAGCAACACCCGCGATCCATTCCGCGGGGCATAAAAAAGGAGGGAGTCCCCGATCCATTCCGGGGACCCTTAAAAATATGTCAGGCAGTTGTGGTGGATTCGGTCTCGACTTGTGTCGATTCTTCCATGGCCAGTTCATCCTCATCTTTAACAACGAGGGCACGGTATTTTCTAAGTCCCGTTCCGGCCGGTATAAGACGACCCATGACGACGTTTTCTTTAAGTCCTCTGAGTGTGTCTCTTTTCGCCTGTACGGCAGCATTCGCGAGTACCTTGGTGGTTTCCTGGAACGAAGCTGCTGAAATGAAGCTCTCAGTTTCGAGAGCGGCTCTGGTGATTCCGAGCAACATGTGATCGAAAGTCGCCTGTTCCGCGTCGCGGTACTGGATCTCCGCTTTACTTCTCTTTTTAAGTTCGAGGTTCAGCTCTGCAAGTTTTTTCCTTGAAACGAGCTGTCCCGGTTTGAGAATCGAGCCACCGGCGTCGGTAACGATAACCGACTCGATCATTCTCTCGTTCTCTTCCATGAACTCTGCTTTGTCAACTATATCCTCCTCGAGGAATCTGGTATCACCGGGCTGAACAACCTTGATCTTCTGCAACATCTGGCGAACAATCACTTCGATGTGCTTGTCGTTGATCTTCACACCCTGAAGGCGATAAACTTCCTGGATCTCGTTCACGAGGTACTCTTGTACCGCGTTTGTACCTTTGATCCTGAGGATGTCGTGTGGATCCACGGGTCCGTCGATGATCTTCTCACCTGCCGGTATTTCATCACCTTCCTGAACAAGCGTGTGCTTTGAAACAGGTACCGAGTATTTCTTCTCGTCAGAGCCATCGATGGCTGTAACGATTATCTCGCGGCTTCCTTTTTTCTTGCCACCGAAAGTCACGATACCTTCGATATCGGCAATAATTGCAGGATCCTGAGGGTTTCTCGCTTCGAAAAGCTCGGTAACCCTTGGAAGACCACCGGTGATGTCACGGGTTTTTGAGGCCTGTTTGGCGATCTTTGCGAGAATTGTACCGGCCTGTATCTCCTGTCCTTCTTCCACGGAGAGAAAGGCTTTAGCGGGGATGTTGAACGATCTCTTTTCACCCAATTCGTTTTCGATAACGATTGATGGAGAGAGGGTTTTGTCTTTAGGCTCGATAACAACTTTCTGCACGTGACCAGTCTGATCATCAGTGATCTGCTCATATGTGAATTTGTCGATAAGGTCAACAAACTTCACAATACCGGTGATATCCGAAAGGATAAGGGCATTGTACGGATCGTGGTAGTAAAGTGGTTGTTTTTTCCTGACCTTCTGGCCTTCATCAACCAAAAGTTCAGCACCGTACGGGACATCGAACTTTCTGAGGAGGATCTCGTTGTTGTCAACGATCTCAACCACACCGCGTCTTCCGGTAACCACTTTAACTTTTCCGAAAATTGAATCTTTCTCAACGAAAGAAATTCTGTTGTATCTAACGATACCTTCAACCGGTGTGTCAACCTGTGACTGGGTGGCAATACGTGCCGATGTACCACCAAGGTGGAAGGTACGGAGTGTAAGCTGTGTACCAGGCTCACCGATCGACTGTGCAGCGATAACGCCCACGGCTTCACCTATCTCAACGAGCTTGCCGTTGGTAAGGTTTCTGCCATAGCAGTTGGCACAAACACCATGCTTGGCTTCGCAGGTTAGCACGGTTCTGATGTAAACCGAGTCAAGACCGGCATCTTCGATAACGGCCGCTACTTCCTCTGTGATCATCTGACCGTTCTCACAGATCAGTTCATCTGTTCTCGGATCATAGATGTCGCCCTGGGCAACACGTCCGACAATTCTTTCTGTAAGAGGCTCACGCTCCTCACCGGCTTCTTTAAGAGCCGAGATCTCGATACCAAGGATGGTTCCGCAATCGATCTGAGTGATGATAACGTCTTGAGCAACGTCAACAAGCCTTCTTGTGAGGTAACCTGCATCCGCTGTTTTAAGAGCGGTATCGGCAAGACCTTTACGGGCACCGTGGGTCGAGATGAAGTACTCGAGTACGGAAAGTCCCTCTTTGAAGTTCGCGATGATCGGGTTTTCGATAATTTCACCCGCCTGACCGGTGAGTGATTTCTGCGGTTTCATCATAAGACCACGCATACCGGCGAGCTGGCGTACCTGTTCGGAAGAACCTCTCGCGCCCGAGTCAACCATCATGTGGATAGGGTTGAAGCCCTGGTTCGATTCTCTGAGTTTCTCCATCAGAACCTTGCCCACGTCGTTAGTGGCGTGTGTCCAGATATCGATGATCTTGTTGTATCTTTCAGTATCGGTGATAAAACCGTTCTCATGCTCGTTGAGCACTTGTTCAACCTTCTTGTTCGCTTCATTGATGATCGATTCTTTTTCCGCGGGAACCACAAGGTCACTGAAGGAAATGGAAAGACCACCTTTCATCGCGAAGGAGAATCCGAGATCTTTAAGATCGTCAAGGAACTTGGCGGTAACTTTGTTGCCAAGTCTCATGAACATCAGGTTAACGAACGCGCCGAATGACTTTTTAACGAGAAGCTGGTTGTAGAAGCCCATCTCTTTCGGAACGATCTTGTTGAAGATAACGCGACCAACAGTGGTCTCGATCATCTTTCCGTCGATCCTTACCTTGATCTTCGCGTGAAGACCTACAACTTTGTTGTTGTAAGCTATAACAACTTCTTCAGGGCAAGAGAAAAGCATGCCTTCACCAATGTCACCATCCCTCTTCTTTGTGAGATAGTAAACACCAAGAACTATATCCTGTGTCGGTACGACGATAGGACTTCCGTTCTGCGGTGAAAGAATGTTATGGCTCGAAAGCATCAAAAGCTGTGCTTCAAGTTTTGCTTCATCAGAAAGTGGAACGTGTACCGCCATCTGGTCACCGTCAAAGTCAGCGTTGAACGCTGTACAAACCATCGGGTGAAGCCTGATAGCCTTCTCATCGATCAGTACTGGCTGGAAAGCCTGAATACCGAGTCTGTGAAGCGTGGGCGCGCGGTTGAGGAGCACTGGGTGCCCGTCGATGATCTTCTCGAGGATCTCCCAAATAATCGGATCTTTCCTCTCAACCACTTTCTTGGCGCTTTTAACAGTTTTATTGTGACCTCGTTCAATCAGTTTTCTGATGATAAGAGGTTTGAAAAGTTCATAAGCCATGTCTTTTGGCAGACCGCACTGATGAAGTTTCAGCTCGGGACCAACAACGATAACCGAACGGCCGGAATAGTCAACACGTTTTCCGAGAAGGTTCTGGCGGAAACGGCCCTGTTTACCTTTCAGCATGTCGCTGAGTGATTTCAGAGGTCTGTTGTTGTCGCTTCTTACTGCTGAACCACGTCTGGAATTGTCGAAAAGCGCGTCAACAGCTTCCTGAAGCATTCTTTTCTCATTTCTGAGGATCACTTCAGGTGCTTTGATATCGATGAGTCTTTTCAGACGGTTATTACGGATGATCACCCTTCTGTAAAGATCGTTAAGATCTGAAGTGGCGAATCTTCCGCCCTCAAGCGGAACGAGGGGACGAAGCTCGGGCGGAATCACCGGAATATAATTAAGAACCATCCACTCGGGTTTGTTCTCAAGTTTATCTTCCTTGGTTCTGAAAGCCTCAATAACCCTCAATCTCTTAAGAAGGTCATCCTTCTTCTGCTGTGAGGTTTCCTTGTTCAGTTGCTCTTTCAGTTCATAGAACTTCTCTTCGATCTTAAGCTCTTTGAGGAGTTCCCTGATGGCTTCACCGCCAATTCTGGCGTAAAATTTGTTCGGGTCGTTATCCGCGAGTTTGTCATTTCCCGGAGGAAGTGATTTCTGGATCTCCGAATACTGATCTTCGGTGATAAGGTCATTCACCCTGAGACCGGTTGGCCCCGGGTTCATTACCACATACGACTCGTAATAAACTATTTTTTCAAGTTCTTTTGAGCTGAAACCCAAAAGGTTACCAATTTTCGAAGGCAGTGACTTAAAGAACCAGATGTGAACAACGGGCACCGCAAGGGCGATGTGTCCCATTCTTTCACGGCGGACGCTCTTCTGGGTAACTTCCACGCCGCAACGGTCGCAGATTATACCTTTATATCTGATCCTTTTGTATTTGCCGCAGTAGCATTCCCAGTCACGGGTGGGTCCGAAGATCTTTTCACAGAAAAGCCCGTCTTTTTCAGGTCTGAACGATCTGTAATTGATGGTTTCGGGCTTTGTTACCTCGCCATGGGATCTGTCAAGTATATCATCCGGGCTTGCCAATGTAATAGTGATGGAGTTAACATCCTTTATCACATTTTCCGGTAATCTTAATGACATATAAAAAACTCCTTCCGGGTATCTTATTTCAAATTATTTAATTACTCAATCTCAACGTCAAGGCCAAGACCCTGAAGTTCTTTCATGAGTACATTAAATGCTTCGGGCACGTTCGGTTCCTGAATATTTTCACCTTTAACAATCGACTCGTAAACTTTCGTTCTGCCCGCCACGTCATCGGATTTTACTGTGAGTATCTCCTGAAGGATGTGCGATGCACCGTAAGCCTCAAGAGCCCACACTTCCATCTCTCCGAATCTCTGACCACCGAACTGCGCTTTACCGCCGAGGGGCTGCTGAGTAATGAGAGAGTATGGTCCGATCGACCTTGCGTGGAGTTTATCGTCAACAAGGTGGCTCAGTTTAAGCATGTAGATGTAACCGCAAGTAACATTCTGATCGAAGGCTTCTCCGGTACGACCATCAAACAAAGTGGTCTTACAGCCGGCAGGGAGGCCTGCTTTCTGAAGGTACGAGTCAACATCTTTCACTTCCGCACCGTCGAAGACCGGTGTGGCGAACTTGACTCCGAGTTTTTTACCAACCCAGCCAAGCGCTGTTTCATAGAGCTGGCCGAGGTTCATACGAGAAGGCACACCGAGAGGATTAAGTATCATCTCAATCTGAGTGCCATCCGGGAGGAAAGGCATGTCTTCCTGTGGCACGACCTTGGCAACGACACCTTTGTTTCCGTGGCGTCCCGCCATTTTATCGCCCACTGATATCTTCCTTTTCTTCGCGACATAAACTTTCGCGAGCTGAATGATACCCGGTGGAAGCTCATCCCCTATCTGAATTTTCTGTTTCTCGCGTTTGTAATCTTCTTCGATATCGGCGAGTTTTCTGGTATAGTTCTTCATCAGAGCTTTAACGAACTCGTTGGCTCTTTCATCTTCGAACCATGGGAACTTTTCATCAAGTTTTTCGATGACATCGATACCTTCGAGAACTGACGCGTCTATCACTGTACCTGATTTGATAACAGTGATACCATGCTCGTCTTTAACCCCGATGGTCTTTTTGCCTTCGCATATCTTCGCAAGACGCTCGATCATCTTCTCACGAAGGGCGATCTTGTCTTTCGCGATCCTGATCTCAAGTTCCTCGTTCAGTTTTTTCTCAAGCTTCTTCGACTCAGCATCTTTACGTCTGCGGCTGAAGAGTCTTGTCTTTATAACTGTTCCGCGAAGACCGGGGGTGGCACGAAGTGATGCATCTTTAACTTCGCCGGCCTTTTCACCGAAGATGGCTCTGAGGAGTTTTTCTTCCGGTGTTGGGTCTGACTCCCCTTTCGGCGTAAGTTTACCGATGAGTATGTCACTTTCCTTAACCTCGGCACCAACTCTTATGATACCGTTTTCGTCAAGGTTCTTCACCGTGTCTTCACTTACGTTAGGAATTTCACGTGTAAGCTCTTCGTCACCTCTCTTCGTCTCGCGAACCTGAAGTTCGAACTCTTCGATGTGGATCGATGAGAAAACGTCGTTCATAACGAGTTTTTCAGAGAGAATGATAGCATCCTCAAAGTTGTAACCCCTCCAGGGCATGAACGCCACGAGGATGTTACGACCGAGAGCGAGTTCACCCTGATCGGTAGCGAAACCGTCAGCGAGCACGTCACCCTTCTTGATCTTCTGTCCCATCTTTACAATGGGTCTTTGTGTAATGCTGGTCTCCTGGTTTGTACCGGAGAACTTTATAAGCTTGTAAGTAACTGTTTTTACTTCTTCAAATTCAGTAAGTGCTTCAAAAGAAAGGGGATCGATGTTGTAGTCAACAACGATTTTTTCGGCATCAACAAAGATAACCTCGCCATCTTCTTCGGCAACTATAACAGAACGTGTGTCTCTTGCAACTCTTCCTTCAAGACCGGTACCAACAAGTGGGGCTTCCGGTTTGATGAGGGGAACTGCCTGACGTTGCATGTTCGAGCCCATGAGAGCACGGTTGGCATCATCATGCTCAAGGAACGGAATGAGAGCAGCTGCGGCACTTACGATCTGCGCGGGCGCCACATCCATAAACTCAACTTCCTGAGGATGCACGATCGGGAAATCACCCTTTCTACGGCATTTTACCCTCTCTCTGATAAATCTGCCATTCTCATCGATCGGTGCGTTCGCCTGTGCGATGGTGTACGTGTCTTCCTGTTCGGCAGTAAGATAAACCACTTCACTGGTTACAACACCTTCTTTAACCACGCGGTACGGGGTTTCAAGGAAGCCGTATTTGTTCACTCTTGAAAAGATCGTGAGTGAGGAAATAAGACCGATGTTCGGACCTTCAGGCGTTTCGATCGGGCAGAGACGGCCATAGTGAGTGTAGTGAACGTCACGTACCTCAAAGCCTGCCCTCTCACGTGTAAGACCGCCCGGTCCAAGGGCAGACATCCTTCTCTTGTGAGTAAGCTCGGAGAGAGGATTGGTCTGATCCATGAACTGAGAAAGCTGGTTGGTTCCGAAGAATGAAGTGATTACACTCGAAATTGTCCTCGCGTTAACAAGTTCAACGGGAGCGAAACCTTCAGCGTCACGCATCGACATTCTGTCTTTAATTGTTCTTGCCATTCTGGCGAGACCCGTGTTGAACTGCTGCTGAAGCTGCTCGCCCACGGTTCTTACTCTTCTGTTTCCAAGGTGATCGATATCATCAGAAGCGGCGTTTTCATCCTTCATTTTGATGATATATTTCATGATCTCGATAAAATCGCGGATGTGAAGCACAGTAAGATCATCAGGGATGATGCCCTTAAGACTTAACTTGTCGTTCATTCTGTGTCTTCCCACTTCTCCAAGATCGTATCTCTTGTCGTTGAAAAAGGTTTTTTCGAGAAGTTGCGCCGCTGTATCTATATCGGGAGCTTCACCCGTTCTCAACTGTCTGTAGATTGAGAGAAGTGCTTCATCCTTGCTGTGGGTGGTGTCTTTCTCGAGTGTGTTGAGGATAAGATTCTGGTCAAGATTCAGATCTGTACGAATCAGGTTGATTGATTCAACACCTGATTCCCTGATCATCTTAACCGCTTCTTCATCAATAATGTCGTTTCTGTTGAGGAAGATCTCGCCCGTGTGAGTATCGAAAACTTCTGTGGCCACTTTACGTGAAAGAAGTGTTTCGGGATCAACTTCATTCAGATCGATCGTCTCATAGATCTCAAATATCTCTAAAATTTCATCATCGGTTTCATATCCAAGAGCTCTGAGGAGTGTAGTCGAGGGGAATTTCTTCCTGCGGTCGATATAAACATTAAGTACATAGTTGATATCAGTTGTAAACTCAACCCATGAACCCTTCAGAGGAATGATCCTGGCTGAATAAAGCGGGGTTCCGTTCGGGTGAACTGTCTGAGCAAAGGCAACGCCGGGTGAGCGGTGGAGCTGTGATACAACCACACGTTCAGCACCATTAATAATAAATGTTGCCTGATCGGTCATGAATGGAAGTGTACCCAGGTAAACCATCTGCTGCGCAGAGTTTACCCACTCGCCGGAATCGGGGTCTTTTGAAGAGAGTGAAAGCTTCGCTTTAATGGTGGCCGAGTATGTCAGGCCTTTTTCCCGGCATTCCTGTATGGAATATCTTGGCTTCTCAACGTAGTATTCGTCAAAGTCGAGGCGATACTTGGATTTATGAGTGTCCGGATTGTCGAGAATGGGAAAATTGCTTGTAAAAACCTGTTGAAGCCCTTTGTTTTCTCTCTCGTAGGGCGCGACATCCATCTGTAAAAAATCCAGAAACGACTCTTTCTGAACGCTCAGCAGATCCGGTATTTCCAGTACAGAGTTTATATTACCGAAGGTAATTCTGTCATTGTTCAATTGAATAACCTCAAAGTTTTTGTGTCAAATCTAACGCTTGCTATCCTGATCTGAACATAAATAATAAAAAGCGATAAGACGATGAAGTATCGTCTTATCACTTAAAAACTGGGAGAATATTAAAGGTTACCGTATGGGTTACTTTAATTCTACCTTGGCACCGGCTTCTTCGAGCTCTTTCTTTACTTTTTCAGCTTCGTCTTTCGAAACCTGCTCTTTAACCGGCTTTGGAGCTGCTTCAACGAGGTCTTTGGCTTCTTTCAGACCGAGACCTGTGTGAGCTCTAACAACTTTGATAACGCCGATCTTGTTGGCTCCTGCTTCAGCAAGAATAACATCAAATTCGGTTTTTTCTTCTGCAGGGGCAGCAGCTTCAGCAGCACCACCGGCAACGGCACCAACTACTACAGGGGCAGCAGCGGTAACACCAAATTCATCTTCGAGTGCTTTCTTTAATTCAGCAGCTTCAACAAGGGTTAATCCTTTGATCAATTCTACTAACTGAGATACTTTCTCTGACATTTTTAGTTCTCCATTTTTAAATTTTTTGTTCTAATCAATTAAGCAGCTTTTTTCTTGGCTATTTCATCAATAACACTGACGAGATCTCTCATCACCGCATTGAGTGCGCCAACGATACCGGAAGCAGGCGCGTTTATGCTGCCAAGAATACCTGCTATGATCTCTGCCTTGGTCGGCAGTTTTGCAAGTACATCCAACTGGTTGCCGGAATAGTACTGTGTCTCGATGTAACAAGCTTTTAAGCCAAATTTCTGAGTGTCATCATTGAATTTCTTGATGATCTTTGCAGGTGCCACAGGGTTTTCGAATGTAAAAGCGAAACCTGTCATTCCCACAAGATTCTCAGCAAGTTTGGGATATTTGCCTGATTCAGCGAGGGCACGTTTGAACAAGGTGTTCTTTATAACCTTGTATACAACGCCCTCTTTCCTGAACTCATTTCTGAGCTTGGAAATCTGAGCCACGTCAACTCCGGTGTAGTCAGTAAGATATATAGCGGTAGAATCGTTTAGAAGCTGGACGATCTCCGCAATGACTTCACCTTTTTGTTCTCTGTTCATTTAACTCCCGAATCAGTTCGTTAATACCTGTCGGTATAGAAGCAGTTTTGTTTGTTGTGCGTAATATCGTTAATTAAGTTCGTCTTTTACAATCTTAAGGCCGGGGCCCATTGTAGAAGAAAGGTATACAGTTTTCATGTATGTACCCTTGGCTGTGGCCGGCTTCAGTTTGTTAACCTGGCTTATGAGAGCCTTGGCATTTTCTTCAAGCTGCTCAGTGGTAAAATTAAGCTTACCAACCGCCGCGTGAATGATACCCTGTTTGTTAACTCTAAAGTCGATCTTTCCTGCCTTAACCTCTTTAACGGCTTTAGCTACATCGGGTGTAACGGTTCCGCTTTTAGGGTTTGGCATGAGGCCTTTGGGACCGAGGACCTTACCGAATTTTCCGAGCTGACCCATTATGTCCGGTGTGGCAATAATTACATCAACGTCGGGAACATTTCCTTTTTCGATCTCGGAAAGGTATTCCTGAAAACCGGCATATTCAGCACCGGCATCAAGAGCTTCCTGTATCTTGGCACCCTGAGTAACAACGAGAACTTTTACGCTCTTTCCTGTTCCGTGGGGAAGTGATACAGTACCTCTAACCATCTGGTCGGCATGCCTGGGGTCAACGCCAAGTCTGAGCGCGCATTCCAGAGATTCTGTGAACTTAACATTGGAAACTGATTTAAGTACTTCGATGGCCTGGCCAATGGTGTACTCTTTATTTGTGTCAACTTTTGCAAGTACCGCTTTATAGCGTTTTGATATTTTCATCTTTCAGCCTCCCTTAACCTTCTACCGTGATACCCATTGAACGGGCAGTACCGGCAACCATTGAAACTGCAGCTTCAAGCGTATTGGCATTAAGATCAGGCATTTTAAGCTGCGCGATCTCTTCAACCTGCTTGCGTGTTACTTTTGCCACTTTTGTTCTGTTTGGTTCGGCTGAACCTCCCTTGAGACCGGCTGCTTTAATAAGGAGAACGGCTGCGGGAGGGGTTTTAGTGATGAATGTAAATGACTTATCGGAGAATACGGTGATCACAACAGGTATGATCAGGCCGTCTTGTCCGGCTGTTCTGGCGTTAAATTGTTTACAAAACTCCATAATGTTCACGCCTTTTTGACCTAAAGCCGGCCCTACCGGGGGAGACGGGTTGGCTTTTCCGGCGGGAATCTGGAGTTTTATATATCCGGTGATCTTCTTTGCCATTTTGTAAACCTGTTAATAAATGAATTGTGAATTAGTGTACAAGTTCTGCCTGTACAAAATCGATCTCCACGGGAGTCTTTCTTCCGAAGATCGAAACGAGAACTTTTATCTTCATTCTCTCTTCGTTTACTTCTTCAACGGTTCCCGAGAAGTTATTGAACGGGCCATCAATAATTTTAACCGTGTCCCCCATTCTGAACACGGTGTCAAGTCTCTCTGAATCTTCTTCCTGTTTGATCCTTCCGACAATTCTTTTAACTTCATCGTCGCGAAGCGGGGCGGGATTCTTTCCACCCAGAAAGCCGATAACGGATTGGGTGTTATTTATAAAATCTTTGACTTGGGCGTCAAGGTCGACACAAATAAGAATATAGCCCGGCAAAAAGCTTCTTATCTTGCTTTTCTTTTTACCGTCTTTAACCTCATAGATCTTCTCCTGAGGCAGAAGCACTTCTGATATCTTCTCACCAAGCTTTGCGTTATCGCGTATACCGAGATCTATGAATCCCTTAACTTTGGCTTCATGACCGGCAAGCGTCTGCAAAACATACCATCTGTGTTCCATTATACTCCTTAGTAAAGAAAACCGAAAAGGAAACTGATACCTTTGTCGATAACGAAACAGAGAACGGCAAAAACAACAGATGAAGCTATAACCACATTGGTAGAACTTTTAAGTTCGTCCCTGTTTGGCCAGGTTACTTTCCTCATCTCTTTGACGATATCTTCGTAGAGTTTGATTATTTTTTGTTTCATTTGTGGACTCTCGGACTGTTTGGGCACGCTGGGAGGGAATCGAACCCCCAACCTGCGGTTTTGGAGACCGCTGCTCTGCCAGTTAAGCTACCAGCGTATTGGAATTACTTAGTCTCTTTGTGTACTACCGGCTTATTGCACCAGCGGCAGTATTTCTTGTATTCTACTCTGGCGGGATGCTTACGCTTGTTCTTTGTAGTAGAGTAGTTTCTCCTCTTACACTCAGTACATTCCAGGGTAATTATGTCTCTCATGGCTCTACCTATTTAAAAAATTTGAGCTGACGACCGGGATTGAACCGGTGACCTCATCCTTACCAAGGATGTGC
>CAZVBQ010000004.1:42850-186431 GCA_964625575.1 uncultured Ignavibacteriaceae bacterium | reverse complement strand
AACACAAAAGCATGGGTGCCCTGTTGACTTTTAACATAACAGGTGTTAAGTGTTAAGTGTTAAGTATGATCCTCACAACTCGTCACTCACAACGCGCTAATAAAATCGCGCAACGGGCAACCCGCAACGGGCAACCCGCAACGGGCAACAAACCCTCACAACTCACATCTGAGCAAAAAAAAGGCTGCCCTTGTGAGACAGCCTTCCAACAATCCAATACCAATCAATTAAAATCTAACGGCGCCGGGTTTTACGGTTGACATGTAAAACTTCCAGCAGAGGTCGCGGACGCGCTTGCTCTCGTCGAAGGTGGCAGCGCGTTTAACAGCATAAACACCGCGGGCATCACCGATCTTTACAAGGGCGAGGGCGGCGGCAATTCTGCATTCCTCATCTGTACAATTCTTCAACTCTCTCATCAATGGTATAACGGCAAGTTCGCTTTTCATTTCGCCAAGGAAGTAGCTGCCGCTCACTCTCAGGCCGGCGTTATCCGATTCAACCGCGTGGATATAGTTAAGTTCAGCTTTCTCGTATGAGGAAAGTTTTTTAGGGGCGTTGCTCGCTAAAATTGCGGGCGAGGAAATGGTCGCTATAAACAAAGCGACGAGGACAAAAGAAAAAAATCTGGTTTTCATGACTGACTCCCGGTTTTTGGTTCGTATGTACAGAACAGCAATTCGATTACAGAAAATGATTTAATAACTGGTGCCAAGATGCAGTTTTTAGGAAGGGAAGTACAGCCATTATCCACGGTCGGGTCAGAGAGGTGAAGGAGGGTGAAATGAGATTATCACCGGGGTGATTCAGTTTTACCCTCCCTGCTGCTTGACTCTGTTTCATGGTCCGCCCGCTCATTTTGGCAGGGCGGGTGAGGTGATCAACAACCAAACAAAGTAAAGCGTGGTGGAGACCACTATCACAATCGTCGTAAAAATTGTCCCTCCGAACATCCCTATTTCAGGAAGTGGAAGAATCTCAGAAAGAACCTTGTTCCAGAGCAATACTATGAACCAAACCACAATCATGTAACCAACAAAAGCCAGGAACATCCACACGCCGATATATATCACCAATACAGCTGTAGCCAGAAAAGACACAAATCTTATCATTTCAAATCCTCCTTGTTACTGAACCGATCTCAATTAATAACCCCTAAAAGGAGCCGCGACACTACGGATCAAGTGCGGCGGACACCCTTCTATTATTCATCCAACCAGTTATTACTGTCAGTTATTTCCCCTTCAGAGTTGAAGATGTATCTCTCGAAATACTCCCTGCGGAAGATGTAGCCAGTAATGTTGTATGGCACATTCTTCTTTCCGCCGAAAGTCGCGAAATCCTCGAGTATCAGCTCCTTCACCTGAGCGAACTGTTCCTCCTTTGAGAGGGAATAGAACTGTTTTCCGTCGAACTCTTCCACTTCGAGCGGGTACTTGCCGAGCACCCGCTTCTTGGCTTTCTCTGTCTCACCCGGTATCTCTTCTGCGATTCTGCTGAGCACGGGTGAAAAATTTTTCATCTTGCGCTTCGTCGCGCGAATTTCCTTCTGCTTCTCCCTTTCTTCTTCAAGCCTGTCGTGGAGACTTTTTATCTGCTCGCCCGCCAGTGTAAAAGCTTCAACTATGTACGCCTCCACCGGGACGATTTTGAGTATTTTCTCCGCTAATTCCGGGTTATACCGGTCGTTGTAAAGAAAATCGCTTATCACTTTTATCCCTTTGCTGACCTTTCCCGGGAATATAGCCTCAGCCAGTTTCTTTTTTGAGATGCCGTTGTCTGTCATCCTCGCCGCGATAATTTTGTTCAATGGGTACATTTCAAATTCTCCTTTTTGTATTATTGTGCAAGTTTCAATGTACTTTAAGTCTAACAGTGCCAGTCCCACTCTGTTATTTCACCCGATTTAAGTTTCACTTTATTGCGTATGAGGTTGCCCTCAGTGTCGAAGTAATATGCGTTCCTGAAATCGCGAACAAAGTAGTATCCCAAAATTTTACCGCCATTCGGGACGCTTCCTCCCATTCTTTCCATGTCGTTCTTAATTTTTTCCCGTATCTTCTCGAACATTTCGCTTCTTCTTAGGTCAAGAATGGCTTTCTCGACACCGATATTAGGACGGTACCATCTGTTTTTTGGATTCTGGAACTGCCATACACTTAGTTTCTTTTCAGTTCTTCTTATCATGTATGGATCGACGGTTCTGTCGAGAAATATTTCTTCTTCGCCGCATTCGCGAGTGTCGCGCGCGTTTTCGATTTTCTTACGGAGGGCGAATATCGATTCAGTGGCTTCAACAGCCAGCTCGAGTACGTATTCGTCAACAGGCACCACTTCAAGAAATTTCTTGAGGAGGTCGGGGGAGTAGTAATCTCTGTAGATGAGATCATGGACTTTCGACATACCTTTAGCGATATTCGTATAGCCCATTCTCTCGACGATTTCCTTTTTTGTTATGCCGAGCTCTTCAACACGGCATTTGAGTACACGGTTTACCGGGTACATAACGACTCCTTAAATAATTTGATTGATTGTCAGTTTAATTTATCCCGGGAGCTTTTTGCGGCTCCCGGGTCCGCACATTTTTATGTTTTTATTTTACAAGCTTTTTGAGCTCTTCAACCTTGTCGGTTTTCTCCCAGGTAAAGTCAGCATCATTTCTGCCGAAGTGCCCGTAAGCCGAGGTCTTCGAGTAGATCGGCCTCTTCAACTGAAGTGTCTCGATGATACCCGCGGGGTCGAATTTGAACACCTCACTTATTGCGTCAGCCAGAACTTTTTCATCATACTTTCCTGTGCCGTGCGTATCGACCATGATCGAAACAGGTTTAGTCACACCGATGGCGTAAGAAAGCTGAATCGTACACTTGTCAGCCAGACCGGCAGCAACCAGGTTCTTGGCGGCATATCTTGCCACGTAAGCCGCCGAGCGGTCAACCTTTGTGTAATCCTTTCCTGAGAAAGCTCCTCCTCCGTGCGGGGCGGCACCTCCGTAAGTATCAACTATTATCTTTCTCCCTGTAACGCCCACATCCGCCGCGGGGCCTCCAAGCGTGAACGCGCCCGTTGGGTTAACATGGTACTTGTAACCCGAAGCCAGCAATTCCTGTGGAATGATTTTACCGTTCTCAATCACATTAACCCTGATGTATTCCTTAATCTCATCCCTCTTGATTTTTTCCAGGTGCTGGGTTGAGACCACTATGGTATCTATTGAGGCCGGCTTGCCGTCAACATATTTTATTGTCACCTGAGATTTGGCATCGGGCAGCAGCCAGTCAACCACCTTTTCGTGCCTCAGACGCGCGAGCTCCTCGAGTATCCTGTGTGAGAGCGCCAGACTTAGTGGCAGGTACTCGGGTGTTTCGTTTGTCGCGTAGCCGAACATTATCCCCTGGTCGCCCGCGCCAACTTTCTCATCTTTTTGGTTCACGCCCTGAGCGATTTCAGCTGCCTGTGCTGAGAGGTTAATTATTACCGTGCATGTATCGGGGTCGATACCCGGAAAATCCTTTGAGTATCCGATCCTGCGGATCGTGTTTCTTACTATCTTCTCAAAATCGGGTTTAGGTTCAACGGTTATTTCGCCCGCGATTACCACGAGATTTTTTCCCACGAGGGTTTCGCAAGCCACCCTCGCGTTGGCGTCGATTGCCAGACAGGCATCGAGCACCGCGTCAGAAATGGCGTCAGCCACTTTGTCGGGGTGACCTTCAGAGACTGATTCAGAAGTGAAGAAAAATTCTTTTGACATAATGATTCCTTTTTATTGATTTGTAAAATTCAATGGAACATGAAATTATTATGCGTGTAAAAAGCGGGGGAGAGAAGTAAGCAGAGTCGCTTTTTAGCAATTTCTTTAAGGTCGCTTGCAATACGCACAAATCACGACCGCCGGCACTCCGGCAAAAAAACATCCCTTAAAACCAAAAAACCCGCTCAAGGCGGGTCCGCCTTTAGCTCTTATTTTGTGTCGCGGCAAGTAGCAAGTAAATTACGACATTCAGCAAGCAAATGTAAAAACAATTTATTTAAAAAGCAAGAACTTTTTTAACTATTTTTGATTTTGCTCTTTCCTTTCGCCCTTCACTATAATAGAGTGAGGAGAAATCAATTTTTCCGGGTTACGGGGAAATCTTTTTTGTTTTACTTTTCAGAGTCTTTGCAAGAACAAGGCATCATGCAGACCTGATGACTTTTTTAGGAGAAGGCGCGCCACGAAGGAATCCCTCAGTGCTGAGGTCTTCGTCCAGATCGGGCCAGTATATTCCGTAACCACCACCGGCGATCTCCCAGTTCATTAGCTGTTCCGGTGAAGCATTTAAAAGTATCGGGTACCATGCCAAAGGAACGGATATTATTCGTCCATCCATCAGATCCACAGTGATCAGATTCTCATCAATTCTCACCGATTTGATTCGTTCATCAGCTATATTGGTTGAAGTGTTCATACTCAATATCGTTTAGGCTACTTACCCTGCTTCAATTCTTCGAAGAAAACTTCCTTATCAAGAGCGCCCTGCCACTTGTGGTGGCGCTTCACAGAATCAATTCTTCTGGCTTTGACTGCGGTAAGAAAACGCGAGGCCTCAACAGGTCCTAAATTTTCATAAAGCAACAGCATTGCCTTTCGAAACAATTCATTTTCGTCAGTGAACTCACTGGGTTTCATCTTAGATTCTCCTTTATGCAGAATGTTAACGGGTCTGTTACAATGACGCCGAGTTTCAATTTTGATGCTCGCTTCAGAAGTTTATCATCACAGGTAATAAAAACATCCGCACACTGCTCAGCCAGTGCAAGATGTACGGCATCAGCAATTCCAATGTTCCTTTTGATAAGTTCCTCTGCCCTGGTTAAAGCAGTAGGCATGTCAAATGACCATTTACCATCGAATGTCTTCAGTAAGGTATCAACTTGAATCTTTTCGAATGGATCAGAAATACCAGCCACCTCTTTATAGTGTAATGGTGAGACCATAAACTCATAGGAACCCTTATAAACATGATCCATTATCAGATAGAAGGCAGAAGTTTCCATTTTGATTCTCATGATATTTTGATTATCAAATGGACGACAAATTGTACAAACATCTAAATACAACTTTTTCATGGCGAAATATACAAAAAACCGCTTGACTTAATATACCATCATCAGGGGATATCCAGGCTCGGCTTGGTTAAGGATTGGATGGTATGAATGTTGAGGAATCTCTGGAAAGATTGAATTTATCCCGTTATTTCAGCTCCGTCCCTGAATTAGGAGTGAAGCATTTCGAATTGACTTAATTAATGCCTCTTCGAGCCTTTACCATACTGGGGCTCCCTGTACTTGAACTGGGCAAGAAATACGCGGATCTCGGGGTAGGAGAATTCCTCGCCGAGTTTGTCTTTCAGTGATTTCATGTCGACGAATCCCTCTTTGTACTTGGCATTGATCAAACGGAAGCGGGAAGGAGTGATGACCGCTTCATAGTTTATCGTGGGATCAAGGGCTGAGAGCTCTTCGATCTGCATCGAGATCACTGTTTCGCTCACATTGATCGTTGAAGATATCTCTTTAAGTGTTTTTCCATCCTTCACCAACTCCCAGACAGGATACAGGGAAGCGGGGATCACTAATTTCCTTTTGGCGGGGTCATCTGCCGGAACAGGAATCGAGTTGATAACCGAAAGGAAATCCTCTCCCGTTTTGCTGAACATCCTCTCGTTGGTACCGGGGACCTCAAGGAACTCTTCCCGTGTTTTTGGTTTCATTCGTGAAAGTTCGGCAAGGATCTCGTCAGAACAGATCAGGTAGGCCGGTTGCGTGAACCTGAGCGCGGTTCTCTCACGGACACTCTTCAGTTTGAAGAAAAGCTCAAGATCGGCACCGGGATCGGTGGGGAGTTGGGTCTCACCCGTTTTCTCGATCAGCCGCAATTCAACCAGTGAGGCGTAACCCTTATTGGTCAGGAAGATCCTGTTTCCCTTCGATTTGTTCTCGAAGATGTATCCGTTCGCGAGAAGGAGGTTGAAAACGGGCTTTATCTGTCCGTACTGGAAGCCGGAACATATCCCATAAACGGGGAGTTTTTGGTAATTATCCGATTTTGAGTTTCCCATAAGGATGGTGAAAATATGGACAGGACTTATGCCATCGGCGAAAAGGTGGACTGTGCGCAGCACCGACTCATTAATGAACTGGGTGGCATCCGCGGGAAGTGTCTCGTTCTCCCGCCGGCAGTTGTCGCACTTCCCGCAATTGTACTCCTTCCGGTCACCGAAGTATTTCAGAATAAAAGCGAACCGGCACCCGGTGTGGTAAACATAGTTCTCGATCTGCTTCAGTTTATTGAAAGAATTGTTGAAATTCTGGTCGGTGAACTTTGAGTCGATCACAAGCTTCGCGCTTTTTATCCTTGGTATCAGCAGTCTGAAAGTATCTTTTGAGGCGGGAGCCTGAAACGAAATGATGCCGCTGTTGTCAAGTTCGAAGAGGATATCCCTAAGTGTTGCTTCACCCGTGGCGAGCTCCTGCACCATTTTGTCGATCTCGATCATCACGGTTTTCGTGAAGGGAGACTGTCCGTAAACCTTTACGAGATAAAGGATCACCTCTTTTTTGATATTATCGGGGAGGCTTTTCGTGTACTTCTTCAACTGTTCGGGGTTCAAAATGTACGAGAAGAAGAACTTTTGTCTGAATTCTGAAATGGCGGCAAGGTAACCGGCCTTCTCCAGAATATTGAGCGCGCCCAAAATTGTACCGCGGGCGATGTTCTTTCCGAGGATCAGATTTATCAGATCATAGTCGAGCTTCAACAGTTTTTCCGGCAGGTCACCCTGTTGCACCGACACCGAATCAAGCAAGGCATCATAAATTTCGGCAACGAGATCCTTCCGGGGAAAAGCTGAATCGATAAAGAATTGCTGAAGTTTAAGATCGGCCCGTTCGAAAAGCATAACGGCGTGTGACTCTTTGCCGTCCCTGCCTGCCCGTCCAAACTCCTGGTAATAGCTCTCAATCGTTCCGGGCATGTTGAAGTGGATAACGAGCCGCACATCTTCTTTATCAATTCCCATTCCGAAGGCATTTGTAGCCACAATCACTTTGACTTTGTCGTTAAGGAACCGCTCCTGTATCAGTTTCCTGTGCTCATTCGGGAGGCCGGCATGGTAGTAGAGGTTCTCGATCTTCCGCATTGTCAGGTACTCGGAAAGCTCCTCGGCTTTTTTACGAGAACCTGTATAGATAATGGCAGGGGTGCCGTAAATCCGCAACAATTCCGCGGTTTTGGCTTTTTTATCTTTCAGTTCGAGCACTGAAAGTGAGATATTATCCCTCTCGAAACCTCTAACGAAAGTGAGGGGATCGCGCATGTTCAACTGGCGGGTGATATCCTCCCGCACTTCTTCGGTGGCGGTGGCGGTGAATGCCGAGACATTTTTTATGCCCGAAAAAGTTATGAAATCCCTTATCCTCAGGTAGCCGGGCCGGAAGTTGTGCCCCCACTCGCTTATGCAATGGGCTTCATCCACGAATAGAAAATCGGGTTTCAGTTGTTTTATTTTTTCGGCAAAAGCGATGTTTTCCAATCTCTCGGGCGCTACATAGAGTAGTTTGATCAATCCCTGCTCGAGGTCGCGCATGATGCTATCAATCTCATAACCACCGAGCGAACTGTTGATGAACTGGGCGTTAACGCCCGCACTTCGGAGGTTGTCAACCTGGTCTTTCATCAGTGCAATGAGAGGGGAGATAACGATCGAGAATCCCCTTGACACAAGGGCGGGTATCTGATAGCAGAGAGATTTTCCACCCCCCGTCGGGAGGATAGCGAGAACGCTTTCCTTGTTAAGGATCGCCTCGATGATCTCCTGCTGCCCCTGGCGGAAGGAATCGAATCCGAAATATTTCTTGAGTGCTTCTTGTGGTGACATTGAATGCAAATTTAGCTAATCGCGGGGAGAGAAAAAAGTAAGATGCGGCGAAAGCCTGCTATTCTTTGGCTCATGGCAGGTTTTTGTTCTTTCTAGTTATAGCCATTTTTTTCAAACCTTTCTCTCTTTCAAACCTCTCACCCCCTGCCCCCTCTCTCCTTTGCTAAAGGAGCGAGGGGGAAACGGCTGAAGAAAAAGCGCTGAATTCCCGGAGTCTCCGCTAAAGGGAAAATAACTCGCTTCGCTCAGACAGATTTTCCCTTTCACGCTCCGACCGCCGGAAATTCTTTCTCGCGCTTTTTCTTAGGCCGATGCCAGCCGGAGATTAGTGCCTAATGATCGGAATTCTCGTTTTGTTGAATCAGGTAAGAATGTTCATTTGCCTTGTGGCGTCCCGATCCTCTGGACTTGCGTTGCCCGCTGGGCAAGTTGTATTAATTCAAGAGATAACGCAATTTCATAAATTTGTATAATTCGATTCACATTAAAAACAGTTAAATTTAAGCATCAAAATTTATTTGCTTTGCCGGGTTTACATGAAATTAATGATTATTGTGGTTGTTTTGATTGCCGGACTATTCACAGGATGTTCTGAATCTCCGGTAAACGGGGTTGAAAAGCCTGTTCTCACAGTTGATGATGTCTCATGTACCGAGGGTTGGCTGAATCTCTCAATTCCTCCGGGTATGTTGCCCGCTCAGGTGTTACTTCTTCAGGATAACCAGACAGTTATGTCCATTTCGGTTGTCAGTGCTGATACTCTCTTATACATACCTTCCCTTACCCATTCAAAAGTTTATGTTTTTCAAGCGTCAATTACCCCGGAGAATAATTCAACAGTTTTTTCGAATGTAACAAATCTAACAACACTCACTCCGACAAGTAATAGCTTTAACTGGAGGAAACACTACCTTGGTAGCACAGATATTAATTTCAGTTACATAAACGATATAGCCATAATAGGTGAAAATGATATCTGGGTTGTTGGTCTGTTTGTTCTTCCGGATACCAACCTTGCAGGATATTCTGACTATAATGCAGTTCATTGGGATGGGAAGCGTTGGGAGTATAAAAAGCTTTGGTACCGTGTACCCGGAGATTATCTGTCTGTTGAGGAAATCACCGGAATTCTGGCATTTCCGGGAAAAGATCTGCTTATGTTTAGCTCTTTCGGTGTGATTTGGTATGATGGCGTAAAGCAGAACCGGTCTGAGGTACTGCCACTTTCTACTTTCTCAGTTTGGGGAACTGATACTGACAATATTTATGCCGGAGGTTATGGCGGGAAAATATATCATTACAATGGAACAGGCTGGACTCCGATCGAAACCGGAACTGACCTGAATATTATTGACATATTTGGAGATTACAATAGCAGGACAAAATCATTCGAAATAATTGCTGTTTGTGCCGTCTACTCAGTTGGTTATACTACAAAGATATTAAAGATTGACGGCCTATGGGCTACAGAAATAAATATGCAGGGGATACAATATTGGGTTTTGAGAGGCTGGCTTTATCCGGGTAAAAAATATATTGCAGTCGGTGATGGAATTTATGTTAAGAATATGCTAGACGCAGAATGGAGTCGGTATCAAAATCCGGATTTAAAAACTATTTATTGCATAAAGGGAACCCGGTTGAATGATATTTTTGCAGGAGGTGCATATGGCAAGTTGTTTCATTTTAACGGATTAGAATGGAAAAAATTATTGCCGGAAGACTTCAATTCATCCTATGGTTCGATTAAGATGAAAGACAATGTTGTAGTGGTTGAAGGGATCAAGGGAAATCAGGCATTGGTAACGATTCTTAAAGGATACAATTAAATTTCAGGAGGACTTATCTTCCTTTCACCTAAATTGAAGCGATCAATGATTTGCTATACATTCGGGATTGGGAGAAGTGTGAACATATAAATTTCCCAATCTTCACAGATCAATGGGAATGGGTGATCCGTGACCCGGGAATACATATATTGGGTCACGGTCACACATCACAGAAAGTTGAGCTGATAAATCTAATATCGACTTCCTGTAGAGAGTATCCAAATCAATCCGCGTTAATCCGTAAAATCCGCGTCATCCGTGTTCAATTAATCCGTCTAATCACCGAATCTCTTTCCCGCCGTTTCCGTATATTTAAAATTCAGTTTAAGGAAAATTATGGCATCAATCAATATTTTATTTATCGGCGATATTGTAGGTAAACCGGGCTTCGAGATGGTTCAGTCGTGGTTGCCTACGATGCAGCAGAAATACAAAGCCGACGCGATCATCGTAAACGGTGAGAACACGAACGACGGCAAGGGGATTCTTCAGAAAGAAGGGGAAGTGCTCTTCAATATGGGAGTGCGCGTGATTACCGGCGGAAACCACACTTGGGACAAGCCGCAGGCTCAGGAATACCTGAAAAACGAACCCCGCGTCCTCCGTCCGCAGAACTACCCGAGGGGCGCTCACGGAAACGGACATTATGTATTTGAGACCTCAAAAGGAAGGGTAGCCGTCCTGAATCTTCAGGGACGGACATTCTTGCCCATGATCGACTGTCCTTTCCGCTCAGCCGAGTGGATACTCGCCAACAGGATCAAGGATACAAAGGTTGTGATCGTCGATTTCCACGCGGAAGCCACTGCCGAAAAGCAGGCCCTCGCGTATCACCTCGACGGAAAGGTTTCGGCAATACTCGGAACCCACACTCATGTGCAGACGGCTGATGAGAGGATCTTCCCGAACGGCACCGCCTTCATTTCAGATGTCGGAATGACGGGTCCATACAGCTCGGTTATCGGAATGAAAATTGCCCCCGCGCTCAACAGGTTTTTATATCAGACACCGCAGAAATATGAAACGGCACAGGACGATGTTCACATGTGCGGCGTTTCACTTAAGATCGATACCGAGACCGGAAAGGCGCTCGAGATCGAACGATTCACATTCCCTGAATTTGACAGAACAGCCGGAAGTTAAATGATCCTCATTGACGGAAAGAAAGTTGCCGCTGATATAAAAGCGGAACTGAAAACAGAGATAGAAGAGCTCAAAACGAGAACGGGACGGGTTCCCGGACTTGTTGTTATGATCGTCGGAAACAACCCCGCGAGCGAGGTTTATGTGCGGAACAAGCACAAAGCCTGCAGCGAAGTGGGGATAAACTCGATAGTTCTTAATCTCCCCGAAGAGATCACACAGGCCGACCTCCTTGAAAAGGTTGAGTATTACAACAACGATCCCGAAACACACGGCATCCTCGTGCAGTTGCCACTTCCAAAGCAGATAAATGAGGATGTGGTGATAAGAGCGATCGACCCCAGGAAGGATGTCGACGGATTCCACCCGACAACAGTTGGCGAGATGGTTACGGGCAACCCGACATTTCTGCCGTGCACACCCGCGGGGGTGGTTGAACTCCTGAAAAGGTATGACATCGATCCCTCCGGAAAGCATGTGGTTGTTGTTGGCAGGAGCAACATAGTCGGGAAGCCGGCAGCACTTCTGCTGATGCAAAAGAAAAAATTCGCGAACGCGATCGTTACGGTTTGTCACTCAGCCGCCAAGGATATCTCGGTTTTCACGAAGCAGGCCGATATTCTGATCGCGGCTATGGGCGTGCCCCGTTTCATCAAAAAAGAGATGGTGAAGGAGGGGGTTGTGGTTATTGATGTCGGCACGAACCGGATAGAGGACCCCGGTTCGAAAACGGGCTCGAGATTAGTTGGTGATGTCGATTTTGATGAAGTGGCGCCGCTCGCTTCATATATCACCCCCGTGCCGGGTGGCGTGGGTCCGATGACCATCGCCATGTTGTTAAAGAACACAGTTAAAGCATTTAAAGAATCCGGAATATAAAATGGACTCAAACAGAATTTCGAAGATCGTTCATCAAGCACTCCTCGAGAGGAAACTCAGCGATTTTTACTGCACCTCCGAGAGCTGCAAGGGGTGGGAGAGAAATGTTGTCACCCAGCCGTTGACAGTTAACAAGATCGTTAACGCGGGCGCGGAGAGGATCTCAGCCGGAATTGGTGTCGGACATGAGCTCGGTGACCGTGAACTCGCCGGGATGATCGACCACACCCTCCTGAAACCGGATGCCACGATAGATGAAATTAAAACCCTTTGTTCGGAAGCAAGACAGTACAGTTTTGCCAGCGTGTGCGTAAATCCTTGTCATGTAAAGCTTTGCAGCGACCTCCTCAGAGGCACAAAAGTTAAAGTTTGTACAGTTATCGGTTTCCCTCTGGGCTCGAACCCCACTTCGGTAAAAAGAGCCGAGGCAGAAAACGCGATTGCCGATGGGGCGCAGGAACTCGATATGGTGATCAACGTTGGCTGGCTGAAATCGGGGATGTACCGCGAGGTTTTTGAAGACATTCAGCAGATCGTGATCCCCGCGAAGAACAAAAGGGTGATCGTTAAAGTGATCCTCGAAACATGCCTTCTTACCGATGAAGAGATCGTTAAAGCGTGCGTGATCTGCAAACAGGCGGGCGCGAGTTATGTTAAGACCTCCACCGGATTTTCAAAAGGTGGCGCTACGGTTCAGGCGGTTTCGCTGATGCGGCAGGTGGTTGGTACCACCGTCGGAGTGAAAGCCTCGGGCGGCATCAGAACAACAGAAGATGCCCGCGCGATGGTTGAGCACGGTGCCGACAGAATTGGTGCAAGCGCCAGCGTTAAAATAGTGATGGGAGGCGGCTCTGGTTCTGGAACTGGTAGTTACTAAGTCGGATGACGGCTTCACTGCCGAAATACCTTCACTTCACGGTTGTGAAACATGGGCTCATACTGAAGATGAAGTGATGGAGAAGATATTGGAGCAGGCGGCATTCTATCTGAAGTTAAATGACACTAAGCGATTGAAAGTAGACAAAGCCCGGGGGGATTTCGCCGTAAGCATCTATAAACTTATAATTAAGTAGCTTGGAAAAGAAGAGAGAAATCACCTCCACCCGAAAAGAAAAATTAACCCGCGTTGCCCTGAACAGGCAGAACGACCTCACGGTTGTACTCGAAAACATACACGATCCGCACAATGTAAGCGCCATCCTCCGAAGCTGCGACGCTGTCGGAATTAAAACAGTATCACTCCTATATAACATCGAAAGATTCCCAAAACTTGGCGGGAAATCATCCGCTTCGGCATCGAAGTGGATCGAAGCCCGGAAGTTCAAGACCGTTGACGAATGTTACGCCGATCTCAGAGCCAGGGGTTTTACGATTGCCGCGAGCTATCTGGATGAGAATTCGAGATCGCTTTATGATATCGAAATGACGGGTAAACTTGCTTTCGTTATGGGGAATGAGCACCGGGGGATATCGGAAGAGGCACTCGCGAAAGCTGATTTCAGCTATTACATCCCGATGAAGGGGATGATCCAGAGTTTGAACGCTTCAGTCGCTGCGGCGGTATCGGTTTATGAGGCTTTCCGCCAAAAACTCCTGGCAGGGCATTACGAGCAACCCAGATTGCCTGCCTTCGAGTTTGATGAAATGCTATCTAAATGGCTGACGAAATAATTTATCCACAGGAAGCACGGAAGCATAGAAGGAATAGAAGAGCCCCTTATATGACTTTTATTCTTTTATTCTTCCTGTGAAAAAATATCCACAGGAAGCACGGAAGCATAGAAGGAATAGAAGAGCCCCTTATATGACTTTTATTCTTTTATTCTTCCTGTGAAAAAATATCCACAGGAAGCACGGAAGCATAGAAGGAATAGAAGAGCCCCTTACATAACTTTTATTCTTTTATTCCTCCTGTAAAAAAACAAAAGAAAGATTATGAGCATAAAGACCATAAATCCCATACAGAGAATAAAAGGCGAACTGCGGTTCGGAGGTGACAAGTCAGTATCTCACAGGGCGGTGATATTTGCCGCGATGGCGGAAGGGGAGTCGGTGATACGGAACCTGTCGCTGAGCGCGGATGTTGAGTCATCGATCCGATGCCTGGAAGCATTGGGCGCGAAATTTGAGAAAAAAGATGACGAGCTGTTCGTGACCGGTGCAGGACCGAAAGGTTTTAAGAAATCGAAGAGTGTGCTTGACGCGGGTAACTCGGGCACTACAGCACGGCTTCTGGCAGGATTATTGGCTGCTCAGAATTTCCAAACCACGCTCACCGGTGACGAATCGCTTCAAAAGCGACCGATGGATAGAGTGGCAGAACCACTTGGAAAACTCGGCGCTAAGATTACTCTGACCGATGAGAAATTCCTCCCGATGACCGTTAAAAAAGGGAAGCTCAAAGCCGGTGAAATAACTCTTGAAGTTGCATCCGCGCAGGTGAAAAGCGCCTTGATACTCGCCGGCCTTCATCTTGAAGAGGGTGAGCTTAAGATCATCGACAAATTCGAAACCCGCAACCACACCGAAGAGATGCTCGGAATCGAAAGGGTGGATGGAGCCAACGGCAAAGAGATGACCGTTTCCAATGCACATTACCCGAAAGCCGGTGAGTTCGTTATCCCGGGTGATATCTCCAGCGCAATGTTTTTTATTGTCCTTGCTCTTATCGCCGGTGACTCACTTCGTATTAAAAACCTTCTTCTTTCACCCGAAAGGATCGCCGCGCTCGATATCCTGAAAAGGATGGGGGCGCATATCGAGATCGACCGTGATGAAACAGGCAATTGCGGCAGATGGGGTGATATTTTCGTGAAGCGCTCTGATCTGATAAACATTGAGATATTCCCTGAAGAGATACCTCTGATAATTGATGAGATTCCCGCGCTCGCGGTGGCAGGGCTCTTCGCCGAAGGCGGTTTCATGATCCGTGACGCGAAAGAACTGAGGGTTAAAGAGACCGACAGGATCACAGCGATAGTGAAAAATATGGAGTTCTGCGGCGCTGAAGTTGCCGAATTTGAAGACGGTTTCCTGATCCACGGAAAGGATGTGGAAGATTTCGCACTGTTTGAGAGTTACGGCGACCACAGGATCGCGATGGCATTCTCAGTGCTTGCGACACTTCTGAATAAAGGTGGAAAAGTTAACGGTTTTGAGTGTGTTTCGGTTTCCAATCCGCTTTTTTATGAGCAGCTTGAATCAATCATCGTGAAAGGATGATCATGCGTAATTTTCTTTTTCTTCTTCTTTTTGCTTTTGGAAGTGTCGCCTTCGCGCAGACTTACGAGATCAACACGTACATGCCTCTGAACATAAAAGAGGCGGTGGCGAAGGGTTTCAGAACATTCGACGGCAAGCCGGGGAGCAATTATGTTCAGAACAATGTTTCATACAAGATAGCGGCTGAACTGCTCCCGCTCGAAGGGAAGGTGAAAGGGAAAATCGGGATAAAATTCACGAACAATTTCCCTGTTGATCTTGAGAAACTGGTTCTCAGGCTCTATCAGGACGCGTTTAAAAAGGGTGTCGCTCGCGACTTTCAGATCGATCCCCGCGATGTTCACGACGGGACCGTGATCTCTGAGCTGACAGTTAACGGTACACTTTTTGATCCCGAAGGTGAAAAAGTCACCCGCGGTGGAACGCTGATGACAATAAAACTTGACAAGCCTTTGGGAAAAGGGGAAACTGCCGAGATCAAGATGAACTGGCAAGTGAAGCTGCCCGAAATTTCCCGGGTGAGAATGGGCAAATATAGCGATTCATCGTTGTTCGTGGCGTACTGGTATCCACAAATGTCTGTTTACGATGACCTTCAGGGATGGGATGAGAATTCGTACACCATGAACCATGAATTTTACAACAATTTCGCCGATTTTGACGTGAAGATCACCGTGCCCGAGGGTTACCTTGTTTGGGCAACGGGTGAGATACAGAATCCGAAAGAGGTCTATTCGGATGATGTCCTCAAATTGTACGAAAAGGCAAAGGCCTCTGATGAGATTGTAAAAATAATCTCACCGGCTACAAAAAACGGACTTAAGACGCAAAAAGGGAAGAACACGGTCCACTTTGTGGCAAAATATGTCCCCGATTTCGCCTTTGCCTCGGCAGTTGATTATTTGTGGGATGCCTCCTCGATGGTGGTTGACGCGAAGACCGGAAGAAAAGCCTTCATCTCCGCTGTTTACAATGAAAAATCGGAGGATTTTTACGATGTCGCCGACATTGCAAGAAAGGCGATAAAATACTTTTCGGAAGACCTTCCCGGAGTGCCTTACCCCTATCCCGTGATGACCGTGTTCAACGGACAGGGTGGGATGGAGTTCCCGATGATGGTGAACGATGGCACCACTGAAAATTACGCTTCGGCTGTTGGTCTCACTTCACACGAGATCGCGCACACTTATTTCCCCTTCTTCATGGGGACAAACGAAGTGAAATATGCCCACATGGATGAAGGCTGGGCGGTGATGCTGCCGTTCAAATTTCAGAAGGAATTAGGTAAATACAACCCAGTGAACAGACAGTTGAAAGGATGGGAGGAAAAGGCAGGAAGGGAATTTGAAGTGCCGCCGATGGTCCCTTCGATCCAGTTGCACGGACAGACTTACAGAATGACCGCCTACAACCGTCCTGCTACCGCCTATCTGATGCTTCAGGACTTGATGGGTGAGGATAAATTCCGCGAAGCGATGAGATATTACATCTCCCTGTGGAACGGAAAGCACCCGATGCCGTTCGACTTCTTCAATACCATGAGCAGTTTTTACGGTGAAGACCTCGGCTGGTTTTTTAAGCCCTGGTTCTTCAACTGGGACTATCCTGATATGAGCTTGAAAAACACCGGGAACGATGAATACACTGTTGAAAACATTGGCAGACTCCCCATTCCCGTTAAGATTTACCTCGCGGCGGGAACTGACAAAAAGCCTGTTTACTACAAACCTGCTTCCATCTGGAAAGACGGTAAAACCTCTATCAAAGTTACACTTCCCACGCCTGACAGCCTGACCTGGTACCAGCTCGGTGATGAAAACACGCCGGATGTTAACAGGATGGATAATGTGCTGAAATAAGGTTGAAGGGTGAGGGCTGAAGGGTGAAGGATGAAGGCTGAAACTCCTTCGGCGGGATGAGGTTTGATTTATGAACAATGATGGCCGGAAGGCCTCGATATTTTCGGCGTTCAGGCATTATAATTACAGATTGTGGTTTGCCGGGCAGTTGATATCGCTGTTCGGGACCTGGATGCAGGGGACTGCTCAAGGGTTTCTTGTGTTTCAATTGACGCATTCTCCGGCGTGGCTGGGGTATGTCGGTTTTGCCGCGGGAATTCCGGTATGGCTTTTCTCCTCGTGGGCGGGGAGTCTGGCTGACAGATATTCAAAACGAAAAATCCTGATGACCGCGCAGATATCGATGATGATATTGGCATTTTCGCTCGCCACACTTACTTTTCTTGATCTGATCCATCCTTTTCATCTGATAATTTTCTCGTTTCTGCTCGGTGTCGCCAATACATTCGACGCTCCTGCCCGGCAGGCTTTTGTTGTAGAAATGGTGGGGAAAGACGACCTGATGAACGCTATCGCTCTTAATTCCGGAATGGTGAACGGTGCAACTGCCGTTGGTCCCGCTTTCGCCGGAGTGACGTACGCGCTGTTCGGACCCGCCTGGTGTTTTGCCATCAACGGCGTGTCATTCATTGGTGTAATAGGGGCATTGATGTTCATGCGGCTTCAACCATTCGTGAAGGCGGTAAAGAAAAAATCAGTATTGCACGACATCCTCGATGGATTCAGGTACATCAAACATCAGCCCGTGATGCTCGGCTTGATTTTAGTGGTTGCTTTCAGCAGCAGTTTTGGACTGGCATTTGCCACCCTTTTCCCAGCTTGGGCGGTGAAGATTCTGCATGGTGATGCCGCGACGAACGGATTTATGCAGTCGGCCCGGGGCGCGGGTTCGATGCTCGCGGCATTAATAATCGCTGCTATTAGCAGGGTGAATAAAATGGGGAAAGTGCTGACAGCGAGCACGCTGATCTTCCCGGTGTTTCTGATGATCTTCTCACTGGCACATACACTTGTTTCTTCATTAATTGTACTTTTCTTTACGGGCATCTTCCTCCTTTTCGTCATCAGTCTCGCGAACGGACTCATCCAAACCAACGTCGCCGATGAGTACCGAGGTCGCGTCATGGGAGTGCATACCATGACCTTCTTCGGCATGATGCCCGTGGGGGCATTGATCTATGGTCAGCTTGCCCAGCACTTCGGGGAAGTGGCGGCAGTTCAGGTCAGCGCGGGAGTATTGTTTGTGTTTGCGGTGGTGATGCTGGCGGCATTCCCGAAACTCAGGACGGTTTAAGGGTTAACATAGGGAGCAAAAAACCACAAATCGCACATATCGTAGGAATAAATTACGTGGCCTCAAAATGTAGTACTAAACCACAGAGCCCACAGAGCCCACTGAGAAGTTTTTTAAGGTCGCAGATGCACACAGATTTCACAGAGGAACGCAGAGCGATTGAAATAATCTTCTGTGTTAATCCGTCTGATCGGCGTTCATCCGCGTGCTCTTAACCTCCTCTGTGCTCTCTGTGAGCTCTGTGGTGATTACCATTCAATTACGCCGCGCCCGTCAATGTTAATATTCCCCACCTGCTTAAGTTTGGTATTTTTAGTAAATTACGAATCAAATTTTTCAGAAATCCACAAACGAAGATCCCGAATGAAAGAATATCACGACCTGGTACGATTGGTCATGGCCGAGGGTGCGCGGAAGCCATCGCGCACCGGAGTTGACACCATTTCTTATTTCTCGGCGAACTACAGGGTTGACCTTTCAAAGGGCTTCCCCCTTCTTACGACGAAAAAAATGCAGTGGAAATCGCTTCTTCATGAAGTGTTGTGGTACCTTTCAGGCGAGAATCACATCAGAAATCTGCGGAAACACACCAGGATTTGGGATGCCTGGGCAGATGAGGATGGAAATCTTGAGACTGCTTACGGCTATTACTGGCGGAAATTCCCCTCTGCAGAACTCGATGAGAATGGCAACTGGCAGGTAAGGGAAGTGGATCAGATCCGTTATGTGATCGACGAGATCAAACGTAATCCCTACAGCCGCAGACTTATAGTCACAGCCTGGGAACCGGGAAACGCCACCAAAAGCAAGCTGCCTCCATGCCACTACACTTACGCTTTCAACGTGCAGGGGAACAAGTTGAATTGTCACTTGACACAACGCTCGGGCGATATCGCGCTTGGTATCCCTTTCAATCTGGCAGCTTATTCGATTTTAACGATGATCATCGCGAATGAGACCGGACTTGAGCCGGGGATCTTCAGTCACACTATCATCGATGCCCACATTTATGTTGCCGATAAAGGCACTCCGATGGAAAAGTACGATCACCTTGAAGGACTGAAAGTCCAGCTCGAGCGCGAGCCACTTCCGCTTCCCGTACTGAAGATCGCCAAAAAGCCTATAGATGAACTTACATTCGATGATTTTGAGTTAATTGGTTATCAGAGCCACCCGGCGATCAAGTTTGAGGTTGCCGTTTGAAACGGATCATAATTGTCGCGATCGCGAAAAATTATGTGATTGGCAGAGCCAACGGCGACATGGCATGGAACGTCCCCGAGGATTTCAAGTTTTTTAAGGAAACAACGATTGGATATCCGGTGTTGATGGGGAGAAAAACTTACGGATATTTCAAGAAGCCGCTCAAGGAGAGGGAGCACATCGTTATTACCCGTGATCAGAATTTTGATCCGAAATATCCCGATGTGAAGGTTTTTCATGATCTGGAAGCGGGATTTGAGTGCGCCACTTCCATCCCTAAAGAGAAGATGTTCATCATCGGAGGCGGTGAGGTTTACAGACAGGTGCTCGAGCAGGATCTGGTTGATGAGATGATAATCTCATGGATGGATTTCGATGCTGAGGGTGAGGTATATTTCCCCCAGTTTGACATGAGCAAGTGGGAGGTCATCAGCCGTGACCGGCGTACTGAATTTGAAATTGTGCATTATAAAAGGATTTTATAAACCGCAAAGATCGCGAAGGACGCAAAGGATTTTTAGGGTTACGCAGATTCCACGGATTAAATTTATCTGCGTAATCCGTGCATAATCCGTGAAATCCGTGTTACTTTTAAAGAACTCTTTGCGCCCTTTGCTGTTAAGACCAAAAAATATGAAGATTAAAGTATTACCTGAGAATATCGCGAGCAAGATAGCAGCCGGTGAGGTCATTCAGAGACCCGAGTCGGCGGTGAAGGAATTGATGGAGAACTCCATCGATGCCGGTGCCACGGAGGTGGAGCTCGTGGTTAAAAACGCGGGTCGTACTTTGATCCGTGTGATCGATAACGGCGAGGGGATGGCTGAAGAAGACGCGATAATTTCGATCATGAAGCACGCCACAAGCAAGATCAAGGAAGAGAGTGATCTTGACGCGATAACCACACTTGGTTTCCGCGGTGAGGCGCTCAGCTCGATGGTGGCTGTCTCACAGTTTGAAATGAAGACGGGCACCAGCACTTCGCAACTCTCCACTGTTATCAGGATAGATGACAGCAAGACGATAATGAAAGATCAGGGGGGATACTTCAAGGGAACCGACATCAGCGTTAAAAATCTTTTCTACAACACCCCCGCCAGAAGAAATTTCCTTAAATCGGATTCAACAGAACTCCGCCATGTGATAGATGTTTTTCAGCGCTTGGCGATCAGCAGGCCCGACGTCACTTTCCGTTTCTTCTCTGATGAAGCGAAGGTTCACGACTACACTTCCGGCACTCTTGAAGAGCGCCTCGTGCAGGTTTTCGGTGAAAGGGTGCGGAACAACACGATATTTGTTGAAGAGAAGACCGATTACATCAGCATGAGCGGATTTCTCGGCAAACCTGCGCTTGTTAAAAAAGCGAAAGGGGATCAATACCTCTTCTTGAACGGAAGGTTTGTATCGTCAAAACAGGTTAATTTCGCCGTTTTCAACGCTTACGAGAATTTCCTTGAAAAAGGTGATTACCCGTTCTTCGTACTTTTCCTCGAGATTGATCCCACAAAAGTTGACGTGAATGTTCACCCTTCCAAGCTGGAAGTGAGGTTCGATGAGGATAAGGATATCTACAATTTCACCAGCGCGGTGGTAAGAAAAGGACTCGCGGAGTTCGATCTTGTACCTTCACTCACTTTTACATCCCGCACTCTCGAGAATCATGACGGGCTCGGGTTCGACAATTATTCCAGAACGGGTCGCCGTGATTTCAGCGACCGTCCCGGGACCTCAACCGGTTCTTTCGGCGGCAGGCAGCAATCAGGCTATCAACAGGGAAGTGGGCCACAAAAGAGGCCTGTTCTGAATGACAGCGATATCGATCTTATTTTCGGCGCCCTCTCGAAGAACATCGAAAGAGGTCCCCAGGATGAGAATATCTCCACTCCTTTTGATGAGGCTACACCTCCCGTCGCGGTAAACGAACAGAGGAGGGAAGAGGCTTATACTCCAAAGATATTTGAGACATTTCCGGCGGAGACAACTGAAACCGATTCAACTCCTTTCATTATCCAATTGCACAACAAGTACATCCTTTGCCAGATAAAAACGGGGTTGATGATCATCGACCAGCACGTGGCACACGAGAGGATACTTTACGAAATGGCGAAGAAGCAGATGACTCAGGGGATGCCCCTCTACCAGACGCTTCTCTTTCCAAAGGTGGTTTCGACCGATCCCGCGCGGGTGATGCTGGTTAAAGAATTACAGGATTATCTCCAGAGACTCGGCTTTATAGTAAAACCACTCTCCAGAACGGATGTGGTGATCGAGTGCGTTCCACCGCAGATCAAAGACGGTGAAGAAGAGAAAATTTTTCTTGAGATTCTCGATCAGTATGTTGAGTTCAGGGAGGAAAAAATTCTCGATTCCACTGAGAACATGGCGAAATCATTTTCATGCAAGGCAGCCATCAAAGCAGGCGAACGCCTCTCGCAGGAAGAGATGCGCCGCCTGATCGATGAATTATTTGCCACAGAAAACCCTTATGTCTGTCCCCACGGCCGGCCCGTCGTTCTTAAGATCTCCCTCGACGAGTTCGACCGGAGATTTGGAAGAACCTCATAAAGAAGTGTGAAGGGTGACGTTTTAAAAGTATGAAATATGAAGTATGAGGTATGAATTTTCATACTTCATACCTCGTATCATCATACTTTAAAGGACCTCACCCCCTCACCCCCTCTCTCCCAAAGGGATGCCTTTGGCACAAAAGGTAGAGGGGGAAAGATCATACTTCATACCTCATATTATCATACATTTTTCACCCTTCACCCCTCACCCTTCACCCCTCACCCTTCACCCCTCACCCTTCACCCTTATTTAAGTAAAATCAGCTTCCTCGCGGCGGTGAACGAGCCCGAAGTTAACTGGTAGATATAGAGTCCCGAGTTCAGGCGGGACGCATCAAATTTTACCATGTAGCTTCCGGGGGCTTTGTTCTCGTTAACGAGTACCGCCACTTCCCTCCCAAGAATATCAAAGACCGTTAGATTAACATGTCCACCGGACGCGATCGAGTAAGCGATCGTTGTTGAAGGATTGAACGGATTCGGATAGTTCTGTTGAAGTTCATAACTCGCGGGTGATGAGCTTCCTTCTCCGATAGAAGTTGAAGGGCACTCAGGCATCACGAGCAGAAGGGTGTCGCTGTGACAGCAGAAATTGAACACGGTATCACCCGAGGTGGGGGTAGTGAACACCGATATCTGGTAGTGAAGCGTGTCGTGCTGACCGAGCCCAAAAATGGTGATCGTGTCGAGGCTCGAAACCTGTCCGGGCAGTATGTGCACATTATTGAACACGGTCTGCGAGAAGGTAACTCCCGGTGTTAAAGGATTGATACCATACCCGGAAGTGATGATATTCGAGTTGTTCCTGATCCTGTAAACCAATTTATACCCGCCTGCCGCCGTGCAGTACGCGGTATCATAGATCAGTTGTGAGCAACTGTCGTTCGGAGTAAGTGCGGGAACGCAGTTCAGCAGTAGTGTATCAGTACAGATAACATTTCCGTTTTTGATCCACTTTACAGCAATCCTTTCGAGTGGATTTGAATACTGCGAGATGCTAAGATCGAGCACGTTGTTGTATGTACCGTTGCCGATCCCCTGAGAAGTTGGTATTCTTATCAGGTTGATCTTGTTGTTGGGCCATACGTTCGTGAAACCCCATCCCGTCTGGGAAGTGGTGAAGTTGCTGAACATCCCGTCGGAAAGGAGTTCGAACTCGACGTTCGAGAATACCATGCTGCTGTTGTTCGTCAGCGAGATTGAATAAACACAGTTCTTGGCAGAGCCCGAAGCTGAAACCGAGAGGGAATCGCAGACGGTCGCGCATGATTTCACAACAAACTGGAGAGTGGTGTAGCACCAGCAGCAATTGTCGGAGCTCTTGAACTTCGCCCAGATCTTAACTGTGTCGCCAATCGAAACACCGGTAACGGCAAGATTTTGCATGGTTGAAGTGCCACCCGATGGTACAGCGGGGGATATGCTTCCAGTCGCGGGATGTACGACAGCGCCGCTTGGTGAGATCAGGGTGTACTCAACATTCGCGATTGTGAAGTTCGCCGTATTGGTGAACTTGTAACCAAATCCGTAACCCGCCGCGTTACACCAGACTGAATCTTTTATTATGGTGGCACAGCCCACATCACAGTTCAGCTCAACTGTATCAGAGCAGACGGTGTTAAAGTTGGCATCGAGCCATTTTACCACTACCAATTGTGGATTCGTGACATAAAGCAGGCTCATGTTATAGAAGCCCGTGAGATTGCCACCCGGGACATCACCCGAGGGAGGCATAAAGATGTTTGAACCGGTGGTTATCCAGTTCTGGTAGTTGGTACCGAGTCCCGACCCTGTTGTGAACTGGTTGGGTGAAAGGCACTGAACCTGAATCGCTGAGATGCCTTGCCTATTAACGGGATTGTGGATATCGAGCCTCCAGTTACAGTCATTCGGATCTGTTCTAACCGCTGTAGCGGAAAGCGAGTCACAAAGATTGCCACCGGTTGCACTTCCGCAGAAATTCACGTTATTATGGATCGCGAACGAGGGAGACATCGGACTGCTGCCAACGGTCGAGTAGGGGTAGATCCTTACGGAAAAGGTCTGCCCCGAAGTGATGGTTACTCCGCCCGGTATCGATTGATTAAACGTCTGCATGGTGGTGTTTAGATAGCTTAAAGTGCCACCAAGTTGTGTTGAAGATGACCACCCGTTGGTTGAGTAGAAAACCTTTGAGTTCAGGATGTTGAAATTGGTGGTCAGGGGGTTGTCACCATAATTGAAGGAAACGGTGTTTATTGTGATCGTGCCACCCTGTGAAGGTGTTACGCTGAATTCAATAAAGCGGTTGGGATCAAGCGTCCCCGCAACCCACCCGGTGTTACCGCACCACAACCGCTGTCCATTGGCAGTGTATGGCGCGAAAACCGACATGAACGGGCTCGAAGTGCCGGCACCAAGAACCTGCGCGCTACCATTCATCCCCGATGAAGTTGAAGTCACCGCGCCCGATTGCATCAGATCCCATGTGATACATGAGGTGTTAACAGGGCAGTTAAGTTCTTTCTTGAACACTCCGCCGAATGTACCCGCGAAAAGATATGAAGAGTTTACTGCGAGACACATTACCGAAGGGTTCGTAAGACCTGAGTTGTCGCCCATCCAGGTTAGTCCGTTATCCGTGGATTTGGCAACCCCTCCCATGTTGGTGGATGCCGCGTAAAGATCAGAGTTGCAAGCCAATTCAAATGCATCAATTGAGCCGCCGGCGACCCATGTCCAGTTGGCGCCCGCGTCCGTTGATCTGTACACGCCGCCACTTATTGAACCGGCAAAGAGGACACCACCATTGGAGAAAATTCCGCGGATATCGAGTGAGGTTATCCCGGTGTTCGATGCAGCCCATGTGGCACCATTATCAGTGGATTTAAATACTCCACCCAGTGTACCGGCGTAAATCGCTGTGCCCGAGTGGTGAATGGCCCAGACTGTAAGATTTGTGAGTCCCGAATTGGAGACTGCCCAAGTGGTACCGTTATTGTTTGAAATATAAACACCACCACCGGCAGAACCTGCGAGGAGTGTGCTGCCCGCGGTGTGGATGCAGTTGAAACTCCCTGCCTGCATCAGAGACCAGTTCCATGAGGGTCCGTTTGCCGATCTGTAAATGCCGCCTGAGAGGGTTACCACAAAAATATCACTGCCAAGTTTGGTGAAGCCGCGGGCAGTAAGGGTGGTCAGACCGGTATTTTGTCCGGTCCAGTTTGTCCCGTTATCATTACTTCGCAAAACGCCGGCGTTTGTAGCCGCGAAGAGGTTTACGCCATCTACAAAAAGTCCGTTTATCGCGCCGTTAAGATTGGCCTGTTGCCATTGCGGGTGGATGGAAGATACGCCCAGAAGCAGAATTGTCATTAAGATAATGGCATAATTGCTGCCGTTGCCCCGTCCGGGTGAATCGCTTTTCCCCGGGGTTCCTTCCGCGGGTCTGGTTCGTCTGATTATTTCAGCCCGGGGAACCGGTCGTTCACTTCCGCGCGGGATACGCAGAATTGAATATATAAACTGTTTGAATGATAACATAAAATGCTCCTTGTGTTTGGGAGCAAAAATAGTTTAATAAAAATGCCTGGAAGAGAGGGAATCAGTAAGTGGCGCGTGATTTCCGGTGAGTGGTACCCTTCTGTTTTCAAGCGGCGGGGCTGGAGTGGGGTTTTCGGGCTCAGATGATTTTAAAAAGTGGCTCCGGAAGTGAGATGATGATCTCGGTCCCCGAAGAATCGATCGTTTTTTCTCCGAGGTCATCTATTACGATCGGTTTCGGGATCTCCATTTTCATGCTGAGCAGTTTAAGTCTTTCCTCGATGATGCCCATGCCTCTTGAAATATGTTCAGAATTCCGTTTTTTTATCGCGTTGGCAATGCCGATACCATTGTCAGTTATTCTGATCCGGAGGATATTGTTCAGCGACGCGTCTGCTTCCATCGCAAAGTGGATTGTTATCAAACCATCCGATTTGGTATCCGCCAAACCGTGCCAGATCGAATTTTCAACGAAAGGCTGAATGATCATGTTAGGTATCTGGATCTTTTCAGCTTGTATCCCCTCACCGATGGTTATCTGAAAATCGAATTTGTGTGAGAATCTCATTTTTTCTAATTCGAGGTAGAGTTTCAGCCGTTCGATCTCTTCAGATACGAGAATAAAGCCATTCGCGGAGGCGTCAAGGTTCTTCCTCATCAACTGTGCCATCATCGCTATATAATTATTGGCATCCTCGTTCCGTTTCGAGTTCACGAGATACTGCACCGAGTTCAGCGAATTGAACAGGAAGTGGGGGTTCATCATCGCGGAGAGTGCCTGATGTTTAAGATCATTAATCCTTTCATTCATGGCGAGTTTTTCACTCGCCTTTCTGGCGGAGCTGTTCAGCCTTACCCGTACGGCAACGAAGACGACAAGAAGAAAGATTGTTAAGAGTAAAAGCCTGAAGGGGAATGTCTCCGTGAAGACCGGAAGCACATCGATATTCATCTTCATTGGCGTGCCGGGTGGCAGGTTATCGGAAACCGCCTCAACTGTCAGTGTGTGTTCTCCCGGTTCAAGGTTCGTGAAACTGATCGATCCGTTCTCGGTTGTGTCATTTTTACCGTTGAAACTGTACCGGTAGGTGATCGCTCCGGGGGAAGAATAGAGCAGGGAACTGAAGTCGATCCGCAAATTTCTGTCGCCCGGCCCCACTTCCAGTTCAGTTCCGGCCCTCAAGGTGTATTCACTGTTATGCACTCCTGTCACCTTGACCCCGGGTTTTGGTGGGGATGTTTTGTAGAAGCGGTCGATATCAAACCGTGCGAGTCCGTCACTCGTGCCTATGTACATATGGTTCCGCGCCGGATCGAAGGCGAGTGAAAGTATCTCACTGGAAGGCAGGCCATTCATCCGGTGGAATTTGAGGGTTTCTCTTTTATCAAATACAAAAAGCCCTGACATCGTGCCAACCCACAAACGCCTCGCGGAGTCGAAACTTATGGATGTCGCCTGCGAGAGATCGTGCCCCTCAAATTTTGTCCACGATGTGATCTTGTCTGTCCGTGACCGGTATACTGCTATACCTTTTTCGCCCGCGAACCAAAGATCACCATTAATGTCGATTGAAATCGATCTGAGCGAATATCCCAGCACCTTATCATCCGTGAAATAGATCCTGTCTCCCGTCAGTTGGTTGCCGTGAATCTTAATGTTACTTACCTTGCACAACCCTTTTGATGAGGCGAGCCAGACGTTTCCATCTTTATCCTCGCGAATGTCGTTCACCCTGTAATTTTTGGCAGAATCGCTGAACACTCTCATCTCAGCCTGGGGAGCTTCTGACTTGAGGGGGTCCCACAACAGTTGAAACCCGTTGTCAAACATCCCGAGCCACAGGGAGCCGTCGCGTCTTACAAAAAACGCCGGGCGATTGAACAACTTGAAATTTACCCCGTTAAACGTGAATTTTGCCGGAATCTTCATGATATACACCCCAGCGGTTATAATCGTGTTATCAAGTTCAGATGTCCGGTAAATATATTCAGGTTGCGCGGGGAGGGAGAATCCGGGTGGTCTGAAAAACCTTCCCGATTGCAATATATTCACCCCGTCGGTGGTGCCTGCCACCACTTCCCCTTTTGAGGTGACCATCACCGAGTTGATTATATTATTGCTCAGGCCGTCAAACTCATTGAAACAGGTGATGTAAAGATTGTGGAAGCAGAAAACCCCCTTGCCGTAAGTGGATATCCAGATATTTCCCTCCCTGTCTTCGAGCATAGAGGTGATGTTGGAGCTTTTCAGTCCGGTACCCTTTGCAAGATCGATCTCCTCGCCGGTCTTCAAGTCCATCATGTACAAGCCGCCGTTTACGAGGGAGAACCAGATATTGCCTGAGCGGTCTTCGATCAATTCATTCACATCGCGGGAGTCAGATTCGGCCTTTAATCTGTAGACGTTACTCACCCTGTTGCCTCTGATCCTGTAAATCACTCCCTTGCTGCCGATCAGTATGCTTCCGTCACGAGTGGGGAAAATCTTGAACAGCGGGACTTCAGGTAGTCCCTCAATCTTCAAGGGGAGAGTCTCGCGATCCTTTAGTTCGTACAATCCGATATTGGCAGATATCAATACCCGACCGTTAGTAACAGCGACCCTGTTTGCCCGGACCCGTCCGGTTATTACCGGCGAGAGAAGCACCCCCTTGCCGTTACGATCCTTCAGGGGGTGGAGCCAGCCCGAATTTTTATAGGACCAGAGGAGTTCACCGTTCTTCGGGTCGTTGGTCATAAAGAAATACGAGCAGGGGAACTGCTTTCCTTCCGTGTCATGGTAATAGTTGCTGATCTTTCCGTTCCTCAAAACGCTGATGCCATTCTCGTAACTTCCAAAGAGGATGTCACCATTCGATCTCTGGGCAAGCGCTACTGTGGAAGTAACATTCAACCCATCCTTTGCTTTGAACACCATGAATCTGATCCCGTCGAACTTCACGACACCACCCAGGGTAGCCATCCAGATAAAACCGTCACGGTCCTGCATCACGTCAAAAACAGTTGAAGAGGGGAGACCTTCTGAGATGTTGAACTTGTGGTAAGGGGGGATGCCGGCTTTAATCCCCTCTCCGGGAGAGAGAGCGAAAAGCAGCAGAACTAAAAAGGGAAGTGCGGCCTGCTTCAAACGGAGCGCAGCCTTTTCCGGATCATGGTGAGGAAATCGTTGGTCTTTCTCCTCGAAACGTCAATTTTTGTGCCATCAACCATCGTAACTGTTCCGCCGTCAATCACAGAATACTCGCTCACAAGGTCGAGGTTTATCAGGCTTGACCTGTGAACCCTGCAAAACATTCCGGTGGGAAGTGATTCTTCAAAGTCACTCAATGTTCGTGACACTAATGATTTTTTGCCGTCGCGTGTAAAGACCATGCTGTAACTTCCTTCCGCTTCAATTCTGATTATATCCTCAACATTTGTGACGGTGAATCCGTGGGTCTCAGGGATCATGATCTTTGCTTTGGCAGCGAGTTGTGGTTCAACAGTTGACTTTTCGGAAGCACCAAGCAGCTTTCTTACTGTGAGTTTCAGTTCTCTTATGTCAATTGGTTTCAAGAGGTAATCAGCCGCGCCCGCTTTAACGGCATTGATGCCGAACTCCTGGTGAGCGGTGACAAAAACGGTCAGAAATTCACGTTTAGGGAATGACTCAAGAAAGTCAAAGCCATCAAGAACAGGCATGTTTATATCGAGAAACACCACTTCGGGCCGGTGTTCACTTACGAGGGTAATCGCTTCGGTGACCGAGGAGGCAAGTCCTTTCACTATGATACCTGGGCAATAATTTTCAAGCAACACCCGGAGGTTTTCCCTCCCGTGAAGTTCGTCATCCACTATAATTGCCGATAACTGTATGGTTTGCTTTTCCTGGTTCATGGGTCCGGATCGATTAGAGGTGAATAATCTGCAATATAACCAAAATATTTTACTATTGAAAACAGGGGGCGTTGTTTCAAAAAATCTTTTGATATAATTCCAATTTTGCATAACTTTCGAGATTATTTAAAGTGAAAATACCATATACGATCAACAGGGGAGAGTTATTGCCGTTGATCGTGGGCAAAGTGGAGTGAAAAAAGGAAAAATACAGGAGATCAAAATGAGCGATGCCAGCTACAGGCAGAAACTGAACGAGTACAACGAAAAGATCGCCCGTTCAAAAGATAATGGTTTGAAGTACACCACGGTGAGCGGTGAACCCGTAAATGTTTTATACGGTCCGCACGATGTCGAAGGGCACGACTATATGCGCGATCTCGGCTTCCCCGGTGAATTTCCGTATACCCGCGGCATACACCCGAACGGGTACAGGGGAAAGATCTGGACAATGCGTCAGTTCGCGGGATTCGGCTCGCCCGAAGACACGAATGAGCGCTTTCATTATCTGTTGAAGAACGGACAGACAGGTCTCTCGGTCGCTTTTGACCTTCCAACCCTCATGGGATGGGACGCCGATGCCCCGCTTAGTGAAGGTGAAGTGGGTATATGCGGTGTTTCGATATCTTCACTTCAGGATATGGAAACCCTTTTCAAAGGTATCCCCTTGGACAAGGTTTCAACCTCGATGACCATCAATTCGCCCGCGGCGATGATCTTCGCGTTCTATCTCGCGGTAGCTCAGAAACAGGGAGTTGATTTCAGTCAACTGCGAGGCACGCTCCAGAATGACATTTTAAAGGAGTATATCGCGCAGAAAGAGTACATCTATCCTCCCCATCCTTCGATGAGGATAATTGTGGATATGATCGAATACTGCACCAACGAAGTGCCGCAGTGGAACCCCGTATCGGTAAGTGGATATCACATCCGCGAAGCAGGCTCCACTTCCGTGCAGGAGCTTGCCTACACCCTTGCTGACGGTTTCGCCTACATTGAGGCCTGCATGGAGAGGGGGATGGATATAGATGAGTTCGCCCCGAGGATATCATTCTTCTTCAATTCACACCTCGACTTCTTCGAAGAGATCGCCAAATTCCGTGCCGCGCGCAGAATTTACGCCAAGCGTATGAAGGAAAGATATGGCGCGAAGAATCCGAGAAGCTGGTGGCTAAGGTTCCACACCCAAACCGCGGGTTGCACCCTGACGGCTCAACAGCCCGAGAACAATATTGTAAGAACTGCATTCCAGGCACTCGCGGCGGTTTTGGGCGGAACCCAGTCACTTCATACCAACTCAATGGATGAAACGCTGGCACTTCCGAGTGAGAAGGCTGTTAAAATCGCCCTCAGAACACAACAGTTGATCGCTTATGAGACAGGCGTTATCAACTCCGTTGATCCGCTGGCGGGCAGCTATATGGTTGAGTCGATGACCGACAAGATGGAACAAGAGGCTAACAGGATATTTGACGAGATCGACTCACTGGGTGGCGTGATCCCCGCGATCGAGACCGGTTACTTCCAGAAACAGATAGCCGACGCGGCTTACGCGTATCAGAAGGAAGTGGACAAGAAGGAAAAAATAATCGTTGGCGTCAACGAATTTATTGAGACTGACGAGAAGATCGACATTCCGATCCTCACCATTTCGCCTGAAGTGGAGCGACTCCAAAAGCAGCGTCTTGCCGACCTGAAACAGGGCAGAAGCGCTGTTGAAGTTGAGAATTCGCTGAAAGAAATAAACGATGCCGCGCTGAACGGCAATAATCTTATGCCCGTTTTTGTGAAAGCAGCGGCAAATTATGTAACCCTCGGTGAAATGATCGACGTGCTTAAAGAGCCGTTCGGCATCTACACGGAAGAAGTCGTATTTTGAGAATATCCCCCTATTTCCGGCTGATCAGAGCGCCGCACTGGATAAAGAACATTTTCCTGTTCGTGCCTCTGGTCTATTCCCGGAATCTTTTTCACTGGGAGCACCTCTCCCTTACCCTTTTGGGTTTTGCAGCCTTCAACCTTGCCTCGAGCATGGTATATGTTCTTAACGACATAGTTGACCGCGACAGGGACAAGCTGCACCCAAGGAAGAAGTTGCGCCCGATTCCTGCCGGCGACGTCTCAATGGGGTCAGCCATTGTGGTGCTCGCGCTTTTGGGAGCCATGACCCTGAGTATCGCGTTCCTGTTGAATGTCAAGTTCCAGATAGTAATACTTGGATATATTCTGCTTAATACTGCCTACTCATTCAAACTAAAGAACATTGTCCTTCTCGATATCTTCTCAATTGCCGGCGGATTCATCTTAAGGGTTTGGGCGGGAACTGTTGTTATAGGTGTTGAAGCCTCGAGCTGGTTGGTACTTATTACACTTTTTCTTTCGCTCTTTCTGGCGGTCATGAAAAGAATGTCTGAGTCGGAACTTCTAAGTACCGAGGAGCAGGATCATCTTCTCGTGCGTAAAGTGCTCGAAAATTACTCAAGACGTTTCATCGACCAGATATCCGCTGTTTCTTCGGGAGGCGTGATAGTATTTTATGCTTTCTACACCGTTGCCCCCAGAACCACTGAAATATTCGGCACCGATCAACTGATTTACACCACCCCGTTCGTGGTATTTGGTATCTTCAGATATATGTATCTTGTATACCAGTATAACAAGGGTGAAAGTACCATTGAGATACTGATGCAGGATGTGCCAACGATAGTTAACTCGCTGCTGTATGTATCGACTACGGTACTGATTGTGTATAAGCTTATATGAAGTGTGAACTGTGAAGTATTTGTGTGATGTACGAAGTTTGAGGTATGATGTATGAACTGTGAAGTTTTTGTATGAAGTTTGAGGTATGAAGTATGAAATCGCGTGTTAAGAGTTTATTTGCTTTGGCTGGTTTGGTGTTACTTCCATTGATTTTGGCGGGTTGCAGTTGTGACTGTCAGAAGGAGGGGGAGGGGTCAGCGCAGGGGAACAAGGAGGAAGTGGCGCAGATCGGATATCTTAAGATCGACAAGGTTGATATCTGGATCGACCTTATGCCGGGTGGACCCGCCGGGTTCCTCTTTGCAGGTGAAGCGACACTTGCCGCATCTGAAAAGCCGGAGATCGACAGTGTTCAGTGCATCGAAGCTGTTATGACTTCAGGGGATATTGTTCGCAAATTTCCTTTCAGGGTGGAAATTGTAGCCGACCAGTACCAGAAACCGGGGAAAACGAATTTTATTAACTTCCGGTTTGTTTCTAAAGAAAGGAACAGCGCGGAGGGTCTCCGCGACCTTGCAAAAGCGTCAATTGAACTTGTGGTTAAATATAAAGGAGAAACTTTCCGCGGGACTTCGGAAACAGTGGAAGTAAAACGAACCTATTAAAATGGAAACCGAATTAATCATCATCGCCATCACGGTTGTGTTCAGTGCTTTCTTTTCGAGCACCGAGATGGCGTATATTGTATCGAACAGAATTAAAATAGAGATCAAAGCCGGAAAGAAAAGTCCAGGCGCCAAATCAGCACACTACTTTATTACTCATCCTGAAAGTTTTTTCTCGACCATTCTAATTGGCAACACCATCGCGAATATCACTTTCGCGTCAATCTCCGCGTATCTCCTCCAGAAAGTATTCGGGATGAATGAGTTTGAAATACTTATTGTTTCAACTCTTTTGATCCTTTTCCTGGGGGAATTGCTACCAAAGTATTTCGGACGCGAACTTGGCACGGGATTTTTTACTTTCGTCGCTGTTCCTTTAAGTGGTTTGTACTACCTGCTTTTCCCTTTCGTAAAACTCTCAGCCTTTTTCACAGGACTTTTAAGTAAAAAAAACAATGGCGGTTCTCTTTCGGAGCTGGTCAGAAGAGAAGACCTTCAGCTATTAGTTGAAGAGAGCGAGAACGCCGGGAACGTAAATAAAAAGGAAGGGACCGCGATCAGAAAACTTATCGACATGCAAGATCAGCGGGTTAATGAGGCCATGCGCCCAAGAACCGAGATCGTGGGTGTCGAGATTAGCAGCAGCATTGATGAGGTTCTTGAGGTGTTTATCGATTCGGGCTACTCTAAACTTCCCGTGTACGAAGAGAACCTTGATAATATCCGTGGATTCGTCCTCGCGTACGACCTTTTCAAACAACCAACTGAACTTCGTGAGATCGTGCGTGATATACTAAACGTGCCGGAGACTAAAAGGAGTGTTGAAATGCTTAATGATTTTCTCCGTCAGCGCACTTCAATTGCCGTTGTGGTTGATGAGTTCGGGGGCACAGCCGGAATCGTGACCGCGGAAGACCTTATCGAAGAGGTATTTGGTGACATTAAAGACGAGTTCGATGTAGAAGAGAACGTCTGCCGTAAGACCGGTGAGAATGAGTACCTGGTAGGCGGTAACGTTGAAATCGACACTTTAAATGAGAAATTTGACATGGGTCTGCCTGAAGGTGACTACAACACCCTTGCAGGGTTCATTATGTCTGAAACAGGCAGGATCCCGATCCCTGGAGAAATGATCACGGCACGTAATTTCAAGATACACATCATCAGATCGTCGGTAAGAAGGATTGAGATGGTGAGACTATCGGTTATGAGTGATGAGTAGTGAGTAGTGAGTAGTGAGTAGTGAGTAGTGAGTAGTGAGTAGTGAGTAGTGAGAAATGAGTGATGAGTTATTAGTTATGAGTGATGAGCCAAAATCAGTGATCCTTTTCGATGGTGTATGTAATTTCTGCAATTTCTGGGTTAATTTTATAATTGACCGTGACAAGAACGACCATTTCCGTTTCGCCTCGCTCCAATCAGATTACGGGCAGGAGGTTCTGAAAAAGGTTGGTATGTCAAGTAGTGATTTCGATACTTTCATTCTTGTCGAGGGGGAGAAACATTTCATAAAATCGACTGCGGGTCTGCGCGTGGCGAAAAGACTCGGCGGCGGCCTCTCCCTGCTTTATCCACTGATAATTGTTCCCGCGTTCATTCGTGACGCGGTTTATTCACTCATTGCCAGGAACCGGTACCGGCTCTTCGGCAGGGAAGAGGCTTGCAGGATACCCACTCCGGAAACGCGAAAGAAGTTCATCGGTTAATTTTGGAAAAGATATCGGTTTCAATCATCACCCTCAATGAAGAAAAGAACATTGAAAGGTGCCTCGGAAGTGTCGCCTGGGCTGATGAAATAGTGGTGGTGGACTCAGGCAGTCGCGATAAAACAGTGGAAATATCGAAAAAATACACCGGAAAGGTGATCCACAACGACTGGAAAGGATTTGCAGATCAGAAGGATTTCGCTATGCGTAGCTGTTCGAACGAATGGGTGCTCAGCCTCGATGCAGATGAGGAGATATCACCTGAACTCAGGCGGGAGATAGAGGCGATACTTCAAAATCCCGGGAATTTCGACGGATATTACATGCCCCGCAAGACTTATTTTAACGGGAAATGGATAAAATCGTGTGGCTGGTATCCCGGTTATCAACTCCGTTTATTCAGAAAAAGTGTGACCCGTCTGACCGACAGAAAAGTACATGAAGGTTTCGAAGTGAACGGAAATGTCGGCTACTTAAAAGGGGATATAGTTCACTACACCCATATCGACCTGAAAAGCACGATCGCAAAGATCAACAACTATTCCTCCCTCGAGGCGGAAGAAAAGTATCTCACCAAAAGATCAACTCCACTCAATTTTATTTTCAATCCGGTTGCCGCGTTCTTGCAGCATTATTTTTTAAGGCGGGGTTTTACAGATGGGGTTGAAGGGCTTCTTATCTCAATTCTTCACGCTTTGACCAACCTTATGACTTACATGAAGATATGGGAAAAGCGGAACACTCGTCAATAATTCATCAACTTTGTCCAGGCTATATCCATCTTCTTGTTGAAATCACCCAGATCCTTCAACGTGGTGAATGATCTGATCTGATCCGCCGTTGGAAAAAGCAGCCGGTTCTTCTTCAGTTTTTCGGGCAGATACCGTGAGGCTTCCCTGTTTGGCATGGGGTACATCACCTTCTCGATGTTCAGGGCAGTATTTTGCGGTTCGATCAGGTAATCGATGAATTTTATTGCATTCGCGTAGTTCGGCGACGACGTTGGTATGGCGATGTTATCAATAAAGATGTTGGTTCCCTCGCGGGGGATGATGAAATCGAACCGTGGATCATTCCTCATAATTTTAAGTGCCGTGCCTATATCAGTGTGGGCGAGCCACACTTCCCCTGAATACAGATACTCCTGAATCACGCTGCTTTCATATTTTTTAAGCAGTTTTTTCTGTTTCTTTAACAACTCGAGCGCTTTCTCGAGGTCATCCTCGCTTTTCTTTTCAATATCCATCCCCAGATAATTATACGCGACGGTAAAAACCTCCCTCATGTCATTGAGCATGATGATCCTCCCGGCGTACTTTTCATCCCACAAGATGCTCCAAGAGTGGGGCGGGTCTTTCACCTTCTCCTTGTTGTAAACAATCCCCATGTAGCCGTAGGCATAAGGAATGTGGTAGTCGCCCGACTGATCAAAGTATCCTTTTTTAAAGGAAGGGTCGATGTTTTTGAAGTTTTTTATCAGGGAAGTGTCGATCTTCCTTATAAGATTTTGCCTGCGCATTATGTCGATCATATAGTCGGAGGGGAAGATAAGATCGTAGCCGTTGTTTCCGAGTTGGAGCTTGGCGAGAATCTCCTCGTTATTGCTGTAATAGTCGAGATTTACTTTGATGTTGTATTTCTCTTCAAAACCGGTGATTATTTTCTGGTCGATATACTCCGTCCAGATGAATACATTCACCTGCTCCCTGCTTCCAAGGGTAAACGAGAGAACCGAGAGTGATCCGACGATCAGGATGAAGCCTGAAAAGATATAGGCGGGTTTCACCTTTTCGAAGAGACTCGACTTTTGCAGAAAGAATGCGGAAACCAGCGTGATAGAAGTCAGCAGTATCAGAATTGTCGAAATCGCGTTAATCTCGGGAGTTATGGAAAACTTGATCATCGAGTAGATCTTCACAGGAAGAGTTGATGCCCCTGTGCCTGCCGTGAAGAAAGTGATAATGAAGTCATCAACGCTTAGGGTGAAAGCGAAGATCGCCGCTGAAACCACACCGGGAGCGATGACCGGAAGCACCACTTTGATAAAAGCCGTCAGGTGAGGCGCGCCAAGGTCGAGTGCTGCCTCCTCCAAACGGAAGTCGAACTTGTCAAATCCTGCACCCACTATCAAAGTCACAAATGAAAGCGTGAATGTGACATGTGATAAAATCACTGTGGTTAAACCCGGCTCGACAGAAAAGAGATTAAAAAATGAGAGAAGCGCGATTCCAAAAATTATCTCAGGCAAGATGACAGGTACATATATCAGGTTCCTGAAAAGCATCTTGAATCTGAACCGGAACCGGGCAAGGGCGTATGCTGCCATGGTGCCAGCAAGGGTCGAGATGATAGTGTTGGCAATCGCGATAATTATGGTGTTTTTGATCGAGGTCCAAAGGGAAATATTTTCAAACGCGGAGCGGTACCACTTCAGACTGAATCCTTCCCATTCTGTAACCCTGGTGCCGGAGTTGAAGGAGTAGATCACCGTTATGATCACCGGGGAGATCAGGAAGAGCCCCACGATTATTGAAATAATGCCCGTAAAAGGGGAAACTTTCAGCGGGAATCGCTTTGAGCCGGTGGCTTCTTCAAACCGGTTATCGCTCATTTTCCTCCTTTCCCTCTTTGTACGGATTGAAATACCGCAAGTAAAGCGAGACCATGATCACCACAGCCACGATCATGACAGTTGAGAACGCGGCACCCAGTGGAAGGTTTCTCGAGTGGGAGAATTGCTGCTGTATAAGGTTGCCGATCATATAGTTGTTCATTCCGCCCAGAAATTCAGGTACCAGAAAGTTGGTGAGAGTTGGGATCAGAACAAACACCACCCCCGCGGCAAGTCCGGGAGCCGAATATGGAAGTACCACCCTGAAAAATGTGGTGGTTGAAGATGCCCCCAGGTCGTGTGAAGCCTCGATTATCGATGGATCGATTTTATCGAGCGCGGCGTAAACCGGCATTATTAGAAACGGAAGATTGATATAAACAAAAGAGAGAACGAGCGAAAATGAATTGTTGATCAGGGGCAAAGGTGATGAGATAATGCCGGAAGAGATCAGGGCGTTATTTATCAGACCATTTTCACCCAAAAGGATCATGAAGGAATAAACTTTAACCAGAAAATTTGTCCAAAGTGGCAGGGTGACCGCGAAAAGCAGGAGATATTTCAGTTTGCTCTTCGTGAAGCTGATGTAATAAGCCACGGGATACCCGGACAAGACGGTTAAGATTGTTATGCCTGCTGAGATCACGACCGATCTGAGCAGCACCGGCAGATAAAGAGGATCGAAAACCTGGCTGAAATTTTCGAGGGTCAGCCCATGTTGCACCCCTCCGTAGGCATCCTTGATGGCGAAAGAATACCCGAAAACCAGAAATAAAGGCACTAAAAAGAATATCAGCAGCCAGAATCCGGGAGGCGTAATGAAGAGGAGGAACTCCCGCCGGTTATTCTTCAACTACGGGCCATCCGGCTGTTTTTTCCCACGAAAGGTAGTAGACCTCTCCCGCGGAAAATGAGTGAAACCATGAATTGTTGCCTGTTTTATTCGCCTGCACCCTGAATATTACCCCGTTTCCAAGATCAAACTCAAACTCATAATAGTCGCCCATGTATATCTTGTGCTTCAAGACCCCGGTAACGAAATTATGTCCGTTGGTGTGCGGCTCCGCCGTTACGGTGATATTTTCGGGGCGGATCGTGAAAAGGGAATTACCGCCCGCGGGAAAGGTGTGACGTGAAAGAAACTCGATCTCACTTCCGTCAACCAATCTCATTTTGTGGAGGTTGCCTTCAACTGAGGTTAACTCGCAAGGGAGGAAGTTCATCTTCCCGACAAACCCCGCGGCGAAGCGGTTTACGGGACGTTCATAAAGCACTTCAGGTGAGTCGAGTTGTACGATCTTCCCGCCATTCATCAGGGCGATACGGTCGGCGAGCGAGAGGGCTTCATCCTGATTGTGGGTTACATAAATGAAAGTGATACCAAGCTTTTTCTGCAAGTCGGTGAGCTCGATCAAAGTTCTTTCGGCGATCTTTTTATCAAGCGAACTCAAGGGTTCATCAAGGAGGAGAAGCCTTGGCCGGTTAACGATCGCGCGGGCAACGGCAACCCTTTGCTGCTGACCACCGGAGAGGGCGGAAGGCATCCTTTTTTCGAATCCTTCGAGCCCGAGGGAAGAGATGACCGATGCCACCCTTGAGGCGGTTTCCTCCTTGCCGATCTTTTTAACCCTCAGCCCAAAAGCTATATTGTCATACACCGAAAGGTGCGGGAAGAGCGCGAAATTTTGGAAAATAAGATTAAAATCCCTTTTATAGGCCGGTTGTTCACTTATCTCCTCTCCGTTGAACATGATAGAACCCGAATCGGGTGTTTCAAACCCGGCTATCATTCTGAGAAGTGTGGTCTTGCCGCATCCGCTGGGACCCAAGAGGCAGAAAAACTCTCCTTCGCCAATTACGAGGGAAATACCATCAACAACGGTTGATCTGCCAAAGGATTTTCTTATCTCCTTAAGTTCGAGCATCAGGCAGGGTGTCTCCTTTCAATTACTTCAAATAAACAAGTTTTGCCGATCCGGTCGTGGTTGTGCCTGCGCCGGATGTAAATGTAACTATAACGGGGTAAAATCCGGATGATATTCCGAGTTTCACAGGCTCCACCCTCACTTCGTAATGCCCTGTGGTCACCGCTCTGTTCATCAATTCAGACACAAGACTTCCTCTTGAGTCGTACATTCTTACCGTAACATTCCCCTCCGTTGGCACTGTAAAGTAAACCAGCGTTGAAGACCCGGCGGTAAGGGAGTTGGCTGAAAACGGATTGGGGTAATTCACCACTTCCAGTTTTTCAGGGATCACCGGATTCTCATCTTCAACCCGGGTAAAAAGATTTATAGCCGAGTTCATCCAAAGCAGGCGGCCGGTAATCCAGTTCTTTAAATATGTTATTTCATCCTGATATGTTTGTCCGACATAATAATTGGGCCATATCCACACGCCGAGAACCGGCCACCTCTGAAAATTTCTCGCGCGGCTCTCCTGCAGGTGATTTGCAACCGAATCGATTACATTAAATATCCGGGTGCGATCAAAAGCGGTGGTCTTCAGCACCGTCCAACGCTCTTTGATAAGACTCTGGAAGCGGGGCCAATCCTTGAGTTTTCTCCACCAGAAAGGGACCTGAAACTGGTCTGAGGTCATAAAACTCTGGTTTGTCGTCAGGAAATCGAGTTCCCACCCGGTGTTTATCCAACTATCGTAGTAATTCGCGTTGCCGAGTCCACCGTTGAAGTCCCAGACCGGTCCCATGACGAGCTTTGGGTTTCTGCTGTCCCTGTCTTTGTACATGTAACTGCTGAGGCGGAAGCCATCCACATTTTTCGCGAACTCATTTATCAGGAAGAAATCGGCAAATGAGGCTTCATCAGCAATTTTCGGGAATCCAATGGTTGTATCTGCATATAGATTGTTATACATCACCGTCTCAAAGTTGGTGATGAACGACTTGATGTAGTTGATCTGCTGCGCGACAATCTCAGAATATTTCGGTTCATGAAACTGATAAACGGTCGGGAAAGTAGAGCCCGGGAAGGGATAGAAATTTGAATTCCATCCTCCGTTATCCTCACCGTCAAACTTGTCTACCTTTATCACATATCCGCCGGTGACCGCATCGCCCGAAACGTCATCAGGCTTGATACCTTTTATGTCGACCCGGTTTTTATCCTGCTTTATCTTTTCAAAGAGGATGTAAACACCCCTGTAGTCACCGTTAAGAACGAGCTCAAAATACTTTGAACGCGAAGCGTATCTGCCGGTTTTCCGCGCGGCATCGTAAATCAATACGTCGCGCATCAAGGTTTTATCATTGTAAGTTGCGTTAAAGACCCAGTCATTTTCAGAGGGGAAACCGAGGAGTTGTACATTAAGATTTTCCCCGGCTGAATCCCTTGTTTCAACAGCATACCCTTTTTTAGGGAACTGCTGCGAGCTTGAGCCCCTCAGCTCAATACCTATCTTACCGTTATAGTGGTTATACGGGTCGGTCAAATTATTTCTAACACCGTCACCGTTCCATATTACCCCCATGTCGGCAGTGATCTTCCCGTTGTTGGGTATCTCCTGTCCGTGAGTGTTAATAACAACGATCGGCAGGTTCGATGATGTAAACTGTACCTGTGCCCGCGGCGAGAAGTTGATCAGGATCAGCAGGGCAGTAAATAAACTTTTCATTTTATTTGGCTTTCAAGGCTGAGATTTATTTATAACTCAACCTTTAAAATATGGAATTAACGGCATAATGTTGACTCCAATTCCCTCGATTTGGAGGTTGAGACAACCGTGCCAAAAAATAATTTGTTTATCTCCCGGGTAACCTTTATTTTTATGTAGATCAAATCTAAATAATTTGTAAATGCATTGAAAAACCACCAGGCAAACGAGTTGTTCCGCGACTTTCTAAAGCGAGGGAACAACAGGATCACTCCGGAAAGATTCGAAGTTCTCGACGCGGCACTTGAGTTCGACGGACATTTTTCGGCGGATGAGCTCTTCATCTCGATGAAAAACAACCATTCCCGCGTATCACGGGCAACCGTGTACAACACCCTCGAACTCCTCTGTCAGGCAGACCTCCTCTCGCTCCGGAATTTCTCCAACAAGGTAAACTACTACGAGAGTAACTTCAAGCGTCAGAACCACTTCCATCTTGTCTGCATAGATTGCGGAAGGATCGTCGAGTTCACTGAAAGCAGGATCGAAGAGCTTTCAAAAGAGATAGGTGAGCAACTGGGCTTTAAGACTTCAAGCTATTCATACAACATTTTCGCGCGTTGCGACAAAAAAAATGACTGCCCCTTTTTCAATGGAAAAAAGAACTCTTGACAACGCCCGGAAGGGGAACTACATAACGATCCTTGGCCTGCCCCAGGGATTAATAAAGGTACAACTTATCAGGTTGGGCATAAGTGAAGGTGACAGGATATTCTGTCTTGAGAGGCTCCCCGGCGGAACGGTTGTGATACAAAAAAACAGGCAGGAGATCGCCCTCGGATATGAACTGGCGAGGCAAATTTTGATTTCAGAAGAAAATTAAACGATGAGAACCGAGAATACGGGCATCAAAGCAAGCCCACAAGATCTGTTAAAAAATAGAGAAGATATTTCAACCATATCCGACAGGAAGCGTGTTGTACTGGTTGGCAACCCCAATGTCGGAAAATCTCTGGTATTCAATCATCTCAGTGGTCTTTATGCCGACGTCTCAAATTTCCCCGGCACCACAGTTTCAATAAGTCGTGGTACTTTCGGGAAATATGACATTCTTGATACACCCGGTATTTATGGTGTCTCTTCTTTCAACGATGAAGAAAGAGTCGCGCGGGATGTCATCCTTGAAGCCGATATAATATTGAACGTGGTCAATTCCCTGCATCTTGAAAGGGATCTGTTCCTGACCAAACAACTGATCGAAATGGGTAAAAAAGTTTCTATCGTTCTGAATTTCAGCGATGAAGTAAAAAGGAAAAAGATCAGAATTGAAGCCGCGAGGCTTTCTGCCCTTTTCGGGGTTGAGGTTATTGAAACTTCAGCCATAGCGGGTACAGGTTTTGACCTGCTTCCTGAAGCAATAGAAAAAGCCCGCGCGGGATTTGTGAGCGGGGAGATAACCGGCAGGCTGAACCAGCACATAGTAAACAATTACGACAGGGGAGTCGCGCTTTTAGTGGCGGAAGGGGATGAAGAGGTTTCCGCGAAGTATGGATATGAACCGGGAACCGCTGACGATCGTGAAACCATCTACATTGACAGAAGAAAAACAGTGAACGAGATCATCTCGGAGGTTGAATATGAAGATACTTCGAAGGGGCGTTTCTTCAATAAACTTGGATCTTACTCGCTGAATCCTTTGACGGGACTTCCGATTCTTGCCTTCATGCTCGTGGTACTATACTATCTGATCGGGGATGTGGTTGCCCAACAGGTGGTTGGTTTTACCGAAGACGTTGTAGGGAAAAAATACTTTGAGTTTTACACTAAAAAATTAGTAAGTGAATTTGCCGCGGTAGATATAAAAGTTGACCATCTTAACCCGGAAGGGAAGCCTGCTGCGTCAAACACCTTCTCATTTAAAGAGGGTTTAAGATACAACCAGCCCCAGAGGCTCGCGTTTGAACAGGCAGCATCGGACAAGGATTCAGATGTTCACTTTGACTTCGAGAATCCGTTGGTCAGGCTTTTCTTTGGTGAGTTCGGTGTGTTCAGCATGACCATAACTTACCTTCTTTTCCTTCTTCTGCCACTGGTTGTCGCGTTTTATTTCGTAATGGCCATACTCGAAGATTCAGGTTACCTCCCGAGGCTGGCAACCATGATGGACAGGTCACTCTCCCGGATCGGCCTGAACGGAAGGGCGATAATTCCGATCCTTCTCGGTTTCGGATGTGTAACCATGGCCACAATCACTACCAGAATACTCGGCACCGAGAGGGAAAAAACCATTGCCACAGCCATACTTCAGTTTGTTATTCCGTGTTCAGCGCAGTTGGCAGTGATAGCTGTCCTTGCCGGAAGCGCGGGACCTTCAGCAGCCTTGATCTACGGCTCTGTTATCGTGGCAATGATGCTCACGGTGTCGACAGTTCTTCACAAATTATTACCGGGACAGAGCTCGCCACTTCTTATTGATCTTCCGATGATGAGGATCCCAAGATTCGACAATATTCTTAAAAAGACATGGCACAGAACAATCGGATTCATGAAAGAAGCCGCCCTTTGGTTCTTTGTTGGCGCGCTTGCCGTAGGCCTGATGGAGATCACCGGACTTCTTCAGGTGTTCACCGGTTGGCTTGAGCCACTTACTGTGAATTGGCTGAAACTCCCCTCAGAGGCTTCCGTTGCTTTTGTGATGGGTACCGTGAGACGTGATTTTGGCGGCGCCGGTCTTTACGATCTCGCGCTCTCTCCTATGCAGGTCGCGGTTTCACTGATTGTTATCACTCTGTTCGTTCCGTGCATTGCCTCCTTCATGGTAATGCTTAAGGAAAGGGGTTGGAAAGAGGGTTTCGCGATCTGGATAAGCGCGTGGGTAATTGCATTTTTTGTCGGCGGACTCACCGCCATGGTAGTCATCTAACCTTACGGGCGCGAAAATGGTGAAATCAGAGTATCCGATCTATTGGGAGAAGAACAGTTTCAGTATAAAGATTTTTTGCTCGATCCCCGCGATCGCAACCGGGATCCTGGTGCGCGCGGGTGAGTCGAAGATCGTCATCGACCCCGGTGACGGGATCCTCAGGGATCTGAACGAAGAGCTTGAAACTGATGAAATTCTTTCGATAACCGATGTTTTCATAACACACGGGCATCACGACCACGTTGGGGGTGTTTGGGCATTGCTCACCTACCTCAGGGTAATGCGAAAAAGATCGCCTCTGAACATCTGGTACCCCGAAGGCTGTCCTGAGATCGAGAGCATTTACAGCGCTTTCAGAACGGTTTATTCAAACAGCACGCCTTATTCGATCATTCTGCGTCCGATAATGGATTTTAAGAGATTTGTGAGAAGGGGTGTGGCGATCAACCCGTTTCCCGTTAAACACAGTGAAATAACAGGAAGTGGTGCGGAAACCCGCCTTGTTCCAGCGCTGGGATATAAGCTCACATGGAACGGTACGAAGATCTGTTACGGTGGAGACACCGCCTACTGTCCGGAACTTGCAAAACATGCCAAGGGGGCAGACCTTGCAATACTTGAGGCAGGTGATGATGAAGAGAGCGTGCCTGGCATGCACATGACGATGGAGGAAGCAGAGGCTATCGGGAAGTCAGCCAAAGAATTTTTCCTTGTACATGTTCCCCAGTAGACCTTTATTTTACATCAATCTTTATTTCTTTTTTTCCTTTCAATCCCAAAACCGGAGCAAATAATGAAGAGCCTCTTGACTCTTTTACTTCTAATTGGCTTAACTGTAAACACCTTTTCACAGAGTAATCCCGACATGACCTTCAAGGGGGAGAAACGCCTGAAAAATCTCAGGATGCTTACCGATGGTGGTGAGAACGCTGAAGCGTATCTTTCTTTCGATAATTCAAAACTGATATATCAGGCAAAAACCGGTGACCTTCAATGTGATCAGATATTCACAATGAACATCGACGGCAGCAACAAGAAAATGGTTTCAAATGGCTTCGGAAGAACAACATGTTCATATTTTCTCCCCGGTGACTCAAACATAATTTATGCCAGCACCTACATTTCAGGTCACGAATGCCCGAAGAACCCTGATTTCTCAAAAGGATATGTCTGGAAACTTTACGATGAATATGAAATATTTATTGCCCATGCTGACGGCAGCAACATAAAACAGGTGACAAACAACAACTCGTATGATGCCGAAGCCACCGTTTCACCAAAAGGCGACAAGGTGGTTTTCACTTCACTCCGCGACGGTGATCCTGAACTTTACATCATGAACATCGACGGAAGCAACCAGACCAGAATAACTTTTGAAAAAGGATATGACGGCGGGGCATTCTTCTCACCTGACGGTTCAAAACTTGTTTTCAGGGCAAGCAGACCAAAAACTGAAAAAGAACTTCAGGATTACGATGAGCTTGTGAAAGAGAAACTTGTAAGACCGGGTGCCCTCGAAATATTTGTTATCGATGCTGACGGCAAAAACATGAAACAAGTAACCAATTTCGGTAAGGCAAGTTTTGCCCCTTATTTCCACCCGGATGGTAAAAGAATAATATTCTGCTCAAACGCGCTTAGCAAAGATCCCCGTAACTTCGATCTTTACATGGTCAATGTTGATGGTTCGGGACTTGAGCAGATCACTTTTAACGAGACCTTCGACGGTTTCCCCATGTTTACGAAGGATGGAAAACACCTCGTATTCTCCTCGAACAGATTTAACAAAACCAAGGGTGATACCAACGTTTTTATCGCTGACTGGGTGGAAAACGTAAAGTAGAATTATCATGCATTTCAAGAAAATATTACTCCTTTTACTGGTTATAAGCTGGGGTGTGGCCCTGCCGCAGGATTCTGTCAGGCTGAGGTTCTTTTCTTCCAAATATCCTTATGAGCAGCTCGATTGGAAACCGGTGGATACGTCAACTGTTATTAATACAGTTTACGTATACACTCCGAAAGGCTACAAATCGACCACGAAAAAGTACCCTCTCGTCTACCTTCTGCATGGGTGGGCAGGTTCGTCGCGTGACTGGAAGAATAATTACGACGTTCAGAAACTCGCGGATAAATACGGCATGATAATCGTACTCCCCGATGGATATTACGACTCATGGTATGTGAACAGCTCGTCCGCGAAGCAACTCCAATATGAAACCGCGTTCCGGAAAAGGATGATCCCCTTCATTGAAAACAAATACAGGGTTGATTCAAAAAACAGGTTCATCACCGGTTTAAGCATGGGGGGGCATGGTGCCGTGACCTTTTATCTGAAAATGAGAGGTTATTTCCGCGCTGCCGGATCGATGAGTGGAATACTTGACATCACCAAATTCCCCGACAAGTGGGGGATTAGCAAACGTCTTGGTTCGTTGAACAAAAACAAGAAGACATGGGAGAAAAACTCCGCTGTGCAACTTCTGAAGAGTTATACAGGGAAGAAAGACCAACTGATGCTTTTTATCGCCTGCGGTAAAAAGGATTTTGCCGCTAAAGTGAATGAAAGCTTTACCAAGGAAGCCCGCTCACTCAAAGTGCCTTTGATCTATCTCTCCGATCAGGGGGATCATAACTGGGACTACTGGACTTCTCACGTTGATCAGCAAATGCTCTTTTTCAGTCTGGTGGCACAAGGGAAGAAACCCGACGAGATCAAAAAGTTAATGAAGATATAAACAAAAAAGGCTGCCTCGAAATGGCAGCCTTTTTGTTTTTTTTACTTTTGCTGTTTTACAGATATCAACCGTGGGAGGCTCTTATTGTAAAAGTTACGGTTGTTCCGGTGCCGACTTCACTTTCTATAGTGACAGAGCCGCCCTGCACTTCAACGAAATCCTTAACGAGTAAAAGACCCATTCCTGAACCTTGTTCGTTGTTTGTTCCTGTTGTCGTGATCATGGAATCGAGCTTGAACAGCCTGGTCAGGTTTTGAGCGGGGATGCCGACTCCATTATCCGAGACTGAGATGGCGATAAAGTCACCTTGTTCACGGGCGCCTATTTTTACTTCACCGCCATACTGCGTGAATTTTATAGCGTTGGTTATCAGGTTCCTCAAGATCAGATCTATCATGTTCTGATCGCAGTTCACAAATGTATCCTGGGGCACTTCATTAAAAAGTGAAATGCTCTTTTTTAACGCGTTTGTCTCGTTCAGGTAAAGCACCTCCTGAACTATTTTTCGCATGTCCAGGGTGGCAGGTGACTGTTCCATTTTGCCCGACTGAAGGCGGGTCCAGATAAGGAGGTTATCTATCAGTGTGTAAATTACCTTGGCGGCTTCATAGATGCCCGAAGTAAATTCGCGCATCTCCTCATTTGAAAGATCGTTCCCATAGTTATACATCATTTCGGAGAGCCCGATCAAACCGGTGAAGGGTGATTTGAGATCGTGCGCCAGGATGGAGAGGAATTTATCTTTTGAATGGTTGGCTTCCTTTAGCTCGGATTCCGATCTTCGAAGCGCATCTTCAACTAATTTCAGCGTGGTAATATCCTGATTTGAAGCACGACGGCCGTAGTGTTTCCCATCCTTATCGACCACGGCAAGAGATTTGTGGGCAATCCATTTAATTTCCCCGCCACGGGTGACGATCCTGAACTCACGCACGAGGGGTTCATTTGATGTGAACGCTGATTCTATATCCTTCCAAACCCGCTCCCTGTCCTCCGGATAAATTATCCGTCTTAACAAGGAAGGATCTTCCTCAAAATCAGCCGGGGTATAGCCCGTGATCCTTTTAGAAGAAGGGGAGACATAATTAAACTTGTTGGTTTCGTTCAACCAGTATTCAAAGTCGAAAGAGAAGTCGGCAAGCATTTGGAACTTGGCTTCACTTGCCTTGAGTTCGCGGTGTTGCTTCACAAGAGTGAGGTGGGCGTTAACCCTGGCATTCACTTCGTCGAAGTTGATAGGTTTGGTGATGTAGTCAACACCCCCAGCGTCAAACCCGTTGATCTTGTCGACCGTGTCTGAAAGGGCAGTGAGGAAGATTATGGGAATATCCTCTGTTTCCTCCATGGCTTTAACTTTTCTGCAAACCTCAAAACCATCCATCCCCGGCATTTTGATATCAAGCAGTATCAGATCGGGTTTGTATGAGTTGAGTATTTGAAGCGCCTCATCGCCGGAAGAGGCCTGGGTTACTTCAAATCCTGCCTGAGTCAGGCGGATCATCAAATACTTTAAGTTGGTTTCATCATCATCGACAATGAATATTTTGGAACCGTTATGGTTATATCGTCTCACTGCAGTCCGGGTTGTTGTTATGGTACTTGTTGTTAAACATACAAAGCGTAAATTAGACTGTAAAATATAGCAAATTTTAAACAAAATCAGAAGTTAATATCAAAATATTTGCAGTAATTCCGGTATACGAAGATCACAGATCGTTAAAATTGTTGTTGGATAACATACTTACGGAAGGTAACCTCGGTTATCTTAACGAAGTGGTGGTGGTTACCGGTTCAGAGAGCAGTGAAATCGAGTGGGTTGTAAGTGAGTGCAGGGATTCAGGATTCAAAGTCACCCTCTTAAAAAACCCGTCAAAATTCACACCGCACGCGTTAAACATCGGGATTGAATATTCATTAAGTCAGGGAGCAGAACTTATTCAGATGCTCGGAGCTCACAGCAATTTAAATGCCGGCTATTTCCGGAACCTTTCGAACATCGCCCTGCGCGAAACCGGAGTTGCAATATTTTCCCCCTGTTACGACTTCTTCCCGCCTGAAAACATTGTTGAGAATGCCATCCAGTTGTTCCATCTCTCCCGTCTTGGCAGAAACTGGCAGAGGATCTATCATGTACCTTCACCCGTTCCGGGATTTGGAAGTGGTGCTTTCGCTGTCCGTAAAGAAGTGTTCGAGAAAACCGGTCTTTTCAATGAGAAGTTCATAAGGAATCAGGATAATGAGTTTTACTCGCGCGCCGTCAAAGCGGGGTTCAAATCATTCTCATACCCCGGGATCACATACTTTTACCGCACAAGGCGTACACTACAGCAGTTAAAGTCGCAGAACTATCACTATGGAAAGTTTTTCGCGCTCGATCCGTTAAGTCATTCAGTCAAGCAGGCAGCCCCGTTTCTTTTTTACACGCTGCTGATAACCTTGTTGCTTCTTACCGGGATATTCAACTATTTTGGAGAAGGGAAGTTTGCCCTTTTCACAATAGGCACCTTTATGCTTGCTCTGGGGGCTTATCTTGGAGCGGTAATGGTTGAAAGTTTTCTGCGGGTCATAAGGAATGGCAAGGCAGCACTGATGTTGCCACCCATATTCATAATGATGCACTTCTATTATGCCATGGGGAGTTTCTCAGGTTTTCTGTTTGGATTTGACCGGTTTTCCGGTAGTAAAAAAGAAGGGAAATAAAACAGATCCAGAATGGGAGGTCGATCATCAACCACCCGTGAGTAAGGAAACCTATCGACTCAAACATCGCCCGCGCCAGAAGTCCCGTACCGATCGAAATTATTCCTGTCACAATCGTATAACCAGCCCCGTCTGATCCTTTCAATCCCTTCATGGTTTTTATCGCGTAGTAATAAAAAAGACCCGGCAGCCAGAGGGCTGTAACAAGTCCGGGGATTCCAAGCTCGGTCATCCTGAAGATGAAAAAGTTATGAGAAAGACCACTGTCGCCGGCTTCGAGATAGAGTTTGGTTATCATGTAGTGGGCGTAACTCCCCTCCGGGGCGGTCATATATTTAAAGAAGTAATCCTTAAAAACATCAGGACCCGTGCCGAGGAGGTAATGGTCTTGAATTGCTGCCCACGATAACCCCCAAAGATAATCCCTGATATTCAGAAAATTTTCCGCCCTGAACATAAGTAGTAAAAACTCATGAACCGGTGGTACCAAAACGAGAACCGCCCCAACGAAAGCCACACCTCCCGCGAACGGCACCCTGTAACGGGGAAATCTGATGAGAATGAAAACGAGAAGCGCGATCATCGCCGCGAGAATTGAAGCCCTTGAATTGGAGATCAGCACCGCAAGGAAGAGAATAGTACTGAATGTACCGAGCAGAATACGGGCCAACCGGTTTCCCCCCTTCTGAATGAAGAAGAATGAAAGTGTAACAACCGCCGCGAAGGCGATGGTTGTGCCGGCAAAATTCATGTTGATAAAGCTAAAAATGCCGTAAAACCTTATCGGCCCGGCAAGAAGAGTAGCAGCAGTGATCCCTTCGGTAATTATCTTTAATACTATTCCGAGGGCGTTAAGCGCACCGGTGACGATCAGGGTGGAAAGAATAAGAAAGACATCCTTTTCCTCTCTGACATTCATATAGATCAGAAAGGCATACACGAAAAAGAGGGTTTGCCTGAGTGTTGCAGAGAGCGCCTTTTCGGGTCCGATCGAGAGAAGTGATGATATCGTCATGAAAAAGAGGATGAAAAGTATCAGGTATATCAGTCCACGTGGAACGCGAAGAGTCTCTTCCTGTTTATCAACATCAACAAGCCCAAACCATCCGAGCGAAAGAAATGACCAACTGACAACGGCAAACCTCAACGCGGGATCAAGTGAGCTGCTCGTGATCTGCAACAGAAGGAGGGTGACCACAAGATTGAAGCTCTTCCCGCCGGCTTTCAGAAGCGCGAAGAAAACCACAGAACCCAAAATTGCCGGAACAAAAATTGGAGGGAGCAATGCCAATGCAATGGCAAGCACCAACACGATCCCCAGAAACGGGGGATCGGAGTTCCTGATTTCGGTCAATGATCTTGTAAGCAGGTGGGCTTCCGTAAATTTCTTAAATAGAGGAACAAATTTAACAATCCCGTGCCAATTTGCAGTGATTGGGGCAGATCAGTTGGAGGCAAGAACATCCACTTTTACATCCACCACGCCATCGTTAAGCATGTCGAGCGTTTTGGCGGCTATGTAGGAAAGGTCGATCTCGCGATCCCTGCCGAAGGGTCCCCGGTCGTTTATTTTAACGACCACCGATTTACCATTCTTCAGGTTCGTAACCCTTACCAGGGTATTGAAGGGGAGGTCTTTGTGGGCGGCTGTGTATTTGCTCTTTTTGTAGAGTTCGCCGCTGGCAGTCTGCTTATTCTGAAACGAATCCGCGTAGTACGTTGCCTTGCCGTTGAACGAGGAAACCACTTTCAGATCGAATGACGCGGAGGGGTCGTAATTAGGTTGCACTTCCTTTTCAGGAGGGGAATTCTTATCCTGGATACGCACCGTGGAAGTGCATCCGGTGAAAAGTAAAAGAAAGGCGAGGAACACCCCGCCTTTCATCAAACTATTTTGTTGTGAGTTTGAAAACGCCATCCCAGTTCTCGTCAGGTGGTGATTCAATGTAGTGTTTTGATCTTTCGACGTACACTTTTGACGGTCCGTCATCGGGATCAACAGCAAGCGCTTCGTTGAACTTCCGTAAAGCCCCCTCGAAATCGCGGACCCTGTAGCGTGACATAGCGTCGCAGTAGAGTTGCAGGCACTGTTTTCTCTTCGGCTCAATTTCATCACTGACGGCAGCAACAAGTTCGTACACCTTTACAGGGTGGGTTTTCCCTTTAACCACGAGACGATCAAGTTCACGGGTCATAAACTCATCCTTGACGAGCTCATAAGTCGATTCAGCGATCATAATGTAAGTGCCATAGGCTTTGTTTGCGCCCTCGAGTCGCGAGCCAAGGTTCACGTTATCACCCATAAGCGTGTAGTCAAAACGTTGGGTACCTCCAACGTTACCAACTACCATGTCGCCGGTATTGATACCAATACGCATCTGCACGACGGGTTTTCCCTCTTCCGCCCATTTTTTGCGCATCTCATTCATTATTGCCTGTTGCTGAAGGGCAGTTTTACAAGCGAGTTGCGCGTGATTCTCGAGTGGAATTGGCGCGCCCCAGAATGCCATCACCGCGTCGCCGATATATTTATCGAGCGTGCCACGGTTAGCCATAACAGTTTCAGTCATCGCGCTCAGGTACTGATTCAGGAATTTTACAAGGTCTTCTGGATCCATGGTTTCCGAGAAGGTCGAGAAACCCGCGATGTCGGAGAAGAACACAGTCAGGTACTTCTTCTCGCCTCCGAGCTGGAGTTTATCGGGATTCGCGATAAGTTGATCTACCATCGACTTGTCAACATACTGCGAAAACATTCCTTTGATCTGGGTTTTCTGCTTCCTCTCAAGAATGAAGTAGAGCGCGGTACTTGAAATATAGCCGAGGATAATTCCGAGATCGATACCCACATAAGAGAGGAGCATCTTCTGGTGAATGAACATTTGAGTTGAGAGCTCCCTGATCCCAACCACGAGCAAAAACACAACCACCACATTCAGTATCTCGACGACCCAACTCATGCGGAGTTTCAGATCCCGGAGCCATGATGAGAGAAAAAAGCTCGCGAAAACGAACAGGATGATAGCGATCACTTCCGCCCAGTAGGGGAACCGTGTTATGTAATTTTCATCGAGGATGTTCTGAATTACGTTCGCGTGAAATTCCACTCCGTAGATCGTGTTGCTTCCACCTTTGGTATCGGTTGAAAACGCGATCGGAATAACGTCACGGTCTTCCTCAAGGGTTGAGCCTATGAGAACGATCTTGTCTTTGAACATACCTGAGTGAAGCAGACCGGAGGCCGGGTCATCCCAGATATTAAGTTCTGTACCATACTCCAGTTCCTCAGAAGTGTTGAATGATGCGTCATCGAGCACATCTATAAAATCGACGTGGGGGAATGTTCTTGACGATCCATATACGTTAACCAGCATCGACACATCATCATAGCGGGGGATCAATCTTGTCCCAAGTTTGAAATATCCCTGCTCAAGCTCTGCCAATTGAAGTGGTTTCAGACCGAACCATTTGTTGAGCACGGCAAAAGAAAATGTGGGGACACCTCTTTTTGAGGTTTCAGAATAAGCGAAGGGGTAGTACCTTCTGTGAACACCATCGTTGTCGCTCGTCACCTGAACTATACCAATTGAGCTGTCAACGGGAAAGAGGAAGCTTCCGTAGTCTTCTTTAAGGTTCTGGACTTCAATTTTTAAGTTTCCTGGGGCATTTCTGTTCTCATCGAACGTTTTACCCGCGACAACAACATTCCCTTTTTCGAGGATCGCGTTTATCAGGGTGGAGTCATCAGCAGGTGAGAAGATATTGGAGCTTTCCATCAGAAGGTCGACCCCGATGGCTTTAGCACCGGCGGCGTTCAAATTGTGGATCACTCTGGCGAAAAATTCACGCGGGTAGGGCCACTTTTTATAGGCTTCAGGCATGCCTTTAAAGGTATTACGGGTGATCTCACAGATAATAACATTAGCGGTGCTGTCCTTGAACGGGACAGCACCTCTTCTGCTGAATTTCTCATCAATCGACTTTAACTCAAGTTCCTTGATGGGTTTGATCGATAAAAAATAATCACCCGAAAGAAGAATGGTCAGGATCGCGACAACCGCGCTCACAACAAGCTTTGTCAGAACTCCTGACTTCGTTTTTCCGGTCGGCATTTTACCTCAGCTCATATCTGGCAGCAAGCCCCGCGATCGAATCGTTTGTTGTTCCATCGTTGAGGATATATCTAAGCTGGAACTGCAATGAGAAGTTGTTCATCAGATAATACTGCGCGCTGGCATCAAAAGCGGTTCTTTTCAGATCACCGAATGTAGGTGAAACGGCACCATTAAGTATCAGTTTGTTATCCATCATGTAGTACTTGGCGCCCGCTACCAATGACGTGATATCAAAGGTCTGCGAGGTGTTAAGTACACCGTTGATTATCTCGTTATGGCTATAGTTAATGTTCAGGAATGACTGCAGCGCTTTGCTCCATTCAGTGGCATAGTTCAGACCGAACATGTTATTGTTAGCGTCGAACTTGAAGATGGTATTGTCTTTTCTGCCTGAAATTGAGGCATTCAATGAAAGGTTATGGTTGTAAGCCGCGAAGAACCTGTAGGTTACCTGTAGCCCGAAACGGTTGGTATAATCGTCGATGCCGTAAGTCCTTCTCTGAACGTCGGGGTCGGTGGCACCAATTCCGTTATTGTTCTCGTTCCTGGAATAAGAAAGAATTATACCGGGAAGATTGAACGCGGGGTAGTATGATACCGAGGCGTTAAAAGTTGAGAAAGTTGTTGTGGCGAACTTGGTGTTGTTCCTGTTATCCTGAAGTCTCTCGTATCCGAGTGAAACGAACATCTTGTTATCCATCAGAGCGACACGGTCGTAGAGGTTGATACCTGAAACGTCAGTTCTGAGGTAGTTGTTACCAAAGGAAGTGTAGTCGAATCCACGGCTGATGTAAGAACCTTTGAAGTAGTTTCCAAAGTAATTCAGCGCCAGACTTGCTTCATAAGCAAGCGACGAAAGTTCCTGTGGCTTCAACGGGGAGAGGAACTGGTTGAAAGTGATGAACTGACTGATGATATCCTTGATTTTTTTGATATCGTCTGAGTTACCACTGAAGGCGCCACCGGGACCAAAAACCTTGTCGATAGTGGTATCGGCTATGTTTCCGGTTGTGATATCCTTGTTGAGTATCGAGAAAGCGGCCTGACCGTAAAGTTGGATCCTGCTGTCATCGAGGTTGATTGTCAGGTCGGTACCGCCAACCAGGTTTTCCTGAGGCTGGTTGGTGTAAGCGGCAGAGGCTTTGTCATCTTTTGAGTGGAGGTATGTAAATCCGAGTTTGAAAGTTTCACCCGCGGTGAAATATGGGTTAACCGCGAAAACCTCTCTCTTAAATGTTCCCTGACTTATCCTTGCGATCGATCCGTCGGGAAGCCTGACTTTGTCAGAACCGAGAAGTGAAGATCCCGGAGGGAGTATCTCGACAATATTTCCATCGATCCCGCGGTTGATCTCGCCGTAAGAAGCCTGAACATTAAAGAATCCGAGGTGAACTGATCCGTTCACGCCGCGGACTCTTTTACCGTTCATAATGAGTGACTGGTATAAAGGAGTGTAATCACCACCGATCACATTGAAGTATTCGTTATAGACACCGACTTTGTATCTGTTGTAAGGCTGCAAGTAACCTTTTTCCTCGGAGGTGGCGTAAATCTGGGCATCCATATCGAACGCGCCATAAGTTGCCTTTCCATCGAGGGATATATTGTTATACCAGTTGCTCGCGTCGCGGATGTTCTCGTTTCTCGATTCAGCTCTCACATTCAGGAAGTACTCAAGAGGTGTTCCGGCAACACGTCCACCGGCTTTATCAGTAACCTCAAAACCGGCTGTAAAGGCATGGTAGCCGGAGCCGTCGGTCTTGTAGAGTTCAACCCTCATCGAGTTCATTCCGCCCTTTTTGAGGTTGGCGGAAAGATTGTCGCCGGCGAGAATGATAAGATCTTCAGCGAGCATCATTGAAGAGGAGAGGTCGTTTCCGTTAACGAATATTTTGGTTTTCGATTTGTCGACCTGATCGTTGGCTTTCAGAAGGGAAATGGTGATGAGAGCATCATCTATCTGCATCGGACTGCCGGGATCGGGATTAAGAACGAGTATCTCGTCATCCTTCTCCGATTTTGGCTGAACCTGAACCCTTAAAAAGTTTTGGTTCATCGCGTCGTTCGGGTAATATTCTTCACCGTTGTTGCGTGTCGCTACAATGAAATAATATTCGATCGAAGGCACTTTTATCTTCTCTGCAGGAATCGTAACCCTTGCCGAACCACCCGCGAGTGCCATGTCTGCTCTGACGAACTCGGAGGTGCCGAACACCCTGTAAGCGAGGGTGATATCGGATATGTCGTTGATGTTGGTTAGATTGACCTTGAGAGTCAGGTCGAGCCCCTCTCTTGCGTCGGTGAGTTCAACTCCTGTAATGTAGTTGCTCACCTGCGCGAAAAGGACCACAGGCATTGCGAACAAAATAATTGTTCTGAAAAGTAGTTTCAACATTCTATTAAACCTCCGGAAATTTTTGGAAACGGGATTTATGTAAAACTTTATTCACTAAATAAAATTTACAAAATTTGATGATGATAACGAAAACAAATAATTCAAAGCCGCTTGCATGGTTTTGCACCATGAAGCGGCCTTAAAATCATCTGATTATCCGGATTAATTCTCCAAATACTCGATAACAATGTCACCTTGCGGAGTCTTCAGAATAACCTTCTTTACATTTGCCCTGTTGGAGTTCTCGAATCGTTTTTTCTCCGATTCAGTCATCTGCCTTGGGCTAAAAGAACCTTCCGGTGTAACGGTTACAGTTTCGTTCTCGTTAAGATCGCCTGATTCCCGTTTGCCGAGCTGGGCCTCACAGAAGAGTTTCCCCTCGGAGAGGTCGAGGTTTGTTGTATCCTGACCAACTCCGAAAAGGAGCCAGGTACCACGGACAGACGCCACAAGTGTCGGTGATTTGAACTTAAAGTCTTGCTGATCCTGCTTCGTTACGGAGGCATTAACAGCGCCTTTATTCACATCGACAGTTTTGGAGACGTTCTTGTCTTTCTTCAGTGTCGAGATGGTCACCTGTGAATTTTCCCTGACCTTCAGAACCGAATTGTCAGTGAACTTGATAACAACAAGTGATTTGCCCGAAGTTTTTACCATATCTTCAGAGTTAAGCGCCTGTCCAACCTTTAGGTCGGTCCATTTGCCTGATGATGCTTTATACTGAGCACCGTTAACCACTTTGGTTACCACGGCGGCCGGGGCGTTAACCTCTTCACCGGCGCCGGAGAATAAAAATACTGCGATCAGTAGCGCAGACAGGTTTAGAAGATATTTTTTCATTTTTTCAATCTCTCTTCTTATTGCTGTATATAGATGTTACTCAACATGTCAGGATTAGCGATTATCATGTTAAGCAGATTAAGAAGTTCATTAACATTAAGTGTTTCACCGTTATCACCCTGAAATCCGACAAACGAAGCACCATACTGCGCGAGGAAAGCCTGCACTTCAGGTGAAAGCAAGTTCGGGGGGAGGAATGAAAGAAGTGAAGCCACCAACTGCGCTATAACAGAAGACTGTGGCGCGTTCGGGTTCGTGATCTGGAAAAGAATAATGTTACTGTTCAGTTCCTGATTTGCTGATGGACCCGGAACTATCGCGGTAATTCTTACCACAACAAAATCACCCGGTCTCCAGGGGTTCTGAGTCTGAAGAATCGAAAGATCGTTAACCTGGGTCACAGGACCTACATCCACATTGTTGATACTCGGTAAACCGTTTTCGAGCGCTGCTTCAAGCGAAGCGGGGATCGAAGTAACCCGGACTGCTTTAATGCGGTATGTGCTGGCACCAACCACGGGATTCCATGAAGCAGGAACGGCATTTTCCTGATAAGACATCAACTGCACAGGCTGAATAATGGCAAGGGTCTGTGAAGGATTGGTGAAATCCCTGATCTCGGTATCGGCACCGAGGAGGGTGTTGTTAGCGTTATAAAGCTCAAACGTGATCCTGTAGCTTCCCACGGGAACACCCTTGTCGAGGGCTTCTTCAATCAATTTGTTTTGCGAAGATTCTTCCTTGATGGTGATGTCGCTGTTGCAGAGTTCGTTGCTGTAGAAGTCACGTACAGTGAACAGGTTGGTTGTCATCCTGTAAACTTCTTCGTAGTTGGTCTGGTTGATCTTTCTCCACTCGAATCTTGCTTTCACGTAGCCTTGGATGCCTTTAGGATCCAGTTTGACCATGAACACTTCAGGTGCTCCGCAAAGGTCTTTCGCGTTGATGAACTGCGTGAGGTCAATTGTTGGCAACGGGTTGATTATCTGAACGTCCACTCCCTGCTGCGCCAAAGCGGAGATTGAAAGCATTACAGAAAAGAATAATAGTGCTATCCGGTTTTTCATGGGTACTCCATTTATAATAAAACTTGGGGAAACAAACTGCTCGTTGAAGTGTAAAAGTATTTGAAATCTTGATTTACTTTATTAAATTAAGAGTCAGATTACTTCAGATACGATCAGTAAAGAAATAGTCAAAATCTCTTTCGATAAATTAATCTCTGCGAGAACCAATATTTGTGATTTGTATACTGATGATGAGGTTGTTTGCGTTAAATCACAAACCAAGGAAAAACAAATCTCGCATTCAATTTAGTAAAAAATAATAAACTTTAATAATATGAAATTATTTTTCTTTTCCTTCATCTTTTTTTCCTTAGTAATACTCCCAAATGGCGGAGATGCCGGAAAACTTGTGGATGAAGCAAAGTCGTTACTTGACCGCTCAAAGTACAAGGAAGCCGAGAAAGTTATAATCCAGGCACTGAACGTCTCGGGCAAGGAAAAGGATAATTTCAATCTTGTCAGATCGGTAAAATTGCTCGGTACCCTTTATTATAATTACAGGGAACTGGAGGCCGCCTCAAGCTTTTACAAACTCGCCATTTCACTCGCTGAAAAATACTTTCCCGAACCGCGCGACAACGAGAAAGATGATGAACTCTTCAATATCAAGAACAATCTTGCCATCTCGCTGATGGAATCAGACCGCCGCTCGAGTTACGCGGGGAAGATATCGGAGGCTGAAAACCTCTTTATGGAAGTTCTCGAACATTATAAGGCGAGGGGTGACAAGCCTGGTCTGACCTCTGTTCTTCTGAATCTTGGTATACTTTACCGCCTCGACGCGGTGGCTGACCCCGACAACAGTAACTACAAGGAAAACCTTTTAGAGGCTCTCAAGGTGCTCAAAAGCGCCTGGGAAGAGTCGGCTAAAGTGGGTGACCTGAATCTCCAATCGGCCATCGACTTCAACCTCGGGGTTTCATTCCAGAGTCTCGGTATGCTTGACAGCGCCTCGGTGTTTATGCTCAGATCTATAGAGGGCTACAAAAGTTCAGGAAACGAGTACTGGAGAGCTATCGCCTCACTTCGCCTGGGGTATCTCTACCTGGAGATATCAAACAGCAAAGAGGATGGCAGCAAGACACGAAAAGAGGGGATTGAACTGCTGAAGAATAATATTCCCGTGATTGAGGATTTCCGATCGAAATTCGATGATGAGAGGGGAAGGGCACTTTTCCTTGATAACCTGACCTATTATTATGTACTCCTCATCAATGAAATGTACCAGGACAAGGATTTCACCGGTATGTTCAATCTGGCTGAAAAGGTGAAATCACGGTCGTTCATCGACATGCTTTCAACCAAGGCATCAGGTGTTGAAGATGACTTGCCCGAAGAATTGAAATTAGTGCTGAACAGGAAAAAAGAAATTGAGGGAGTGTTCAGGGATTCACTGTGGATATTTTTCAGTTCCGAGACCGGTTCAAGATTCAACGATCTCTTGACCGAATACTCGAAACTGTACGAACGTAAAGAGGAACTCCAGCCCGATCTCCACACAATGGTGAATGAAGAGACGATAAAACTCGCGGATTTCCAAGGTTTGATCCACGACAGCACCGCGGTGGTTGAGTTTTTTATAGGCCGGAATGCCTTTTACACTTTTCTTGTTACGAAGAACGGAATAAGTGTTTCAAGATCAAAGTCTTCCCCCCGGGATATCGATTCGTTGGTTACCAAGATACTGACGGATATCAATCTCTTCCCCAATAAAAGGGGTGAATTCATCGAAATGCAGAAGATACTGAACCGGAACGATGAAACCCTTGACAGCGCCAACCTCGCGAGAATGTGGTACGCGTCAGACGCTGACAGGGCGCTTCAGCTCTCACTTTTTCAGCTTTACAAGTCGATCATCGGACAGGAGCAGGACAAGGAGCTGACCGGATACGGGAGGGTGATAATAATTCCTCACGGTTTTCTTCACGAAATGCCTTTCGCCGCGCTCGTAACCTCCGTTGGAAGTCTTGATCTTTCCAAGAAAAATCACGTTGCCCGCCCCCGGTACTGGATAGAGGAGAAGGAGATACTTACCCTGCCTTCGGCATCTTCACTTCCATTCCTGTTGAAATCGGGTGGGAAAAGTGAAGGTTCGATCCTGATAGTGGGAAATCCGGTTTACCCGAACAAGAAATTTTCACCGTTGCCATTCGCTGAAAAAGAGGCCAAGGAGATATCCCGCCACTTCCCGAAGGATAAAACCCTGTTGCTGATCGGTAGTGAGGCAAGCGAGACCGCGATCAAACAGGAAGCCGCAAAGTATGACATCCTCCACTTCGCGACACACGGTATTTATGAAGAAGACGCGCTGAAAAGTCATTTAATGCTGACCAAAGGGGGAAGTGACGACGGATACCTGAGAGCTTCAGAAATTTTTAAAATGAAACTTAATGCGAATCTCGTAGTATTAAGTGCATGTCTTTCAGGAAGAGTCGGCGCTTTCGGCGGTCAGAAGTATCTGACAACGGATGATCTGACTGGTCTCACCCGGGCGTTGCTGTACGCAGGGGCAGCCAATGTTATGGGCACACTTTGGACAGTGGATGACCAGTCGACCGGCTTCATGATGGAACATTTTTATCATGCTTATAAAGATGAAGGCAAGCCTCTCCTTTACTCGATGAGGGAGGCGCAGATAGCGGTATTAAATAATCCATTCAATAAAGACTGGAGTCACCCTTTTTACTGGGCACCGTTCATACTGATCGGTTCGCCGGGTAAATAGAAAGGAAATTGAGATGAAAAAGTTTTTCATGTTGTCGTTTTTATTGTTCTGTGGGATATTGGCGTTCTCTGCCGCCTCATTTTTCCCGGTGGAAAAGGTCTCCGCTACCACGGGCAAATCCATTTTTAATCATGTGAGCGCGGGACACAAAGGGATGGAACCAAAAGGTTCCGACTCACTCATCAAGATCTTCAACCGGGCCCTGGCTGCTTTTGACTCAAGCAAATACAACGTGGCGATAAATACCTGGTATGGAATACTTGAGGGATTCAAAAAGGAGAATGATTACGAGAATTACGTGATCACTTTGAGCAATATCGGCATCGCGTATAATAATCTCAAGAAACACGGGGTCGCGCTCGACTACACCCTCGAAGCCATTGAAGTGGCTAAATATCAAAAACTTTATACATATGCCGACAATTATTACGAAAGCCTGATTTCAAAGTATCAGGGGTACTCACTTGGTGTTCCGGCTATGAAATACGCAAAAGAGGCGATGGAATTTTTCAACACTGCCGGCAAAAGCGAACTTGCTATAAAGTATTCAGGTATAGTTGAAGAGATGAAATCGACAATTTCCGCCGTCGATGCCGCGATAACAAAGGATGAGGGTCTTCTAAAATCTGCCAGCAAGCAGGATGTGCTGGCAAAACTTAATATTGATCTCGGTGAATTTTACCAGTATAAAGGATTTCTGGAGAAAGCGCGTGATCATTGGATGACAGGATTGAAAGCAGCGATGAGCGCTGGAAATGATTCGCTCACCTCCGCAGCCTTGACCCGGCTTACCCTGCTTGAACAGCTTGCCCGGCACCTCAAGGAGAAGGAGTACACCACGCTTTGGAACCCCGGAAGCGGCAGGGAAGAAACAAAGGTATTTCTTCTCGAAGAGATCAGATATGTCACTCATGATTCGGTGGTGGTAACGGTACGTGGAGGAAAATACGACAATATTATCCCCGGCAGTGAGGCGAACGTCTGGGCCTGCATCTACCCCGAACTTCCGGAGCATGACGTTTTCCACCTCGCGCGGGGAACCGTAACAGAAGTTGGTGACTACTATTCAACAGTAGGAGTAAAACTTTTTTATCCGGAGAACCCCCAAAAACAGATTTTTATTGTTGATCACATTTACATCCCCGTGGCGGTTAGAGCAGACTATACTTCGCCCCTTTTTGAAGTGTCGAGATCAGACATCAACTTCAGGAAGTATGATAACGATCTTATATATTCCTTCAACGTTCTTGGAAAGATCGCCGATCCATCGGTTGACCGGAAAATCCTAAAAATTTTACTTGACGACTATCAAGGGCTTTACACCCTGATCGATGGATTATCAAAGGATGATCCGGCAAGCTACGGACCGGCGAAAACCGGTACATTTAAAGGGCTCACTACCGCCGAAGCCATTAGAAAAGCGAACGTTGAAACTGCTGAAGAGTTTATGATGTTCATCAAGGATTTTCCGGCGAAGTATCTCGGAATGTCTTTCCAGTTCATTGAATCATATTTCGCGTGGGTTTCTTCGGAAGCTATAGCGGGTCAAACAAAACTTTCGAGGGATGTGCTGAGGGCAAAAGGTGAGAGTGATCTCCGGAAGATTTTTGCCACCGATAGCTCATCGATCGCGGACTATGATATTTCGGGCAAGTTCGCCGATTCCTCCGATGCCCTTTACCCGGTTGGTGAATTGGAGAAATCAGACAAATTTTCACTTGCCGCGGTTATGTTCGCTGACTGGCTGGGTGACAAGGAGAAAATAAAGAGGGCATGGCTCTCCCGTGGTCTTTACCTGAAACAGATCGGCGATTATAAGGGTACCGAATATGCCTACCACAGGAGCCTCGAGTACGCGAGGATGTTGAATGATTCAGCTTATGTATCGTCGAATCACCACAACCTCGGAATTCTTTACGCCGACATGGAGCAGTATGAGAAGTCGATCGCTTACTACGACACCTGTATCGCTTACAGAAACGCGATGGTAAAACGGGATCCTTCCGACTGGATGTGGGAGAGGATAGGAGGCAGTTACTGGGGAAAGGCGTACTCACTCGCCGGAATGGATAAGTATAAAGAATCGGTACAGTTCTATGAACTCGCTCTCGCTGCTTATGATTCCTCCAAAGCGACCACAGCCTCCGGTGACAAGCTGACAGTTTTAAGAAATATTGCCGATGTCTATTCGAAGATGGGTGACTACCAGAGAAGTTTTGACATCTATAACAAGGTTTACGAACTGGCCATCGCCACCTCGAATCACCAGCGTGAGGCACAGGCTCTGTATGACATGGCCTACATGCTGTTTGAACTCAGCGACTATTCAAAGGCGATCTCGTTTTACGAAAGAAGTTTCAACAAGTACATCGAACTCGGTGATTACGATAACGCGGGGTTGTGCCAGTCGAATATTGGTCAGTCAGAGTGGAACCTTGGTAATTTCCAGAAAGCCATTGCCTGCCACAACAAAGCGATCGAGTACCGGGATAAAACGGGCAATAAAGCTGATCAGGCATTTTCATACGATAAACTCGGAAGCCTTTACTCGAAACAGGGTGATCCTGAGAAAGCGATGGAGTACTTCACCAAGGCCATTGAACTCTACCAATCCCAGAACGACAACGTCGGAATGGCCGGTGTTTATGATAACATTGGAGCCATGTACAAGAAGTTGAATGACTTCGAGAAAACCTTCGAGTACTTCAAGAAGAGTCTTGCCATAAAGGAGAAAGCAAAAGACAAGTACGCCATTGCCGGCAACTACTATGAGCAGGGGATGGCTTACATGACTTTTAACGACATTCCGAACGCGACCCTGATGTTGAACAAGGCCCTCGAGTTGAACCTCCTTGTGAATGACAGGCTTGACGCGATCTATTGCATGATGAACCTGGGGCAGATACAGTACGGCTACAGGAACAATTTTGACTCAGCGATCGTCATCTTTCAGAACTCACTCTCGATGGCAAAAGAGATAAAGAACAATTCACCTATCGCTTTCGCATACAAACAAATGGGGCTTCTTTACTCTGAAAAAGGTGAAGCGGTTATCTCTGCAAAGTATCTCGATTCGGCCCTGACGATCTATCAAATGATGCAGGAGAAGGCGGAAATAGGAAATGTTTTCCTGAATCTTGGTTCGGCTTCAATTTCAGGTGGTGATTTCGACAAGGCGATGTCTTACTTCCTTAAAGCGGAGGATGTGGCGAAGTCGATGAACAATATTAACCTGATGGCTGATGTGTACATCTACAAAGGTGATCTTTACCGGATCCTCGGTGAGTATTCAAAAGCGAAGGTGACATTCGACTCCGCGTACACATTCTACAAAAAGATCGAGAATCCTTGGGCGATAGCCAACATTTCGATATCATACGGTAACATTTACAACGTTCAGGGAGAGTACCAGCTTTCAATAGAGAACTATTTAAAAGCTGACAGTATCTACGCTTTCATGAAGAATGACTACTACAGATCAACTCCGCTGAACAATATCGGAACTGTTTATTTCTGGCAAGGTGACTATGAGTCAGCACTTCCATACTTCAAGAAGGCACTCTCGATTCTCGACTCGATCAAGTATATGGGTGATTTCAGAACCACAGTGCTCTCAAACATTGGAGAGGTTCTGTTCGAGCAGAAGAAATATGATGAATCGGAAAAATTTCTTCTTATGGCTGTTGAACACGCGAAGAAGAACAACGCCAAGGCGTATCTGCCCACGCCTTACGGTCTTCTTGCTTCGCTCAAGATCGACGTGAAGAAGTATGACGAAGCGGAAAAGTGGGCCAAGATGGCTTATGACCTTAGTGTCGAATTGAAAGACAGGAGTGACATTCTTTCCAGTTCGCTTGTTCTTGGCAGGCTGAACAACATGAAAAACAATATTCCTCTCTCCAACCAGTTCCTGAACAGGTCGATTGATCTCTCGCTTGAGCTGGGGAACAACAAGCTTATATATCACTCTTATTACTACAAGGCACTCAATTTTCAAGTTGAGAAACAGCAGGACTCATCAATTGCCTACCTGAAGAAAGCGGTTTCGGTACTTAATGATATCCGCGGGAAACTTGTCGGTGGTGACAAGGCTGCCAAACTTTTCCAGAGTGGTGAGATGAAGGTTAAGATATATGAGGCTTTGATCAACGCTTTCATACAGAAGGGGCAGCTTGACAGCGCGCTTTATTACCTCGATATGAGTTATAACGAAGGTCTGAAAGAGCAGTTTGGGAATGTTACGCCAAAATTTGAAGATAAAGCTCAGAACGAAGCCATCGAGAAAGAAAGGGAACTGAAGAACAAGAAAGCGGGACTTGAAGAGCAGCTCGAGAAGGAGAAATCGAAACCGAAGGAGCTTCAGAACAGTGAGAAGATCGCCAGTCTTAAGGCCAGCCTCGAAGTTGCGGAGAGTAACTACGTTGAGTTCATAATGCAGACAGTGCAGAAAAATCCCGGGCTTGATGACTACTTCAAGGATAATATCAACCCCGTGAGCTTTCTCGAGTGGCAAGAGTACATCCCCGATGATGTAGCAGTTCTCGCTTATTTGATGGGTGACAACAACCTGTATATCTTTGGCGCGACAGGTGACACTGTTGGTGCCGTTGTGATGAACATAAAGAGAGATGAACTGGAGCAAAAACTTGTTGAATTCTACTCGATGCTGAAGGATTCGTATCCCGCGAAGGAGATAGGTGAAGTGAATATTGCTTCATACACTCCGAAGGATGAATCTAAGAGCATGGAAGATGAGATGTATCTCGCCCCTCAGAGAAAACTTGGAATGGAGCTTTATCAGTTGCTTGTTGAACCGGTTAAAAACCTCTTCAAAGGGAAGAAGAAACTTTGCATCGTTCCTTTCGGCAAGCTCTATTACCTCCCGTTCGAGACTCTTATTTCTTCGAAACCTGGGGAGAATATCAGGTTCCTTCTTGAAGATCACCTTCTTTTTTATGTGACATCTTTCAAGGTGTTCTCGCAGAGCGCCGGAAAGGAACAGGTGCCTTTACGCCTGATCGCTTTCGCGAACGCGGACAAATCGCTTCCATCATCCGAAGTGGAAGTCAAGAAACTTAAAACCCTCTTCGCTGACGCTGAGATATACTCTGAAGATGATGCAACTGAAGAGAAGATCAGATCACTTCCAAAAGGTCAGTACAATGCCCTTCACTTCGCGACTCACGGAAACATGAACTATGGTGAGATCACCAAGTCGTTCCTTACGATGGCGAAACTGGGTACAGGCACTGACACGAAGAACGACGGGCAGTTGACGATCAGCGAGGTTTGGGGTTTGACGAACCTTAAAAATTACAAATTGGTAACTCTCTCGGCGTGTAAAACAGCAGTAAGCGAGGAATACGCGAAAGGCTGGCTTGTGTCACCCGCGAACGCCTTCCTGAAGATAGGGGTTCAGACAGTGGTTGCCTCCCTGTGGCAGGTGGAAGATGAAGCCACCTCGATTCTGATGAGCGAGTTTTACAGCAACTTAAAAACAATGTCGAAGAGTGAGGCATTGCAGCAAGCAAAGCTAAAATTGATCAAAAATCCAAAATACGCATATCCGTATTTCTGGGCACCGTTCATAATGGTGGGCGATTACAGGTAGCAGAAGGCATCATATTTACCGGGGTGGTGAAGAACCACCCCCTTCATTTCAGCCTGAAAACGCAATGTTACAAAATTTAACAATTTCTTAACATTGGGAATCACGGATTTTTTTTGTCAGTAGACCGGGGTAAGGCATATTTCGTAGATAAATTCGATTTATTTTGCGATATAAAATGAAATTCCTCAAATACTTTATTTACCTCTCACCCCTTTTACTTTTTATCATTGTTACCACCTATCGAGAATACGGTAAGAACAGTTCTGAACTGGGCTCAAAAAAGAACCCGGTAAAGCTCTATTTCACCCCCTCGGTTGATGCTAAACAGATAACCACCACCGCGGGTGAGCTTCTTGATTTTCTCCACAAAGAGACAGGTTACTATTTTACATCTGCCGTGCCTGCCGACTACGTTACCGTGGTCGAGAGCTTTGGCAGCAGTAAAGCAGATATTGCCATCAGTAATACATTTTCGTACCTGATGGCGCATAAAAAATATGGTGCACAGGCCTTGCTCAGAATCGTCCGCGACAATGGCGAGGCGTTTTACCGGGGGCAGATAATTGTGAGGGCTGACTCCGGAATCGACACGCTCACGGATCTTATGAGCAAGCGTATTGCTTATGTTGATCCCTCCTCCACTTCCGGTTACATCCTCCCGGCTGCACTTCTCAAAAAAAATGGTATTGTCCCCTCTGATTCGATCTTCGCTAAAAAACATGATATAGTTGTTTCAATGGTTTACCAGAAACAGGTTGACGCGGGCGCGACATACTATTCACCCAAGGATGAAACAGGGCAGTACCGCGACGCGAGGGAAAGAGTGGCAACACAGTATCCCGATGTTTTCAAAGTGATCAAGATCCTCGCGCTAACCGACCCGATCCCGAATGATCCCGTGATCTTCAGGAAGGACATGCCTGAAGAAATGAAAGAAAAAATAGTGGCTGCCATGCTCAAGTTTGTTTCCACCCCTGAAGGGATGGAGTCACTCCACCGGATCTACAACGTCAAAAAGCTGATCCCCACCAGTGATAAGGACTACGACGTGCTCAGGCAAAAACTGGATGAGATTAACTTTAAGATCGAGGGAGCTCTATGAAAATACTTCAGGTAGATAACGTACACAAGATATATCCTTCAGGTACGCACGCGCTTAAGGGTGTTAGTTTTGACGTTAAAGAGGGGGAATTCCTGGTTATTATCGGTCTGTCGGGCTCGGGCAAGTCAACTCTTCTGCGTTGCATCAACCGCCTGCATGAACCCACTTCGGGTATAATTCACTTTCTCGATAAAGATATTACACACGTAAAAGGGAAGGAGCTCAGAGAGCTCAAGCAACAGATCGGGATGGTATTCCAGCAATTCAACCTGATCAAAAGAAGAAACGTGCTGACCAATGTTATCACCGGACGGCTCGGCAGGCTCGGCACTTTTCAGTCGCTGACTGAAAATTTTGGTGATGAACTCATTGAAGAAGCAATGAAGGCCCTCCGGATAGTCGGTATCGAGGAAAAAGCGCATGTCAGGGCTGACGCTCTCAGCGGCGGTCAGCAGCAGAGGGTGGCAATAGCGCGCAGCCTGATGCAGAATCCGAAACTTCTTCTCGCGGATGAACCTGTTGCGTCGCTTGATCCGGCCACTTCAAACTCGGTAATGCAATACTTCGAGAAAATCAATAAAGAATTGGGTACAACCGTAATCTGCAACCTTCACTTCCTGAGTCTTGTGCGTAAATATGCCTCAAGGGTTATCGCGCTTAAGGCAGGGGAGATAATCTACGAAGGACTTCCACAGGATATCGATGAAAAATGGTTCAAAACAATTTACGGTGAAGAAGCCGAAGAAGTGGAGATAAGATAATGGCACATGTTGATCCACACAGCGTGATGGCAAAACGGAAAGAGAAAGAGGTCTTTAAAGCCAAGGTAAAAGCCGCTCTTCTCGACAGTTTTTTCATTTTTTACTCCATACTTGTAGTCGACAGGATAATCTGGTCGAGGTTCATCCTTCAGATGAAAGATATCCCGTTCAGTTGGGGCACGGTAGGTATAATCACAGTAATAAGCGTGCTGCTTGGTACAGTCTGGAGCTATTCGGGCACTTCACTCTCCGCGAGGCTGTTCGGACTCGTCCGCCCGGGGAAGGCCTCGAAACTCACATTCGAGATATTCGGGTGGTTCCTTTTTAATATCACTTTTATAGCGGGCTGGATAATCACAAAAATATCGATCGTCGATCTTTTCAGTGATGAGGGAGTAACCGCCGCACAGAGGATATTCACTTCGCTTTTCACCCCCGAGATGGCGATATTCGATGAAGCACTCTTCGCGATAATTGAAACCATTTATATCGCTTTGATAGCCACTCTCGTTTCAATCCCCATCACCCTTGTTATCAGTTTTCTTTCCGCTCGAAATCTAATGAACGAGAACAGATTCACACTTTTCGTTTATGGATTTTTGAGGCTGGTTTCCAACTTTATTCGTTCGATCGAGCCACTCATCTGGGCAATAATCTTCTCGGTTTGGATCGGAATCGGACCTTATGCCGGCATGCTTGCCTTGCTTATTCATACCATCGCTTCCAACGCGAAGCTTTACTCAGAAGCGATCGAATCTATAGAAGAAGGACCCGTGGAAGCGATCTCTGCCACAGGTGCCAACAAACTTCAGGTTATCTGGTACGCGGTGATTCCTCAGATCATTCTCCCGTTCCTTTCATTCACCATCTACAGGTGGGATATAAACGTCAGGATGGCAACTATCATTGGTCTGGTTGGTGGTGGTGGTATCGGCACAATGTTGATCCAGTATCAAGGACTTGCCCAGTGGCATGAGGTTGGTCTGATAGTTATAATGATCGCCCTTGTGGTCTGGATAATGGACTACATTTCAACAAAGATCAGGCAGGCGATCTATTAGTGAAAGGGCAGCGGTCTTTTCTTGAATTTGGAAGTGGAGCCGGCAAATTGCTGGCTTCACTTTTTATTATAGTCCTGTTTGCCACGGGATGCAGTGAAAGCAGGCGAGGTGTCACAATTTACATCAAGGGAAGTGATACCATGGTTAACCTCTGCCAGAAATGGGTTGAAGCTTTCATGAAGAATAATGACTCAACGAGCATCATTATTACAGGCGGGGGGTCAGGTAACGGTTTAAACGCTCTGATCAGCGGTTCGGCTGATATAGCATGCGTAAGCAGGGAGCTCTTCCCGGCTGAAAAACGAAGGGCTGCCGGTTTGGGGATTCCACTTTATGCCACCACTGTTGCCCTTGATGGTATATCCGTGATTGTTAATCAGTCTTCCGGAATCCAGGAGCTTTCGCTACCCCAACTCAAAGGAATTTTTACAGGCAAGATCACCAATTTCAAAGAGGTTGGCGGTACAGATCTGCCGATAAGCCTGTATGGAAGGGAAAGCAACAGCGGTACATTCAGTTATTTCCGGGAGAATATTCTGAATGGTGAAGATTTCGCGAGATCAACTCATGTGCTTCAGGGTACCGCGGCACTGGCAGAAGCTGTTTCCAAAGATAAAAGAGGGATCGCTTACGGCAGCGTGGGCTATTTTATTAACAAGCCCGGGCTTAACATAGTAAGGGTTAAAACCTCTGTATCAGACGAGTCGGTCTCACCTGTTGATTCCAATCATCCCAATTATGAAGACATAAGAACAGGGCGTTATTTGATCTCCCGCAAACTTACTTTTGTCGTGCGTGACACCTCATCAGTGACGATAAAGGAATTCATTGATTTTGTCCTCTCCCGGGATGGTCAGCAAATAGCCGCCGGGATGAAATTCATTCCTCTTAAGTAGCCAACCATGATTAAGGAAAACGGAACCATTTTCACGGTAGAGAGTGACAAGTCGGTTTTTAACCTTAAGGTTAAAAATATGGGGATTTCCGCCGATTCAGTATTTGCTCTTGCCGTCAGGTCGGTCGGTATCGTTACCGCGCTTCTTGTTTTCCTTTTTTTTATTTTGATGATCTATCAGGGATTGCGGGTTTTTGAATTTCTCACACCTGCTGAACTGCTCTACAGCAACAGGGGGGGACAGAGGGTTTATGAGTGGTACCCTGTTTCGAGCGACCCGAGATTTTCAGTTGTTCCGCTTATACTTGGGACACTTCTAACCGCGATTCCCGCGACACTCATTTCCACGGTTTTCGGTGTGGGGGCAGGAATTTATATTTCAGAGTTCGCGCCCGCGTCTGTCAAAAATTTCCTGAAACACCTTATCGATCTTTTTGCCTCCCTTCCGACTGTTGCCGTCGGGTTCATGTTTCTCTCGATAGTGGCAACATTCTTCAGCGATGTTTTCAATCCCTCGAGCAGACTGAACGCGGCTCTATCAGCCCTTGGCCTCTCTATGATTATTATTCCCCAAATAGCCGCTCTCACCGGGAATGCCCTTCAAGCAGTACCGGGTGAAACGAGGCTTGCCGCTTTCAGCCTGGGGGCAGGAAGGTGGAGAACGGTGAAAGATGTGGTGCTTCCCGCAGCGATAAACGGGATAAGCGCGAGCGTGATACTCGGTTTTGGAAGGGCGATCGGGGATACGATGATTGTTCTGATGATCTCCGGTAATGCTGATAATCTGGTTTTTGATCCTTTCGAGAGTGTAAGAACCATGACCGCCACCATAGCCGCCGAACTCGGTGAAGTGTCGCCTGAAACCGCTCATTTTCATGTACTCTTTTTTATAGGGCTGCTGCTCTTTCTAATGTCGATCGTAATTAATATTCTCGTGCGGTATCTGGTGAAAAGATTCGCCAACGCGGGAGCGGGGAGGGGAAATGCCTAAAAATCAGTTGGTTGACAAGATCATGGTACCACTGTTTACAGTGATCTTTCTGATACCTGCATTGGTGTACGTTCTCTTTTTCCTCAAGATTCTGATCGAAGGGGCACCTGTTCTCTCCTGGCAATATCTGACTGCCGGACCGTCATCTGATCCGGGGGCCGGAGGCATCGGAACTGTCATAGCCGGAACACTTTCCACCGTTTTTCTTATGCTGTTAATTGTTGTACCGATGGGGGTAATGACAGCACTCTATCTTTCGGAATATTCAATAAACCGGAAATTTGAAAAGTTTTTGTTATTTCTTATCCATAACCTCGCGGGTGTTCCCTCTGTGGTGTTCGGTATTTTCGGGCTGGGTTTCTTCGTGCTTAACATAGGGACAGGACTCGACCGCTTGCTGGGACTTGATCTTGTCTTCGGAAAGCCATCAATGCTTTGGGCATCTGTAACGCTTTCATTCATGCTTATGCCGATGGTGGTTACCACAGCTTACGAGTCATTCCGTGCTGTTCCTGACCTGTTCAGGGAGACCGCGTATGGAGCAGGCGCGGGGAAACTGCAGATGATCAGGCATGTCGTTCTGCCACATTCCGTTTCAGGGGTTTCCACTGGGATAATTCTCTCAGTCAGCAGGGCAGTTGGGGAGACAGCACCACTTCTTTTTCTCGGTTGCGCTTTTTATCTCCCTTCGATGCCCGTAATCGACCTCTGTATCGCGGGGTTCTGTCTTCCGGTTATTAACCCCGCTGAGCAGTTCATGTACTTGTCATATAATATCTTCATCATGTCAACACAGTCGACCTCACCGCTAAATTATCAGTACGCGGGAGCGCTGGTTCTGATCCTGCTGACTCTTGCCGCCAACGCGGTTACCATCTGGTTACGGGGAAGATTCAGGAAGAAACTATCATTCAGTGAGGGTGTGTGAAAGAAATAAAGATCAGCTTTGAAGCACTCAATGTGAAATTCGGTAATAATCATGTCATAAAAGACCTGACATTTGACGTGGTTGACAAAAGGATCACCTGTCTTATCGGTCCTTCAGGGTGTGGCAAGACGACACTTCTAAAAACCATCAACAGGCTGAACGATCTTCAAAAAGATGTTGAATATTCAGGTAATCTGCTTATTGATGGTATAAATGTGCTCGCGAACGATACCGATGTCACAAATCTGCGCCGGAAGGCAGCGCTTGTATTTCAGAGGCCTGCAATGTTTGCCAGATCCGTTTTTGAAAATGTTGCCTTTCCGTTGCGGATCGCCGGTGTCAAAGATCACTCCCTGCTCGAAGAAAAAGTTTCTGAATCGCTTAAAATAGCGGCCGTCTGGGACGAGGTGAAAGACCGGCTTAACGAATCCGCCTTCAACTTCTCCATAGGGCAGCAGCAGCGGATCGCGATAGCGAGAGCCCTGATCTCAGAACCTGAAATACTGATGCTTGATGAACCTACCGGTTCGCTTGATCCTGTTTCAACCAAAAAGATCGAAGACTTGATCTATAACCTCCGCCGCAGGGTTACAGTTCTGATGGTGTCACACAACCTTACCCAGGTAGCAGGGTTGGGTGACTATACAGTACTTTTGAATGAAGGCAAACTGATTGAGACCAATCAGACTATTAAATTTTTTACCAAACCTCAGAAAAAAATGACAGAGGAATACCTTACCGGGAGATACAGACCCTGATGAGACACAGGATCGACGAGCAGTTGCTCAAACTGAGAAGAAGGATGATCAAGATGTGCAGCCTGGTGGATGAACAGGTTGAATCAGCATTTCGCGCGATTCAGAATGATGACCCGGAACTTGCCGCCCGTGTTATCTTGCTTGATGAAAAAGTCGACTTGTATGACCTAAAGATCAGCAGGAGCTGTCAGAAAATTCTTGCAATTAACCAGCCCGTGGCGGTTGACCTTAGAATGATCATGTCGTCAATTTCGATCAATAACAATCTTGAGAGGATTGGGGATATAGCCGTAAATCTGTGTGAAAATTTCAGATTGAAAAACAGGAAACCGTTATTTTTTGACCGGATAAAATTTGTGGACATGGCTCATATAGTCAGGGAAATGCTTCGTAACTCGATCGATTCATTTATCCGGCTCGACTCAACCCTCGCGGTTCAGGTGCTCGGCACCGACCGTCTGCTCGACCGTTTGAATGTTGAGAATCACAGGATAATGATAGACATTATGAAGGAAGAACGTGATAACATTGAGGAAGCAGTGGCTTATCTTGTAATGTGCAGACAACTTGAACGGATAGGGGATCACGCTACAAACATCGTGGAGGATGTTTTGTTCATTGTACATGGCAAGACCGTAAAGCACAATTACAACGAAATTTTGGGGAAACAGGCCTCTCCCAACCGGGAAGAAGCAGACCTTTAATAGTTAATCAAACCGTTGAGCATCTGCTCATACTGTTCAAATATTTTGTTCCTTATTGCAGCGTCATCCACTTGAACTGTTGCATTTAGCAATCCATCCACGAATGGCAACATGCTGGTCTGGGTAACGAAGATCATGGCGGCATCTTCTTTTGGGGCGTTAAGTGAGTCTTTAAAGTACGCGGTGAATACAAGTTTCATTACGGCTTCTTCTTCGGTTATGAGTTTTGTCACGATCTCCCGCTCTTCAGAAACCGAAACTTCAGAGATCTCGGCAAGAAGTATTCCGTAAATCAGTTTATAGCTCTCTTTGAGGCCGGCTTTCAAAGTGAAATAACTTCTGAATCTTTCCTGGAACTTTCTCTCCTCGTTGTTAAAAATTTCGATAACTGCTTTGATATAATCCGAAGCCTGCTTTCTTATCACCTCCGTGTAAAGCTCTTCCTTTGAGTTGAAGTAGTGGTATATCGATGACTTCGAAAGCCGCAGATCACGCGCGATCTCATCAAGAGTGGTTTTCGCGGGTCCGTGTTTAACAAATCTTCTTTCCGCGGCCCGAATTATATCAGCGAGACGGTTTGTGCTCAATGCCTTCCTTCCGGTTTAATTATAACACTCAACAAAAACTTATTCCCTGTTTAACGCCTGAAAAAGACCGATACAGTGGTGCCCAGTCCGAGACTGCTTGAAATTTCTATATCGCCATCCCCGAGTTCAAGAAGTTCTTTAACTATAGGCAGGCCCAGGCCAAGTCCCTCGAAAGTTCTACCGTATCCGGTTTCCTGCTGCCGGAACATTTCATAAATGTGGGGGAGGAAATCGGGGGATATCCCGACGCCATGATCAGTAACCATGACCACGACCCGGCTCTCACTCGCATCTTGTATCCGGATCGAGACCTCGTCCCGCTCGGAATATTTCACGGCATTGTCTATTATATACGTGAAAAGATCGTGCATGGCGAATCTGTCAAAAAACACTACCGGATCAATCGAGTGGTTCTTCAATGTGAAAGATATCTTTTTTATTTCCGCTTGATTTTTTGATTCTGCCACGATCTCTCTGAGAAGTTCTTCAATATTAACTTTTTCAGGGCTGAATTTATATTCACCTGTTTGCAGGCGTGACATGGTCAGCAGCATTTCCACGGTTTTTATTAACCTGTTTGAAGAAAGTTGCAGAGAAACGAAGCACTCCAGATCGTTCTCATCTGCGCCGGCGAGGTAGAGTTCCCTGATCATTTCAGTGGTACCGATTATGCCATTAAGTGGGGTTCTGACTTCGTGTGAAAGATTGTGAATAAAAGCATCTTTAAGGGCATTTGCCTTCTCAGCCCGTTCCTTCGCCTGAATCAGATTTTGCTCGAGTATTTTTTTCTCGGTTATGTCCTCCACCACTCCGTCGTAAAGTATGATCTTTCCGGTTTCGTCTCTCAAACCCCTGGCACTTTCCCTTACATAAATGGTTGAACCGTCTTTTCTGGTCCATACCGATTCTAGCCCGCTAACCTCGCCATAGGCATTCATCTGATCCACGAAAATTTGCCTGTTGCTCTCACTCTGAAAGCCGAGGGATTTGAAATTAATATAAAGCAGCTCATCCTTCTCCGTGTACCCCAACATTTTAACAAGCGCCTTGTTAACAAGCAGGAATATCCCTTCAGGATCGGAACGGTACAACCCCAGCATTGAATTATCGTACAACTCGCGGTACTGCTTTTCACTTTCTATCAGCCTGTGCTCAAACTCTTCACGAAGCCGTTTTTCCCGCGCCGTTTCAAGCGCTCTTTTCATCGCGTTGGGGAGACGGGCGAGACGGTCTTTAAGAATATAGTCGGTGGCACCTCTCTGAAGGAGATCCACAGCAATTTCCTCACCAATGGAGCCGGAAACACAGATGAAAGGTACAGTGCTGTCTAACCGGCGTGCCGCTTCGAGGGCACCAAAAGCGTCGAAGCCCGGCAGGGCAAAGTCACTCAAAATTATATCAAATTTTGAATTTTGAAGTGCCTCCAGGTATTGAGGCCCATCACCCACAAACTTAATCTCAACCTCGTAACCGGAGCTTCTGATCAACTCGGAGATCAGTTCCGCGTCGTAGATTGAATCTTCGAGGTGTAATATTTTTATCATTTATCGCGCAATTAAAGAGTGATTAAATTAAACCCGTTTTCCCGGGAGTTCATTTATCAGCCCCCAGAAAACCCCGATCTGTTTGACAGCTTCAACAAATTCAGAAAAATCGACTGGCTTTACCACATACGCGTTCACGCCAAGTTCGTAACACGTTTTAAGATCAGGCTCCTCACGCGACGAAGTCAGCATAACGATCGGCAAGTAATTGAGTTCCTCGCGGGCTCTAATGTATTTCAGGACTTCAATGCCGTCCATTCTTGGCATTTTTATATCCAGCAGAAGTACGGCCGGTGACTCAGGGGGCCTGCCTGCAAATTTCCCCTTTGCTTCAAGATATTCAATTACTTCCACTCCATCCCGGAGCACCACAACTTGATTTGCGAGATTGTGCTCTTCAAGAGCTTCGAGCGTTAGCTCAACATCCATTGGATTATCCTCGGCAAGAAGGATGGTTTTAAGAATATTCATGTTGACACTTCCAAATTTTTTGGTATTGTGAAATAAAATGTTGCACCTTTGTCTTTTTCAGATTCGGCCCTCACGCTGCCATCGTGCCTGAGAACGATTCGCTGCACATTGGCGAGGCCGATACCGGTTCCGTCGAACTCCTCTTTCGAGTGAAGCCTTTGAAATACCCCGAAAAGTTTTGTCGCGTATTGCATGTCGAACCCGACCCCGTTATCCCTGACGTAGAAGGTGATTTCCCCGTCCCCTTCAAAACAGCCTATCTCGATTTCCGCCACTTCATTCTTCCCGGTGAATTTTACGGCATTGCTCAGAAGATTAACCCATACCTGACGCATAAGAGGCTGGTCACACACTATCGCGGGGAGTGGTGAAATCTTCCAGTTTATATTCCTGTCCGGTTCTGAGCGTTTAATCGCGGTGATCACCTCTTCAACCAGTGCCTTCATTTCATACCTGGCGAGTCGCATCTCCGCTCGTCCTGTCCTTGAGAACTGAAGCAGGTCGTCTATCAATTCACCCATTTGTCTTGAAGCTTCGGTTATGGTGTCGAGGTAATGCCGACCTTTATCGGGCAGTTCAGCCCGGAATTTTTTATTCAGAAGATCAACGTACCCGCTGATGTGCCGTAGAGGCGCCCTGAGATCATGAGAGACAGAGTAAGAAAACGCTTCAAGCTCTTTGTTTTTCGCTTCCAGTTGCGCGGTTCTTTCCTCGACCCGTTTTTCCAGTTCCGCGTTTAATGTTTTGATCTCATCCCTGCTTTTTACACTTTCGGTCACATTTTTACCGATGCCAAGAAGTCCGGTGATCTCCCCCTTCTCGTTACGTAAAGGCAGTTTCGAGGTTAGGAGCCAAACTATTTCGCCGTTTTCGTCGATTACGAATTCCTCCCGGTCAATAACAGGTTTACCTGTTGATATAACGTACCGGTCATCTTCCATGAACTTCTCCGCGAGTTGTTTCGGGTGAAGTTCCATGTCATCTTTTCCGATCACATCGGCTTCTGACTCAACGTGCATGTTTTTAAGATCAGCAGGATTGGCAAGAGTTTTTTTCAACTCTGTGTCCTTGGTGTAGATCGCGTCGGGGATAATATCTATGATCGCGCGAAGCAGCGTTCTCTCCATTGCGAGTTCATCAGCCTTTTCCAGCGCCGATCTTCTGTGGAAATTTCTCTCGGCTGTTGCCGCGGAAAATGAGAGGGAGGTGAAACCGAGTATTGTGATAAATCCCTGTAACAGCAAAAGGGAATTGGTACGTGTGTCGAGCGCGAAGGTACCACTTCCGTGTACCGTGCTAAAAACGGCTATAATTGTGATGAGTACTATGCCCGTCCCTGCTATCAGCGGGTCATACTCCTGTGCCACCCAAATGGTAACAGGGAAGAGAATGTACGGCATCAGCATCGAAACAAGAGAACGGGGATCCTGGTTAAAAATAATTGTAGTTAGAACGATGAGAGTGAAAGAGATAATTATCAGTCTGACAAGTTCACGCGGTTTCGCTGCCAATGTTCTGTTTCTGCACAGCATTATCAACATTGGGGCGAAGATTATCATCCCCGAAAAATCACCAAGCCACCAGGTTACAAAGAAATCAGGGAAAAAATGCCACGGTGCCAAACCGGCCGCGCTGTATGCCACAGGTCCTGCTAATGCAGCGATGATAGCCGCGCTCATTGCGGAAAGAGTGAACACCACAACATTCGTGACCTTAAAGAGGAACTTGGAGGGATGAATAAATTTACCGGCAAAGTACCAAACGGTCATTGCTTCCAGAGTGTTGCCCGCGGCGGTGACCAGTGAAACCCCGGTCGCGATTGAAAACTGAGTGCTCCCGTTCGCGGCTGTGATCATGGCGATGAGATTTGCGGCGAATGACCCGATTGTGATTCCGGGCCAGACTCTTCGCCCAAAAAGGAAGAGGGAAGCAAGGGCAAGCCCTGAAGGTGGCCATACCGGTGAAGCATCGCTACCCGGAAGGGCAAGCAGAAGGCTTGTTCTGGCAATAACGAAGTAAATAATTGATACAAGAAGTATACCCCAAAAGGTGCTGATCTTTTGGAATACACATTCCTCTTTGTTCTCCCGGGACATCAATTGTCGATCGCAAAAACTGAATTAAAAAGGTGATTCCCAAAAAGCAATATAGTAAAATCATCTCTTTTTTCTTTGCCGTTCATACTAAAGTTTAAGAACTTCAGGTCCGCGAAAAATAAACTTAAATAGTTAATTGATTTTTAGGGGTGATATAAGTAAATTTGTAATTCGTTTAAAAAAAATCCCGGAGGCATTCTTAAATATGGGTTATATGGATAGGATCAGGAGTTTAGCTCCCTGGTTCATTCTTGGTGTCGGTGGAATCTTTATTCTCTTCATGGTTGTAAGTGATATGAACTTAAGCCAGGTAATGAATGACAGAAGCAACATCGGCGAGATAAATGGTGAAAAAGTAAAAGTTCAGGAATTTGAACAATTTTATCAGAACTATCTGACCCGCCTGAAACAGAGCGGTCAGCAGCCTGACCTCACAAATGATCAGCAGATCAGAGAACAGGCCTGGGAACAGTTTGTTCAGTTAAAAATTCTTGAAAATGCTTACAAGAAATACAACATCACCGTTGCAGAGGATGAGATCAGGAATATCGTTCTTGGTGAAAACCCGCCTGAATATTTGAAAAGCTCGTTCATGGATTCCAATGGAGTTTTCAACAGGGCTGCATACGAACAGGCACTTAAGGATCCGAGAAACAAAGAAAACCTGATCATGGTTGAAAGCCAAATCAAGGAACAGCTTATGTTCCAGAAACTCCAGGCGCTTGTAAGCGCCGGTGTGGTTGTAACCGATGCCGAGATCAGACGCAAGTTCCGTGATCAGGATGTAAAGATCAGTGCGGACTATGCCCTCATCGATCTTAATGTTTATCCCGATTCAACCGTTAAGCCAACCGATGAAGAACTGAAGGATTTTTACAACAAGAACAGCTATCTTTACAAACAGGATGCGAACCGCAAATTGAAATTTGTAGCAATTCCTGTTAAACCTTCCGAAAAAGATTCACAGGCTGTTTTCACAATTCTTAAAAACATCCTTACCCGTATAAAAACGGATACTGTTTCCACCTTCCAGAGCTTTGTTGAAGCCCAGAGTGAGTCACCTTACTCAAAAGACACTGTGGCGGTTAACATGCTGCCAGCCGGACTGCGAGCTTACAAAGGTGAGATCAAGGCCGGTGACGTGTTGGGCCCTGTATCAGGTGAAGGGGAGATGGGACTCTACAAGATATCTTCTGTTGTAGACGGTAAAGATGTCTTCGCGAGAGCTTCACACATCCTGTTGCCAAAATCAAGTGATGATAAAGCCGATCTCGAGGCTGCCACAAAACTTTATGAAGAGCTGAAAAAAGGAAAAAACTTTGAACAGACCGCGAAGGAAGTTTCGAAGGATCCTGGTTCAGCCGCCAATGGTGGTGATCTTGGCTGGTTTGGTAAAGGCGCGATGGTTAAACCATTTGAAGATGCCTGCTTCAACGGACCGGTCGGCGAGATACAGCCTCCCGTTAAAACAGACTATGGTTACCACATTATTAGAGTCTCAGAGCGTTCAAGCAAAAAGTACGTTATTGAGAAGATCACAAAGAAGCTTTCATACTCACCGGCTACTTTGAGTCTTGTAAGAAGGGACGCGGAAGATCTTCTTGCCCTCGCTTCCAAGCTCGGACTTGATTCAGCCGCTAAGAGCAAGAATCTTGTTGCACAGGAGACCACTCCTTTCCCTTCTGATGTAGCAGCCGTTCCGGGACTTGGCTATAGCAGAAACCTTGTCGCGCTGGCCTTCAAAGACGGACTCAACGATTTCCTTCCGGTCACCCTTGTTGGCGGTCAGATGGTTGTCGCTCAGGTCAGTGAAGTTAATACCGCCGGTGTGAAGAAGTTCGAAAGTGTCAAACAAGAAGTTACCACAGCTACAATCAGGGAGAAGAAGTTTGCAATTGCCCTCGCTGAACTCAATGCTGTTAAAGGGAAGATTGGCAACGATCTTTCGAAGGCCCCTTCGATAAGCAAGAATATCAGGTTTGGTACCGCTGACTCATTCACTGTTGCCGGAAATATTCCCGGTCTTGGAGTGGATTACGGTTTCAGCTTTGCTTCATCAAAAGCCCCTCTGAATACAGTTACCGGACCGGTGAAGGGACTTAGAGGATACTACCTCATCAATGTTAAAATGAGACAGAACTTCAATGAGCAGAACTTCCTCGCTCAGAGAAATGCTCTCAGGGATCAGATCCTTGGTGAACGCCGTCAGATGGCTTTCCAGCAGTGGATGGAGATCATGAAAAAAGAGGCTAATATCAAGTTCTACCCCCAGAACTGATATAATTTTTTGAACCCCGCCTTGTGTTCCGCGTCAGCGGCACCCCGGTGGGGTTTTTTATATCGGGTCCGGAGTGATAAATTGGATATCTGAATGAAAAAAATTCTCGTCGCGACCCTCGTTTTTGTATCATCCATCTCCCTTTTCCCGCAGAAGGCAATTACACTTTCCGTGGGGGCCGGTTACGGTACGGCCTCAAAGATCATACCGTATCCCAGGGTATATGATTTTGATCTGCGTGAGGCGGAGGTACCACTTGGTTCATATCTTTTTCCCCGTATTGAGATCGGTTATGCTGTATCCGGTGATCTTACGGCAGCACTTTCCCTTGAGTACGCCTCGAAGAGAAGTGAGTACTACGGTCAGACAGTTGACAGTGAAAACGGAACAATTTTCATACCTGTTAAAGACGGGTACACATTTATGCCTGTAGAGCTCACGCTGAATTATACACTCCCGTTCAGTTCTGAGTGGTTTCAAATTTTCATCGGTGGCGGTGGGGGGCTGTACTTCTTTTCAACACAGCGCGAGGTGGCGGGGCTCACACCGGGAAGTGGTGCCTCGAAAACGGGCTATGGCATACATGTCAGCTCCGGGTTCGACTGGTATTTCAGTGACACATTCGGAATGAGTTTTTCAATGAAATTCCGTGATCCCGAAGTTGAATTCGAGGGCGATTATGCCTCCCGGGAGGGAAATTATAATGGAAAAAAAGTTACACTCGGTACAACTGATTTCAATCAGAAACTCTCACTCGAGGGTACCGTTTTTATTCTCGCTCTGAAAGCGCGGTTCTGAACTTATGCGCCATCAAAGGATATACCTCACAGGCTTCATGGGCACGGGAAAAACCACTTTAGGGAGGGTGGTTGCCAACTGTCTCGGTTGGGAGTTTTACGATGTCGATCAGGAAATTGAGAAAGACCAAGGTGTTGCCGTGGCGGGTATTGTATTGAACAACGGTGAGGCTGAGTTCCGCCGGTTAGAGGTTCAAAAGCTCATTGAGCTTAGCAAACTGGAGGGAGCTGTCATCTCGCTCGGTGGAGGCACTCTGATCGATCACAGGAATGTAGAACTTTGTAAATCCACAGGATTGCTCGTCTACCTGAAAGCCGATCTTCGATCCATTTATCACAGGGTTAAAAAGAAGACCACGAGACCATTGTTCAGATCGGAAAATGATGCCGAAATGACAGAGGCAGAAGCCATGGAGAAACTTAAACATCTTTTTGAAATACGAAAACCCGGTTATGAATCGGCTGATATAACAGTGGAAACCGGAGCGGATGACTTTGGGAAGAGCATAGACAGGATCATCAGCCGGATCAAGTCGCAAAAGCCGGATAGGAAAAAAACAAATTGAGAAATATTACAATCGAAAGCAACAACGGATCATTCAATTACGCTCTTGTATCAACTCTTGAAAAGGTTCAGGAAGAACTTGAAGCTTATAGTAAAAAGTTCAGTTGCTATTACATAATCGACTCAAACGTTCATGCCCTTTACCGCGATACCTTCGCCGGGCTGGTTGAGCCTTCCAGACTTTTCGAATTTCACTCCTCAGAGGAGAATAAATCGTTTGAAACACTATTCTCGATCTACGATTTTCTCCTGTCGAACAAAGCCGACCGGGGGAGTTGTATTGTGGTTGTAGGTGGCGGCATCACCGGCGATACGGGCTCATTCGCGGCTTCCACTTTCATGCGGGGCACGAAGCTCGTGCACGTGCCGACGACACTTCTGGCGATGGTCGACAGCAGCATAGGCGGCAAAACAGGGGTGAACTACAATAAATATAAAAATTTCATCGGCAGTTTTTACGAACCCGAGACTGTGATTACATCCGTGAAATTCCTTGAGACCCTCGACAGGCAGGATCTGCTCAGCGGAATGGGGGAGGTGCTTAAGTATGCCCTGCTTGATGCTGACTTTTTTGAATATTGCGATGAGAAGCTGAAAGGGAGCCTCGATATCCCTGAAGAAGACTTGTTGCAACTGATCAGCAGGTCGGCTCACATAAAAAACCGTGTGGTCACTGAAGACAAACTTGACATGAAAGCCCGGCATTCTCTTAATCTTGGGCATACATTCGGGCACGCTATCGAATCAGTCTCAGGCTTCTCTGTCAAACATGGCATAGGTGTAATAGCGGGAATGAGAGGTGCCGCCCATCTTTCAAACAGAACCGGGATAATGTCAGACCGCACTTTCAGCAGGGTTTCAGAATTTTTAAACAGGTACCCGACGGACAGCAAGATCGCCGCGCTGGATTCAGAAGAGATATATATGGCGATGCAGGGAGATAAAAAGCGGCTGAACGGGGAGGTAAAGTTTGTCCTAACCGGCAACCCGGGCGATTTGCATATCGATGTCTCATGCGCCAGGGAAGATGTGATCGCCGCGATCGATCACATGAAAAGCACAATAAAATAGGGCTTGAACCAATTACTTGTTCAACTGCATCTTTCCCGAAATGGCTCTGTCATTGAAGACAAGTCTGTATAAATAGATCCCGCTGCTGAGATCACCCGCGTCGAACCTTACGCTGTGGGTACCCGCCTCTATATTTCCGTCGATAAGTGTTCTGAGCTCGCGACCCAGAATGTCATATACTCTTAATGCCGCGTTTCCCGCGACCGGTACCGAAAAAGTGATCATGGTTGAGGGATTAAATGGATTAGGGTGGTTTTGGTTCAATGTGAAATCCACAGGGTTCGCGCTTTCATCAGCAGCGATACCTGATGCCGCGTCCCTGAAGGCAACCGCCGCCTCGGTTACGGTTTTGTACCTGATCTTGCTACCGTATTCGAGATTAAGGGAATCCAACAATTCGCCGATCCAGTTCACAACAAGTCCATCAAGATACCCGGGTCTGATGAAAGGATCGTGCAAAAGTATCATGTAATACCCGTCTGAAGCACCCTTTACCCTGATATCCTTAAGCGCGGCGGTCATTTGGTTCCGGTATCCCGAGGGGAGGATGTTCCAAGTGAACTCCTGATGGGGCGCCAAATTATAAAGACCCGGATAAACGAACTGTTTGGTTCCCAAAGTCGTGGAGAGAATATTAAAACCTTTATCTGCAAGCATTCTCCAGGTGGTTGTATCTGCCTGATGACCCGGCGGTACAAAACCACGGGGGAGGAAACCGAGACTGTCGTTCAATATCTTTAATGAAGTGTCGGTCATGGCTGATTGGATCTGATAAGTGTGACTTACCCCTTGTGTTGAGCAAAAATACTCATGACTCGTTCCTCCGCACCGGAGGCAAGTGTGATTGTAACCGTGCACCATCACTTCATGCCCTGCCGCAACTGTGGTGAGAAGCTGCTGTGTGACACTGCCATTGTTGTTCATGGCCTCAATCAACCTGTGAGGTATTACCGCCCATGAAACCTTCCCGCCGCGGGATTCGACCGCGTTCTGAAAGGGGATTATCCCCGAAGCGTAGGTAACATTCCGCGACTGGATATCGTCAACACGGATAACAAAAACAAGGCTGTCACCGGCAAGAATGGCGGTGGAGAAAAACACAAGAAGAAGGATCAGTGAACGCATGCGAGATAAATTGTTTGAAAAATGAAACAGAATTTAAGCAAAAAAGCCTTTAAAAGAGGAACTGCCGGAAAAGAGGGCGCATTTCCGGCAGTTGTAGTGTGTTACTATAAGGAGGGTTAAAGGAACATCTCATCGAGTGCTGTAATATTTACAAGAATCGTGCCAATCCAGAATCTTTATTCTTGCAATATTTTATTTGAAAATTTATCTCTAAATTTCCGTTAAAGAGAAAAAATTTTCAAAATTGAGAATGTGAGTCAATAAATGTTAAAGAATATGTTGGACCGGAAAGATAGAATCGACTATGAGAAAGAGATAATCGCGCTTAAAGAGAGTATGAATGCTGTTATACTTGCTCATTATTATCAGACCGGAGACATTCAGGAAATCGCGGATTTTATAGGTGACAGTCTTGAGCTTGCAAGAAAAGCAAAGGAATCGAAAGCGGATGTGATAGTTTTTTGCGGCGTGCATTTTATGGCTGAGACCGCGAAAATACTGAATCCCGAGAAACTCGTACTTCTGCCCGATCTTGAAGCCGGTTGTTCCTTGGCCGACAGTTGTCCGGCGGAACCTTTCACTGAATTCAGGAGCAAATACCCTGACCACCTTGTGCTAAGTTACATAAACTGCTCGGCAGAGATAAAGGCGCTCAGCGATATCATAGTCACTTCGAGCAATGCCGAAAAGATAGTAAGGCAGGTACCTGAATCCCAGCCAATAATCTTCGCCCCTGACAAAAACCTTGGCAAATACATCATGAAGAAAACGGGCAGGGAAATGGTGCTCTGGGACGGCTCCTGCATCGTGCACGAGACTTTCAGCGAGAGAAAAATACTTGAACTGATGATGGAGAATCCGCAAGCAAAACTTATTGCCCATCCCGAGTGTGAAGACCACTTGCTGGAAAAAGCATACTACATCGGCTCCACTTCCGCGCTTCTTAAATTTGTGCAAAGTGATCCTTCAGATGAGTACATCGTGGCTACAGAACCGGGTATCATTTATCAGATGGAAAAAGCCGTGCCCGGTAAAAAGTTCATACCCGCCCCCGGCGAGGAGGAGTCGTGCAATTGCAACAACTGCCCTTATATGAAATTGAACACGATGGAAAAACTATATAACTGCATGGTGAATAAATCACCACAGATCGAATTGCCCGAAGTGATAAGGGTTAAAGCCCTCAGACCTTTGGAGAAAATGCTTGAAATGAGCAAATAATCGCCATCAACAACATACAAGGAGATCAATATGTTCTATGACACTGAAGTTAAAGCCAAGGGTGCTTACGAAAAGGCCGCGGAGGAAGGAATAGACCCAAGGTGTATTCCACAGACCCTTTCAGGGCTTCCACCGGTTGGTGAAGAGATAATCACACCGGTATATACGGATGAAGACAACGAAACCTGGAGTTACCTCTTCAACAGACAGACCGGACTTCTTAACGGGAGGGTTTGCGACGAGTACATTGAGGGTGTCAGGTTAATGGGGTTTGATCACAATCATATCCCCTCATTAAAACATCTAAGTAACGTCTTGACGAAAGCGACCGGGTGGAAGATCGGACGGGTTCCCGGTTTGATCCAGGCTCAAAATTTTTTCGAACTGCTGCAGCAGAGGATATTCCCTTCCACCGATTATATCAGGGGGACACACGAACGGGACTATACCCCCGCGCCCGACTGTTTCCATGATATTTTCGGGCACATGCCGTTGCTCACGAATCCGAGTTTCGCGAATTTTTATCAGAAATTTGGTGAAGCAGCCCTTGCCGCGAAAGGAGAGCAGCAGATCTGGCTTGAACGGTTCCACTGGTTCACCGTTGAGTTCGGTTTAATAAACACTTCAAGCGGCCGGCGTATCTACGGAGCGGGAATAGTTTCTTCATTCACCGAGGTGGATCACGCCCTTGGGACAGACGTGACAGTGATCGAATTTGACCCGTTTAAGATCATTTCACAGGAATATGAAGTGTGGCATCTTCAGCCGATTCTCTTTGCCATCGACTCTTTCGCGCAGCTTGAAGACGGGTTTATCTCCTGGGGAAAAAAGGAAGGTATTTTGAACTAAACCAAAAAAAGATTGTTGTAACATATAATTAACAACAATTTTTTGGAGACCTTACAATGTTGAACCCGGGTGATAAAGCCCCGTATTTCGAAGTTCAGGATCAGGACGGAAAAACCGTTAAACTGACTGATTTCGCAGGAAAGAACCTCGTGCTCTACTTCTACCCGAAGGATGACACAAGCGGTTGCACAAAGGAAGCATGCAGTTTCAGGGATGACCTTCCCTCGTTCGAGGGCATCAACGCCGCTGTGGTTGGTGTGAGCCCCGATCCTGTAAAATCACACAGAAAATTTGCCGACAAGTACTCCCTTAATTTCACGCTTCTGAGTGATGAGAGCAAGACCATGCTCGAGGCTTACGGGGTTTGGAAAGAAAAGAGCATGTACGGCAGAAAATATATGGGTGTTGAAAGAACCACCTACATTATCGACCCCTCCGGCGTGGTGAAAAACGTTTTCGCCAAAGTGAAAGTTGACGGACACTCCGAAGAAGTTAAGAAAGCCCTGAGCGTATAGAAAATGGGACGCAAGATCTTCGTTTCACGCAGGGAAGTTTTCTCTTCCGCCCACCGGCTTTATAACCCCGCCTTCAGCGATGAAGAGAATGAAAGCATTTACGACAAGTGTAACAATTACCACGGTCACGGGCACAACTATGTGCTCGAAGTGGTGGTTGAAGGAGAGATTGACGACGCGACAGGGTACGTTATCGATCTTAAGAAACTGAAGAAGATCATAATCGAGAACGTCATCCGGAAAGTTGATCACAAGCACCTGAACTTTGATGTTGACTTTATGAAAGGTGTTATCCCCACCGCCGAGAACATAGCCGTTAAGATATGGGATCAGCTCGTGGACAAGATACCACAAGGCAGGCTCTATAAGATTAAGTTGTACGAGACTGAGAATAACCATGTTGAATATTATGGAGATTAGATTTGGATCTGGAAAAAGTACAGGGCCTCGTAGAGACCATATTAAATGAGATCGGGGAGAACCCCGAAAGAGAGGGTTTGTTAAAAACCCCTAAAAGAGTGGCAAAAGCTTATGAATACCTTACTGCCGGCTACCACAAAGACATTAACAAAGTGCTTAACGATGCCATCTTCACCGAAAACTACGATGAAATGGTGCTTGTTAAAGACATCGATTTTTACAGCATGTGCGAGCATCACATGCTCCCGTTTTTCGGGAAGGTACACATCGCTTACATCCCTGACGGCAAAATCGTCGGATTGAGCAAACTCCCCAGAATAGTTGATGTTTTCGCGAGAAGACTACAGGTTCAGGAGAGGATGACAAAAGAGATCGCCGACACCATCAACCAGTACCTTAAGCCAAAAGGCGTGGCGGTGGTGTCAGAGGCATATCACATGTGCATGATGATGCGCGGTGTTGAGAAGCAAAATTCTTCAACCACCTCTTCATCGATGCTTGGGGTTTTCAAAGAAGACCCAAAGACCAGACTTGAATTCCTTAGCCTTATCAGACCCGGAAGCAAGTCGTTATTGTGAAAAAGATATGGATCTCGGGCGCGAGCACAGGAATCGGGAGGGCTTTAACACTTGAAGCCCTCTCCCGGGGATTCAGTGTGATCGCCACATCGCGAAACACAGCCAACCTTGAAGCCCTCGTTAAAGAAGCAGCGAGCGCTAATCTTGTCACTTCAACTTGCGATGTATCTGACCCGGCAAGTATCAGGAATTTTTACGATCAAATACTGATGGGTGAAGCGCCTGATGTACTGATCAATTGCGCGGGGATAACCACCTTCAAAGAAGCCAAGGATACCAGTTTTGAAGAAGTGGACGCGATCATCCGGACAAACCTTACCGGGGCTGTCCACGCTATTCAAACCGTTCTTCCCGGCATGATCGAGAGGGGAAGTGGGGTGATAGTCAACATCAACTCCGTCGCGGCTCTTGACAGGCTGAAGGCAAGCAGCATTTACTCCGCTTCAAAGGCCGGGCTTCTCCAGTACAGTCGCGTGTTGCGTGAAGAGGTTAGGCAGAACAACATAAAGGTTATCGATATTCTTCCCGGTGCCACTGAAACTCCTATCTGGCATGAAAAAGTCAGGGCTAAATACTCTGAAAAGATGATGCAGCCTTCAGGGCTTGCCCGTCACATCATTAACTTTCTTTCCGACGATTCAAACATCGTTCAAGAAGAAGTGATCTTCAGACCCGTGACCGGAAATCTTTGACCTGTAATTTGAGCGCTGTCACAATCCAATCTTAATTGCATTCTTCGGCCAAATCATTTTGCCAAAATCGAAACTAATAGTAATTTTGGGAGTCAGATTTTTTGGTAATTAATGGAGATTAAAGAAGCCGAATTGCAGAATACCTTACGGAGTAGCTGGCACGGTGAAGATATCAACAATCTTATGGGAAAAAACGGAAGTTTTATTAAAAGGTTCACGGATATAATCCTGAGCAGTTTGGCCCTGATCCTGTCGGCACCTATACTACTGGTCGCAGTGATAGCTATTAAACTCGATTCCAAAGGCAACGCGTTCTTTATTCAAGAGCGTACCGGACTCGGCGGCAAGCCATTCAGAATGATCAAACTTAGAGGCATGGTTGAAGGCGCCGAGCAATTGGGTCCTGACTTCACCCAGAAGGATGATCCACGTCTTACCCGGGTAGGCAAGGTTCTCCGCCGTACTTCGATCGATGAGATACCGCAGGCAATTAATGTTCTGCTTGGCGATATGAGCATTGTCGGCCCCCGCCCTGAACTCACCAAGATAACCGATCAGTTTACACCTGAGCAGCGTCAGGTGTTTAACTTCAAACCCGGTATCACCGGCATTTCACAGGTGAACGGAAGGCAGTCACTAACACCCGAAGAAAGGGTGATAATGGAGATTGCCTATTACAGCAAGGCAACTTTCTGGTCTGATCTTCAAATCATTTTACGCACCCCAAAAGTGGTTATAACCAACGAAGGAAACATCTGAGATTGAAAAAGGTTCTTTTCGCGGCCTTTCTCATTCAAACAATTCTCTTCGCTCAACCCGAACCTGTTAATTCAGATCATACCGTCTATTTCTTTCTGCGTAAGACTTCAGTGGCAGGTTACCTGCCGGGCTATGATGATGCCATCCTCCCCAAAAGCAGAAGTGAGATCAAGCACCACCTCGAAATATTGAAGGGGAAGCGGGATCGACTCCCTGAAACCTTCAAGGAGGAACTGGATCTGTTTACGGAAATGTTTCTGACTGTTCCTGAAGCGGGCGGATCTCAATCAACGGAATTGCTTCTCTCAAGATCACCGGTTCACCTTTTTGATTTCAAAGGCCCCAATTATGATGCAAGCATCGATCCTCTATTTGAAGTAAAATTTCACGGAACAAGAGACGACGGGTTCACAGGGAAAAACGCCTCTTACATGCGGTATGGCGGTTATGTCAGGTTTAATTACAGTGACTGGTTCTCTGCTTACATGATGGCGTGGAATGGGAATACCTATGGTGCCAGGGCCGTGAATGCCCTTGATCCGGTGGTCGCGCAGAAATTCACTTTCAGAAAAACGGGTCTCGCCTACTTCGACGGTACCGAAGGAGGATTCTTCGTTGAGAAAGACATTTTTGCTGTTTCAATAGCCCGTAACCGGGTTTTGTGGGGTGAAAACTTTTACAACCGGGATAAGATCTCAGGTGCTTCACAGTTATTTGACAGGTTAAGTTTCTCTATAAAGTCAGGTGCTTTCAGCTATGACTATATGCACGCCTGGTTGGTCACCCCTCAGATAATTACCCCGGGTAATGTGATAACAGGTGATCTGAAGAGTAAAACATCAAAGTACACTGTTCAGAACAGGTTGTCATATGCATTCTCGGAGCGGTTCAGGCTCTCAGTGTGGCAAGCTGTAATTTACGCGGGAAGGTCGCCCGAGTTGGGTTACCTGAATCCTTTCCTTTTCTGGGAGTCAGCACAGCGTTCGCTTGACGACCTCGACAATTCATTTTTGGGAATTGATGCCCGCTACCGTCCTGTTAACGGTGTTGAATTGACGGCAAGCCTTCTTTTCGATGATATAAACTTCAAATACTGGACACCTGGCAATTTTCAGAGGTTCAACAACCGTTTTGCTTTCAACGGCGGGCTTGTCTACATACCCTCATTTGCTCCACCCCTGACATTGAGTGCATCATATTACTTTGTGCGACCATACACATTCTCCCACCCCGGCGCTGGTGAAGACCTTGCATATCTGAACAACAGTTTTCCGTTGGGGCTTGACGTAAAGCCAAACTCTGATATGATAAATTTAAGGATCGACTGGCAGGTTATCGCCCCCTTGAAACTCTCCTTTGATCTGAAACACGTAAGGCACGGCGAAAACACCTATGATAACCAGGGCAACGTGGTTGAAAATCACGGAGGATCATTTTTCATGAGCACAAACGCCCTCTCGAACGAGGACGCTTGGTTCCTTGCCGGTGAATTTCAGAACACCACCACTGCCGCCATTTCCTTGCATCTGACCACCGGCGCGAACACATTCGTCAAGGCGGGATACGTGATGACGAAAGCCAACCATACTGCGGAATTCCCTGAAAGTTACTTCTTCCTCTCTGCCTCCTTCCTCTATTTTTGACAGTTTTGTACAATAATTTTTTCACTTGTTTAGCTAATTGCTTTATAGCTAAATTGGCTTTTATTTATATCAAACATCGGTTGATCTTTTATGCTGAAATTCCCCGGAAAAGTAACATTTCTCTTCCTTTTACTGATTTTTAACGCCTTTCCCCAATCCTACCGGATCATGGAAAAAAACGAGGATCATCTCGTAATAAAATTTGATCTGAGGGACTTCCCGGATGTGCGGGATACCCTCGTGGACGGCAGGAAGTTTTCGTACTTCCCGGGGAACGGAATGTACTTCATGAAAGAAGGGGAGCCGGCGGTTCCTGAATACTCGATCTCGACAGGGATCAGCTACAACGCGAAGCCAAAGATCACCGTTCTTGCCTCCGAAAGGGGGAAAAGTGAGAACCGTTTCATACTCCCTTTCTCACTTGTTGACTCTCTGGCTTTCGTGCCTGACATGCTTTATTTTGAGAAGAATGTTTACAATTCCGACAGGTTTTTCCCGGCATCACTCGCGAGGCTTGAAGGAAGATATTCCTTCCGGTTCTCCGAGATACAGCCTGTCATTATATCCCCGTATCAATACAATCCTGTTACGAGGGAACTGGTAAAATACAATTCGATCACTGTCCGGATCGATTTCAATGTTCAGTATGGTGATGCCTTCATGGTTCAGCCGGTATCTGATCCGGTGACAGCGCAGTTCCTTGAACAGTCGGTAATCAATTATGACCAGGCAAAATCGTGGATAGGGGAGAAAAAACCGTTACTCCCTGACAATCCCGCTGGAGATAAAATCTGGTACAACCCCAACAAGACCTGGTTCAAGCTCTTCCTCAACAAGAGGGATGTGTACAAGCTAACATATGAAGAACTTGCTCAGGCAGGTATGCCCACAAACAGGCAGATCGAGAAGAAGAAGCTTCAGATATTCAACAGTAAAGGTGAAGTACCCCTCGCGATATATGGTGGAATGGATACCCTTTTTACAGCCGGAAGCTATATTATTTTTGTGGGTGATTCACTTCCGCCTTCACCCAACACTTCGATGAATGTTTACAACAAGACCAATCTTTTCTGGTTCAGCTACGAAGCCGATTCGAGTGGTCTAAGGTTTGAAGACAATGACGGTACCATTATACAAGGTTCACCGGGCATTAACTTTTCCGAGTGGAAGCTCCATTTTGAGGAGGATAATATTTATGAAAGACTGGGATGGGCACCAAATGGTAACCGTGATTACTGGTTTTGGTCGAAGATCAGTGCTTTCAGGGGTGTTCCTCAGACAGGATTCGCGCATCGGTTTGATGCATTGAAGGATTTCGCTCCCGATGTTACAAGTTTAAGAGTTAGAACCGAAATACACGGAATTACCACAACCGTATATCCCTGTAATTTCGTTCACAGTGTAAATCTTTTTATCAACGATAAAAAACTCGCCAATCTGAAGTGGAACGGTCAGGAAAAAATACTCTACGACTCGACATTCAATTTAGTGACTGATTCGATAATTATCGCGAGTCAGGGTAACCAGTTCAAGGTTGTGACAGATGGTGATATCTGTCTCGATGAGAAGAACGATGAGTTAAGGGTGAACTGGTACGAGCTGATCTACTACCGGCAGCACCGTGCCGCCGGCGAGAGATTCCAGTTCAGGAACCCCCCGGGAATCGGTTGGAAGAACTTTTGGGTGTTCAACTGGACGGGAGATACAATGTACGTTTATGTGCCGCAGCATAACAAGCGCATTGTAAAGCCATGGATGCTGAAGAACCAGGCCGGTGACGTGCTATTCAAAGATTCATTAAGGTCCGACACTGTCGACTATTTCTGCGTGGATGCCGATTACGGTATTCAGGTTGATTCTATAAAAATGGACACACCCTCAAAACTTCGTGATGTGGTCAATGAGGCTGATTACATAATTATTTATCACCCTAAGTTTAAAAGTATCGCTGAAAGACTCGCGAATTTCAGGAGGACAACCCCCGTAGCTCCTGAGGCCGCTCCTTTGAGGGTGTACCTCGCGGATGTGTTGGAGATATATGATGAGTTCTCCGCCGGATTAATGGATCCGATGGCGATCAAGAATTTTATAAAGTTTGCTTACGAGTCTTTTAAGCGGCCCGCGCCTGTTTATGTCACCCTGATAGGCGACATGAGCTACGATTACAGAAAAATATTGCCCGACAGCAGGGAAAATTATATCCCATCTATACCATATCACTCGATCCAGTATGGAGTTGCAGCCAGTGATAACATGTTTGTGGCGGTTACCGGTGATGATGTAACACCCGATCTGGCGATCTCCAGAATCTCAATTGAAACAGTTGAGGAGGGTAACATAATTCTTGAAAAACTCGAAAACTATCCTGCTGATAATTCCAAAAACTGGAAAGAGTCGGTGCTTTTGATGGCTTCCGGTGTCGATCAGGAAGATGAGCTTCAGTTCGGATTCAACAGGGAATCGATCAAACTGAAAGATAATTTCCTTGAGCCGCAGGGTTTTCGCTCGATGGTTATCTGCCGTTACCCAAGCACACCGGACGAGGAACAATATGCCGGTTCGACACAGGATATAATTAATGCCTTCAATAAAGGCACGGTTTTTGCCAACTATTACGGACATGGTGGCGGATATCAGTGGGATCTTGTCTTCACAAACAATAACATTTACCAGTTGAACAACGGTGGCAGACTTCCTTTTGTGGCAAGTGTTACCTGCTATACCGCTCACTTCGATAATCAAGATGTGTTCGGTGAACAGTTTGTGAAAGTCCCCGGCAAAGGGGCAATAGGGTTCTTCGGTAGCTCAGGCCTGACCCATTGGCAGATAGGCACTTACTACAACGGACTCTTTTTTGACGAACTTTTCAATCTTAAGAATTACGTGGCCGGGCTCGCCATCATGGGGGCGAAGGTCAGAACTCCCCCCGTTGGCTACTACATAAATCAGATAGCCCTGCTCACTTATCTTGGTGAGTCGGGTTTAAGGCTTGCGGTTCCGACAAAACCTGATTTCGCCATTTTGAACAGCGACATTTCAGCCTCTACCACAAGTCCGCTTAAGGGAGACACCCTTTCGATAAAGGTTAAAATGGCGAACTACGGGATCAAGACCCGTGATACCGTTTCGGTTGTCCTGAAATTTACCGGTGAAGATTCTTCGGGCGTGATCCAGACACTTAGAATACCCGTGTTCAGCAATAACGATTCGATCTCATTCAAATGGGCTCCTCCGGTCAGTGGACTGGTCACACTTATAGCTGACATTAACCCCGGCGCGCTCCTCGATGAGGATGACCTTTCCGATAATACCGGGCAGATCCAGATAGCTGTATACGATATTTCAGAGCCGAGTCTCCTGTATCCACCTGACGGTCTTGCCACGGAGAAGCCTGTAAGCATTGAACTTGCGGATATAGGTTACTATATCAACAGGGGATTCCTCTATAATATTGAGATCGACACTTCGTACACTTTTAACAACCCGTTGGTGAAAGTTGAAAACCTCAGAGGAAATGAAGGCATTCTCCGGTATTCTTTGACGCAACTCCCACGGGGCAGATATTTCTGGCGGGCAAGAATGGTGGATGGATCTGATTTTGGTAAATGGTCGGGCACGAGAACCTACACTTCGAACAACGGCGAGAAGAGGGGATACTATTTTACAGGTAACCTGCTTCTGAATTTCGAGACCGAAAACCTGAATTACTCAAAGGTATTCGACGGGCTCTTGCTCAACACGCAATTAAAGATACCAAGACCTGATAACGACAGGTTAAAGCGGGAATTCTCTCTTACCCAGATCGAACCGCTTGACACCGTGGGGCTTACATGTCTTACCACCGACGGGAAGTACCTCTACATGGCGGATTTCTGGTTTGATGTTCAGAAAAGAAATCCCGACGGTAAATCACAAATCTACATTGTCGGAACGGGCAAGAAGGGAACAAACCAGGGTGAATACTATGGAACGATTCCCGGATTCAGGGAGCAGATCAGAATGCAGCTCGTGCACGTTAACGGGTTGATCTATTACCCCGGAAAAAGTTCAGATGTTATTTACAGCGTTGAACCGACTTCTGGCCAAATAGACAGCGTGATGCTACCGGGTGGTGGCGGACTGCTTGACTTTGATTTCGGCGACGAACGCGCGATAGGGAAGTTCCTTCTCACTTATAATGATGGAATGATCTACAACTTCGCCAATAAAAAAATAAATGGCAGAAGGGCTTGTGTGCTTAGGGTTTTCGACGCGAGCAACTGGTCGCTTATTAGGGATATTGAGTTCCCTCTGATCGAACCATTTGAGTCAGTTGCCTCATTCTTCGTGGTGGGAGACATCATGTACCTCTATGAGGATTATCAGTCAGGTTATCTGATGGCTGTAAGGATCTCCGATAAATCATACCTCGGTGAATGGTTAAGCTGGAACTCCAGGGACCTTAGGGAATTGAGAAGATTCTATGCCTGGGTTTACGATGCTGACAGTGATGAAATTTATGCCACAGGCTATAGAAGAAACGATACCATCCAGAAGAAGATGTCGGTATTCGCCGGATTTTATCTTGACTCGAAAGGAAAGCTGACATCAAAACCAATCGGACCGGCAACCAAGTGGCACGCGGTAAATTACGATGTGGTTAACGGAAACCAGACTTCCCTCTATCAGGTTGACCTCCAGGGATTCAACAGCACGACACGGCAGTGGGATACACTTCAAACCGCGATTCCAAACGGTTTTAACATTTCGGGCTATAGTCCTCAACAATATCCGTACATGCGAACGGTTGTGATGATGGAGGATACGTCGTACACGACAACAAATCCGATGTACATAAAATCGATGCACGTGGATTGTGAGACAAGTCTTCCGGAGATAACCATCTCAAATAATGATTTTACTTTTTATCCTGACAGTCTGATGCAGGGATTCGACATAAATATCGATCTGAAAGTGACGAATCTTGGGAAAATTGCATCAGATACGGTAACTGCGGTGTTTTATCTCGGGAACGGAAATGAGCCGTATTATTCGACAAAGTTCACCATTCCGGCGGATACATTTTACACTGTTAAACATACTATCAACACTTCAAAGATCGTGTTTTACAACACTATCCGTTCGGTGGTTACCATGAACGGTACAGAAATGTACACTTTCAATAACCTCGGTGCTGACAGTTTTTACGTAGCACGCGATACAGTTAAACCTGATTTTAGTATCACGTTTGACGGCAGGGAACTGATAAATGGCGATATCATATCGAACTCCCCACTGATCGAAATGGTGCTCACCGATAACAGTCCATTGCCACTCGACACAACCAGGTTGAGTATTGTGCACAATGGCAAGCCGATTGGCTTTGTGAAAGACAGCATACAGTACAATTACACCCCGTGGCCCAATTCAAAATTTGACGCGCGGTGGAAGCCCCTTTTGAAGGAAGGGAAGCAGACTGTGGAGGTGTTTACTAAAGACGCGTCGGAGATACCTTACAACAACATCGCGCAGAAGTATCAGTTCTTCGTTTATGACAAGGATGATATTCAGCGAATATACAATTACCCCAATCCATTTGCCGAACAGACATTTTTTACTTATGAGTTGCGGGGTAGCGCGCCTCCGGATGAGGTGAAGATAAAGATATTCACAATTGCCGGAAGACAGATCAAGGAAATTATTGTTCCCTCTTCGGAAATGAAGATCGGTTTGAACTCTGTCTTCTGGGACGGAAAAGATGCCGACGGTGATGAAGTGGCGAACGGTGTATATCTTTACAAGTTGATCACGAAGTACAAGGACAAGACTAAAACCACCATCGAAAAACTCGCGAAGGTGAAGTAGCGCCGGAGTTTGTCGCTCAACATTACGGTGAATTTCTATTTTTTGAAAGATTCCCGTTTTTCAGATAGTTAATATTCTGTATTTTACAGAATACATTTTATTATTTTTTTTTAATAAGGATGTTCGCTAATGTGCGGAATTGTCGGTTACATCGGAAACAAAAGTTGCGTGCCTGTCATTATCGAGGGGCTTAAACGTCTTGAATACAGAGGCTATGACTCTGCCGGAATCGGTTTGATCCGTGACGGTAAGATTGAAGTTCTGAAGATCAAAGGCAAAGTTGTACAGCTTCAGGAAGCTGTGGCAAAAGCCGGTCTCGACTCAACCTTGGGCATAGGTCACACAAGATGGGCAACTCACGGAGAACCGAATGAGCTTAACGCTCACCCGCACTCGAACGGTGACGGAACACTCATCCTCATCCACAATGGAATCATCGAGAATTATTCCACTCTGAAGACAGGACTGAAGCAACACGGTTACGAATTCAAAAGCGCGACCGATACCGAGGTTCTTGCACATCTTTTCGATACATACCTGAAGGAAGGTTACACTCTCTTCGAGGCGGTCAGGCGCGGGCTTAATGAGGTTGAAGGAACATACGGCATAGCCGTAATTTCAACGAAGGAACCCGACAGGATTGTTGCCGCGAAAAAAGGATCACCACTTCTGCTCGGAATTGGTGATGGTGAGAACTTTGTAGCCTCTGATGTATCTGCCATACTTCAACACACCAAACAGGTGGTTTACCTTGAAGACGGCGAGATCGCGGAGGTTTTCAGGGATCACTACCTCACTAAAACCATTACCGATCAGGAAGAAGTAAGCAAGGTGGTTCATCAGATCGAGATGACACTTGACGAGATTGATAAAGGCGGTTACCCAACCTTCATGTTGAAGGAGATAATGGAACAGCCCGAATCTCTAAAAAACTCAATTAGAGGAAGATTGCTTCCTGAAACCGGCGATGTAAAACTTGGCGGACTTGAAAACGTGCTTGATCACCTCCTTTATGTTAAAAGGATAATCATCACGGCATGTGGAACGTCGTGGCACTCGGCATTGGTAGGGAAATACATGTTCGAGACTTTCCTCCGGATACCCACCGAGGTTGAATACGCGAGTGAGTTCCGTTACAGGAACCCGATAGTAGGTCCGGGTGACGCTGTGTTCTTCATCTCGCAGTCAGGCGAAACCGCTGACACACTTGCCGCTCTTAAAGAGGCAAAAAAACGCGGCGCGCTCTGTCTCGGTGTTTGTAATGTCGTTGGCAGTTCGATCGCTAGGGAGAGTCATTCAGGTGTGTACATACACGCGGGACCGGAGATAGGTGTTGCCTCAACAAAGGCTTTCACATCCCAGTTAACGGTGTTTGCACTTATAACCATCCTTCTCGCGAGGAAAAAAGGAATGTCACTCGAAGAGGGGAAACAACTCGTTGAAGAATTCAAAAAAATACCTGATTATGTAAAAATAATCCTCAAACAGAACGATCTGATAGAGGAAATTGCAGAAAAATTCAAAAATGCCACTAACTTCCTATACTTAGGGAGAGGGTACAACTTCCCCGTGGCATTGGAGGGCGCTCTGAAGTTGAAAGAAATTTCATACATTCACGCAGAAGGTTACCCGGCGGCAGAAATGAAGCACGGTCCAATTGCATTGGTCGACGAAAACATGCCTGTGGTATTCATTGCGCCTAAAGATGCTACTTATGACAAGATCGTCAGTAATATCGAAGAGATAAAGGCCCGCAAAGGAAGAGTTATAGCCATTGCCACTTCAGATGATGAGAATATTGACAATCTGGCCGAATACTCGATAAAGATACCCGGTACACGGTCGATCCTGATGCCCATACTTACCGTTATTCCGCTTCAACTGCTCGCTTACCACATCGCGATGAAAAAAGGCTTAAACGTGGATCAACCACGAAACCTCGCTAAAAGCGTAACAGTTGAATAACAAAATGGAGCACATATGGAGCGGAAGAATGTCCTTATCATGGGAGCCGCCGGAAGGGATTTCCACAACTTTAACACATTCTTCAGGGATAAAGAAGAGTACAACGTAAAAGCCTTTACGGCTACTCAGATCCCTAACATCGACGGTAGAAAATACCCTGCATCCCTCGCCGGGAAGCTTTACCCCGATGGTATCATGATCTATGATGAAAAAGACCTCACAAAGCTTATAAAAGAGCTTGATATCGATGAAGTCTATTTCTCATATTCAGACGTACCCTACAACTATGTAATGAACAAATCTGCCGAAGTTAATGCTGCCGGCGCCTCCTTCACTCTTATCGGAACAAAAGAAACAATGATCAAATCATCGAAACCGGTGATCGCCATTGTTGCCGTGCGTACCGGCAGTGGTAAATCGCAGACATCTCGCAAGGTGGTTGACCTGCTTAGAGCCGCGGGGAAGAAGGTGGTTGCCATAAGACATCCCATGCCTTACGGTGATCTTGAAAAACAGCGGGTGCAGAGATTTGGTACACTTGAAGATCTTAAGATCCACAAATGCACCATTGAGGAGATCGAAGAGTATGAGCCACACGTTGCAACGGGTGGTGTTATTTACGCGGGTGTTGATTACGGCGACATCCTCGCGCAGGCAGAAAAAGAAGCTGATGTAATTATTTGGGATGGCGGAAACAACGATTTCTCATTCTACAAACCCGACCTTACAATCACGGTTGCTGATCCCCACAGACCCGGACACGAGTCATCATATTACCCCGGTAATGTGAACATCAGACTTGCTGACGTGGTCGTGTTGAATAAAGTTGAATCAGCCGAACCCAAGAATGTTCTGGCAGTCAGAAACGCGGTCAGACAGATCAACCCGAATGCAACCATAATTGATGCAGCATCACCTATCAAAGTTGATAATCCTGATGTCATAAAAGGCAAAAGGGTGCTTGTGGTTGAAGACGGGCCAACACTCACACATGGTGAAATGGAATATGGTGCCGGAACTATTGCCGCCATGAATTATGGTGCAGCCGAGATCGTTGATCCGAGACCTTTCACGGTGAAATCGATCACTGCCACTTACGAGAAATATCCGAAGATCGGTGTTCTCCTTCCTGCAATGGGATACGGTGACGATCAGGTGAAAGACCTTGAGACCACGATCAACGCGACAGATTGCGATTCTGTTGTTATCGGCACTCCTATAGATCTTGGACGCATCCTTAAGATCAACAAACCCTATACAAGGGTCGGATACGATCTTCAGGAGATCGGCGACATAACTTTAGAGAAAATTCTGAAAGAAAAAGGCCTTCTATGAGCAAGCTTGCCGTCGTAGCTCTCGGCGGCAACACTCTTTTAAGAGGCAACCAGTCAGGCACAGTAAGGGAGCAGGAACAAAATGCTTTCGATACATGCAAGAGTCTCGTTGACCTGATCCTGCGTGGTTACACTGTTGTGATCACGCATGGAAATGGTCCTCAAGTGGGTAACCTGATCCTCAAGAATGAGGCGGGTTACGAGAAATTTTTGCTCCCCAAAATGCCTCTGGATGTGTGCGTTGCCGAGTCGCAAGGGCAAATAGCCCATATTGTGGCACAGCAGATGGAAAGGCTTTTGCTGCAGCATAATATTCAAAAGGAAGTGGTGTCTATGGTCACTCACGTCGAGGTTGACCCGAAAGACCCCGCTTTCCAGAATCCCACCAAACCGGTAGGTCAGTTTTTCCTTAAAGAAGAAGCCGACCTTCTCGCTAAAGCCAACGGCTGGCAGTTCCGCGAAGATCCCCGCAAGAGGGGATGGAGGCGGGTTGTCGCTTCGCCCAAACCAACTTTTGTCCGTTCCGCGAATATCGTGAAAAAGCTCACCGATGACGGTCACATTGTGATCTGCGTTGGCGGAGGCGGTATTCCTGTGATAAAGAACGGTTACGGAACTATCAAGGGGGTTGAAGCGGTGATCGATAAAGATCTCGCGTCATCGGTGTTGGCAACCCAGATCGGGGCGGATGAACTTATCATTCTGACCGATGTGCCAAGAGCTTACATCAATTTTCAACAGGAGAATGAGACCGCTTTAGATCAGGTAACTGTTGATGAAGTGGAAATTTACCTTAAAAATGGTGAGTTCGCTGCCGGTAGCATGGGACCCAAAATGGAAGCAGCGGTGCAGTTCATCCGTAACGGAGGGAAGCGCGCCGTGATTACTGAAGCCGGAGAGCTCGGAAAAGCTAATCCGGGAACGAGAATAATTGCAAAAAACGGATAATTTATGGCAGTAAATATGAAAGGAAAGAGCTTTCTTTCCATTAACGACCTGACACTTGAAGAGATGTATCAGATCTTTGATCTGAGCCGGACACTTAAAGAAAAACTCTACACCGGTGAGGAGCACCACCTCCTCAAAGGGAAAACCCTCGGAATGATCTTTTCAAAACCCTCAACCAGAACAAGAATATCGTTTGAAGTGGGCATCTATCAGCTTGGCGGTATCGGCATGTATTTCGGACCCAACGATCTCCAGTTGAACAGGGGAGAGACGATCCACGATACGGCAAAAGTGCTCTCAAGATACCTCGACGGCATCATGATCCGCACTTTCAAGCATGAAGATGTTGAAGGACTGGCGAAGTATGGTTCGATTCCGGTTATCAATGGTCTGACCGATCTGCTTCACCCATGCCAGGTGATGACCGATCTTTTTACCATTCTTGAGAAGAGAAGAAAACTTGAAGGTCTGAAACTCGCGTACATCGGTGACGGCAACAATATGGCACATTCGCTTCTGAATGGCTGTTCAAAAGTTGGTATGGATATATCAATCGCCTCACCAAAGGGTTACGAACCACTCGGCTGGATAGTTGATAACGCCAGAAAGAACGCCGATTACATGGGCTCAAAAGTGGTTATCACAAATGATCCCGTTGAAGCGTGCAAAAACGCGGATATCATCTATACTGACGTTTGGGCGAGTATGGGACAAGAAAAAGAGGCTCAGGAGCGGAACGCCCGTTTCCAGGGATTTCAGGTTAACTCAGCCCTCATAGCCAACGCGAAGGAGGATTACCTCTTCATGCACTGCCTGCCGGCCCACAGGGAAGAGGAAGTTACCAATGAAGTGGTTGACTCACCTAACTCGATCGTGTTCGACGAAGCCGAGAACAGACTTCACGTCCAAAAAGCCATCATGGCACTTGTAATGTAAGATCACAACTTACTTAAAACAAAAAAGCCGTCCGGGGTACCGGACGGCTTTTTTTAGTGGTTAATGGTTAGAGGTTAGTGGTGAGTGATCAGTAGTGAGTAGTGAGTAGCGAGTAGTGAGTAGCGAGTAGTGAGATTTAACACTCACAACTTATACTCCACACTCCACACTCTACACTCCACACTATTTCATCAGTATCATCTTCCTTATGGCAACATTGCTTCCGGCTTCTATTCTGTAGAAATAGATTCCTGAAGGAAGAGTTGCCGCGTTGAATGGTACTTCGTAAGTGCCCGCGGTCATCGGACCGTTGACCAATTCAGCAACCTTCTCACCGAGGGTGTTGTAAACATCAAGTTTCACATTCATGTCTGCCGGAACTGCGAACCTGATCATGGTTGAGGGGTTGAACGGATTCGGGTAGTTCTGTGAAATATTGAATTCCTTCGGAAGTTCAACACTCTCTTTGATGTCTGTTGCGCCATCGGCTGTGCGGAAGCGACCCATTGTTGAATAGAATGAGTAGCTGTTACCTTCGGTCTGCATCTTTGATCTTACTCTCCAGAAGTAGCTCTTGTTTGGAGCAAGTCCCTGAAGTGACTGTCTAGCAGCCGTCAGGTTCTGGAAGATCATCGCGTTTGTGAACTCCTGATTGTCAGCAACTTCAAGTTCATAGGTTATTCCGGCAGGTGGTGCAACCGGGAGCACCCATGAAAGCACTGGAGAAGTTGTTGAGATCATCACGTTGTTCGGCCCACCGACGATCGGGGTAACAGGGTTGAATGGTCCGGGGTTAACCGTGAATGTGTCAACTGCTGAGAAAGCGCCGTAGCTACCGCCACCGAAGTGAGCTCTGACCTTCCAGAAATAGGTTGCACCCTGAACGAGGTTCGAGGCGTTAACCCATGTATCTGTTGAGTAGAGGGTTGTGGTTGCGGCAGGGAAGAATACATCAGAGTAGCTGTAAACGACCTGATAGCCGACAATTCCGCTTGTGGAACCGTTAACCCACCAGCTAAGCTGTGGATCGACAGTGTAAACAATTGCATTGCCTGAAGGCCATGAGATCACGGGCGCGCCGGGTGTTGCACCGGAATAGATCGTGAAGTGATCTTCAGCCCACGCGGAGTGACTGCTTCCGTTGGAGGCGGCAACTGCCCAGTATATCACCTGACCTTCAGTAAAAGGGACTGTGAAGGTGTAAGATGTATTATATACACCGCTGACAGTTGTAAAACCGGTATAGTCGGAATTCCAGTTGGAGGAGTTTGAACCGACTTTCCATCTTACTTCATACTCTGTTATTCCCAATGGTGATCCTTCAAGATACCATGAGAGGGTGGGCATTGTGGTGTAAACAGTCGGGTTGCCTGTTGGCCAATTCAGAGATGCATATCCATTTGCCACACCTCCGGCGATAGCGAATGTATCAGCCACAGACCAGCCGGAATAGGCTGAACCGTTGTATGATCTGACTCTCCAGTAATATATGGCACCGGGAGTAAGACCGGATATCTGTGTAAAAAGATCCGGGATCGAACCGACAGTTACGGGACTGCTGAAGTTACTGTTAAGTGAGTACTGAAGCTCGTATGTAAGTCCTGTTCCGTCCTGACCAAGCCACCAGTAGAAATAAGGGGCAGTGGTGTAAACCAACAGATTGTCTGTCGGATAGGAAGGATTTGGTACAACGAGTGTTCCCGCGCCGTTGGTACGGAATGACTGCCAGAACGAGTAGCTTGAAACAGCCTCATCCGGGGTACCTCGCTTGTAAACACTTCTTACCGCCCAGAAGTATCTTGTGCCGGGGGTAAGGTTTGTCGAGATCAGGTGGTAGATATCGCTAACATTGGTAACCGAGTAGGCATTGATGAGCGAAGTTGAGTCTGTTCTGACTATGAGATCAAAGGTGACATCGGGGCTGTAGCCTGCTGTGTACCAGTGAAGCATTGGTGAATTTGTGTAAACAAGCGGATCACCAACAGGCCAGCTCGGGTAGGGAACCGTCGCGCCGCCACTTGTGGTGAACATGCTCGTTGGCGAATATGCCATAACTTCATTCGCGTCGTTGAGAAGCACGATCCTCCAGAAGTATTTTGTGCCTCCGAGGAGGTTCACAGTCTGGAAGAGACCTGCTGAAACACCCGAATAGTTTGATGTTAACCAGTCGGTTTTTACAGGGGTGACACTTCCGGATTTAACCTGGAGTTTGAACTTCAGTCCGGTGGTTGCCTGATTAATACCGTAGGTGAACATGAGGCTGTTCAGGTAAACTGTGTCACCGTTAGCGGGGTTGTGCTGGCTTACAGTAACCGCGGGGTAAGTGGTGAAGTGCCAGATCGGCGACTTGATAGCCACACTTCCGTCTTTCGCAACGAGCTGCCAATAGTATTTGGTGTTCGGGTCGAGTGGGAACGGGTACTGGCTTCCCGGTCCCTCGTTTACGGTATTCTCATTGTAAGCGAGTGAATCGGTGTTCGCGGGGATATTGAGATCGGTAAAGATCACGCCGGCATCAAATGCCGACTGTGAACCGCCCGCGGTTGATATTCTGAGCTCATAGCCCGTTTCAAAAAGGACATCGTCCCAGGTGAAGTAAGGTTCGAGGGTCAGACCAGTAACACCGTTGTAAGGTTTGTTCAGCACGTCAAGCGGGGTGTAGAAAGTGCGCTCGGGAGCGGCAACTTTGAACTCGCCGTTATTGTCGGCAGTGCCGTCGTTAACTTCCGCCTGCACTGTCCACCAGTATTTTGTCGCGACAGCCAGACCGGTCGGGTTCAGTGTAAGTGTTCCCGGGTTGTTGGCTGAGGTAACATTGGTGTTGGCAGCAGCGGTAAGTCCGGGAGCAGCACCCACGAGCAATTTGTAACGGACATTTGATTTTCTGTTGTCCATCGTCCATGAAAGATCGGGTGACATTACAGGCGATTCGAACTCTGTTGCCGGTGAAGCAAGAGCCGGTGTGGCAAGAAGAGTGGTGAATGTTCTTGAGGATGAGGAGGTTACCCCGCCCACGCCGTCAGTCACTTCAATCTTCCACCAATATCTGGTGTTATAGTTCAACACGCCACCGGGCACGTCGTATGTGAGTACCGGACCGGCATTCGCTGAATGCACGAGTGTGGTCATCGCGGCGTTTGAGTAGATCTTAACCGTAACATTGTAGGGGCCAACTCCGCTTGTAACCGTCCAGGTCAAAGTGGGGGTGAGTGTCAGTCCTGTTGAAGCGCTCGCGGGAGCAGTCAGGTTGATCACGGGTGCCACATACGCGTAAGCCGTGTAAAGACCGAGTGAGTTTTCACCCGTAACGGTGAAAGTGTTATCTGTTGTGTTAAGCGTTCCGCTGACAAGTGACCATGTTGAACCATTATCAGTGGATTTCACGAATCTTAAAGCTGATTCAGTGTTTCCATTCAGTTCAGAATCATCGTAGCGCATTACAAGAGTGGCATTGAGTCCTGAATTGGTGGTTGGGGAGAAAGAGTAACTTCTCTTAATACCTGAACCGGATCCAAAGGTTTGTGCCGTGTGTGATCTCTTGACCATGGTAACGCCGAGGTTTGTCGCGCTCGTAAGTGAGGCACCAAATCCTGCTACATTTTCATTATTCGGGGCATTGATGTTTCTGCTTGACAGAAAATCGCCGTTCGAGGCGATGTTCGATCCTGTTTCATTCAGGCTGCCAATCAGACTCACGGAAACCATCTTCCCGTTGAAATCGAAAGGCACAGCGAGTCCAAGACTTCCGAGAATGCCAAGGCTGCCTTGAAGGGTTGTACCGGTGGCAGTGAAAGTGGCATTTCTGAAAACCGAAGAAGCCATTATGTTCGCGGGGTTGGTGAGGGCGGTTGACACATCAAAACCAACATTGTCGTTGTTTGAAGGTGTCAAGCCGGTACTCCAGTTTGAAGGATTGATCGACTGGTTATCCACTCCACCGATCCAGGTATGGAACGCTGTGGATGTTACGAAGTCTGAGTTGCCTTCAATATTTGTAGTCGAGCCACCGAAACCGGTTGAGACCGAGTTAATAAGAACATTCTGTGAAGCTTCCGGACTCTGATCAAACCGGTAATAAACGTAGAGATCAGAGGAGTTCGATTTAATAGAATGGTTCATGTTAGCGACGATCTCTTCTTGAGAGCGGACAGATTGCCATATCCTGAACTCATCAAGCTGACCATTGAAGTACTCGGAAGGGCCGTTGGCTGAACCAAGGTGAGCGAGACCCGAGGAGGAGAGGGAAGCCGCGACCGTGTCAGTCGCCAAAAGCACACCATTTCTGTAAAGTTTTCTTTCACCCGTGGTTCTGTTATAAGAAGCAGCGTAGTGGTTCCAGAACGCGTCGGTTGCGCCGACCGGAACAGAAAGCTCATTATTGAAGAAATTGATGAAAAACCCGTTCGGATTTGTCGGGGCTGCTGGTGATTTGAATCCCATGTGCAGGTAACTGTTCGGTGAGGCGGTTCCTTGAGCGAACACAACCTGCTGAGCTGAGCCCGGAGTCACCTTTGCCCAAAACTCGAAAGTCAGATCGGTTGAATTTAGGTTGAGCCCTGAAACTGTGGCTTTTTCATCCACGCCATCGAGCTGGAGAGCGTGTCCGGGTCCGGCATGCGCACTCGAAACAACCCATGAGGGGTCAGTGGTCTCCGCTGAGGCGAGAGCGCCAAGCGTGACAACATTAGCGGGAGCCGCGCCAAGATCAGCAGGTGACTGGCCCGCGCCTTCATCCAAAGGCAGATAGAGAAAGAGGCCCGGGGTGGAACTTGTTTCGGTGGCGTACATGTCGTGACGGAGCTCGTCAGGCTGACGGCCAGTGTTCCATATTTTAATATCGTCAATCTTTCCGTTGAAAAATTGGCTGCCAGGGGCATCGCCATGTCTGCCAAAGAAAATATCGCTTGTCGAGGTGGCAGCAGAAAGTTGCGCGGCCGGGATTATACTCGTGGCGTAAAGCACTCCATCAACAAAGAGACTGAATGTGCTGCCTGACTTGACGAGAGAGACATAGTACCACTTCGATTGTGTGATCACGGGGGAGGGACCGATCATAAAATGGTTGCCTACCGTGAATTTATCAATCCTGGCGCATAACACTCCGTCAACCATATAAATGTTATACTGAACGGTCAGACCGCCGGAGTGTTCTTTGTGAAACAATTGTTGGGAAACCGGGGAGAGAGGATTGTTGGGATATATCCAAAACGAGACGGTCAAGTTGCTGGAGCCTGAAAAATCAAGACCAGAACCTGAACCCGCCTTCGTTAAAAGGAAATCATCCACGCCGTCAAAAGCAAGGGCAGTGCCCCCGTTTTGAGCGAACAATCCTGATGTCGCTATCATTAATATTAGAAGCGACCTGAGGATCCGGGGATACATCATTTCTTTTTCCTTCGATAAGGTGATTAAAAAGCTCGTTAAAAAGGTTATTTTACTCGATGAAATGGTGATTTTAATCGATTAAAAAATTTTATTCTACACGATTATAATGTAACAAAAGTATTATTTATCACAAAGAAGATTCTGAATAAAATCAATCGATTTTTCAGTTTCGTTCCATTCGTGCAGATTGATCACACTCCAAAGAATGTGCTTGCTTTGAAAGGCGAGAAATGTGTAAATTAAAAATTACCTTGTTTAATTTTACTGCCGTGAACAAACCACTTAAATTCTTGCTTCTCGTTCTCGCGATAGCTTCCACAAATTTGGAAGCGCAGATCGATTCTATCTTCAAACAAAAACTTTCAAACATCACAAAAACCGCGCTTCAGGACACTTTTGGGTACAATTTACTCAGGGAACTCTGCCGGATAGGGCCAAGGCTCTCGGGAAGTCAGAACCTGGTTAAGGCGGAGAATTTTCTGCTTGAGAGACTGAGTACCCTGGGTTTCGATACTGTATATACCCAGACCGTTACAACCAATAACTGGAAACGTGGTGATATTGCCCGTTTCTCGGGTCCCGGTGGCGCGAAATTTTCTCTGATCGCTTTGGGTGGATCGACCGGTACAGGTGGCGTGATAAAGGCGGAAGTTATTGAAGTCGCCGATTTCGCTGAACTTGAGTCGCGGAAAGATGAAGTGAAAGGGAAGATCGTATTTTTCAATTTCGCTTTTCCCCAGAATGTGTACGAGTCATTCGAGTCGTATGGTCCCGCTGTAAATTACAGGGTTAACGGCGCTATCAGAGCAGCCGCGTATGGCGCCGTGGGAGTGCTGATTAGGTCGGTTGCTTCCAATTTTGACGATGTTTCCCACACGGGTACACTTCGGTACCTGGATACAATTCCCAAGATACCCGCCGCGGCACTCGGAGTGCAAAGCGCTGTGAAATTGAGCAAAATGCTCGCTGAATCAAAGCTGGCAGGGAAGAAGCCCGTTTTTGAATTTGAAATGGACTGCACGACAGAAGATCCGGCGCCTGTTAGTAATATTATTGCCGAGATCAGAGGGAGCGAAATCCCTGACGAAGTGATTGTTGTTGGCGGTCATCTCGACTCTTGGGATGTTGGTGAAGGGGCTCATGATGACGGAACTGGCGTTGTACAGTCGCTCGAAGTTCTGCAATTGATTAAAAAAACGGGTTTTAGGCCAAAGAGAACTGTTAGAGCGGTGCTTTTCGCGAATGAAGAAAATGGACTTGCCGGAGGGAGGGCTTATGGGAAATTCGCTGAGGAAGAGACCGCACGTGACATCGCGGCTATAGAATCTGACAGAGGAGGTTTCACGCCTCGCGGTTTCAGTGTTGACGCGACTCCGGAGGTTCTTGCAAAGCTGGAGAAATGGCTCCCATATTTCAATGCAACCGGGATAGAGTGGTTCAGAAAAGGGGGAAGTGGCGCCGACATTTCCCAGATCAAAAATTCCAAAGCCTTGATCGGGTATGTTCCTGACAGTCAGAGATACTTCACTTATCATCATTCCGCGAATGATGTGTTCACTGCTGTGGATCACAGGGAACTTGAGCTCGGTTCAGCAGCTATAACAATTTTAACTTTGTTGATCTCGGAATTTGGTCTCTAAAAAAATCAAGCCGGTACTCCGGAAGATAAATCCATGGAGTTCGCTCGCTCGAATGCCAAAGAGCATGTGGGCGGTCTCTTTCGCCACGTTTATTAACCGTGCCGGCTCAATGTTCCTGACATTTCTCGCGATCTACCTGACGAAGTATCAGGGGTACAGTATCGATTACGCCGGGTATGTTCTTTCCGCGTATGGAATTGGTTCACTTGCTGCCGGGCCCGTGGTAGGGAAGCTTTCCGACAAGTTCGGTAACCTGCCAATAATGAAACTCTCGATGTTATTGAGTGCATTCGTCCTTTTTCTTTTTCCGTTTTTCCATGAGTTTTGGATGATAATTGTGCTTACCCTTGTGCTTTCATGGGTGAGTGAGGCATTCAGGCCGGCGAATCTCGCGCTGATATCAGAGATTGTTAAGCCTGAAGACAGGAAAATTGCGTTCGCCTTGAACAGATTGGCGATAAACCTCGGTTTCAGCATTGGGCCACTTCTCGGTGGTTTTCTTATCATGTTCGATTACCATTGGATGTTTATTTTTGACGGTCTTACGTCGCTTTCCGCGCTTGGTTTTTTAATGTGGACCTCGCTTTCGAAGGAAGAGAAGGAGCGGAGGGCGGAAAGGGAGCTGAACATGGATACAGACGGTTCTGAAAAGACAAATCCATTCAGAGACCCCAGGTTGATATATTACGTAATCGCTCTCTCGCCTGTCTATATAGTTTTCTTCTCACAGATAAGCACGATTTCGCTCTATGTTGTTAACGAACTTAAATTTCCGGAGCCGGTGATTGGTGCTCTGTTCCTTGTTAACACGCTGATGATAATCTTTCTCGAAGTGCCGCTTAACAACGCGATGGTTGACTGGGAAGACAGGAAGTTGCTTACACTTGGGGGGGTACTGACCGGTATCGGCTTTGGGTTGTTCGCTTTTTCATCAAACATCCCGATGCTTGTAATTTGTATAGTGGTACTGACTTTTGGTGAAATGATCTTTTCACCCGCGTCGGCAAACTACCTCGCCGAGATCGCCCCGGCAAACTCAAAGGGGATGTACATGGGGTTCCTGCAGCTTGTGTTCAACATATCACTTTTTATAGGGCCAGCCGCCGGAGCCTTCATGATGGAAGGTTTTGGTTCAAAATGGATGTGGATCACGTGCTTCCTGCTCTCGATGGTCGGAGTCTCGCTTATGTGGAGGATGCGAACGGGCAGTGAAAAAATCGCGACCGCGACCGAATAATTTTGCAGAAATTGAAATAATGCTTATATTTGCAGTCTAAAATGCCGGGGATATAGCTCAGTTGGGAGAGCGCTTGAATGGCATTCAAGAGGTCAGGGGTTCGACTCCCCTTATCTCCACCCGGTTAAACCCTGAAAATGTTGCTTTTTTGCTTTGTTTTCAGGGTTTTTTTATGCTTTTGATATTAGATGTCGTTTGAAAATAAAGTGATTTACAAGCACAATATAACCGATTTGAGCACAAATTGAGCACAAATTGAGCACACTTTTCAACTAATATCTTCACTTCACAATAAATATACCCCCTATATTGAAAAGGTAATTGTTAGTTACTCAAATCGAACAATTACGCAAATCCAACGAAATAACCCCCCTTTCAAATTGCCATTAATCGAGTGTCCTAACTAATCCCCTGAATGATGTTCTATATACCCCCTAATACTTCATTAGAACGGTTCTAAGACACTATTAGAGTGAAAACATCTCAATATATCACTTCCATACAAACACCCCTTAAAACCCCTTATAAGCAAAAAAAAACGACACTCTAAATTTTACTCTAAAGTGTCGTATGATAAGATGAAATAACAAACTATTAATAAATATACAAGATTTTGTTTTCTTTTGTTCCTTATTTAGATTGAATCTAAATATTAATAATTTCTTAACAATTTGGTAACATAGAAAACGAGTGTTTGAACTTTTCCGAACATACTTATATGCACATGAACATATAATATCATACAAATTAAAAAAAAGAACAAAAAAAGAAACATGATAGAACAATTCAAAAAAGAAACATGTTATTAATCTATAGTAACCCATACTTATTAGTATGGCAATAATAATAATTCCATAATTAACTAAAGGACAAAGCAAATGGAAACAACTAACAATAGAGTTAAAAGACCAATAACGAAAACGAGAGTAAATTTCACTTTAGATAGGGAAATGATTTGGGTGTTACGAGATTATTGTAAAAACAATCTTATAAATTATTCCACTTTCGTAAATCATTTATTAGTACAATTTTTTAGCAAACAAGATAAACAATAACGAAAGGTGATAAAGATGAAACAAAAATATACTGATATACTAAAGCAAATGGGAATCAATCCCGTTAAATCAGTTACTAATCCTGAATCAACAACGGTAAATGATAAAAATATTGTACCGTTACCACAAAAGAGGAATTATATACACCATCTTTTAGATTCAGGATTTACACCAACAATATGTTTAGACGGGTGTAAAATCCCTTTTTATAAGGAGTGGCAAAAGACTTTCTTTTTAAGAGAGGATTTAGACGGTTTTAAGGAAATGTTAGAAAACGAAAAGTATAAGTTTAATTTTGGTGTATTATGTGGTTTAGCAGACTTCAATAATGTAAGCGTAATTGATTTTGATACTAAACAGTTTACTCCAAACGAACAGGGTTATTTAGTCAGTCTAATAAATTCCCTAATCGAGACTGAATATATTCAAAGTCTAATCCTCTCTAAAAAACTCTATATAGAAAAAAGTGTGAACAACGGTTTTCACTTTGTTGTATCAATTGCGGATAATACTGAAAGGAAAGGAGTAAAATTACTCGATTATTCAGGGGAGTTAAAACCTAATAATTTAGTGAATGAAGTTCACACAGGAACAGGGGAGTTTTTGGAAACAAGAGGAAAGAAACAGCATTTTATCACCTTTCCGAGTCAAGGTTACACCAAAAAATATAACAATATTTGGGAATTGGTAAAGTTATCTTCAAATGAATATGAAGAGTTTGAAAAATACATTTTAGATTATTTCCTGAATGATAATAGTGGAAAATTCACAAAAGTAAAAGAACACCATTTGATAACAGAAACGAATAAAAAGATAAGGATTCCTAAAAGTGAAAGGAGTATTTCAACTGAATCTAATATTGTGATTAGAGAACTGAAAAAGTATCAAACCACTTTTGCAAATAGTGGAAAGGATATAACCATAATTACCGAATTACTCCAAAAGAACGGTTATACCCTAATTAGTGCAAATTCCGACTCTATTTATTTCACACACCCAAATAGTAGTAAAAATGAACCTAACTTTTCAGTTAAAATAAATGAACATTATGTAACGAGTTTCAGCGACAATAACCCTGATTTTCCGAAAGAAAAGGGAATAGGAACCCTAACAGCTTTTTATATCCTGTTAGGTTCGAAACACAATGTAAATGAGATAATCGAAATATTAAGGAATGAACATGGTGTAAAACTAATTAGAACATATCAGGAAATGTTAAACGACTTCAACAACTTAAACAACTTAAACAATAACAAATAAAAGGAAATGATAAAATGAAAAATGAACTAACAAACTCAATTACAGATACAAATGAACCCGTAAATAACGGTAATATCTTTACAAAGGAATTTTTCTTTCACGAAACCAAATATTATCAGTTATCTATTATTCAGGGGAAATTAGTATTTACCCAAAGAACATTAAATCAGATATATGATATTTTGGGAATAAGTGATAATGAAAAGGAAAAGGAAATCTTTAGATTAGGTTTACACAATGAACGAAAAATCAATATATCAAAATTGAAAATCAATTATGTATTTACCATCAATCCCCCAAATGAAAAGTATATTGTTGATATACCGAATTATCGGATTACTGTTTTTGTTGGAACAACTCTAAAAAATGAGATTCAGGATAATGAATTATGGGAAAATTACCTGTTTGATAGAGTTGGGGAATATAAAGAGTATATAAAAAATTGGTTATCTGCTTTTGTGTTCCTTTCAGACCATAGACATAAAAATAAGACTAAAAATAAAAGACTTCCAATATTGATACTGATAGGTGATAGGAGCACGGGAAAGACTTCATTCATTGAGTTAATCGGTTCGATATTTGCTAACAGCTATATCAAAATATCAAAAGAAACTTATGTGGCCCGCTTCAATAATTGGAAAGATAACAAGTTAGTGCATATTAACGAATCTCAAAAAATGGGAATGGTACAATATAATTCCTTTAAGGAAATAATGGGTTTTCCGACCGTGACAATTGAAGAGAAAGGAAAGGAACGGATTGAAGTTGAAAACAATATCAGTATGGTAATTGATTCAAATGAAAGGAATCCGATTTATACTAAATTTGCGGAGTTACCGAATGATGAATCTGAAAATCAGTTCTTTGTTACGACTTTCCCCAAACTCAAAGAGAAAAATGATAAAATAGTGCAACAATTGGAAAAATCCCTTTTTCACTATATAGATACTGTTTTACGAGATGTCTTTGAAAATGAAGTTGTTCCAACAATTGATTATAATACATGGGTTATTCCGACTCCGATAACTAAAGAGGAAAGGGAAATGTTTCACATTAATAAAACTCAACTGGAACACACTTTAGAAACGGTTTGCGATTATTTACAAACTGAATATATCGATAAGGGAAAGACTTTTATTCCAAATTGGGATATTGAAGAGCTTGCAACAAAGGTTAATTCAAAATCAGTTACAACTTTGAAAAATGATTTAACGGGAAATGGAATAATTGAGATTGATTCAACTACTAAAGGTATAAACGGAAAGAAATACAGAGGATATTATATTTTAGTTGAAAATGTTAAATCGATGTATCAAAAGAACAATCACAGTAGCTTAAGAAAATATGAAGAGGATTTAACTGATTTTGAATCTGAATTTTACGACACTCATAAAGAAAGGGATATCGATACCGATAATGATATTTTATCGATGGTTAATTGATAAATTGACGGTAACAGAGAGGAACGGAAATTTAAACCCCTGTTACCGTTTATTTTTGTTAACTCTTTTATTTATAAGGGTTTAGATGTCAGGTAACAAAAGGAACAAAAGGAACACTATATTATATATATTTCTTATGTAAAATGAAAAATTAAAATAAAAAATAATTGTATTATTAAAAAAATACATCTAATAATATATAATATAAAAAAAACCTGTTCCTTTTGTTCCTTTTGTTACTCCCGTCTAAATGTTTGAAATTTGAACCAAAAACGCAATAAATGAATGAAAACACGGTAACAATAACGGTAACAGATATCTAATTTACTGTTACCTTTTTAACAATAATATTACTAAAATAAATCAATAAAGGAATGAAACATGAACAGGAATGAACTAAACCGCAAATTAAAGCAATTACACTCCGATTATGTCAGGGATATGAAACGGATTGATGAAAGGAGTTTTCAAAAGGAAATCAACAAACGGAATGAACTAAACAGGGAATTGGAATCAAATTTGAGTCGTATCAAACCCCCTGAATCTTCATTAAACCCTCAAATAAATGTCGATAATGAAGTAATATCAAACAATATGAATCAGGATAACGAACAAAATCAATTAAGTAAAGAGGAAAAAGAGGAATTAAAAGAACTGTTTACAAAATGGAAAATACTTGAAAAGACCTTTCCACAATATCGGAATATATGGATTTTACAGTTTCCTAAATGGTTCATCTCTCTAATAAAAAACAGATAGAGGAATAAATAATCAGATATATTTGTCTGATTATATAGAGGAATATTAATTTATTGAGGACTAATAAGAGGATTGAATTGAGGTACTTCCATTGTGTTCATTTCACGCCTGGGAAATGTAGCCACGAACACAATTACCTAAGGTCTGAAAAACATTGAGGTATAACAATCCCCTTGAAAACAAAAAGATGGTACTAACTAAATCATAATACCATCTTCAAAAAGAGTGTGCTTCCTATTGTAAAAAAAATTTCATCTAAACAAATACAAGGGTTTGCCGTTACTCCGTAAATAGTTTGATATGGAAGTACCTTGATTCAATATCAAAATTTAATTCACTCAATTTCAAATATTTCAAGTCTATTGAGTTTGTGCGATTCCGAACCGCAATTCAATAGGAATGAAGTAAGAACCTAAACACCCTGAATTAACCACTATAAAGCGTTTATAGCGTCTTTTAATACATTGTTGTTTATGTGACTGTAAACCATTGTAGTAGCAATTTTGGAATGTCCGAGTAATTGAGACACCGTTATTAGATTAACATTTTTGTTAACAAGATTACTTGCAAATGAATGTCTTAATGAATGAAAATGGATTGACTGATTTATTTCAGGGAGTTTCTTAATTGCTTTTTTGAAAGACTTACTAATCAAATCATTAATATTTTTCATACTGTAATTGTGTAAAAATACCATTTCATTAGTTTTAGACTCAAACCGATTGAGTAACATAGGAAGTATTTTAGAGGATATCGGAATAACTCTAATTTTCCCTGATTTAGTTTTACTTGTTTGATTATCGAGTTGAATTGTTTGATTATCAAAATTTACCTGATTCCAACAAAGTGAAGTAATTTCCCCTAATCTGAAACCCGTGAAAAATCCGAACAATGTAATATCATATACTAATTGTCTGATATCAGGATTATCTAATTTTTGTGTCTGATTCAGGATTAAACCTAATTCATTTTCGGAAATGTAAACAGGGAGTTTTTGCGGAATTTTAGGTTTTTTGATTTTACTAACAGGATTTTCACCATCAAAATAACCATTTGCAATAATCCAATTAAAGAACATATTAAAGTAGTTACGACACAATAAAGATTGATAAGGTGAACATTGGTTTATAACAATTTCATTCAGTTCCTGAAAAGTTAAATCCTGAATATCCATCTTATTGGAAGTCTTATTTAATAGTGTTTTCATGTGGGATTTTAAGGACACCATTGTTTCACTTGTAAAATTCCGTTCACCAAATTTTAGATACTCCCTAATTAAATAGTGAACTGAATGAGTTTTAGTTTTTAGGGTTTCAGTTTTTAATTCGGTTTTTGTTTTATATCCCCCTAATTGATATTTTTTTAATATCTCTTTAGCTTGTTTTAACTCCGTTGTTTTTGTTGATATCCTAATTTGTTTCCCATTGGTTCGATATGTGATATAATAAAAACCATTTTGCCTTTTTGAGAGTATCATTTTGTAACCTATTAAGTTACACCTAAATCAAAAAAAAGCACAAATTGAGCACAATGGAAGTTAACCTATTATGCTATATGGGAGAGCGCTTGAATGGCATTCAAGAGGTCAGGGGTTCGACTCCCCTTATCTCCACCCGGTTAAAACCTCTCTGGTCAGTAGTGATCAGAGAGGTTTTTTTTGTTTAAATTTGAACGAACGGATCAAAAATAATCATTCAGGGATTTTCTGATGTAGCTTTTTAATTCTATTTTGCTAAATTTCTTGGTTACATTTAACCCGTTTTGTATTTGGATTAAAAAGTTGGCACAATGGACTATAGCATAAAGATCCCTGCTGTACTGATCGGAGATGACAACCTTGATATGGGCCTGTTCAGCAGGAACCTGTCAGCAAGGGGTTTTAGCGTACGGATGTGCAGTTATGCCGAGCTTGAGGCTATAGATCTTTCCACGATCCGCTTGTTCTTCCTTTTTCATTCGAATGATCCTTCCATTATTTCCGGTGCTGTTCACAGCCTCTCACGGACGATTGAAAATACCATAATATTTGTATCGACTCCCACGGCTTTTAAACAATTGGATGACAGATTAAGGGATCTGATCCACGATCATTTTCCATATCCGTCTGAGAATCATCTCATCGAACGGAAACTGAAGCTTTACCGTTCACTCTGTTTGAGCAGCAGCAAACAAGACCCCGGCGCGATGGTGAACGACCTTCAGAACAGGATACTTGAAATTGAGGAGCAAAACGTTGCAAAAGACAAGTTTTTTGCCATAATAGCACATGACCTAAAAAATCCGTTCACGGGATTTCTTGGCTTCTCCGAGTACATTGCGAAATATTATGACGAGATCTCAAAGGAAGATCTTGGTGATTTTTCGTTGAGGATGTATGAGTCAGCGCAGCTTGTTTACAATCTCATCGAGAACCTTTTGGCGTGGAGCCGTTTGCGGACGGGTAACATTGACTTCGAACCAATTCCATTTGATGCAGGTGAGATAATGGAAAGGGTGCTGAAACTTTGCGAATCGATGATAATTAAGAAAGAGATAAACCTTGTTAACTCGATGCCTCGTAAACTGAAAGCTTTCGCCGATGCCAACATGGTTGACACCGTGGTGAGAAACGTGGTTACCAACGCGCTTAAGTTCACACCAAAAGGGGGAGTCGTGCACGTCGGCGCGACAGTTGAAGACGGCTACGCCGTGATATTTGTTGCTGACAGTGGCATCGGCATTTCCGAAGACCGGCAGAAAAAGATGTTCCGCCTCGGCTACCGGGTTTCCCGCGAGGGAACTGACGGCGAGTCAGGCACCGGTCTCGGCCTGATCCTCTCGAAAGAGTTCATGCTGAAGAACGGGGGCGACCTCTACCTCGAGAGCAAAGAGGGGAACGGCTCTAAATTCTTTATCAAAGTTCCCGTCGGCGAATAGCTACTTCACCTTTATTTTATACTCCAGCGTAAGCACGTCTTTTGTGGCAAATGGTTTCAGTTTCTGCAGAAAGTCCTTGTCCATAATATCCTGATTTCCTCTGGCGTTACCCGCGATCACAATATCAACCTGTGAATCATCAGTGACATTTGTTTTACTCTTTTTGAGTTTTGTCATCAGTTTAAGGAATGAGTCAGTGGTAGCATCCTTTCCTGACTTGAATAAATTGTCGATATCGTTCAATTTTTTCAAAGAAAAGATGATCTGAATAGTGTGGTCACCTTTACCCGGTAATTTAATAAAGTCACCTTTTGCCGGGTAGGCGAGGATCTGGTCTTTATATGCCTTGCCCGAGGTAAGGAGTTTAGCGCTTTTTCCGGATATCAAAACAAAATATCCATAACCACCCGAATCGGGTTTCAGGAGAATGCGGTACTTGTCGTCTGTTTTAAGTACCGAATTCGACTTCAGCTTCAGCAGGTCTTTGCCTGAAGAAACCAAGATCCCGGCTTTGGTCTTAACCAATGTCTGCGCCGAAAGCGCGAACACAATGAACAAAGCTGACAAGAGAATAATCTTTGATCGTTTCATACTGCTTTTACCGGGTATATTGTTAATCGGTTCCCGCAAATATACATAATAATATTATCTGTTGTTGTGATTGTTGAGCAGCCCTGCGATCCTGAAAAGAGTTGATGATTTTCGGTATATTTGGAATTGAAAAAATCCGGGACATTTATGGAAAAGAGAATCACCGTATTCTGTGCCTCAAGCACCAAATCAAAACAATTATATATCGATGCCGCCTTCAGACTTGGTATGTTAATCGCTACCAAGGGCGACATACTTGTTTACGGGGGCGGCAGGAACGGTCTGATGGGTGCTGTTTCCGACGGATCACTTTCGGTCGGAGGTAAAGTTGTCGGAATAATCCCGGAATTCATGGTAAATCTTGAGTGGGGGAGGAATGACATTCACACCCTTGAGCTCACGGAGACTATGGAACACAGAAAGCTAAGAATGATAGAGGGAAGTGACGCCATAGTGGTGCTTCCGGGCGGAAGTGGCACAATGGAGGAGCTTTATCAGGTTTTAACCATGAAGCGTCTCGGTCACTATTTAAATCCGGTGATCATAGTTAATTCGGGAGGTTTCTTTACGAAGTGGCTCGAGTTTATGGAATTGACGGTTGCCGAAAACTTTCTTGGTGCTGACCATCTGAAAATGTATGCCGTGGTAAATTCGCCGGATGAAGTTTATGACGCCATTGCCAATTCGGAGACATGGGGGGATGAGCACATTGGGAAAGCACTGGTCTAAATAATTGATGCCGCACCCCGGCAAATACAAAAATAAAATTGACTGATATTAATTTACTGACTATTTTAAAAATCAAAATAACATAAATTTCGGAGAACAAAATGGCATTAGATGCTTTAGGAATGATCGAGACAAAAGGTTTGGTAGGCGCGATCGAAGCCGCGGACGCTATGGTCAAGGCCGCCAATGTTGAATTGATCGGAAAAGAAACCATTGGTGGCGGATTTGTAACAGTAATGGTCCGTGGTGATGTTGGGGCTGTAAAAGCTGCCACAGATGCCGGAGCTGCTGCTGCTCAGAGAGTTGGAGAACTGGTTTCCGTTCACGTGATCCCAAGACCGCACAGCGATGTTGAACTGATCATCCCTAAAAGACCTAAATAAGCAGGTTTCAGATTGAAAGAACTACCCGCACTTGGAATGGTTGAGACGAGGGGATTGGTCGGTGCTATTGAGGCGGCTGATGCCATGTGCAAGGCTGCAAATGTACGGCTCATCGGGAGAGAGAAGACCAATCCCGCCCTCATTACCATTAAAATAGTTGGCGAGACAGCAGCAGTGAAGACGGCTGTTGAGGCCGGCGCTGCTGCCGCCGCGCGGGTAGGTGAACTTGTTTCCACCCATGTAATACCGCGCCCCGATCTTCAACTTGAGTCGATAATCGGATCATCCTCCGTTAACGAAACTCCCGCGGTTGTGAAGTCTCCCGCGCCTGCGCCAGTTGAGGTGAAGGAAGTCCCTGTTATTAAGTCTCCTTCCGTGCCTGCTCCTGTTAATGAGAAAAAGATTGATGCTGCCCCCTTGAGAGAGGTGGTAACGGCAAATCCCGTGGTCAGAAAACCGGCCGCGGAACCGGTCATAACCGGATCGAAGAAAGTGAGTGCTCCGGCTGTTGAGAGCAAACTTGCCTTGATGAAAGTAACGGAGTTAAGAAACCTTGCCCGTTCAACGGAGGGTTTTCCGATAAAAGGACGCGAAATTTCAGTGGCTAACAAAGAGGAACTCTTACGGCTTTTTGGGTCAATTGGCGTGAGGTCGTAGAGTGTATTCCGTATCTCGGGATACCGGTGAGGGGGAATGAAGAAAAATCTGCCGTCAATAATCATCTCCCTGTTGCTTGCCACGGGAGCGTGGATATTCATTACCTTATCGGGCGAATTTTACCTTAACGTCCGGATTCCGATCGCCTATACCAATCTGCCCCCAAATCTTGTGGTCGACAACAGTCTGCCACGCGAAGTGGATTTTAAACTAAAGGGCACCGGTTGGAAGTTTATCTCCCTCTATTCGAATGACGACAAGGTTTTCATAGTGCCTGTTCTACAAGACAGCATTAATTCAGGAGTAAATCTTTTCTCGCTACTCGATCAGAACACGTGGCTCTCCTCGGATTTTTCCATCATAGATATTTATCCTTCGAGATTGAGCATTAAAACGGAGCAGGTTGATCTCGCGATGAAACCGGTTGTTCCTGACTTGGTCATGGAGTTTGAAGAAGGTTTCGGGTTGGCGAGCAGGGTTAAGATCACCCCCGAGAGGATACGGGTTAAAGGTTCCTCGAAGCTTATCGCGGGGATCAGATCACTTAAGACCCAGCGCACCAACCTAAACGGACTCAAGGAAAAAACCACGATCGAAGTGATGCTCGACCAGATTGAGGGTGTTGAAATGCAGCCTCAAAAGGTTATGATCGAGATCGATGTGCAGAAAATCGCCGACCGGGAGATAGACGGCGTGGCACTGACGATGATCGATGGTCCCGAGGGTAAGGAAGTGGTGCTCGTTCCTGACCAGGTGACAGTTGTGGTAAGAGGGGGGATCGACAGGATCGGAGCGATAAAACCGGCCGAGATCAAGGCACTACTGAACTACACCGAAATGATCAAGGATTCGTCCGGCACGGCTGTTCCAAACATTGTGCTGCCGGATAATATAAGTTTCATAGATGTAAAACCTGCCCGGGTCAGGTATATAATAAAGCAGAATTAGCATGTTTATAAGTTTCGAAGGAATCGATTTCTGTGGTAAAACCACACAGATCGAACTACTTAAAAAATACCTTGAATCGCTTGGCCGGAAGGTGGTTATCGTCCGCGAACCGGGTGGCACGCCTATTTCAGAACAGATACGTGAGATACTTCTCAACAAAAAGCACCTTGAAATGTGCGATGAAACAGAGATTTTTCTTTTCTCGGGAGCCCGCGCGCAGGTTGTAAGGCAGGTGATCAGACCCCTCCTCTCCGAAGGGTGTGTTGTGATCGCTGACAGGTTTCACGACTCAACCACCGCCTATCAGGGGTTCGGAAGGGGATTGAACGCCGGTGCGGTGAACAAGATAAACGAAATAGCGACCGGGGGTACACTTCCCGATATAACATTTTATATCAAGATATCGGTGGACGAATCGGCGAAAAGAAAATCGAAATGTAATGCCGACCTCGACCGGATCGAAAGATCAAACGACAATTTTTACAACAAGGTTATAGAAGGCTACGAACACCTCGCGCTTGAGTTCCCCGAAAGAATAAAAACCGTGAACGGGGAGAGATCGCCCGAAGAGATTCACAGCGAAATTGTGCAAAAGCTTAACGACACAATGATAATCGGCAACGCGTAACATGATAAAGAAACTGAAACCATTAAATGTGCTCCGTAAAAAAGAGTTGTTGATCGCCACGCTGGCGGTGGTACTTTCGCTCGGATTTTACTCAACTTTCGGAGATATCTACTTTGAGATCGGCAAGAACATCGATATTTTCAGCCGGGTCTATAAAGAAATCACTTTGAATTATGTTGACGAAATCAACCCCGAAGAGTTCATCAGGGCAGGTATCAGGGGAATGTTGAAGGAACTTGATCCGTACACAGTGTTCATCGATGAAAAGCGTCAGGAAGATATCGATCTTATCACAAAAGGGAAGTACGGCGGCATTGGCATTACCGTGGGCATCCGGGGCGAGAAAGTATTGATACTTGAAGTGATGGAGGGGTACTCGGCAATGAAGCAGGGTATACTTCCGGGAGATGCCCTTTTCGAAGTGTCGGGAGAACGCGTTTCACCCACCAACTACGATGACGTTTCAAAACTCGTGAAAGGCCCTCCCGGTACTTTTGTTGAGTTGAAGGTTTTGCGGGGTGAGCCTGCTGATACCGTGAGTTTTAAGCTGCTCAGGGAAGAAATTGTTATAAAGAATGTAAGTTTTGCCGGTTTTGTGCCTGAAACCTCGAACAACGTTTACATAAAACTTTCCGGTTTCACCAGAACTGCGGGTGAAGAATTGCGGACCGAGTTGAACAGACTCTCCGCGGAAAAACCGGTCGGATCTGTTGTGCTCGATCTCCGTGGGAACCCGGGCGGATTGCTGGATATGGCGATCGATATCTCGAACAAGTTCCTCCCGAAAGGTGACTTGATAGTTTCAACCAAAGGACGGGACACCACTTCTATCAGAAAGTTCTTCGCGGAGCAGGAGCCGATGCTCAGGGATGTGCCAATGGTGGTTCTTGTGGACACCGGTTCGGCATCAGCTTCCGAGATCGTGGCGGGCGCGCTTCAGGATAACGACCGCGCTGTCGTGGTAGGTGAGCGTTCCTTCGGAAAAGGGCTGGTTCAGACCGTCACTTCCCTAAGCTACAGTACTTCACTGAAGATCACCACTTCAAGATATTACACCCCATCCGGAAGAAGCATTCAGAAAATCGATTATGCCTCCAATAACAAGGTGATCGGCAGGCATGATTCTGTTCTCACAACAGTGTACCGTACAAAGAACGGAAGACCGGTTTACAGCGGGGGCGGGGTAACACCTGACTCATTGGTTAACGATGGTGAGAAACCAGGGATAATTAAAGACCTGCTTGCACGGGGACTGTTTTTCGAGTTCGTTAATCTCTTTTACGAGAAGAATAAAAACACCCCCTTCGATAAGATTGACAAGGCAAAACTTTTCGCAGAATTCAAGGATTTTACAGCAAAAAGGAAGTATTCTTACTCGAATCCTGCTTCCAAACAGCTCAAAGAGCTCTCCGAATCTTTCGGACGAGACAAAAATTACTTACATTTGCAAACGAGAATCAACAGTTTAACCGAAGAGTTTGAAAGCCTCTCAAAAAGTTTACTGGATTCATACAGGGATGAAACAGTGAGTGAACTGATGACCGAACTCTCCGCGAGATACTACAATAACAGTTACCGTATCAGATACATGCTTGAGGGTGATGTCAGGTTCAAGACCGCATTAGAAATAATTAACGATCAAAAACTTTACCGAAAGATACTGGCAATAAAATAAATGGCTCAAAAGCGCAAATTAAAATCGAAAAGAGTAGGATTCCGCAGGGACGCATCGTTTTCAAAATGTCCGTCATGTAACCAGTACAACACACTTCGCAGATCGAAAACCAGAAGCGTCATCGAAGCTGTGGTAAAAGCGGGTACCTGGTTCAAGGTTTACCGTTGTACAAACTGTGGATGGCGCGGCTACAAATCGACATTCATAATCACGATGGATGGCGTAAAGCTTATAGCCACTTATTTATTCATTGCCTTGGCTACCGGTTACGCGGTAAAATATGTCATACAAAGATTTGTAAGATGAAAGATTCAGTTCTCTCCGCTTTAGGAGAGATAGTTGGCAGGCAGAACCTTCTCACGGACCCTGTTTACCGTGAAGCATACTCATACGACGGCACACCCCTTTTAAGACAGCTCCCCGAAGCTGTCATCTTCCCCGAATCACCTGAACAGATCGCGAAAATAATGGAACTGGCAAACCAGGAACGGTTCGCGGTTGTTCCTCGCGGCTCCGGTACGGGGCTAAGCGGGGGATCGGTGCCCGTGGAGAATTCAGTGGTAATTGTTATGACCAAGTGGGACCGCATCCTCGAGATCGACAATGAGAATCTTACGGCATGGGTTGAACCTGGCGTGATAACTGAAAAACTCCAGAACCAAGTTGAGAAGCTCGGTTTATTTTACCCTCCTGATCCGGGAAGCATGAAAATTTGCACCATCGGTGGAAATGTCGCTGAGAATGCCGGCGGACTTCGCGGTCTGAAATATGGCGTCACAAAGAACTACGTTCTGGGCGTTGAGGCGATACTTCCGAATGGAGAATTGCTAAGATCGGGTGGTAAGAATGTGAAGGATGTTGCCGGTTATAATCTGCGTGACGTAATGATCGGAAGTGAAGGCACACTCGGTGTGTTCACTAAAATTCTTCTAAGATTGATCCCCAAGCCACAAAAATCGATCACTATGACCGCTTACTTCGACTCGATGCTCGACAGCGGCAAGGCTGTCTCGGATATCATTGCCGCCCACGTTGTGCCCGCGATGATGGAGTTTCTGGATCATACAACAATTAACTGCGTTGAAGACTACACCCGCATCGGTCTCCCCCGGAACAGCGAAGCCATTCTGATAATTGAACTTGACGGCAAAGGTGCCGAAGTGGATGAAGACGCCGCAAGGGTGCTCGATGCTCTGAAGCGGAACAGGTCGACATTTGTTAAAGTGGCTTCCTCTGAAAGCGAGGCGCTTACCCTCAAAGCTGCAAGGAGAAGCGCCTTCAGTGCCCTCGCCAGGGTTAAGCCTACCACAATTCTCGAAGACGCTACAGTTCCGCGTAGCGAACTCCCTGTAATGATCGAAAAAGTGAAGGAAGCAACCCGCAAATTTGATGTAACCATCGGAAACTTTGGTCACGCCGGTGATGGAAACCTGCATCCGACTTGTCTCACAGATGAAAGGGACAGCAAGGGGATAGAAAACGCGCATCGTGCTTTTGATTTTATCTTTAACGAAGCGATCAAACTTGGCGGTACCATCACAGGAGAGCATGGCACGGGACTCGCAAAAAAAGAGTTTCTCGGGAAAGCCGCCGGTGAGACCGGGCTCGAATTCATGAAAAAATTGAAATCTGTAATGGATGAAAACAATATTCTTAATCCGGGAAAGATAATAACAATGAGGCCTCATTGCGAGGGAGCAATGCCGCGTAGAAGGGAAGATATTCCCGCGGACCCTCATTCACATCCACATTGAAATGAACGAATCGAATTTACAGGAAACCCTTAAGAAAGCGTTTGTTTCAGACGATTTGCTCACCCAGTGCATGCACTGCGGCATGTGCTTGCCCACCTGTCCAACCTACAATGTGACCAAGCTCGAGTCATCATCACCCAGGGGAAGGATACGGCTTATAAAGTCGGTTGCCGAGGGAAAACTCGAGATCAATGATACCTTTATTAACGAGATTAACTATTGCCTCGACTGTCAGGCTTGCGAAACCGCTTGCCCTGCCGGAGTAAAATATGGCGCCATAGTTGAAGCCGCCCGTGAGGAAGTATCGCGTAAAAACCTTGAACCGCTGAAAAACCGTGTATTCAGAAGGTTCGGGCTAAATTTTGTTCTGGCTAATCAACCGCTGTTAAAGCTTGTCGCTAAATTCCTCTATTTTTATCAGAATTCAGGACTGCGGCATTTCCTCCACTCAATCGGATTTTTTAAGATACTCGGCACCGGACTTGATAAAGCCGACCAGCTTTCGCCCTCCATATCGAAGAGATTCAGCAGTGATGTAATGGAAGAGGTATATTCTCCAGCCGGTCCGGTGAGATACAGGGTCTTACTTCCAGTCGGTTGCCTAATGGATGTCGCTTTTGCTGATATTCATTCCGATACTCTGAATGTACTGCTCCAGCACGGCTGCGAAGTGATCATTCCCCGCAATCAGGGATGCTGCGGCTCCCTTCACGCCCACAACGGTGAGCAGAGAAAGGCACGTCAACTCGCGCAAAAAACTTACAATCAGTTCAGCAAATACAATTTTGACTTCATAATCTCAAACTCCGCCGGCTGTGGCGCGTATATGAAAGAGTACGGGCACCTGCTGGAGCCCCAAAGACCCGGAGACCCGGAGACCCGGAGTGGGGAAGTCAGGCAGTCACAGAGTCACGGAGAGGGAGAGACCCGGAGACCCGGAGACCCGGAGACCCGGAGTGGGGAAGTCACGGTGTCACAGAATAACGAAGTCACGGGCAACGGGCAACGGGCAACGGGCAACGGATCCTCGCTACTCGCTACTCACCACTCACTACCAGACTTCTCCGCCAAAGTAAAAGACCTCTCGGAATTTCTGGCTGAAACAGGTTTTATGTCTGAAAATTATGAGTTTAATGGAAGTGTCACTTATCACGACGCGTGTCATCTGGCACACACTCAAAAGGTGACGAAGGAACCGAGGGAAATAATAAGATCCGTGAAGAATGTTCATTACACCGAACTTGATGAAGCTTCATGGTGTTGCGGCAGCGCTGGCATATACAATGTATCAAGATATGATGATGCCCTCCATTTTTTAACCCGTAAAATGGATAACCTGGATAAAACCCGCTCGGATGTTGTGATAATGGCAAACCCGGGATGTATGGGTCAGATAAAGCACGGAACCGAAAAGTTTAACAAGCCGATGGAAGTGTTGCATCTTGCAACATTTCTTAACAGATCATACCGGCCCCCTAAAAAATAGTTCCTTTTCCATTTTATTTTTCGATTATTTAAGTAATTTTTCATAAGTTTGGAAGTTACTTTAAGTAAAATCCGCAACCGAATTTTCATCAAAAACCAATTTTTTTCAGTAATTTGCGTACTGTCTGATAACTTGATACACAATTACAGAGTCTCCCTTATTTTATGTTCCTCACCCAAAAGTCCCTGTAGAGGTACGTTTTCCCCGGAATTCCCCCCTGAAATGAACTTGTATTGTAATTTTTTCAGTAATTTAAGCGAAGGTAAGCGATGAGCAGTTTTATCGACTATCTATTACGGATACGGTTACCGATAGTGATATTCGTGGCCCTTACGTCTTTTGCCGTTACATTTTATGTCTCACGAGCCGAGAGGGATGGTGTAGGGTACGCCCCTGACCAGCCGATCAATTTTTCTCACAAACTGCATGCAGGAACGATGAAGATCGACTGCCAGTACTGCCATACCGGTGTTGAGAAAACAAGATTTGCAAGTATTCCCCCGGCCGCGGTTTGCATGAACTGTCATACACAGGCAAGGACTGACAGACCGGAGATCATCAAATTGACCGAATACTACAAAAGCGGCAAATCCATACCCTGGAAGAGGATTCACCGTACAGCCGAGTATGCCTATTTTAACCACAGTGTTCACATTTCCGCCGGTATCGAGTGCGCCTCATGCCACGGGGATGTAGCAAACATGGAGAAGGTTTCACAGGTTAACCCCTTCAACATGGGTGCCTGTCTCGACTGTCACAGGAATCCGGAAAAAAAACTTCCGTATCTGAAAAATGTTAAAAAGGGGCCCGAGTATTGCTGGGCTTGCCACAGATAGGAGATTGGATATTTATATGTCAGAGAATAAAGAAACTGTAAAGATGGACAGAAAGAAATTCCTTGGATCACTCGCCTTGATGGGTGCCGGTTTCGTCGCGTTCCGTGGCGTCTTCTCTCTCTTCGGCTTCAATAAACCGAAAAACGAGGAAAAGAAGATCACCGTGAAAGAGAATCCATATTCGATCAAAAGAAACTCCACAGGTGGTGTGAATGAGCGAGCTTAACAAAGATCAGAACGAGATGATGAAAGACTCTTTGTGGCGAAGTGTTGAAGAATACGAAACCGGTGGCAAGCTTGACGCGAGTCACTACAACGAGTTCATGCCCGGGGTTAAAGATGAATTTGATCCTGAAAAAAGCCTAAGCGGAATTTCAAGAAGGAAATTCCTCGCGCTTCTGAGCGCTTCTGCCGCGTTTACCGCCGCCGGTTGCTCCGACTACCGTGACAAGGGCGAGTTAATGCCTTACAACAAAAAGCCTGAAGAGATCACCATTGGTGAAGCAAACTATTATGCATCGACCTGTACCGGTTGCGCTCAGGCTTGTGGTATCCTCATCAAGACGAGGGAAGGCCGTCCGATAAAAGTTGACGGTAACCCCGATCATCCGGTGAATGCCGGAAAGATCTGCGCTAAAGGTCAGGCATCGATCATGGATCTTTACGATCCACAGAGGTTCACCGAGCCTCAGTCGTCGCGTCAGGGTACTTACGATCCCGTAAGCTGGCAGGAAGTAGACAAAAAAGTTATTGCCGCCCTCGCGAGTGGCGAAGCCGCCTTTATTTCCAACAAAATTACTTCACCGACAGCAATGAAACTGATGAAGGAACTTCAGGAGAAGTACGACGGCATCAGTTATTATTATTATGACCTTTTCTCTGATGAGAACAGGATCTCAGCATGGAAGAAGTGCTACGGCGAAAAATCGAATCCCGCTGTTATCAAATGGGATGAAGCCGATGTAATTCTCGCGATCGAGGCTAGCCTTTTCGGCACCGACGGAAACAGCCTTGAGCAACAGAGAATGATCAGATCACGCCGTGACGTGCAGAACACAAAGAAGTTCAACAGACTTTATGCTGCCGAAGCAAACTTCACCTCGACAGGCGCGAACGCTGATTACAGACTCAGAATTAAACCTGAACATTATTACGATCTGGTACTTACCCTTCTTAACGAAGTTACCAAGCGCGGAAAAGGGAAGGGGCTGGTTCCCGGATCCCTCGCCGGAACGCTCGGTCAGTTCACTGCTGAGGCCTTCGCTAAAAAAGCCGGTCTCGCTGACAAAGGTAAAAAAGCCCTCAATTCATTGGTGGGTGACCTTGTTTCGAACGGTGGCAAGTCGATAGTTTACGCGGGCGAAAGCGTACCCGAAGATGTACATGTTCTCGTTAACCTGCTGAACGAAGTGACCGGTGGTTCGGCACTTTACAGCACCACTTCGGCTAACGTGGCACTGCATGACTACTCAACCTCAACTGAAATTGCAGACCTCATAAAGAAAATGAAGTCGGGCAAAGTCAAGTTGCTTGTCAACCTCGACGCGAATCCTGTTTATCATCTTCCAAAAGAGCTTGGATTTGAAGATGCCATGAAGAGTGTGCCACTCGTGGTTTCACTCGCCACACTTCCTGACGAAACCACCTTTAACTCAAATTATGTGCTTCCTTTGAACCACAATTTTGAGAGCTGGGGAGATGCCGAGGTAAGAAGCAACGTCACAAGCACGATGCAGCCCGTTATTGCGCCGCTTTACAACACCCGTCAGAAGGAAGCGATCCTTCTTCAGTGGTTGTCAGGAAAGAGTGACGGTTACAACGAAACTGCTTACCTGAACTACCTGAAAGCCGCCTGGAAAGACGATTACGAAGGCGCGAACTTCGATAAATTCTGGTCAGGAAGCCTTCATGACGGTGTCAGACTTTCCAATGGCGGAAAAGTTGATTCTCCGAAATGGTCAGCAGAAGATGTGCCGGCAAAGAACCCGCTTGCTGGAGGAAAAATGGCTGTGATTCTCGCTCAGAGCTATGCTCTTGGCGATGGAAAACATGCCAACAACGGCTGGCTTCAGGAGCTCCCGCATCCCGTTTCAAAGATTACATGGGACAATTACGCTGCCATTTCTGAGAAGACCTCGAAAGACCTCGGTGTTAAAACCAACAGTATGGTTGACGTAACCGTTAACGGTAAAAAAGTTACACTTCCGGTTCTTGTTCAGCCCGGTCTTGCCGATGATACAGTAGTGGTTGAGCTCGGATACGGCCGAACCAAATGTCCGGTTGTCGCCCTTGAAGTTGGAAAAGATGTATCGGTATTCCAGAAAGCGCTGAACGAGAGGGTGTTCACCACTGCTTCCGTTGTTGCCGCTGCTGGACACTACAAACTTGCTTCCACCCAAGATCATCACACATACGATGAAACCCTGGTGAAAGATGTGAAGGACGCTCACCTGAAGCGCCACATCATTCAGGAAGCAACAGTTACTGAATATGAAAAAAATCCGAAAGTGCTGAAGCACGGCAAACACGAACTTATTTCGTTATACGAGAGACACGACTATCCAGAAGTAAAATGGGGAATGACCATCGATCTGAACAAGTGCACAGGCTGCGGAAACTGCTCGGTTGCCTGCTCGATCGAGAACAACATCCCTGTTGTTGGCAAGGATCAGGTGCTCACCGGTCGCGAAATGCAGTGGATGAGGATCGACAGATACTACGCCGGAACCCCCGAGGAGCCGGTTGCCTCTTACCAGCCGATGCTCTGCCAGCACTGCGATCACGCTCCGTGTGAAAACGTTTGCCCTGTTGTAGCGACCACTCACAGTATCGACGGACTCAACCAGATGGTTTACAACCGTTGCGTTGGTACACGATACTGCTCGAACAACTGCCCTTACAAAGTAAGAAGATTCAACTTCTTCGATTTCAGGGATCACTTCGCGAACGGTTACTACCACGAGCAGCCTGTTAACCTCGCTCACAATCCTGAAGTCACGGTTCGTACCCGTGGCGTTATGGAGAAGTGTACATTCTGTGTCCACAGGATAGAAGACGCGAGAAGCAAGGCGCGTGTTGAAGGCAGACCGTTGAAGGGTAGCGATGTAAAAACCGCCTGCCAGGAAGCATGTCCTGCCGAAGCGATCTCTTTCGGTGATCTCATTGAAAAAGATACAGATTTCTTGAAGTTTCATGAACATGATCTTGCATACACCGTGCTTGAAGAACTTAATGTTAAAGCGAACGTCAAGTACGTTGCAAGATTGTGGAACACTAAGACGGAGGAAGCTAAGTGAATATAGATTACAGCAAAGAACTTCCGTTGATCCAGGGAAGGCTCTCTCTCGGTGAGATAGAGGACCTGATCGCCAAACCGATGTCGGAGAAGCCGTCCAAGAAGTACTATATGGCTCTTGCGGTTACCCTCACGCTTCTGATGATTGGCGCCACCTCCCTTGGATTAACCTTTTACTACGGTATCGGCCTTTGGGGTAACAACCAGCCTGTCGGTTGGGCGTTTGATATCGTCAACTTCGTTTTCTGGGTTGGTATCGGTCACGCCGGAACACTCATTTCGGCTATCCTTTTCCTTCTGAGGCAGAAGTGGCGTACGGCGATCGCGAGGTTCGCGGAAGCCATGACGATCTTCGCCGTTATGTGCGCGGGTATCTTCCCGGCCGTGCATACCGGTCGCCCCTGGATGGATGGATACCTGCTTCCTTATCCGAACCAGCACTCCCTCTGGGTGAACTTCACTTCACCACTCCTTTGGGACGTATTCGCGGTTTCAACTTACTTCACTGTGTCACTCGTTTTCTGGTACATCGGTCTTATACCCGATTTCGCGGTAATGCGCGACAGGACCACGGGGAAAGTGAAGAAATTCATCTACTCCCTTTTCAGTTTGGGATGGAGACATTCACACAGAAACTGGCAACACTATGAAAAATCATACGTGATCCTTGCCGGTTTCGCGACTCCACTCGTACTCTCGGTTCACACCATCGTATCGTTCGACTTCGCGGTCTCGATCATGCCGGGATGGCACACAACAATCTTCCCCCCCTACTTCGTAGCGGGCGCGATATTCTCCGGATTCGCGATGGTTGTTACCGTGCTCGTCTTCGTGCGGAAGATATTTGATCTCGAGAATATCATAACGATCGACCACCTTGAAAAGATGAACAAGGTTATCCTCGCCACCGGTATGATGGTGGGATACGCTTACGCGATGGAGTTTTTCATCGCCTGGTACAGCGGTGTTCAGTTTGAGCAGTTCGTCTTTATCAACAGGGCATTCGGTCCTTACGCCTGGGCATACTGGATCATGGTAAGCTGCAACGTTATTTTCCCGCAGCTTTTCTGGTTCAAAAAGATCAGAAGGTCGATCCCGGTAATGATGGTTGTGGTTATTTTTGTTAACGTGGGCATGTGGTTCGAGCGTTTCGTTATCACGGTTACCTCGCTTCACAGGGACTTCCTCCCCTCGAGCTGGGGTTACTACGTCCCCACAATTTACGATTTCGGGCTTCTCCTCGGAAGCTTCGGGCTCTTCTTCACGCTGGTGCTCCTTTTCGTTAAGGCGCTGCCTGTCGTGGCAATCTCTGAAATTAAAGCCGTTGCAGACGGTGCTCAGCCAACACATCACGGGGGTGACCACTAATGGAACGCAACAATAAATTACACGGAATTGTAGCCCTTTTCGATACCCCGGATCAGATCATTCACGCTGCCGAAAAGGTATCGGGTGCGGGCTATAAAGAATTTGACGTCCACACTCCATATCCCGTACACGGAATGGATGACGCGATGAAACTGAAACCCTCGAAGCTCGGATACATAACACTTGTGTTCGGACTTTCGGGAACCGGTCTCGCGCTTCTCCTTCAGTACTGGACGATGGTGGTTGACTACCCGATGAACATCGGTGGAAAGCCTTTCTTCTCGTTGCCGGCTTTCATTCCTGTAACATTCGAGCTCACGGTTCTTCTTGCCACGCTCGCCACGGTTATCGGCATGATCTCAGTATTCTTCCGCTTCCCTGACAACAAACACCCGTTGCACGACACGTCTTACATGGAAGCTGTCTCCCGCGACAAATACGGTGTTTTCATCGGAGCAAAAGACAAGAAGTTCGACGCCGCGGAAGTGAAGGCGCTCTTCAAATCCCTCGGCGGAAAGCACATCGACGAGATATACGAGATAGAGAAAACGCTGTATGATGCCTTCAATCCGAAATTTATCGGTCTGTTGGCAACAGTGGCGGTTCTCGTCGCGGGAGGCACCTATTTCGCTTTGAACAAACTGGCATACACCAATCCTTTCAACTGGATGGAGTATCAGTTCCGTGGAATGCCTCAGGCAAAAAGTGATTTCTTCGCTGATGGTAAAATGATGCGCGAACCGGTACAGGGAACCGTAGCCCGCGGTCACATGCCCTACGAGTTCAAAGATTCAACGGCTCAACCCGCGGAACCACTTCCTAACCCGTTGTTTGCCACTGATGAAGTGCTCAAACTCGGAAAGAAGAAATTCCTCACTTTCTGTTCGCCTTGCCACGGCAATTACGGAGATGGCGACGCGCGCCTGAACGGACAGTTCCCGGTTCCACCGAGCCTCCACACTCAGAAGCTTCAGCAGTGGAAAGACGGCAACATCTACCACGTTATAACCGTCGGACAGAACGTGATGCCATCTTACGCTCACCAGCTTACTGTTAAAGAGCGCTGGGCGATTGTAAATTATGTTAGAGCTTTGCAGAAAGCCAAGAACGCATCTGAAGCTGATATTCAGCAGTACAGAAAGGAGAATACTGCAAGTGGCAACTGATAACATGCAATATGTGAAAAAAGATCTGCCGGGTAAGGTTCTCAATATAGGATTGGCTTTACTGGCTATTGGTTTGATAGTTGGCGCCCTCGGGTTCATACTTGACCCGCTTCGTGCCAAGTTCTCTTATCTACTCGGATTTTTCTTCATCCTCACCATCGGCGTGGGTTCACTCTTCATCATCGCCCTTGAATATGTGGCAAATGCCGACTGGAGCACCCCGATGCGCAGGATACCCGAGTTCTTCGGTTCAGCGGTACCGCTTTTCTTTCTGATCGCTGTGCCACTTTTCTTCTTTATGCACGACCTTTATCACTGGACCCACACGGAAGCAGTTGAAAGTGACGCGCTTTTGAAGGGGAAAGAACCCTATCTGAACATTCCGTTCTTCATTATCAGGGTTCTTGTGACTTTCGCCATATGGTCGATCTACTACTTCTTTGTGGTAAGAAACTCCAGAAAACAGGATGAAACAAAGGATCAGAAACTTACAAAGAAGAACGTGGTCGCTTCGGCGATCTTCATCCCTCTTTTCGCGATCACCCTTACTTTCGCGGGTATCGACTGGATGATGAGTCTTGAACCACACTGGTTCTCAACCATTTACGGTGTTTATGTTTTCGCCGGAACACTTCTTGCCGGACTTGCCGCGACAACACTCGCGGTGATCCTCCTGAAGGAAAACGGCTACATGCACCCGAGAATGCACAACGATTCGCTCGCGAGTCTTGGAGGTCTCCTCTTCGGATTCATCAACTTCTGGGCTTACATTGCTTTCTCGCAGTTCATGCTGATCTGGTACGCGAACCTTCCTGAAGAAACCTTCTGGTTTGTAAGAAGATGGGAAGGCTGGTGGGCAGCAATTTCACTCACCCTGATGGTTGTTCACTTCCTCGTGCCTTACACGCTTCTGCTGCCGGCGCCCGCGAAGAAAGACCCGGTTAGATTGAAATTCGCCGCCGTATGGATACTCGTCGCGCACATAATCGACCTTTACTGGCTGATAATGCCACAGTATCACGGCGAAAAGAGCGGTCTGGTTTACGTGCTCACAGAGTTCGGTTTCCCTCTGGCTGCCATCGGCGGGCTTGTAATTGTCTTCTATTTCAACTTTAAAAAGCATAATGTAGTACCTGTCGGCGATCCAAAGCTCGAGAGGGGACTGAATAACAGGCCGTAGGAGGAGAAAGAGAATGAGTGATAATAAAACGAAAAAATTTGATAATCCCATAGCTTTTCTCGCGGCGGCATATCCCTATCTCTTTATCGTATTGATCGGGATCGGAATTTACTACGCCAGAAATCTTGGGACTGTAAATCAGAACGGACTTCCGGCGAGGTTGTTTGATTCAACCACAATTGTTGCTGAGCTTCCCGTGGCTGATCCCGCGATGCTGACAGCCGTTGACGCCGCGATGTTAAAAAAGCCTTCCGATGAGCTTATCGCCAAAGGAAAAGAGCTCTATAACACCAACTGCGTTTCTTGTCACGGTGCAGCGGGTAAAGGTGACGGAACTGCCGGCGCCGCGCTGAACCCGAAGCCGAGAAATTTCCATGCCACTGACGGCTGGACAAACGGACGCGATTTCCCCGCGATGTGGAAGACACTTCAGGAAGGTATCGCCAAGAACGGCATGGCGGCTTACGATGTAATTCCCGCCGATCAAAGGGTTGGTCTGATCTACTACATTAGAAACAACTTTATGACCGACGCCCCCACGGTAACCGATGCCCAGATCAAGGAACTTGATGACAAGTATCAGTTGACCAAGGGAACGTTCAAACCGGGTACAATTCCTGTAACCGGCGCGATGGCTATGAAAGTAAAAGATAACTCGGCCGCCGGAAAGAAGCTTCAAACCTTGCTTGCCACAGCTGACAAGCTGGCGAAGACGAACGAAGGCGCGAAGTTATTTGTTACAACTGCCGAGAACAAGAAGCTTGCCCTCTACTTCCTCCTCTCAAATCCGGGTTGGAAAGAGGGAACAGAAGCCTTCATTAAAGTTGCAAAGAGCAACCTTGAAAGTAACGGCTTTAAGTACAAGCTTTTCTCGATGAGTAAAGATGATCTTGACAAGATGTTTGGATGGCTGAAAAGCGCTTTGTGATTAGAAATATGACTGTAAGACTGTTATTCCTTTTTCTGTTGTTCTTCTCCGTTTCCTTCCCCCTCAACCAGGGTAGTGAGGAAGTGGGGCTTGACGACAGTAAACTCGGTACCAAACTACCTCTCGACATGGTTTTCACCAACGAGAAAGGGGAGAAGATGCCACTGAGCAGTATCATCGACAAGCCGACGATCCTGATGTTCGTTTATTATAAATGTCCATCAATGTGTTCGCCAATGATCGCTGATGTTGCCTCACAGATCAGGAGACTTGATCTTGCCCCCGGCAAGGACTACCAGCTCGTGAGCATTTCGATCGATCACCATGAAACCCCGGCGATCGCCGCTGAGAAGAAGAAAGGTGTTCTCTCCTCAGGCGCGGTCGGACTGCCGGAGAACTCCTGGCACTTCCTGACAGGTGACTCCGTTTCGATAAAGAAGATAACCGCTCTCGCGGGTATCACTTTCAGAAGGGCTGGCGATCAGATAGTTCACCCCGGCGTGATAATGGCGATAGCGAAAGATGGAATGATAACAAGGTACATAATCGGGCCGAAGTATCTCCCTTTCGATATCAAAATGTCGATCTATGAGGCAATGGACGGAAAAACAGCCCCGACAGTCGCTAAAGTGCTTAAATTCTGCTTCAATTATGACAACGAAAGCGAAACCTACGTTCTTAACGTTACACGTATCTTCGGTGTCCTCATAATTCTGGCAGCAGCAGTGGGTATGGTTGTGTTACTTAGCAAATCAAAAACAAAAGATATTAAAGAAGGTGCATAATATGTCTTCAACAACAAATGATGTGAATGTAAGTTATCTCGACTACAAAGGGAAGCATTCCGGTCTGTTGGGTTGGATTCTGTCGGTGGACCACAAGCGGATCGGTATTCTTTACCTGGTCACGATGCTTGCGTTCTTCGCCGTGGGTGTCACATTCGGTTTTCTGATGAGGCTCGAACTTATCGCCCCCGGAAAAACGATCATGGACCCCCAGACCTACAACTCGATATTCACCCTGCATGGTCTGATAATGATCTTCCTCTTCATTATCCCGGGACTCCCCGCGGTGTTCGGAAACTTCTTCCTCCCGATCATGGTCGGAGCTGCCGACGTGGCGTTCCCGAGGTTGAACCTCCTTTCATGGTGGCTGTTTGTAATAGGCGGACTGATGGCAATCACTTCGGTTTTCTTGCCGGGTGGCGCCCCTGATACCGGGTGGACATTCTACATCCCTTACTCAGTAAGAACTTCAACAAACGTGATTCCCGCGCTTACTGCGGCATTCGTGCTTGGATTCTCATCGATTCTCACGGGTATCAATTTCGTGGTGACCATCCACCGCTTAAGAGCGAAGGGGATGACCTTCTTCAAGATGCCTCTTTTTGTATGGTCGCTTTACTCGACCGCTTGGATTCAGGTTCTCGCGACCCCGATCATCGGTATCACCCTCCTTCTCGTGGTTTTTGAGAGAACCCTTAAAGTAGGTATTTTTGATCCCGCTCTCGGTGGCGACCCTGTTCTCTTCCAGCACCTTTTCTGGATCTATTCGCACCCCGCGGTGTATATCATGATCCTCCCGGCGATGGGTGTGATCTCAGAAATCATTCCTGTTTTCTCGCAGAGAACAATTTTTGGATACAAGTTTATAGCATTCTCGAGTATCGCGATCGCTTTCCTCGGGTCGCTGGTGTGGGCGCATCACATGTTCACCACAGGCATGAGCGGCGTGGCGATGATCGTTTTCTCAGTTCTGACCTTCCTCGTTTCGATCCCTTCGGCGATCAAGGTTTTCAACTGGGTGTCAACGCTTTACAAAGGTTCCATTCTTACCGAGCCGCCGCTTCTGTTCGCGCTCGGCTTTATCTTCCTTTTCGCGATCGGTGGATTCACTGGTCTTATTCAGGGAGCACTCTCGGTTAACCTGCACATCCACGATACATCGTTCATTGTCGCGCACTTCCACTATGTGATGTTCGGAGGTACCGGTTTCGGTATTTTCGCCGCGATGCACTACTGGTGGCCAAAAATGTTCGGAAGGATGTACAACAAGACTGCCGCGAAGGCCGGTTTCTGGACCCTTTTCATCGGCTTTAACCTGCTCTACTTCCCGATGTTTGTAATGGGATGGCTCGGCATGCCGAGAAGATATTATGACTATCTTCCTGAATTTCAGCCTTATCACATGCTTTCAACGGTTGGTTCATGGGTGCTTATCACCGGTTTGCTGATCATGTTCATCAACCTTTACAATGCCGTAAAGAAGGGCAAAGTGGTTACCGAAAAGAACATCTGGAACGGTGAGACCCTTGAGTGGACAACCCCCACACCCCCTTATGTTTTCAATTTTGAAAAAGAACCTGTTGTTGAAGCAGGACCGTACGAATACAAGAGAAATGAAGTTTCTTCACCTGAATTAGAGGAGGAAAAGGTTTGAGCGATCCAACAACCGCGCAGGGAACAGTAGAACACATGCATCGCGATGATGAAGGCTCCCGCCTTGGAATGTGGCTTTTTCTGTTCACCGAACTTCTGCTTTTCGGCGGAATGTTCCTGGTATACGCTGTTTATAAATTCACCCATTCTGAGCAGTTTCATATTGCTGCCAAGGAACTGAACACCCTTTTTGGCGCGCTGAACACGATCATCCTGCTCACCAGCAGTCTCACGATCGTGCTCTCAATCGTCGCCATTTCGAAAGGGCAGAAGTATCTTTCAATCTTCTTCCAGTTGGTGACGCTCGGCATGGCGCTCGGGTTCCTTGTTAACAAGTTTTTCGAGTGGTCAGCGAAGATATCGCACGGTATTTACCCCGGAAGCGAGAAACTCCTTGAAAAAGAAAGCGGGGAAGTACTCTTCTTCGGCTTGTATTATGTGATGACAGGTCTTCACGGACTTCACGTTATCATCGGTATGGTGCTAATTGCCACAATGACCTGGTGGACCTGGAAAGACAAGATCAACAAAGACTCATTCGTAAGACTTGAGTCGGCCGGTCTCTACTGGCACCTTGTTGACGTCATCTGGATCTTCCTTTTCCCATTATTTTATCTGATAGGTTGAGGTTTTAGATGAGCGAACACAACACACACGAACATAAAGAACACTCACACGGATACGGCCACTACATAATAATCTGGTTTGCCCTTTTGGTGCTTACCGGACTTACTGTCGCGGTTGCGGGTATTAATTTCGGAAACCTGACCATTATCACCGCGCTCTCTGTGGCGGGGCTTAAGTCTTTCCTTGTTATGAAAGTCTTCATGCACCTCGAGGTGGAGAACAGGATGTTTACTGTTTTTGTATATACATCGATCTTCTTCCTGGCAGTATCACTAATTCTTTTATTCTCAGACTATAGTTTTTTGCAAGGATGATAATAAATGTTTAATGAAACAAATTACATAGACAGTGTAAATCACGCGTTCACATTTATAGTCGCCATTTCCACGATACTTCTCGTGGCAATAACGGCAGCGATGCTCTGGTTCGTCTATAAATACAACGCGAAACGGCACAAAAAAGCCGTTAACATCGAGGGAAATGTAGCCCTTGAGATCACATGGACCGTGATCCCCCTTATTCTTGTGGCGGGCATGTTCTGGTATGGCTACCTCGGATTTGAAGCACTGGCTACACCTCCGGCAAACGCGATGAAGATCAAAGTGATCGGTCAGATGTGGAAGTGGAACTTCGAGTACGCCAATGGTGTGAAAGCCGACACTTTGTACGTTCCGGTTGGCACCCCCATTCAGGTTGATATCACCTCGATGGATGTTAGCCACAGCTTTTACATCCCTCACTTCAGGTTCAAGAAAGACGCGCTTCCGAACAAGAACAACACACTGTGGTTCCAGTCGGATGAAACAGGTGTTTATGACATTGCCTGCGCTGAGTACTGTGGACTGAACCATTGGAACATGTACACCAAAGTTCATATCGTAAAGAAGGATGTGTTTGATTCATGGCTGGCATACAAGGCCAAACAAACGGGCGTGAGCATCGCTCCCGCGGCTGATACAACCGCTGCCGTGAAAGATACCACCTCCGCCAAGGAAGTGAAGGACACAACCAAAGCAGCACCTAAAAAAGCTGACGTAAAGAAGTAAATGAGAACTTTACTCGACCTGATCAAGATACGGATAACGATGCTGGTTTCAATAACGACCGGCTTCGGATACCTGTTGTCACGCGGAACGGTTGACTCCGGGGTTATATGGCCGGTTATCGGAATCTTCCTTACGGCGTGCGGCTCGGCTTCCGTAAATCATCTTCAGGAGATCGATATTGATAACAGGATGAACAGGACGAGAAACCGTCCGCTTCCATCCGGTGCACTCTCGAGGGTGCAGGTCATAATTATCGCCCTGACGCTGGTCATCTCGGGTTCCGCGATCCTCTACATTTCCAACGGACTCCTTGTGATGGCGCTCGGTCTTTTGGCGCTGGTGTGGTATAATATCATCTACACCCCAATGAAGAGGAAGAATCCATTCGCGGTGGTTCCAGGGTCGATAATCGGTTCTATTCCACCCGTGGTGGGATGGGTAGCCGGAGGAGGGGAGTTCACATCCCCCGCGAGCATACTGCTAGCCTTTTTCTTCTTTATATGGCAGATCCCTCATTTCTGGCTGTTGCTTTTGTTTCTCGATAAAGACTACGTCTCTTCGGGGCTTCCGACGATCATGAGCCGGTTCAACGAAGTGCAGCTTTCACGGATCACTTTTTCGTGGATCGTTGCCACGGCACTCTCGGCACTTCTTTTTCCTCTCTTCAATCTTGTTGAAGGGTGGGTGACTGTCCTCATGATTATTTTCTCCGCCGGAGCGCTTATAGTCTATTCCGCCCGTCTGCTGAAGCACGATACCGGCAGGCTCGCTTTCAGGAAAGCGTTCATGGGTATAAATTATTTTGTTTTGTATATGGTTATTGTTATTTCAATAGATAAATTGATGCCGAAAGGATTATTCTAGTATGGAGTTTCTCGACAAATTAGTGTTACCTCAGTCACTGGAACACATTCAGCTCCTTCACTACATGATGATGCTTGCTCTCTTCCTTTACATTCCGTTCACCGGAATGCTCATGGGGAGTATCTCACTCTCGCTTTACTACAAAAGGAAAGCAAGATTAACCGGTGATCCCCTCTATCTGAAGCTTTCATCGGATATTATCAGAACAGCTACATTCAAGAAGACAGCCGGATTCATCCTCGCGATGCTGCCTCCTTTTGTCCTTACTTTCATTGCCGCTCAGATACTCCATCAGATGAAGATCGCTTCGGTCGGGTACCTTTTCTTCGGCTCTCTTCTCAGCGTTCCGGCAGTGATCCTTGTTTACATCTACAGGTACTCACTCGAGTTCAAAGGACTTTTCAAGAAGATGGAAAGTGACGATGAAGTTGAATCTTACTTCGAGAGCGCCAGCGATCTGAACAGATTCTCCGGTCCGTGGGCCCTCTTCATGATGATCTCATCCACATACTTTGTTATCGCGGGTTTGGCACTTGGCATCTACTCAAACGAGTGGGCAGCCTCGAAGAACTTGCTTCTGATCTTCCTTTCTGGGAGCTTCTTTATGAAGTGGCTCTATGTTTTCGCTTTCGGTTTCGCCATAACCGCGGCAGTAATGCTTTTCAGATTCTTCTACTGGGAAGGCGGAATAAAAGACGCCTCAGACGAATACAAGGAATTAGCGAGAAACAGCTTCACGAAGATCGCGATGATCTCGGCTTACTCGCTTCCGTTGCTGATACTTATCCATACCATTCAGATTCCTGCCTCTTCGATGAGCAGACCGACACTTCTCTATATGGCGTTGGCAGCCGTGCTGGTGTTCGGACTCTTCCACGCAATCTACGAGATCGCGAAGAAGAAAAACATGAACGCCACAAGCTGGGCGCTTCTTTTCCTCGTTTTTTCAGCCATGGCGCTTATAATCGGTGACCAGAATGCTTTCAAACAGAGCACAAAACTTCACTCGCTCCAGCTCGGTGCTGATTACGATTCAACCATGAAAAAGCTTCTTGCTGCCACCGGCGGTGCCGAGATCAGCGGCGAAGCGATCTTCCAGCAGAAATGCCAGGCTTGCCACAAATGGGATGTGAAATTGGTCGGACCTCCGTACAAAGAGACACTTCCCAAATATGAGGGCAAAATGGAAGAATTGGTTAACTTCATCGGTAACCCCGTGAAGAAGAACCCTGCCTATCCTCCGATGCCCGCGCAAGGTCTGAAACCTAAAGAGGTTAAAGCCGTCGCGAAGTATATTATGGAGACGTATAAGAGTAAGTAGTGAGTGGCGAGTAGCGAGGAATCGTTGCCCGTTGCGCGTTGCCCGTTGCGCGGGTGTGAAGTTTTAAGCCGGATTTTGCGATCCGGCTTTTTTTATTTGGGTCGATTGGAGGTAAATCAGTGTGTTATGAATTACTTCGATCGTGCCAACCGGATAGTTACGGGCAGGGCGTACATTCGACCGGGCGAATCACCCCGCCGGGCAGTCACAGTGCAACCATCCTGCGAATCATAAAGGCAGCCACCTCTGAAAACGATCTCCTTACCTAAGGGTGGTCCGGTCGGGTTAATTTGTGTTTTACGATCGTAGGGTGCATAAAAGTCCCAGCAGTATTCGCCCAGCCCCCCGCTCATATCGTATAGCCCAAGTTCGTTCGGTTTTTTCATCCCCGGGCGCGTAAAGTAGTCTCCAAAACCAATTTCGATCCACCCAACCTCTTCTAAGTTATTACTGCCGCTGAATTTATATCCTTTGCTTTTATTACCACCGCGGGCGGCGAACTCCCATTCGGCCTCTGTCGGCAGTCTGTAACCATTCGCTTTAAAGTCACAAGTGGCAAGTATTACTGTAGAATCACTTTTGGAAGCCCCGCCTCTCTTTATCAATATTTTCTCGAATTTGTACGCTGGTTTCAGTCCTTCTCTTTCGCTTAAATAATTGCACAACCGGTAGTAATAATGAAGCCAGTGTGTTGAATCCTTCACCGGATGCACTTCTGATTCGTCTTTGAAGATAAAAGCCAAACTGTCTTCGAATTCTTGAGAAATTTCATATTTTCCGATATAAAAACTGTTTACTGTCACTTTGTGAACCGGTTGTTGAGTGGAGTCACCCTCATCACTTCCCATCATGAAAGTACCACCTTCAACAAACACCATTTCCATTTGCTTTTTGATTGAGGGGAGATCGTCATGGGATACCGGAAGGTTACTAACGCCTGTTTCAAACCTGGAGTGAGGTAATTGATCATTGATAAAGGGCTTTGGGTTACTGAGATAGGGGAAAAGACAGGCTGAGATAAACACCGCAAGAAGTAAAATCTTTTTCATTATAGTACTTTTCGTTTAGTCTAAAAATTGTAGATAACCGGAAATCGATCTGTTGCGATCAATTTGTAACAACACAAGTTTAAACTACAATTTTTATCCCAATTCTCCCAAGATTATTGCAAATAATTTTATAAATATTTTTTATTAATTTGTAATTATTAAAATAAATTAGTAAATGTACTGATTAAATTAGTAAATCAGGAAGGAAGTGATGTCAGGTGTTTACTTTTAACAGGGAACCTTATATCAGATGTTATCTTCTATTGGGAAGTCAAAATCGAGGGCGATGAACATTCTTGAGCACATGTCTCCTTTGAACTTGCCGGTTTTGCGGCAGTTCTCGTAGTGTTCCTTCACTTTCTTCTCGTCTTTTGCTTCACCGGTCTTGTAGAAATCGGTTAACGCGCTGCCGCATTCAGTGCAGAAAACTATCGGTTCGGGCTGTTCGTGCTTTTTCTGTTTGTTCATCCAACTGTTGAAATTCTTTACTACAAAGATAAGGAGATTTGAGTTCTGAGCGATGAGCGATGAGGTTGTTAGTGGTCAGTGGTTAGTGGTTAGAGGTCAGTTCTGAGTGATGAGTTCTGAGCGATGAGTGATTTTATTAAGTAGTTCAGATTTGGGGAGGCTTTTCTCTTTATAGAAAAAGCCCGCGAATTACTCCACGGGCTAAAGAATATTGTACAATAGAATTTCTCAAGTTCTCAGGTTCTCAGGTTCTCAATTTCTCAAGTTCTTAAGGTCTTAGGGTCTCCGGGTCTTAGGGTCTCCGGGTCTTTGGTGGTCACTTCACCCCGGTGACCGTAATACTGTAGATCCCTAGATGATTTTTCTTTGCTTCTTCCTGTTCTTCAGGTGTGAGGAATTTCTCAAAGACTTCCTGAGGGATATCGATCTTCTTGGTTTTGGCTACATTGATATCAGTAAAACCTGTATCTTCGATGATCTTCAAATATTCATCACTTTGAAGAGCACCCGCGACACATCCGGCATACAATTCTGCCGAGCGTTTGAAGCCCTCGGGGAGAACACCCTCGAAAACCACATCTGATATACAGAAGTGACCACCCGGTTTAAGAACCCTTCTGATCTCGCTAAAAGCTGTAACCTTATCGGGAACGAGATTGAGAACGCAGTTGCTAATCACTACATCGATCGTATTGTCTTCCACAGGCATCTTCTCGATATCTCCCAGTCTGAACTCAACGTTTTCATATTTCAGTTTATCGCGGTTGCGGTTGGCTTTTTCTATCATTTCGGGTGTGAAATCGATACCGATTACCTTACCTGATTCACCGGTGATTGCCCGTGCTACAAAGACATCATTTCCGGCTCCGCTGCCAAGGTCGAGGACGGTGTCACCCGGTTTGATAGCCGCGTGTTCGGTTGGTAGTCCGCAACCGAGGCCGAGGTCGGCATCAGCGACGTGTCCTTCGATACCCGAGTATTCATCACCGATCATGGTAATTTCCACCGATGAAACGCCACAGCATCCCGTGGGTCCGCAGCAACCGGAGTTACTTGCCTGAACGGCAATTTCAGCATATTTTTCCTGAACCTGTTTTTTGATTTCGTTTTCCATTTTTGTTTCCTTTGTTAAGTTTTTTTACAGGAAGAACAGAAGAATAGAAGATATAAAAGGGTTCAATTGATTTTCTTCTATACCTTTTATTCTTTTATGCTTCCTGTGGAAAAATATTTTACAGGAAGAACAGAAGAATAGAAGATATAAAAGGGTTCAATTGATTTTCTT